>NZ_JAOXHE010000011.1:0-217396 GCF_025779995.1 Rhizobium sp. TRM95796 | reverse complement strand
GGAGGTCGGTAAGACAGCCGCTCTTTCGAAGTACTCTCTTGAGCGGAAAAGCAACGACTGCTGGATCATACGTTTGGACGGACAAGAACCAATTTTCGCCCACACGGCGGACGCCGCGCGCTGGCTGAGCGGACGAGGGGCAGGGAGGCTAAATGGCATATCTCGCACTGACGCCACCTGCGAAGTCCCACGCTGGCCTCCAATCCTCGCCGCATCCGTTTCGACAAACGATAAAAATTACTCATCATAAGGAGACCGCATCATGACTTCTGTCGTTCTTTTCGACGTTCCTCCTGCCCCGACGGTCGCGGTCGCAGGGCTGCAAACGCGATTTCCCGTGAACAGAATTTTCTGCGTCGGCCGAAATTATGTCGAGCACGCCAAGGAGATGGGCGTGGAAGTCGATCGCGAGACGCCGTTTTATTTCCTAAAATCGCCGCATTCCGTCGTCGAGAGCGGAGCGCAAATAGCCTACCCGCCTGGAACCTCGAACTATCACTACGAAATGGAATTCGTTGTCGCCATTGGAAGCCCCGCCTATAAGGTGTCAGTGGAGGACGCGCTTGGCCATGTATATGGCTATGCAACCGGGCTAGACATGACCAGACGAGACCTTCAGCTCGACGCGCGAGCTAAAGGTCGTCCTTGGGATCTCGGCAAAGACTTCGAGCAATCGGCTGTGATATCGACAGTTGTGCGGCAGGAGGAATTTGGCGCCATCGCTGATCAACGAATCTGGCTCGAAGTGGACGGAAAAACATTTCAGGATGCTCAACTGTCCGACCTGGTCTGGCGCGTTCCAGAGCTTATCAGCCATCTGTCGGGATTTTACCACCTTCAGCCTGGCGACCTCATTTTCACCGGCACGCCTGCAGGGGTCGGGGCTGTTGTACCGGGGAATGAAATCCGCGGCGGCATTGACGGCTTGCCTGGTATCGAATTGCACATCGGGCAAGAATCGTGATGAAGTTTTTCGGTTATTTCCGCAGTTCGTCTGCCTACCGTTGCCGCATCGCGTTCAATCTGAAAGGGATCAATCCAGACTTCGTTTCGGTTCATCTCAGGCGCGACGGTGGCCAGCAAAAGAGATCCGAGTATCGTGCCGTCAATCCTCAGGCCCTTGTGCCAACGCTTGAAGACGGCTCTTTCATACTGACGCAATCTTTGGCGATCATTGAATGGCTGGACGAAACCCACCCTGCCCCTCCCCTATTGCCGGCTGATACAAACCAACGTGCTTGGGTGCGCGCATTCGCACAAGCAATCGCATGCGACATTCATCCTCTCCAGAACCTCCGAGTTTTAGATTATTTAAAAACAGATCTCGGCCACGACCAGAAAGCCGCTGACGAGTGGTGCCGACGGTGGATATCAGAGGGGCTGGCAGCATGTGAGTTGCTCCTGCAGAATCGTCCATTTGGTGGCCCTTATGTTTCGGGCGAGGCCCCGGGCCTCGCCGATTTGTGCCTGATCCCGCAGTTATTCTCCGCTGATAGATTTGGCGTAGAAACGACGGCGTTTCGCCAGCTCAAGGCGATCCGTGAACTTTGTGAGACCCATGACGCCTTTGCGCTCGCACACCCATCAAAGCAACCGGATGCCGAAATCTGATTGATGATTGACCCAGAAATCTAGTCTCGGCCGGCGGCATGTCGGCCACTGACCAAGATGGCGTGGAGGGCTCGCCGTATGCCCACAGCAGCAGGAGCCGCCGAATGGCCTCGATTTGTGGAATGCTGCGTTTCTCGTTTTCGGTCTTCAAGTGGAGCCTCTGCAAGCTCATTTTCAATGCGACGAAAGGAAGGTCTTTCGCATTTGAAAAGGAGAACAAGAATGTCCCGCATCCCCACACCGGCTACAATCGACGATGCACCAGAAGAATCCCGGCCGATCCTCGAGACCCTTAAGAAGCAGATTGGATCGGTGCCGAACATTTTTCGGCTGGTCTCGAATAGTCCTGCCGCGCTCAACGGACTAACGTCTCTACAAGGTGCACTGGCAAAAGGAAAACTCGCTCCAGCCACCCGCGAACGTATTGCGCTCGCGATGGCGGAAGCAAACGGCTGCGACTACTGCCTATCCGCTCATACGTTTACTGGCACCAAGTTCGCCAAGCTCGACGCCGACGAGATTTTTGCGAACCGCCGGGGCACATCGAATGATCCGAAGGCCGCTGCTGCTGTAGAATTCGCGCGTGTTCTAACGACCACCAGAGGCGCCATCGGCCCAGAGGAAATCGCCAAGGTCCGATCGGCCGGCTACGCTGACGCCGAGATCGTAGAGATCATCGCTCACGTCGCTCTCAACACCTTCACAAATTACGTCAACGAGGCGCTAGAGACTGAGATCGACTTCCCGCGCATCGACAAGGCTGCGGCTTAAAATCGTTAACGCTGCTGCTTAGTACCCATTTGAGGAGCTATCCAATGTCACGACCACCGCTTCCACCGTTCACCAGAGAGACTGCTATTGAGAAAGTACGCCTCGCAGAGGATGGCTGGAATAGTCGCGATGCTGCCAAGGTCGCCTTAGCCTATACCTTGGATACGCGCTGGCGAAATCGCGCCGAATTCGCCAAGAATCGGGCTGAAGCCGAAGCGTTCTTGACACGTAAGTGGAATAAGGAACTCGAATACCGACTTATAAAAGAGCTTTGGGCGTTTACTGACAATCGGATTGCCGTCCGCTACGCCTACGAATACCACGACGGCAGTGGCCAATGGTTCCGCGCCTATGGAAACGAAAATTGGGAGTTTGCTGAAGATGGGCTCATGCGGGAAAGGCATGCGAGCATCAACGAGCATCCCATCAGTGAAGCTGATCGGAAGTTTCGTTGGCCGCTGGGCCGTAGACCTGATGATCACCCCGGCTTGAGCGACTTTGGTTTCTGAAGCCGAAATAGCTCCGCACCTGCCTTGAACGCGCCGGTCCCTAAGGATCGACGCGTTTTGCGCGTTACCGTAGCTGGAAGACGAGAATCAGCGCTTGATATATTTCCAGGGCTGAAGGATTCCGTCGATAGTTCTCACTCTCGCGTCTTACGCTCTTCATGAGGCAGACCTCTGTAGAATGCAACCGGCGACCGTCCATTAACGGCATCAACTGTTCCGATATGAGGAATTAACAGTCTGGCAGGTGGAGTATATGTTGAATTCAGCCGACGACACAATCGCAGTCCGGGGCTAGTTCGTTTCCTTGTTGTGCGGCGAGAATTAGACAGTGTCTGTTCGAATCCAATGCAACCGACGAGTGATTCTGACCGTTCTACGTCGCAGGTTGATAAGCAACTACTAACCAAGGGGCAACCATTGTCACTCGCACTCAATGACACAGAAACTGACGCACGCTACACCGGCCTCTTTACTTGGGATCTGAAAGCAGACGCTGTCTATGCTGATGAGATCATGGCAGTTCTCTTTGGCATGGATCCTGAAAAGGCAAAGAGGGGACAGCCGATCATCGAGTATCTTCACAAAATTGTTCCGGCGGAAAAGTCCGGTCTCAAAGACGCGATTGACGACGCGATCCTGTCTGGGGATCGTTACTCCCATAAGTACAAAGTCCTGACTCATGACGGAGATCACGTAGAAGTAACGACTATCGGACAGTGTTTCCGAGATGCTTCAGGCACCCCGTCGGTCTACGCCGGCGTTATGTATCTCGGTTGGCATGATGATCTTTCGGCCGGGCCGGCCTTCTGGCATTGCCTGCGGGCATTGAGCCTCGCTCAAGCTAACAGGCGCCTCGATATAGTGAAGAATATAGAAAAGGCTTTGAAGCTGCTTCGTAAGAAGCTAACCGGGAACTTCGACTTGGCATCGCCTGGGTTGGTGTTTACCGGAAACCGGTGAAGTTCTTCGACACTACGGCCTCGTCTGCGCGGGCATAGAGCTCGCTCAAGTCGAGATCACGCTTGCTGGCGATGCGTTTACCTTTACACTCGATCATTCGAGGTGACGGATGCGATAGGAGTGGCCGGTAAGAAGCGTCCCTGCGCCAGCAGCAGGATCGATCCAACGCAAATGGCGATAAGACCTGCATTTGTTATAACGAACAACACGACCGACAGGCCCTCGAAGATTACGTCCTTGCCTGCGCTCGCGATCCTGATCCCGGCCGTCGAAATCGATGTCAGACCAAACGTAAAAGCCCAATATGACGCCGAGAATGGTTGCCTGAGAATCCAAGGCAGGAGGCGCAATATGATCGCAAGTTGCAATATGGCGTAACCCAGAAGCGCGTGCACGAACACATCTGGTTCGCTGTCAATGACGCTCAAATAGGCGACGCTCCCCACTGCAGGCGGTGCAAGTTGGATGCCGAGGGTTGGTCGCAATGCTGCGGTCATTTCGGGCAGGGTATAGAAACGATGCAGAAGGACCGATTCGATGGCGAGCCAAGAAAAGAAACCTGCCCCAAACGCCAGTTGCCCTGCTTCACGTGAACCCAGCGTGCCCAAAACGATCGCAGTGACAAATGAGCCTGCGACCGTTGGCAAATACAAAACAGCCGTAGATGCGGAGGGGTCTCTGGCACCTTGCCAGAGTCGACCGGTTCGCCATAGCGCGAAGAGAAAGGTGAACACGAAGCCAGTAACGAACAGCACCTCCGTCAAGAGCAGAGAATACGGAAGGAGGGCCAGACCAGCGAGCATCGTTGCAACTCCCGCCAATCCCACGTAGCAACATTGAACTGCATGCTCCGCCTCGGCGAGCGCCGCCGCGGGTGCTAGAACCCATTTGAGCCCATAGAGCACGGTGATGATCAACCACACCGCCACGCCAGACAGACTGAGGAGTTCGCCCGACAAGGAGGGCAACATCCATGCTTCCGACGCCGTCCGCCATGAACTCCCGAACCCGACCAGGCCTAGCACGATACCAAAGAATGACGCTGGCACCCTCGCCAGCCAGTCAGAAGCGGAACGGCGTCTTTTGCTCTCAACCATATCGTAGTTCCAGAATTGCATGAGGATGGGGTGAGCATCAAATTCCCCGGCTGGCTTGGTGGGGACCGAAGCTCCAAGGAGGGACGTGCAACTCAGCGGCGCGGCCATAGACCGCACCGCTGTGCTTACTTTACTTTTTTGCGGACAACTTTCGGTCCAGAAAGTTATGGATGAGCGGCGCCATCTCATCCAGCTTGTCCTCAAGCGCAAAGTGGCCCGTATCGAGAATGTGGATTTCAGCATCAGGCAGATCACGAAGATATGGATGTGCGCCCTCCTCCGGAAAGATCTTATCGTTTTTACCCCAAACGATCAGGGTCGGCGGCTTGCGATCGCGGAAAAACTGCTGGAACTTCGGATAGAGCGGCACGTTCGTTCCGTAGTCATGAAACAAATCAAGCTGGATGTCTTTATTTCCGGGGCGGTCAAGGAGAGCCTGGTCGTGGACCCAGTTATCAGGGCTGATCCGAGTCAAATCTTTTACGCCATCGGTATACTGGAATTTGGTGGTTTCGAGTGTGACCAATCCAGAAAGTGCCTCTCGGCTTTCGTTTGAACCATCTGCCCAATACTTTTTAATTGGGTCCCAGAACTCGCGCAGACCTTCCTCGTATGCATTCCCATTTTGTACGATAAGGCCGGTCACCCGTTCCGGATGCTTTAGAGCGAGCCGATATCCGACGGGTGCTCCGTAGTCCATGACATACATCGCATATTGCTTGGCGTCGATTTTACCAAGAAGCCCGTCAATGAGGTCCGCGTAATGTCCGAACGTGTAAGCGAACTTTGTATGATCTGGAGCGTCGCTTTGGCCGAAGCCCGGGTAATCGGGAGCGATTACACGATAGCGGTCCGCAAGTTGCGGGATTAGATTTCGAAACATGTGCGAAGACGTGGGGAAGCCGTGAAGGAGAAGCACAACCGGCCCGTCTTTCGGACCTGCCTCCCGGTAGAAAACATTTACTCCGTCCACTTCCACCGTCCGGTAGTGCACCACGACAGGAGCGTGTTGCGTAGCTGTGACGGCCTTTGCCGGTTGAGATGACGCGGCTTGAGAAAGCGAGGCAAAGCTCACGCTTGCCAACATCATGACTGCCAATATGCGCTTCATTTAAGTTCTCCCCAGGTTGACTGGCAGCGATGTGCTGACCTGATGAAGAAAATAACGGTTCGTGACGCGGCGATAATCGGCAGAATGTGGAAGGATTTATTTCAAATTGTGAAACGGTGGCGCCGCTGAGAGAACCAGGTCGGGCGCTCACAACAATAGCGTAGCAACGCCACTTGCTGGACGCCTTGGACCTGCTTTCGGAACATTCACCTTGCAAAATGTACGAGATCGCGAGCCGCAGCGCATTCGAAGTCACTCGATGCTCAACGGATGCGGTCTCTCCAAGCTGCTGGAGACACACCAAACTTCGCCTTGAAGACACGCGAAAAATGGCCTTGGTCCGCGAAGCTGCATTCTAAGGCTATCTGAGCGAGCGGTATTCCTTGACGCAACATGTCCTGAGCTTTGCGGACGCGATAATCAAGGAGCCATTGGTAAGGTGTTAATCCCGTAGAGCGCTTGAAAGCTCGAATAAAATACCCGACAGAAAGGCCGCAAAGGGATGCGATCTCGTCTATGACGACCTCCTTGTCTACGCAGCTGACGAAATACTGCGTCGCAAGATCCACGTGTTTGGCAGACAATCCACCTTTTCGTTCAGTCAGAGGAATGCCTCCGTATCGACACGCCACATGGGCTTTCACTGCTTCGGCAAGATGGTCTATCAGGAGCTTCCTGTGTGGTGAATTATTGGACACCAGCGGAACGAAGGTTTCCGCTAAGCCTTTGAGAATAGGATCGACAGGCCCATCTTCTATTCGCAACAGTGCAAATGGAACCCGACCTTGTTCGAGCGCAAAATCCCTCAATCCAGCGCTCGAGATGTTGAACCTCACATTGTCAAAGGCAGACTCCGGTCTACACGACCAATTTTCTTCGACGTCCATTATCGCCATGCTTCCGGATGCGTGCCCACCATGGAAGACCAGCCGTCCTGAGCGCCAAACACTGTGCCTTACGTAATCAATCCTTTGAACAACAACGCTAAACCCATCGAAGTTCGTAACCGGTTTCGTTTCGTTGTCACTGGCGTCCTGGTTGCCCGCCACGTGCACGACATCCATGCCATTAGCTTTAAGCGAATTTCTCTTCATTGATTAGAACACCCCAACCCTGTTCCCACTCTGGCGTTCAACGATCATCATGTGAAGAACCTCCAAATTGACTTGCAGGAGAACAAGGGGATGGGACGAAAGCGAAACCAACCTGTGGCGCTACATCCTCCGATTATCTCCCCCGGTCCCCTGATCAAACCTTAACACCCGACCACATAACACCAAAAAAATCAGTTCTTAAATCTCGTGGACACATTGGTCTGGTCGGACGTCTGCCATCGGGGGGTGGACAACATTCTCCAAAATCGGTTGTTTATCTTCAAGACCAAATCTCTCTTCTGGCTAAGGTAAGGTGCAAATTTCCTATTGGCGGCTAAATCGAGAAAAATATGGATCAGCAAGATAGCCCCGAGGAGATACGCGAGCTCATTGCTTCTTCCAGATCGCCGATCGGGCTGGTTATCGGAAACGTCTTTGGCTTAGCTGCTGCACCGACACGCCATACTGTCACGATAAAATCGTCCGCCATCACCCTCACGCATCTCGAGGTGGTTCACGCACTGCGCGAACTAACGACCCCGCTGCCCACAGAAAAAGCACTCCTTCTTTCGTTGTGGCTCACTCCTATGACTGGCCACGAACAATGGAAATGGGGTCATTTCGTCAATTCAGATGACTATCCTGCAGGCTCGATGAACCTGGTCCACCTCGAAGAGGAGACGCAAGGCCTATTCACCAACCCATTTTCCTCCATACAGATTCATTTACCCGAGATGGCCCTTCGTGAGCTATCTAACGATGACCGCGTCCCGGAATTTCCATCTCTTCTTGAAAAAAACTCACACGCCGACCCATTCGTGGAACTTCTTGGCCAGGCTCTCCTGTCAGCTCTTGCGAATAATGATGGCGTCGAAAGTCTGTTGTTTGACCATCTGATTCTAGCGCTCCACAGTCACCTTGTAGAGCGCTACTCCTCTGCGCCACGGCCTGGCGTGAAGTTCCGTCGCCTGAGTATGAGACAGGAGCGTCTCGCAAAGGATTTGCTAACAGCAGATCTGACTGTCGAGCCTTCTCTAGCTGATATAGCAGCACGTCTGGACATGCCTGTCTCTGTCTTTGGCAACGCGTTTAAAACGACAACTGGAAACCCGCCCTTTAGGTGGCTACGAGCGTACAGGGTAAAAGCAGCCAAGCGTCTTCTGAAAGAAACGGCGCTTTCTCTCGCCGAGATAGCTTACTCCTGCGGATTTTCCGATCAAAGCCATTTCACCCGCGTCTTCACAAAGTCGACGGGTGTGACCCCTGGCCAATGGCGTAGAGGCTCTTGAGAAGGGCTTCGTTGATTGCGGCCAGTCTCCTCCTGCCACCAAAGCACTGATTACCGACGTGTGGCCGAGCAGGAAATTGTTACGCAAAGCGGAATAAAGACTTACGCGCTTTGCCAATTATCGAATGCGCTCCGGGAGGTATGGTTTGGACATCGTCTGAACCAAGGAGGACCTCGCCGTGAACTTCGTAGCCAATTCACAACCTGTTAATCGCCGATCTCTTCTCACGGGCGCGCTCGCGACCTTCGCCGTTGCGCCTTTTCTGACATCCAATTCGCTGGCGAAATCTGGGACGATCGTGGACTCGCTCAGGGAAGCGGCAGCCCATGCCGACATCACCACGTATCCGACCCGTGGAAATATTGCTGTGCTGGAAGGCTCCGGCGGCAATATTGCCGTCTTGACCGGCCAACAGGGTAATGTTCTCGTAGACGCCGGTATCACCGCAACGCGTGCTCGGATCGAACAGGCCCTTTCCAAGCTGGGCGACCAGCCCGTTACGCATCTTATCAACACGCATTGGCACTTCGATCATACAGATGGAAACGAGTGGCTGCACTCGGTAGGCGCGGCAATCATTGCCCATGAGAACACCCGCCGTCACCTGCTTGAGGCCCAGCGGGTCGATGATTGGAACTTCGATTTTCCGCCTTCTCCCTCCGGCGCAATCCCAGCGACCCTGATCACGAGTGGCAAGGTCCTGGAGCTCGAAGGCACGAAGATTGCCATCACAGCCTATCAGCCTGCCCACACAGACAGCGACATCTCCGTTTATTTTGAGGAAGCAAATGTCATTCACGTCGGGGATATCTTCTGGAACGGCCTTTACCCGTTCATCGATTATTCGACTGGCGGGAGCATAGACGGAACGATCGCAGCTTCAGCAAAGGTCATCGCTGCAGTGGATGCGGATACCGTCATCATTCCAGGCCACGGCAAGCCGCTTGGGTCGCTGGACGAGCTGAAGCATTATCACGAGATGCTGGCCACCATCCGGGACAATGTCGCAAGGCTGAAATCAGCCGGCCGCTCTGTCGAGGAGGCGGTCGCAGCCAACCCGACCGAGGCTTTTGACGAGCAATGGGGCAAGGCGATCATCAGCCCCGCCTTCTTCACCCGCCTCGTCTACAAGGGCGTCTAAAACCGAGCACGCTTCGATCACTTTCTCATCTTCGAAGCAAGTGAACGCCACGCCATCAGCATGAGGACGAACATGAGTAAAGATCACGGATTTGACGTCTCGCGGCGAGACGTCTTGCTCGGAGGCTCAGCACTGCTACTGGCCTCTGGAATCCCAGCCTTCGCTGCAACAGGCAACGTACCAGTCACCCGAGAAGGAGAAACGGCAATGACAGAAGCATTCATCACCACCAAAGACGGGGTAAACATCTTTTACAAAGATTGGGGTCCGAAAGACGCCCAACCGATCGTGTTCCATCATGGCTGGCCGCTGTCGTCCGACGACTGGGACAACCAGATGCTGTTCTTCCTCTCTAAGGGCTACCGGGTGATCGCTCATGACAGACGTGGGCACGGTCGTTCACAGCAGGTGAGCGATGGTCATGACATGGACCACTATGCCGCCGACGCCTCGGCAGTCTACGAGCATCTAGACATCAAGAATGCTGTTCACATCGGGCACTCGACGGGCGGCGGCGAGACAGCTCGCTATGTCGCCGACTTCGGTGAACCGCAAGGCCGCGTGGCGAAGGCTATTCTCGTTAGTGCAATTCCACCGCTGATGTTGAAAACACCATCTAACCCCGATGGAACACCTATTGAAGCCTTTGATGGCCTACGAAAGGCATTGGCCGACAATCGGGCCCAGTTTTATCTCGATCTTCCGTCGGGGCCCTTCTTCGGCTTCAACCGACCAGGCGCCAAAATCTCGCAGGGCCTGATCCAGAACTGGTGGCGGCAGGGCATGATTGGGAGCGCCAAGGCCCATTATGAGGGGATAAAAGTGTTCTCGGAAACCGACCAGACTGAGGATCTGAAGAAGATTTCAGTGCCGACGCTCGTCCTGCACGGCGATGACGACCAGATTGTTCCCGTCAAGGCGTCCGCAGAACTTGCCGTGAAGTTGCTTAAGAACGGGACTTTGAAGGTCTATCCGGGCTATCCGCACGGTATGCTTGCTACCAACTCTGATGTCCTGAACGCGGACATGCTGGCATTCATCCAGAAATAAATCTTGTCGGCATGGGAGAGGTGGCCGCCGGCGCCTCTCTCTTTTCGACAATTCCGGGATTTGGCTCGTATTCCATGAGAGTGCAACGAAACATCGAATTCACGACGATCTTTCAATATCCTCGTTCCGCCGAATCTCGTGGATCAAGTCCACGAGCCGGCGGAGCTTCGCCGGGATATTTCGTCGGCCGGGATAGTAAAGGCATAAGCCCGGATAAGGCGGGGTCCAGTCACCAAGCACCTGCTCCAGCTTGCCGGCAGAAAGGTCATCTTCGACCTGCCACTCACTCAGATAGGCGAGCCCTGCCCCTTCACGTGCGGCCCGGAGCATAAGGTCGCTGTCGTCGAGCACGAGCTTACCGGGAACGTCAAGCGCAAAACTTTCCCCTCGCCGCTCGAACTCCCAGCGATAGATGGTTCCGCTTGCCATTCGGGCACGGATGCACAGGTGATTTTGGAGATCCGCCGGGACCTTAGGCTTTTCATGACGGCGGAAGTAATCAGACGACCCAACGATAGCGGGCCGGATACTATCACCGATCGGGACGACCACCATGTCGGGAGGAACGGCCTCTCGGATCCTGATCCCAGCGTCGAAGCCTTTGGCATTGACGTCGATCAGGGCGCCCTCCGTGACGATCTCCACCGCCATCTGCGGGTTCAGGCGCATGTACTCGAGGATCAGCGGCGTCAGGATCATCCTCGTCGCGCCCACCGAAGTGTTGATCCGCAAAGTGCCGGTTGCTTCCACCCGATGTTCATCGATGTGCTCGACGGCGCTTCGGATCGCCTCAAACGCCGGACCCACATTTGCCACGAACTGCTCTCCCGCAGCTGAAAGGACAACGCTACGTGTCGAGCGGTTGAATAGCCTGACACCCATACGGCTCTCTAACGTCGCGATCTGCTGGCTGAGCGACGAAGACGAGATTCCAAGTTCGCGCGCCGCTGCCCGGAAACCACCCAGAGAGGAAACGGCAAGTACAGCCTCCAGTTCAGCGAGCGAGCCGCGCAGCATTGTCCGTAATCTCCTGTCAGCCTGAGCGTTTTTGACCATCTTATCAGGACAGCTTGCAGATGCCAAATATCGCTCTACTGCGAATAGGAGTTTAAGATGCGCATCATCGACACAATTTACATCGACGGACGGTTCGTCACGCCAAATGGAACGGAGACCATCGATCTCCATAATCCCTCGACAGAGGAAAAAATCGGCACGGTTCGCCTCGGTGACGCCGAAGACGCTCATAAAGCTGTGGCCGCGGCAACGCGTGCATTTCCCGCCTTTTCGCGCACGGCGAAAGCTGAGCGCATAGACATGCTTAAGCAGTTGAACGCGGCTGTTCTTGCGCGGGTGCCAGACTTAACCGAAGCCATGGCACTTGAGTATGGGGCGCCGCAAGTCTTCACACGGTTTTCTGTCCCTCATGCCGCATCAAGCTTTGCCACTATGGCAACCGTCCTAGAAGACTATCAGTTCGAGCGGAAGATCGGCCGCGCTCGTGTCGTTATGCAACCCTCCGGCGTCGCCGCGGCCATCACGCCCTGGAACAGCAATATCGGCTTCATCACCTCGAAGCTGGCAACTGCCATCGCCGCTGGCACGACCATCGTCATCAAGCCGAGCGAGATGAGCGCTATCCAGACGCAGATCCTCATCGAGTGTCTTCATGAAGCGGGACTGCCGGAAGGCGTCTTCAACATCGTCAACGGGCTCGGGAACGTGGTCGGCGCCGAACTCAGCCGGCATCCTGATATTTCAAAGGTAACCTTCACGGGCTCGACCGCGGTTGGCAGGGAAATACTGCGAAGTGCTGCGGATAGCTTCAAGCGTGTCACGCTTGAGCTTGGCGGCAAGGGACCGAACATCATTCTCGACGACGCCGATCTTGAGGTGGTCATCCCTGCCGTTTTGAGGATGGGTTTTGTCAACAGTGGCCAGGCCTGCGTTGCAGGCACCCGCATTCTGGTTCCAAGCCATCGCCTCGACGAGGTTGTATCAAAGCTGAAGCAGGAGATAAACGCATTCAAGGTCGGCGAGCCAGATGATCCGGATGCGATGATCGGCCCGATGGTCAGCCAGAAACAGTATGACCGCGTCCAGTCCTACATTGAACTGGGATTGCAAGAGGGCGCCAGCCTGCTGGTGGGGGGGCCGGGTCGGCCTGAAGGGCTGCCTCGCGGATGGTTTACGAAGCCGACGATTTTCACGGACGTCAACAACCAGATGCGCATCGCGCGAGAGGAAATATTCGGACCAGTCCTGTCTGTGATTTCGTACCGCGATGATGACGAAGCCGTTTCGATCGCTAACGACACTCCTTATGGACTTCAAGCCTACCTGCATGGCAGCGACGTGGCACGCATGCAGGCGCTTGCGGATAGGCTCGACAGCGGACGCGTCGTCATCAACGGGGCACCCCACGAACCGCTTGCTCCTTTCGGAGGCTTCAAGCAGTCGGGCATCGGCCGCGAGTATGGAGTGTTCGGCCTTGAGGCATTTCTGGAGCCAAAGGCCATCATTTCGTGATCTTAGCCACGACGCGCGGAGCTTGGCATCGCGCGTCAACCCGCTCATAGTCGAACAAGGACCTTGCCGACAGCTTTGCCGCTCTCCTGCAATTCGTGTGCTTCGGTCACGGCGTCAAGAGGATATGTTTTCGCGATCTGCGGAGTGTATGCCGCAGAGGCAGCGCAGGCCGAAACCTCCTCGGCCGCCTGCCGTATAGCGGCTTCCGGCATCGTATAAACGTAGACGAAACGAAACGAGAACCCACCGAGCAAAGCTGGAAAGAATGGGATCGCTAACCTGCCTTGCGGCGACTCCGTCGAGTAGGCGGAGACGATACCGTCGCGGGCGAGACAGGCGATCGCCACGTCAATGTTGGCGGATATATCGACGTCGACGATACGGTCGACGCCATGGCCGCCGGTGGCTGATCGGACGGCCGCAGCGACGTCTTCCTCGCGCCTATTGACGATAAAATCGGCTCCGGCCTCTTGCGCGACCTCCGCCTGCTGCTCACGGCTCACTGTCGCGGCAACCCATGCCCCTGCCCATTTGGCAAGAAGGATTGCTGCGTTACCAACGGCGCCTGCACCTCCTTGGACAAGTACCCGTTTGCCGCGCAGGTCGCCGTCCGCAAACAGGCATCGATGTGCAGTCATTGCTGGAACGCCGAGCGAGGCCCCGATCTCAAACGACACGTTGTCGGAAAGCTTTGCGGCTTGAACGGACGGCACGACGACAAATTCCGCCGCGGTCCCGAACGCCCTACCCCATTGCGCCATGTAGATCCAGACCCGCTCGCCAATACGCGTATCGGGCACACCAGAACCGACGGCATCGATTATCCCCGCCCCGTCCTGATGCGGCACGATTCTGGGAAATGGCATAGCCTTGCCGCCAAATCCGGTTCTCGTCTTGATATCGGACGGATTGATACCGGAGACGACAATCCTCACGCGAACCTCTCCCGCGCCAGGCTGCGGATCAGGAAGTCCGCCCACGGTTAGCACATCTTTAGCCGATCCCTGCCGGTCGTAAAAAGCAGCTCGCATAACTCACCTTTCGAGTAACTTCCCTCAACTAGGTCCAAGACGGGCCCACTTGCAAGTAGGCAACAGTTTTGCCTATAGGTATAGAAAGTACACTATTGGAGCGCGTGATGACTGCTGGCCAGAAGTGCCCCGTCGAAACGACAGTTGATGTTACTGGCGGAAAATGGAAGCCGATGATCATTTATCGGCTTCTCACCGGTCCACGACGCTTTGGTGAGCTACGACGCTTGGTCGGCGACCCGAGCCAGCGCTCTCTGACAATGCAACTCCGCGAGCTGGAAGCCGACGGGATTGTGGCTCGCGAAGTGTTCGCCGAAGTCCCACCGCGTGTTGAATACTCGCTTACGCCTTTCGGGCAAACGCTCGCGCCAGTGTTGATGGCCATGCGCGACTGGGGTGCGGCGTTCCA
This sequence comes from Rhizobium sp. TRM95796, assembly GCF_025779995.1. Classification (NCBI taxonomy): domain Bacteria; kingdom Pseudomonadati; phylum Pseudomonadota; class Alphaproteobacteria; order Hyphomicrobiales; family Rhizobiaceae; genus Rhizobium; species Rhizobium sp. TRM95796. Next base: position 202,794 of record NZ_JAOXHE010000011.1, on the reverse strand, counting down.
GAAGCGTGATCGTTCGACATGAACTTACGCTCTCGTGCGTGGCGCTTCGCCAGAGATCGTCGAAAAACGCTCTACAAAAAAGTCGATCAGCACTCTCACTTTCCGCGACACGTGCGATCCTGGCGGCCGCACGATGTAAATTCCGACCTCAGGCAAGCTGTATTGTTCCATGATCGGAGTAAGCGTGCCAGCCTCGAGATAGCTTTGCGCGACCACGGCAGGTAGTGCCGCAATGCCCAGCCCAGCTGCGGTTCCTTCCGCGATACCCGCGGCGCTGTCAGCTTTGAACCTTCCTTGACCGCTGACGACCACCGTCCGGCTGCCGTCTGACACCTTCCAGCTTTCCGTGCCTTGGAGGATGGCTTGATGCTCGAGCAGATCTGACGGTTTTTGCGGAACGCCGTGCACGCGCAAATATTCCGGATTTGCGAACAGACCGACCGGAAATACTCCAATCTTGCGCGCAGTCAAACTCGAATCCTGCAGATAGCCGACCCGGATTCCACAATCAAAGCCGTCAGCGACAAGGTCGACGTATCTGTCGCTGTAATGTGCATGCAGCTGGAGCAGCGGATGCCGCCGGGCGAGTTCTGCGAGCGCAGGCGCGAAGTGTCCAGGACCGAAGGACGATGGAACAGCCACGCGAAGGCGTCCCCGTAGCTCTCCCGTCGGCAGCATTTCTTCGCGGGCGACATCCATCTCCAGGCACATACGGGCAGCATGTTCCCGAAAGGAGGCGCCTGCTTCAGTCAAAGACGCACCTCTTGTCGTGCGCGCGAGAAGCTGGACGCCGAGATCACTCTCGAGGCGCACAAGCCGCCGGCTGACGATCGACTTTGGCAGGCCGAGACGCTTGGCGGCAACTGTGATGCCACCACCGTCCGCCACTTCCACGAATGTCTGCATGTCCTCGAAGCTAATCATTTCTAGCGTTCCGTTTTTCGTTCTACAGAGTGGCCGATCATAGAGCTACCGCGCCACCAATCGCAACGCTAAATTCTAGTCATCGAGCGGATCGAAACAAACTTCACCAACCGCCGCTGACCAAAAAAGGAACACGACAATGCATAAGGACGTCTTTACCCCCGAGAATTCCGCCATGCTGCTGATCGACCACCAGATCGGCACAATGGCCTGGACGCACTCGCACGACATCAACCTAGTCAAGCAGAACGCGCTGAAGCTTGCTCGCATCGCCAAGGCCGCGAACATCCCGACGATCCTCACCTCTAGCATGGAAGACCAGATCCAGGGCCCCCTGCTCCCGGAATTGAAGGAGATTCTCCCAGAAGCCTTCGAAGCCCGCGTCAGGCGTCCTGGAATCGTCAATGCCATGCATCACGACGGTTTCAACCAGGCGGTCAAGGCGACCGGCCGTAAGAAGCTGTTCGTTGCCGGCGTGACGACTGAAATCTGTGTCACCTTTCCGGTCCTGCAGATGCTTGACGAAGGCTACGAAGTTCAGGTCTCGGCGGACGCCTCCGCCTCCTACACCAAGTACGGCGACGACATCGCCCTGCGCCGCATGGAAAAAGCCGGTGCAATCATCACCACCGTCGACCAGATCATCTCCGAGCTTGCCGTCGACTGGACGAGCCCACTCGGTCAGAAGCTGGTCGGGATCCTCAACTACCACTGAGAACCCACTGGTCGCCTCGGCGCGGGCAAGAGCCCGCGTCCGAACGAAAGGAGCATTCCATGATGACGACAATGATCAAGGTGCCTGCGGGGCAAACACGTGGCAACTTCGCCCATGGCTTCGGCGTCGAGATCCTGTATCCCGGACTGACGCTGACGCCGGACGATAGCGGTATTGGCCCGATAGGGAGAATTGATCGCGCCGAGGTTCAACCCGGTCATTTGATCGGCATGCACCCGCACAGGGACGACGAGATTCTGACCTATATTCGCGGCGGCGAGATGCTTCATCGCGATACGGTGGGAAACGAGAAAAAGCTCGGCACCACGCAGTTCATGATGATGAATGCCGGCCATACGTTTCAGCACGAGGAACTGATGCTTGGCGATCGCCCGATCAAGGCCCTGCAGATATTTCTGCGACCAAGCGTTTCTGATCTTGAGCCGAAGGTTCAATTCCATGATTTTACGGAAGAAAAAAGCGTCGATAGCTGGCGACTAATTGCCGGACCACGGACCGCGCCACTGATCGTTCGATCGGACGTCCGGGTTTTCGACGCGCGGCTGAGTGGCCATGTCCAGCTACGTCTCCCGGTTTCTGATAAAGGCCGGGACATGCTGCTTTACGTCTACAGCGGAAAGATCGCCTTTGAGGATGAGGTGTTCACGGAAGGTGAAAGCGTGTTCCTGACGAATAGCGATCGCCGGGTGCGTGCGTTGTCAGAGGCTGATGTCGTCCTCTTTACGTTCGATCCCGAGGCTGAGGTCTACCGCGGTGGCATGTTTAGTGGAAATCAGAAACGGCCATCTCAAGCACGCGTTTCCTAACCGCTTCGAAGCTCTCACACCCGTACTCCAAGTCATCGTTCCGCTTCTCGAAAGACTCCATGCCGCATTGTCGGGCTACCCGGCCTGCATCCTTGAACATAGCCTGGAGCCTTGAAACCGCGCAAAACTATCAGCGCCGCAAAGGTTAGACAAATGTCTCGCAGCACACCGACAGGCCCGGTTCTTGTCCCCGAGAAGCCTGAAACCCCGGCGCCGGCAGCCAGTCCGGCGCGTGACTACACAAAGATCGTGGTACCAGTCGCTGTAGTGGCTGCAGTGACTGCAATGGTAGCCTTAAGCTCTCAGCAATGGGACGTCTGGACTGCGGGTGCCGCGACGCAGACGACAGACAACGCCTATGTGCGCTCAGAAATGAGTAGGTTAAGTGCGCGGGTAAGCGGCAATGTCAGCGCAGTGAACGTGTCTGACTTCGCTTCCGTGAAGGCCGGCGATGTGGTCCTCCAGATCGACCCTTCAGACTATGAAGCAAAGCGCGATCAAGCTAGGGCGGCCCTTGAGGCAGCGCTCGCGCAATTGAAGAACCTTGCCAATCAGGAACAGCTTCAGCGGGCCGCAATTACGCAGGCAACCGCTCAGTTGGCGGTGACACAAGCGAATGCCGACCTTGCTCAGACAGAGGCCTATCGACAGGTCTCGCTCGCACAAAGTGGTGCTGGTGTTCAGCAAAAAAAAGAACAGGCGCTGGCGCAGGTACAGGTTTCGTCAGCTTCGGTGGCTGCGGCAACAGCTGCCGTTGCGTCGGCACAGGCACAGCTTTCGTTCATCGAGGGTCAAAAAGGGCAACTTGCTGCAAATATTGAGGGAGCCAAGGCGGCTCTGCAATCTGCTGAACTTTCGCTGTCCTACACGAAGATCACCGCCCCCTTCGATGGCGTTGTTGGCGAGCGGCAGGTCCATGTCGGCGATTACGTAACTACAGGGTCAAGCACGATATCCATCGTACCGCTACCATCGGTCTACCTGATCGCCAATTTCAAGGAAACGCAGCTCGGGTTGATGAAGGAGGGTCAGGTCGCCACGGTGAGTGTCGATACGCTGCCTGACGAAACTTTTGCGGCAAAGGTCAGCCGCCTTTCGCCCGCGTCCGGTTCTCAGTTTGCGCTTCTACCGCCAGACAATGCCACGGGCAACTTCACCAAGGTTGTGCAGCGCATTCCGGTCCGCATCGATTTCGAGCCATCGCCGGCACTTGCCAAACTGAGATCGGGCATGTCTGCGGTCGTCTCGGTAGCGGTCAAGCCTGAGTAGAGGTGGACAATCATGGCCAACATCGTATCTATGCCGGCTCATCCGACTTCCGTCGCCATGCATCGCCCCTTGCTGGCAGTGTTCGCGGTGCTGCTTGGGCCATTCATGGTTGGCTTTCACAGCCGCATGTTCGGGATAGGTCTCGTCGATCTGAAAGGCGCATTTGGCCTCAGTTACGACGAAGGCGCATGGCTGAGCACATTGGCGACAGCGCCTCAGATTATCCTGGCGCCTGCGGTCGCCTGGTTCGCCGCTGCCTATGGAATACGCCGCGTCATCGTCGGACCTGCACTTATCTACGCTTTCATATCAGCAATTATACCATTCGCCCGAGACTATCACTTCCTCATTGGACTTCACATCGTTCACGGCGCGTTGCTTGGCCTGTTTATCCCCGCAACGCTGATGATCATCTTTCAGACCCTGCCGTCAAAGTGGTGGATGTCGGCGATTGGCTTTTATGCCTTCCGCGCTGCGTTCACCACAAATTCGGGCCCCGGCCTTATTGATTTTTATGTTCAGCATCTGGGGTGGCAGCTGCTTTATTGGCAAGATGTCGTGCTCGCTCCTCTCATGGCTCTGCTCATCCTTAAGGGAACATCGAGCCGGGAGCCCAACCGTGAACTCATTCGCAGCGCCGACTGGGGAGGCATGATCCTCTTTGGCAGCGGATTGGCCATGCTTTTCGTCGCGGTTGACCAGGGTAACCGGTTAGACTGGTTTGAGAATGGAATCGTCGTATCAACGCTTCTTGGCGGCTTCGCCTTGATGATAGCATTTTTCCTGAACGAAGTGCTGGTCGCGCATCCATGGGCAAGCATAAGCGCGATCAGCGCGCGAAACGTCATCTTGCTGCTGGTGGTATCGCTCTTCTACCTGATGAGCGCCAGTTCCAATACCGCGTTGGTTCCGAACTTCCTCATTAATGTCATGCAGCTTCGGCCTGAGCAGGTGGGCTCCACACTCGTGATTTGGGCCTGTGCGCCCTTGATCGTCATGACCCCGGTGGCTGTCTGGGCAATGCATCGCATAGACGGCCGTTTGGTCCTGTTTGCTGGGCTGTGCTGCTTCGCGGGTGCAGCTCTCATTGGCACTGGTCTCACTTCCGACTGGAGTGGCGAAAACTTCAGGACCATGCTGGTGCTACAGGGGACAGGTCATATTCTCACGTTCCTGCCTGTCATTGCTGTTGCCATCGCCCATGGCGATCCCAAACGTGCAGTTGCAGTGGCTGCCTATATCCAGGTCATCCGCGTGCTGGGAACACAGACTGCGCAGGCCTTGATGACGACGTTCATTCGCAAGGGCGAGCAGTTCCATTCCTATGCCGTCGGCCTGAACTTGCAACGCGGATCGGAAATCTCGGCGGATGCGATCTCGGCCATTGCACGGGCCGTGGCGAGCTCGGGGCAAAGCCTCGCCGCGAGCCGAGCCACCGCAGTGGTTGCCCAACATGTTCAAAAGCAAGCGAACACTCTCGCCTATATCGATGCGTTTTGGCTGACATTCTACTGTGCGATGGCGGGGCTCATCCTTCTCGCTTTCGTCACGAAAGCACCCAAAGGTCCCTTATCGGCATGACCAGAGAGCCTAATCTGTAACCCGTGGTGACGAGTGCGGCTGGGAATGCCGTTCCTGCAAAATGGGTAGAAAGCCAGCGCTCAGACAGGGCCCGCATTGCAGTCGCCGCCTGCACTGAGATCAATGAAATCAAAATGAGAACGTCGGCTCAGCTTCATGGGCTCGCAAAGGCAACCATAGGAGAATTGCAATGAAACCGATCAAAATCGAGTCCTCTGTAAAGCACGGCGACTGGAAACACGGGTTTGGTGTCGAGATCTTTTATCCTGGGACAGCGCTTGACGAAGGCGACAGCGGTATTGGAGCGATCGGCCGCATTGATCGCGCGCTGATCCAGCCGGGTCACGTCATCGGCATGCATCCCCATAAGGATGACGAGATATTCACCTACAAACGCGGCGGGCGGATGTTGCATCTGGACACTGTCGGCAATCGTGAGGAGGTGAACGCTCACCGCCTCATGATGATGAATGCGGGCCACACCTTCCAGCACGAGGAGCGGGTCATTGGTGACGAGCCGACCAAAGCCTTACAGATTTTCTTGCGTCCTCGAAAAGACGATCTTGAGCCCAAGGTACAGTTCAAAAGTCTCGACAGCGCTTACAGTGAGGACGAGTGGCGACTGCTCGTGGCACCGAGTGGCGCCATATTTGAAGTTCGCGCTCAAGCTTGGGTTCGAGATTCTCGTCTTCATGCCGGACGGCGCTTGCAAATCCCCGCCCCACCTACGCCGTCTTCAGTAAACCTGCTCTTCGTCTTCGAGGGTGAGATAAGTCTTGGCGAGATCTCGATCAGTGCCGGCCAATTTTACTATCTGGGTACGGAATCACAAGCCATCGAGGCGTTGACCGATTCAGACATCGTCCTCTTCACCACCGATCCCAAGGCACCCGTGTTTAAAGGGGGCATGTTCAGTGGAAACGTCAAGTAATCGTCGTTCAGGGAAAATCTCAAGCCGTTCGTTGAGCGATAGCTCGCGCGCAAGGGCCTAGGGCAACCGTCAAGCACCGGACAAAACGTGAGGCCGGCTTCGCTGGCCCCTTCCTGACAAATCCAAAAGGTAGAGAGAGATGATCAAACTCAAGGCTCCACCATTGATCGCCAAGATACTCGATTGGCGCGGCACGTGGCTCACTGCCCGTCTCGCGATCGTCTTGGTTTTTCTCGTTTCGGCATTCGGACACTTGTTTGATTTCGGTGCGGCGGTTGCGGAACAGGTTAGCTATGGCTTGCCCGCGCCGGAATTTATGGCTGCCCTCACCGTGGCCGTTGAGGTTGCAGGATCACTTCTCATTCTCACTGGTCAGCTGGTTTGGTTTGGAGCCGGAATGCTGGGTGTTTTTACGGCGCTTGGTGCGGTGTTCGCTCACCCGTTCTGGGCGATACAAGGGGCTGCCCGCTTTGATGCTCTCGCCTCCTTCCTGGAGCACGTTGGACTGGTTGGCGGTCTGATGCTCGTCGCTCTCGTTGCTCGCCGTCTCGAATATGAGGAGCAAAAGAATGTCTGAGCAGTCCTTGATGCGCTTGCAGCGCCTGGAAGATAATCTGGCCATTCAGCAACTCGCTGCACGCTTCTCCGATGCAGTGAATGAGCGAGACGTTGACGCCTTTATTTCGACCTGGGCGGAAGATGGAGCCGTTTGGGAGATTGGTCAGCCCCTTCCTTTGCGCGGTGAAGGACGGGACGGCATACGAAGGATGCTGAATCAGTTGTTCACAATAGAGCACTACTTCATGCAGATGACCCATTCCGGTGTGCTCAGTCTCAACGGCGACCTTGCAACCGCGCGCTTTGTGATACGCGAGCACGGTCGCGGAGCAAATACATTCTACGATAACCTCGCCGTTTATAACGACGACCTCATCAGGCAGGCCGACGGTTGGCGGTTCCTGCGGCGTACCTACACCTACAGATTTCTGGCCCAAGAGCCGTTTGGGGGCACCGCTTATCCAGTGGCGGCGCCTTGACAACCCTATCGCATCCACGCGGCCGACATCGGCCTACAGATCGTAGCCGCGACACGCGGCCACGTCGGATAAATCGACATGAGAAAGGATTGACAATGTCTGACATCGAACATTTTGAATACGTTTTCCTGGGTGGCGGAAAGGGTGGGAAGACTCTCGCGATGGAGCTTGCAACAGTAGGCAAGAGTGTCGCGCTCATCGAAAAAGGAATGATTGGCGGGTCCTGCATCAATGTCGCCTGCATTCCTAGCAAGACTTTGATTCAAAGTGCCCGCATTGCCCACGCGGCAGAGTCCGCCGCACCGGCGTCATTCAAACCCGATATGCGCGCCGCAAATGATCGTATTCGCACAGTTGTGTCCGAAATGGTCGATATCAACATGAAGAGTTTTATCGCCTCAGGTTTCGACCTCATTCTTGGAACAGGCCGCTTTACCGCTCCGAGAACAATCACAGTCGAACTGAATGACGGCGGGACGCGGACTGTGGAGGGCACGCATGTCTTTATCAATACAGGGACCCAAGCGTCCATTCCGGATATTCCAGGGCTTCGCGCCAGTGAACCCTTGACCCATGTAGAGGCTCTCGAGACGACAGAAACGCCCGAAGAACTGATCGTGATCGGTGGCGGCTACATCGGCCTCGAAATGGCTCAGGCGTTTCACCGGCTTGGTAGCAAAGTGACCGTTCTTCAGGAGACGCCCCACGTTGCCAACCGCGAAGACGTAGATGTCTCCGAAGCAATCGAAACAGCGTTTCGAGAGGATGGCATCACCATCAGGACGGGCGTAAAGGCGGTTGAAGTTCAAGGGCGATCGGGTAGTTACGTCTCGGTCTCACTTAGCGACGAAACAAACGTCACCGGAACCCACATTCTCGTCGCGGCGGGGAGAACACCTCTCACCTCAGATCTCGGACTGGATCTGGCTGGCGTAAATGTAGACGAACGCGGCATCATCGAGGTCGATGAGCGGTTAGCGACTTCGGCTGCGAATACCTGGGCGATCGGCGAAGTGGCAGGGACACCGATGTTTACCCATGCGTCTTACGACGACTACAGGGTTTTGAAGTCTCAGCTATCAGGCGGAGACCGCACCACGCGTGATCGCGTTATTCCCTATGCCATGTTCATTGAACCGGAATTAGGACGCATTGGCCTGAATGAAAGAGAGGCAAGTGAGCGCGCCATAGCAGTCCGCGTGGCGAAGCTTCCAATGACCGCGGTGCCGCGCGCTCGCACCAATGGCGCTATGCGCGGCTTCATGAAGGTTCTCGTAGACGCTCATTCCGACCAGATTCTCGGGTTTACGATGCTGGGTACGAACGCTGGAGAAGTTGTCACCGCAGTGCAAATGGCGATGATTGCAGGGCTTCCTTACACGGCGGTTCGCGATTCGATCATTTCGCACCCACTGATTTCGGAAGGATTGAACCTGCTTCTTCTGAAAGTGCCAGGGAAGGCGGCGTAGTGGATGATACTCGCTCCTACTTGACGCTGCCCTTCGCCTCTTTCCATAACGAACGGAAAAGCCGAGATCATCACGAGTGAATGCTACTTCCCTCTTGTCGCCAACATCAGGCCGGAGCGCAAAAGGGTGGGTTATAAAGAAGTCTATCCACAACGACATAGGGGTCTCAGCTTTGTCAGGACCCCGAAAAGGCCCGCTCTAGCCCAACCAGTGCGACAACCTCACCGTCGATAATGACGAATTAATCAGGTAGTTTAACGGGTACGTTGTCAGCCCATCCAGCCACCGTCGGAAAGCGAGTTCGCCATGAACAGCAATCCGGCGCGCAGCTGTTCGCGGTTGACGATGCCCCCAAGACACACTCTGACCTACTCGTCAGGTGCGCCACGAACAGCAAATGCGTCCGACGGCATCAACCCGACATGACGACCGGCCATCCGTCCCATAAGTTCCGCCCTGCTGAAACCCTTGGGCAGCTTTAGCCATATGCTGAAAGCCTCCGGTTCGCCTCTGACATCTGAGTCTGGAAGCGCTTCGATAGCGATCTTATGTCGAGCTGAACTTCCCGTCCGGAGGAAGTGTCGAACGGCATCCTCAGTGCCATCCTTGATACTCTAAAAGGCGCTCTCGGCGCGAAGGGCTCCCCACAGAGGGAGCGCCCCACGCGGTGCTTCATCTCATCTGCGATAGGCTTCCGCAATCTGCCCCACTAATCCCGCCCAGGGCATATCGATTGCCGCGTATACTGCAGCTGCTTCGGGCTTGGCATTGTCTTTTAGGATTTCCACCATGAGTGTGGCGTAGTCGGAAACGATGACGCCGGCCTGCTGCATGCGGAGCAAGCCCGTTTCCCTCTTGGTTTTGTTGAAAGTCCCCGACGCATCGACGGCGACGAATGCAGTGTAATTTTTCCTCACCGCCGTCATCGCGGGGAAGGCAGCGCAAACCTCAAGCGAGATGCCTGCGAAAATGAGATTTTTGCGGCCCGTCGCTTCGATAGCTTGAGCCACATGCGCATCGTCGAATGCGTTGACCGAGGAGCGATCGATAATGTCGATGCCCGGAAGGACTGCAACTAGTTCCGGGAAGGTCGGCCCCCACATGCTGTCGCGAGCGGTCGTTGTAACAACGATCGGCAATTTCAGCGCGCGAGCAGCTTTCGCAAGCGCCACGACGTTGTGTTTAAGCTCTCCGGTCTCATAATCTCGAACGCCCGTCATCAACCCAACCTGATGATCCACGAGGACGAGAGCGGTGTTTTCTGAGGTGAGAGGTTCATACGCACGAACTCGTTCAGACATGTTCGTCTCCCTTGAAAGATTAGGTTGAGCGGCTGTCGCAACTGCGGGCGCAGCCAAAGCCGTGGACACGGCACCACCAAGTGCCGCCATGTGTAAAAAATCACGCCGTTCCATGAGTCTTTCCGTGCTTTCCTGACCTGCCTCTGGCCGATGAGGTCGCGGCTTGTGCAGCGACACAAAGCAACTTATCCCCTGGACGAGCGGCTAAGAAGACCTCAATATTTAGACTTAACGTTCGACAGATTGGACGATTGGACAAGTTATGGTTGACCTAAATGACTTTTTTTATTTCGTGCAAGTCGTAGATCGCGGAGGATTTACGGCTGCAGGGCGAACGTTGCGAATGCCCAAGTCAACGCTTAGTCACCGGATACAGCAATTGGAATCTAGCTTGGGCGTGCGGCTCCTTAATCGATCGTCGCGTCAGTTCGGGATGACTGACGCCGGTCAGGACTTCTATCGCCATGCTGTTATAATGCTGCAAGAGGCAGAGCGGGCCGAGACCGCAATTCGCCATCGGCTTATTGAGCCGATGGGCACAGTTCGTATCACGGCCGGTAAGGCAATATCGCAGTTCGCTTTACGTGATCTCATCGCCAAATTTCTTCTTCAGCACATGAAGGTCAACGTCGTTCTGCATGCAACTGATGATACTGTCGATATCGTTGCTGAAAACTTCGATATTGCCGTCCGCGCGCATTCCGGTTTGCTTCCGGACTCAACGCTCGTTCAGAAGAGGCTGGCCTCTGCCCCGTGGCATTTGTTCGCCGGCACCACTTACATTACAACCAACGGTGAACCAACTACGCCCAGTGAGCTGCGCCAGCACGCGGCCCTCTTCATGATGCGCAAAGGAGTTGCACCAACTTGGCGTCTTCAGCAGCCGCTAGGCGGAGGAAATGAGGTTGTGATCCCATTGACGCCGCGCCTGCTTAGCGATGACATGATCGGCCTTAAGCAGGCAGCGATCGCAGGACTTGGGATTGTTGCGTTGCCCAGCTATGTCTGCCGTGAGGAAATCCAAAAAGGAGTGTTGCAGAGAGTTCTGCCGGGCTGGCTAACGGGGGAAGCAACATTGACCGCGCTGTCCCCATATCGACAGGGTTTATTGCCTTCGGTAAGAGCGCTTATTGACTACCTGTCGGCGACTTTGCCGAAGGCCATTGGCCCCTAATGCCTCCTGCGAGCTTGAGACGGACCGCTTACTGCGAAATTGACGTCTACCTCGCGACGGGAAGGTGTGACGCGTCTAATCACTTCTACCACAGAGCCGTGAAAGCGCCCATCTATCGCGATCACATCCCTCAATCTAATCTTGTCCCCTGGCAGATAAAGCCCATAATGGCCGCTATATCATCATGGAGAATACCGGCTTTGTATTCCTTTTCAGGATAGCTATGATGGGCGAACTCTATTAGCTAAAGGTCCGGCCTGCACTAAAGGCCGCCTTGAACAATCGATTGCAGAATGCGTGCATTTTGGTTATGGGTGTCTGCAATCGCGAGGAAAGCATGGCATCTTCCACATCACCCCGACGTAAAGTAACTATGGCTGACGTAGCAGCGGCAGCAGGTGTCCATTCATCAACAGTATCGCGGGCCTTGAACCCCGACACAAGAAAAATGGTGGTGCCAGAGCTTGTCGATAAAGTCTTAGCAGCTGCAAAAGATCTTGGATACAGAGTTGACCCAATCGCCAAAAGTTTGCGAACGGGAAAGTCGAGACTAATCGGCGTTCTCATTCCTGATATTGCCAACACGCTATTCGCGCCAATTCTGAGTGGGATAAACGACTGGCTCCGCAATACCGGTTATTCGGTCATTGTCGCAGAGGTTGGAAATGATGTTGCAAAACAGCTGGAGCTTGCAGACAGGCTTGCAGCGCAACGCATCGATGGTCTTGTTCTGGGGACGGTTTCAAGAAGCGATCCACTTGTTGACTTTTGCATTGATAACGGAATTCCGGCAGTCCTGGTCAACCGCGCCGAGACAAGCTCTCGTCTATCGGCCGTGATCTCCGACGACATGGCGGGAATGCAGATCGCTGTCGAACATCTTCATCAGCTTGGCCATCGCAAGATCGCGCATATTGCCGGTCCTCCGGAACATTCGACCGGCTTTTTGCGCCGGCGAGGCTTCGACTTTGCGGCGTCATCCCTGGAATTGAAGGACCTGCCCTGCGAGGTGGCCTCGGCATACAATCGCAGCGAAGGCGCCTCTGCAATGAACCGTCTGCTCGATCGACGACCCGATATTACAGCCGTTGCAGCCGCCAACGATCTGCTGGCACTCGGCGCCTACGATGCTCTCGCCTTACGGAGCCTGTCCTGCCCAGATGATATCTCCATCGTCGGCCACAATGACATGCCACTTATGGACATCGTACATCCGCCGCTGACAACTATCCGAATTGGGCACAAGGAGATGGGCCGACAGGCGGCACAGCTTCTGCAGCAGGCCATTGAACACAATGATCAGACATGCCGCAACATTGTCCTGCCGGCGAGCCTCATTGTCAGGAAGTCGACATTACCTCCAGGTAGTCGGCGCGGATGATCATTGAAGAACCTATTCCAGGCAACAAGAAAATGGGCGCTTACTGCGCCCATCAGACTGCTGACAAACCCGTCGATTTTTTTTCGGCGGTTTTTTGCGTTTTTGGAAGTTTGCGCTCGGGTGATGTTTTCGCGAGGGTGCGGCGCATGTTGAATTCGGCGTGAAGCCCTTATCCGCAGGCTGGTTTGGGGGTTTTGGTCATTGCCATTGCGATCTTCTTGATGTTCTGGGCGCTAGCGGCAAGCAGGCATTGCCATCTGACCTTGATGAGGCCGCGGAAGCGGGCATAGCGGTGCCCGTGTAGCTGTTTGGCGTCGGCGAAGGATCGCTCCACCGTCTCCTTCCGTCGTTCGTAGATCGCCTTGCCCCAAGGCGTCTTGCGGTGACTGTCGGTGCGCTCGCGAGCATCCTGCCAAACATGCCGGGTGATGGTGCGCTCCGCCTTGGCGTTTGAGGTGCACGAGACCAGAAGCGGGCAGTCGCGGCAGACGGACGGGTCCGAGCGGTAGTGCTTGTAGCCGTTGCGGTCGGTGGTAGCATAGGTGAGGAGCTGGCCTTCAGGACAGCGATAGCCATCACTCTCGGGCTCAAAGACGAACTTCGATTTGCGCATCATCCCGTCTTTGGGCGGAGTGGGGTTGCGATAGCCGGTCACGCCGAGGATGGCGCGGTCTTCCAGCCCCTTGGCAATGCCAGCCGTCGCATAGCCTGCATCAAGGCCGACAGCCCCAACATCGAAGCCGAAGCGCTCGCGCTGCCGGTCCAACCGCTCCAGGTAGACGATACTGTCATGCACATTGGCAGGCGTCACATGCGTGTCTGTAATGATCGCATGGCGGCCATCGACCGTGCGATGATCGAGATAGAAGAAGCCCTTGGGCTTGCCGTCGCGCACCATATAACCGCTGTCCGGATCGGTGCGGCTGACCTTGGTTTCCTTCACCTCCGGCTCGCGGTCCTTTTCCTTCAACGGCTTCTGGCCGTGCGCCATCCGCTCCATCTCGATTGCCCGATCGAGATCAGCCCAGTAGTCGGCGCGCGACTTCGCAAGCATCTCAAGATCATACTTGCCCTTGTTGGCATTGGCCTTCAGATGGGTTGAATCCGTATAAAGCACCGTGCCATCGACCAGGCCGTGCCGGATCGCCTGCTCCACGATCGCATCAAAGATGTCCTGGGCCACCGAGGTGTCGTTGAACCGGCGGCGGCGGTTCTGGGAAAGCGTCGAGGCATCGAAGACAGGGTCCGTCAGCTTCATCCGCAAGAACCAGCGATAGGCGACATTCACCTCGATCTCGCGCACCAACTGCCGCTCGGAACGCACGCCGAACAGGTAGCCGAGGAACAGCGCTTTGAACATCAATGTCGGGTCGAGCGGCGGGCGGCCATTGTCGGCGCAGTAAAGGCCGGCAACCCGATCATGGATGAAAGAGAAGTCGATCACTGCATCGATCTTGCGAAGCAGATGATCCTTCGACACTAGCCCATCGAGCGTTACCATCTCGAGAGCCGTCTGTTCGGGAGCAGGTTTCTTCAACATGTCCCACTGAATCATAAACCCCCGGCCAAGACCAGGGGTTTGTCAGCAGTCTGATGGGCGCTTACTGCGCCCATCTTAAAATAGGTCGGGTAAATAGTTTAGGATGGCGCTATCATGCGTTCTCAATCATGGCCAGCTTACTCTCGAAAGCCTTGTTAACGGCGAGCAGCTCTCTAGGAAATTTTGAGCCGAAACTTTCAAAGTAAGAGCGATGATCTTCGATCTCCCCGATGAGCGATGACCTGTCGAGGCAGCTGAGCGCTGCGAAGCTCTCCTTGGGGTATTCGAGCCCTGCCCAGGTGATGTCGTTATAGGCGGGCATACGGCCAAGCACGGTCTCGAACGAACTCCCTACCCCCTTCAACTGATCCGCGATCCACTTCAACACTCGCATGTTCTGGCCAAATCCAGGCCACAGAAACAGGCCTTCATCATCCTTGCGGAACCAGTTAACGCGAAATATTTGCGGCGGTTGTGCGAGCTTGGAGCCGATCTGTAGCCAATGGGCAAAGTAGTCGCTCATGTTGTAGCCGCAAAACGGTAACATCGCGAAGGGATCGTGGCGGATGGTGGCCTGGTTTTCGGCAGCAGCCGTCGCCTCAGAAGCCAGCGATGCCGCCCAATACACCCCCTCCTCCCAATTCTGGGTCTGATAGACCAGTGGGTATGTGTGGGACAGTCTGCCGCCGAAAATGAAGGCGGAAATCGGAACGCCCAGCGGATTCCTGCCCTCCGGGTCCATGCTTGGGCAATTAGCTGCGGCAACGGTGAAGCGCGCATTGGGATGAGCCGCAGGCCGTCCGGCACCCGGTGTCCATTCTTTACCCTGCCAGTCGATCAGATGTTCAGGCTTGACCTCCGTCAACCCCTCCCACCAGACATCTCCCTCGGGCGTCAACGCGCAGTTGGTGAAAATCGTATTGCTTCGCACCGCCGCCATCATATTTGGATTCGTCCCGGCATTCGTGCCCGGTGCCACGCCGAAAAAGCCTATTTCGGGATTGACCGCCCATAGTCGCCCGTCATCTCCCGGTCTCATCCAGGCGATATCGTCGCCCACCGTCTTTACCTTCCAGCCATCGAAACCGTCTGGCGGTACAAGCATTGCGAAATTCGTTTTTCCGCAAGCGGAAGGAAATGCACCCGCAACATAGGTCGTTTCTCCATCCGGACTTTCTATACCCAGGATCAGCATATGCTCGGCCAGCCAGCCTTCTTTGAGAGCCCGCGCTGAAGCCGTTCGCAATGCCATACATTTCTTGCCAAGCAGCGCGTTGCCGCCGTAACCAGAGCCGAATGACACGATTGAATCATCGTCCTGAAAATTGACGATGTATTTCTTGTCGGCATTGCAAGGCCAGGTGCTGTCAGTCTCACCCGGTTGAAGCGGTTTGCCGACGGAGTGCAGGCACCGCACCACTTGGGCCTGATCGAGATAACGCAATACTGGCTCGCCAATATGCGCCATAAGTTTCATATTCGCGACGACATAGGGGGAGTCGGTCAACTGAACCCCATACATCGCATAGGCTGAACCGGGCTGACCCATGGAGAAAGGGATGACGTAAAGCGTCCGCCCACGCATCGCGCCGCTGAAGAGATCTTTCAATTCGGCTCGCATCTTCGAGGGATCGGCCCAATTGTTGGTCGGGCCGGCATCTTCCTCTCGTTCGCAGCAAATGAAGGTGCGGTGTTCAAGACGGGCAACATCGGTCGGGTCGGATCTGCACAGGAATGAATTGGGTCGAAGATCCGGGTTGAGCCGGATCATCATTCCCGACGCAACCATTCGATCGCAGAGTTCCTGATATTCGGCGTCGCTTCCGTCACAGAAGTGAATATCTGCGGGTTGGCATAGCTCACGGATGTCATCGATCCACGCAGAGAGCATTTCATTGTCGATCATCAGGTTGTTATTCGTCATAAGGCCTCGCCTTGTCGCAATACGCGCGATGCAGTGTATTTAGTTGTCTCGCAGTGAACGCTTGAACTGTTCCGAGAGCCAGTCCGCGACAAGCGGCCGATATTTCCAGGAAATATTGTTGCAGACGTGATTGCCTTCTGGGAATATGTCCAGAGTGCTCTCTGGACCGGCAATCGCCATGCACCGCTCTGCCTCGGATGGCGGGAAGATCTTGTCCCGGCCGCCGTGCAGGATCAATGCGGGAATATCGAGGTGCGGCGTCTCTCTGAGCGTGAAGCGTTTGGCCCGCTCAAAGGTATTGTCTCCGCCAAGCGAAAACCGCATATTGTCGTGATAAACTTGAGGCAAGTCCGGCCAGAAGTCGCCGAGATCGAAAAAGCCGTTGATTGAGACGACTGCGGTAAACCCGCCGACCTCCGCCGCACGCAGCGCGAGATGACCACCAAAAGCCATGCCAACCAGGCCTCGCTCCCCATTTAGCCGTTCATCGCTCGACAGGTGATCGACTGCCGCCCGGACAGCGCGCGAAATATCAGGCTGCAAAGGACCAAACTCCCTGCCCTCGCCCTGCCCCGGGCCGTCAAGCGAGAGCGTTGCGATGCCGCGAGAAAGCAAGTGCTTTTCGAACGCGGGAAATTCCTCCTTGGTCGAGTCCGAGCCGGGGATGATGACGGCCAATGGATGCCGGCCTTCGGGCTTCGGATAACGAAGGATCGCTTTCAGCATCCCGCCTTCGTAAGGAATGACAGTGATATTGCCTGGTGGATCGAGAAGCGGTACGGCACGCGCGAACGTCTCGACTTTTTTCTGCGCAACCTCCTGCTTGGCGGAGAGATCGTCAAAGGCCATGAACTGCCCGAAGTGATAGAGCAGACTCGCCCTGGCGAAAGCCTCTCCAGCGGTTATTCGCCGGCCGGCTTGCAAAGCCCGTTCGCCAAGCTCCGCATGGACGTCTCCCTCCTCGGCCCAGGTTTGCAGCCAGCGGTCCCACGTGCCGGCGCGATCGATAATCGCTCGTGCCGTTGGCGAGGGAATCCCGGCAACCTCAATCCTCGGCAGCCAGTGTTCGACGACGCTAAGAAGTCTATTTTCGCTCTTCATCTCTTTTTCTCCCAGGCGATCACTCCGTCGCCGCTGAGCGCTGCTCTAAGGTCTCTGGTCTTCGAACGTCGCCAAGGCAGTCGGATAGAATTCAGCTTTTTCCCGATAGCGTTTCGCACCGGCCGAAAAGCGATCCGCCGCCTCGTCCGAGAGCACTTTCACGATTTTTGCCGGCACGCCGACGACGAGCGAATTGTCCGGAACGATCATGCCTTCCGGAACGAGCGCGTTTGCGCCGACGACGCAACGCTTGCCGATGGCTGCGCCATTCAAAATAGTTGCGCCCATACCGACCAAGCTGCCGTCACCGATCGCGCATCCATGAATGATTGCACCGTGGCCGATCGTCACGTCCTGTCCGATCGCGACTGGAAAGCCGGGATCGGTGTGCACGACGCAGCAATCCTGCAGATTTGCCCCTTCGCCCACTATGATCGGCTCATTGTCACCGCGCAGAACTGCGTTGAACCAAATGCTTGCCTTGCTGCCAATTCGCACATCACCGATGACTGCCGCTCCCGGTGCAACATAGAACCGTCCTTGCGCCGGGAGTTTGGGAGCCTTGTCGCCAAGGCGATAAAGTCCATGAAACGACATGGTAAGATCCTTCATCACCGGGTTGGCATTGCAAGCAATATCGAAGCTGGTGCGTTCGTCTTGTTGACGAGACGCCGTGCCTCACCCGGGGCAAGGCGACAACTGTCAAGGAACGCGAGCGTCACGGCTTCCGTTGGCGTTTCGACGGTAACCTCGCCGGCCACCACGACGTAGATTTTCTCGACGGCAGCGTCCTTGAGGGATGTCTCGCCGCCAGGCAGAAGGTGCGACAGTCCGATCCAGATCGTATCGGTTTGCGTCGCTTCCTTGCCTTGAAGGCGCAAGCACGCCATCCCGTAATGCTCCGGCGCCTCGTAGGGGCGTGCTTCACTATATCGCGTGACCTGCATCGTCTTTTCCTAAGGCTTCAGCAGAACGCGGTCAGGTGTTCCCCGCAATACCGAGGCATAAGCCTTGGCGGCATCGTTCAGGCCATAGCAGCTGGTGGGATTGATCGGAAACGGCTTCAGCAAGCCTTCCTCGAACTTTGGACGCAGCTTGTCGAAAATCTTGGCACCTTCGACAGAGGTGAGCGCCAGCGTGTCGATGCCGATGAATTTGTGACGGCCGCGGAAGAAGTTGAAGATGTCAAACGGCACCGCGCGATCAAAAGTCGAAATGAAGATCTGCCGGCCTTGTTTTGCCAGCGCCTTGTTGGCGAGCTCGAAATAGGGGCTGCCGACCGTGTTAAAGACAATATCGGCACCATGTCCATTCGTCTTCTGCCGGACAATGTCGGCCACGTCGTCCACCGAGCTGTTGAACAGCTCGACAGGCTTGTTGGTATGCGCCATCAGTTGCTGGGCCGTATGTTCGACGGCGAAAACGGTCGCGCCGGCCATCGTCGCCAGCTGGATCGCAGCCTGCCCGACCTTGCCGTTGCCGCCGCAAACCAGAACGACATCGGTCGGCTGGACGCCGCCCGCCTCCCGCAAACCCTCGTATGCGGTGATGAAGGGAACGCCAATCGAGCCTGCCTCTTCCATTGTGAAGTTCGATGGCTTGGCGCGGACGGCCTTCTGATCCAGCACCATCCATTTGCCATGGCTGCCGTCCTGGGTAATACCGAGCTCTCCGCCGCCGCCCCAGACTTCCAGGCCGATCATGTTCGTCGGCCCTTCGCGGACGATGCCGCTGAAGTCTCGCCCGGGGGTGCGCGGCCATATCGCATGCGGCATGTGGCCGAGCGACGCTTTAACATCGCTTGGATTCACGCCGGCCGCAACGATCTCTACGAGTACCTGCCCAGGTCCAGGCCGCGGCGGGGTTATCTCTACCAGTTCGACCAGAAGATTATCGAGATCCTGCGAGGGCTGGCTGACGCGAAGGGCGCGGCCGGTGACGGTTTCATTCCTGATGTCCATGTTGTTGTTCTCCCTAGAATCTTGTTAGGCCTTCAATCCGAGAATTTCCCGGGCCTGGTTTGCGGAGGCAATCCTGCCGCCAAGCTTTTCGATAAGGTCGCGTGCGCGTTCAACGAGCTCACCGTTACCCTTGGCAAGCACGCCTTTGGAAATGTATGAATTGTCTTCAAGGCCGACGCGGACATGGCCACCGAGAAGGTAGGCCTGCATAGCCATCGAGAACGACATCCGCCCCACACCAAAGGCGCTCCAGACGGCATTGGGAGGCAGAAGGCGAGCAGCCATCGCCATCACTTCCGGTGAGGCTGGGAAGCCATATTTGACGCCAGTGACGATCGTGAACATCGTCGGGGCGCGCAGCGTGCCATCCTTCAGCATGTCGAGTGCGAGCTGGATGTGCCCGGTATCGAAGACTTCGAGTTCCGGCTTGGAGCCGGCCGAATAGATGATGTCGGCCATGGTCTTTACGCTCTGGGGCGTGTTGATAACGACCTCGGAGCCGAAGGTCATCGTGTTCAGATCGAGAGTCGCGATGTCCGGCTTGAGGGCGACTATATGCTCCACGCGTTTTTCGGGCCGCATAAGCGTCGTGCGAGGTCCGGCAATAGCCGGGTTTTCATCACTCGGATGATAGCGTCCGCCAGGCCCGGTCGTGACGTTAAGGATCAACGCGCTGTCCTTTTCTCGGATGCGCCTGATCACCTCTTCGTAATACTTGAGCTCCATCGACGGCTTTCCGGTTTCCGGGTCGCGCACATGGATGTGTGCGATTGCAGCCCCAGCTGCGGCAGCCTCAAGACAGGAGTCCGCGATTTCCTGAGGTGTCACAGGAAGCCCGGGATGATTTTCGCGGGTCGTCAGGTTTCCTGTTACCGCGCAGGTGATGATCACATCGGATTTCATCGTCCACCCTCTCTTCAACTACACACATGATGCAATTTACTGCAATCGATTGCAAGAAATCTCCACCGAAATCATGCGTCAAATATTGCGTTTCTCGCTCTACCGAACTCTGATTAGAGGCTCGGGAAACAAACGATTGTGAGCCTCAACGGTGGCCCGGAGGCATGCGCCTCTTGGCCGCGCAGCAAGCAAACATGTTCTCGTACGCACACGCACCGAACGTGGATGCTCAGGGTACTAAGATTACCGCGCCAACTTGTCCAAATCCCGATCAGGGGTGGCGCCTGGAACCACCCCTGCCGCTCCATGCAAGCGGCGGACATTTCTGTTCCCAGGAAACGTCACGACGGTGGCGTAGCCCGGCCTTGTCGATGACAGAGGCCGCAAGCGTTTCGACCTCCTGCAGAACACGTTCTCTGTCCTTGAACTTCGTGAACTCGCCATGGCGATACACCACATCACCGTTGACAATCACGAACCGCGCGTCCGAACCCTTGCCAGCGCCGACAAATGCGGAAAGCGGTCTCTGAAGAGATCCGACATGAGGTGCCCGCATATCGAAAATGGCGATATCGGCGAGCTTTCCGGCTTCCAGAGAGCCCAGCTCGTCGGCGAGGCCGAGCACTTCAGCGCCATTGATCGTCGCCATTTCGATCCCGCGTTCGAACGACATCCGGGTCGGGTCGAGATGACGCTGGTGCTGGAAGAGGACGCAGGCCTTCACCTGCTCCAGCATGTCGTTCGTATAGTCGACCATCGCGCCATCGGTTCCCAGTGCCGTCGCCACGCCGGCACGCAAGGCGTTGGCTGCGGGTGCGATGCCACCGCCGCGAACAGCTTCGCTGGTCGGCGTATAGACAAGCCCGGCTCCCACATGCGCCATGTGTTCAAGATCAAGTTCTGTGCAATGAATGCCGTGGATCAGCATCCACTGATGATCGAGAACGCCGAGTTGCATAAGGTATCGGACGTCTGTTCGGCCGGTCTCGCGCAGATGTTTGAGAAAGCCTTTCTCAACCGAGAAGGTGCCGCCCGCGATGTGGCTGCTGATCTTTACGCCGAGCTTGCGGGCGAGTTCGGTACCGCGAATGATCAGTTCCTCGGTGCTCATTCCCGATGAGGTCCAGTGGGCATTGGCTTCGATCACCATGCCCATGCGGATAAGGCCGTCGGCCTTGCCGTCCCAATTTCTGATGTCTTCTTCCACAGCCGCCAGGGACTCGTCCAACGTCAGCGGGTGATTGAGGAAACGAGCATTGCGGCAACGCAACTCCTTGCCGAAGACCTGCCGGATTCCGAGCTCGGCCTGCGGCTCGACGATCGCTTTGACCGTCTCCGCTGTCGTGACCGAAACGGAATGGTTGAACGAGGTCGTCGTTCCCGTCGCAAGCATCTCGATGCCGCACTGATAGCTCGCAAGCCGCATCGCACCGTCCGAGAGATTGGAAACCAGCGGAAAGACAAGATCGCTGATCCAGTCCTCAAGAAGCAAGCCATCGGCAATGCCCTTGAACATCGCATACCAGTGATGCTGATGCAGGTTGATCAGTCCGGGAATAACCAGGCATCCCTTGGCATCGATGACCTCGTTGAAGTCGGCATCCCGCGGTGTGTCTGCGGCTGCATAGACTCCGCTGATCGTCTTTCCACGGATGGCGACGGCGCCGCCATCGTGGATTTCGCGCTTGCCGTTGACGGTCACGACATATCCGTTCTTGATCAGGATCGTCTTCATTTTTGTTGTTCCACCTCTGTTTTTTGCGCGTTGTCGCGATTGTGGGGACAATTAGTCCTTCGGCGGCCAGGTTGGGATCACCCCTTTGCCGGACGGGAAACGAACGTTTTTAGAACGAACGAATTCCCGAAGTGTTTCGGTCGCATTTTCGCGTCCGAACCCGCTGCCCTTGACGCCGCCGAACGGTGATCCCAGAAAAGCTCGCCGCATGTAATTGTTGACAAAAACCATGCCCGCCTCAAGCTGGCCTGCCAGCTTCCAGGCTCGGCTCTCGTCCGTCGTCACCATCGCAGCCGTCAGGCCGTAAGCCGTCCCGTTTGCGATCTTGACCGCCTCCGCCTCATCGGTGAACGGCATCAGGCACGCGACCGGACCGAAAATCTCTTCCTGGGCCACTGTCATTGTCGGCGTTATATCGGCAAGAACAGTCGGAGCGATCCAGTAACCATTCTTGTATTTCTCCTCTGCCGGCAGTTTTCCCTGCGTAACGAGCCGTGCGCCTTCCTTAAGCGCGATATCGATATATCCTGCGACCCGGTCGCGCTGTTTGGCATCGACCATCGGACCGATATCGGTCTTCGGATCGCGCCCATCGCCAACTACAAGCTGCTCAGTCGCACGGGCGAACTTCTCTTCAAATTCCTTGTAACGGGAGGCGTGGACGAGAATTCGCGCTGTCGACGTGCAGGCCTCTCCCTGGTTATAGAACATGCCTTCCAGCGCTACATTGATCGCCGTCTGCATGTCCGCATCTTCGAGGATCATCAGCGCATTCTTTCCGCCGAGCTCCATCGTTGCATAAGTAATATTTTCGGCCGCACTTTGCAGCACGCGCCGGCCGGTCGCGGTCGCGCCGGTGAAACTGATCCGTTCGACCAGCGGATGCGACGCGAGTGCTGGCCCTGCCTGGAGGCCGGGGACGACATTCAGGACGCCCGGCGGCAGGACTTCGTTTGCCAGTTCGACCAGTCGCATGACGGTCAACGGCGCCTGTTCGCCCGGCTTGACGACCACGGTGTTGCCTGCAGCCAATGCCGGGGCGCTCTTCTTGGCAAAGTGGATCGGCGGCCAGTTGAAGGGCAAGATGGCGGCGACAACGCCGTAAGGCTCGAACAAGACGCGGGCCTCGATCGCGCCCTGATCGAGGATCTCCCCGTGCAGCGTATCAGCAAGCCCGGCGAAATAGTCGAAGCAGGCGTGGCTATAGGATACGTCGAAGCGCAGGGCATCCCGCTTGGGTTTGCCGACTTCCAGCGCTTCAAGTTCTGCCAGTTCATCCACGTGGTCGCGGATCTTGGCGGCGACTTTCTGCAAAAGTTGAGCGCGTTCGCGCGGCGAGCGCTGCCGCCAGTCGTTTTCGTAGGCCCGGCGCGCATCGCGCACAACCTCGTCCACAAGGGCCGCATCAGCAGCCTGCACTTCCGCTATGTCTTGTCCTGTCGCAGGGTCCTGAACAATAAACGTCGCGGCAGACGTCACGACGTCGGTTGCCTTGCCGTTGAGGATCGTGCTCCACTTTCGCGGCTGCAGATGCTTATCTTTGAACAACGAGCTCATTTCAATCTCCATACAATCGATTGCAGATTTCTGCAAAATTTCAAGGTTTTGAGGTCAAAGAGCTCTGCCGCCATCGACCTGAATGATATGACCGGTCGAGAAACCGAGATGCGTGGCGCATGCGACGATCGCGCCGGCAATGTCGTCCACCTCTCCTATGCGCCGCAATGGGGTGGACGAGGCAACTTTATCGTTGAAATCCGCTCCGCGTCCGGGCACGAAGGACGTATCGACGACCCCTGGCGATATGGCGAGAACCCGTACTTCGGGAGCGAGGACACGAGCCAGAGCTTTCGTCATCACATCGATACCGGCCTTTGCCGCACAATAGGCGATGTTTGATCCAACCCCCGTGAATGCAGCAATCGACGACAGCGAAACGACCAAGCCGTCTCCTGATGCCTTAAGAAGGGGAGCGAATGTACGAATGGTCGCGAACTGCCCCCGCCAGTTGACCTTGAAAAGGTCGTCGATCAGGTCGTCGGTCAGCGCATCAAGATCGTGATGGGCAATCGGCTTTGTGTAACCTGCCGCGTTGATCAGAATGTCGAGCTTGCCAAATTTCTTTTCGATCTGATCGCGCACACTGACAAGGGTTGGCGTATCGGTAATATCAGCGGCGAAAGAGGCATGATCCTTATTTCCACCCAGAGCAGTGACGACCTTGCCAGCGGACTCAAGATTTTCATCGCCGGGCATATGGCTGATCAGAACCGTCACGCCGGCATCGGCAAGCATCTTGCCCGTCGCCGCACCGATCGCCCCGTTACCGCCGACTATCAGGGCAACCTTGCCCTTGAGAGATTTGGGATATCGCATGGAAGTTCCTCTTTACTTGATCGGGGGCACGGGGAGCTTTGCTTCTCCCGGTTCCATCATGAAATCATAGTCAAGGCTGCACCAATGGGTCACCGACGGATCGTCAGGCGAAGGGGTGTCCGCATGCTCCTTGAACTCGCCGATGAGATGCCGCGTCACACCGAAGACCACATCGCTGTTAAGACGCTCGTCGCCGTCGACGAAGACCTGGGTTATCAGCGTCTTAAAGCCGTGCTTGAAGCCCAGAAAATGGAGATGTGCCGGGCGAAAGGGATGACGGTTTTGGGCACGCAGCAAGTCTCCGGCCGGCCCGTGCGTCGGCACGGGGTAGCCTGCCGGCTTGACAGACCGGAACCAGAACTCACCGTTGGCATCGGTCATGAACTTGCCGCGCAGGTTCATGTCGACCTGGTTTTCGTCCTGGTTCTCATAAAGTCCCACCGGAGAAGCTTGCCATACGTCAACTTCCACATCCGCGATCGCATGACGCTGCGGATCGGTTATGCGGCCACGTACATAGAGTGGCGGACCTTCGGTCTTAGAGCGAACGATTGTTCCACCGTTCTCAGTGCTTGGGGAATGTTTGCGCCAGAACGGACCCAACAGGGCGGCCGCAGTCTCAGTGGCTCCTGAATTTCCGTTGTTCAACAAACACACAAGCGTGGAAAAGCCCAGGATATCCGAGAACAGAACGGCCTCATTGTGGCTATCGTTGGTTTCCTGACCAATCCTGTTGAGAATCTGGAGTCCAACCTCGAACTCCTCCTCGGTAAGCCGCGCATCCCTGGCAAATTGATGAAGAGCCTTAACAAGCGCGGTCATTATCTCTTTAAGGCGCGCGTTCTGCGTGCCCTCCATGGCGGCAAGAACCACGTCAGTAAGCGTTTGTTGGTTTTCAATAATCATCTTGCAGCCTCCTCTACGCAAAAAACTACTGCAATCGATTGCAGATGGCAAGACAAAATCTTGAACAACGTGTTGTGACAAGCTTAAGCGACTGATCTGATTATAGTATTTTACGCAAAAGATCCTCGATGGTCACTTAACCGACGACCTCTAGCGTTCGCTTCCGCCGCCCAGAAATGTCCCTAAGACGAAGACCGAGCTTCCCGACGCCTCTGCCGAAGTTTCTCTAAGCCTCTGTTTATGCTTGAAAAAGATCGTCGCATCCGCCGCGTGGCAATGGTCCATTCGGCTAACAACCGATTTAAATTCCAATAGCCATATTGACTTAGCGCATCAAGTCTGCAATCGATTGTAGATAGCATGTGTATGCTGCCGAGCCAGTAACTTGATGTGCAGCCGCATCGTCCCATTCATAAAAAAAGAGGGAACTGTCAATGTCTATGCAAAAACCTACGATTTCCGAGCGGCTTGATCGGTTGTCGATCAATGCCTTCCACAAAAGACTGTTCGCTGTCGTGGCGATCGGCATGTTCTTCGAGGGCTTCGACATCTATCTCGCCGCCAGCGTCCTCGGCGATACCTTCAAAAGTGGCTTTTCGACACTTGCCCAAAACGGTCTCTTTATATCCGCGACGTTTGTGGGAATGACCTTGGGAGCGCTCGGATCCGGTTTCATCGGCGACAAGATTGGACGAAAGAAAATATATCAGTGGAACCTGCTGCTCTTTGGAGGAGCTGCCGTTGCCTCGATCTTCGCTCCCAATATGACCTGGCTTATCTTTTTCCGCTTTTTGATGGGAGTCGGCATCGGCGCAGAGACCGTTGTTGGATACTCCATCATTACCGAGTTCTTTCCTGCATCCGTGCGAGGACGCTGGCTCGGATATATCGCGACCGCCGTGTCAGCGGGCCTGCCAGCCTCCGCGCTCTGCGCCTACCTTTTTCTTCCGACGTTCGGCTGGAAAGTCATGTTCGTTTTCGGCGGGCTGGGTGCATTGGTGGCATGGCTCCTGAGACGTGAGCTTCCAGAATCTCCACGCTGGCTCGCTTCCGTCGGTCGCGACGCCGAGGCCGATGCGCTGCTGTCCAAAATTGAAGCCTACGGTTCTTCTTCTCCAACCTCGGCTCTCCCTGAAGTTCCGGATGACGTCCCACTCGATGCCGGCATATTTACGCGCAACGCGGTCGCGGGGTCATTAGCACTTATGGCCGTCAACACCCTGATCTATGGATTCATTGTCTGGCTTCCCACTTTTATGGTGAGCCAAGGCGAAACGATTGCCAAAAGCTCTGCCTTTGCGCTGATCATGTCGCTCGGTGGATTAGTCGGATCCTTTGCCGGTGGCTGGCTTGCCGACCTCGTTGGACGTCGAGCTACCATCATTTCCTCTGGCGCGTTGGTCATCGTGCTTGCGGCCCTGTTTTCAACCACAACCGATCCATTCTACATGCCATTGATCGGCTTCCTGTTGACACTGCCAATCTATGTCCTGGTCGCTGTTCTTTTCGCAATATACGTGCCGGAACTCTTCAATACGAAAACCCGCCTACGCGGAGTCGGAATCTGCAATGCTTCCGGCCGTGCCGTAAGCATTTTCGTTCCGCTCGCGATCGGTCCAACGTTTGCTGCATACGGGACATCAGGCGTGCTGATCATCATGAGTATCGCGATCGTGGCGATGATCACAGCGGTTGCCTTCATCGGCCGAGGTGTCAGCCGAAATAGTCCGATCACGTCACCTGCGACGGGAAGGCAGACTTTCTAATTCAACCAATGCGAGAAGAAACGGAGCTCACACTCCGTTTCTTTCTTTTAGAGAGATCGTTCAAAAGGCGGAGCACCAATGCTGATCTCGTCACTGACCAACCTATGGATCTGGCTTAAACTTGCATTGCGACACAGGGCTCAACTGGGGCCCATTTGCAGGACACACCAGCGTCCATCCCGCTGAACGATATGTCCGGAAATCATTATCTTTCCGAACTGGGATTGTTCCTTCAATCTGACCGAAACAGTAAGCGTTATCCGAGAGCTCCCTCTGATCATTCAGGCCGGATGAGCGGCAAATTTGAGGACATTCGAATGCAATTTGGCGTTTTCACAGTTGGGGATCTCACGCCAGATCCAAACACCGGCAAAACGGTTACCGAGAATGAGCGTATCAAGTCGATGGTGCGCATCGCCTTAAAGGCAGAAGAACACGGGTTTGACGTGGTTGCGTTCGGCGAGCACCACAATCCTCCATTCGTCCCGTCATCGCCGACGACGATGCTCGCCTATGTGGCGGCGCAAACGAAGCGCATTATCCTGTCAACCTCCACCACCCTGATCACCACCAATGACCCGGTGAAGATAGCAGAGGATTACGCGATGCTGCAGCATCTTGCCGACGGTCGCGTCGACTTGATGATGGGGCGTGGGAACACCGGGCCGGTCTACCCCTGGTTTGGAAAGGATATTCGCGACGCGGTAGCGCTGGCCTTTGAGAACTACGATTTGCTTCGCCTGCTTTGGCGAGAGGATGCCGTCGACTGGTTCGGAAAGTTCAGAGCGCCCTTGCAGTCGTTCACGTCCACGCCGCGACCGCTCGATGGCGTGCCACCCTTCGTTTGGCACGGTTCAATCCGCACGCCGGAGATCGCAGAGCAGGCTGCCTATTATGGCGACGGCTTCTTCCACAACAACATCTTCTGGCCAGCCCATCATACGAAACGGCTGATCGAACTTTATCGCCGGAGGTTTGAACATTACGGCCACGGCAAGGCTGACCAGGCAATCGTGGGGCTCGGCGGGCAAACCTTCATCCGCAAGAACTCCCAGGACGCCATCAATGAGTATAGACCCTATTTCGACCGCTCCCCGATTTACGGCGGCGGGCCATCTCTTGAGGAGACGATAGCGCAAACGCCCCTCGCCGTCGGCAGCCCGCAGCAGGTCATCGACCGGACAATGAAGTTCCGCGAGGACTTCGGCGACTACCAACGCCAATTGATTAACGTCGATGGCAATGGGATACCATTGAAGATCGTTCTTGAGCAGATGGATCTGTTGGGCGAAGACGTGATCCCTGTCCTGAGAAAGGAAATGGATGCTCGTCGTCCTGCCCACGTGCCGGACGCCCCCACACACGCATCGCTTCGTGCCAAAGAACTTGCAGCAGGTACGGGTCCACAAGCCCCAGGGGAGGCCGCAGAATGAGTGCTCGTAGCCTTTGCCAAATTGAGCCAACCGTCATCGACGCGCCTCCTGTCCGAGCAGATCGCTGCCGCAGTGCCGCGCAAATGTGCCGAAGACGGCCTGAATTTCGATACGCAGTACATTGAAGTACGCCACGTCGCGCACGATCTCGTCAACAACCTGCAGACAGGCTTCCCCTCACCGGGCTAAAAGAAAATTTGTAGCGCGTCGCGAAATCCGATGCCCTCCTGGTCGTAAGCCCTATCTTTACCGGATCGTTCGGCGGCGTCACGCGCTGATGGCCGTATCACCCGAACCACTATTTAGATGAGCTATGACTGACACAAGGATTGGATGCAGCACGGCTTCTAAAGAACCATCGCATTCTCGTTTCGAGATCCTTTCCTAGGGTGCCACTGCTGGCCAAAACTACCGTCTCGGGCGCAAGGACCTCGCTGTTATGAGGAAGTCGTGATAGACGCCTTGAAAGGAATCGAACCAGCGACCCGGTAGGAAATCGCCAAGGGGGCTGTTCCTCGCTCCCGACGATTCAAGCTTTGCCAACGGAGCCGAAATCTTCGCCGACGGCGGTCAGGCACAGGTCAGAACAGCAAAGGCGGCGGGAAGATTGTCCCGCCGCCATCCAAGGCTTTTGCCTACGCCGTTTATACGACGGAGAGGACGGCGGGATCGCCTGAGCGCCATACATTGTCGATGGTGTTGTGCGTGATGACCCAGGCGTCGCCGTTTCTTACCAGTTTGACGTCGTAGCGGTTCTTCATCAGATAGTGACGCGATGGATCGCGGCGCGGCACGTGCTGGGCTTCAACGAGGACGTCCATGCGAGCGGTGTCGCCATCGATAGCCACTCGCGGATTGCTAACGGAATGCGTCGTGTCCAACGTAGCGAGCGATGCCGTCAGGGCGGACACGATGACATCCCTGCCCTCAATGACCGGATAATCGAATCCTGCCTTCGCCGCGGCCGGCCGGAAGTCGGAGACCGCGTTTTCCGCAAGCGACGATGCGAGCAAGTTGCTATCGCGAAGATCGATCCCGGCGGTGAAGCGATAGAGTGCTTCGACGACGGCGAGACGGTCTGCGGTGTCCTGTGTGAAAGATGGTGATGTGGTCATGAAGGTTCTCCTTGTCGTGCCGGAGGCTCACGGAGCGCAAGCCTTCCCGTCATCGGCGCCTGGGGCGCAGATAGTCGTGATCGATGGATTGTCGGTGAGGATGCTATTCGAGGTCGGCGTCGATACGTTGGATCAGGCCGTCTGCGTTGACGACGATCTTGAGGACACCGATCTCGTGTCCGAAATCGCCTGTAAAATCGAGGCGGATGGTTGCGTTGAATTCGTCGAGCCTTTCAAGTGACAAAAGCTCGCTCTTTGTGTGGTAGCCAACGAAGAACCGTTCGAGGTAATCGCGAACACCATCCCGACCGACGAAGGCGTCGCCCACCGAAACGTCATCGATGACGGCATCCGACGAGAACAGGGACAGCGCACCATCGACGTCGAAGGCGTTGGCAGTGCGGATGAAGGATTCGACGATCTTCTGCATGACGATTTCCCTAGAGATCGATGATCGTGGTGTCGGCGATGGTTTGCGCGAAACCGTTTCCGAACAGGCCAGCCGGGGTCTGGAAACCGGGGCACGCCTCGCCTGCCAGAATGCGGCGCCCGGCCTCGGCCGCAGCCATGGCCGTGAACGTGTAGCCGTTGACTGTGTCGAGGAGAGACCGGACGACCTGCCCTTGGTCGTCCGTGACCTCGACCAGCGCCTGGTAGCGGTTCGCCAGCCGTTCTTCCTCGCTCGGCCCGTCCGGCAGCAACGAGAGGTCGCCCTGCGAGAATCCATCGCCGGTGACATGCACGAAGGTTTCGATGTCGGGAACACCGGTTGCCCGCCAGATCGTGATCAGGTCGGGTAGCGTTACACGGAAGCAATCGACGGCGCCCTTGCCGAAGTCGAAGGTCTCGATGTCGACCTCCGCCGGGGTCAATGCGCCATGCACCCGCTTCAAGGTCTCTACCGTCAGGTTCTCCGTAGCGCTGATCGCCGATCCGCGTGACAGACCGCCGGCGACATGCAGCACGATTCTGATCTTGCGGGGCTTCGAGACACGCTCGACACCGCGGCCGGCAAGGCTGCCGAGCATGGCGACGCTGCCACCTCCGCCCGGCATCAGCATGACTCCCGCTGCCTTGGCCTCGTTGTCGAGCGCTTCGGCCAAGCGGTAGCTGTCGAGTTCTGCGGCAGTGTCGAGATAGTGCACGCCATTGCGGATCGACGCCTTCATCAGCGCATCAGCAGTGCGCATGAACGGACCCGCGCAGTTCAGCAGAACGGAGATGCCGGCGAGGCCCGTGCCGATCGCCGCGTCGTCGTCGAGACCGAACGCGCGATACTCCACTCCGAGTTTCGAGGCGAGCTTCGCCAGGGTCGCTTCGCTGCGTCCGCCAAGGACAATCGGCGTTCTAGCCGCAATTGCGTGCTCGGCCGCCATGCGGCCGGTGTAGCCGGTCGCGCCGTAGATCATCAGTTTTGTCATGTCAGTGCTGCCATTCCTTGTAGACGAATTCGAGGCTGTAGCCGTCAGGGTCGCGCACCTGCGCGGCGTAGTAGCGAGGGTCGTAGTGAAGCTGCGGACCAGGCGGACGGATTTGCGAGGCGCCCACAGCCATCGCCGCGGCGAACGCGGCATCGACCTGGGAGGCGTCGTTCGCGACAAAGCCAACATGAGTCGCGTGACCTTCGACAATCCCCTCCCGAAGCCAGAAGAACACCCGGCCGTTTGCGCCGAACCCCTTCAGGTCAGGATGACCGGACGGGCCATCTTTTCCGTCGTAGTCATGTGCGTGAACGATCCCGAGCGGGGCGAGCGTCTCTTCGTAGAAGGCGACCGATCGGCCGATGTCGCTGACGGATAGGAAGACGTGATCGAGCATGGCGCTCTCCTTGTTCAGATGATGTAGCCGCCCGCGACTTCGATGTTCTGGGCATTGATCCAGCGGTTCTCACTGGACAGCAGGCTGGCGACGACGCCGCCGACATCCTCCGGCTCGCCAACGCGACCGAGCGCCGTCTGGCTGGCGAGTATCGCCTCGAACTCGTCGTTAAGCCCACCACCAAGTTCCGTGCGGATCGCACCGGGGGCGATTGAGTTTGCCCGGATACCGCGAGTGCCGAACTCCTTGGCCATGTAGCGGGTCAGGACTTCGAGGCCACCCTTGAACGCAGCGTAAGGAGCAACGCCTGCCGTGGCCACACGGGTGGTTGCGCTGGTGATATTGATGATCTGTCCGCCGTCCGCCATCAACGGCAGAAGGACCTGCGTGAGGAAGAACGGGCCTTTGAGGTGGACCTTGAACAATCCATCGAACTGATCTTCGGTCACCGTGGCGATCGGATTGAACAGGCCGTATCCGGCGTTGTTAACGAGATAGTCAAAGTCGCGGCGGTCAAAGACGGACTGCAGCGTCGCCGCGACGGCATCGCGAAATGCAGGGAACGAACCGGTGTCGCCAACATCGAGCTTCAGCGCGACGGCCTTCCCGCCGCTCTGCGTTATCTCCTTTACAACCCTTTCGGCCTTGTCGGGGCTGCTGTTGTAGGTGACGACGACACCCATGCCTTTGCGGGCGCATTCGATGGCAGCGCTTGCTCCGAGGCCGCGGCTGCTGCCGGTGATGATGACGATCTTCATGGGGCGTTCCTTCCGTGTCTGGTGTGACCTGAAGCTATGCGGCCCTCACACACGGCGCTCACCCATTCCTCTCTGAAACTTGCCTATTTCTGCTTCGCTCTTGCAGCGCATAGCCCGGCCTGTCAGGGTCGCCTTCATGGAAAAGCAACTTCAGGAATTACGCGCCCTGGCGTCTTCAGCGGAAAACCGTCGAACCGACACGGGCATTCCCCGCGTCGCCATGGTGCAGGGCGAGATCCCGGAACACAGGCTTTCTGCCGTCTACGAGCCAATGATCAACCTGATCCTGACCGGGTCGAAGACGATGACTGTCGGCGATCGGACATTCGCGTACGATCCGGCCACCTACTTCGTCATATCGGTCGATCTGCCGGCGGTCGGTGCGGTGCATCCCTCTCCCGCAGGAGAGCCATATCTCGCCGTCAGCCTGACGCTGGACCCGCCGACGGTCGCGGCACTGATCAGCGACCTGCCCGTTCCGGTCTGCAGCAAGCTGTTCGGCTCCGGCTTCTCGATCGCCCCGGTCAACGAGGAGTTTCTCGATGCCTGGGTTCGCATGCTACGGCTGATGGCGCGGCCGGACGAGATCGCGGTGCTTGCACCCGCCTATGAGCGGGAGATTTTGTTTCGCGTGTTGCAGGGGCCGCTGGGCTGGATGCTGCGCGACATCGCCGCTCCCGATGCGGCGCTGTCGCGGATCGGTGTGGCGATCCAGTGGATACGGGAAAACTTCGCAAAACCACTCCGGGTCGAAGCGCTCGCGGAAATGGCGGCGTTGAGCGTTTCGGCCTTCCATCGCCATTTCAAGGCGGTGACAGCGCTTAGCCCAATTCAGTTTCAGAAGCAGGTCCGCCTGCTGCACGCCCGGACGCTTCTCATGGCCGGAGAAGGAAACGCGACATCCGTGGCCTTCGGCGTCGGATATGAAAGCCCCAATCAGTTCAGCCGGGAATATGCGCGGCAGTTCGGGCTCCCACCATCGAAGGATGTTGTGCGGTTGAAGGGCCAAGCCGCATAACCTCGCGCGGCCCACATCACTTTCCGGCGCAGAAAGCATCTCGGTTTGCTCTTGAAGAGAATCGAACCCGCGATCTACTCCTGCACTAACCAATTGATAGCGCTCTTATTGTTCGATTTGCGAATGTGAGTTGCCATTAGAATCCTGCGCCGTTCGTCATAAGCCAGGACTGAAGCAAGCTGCCGTTTAACAAGAGCTCCACAGGAGTCTAATGTTCTGCTTCACTCATACCACGACGCGACAGACTCATACTCAACCATATTGCCGAAACAAGAAAATAGAATGCTCCGAAACCCGCATAGCCGGCGACTGTGGAGATCGAAGGCTCCTGCGGCGTTTGCGCTTGATACAAGAAGACAGCGCCTGCTAATGCCGATTGACCACCACTTAGAACCATAGCCCACTGACCTCCGCTCGTTTTCCACCGCCTGACGGCAGTGCCAAGCTGCAGCAGCCCTGAAAAAATCGCCCATAGTCCAAAGGCGCCCAGGACCCAGTTCATATTCATCGTCAAAGCGATGATCACGGCAATTGTCATGATCGAGCTTGCAGTGACATTGATCGCCTGGCTGCGATTGACCGCCAAGCCACCGCTCCTGGCCGCGTCAATAACGTTCGCGGCGGCGTCCCAAGCCGGATAGGCGATCAGGAGTGCGGCAGTTATCGCAAATGATTGCTGCCCTATGGTCAAGGCAGCTGTGACCCACAACAACGAGAACGCCGCACGCGTGAAGTAATATTGCTTGAGCCATTGCTCGTTGCCGCTCGCGGCAAGGGAAGTCTGATTGTTTGCCATTGTTCTTTTCCACTTTCTTGAATGATGAGATTTTCTAAAGCGAGGTCGATCAAAAGAAACCGACCTGTTTGCCAAATGCAGTATTCTCGTCCCACTCAAATCAACCAATTCGATCGCTTTCGCCGGAGAGTTTCGCAGCTGGCTTCTCTAAGAGCTCGACGTTCTGTGCGCTGTCGTGCGACGGAGTCGCTGAATCAGTGCCGTGTTCGCTCTCCAAGCGCATGCGCTTCTCGAATGCCTCGTTAATCGCCCCCTGCCGCTTTGCGACCCATTGGCCGTCGGGATCAGAAAGGATCGAGTTGGTTTGGCCGATCTCAACCGGTGGCGAGGAAGCGACCGCTGAGATGGGCATTACTTTCTGAACTGGGCGTCTGCTCATGAGCTGTGATCCGGTGGTTTGCTGTTTTGATTGCGTCAGATGCCGGCGTACCATTCGTACCCGCGGTCTTCCCAATAGCCGCCGTTTCCGCCCCACAGGCCGGCGAAGCTGTCGACCAGCTCGATGCGCATGATATATTTTGCCTGCTTGTAACCCAGCTGCCGCTCCACCCTAAGACGCAAGGGAGCGCCGTGCCCGATGCTCAGATCCTGGCCGTTCATTTGGTAGGCGAGGATGGTTTGAGGATGAACCGCATCGATGAGATCAATGCTCTCGTAATAGCGGCCGCTACCATCGAGCGTCTTTTCAAGTTCGTCGGCACAATGCAGCACGACATAACGCGCCGTCGGCTTCAGCCCGGTCAGACGCAGCAGACTGGCGAGAGGAACGCCCGTCCATTTGCCGATGGCGCTCCATCCCTCGACACAGTCATGGCGGGTGATCTGCGTGCGCGCCGGGAGCGCCTTTAGATCTGCGAGCGAAAACGCCTGAGGTCGATCAA
Source organism: Rhizobium sp. TRM95796 (assembly GCF_025779995.1). Lineage (NCBI taxonomy): Bacteria > Pseudomonadati > Pseudomonadota > Alphaproteobacteria > Hyphomicrobiales > Rhizobiaceae > Rhizobium > Rhizobium sp. TRM95796. The sequence continues at coordinate 168,154 of NZ_JAOXHE010000011.1, read as the reverse complement.
CTAGACCGTCGATCTTCAGTCGCCAGTTTGCAAACTTGCCTTCCAACAGTTCCGCATATTCCTCGCTGTCGGGCGCGCTCGTTCCATTGACACGGAAAGACGGAGAGATATCCTTTTCGTCAAACTCCCGCGCCAGCGCATCACGCCCCTGAAGCAGTCTTTGCGCCTTCATCGTCAGGTGCTCGGCTGAACGGAGGACATTGGCGATGCCGGCGTTCTGGTCTAGCACGTCACACCCGGAAAGGGTCAAAGCACTGGCACCAAGCGTGCCGCCGATGAGAAAGCGACGTCGCGTGAGAAGCTTGCTCATGATTGCGGGCCTTTTTCCTGGATTGCATAGCGTCCGGTGATCATCGAGCGGATGTTGTTCCAGGTCCCGGAAAGGACGACCATTGCCACATGGACGATGACGAAGATGACAAGCGCTGACGCTGTGATGAAATGGATGGTGCGCGCGGACTGGCGTCCGCCAAATACATCGACCAATGCGGGAAGAGCGGCATCCACCCCGGGTGACACGGTCAGACCCGTCAGGACCATGAGAGGCAGCAGAATAACAATGACCGCCAGATAGGTCAGTTTCTGAAGTGCATTGTAATGCCTGGCCTCCTCCCCTTCGGGGAAGCGGAGACGAGCATGGTCGAGAACCTCGCGGCCGAGGTGGCGAGGCGAGAGTTCGTTCACCTTCGGCGCCAGGTCTCGCTTGAAATGTCCGCTCAGCAGGCTGAATCCAAGATAGAGAAGACCATTGATCACAAACAGCCAGGCGAAGAAGAAATGCCAGCGACGTCCAGCCGCGAGATCCTGGAACGAGGGAATTGTCGCCCAGGACGGGAAAGCTCGCGCAGTCGGCTTCCCATCAACATTGGAAACACCCAAGACGCCGGTTGTAGGGATCTGTAGCCCTGCGACACGAACGAAGCCGCTTGGCAAGCCTGCATCATCGTCGGAGCCGATTGTCAGGACAGCGGGGTCGCCGTCCGCGCCAAAATGACCCCAATAAAGCTCCGGGTGGGCATTGAAGATCTGCAGCCCGCTCAAAAGAAGGAAGCTCAGGCAAAGCACGTTTAGCCAGTGCGTGAGCCGGGTTACAACGGAGTGGCGGCGGATGAAGATCGTCCGAGGATACTGAACATTGTCATTGGAAGCGTTTGCGCTCATCTCAACGTCTTTCATCTGTGGCATTTTACGGCTGAAGATCAAGCAGCGTCGATCTGTTGTCGCTGGCCGAAGCAGTAAGGCGGCTGCTCCGGCCAGTGACGGCGTGGTCTTCACATGGGGGGAACCACGCCATTCTTGCCGACCACCACCTGGTGGGCGATCGGGCCGGTTGCAGCCTTTTCGGCGGTGATGAAGACAACGGCGCCGGGAACGAGATCATCCTTGGTGGCTCCAGCGATGGTGACGACAGGTGTCCCATCCGGAATGGCGATCTTCTTTTCCTTGCCATGATAGGTCACGGTGACAGTCCGGCCATCAACGCCCTTAACGGCATCCGCGACCGTCGCATTGGTCATGCTGCTGTCGGGCTTCAGATCCCAACCGTAGCTACCCTCGCCCGTGCCTTTCATTGCCGGCGGGAAAATGAGGACCTCAAGCGCTCCATCGCCGCCGTCGACCCTTGGCAAGGATGCGATACCCACGAAATCGCCCGGCTTGATATCTGTGACCTCGGCATCCGCGACCCCAGCCACCTTCCAGTCGTCGGCAAGCGCGACATCGATTGTCTCGCCTTCGCGCGTCTTCACTTTGAGCGTTGAACCCTGGTAGTCGACGATGCTGCCGCGGACGTGGATCGGCGCGGCTTTCTTATCTTCGGCAGATGCGGCTGTCGGAAGGATTGTTATAGAAAACATGCTGGTCAGCCCGAGGGCCAAGGCGGGGAATAGGTTTTTCACTTTGATCTTCCTACTAGTTGGTAGTTTCGTTGGACGCGATTGACCTGAGCAGGCTAGCTACGCAGGATTAGTGAGAGACAGTCGGCGTAAGGCGGTTGAGAGCAGGTGCAAGTATCGTCGGAAACACCCCCGGTTTCCCGTAGGCTCTCGCGGAGAGCATCGCGCCATACACCGTCGCCAGAAATGCTTCGGCTTCGACGTGCGGTTCGCTCGTGAGATTGAGCGTCCCGCTTTTGTAGCCACGTTCCATGACCGTCCTCAGCCACGATGAAATGAAGCGAAAGAAATTCGTCACCTCGGTTGCGACTTCCGGCGGAAGGGATGGCAGTTCACTGGCAAGCAAAGCACACACACAATAGGGCCTGCTCGCATCCTCGATGCATTTGGCCCAGTGGTTCGCATAGACTTTGAGGATGTCCAATTCGTCTGGAACGTTCTGTTCGAGAGTGACAACGCTCGCCTGCCCGTCCTCCCGGTAACGCTTGACCAGCTCACGCACCAGATCGACCTTGCTGGGGAAGTGGTGGTGGATGCTGGCCTTGCGTATGCCGACCACTTCAGAGATATCTGCATAGCTGAACCCGTTGTAACCCCCACTCATGATGAGGTTGCGCGCAGAGGCCAGGATTTGGTCGGAAGTGTTCGAAAGATTGTTCATGGAATCTGTCTACCTTCTAGTAGGAAGATCGTCAATAGCAAAAAGCTCGTCTTGCTTCTAGCCGTCTGTGGAGACCGTAAGAGCTTTCCACGATGCGAGTTCCTGCTGCAAACGCTCGATACGCGCCGTCACGTGGCTGAGGGCATCGCTACCAAGAAGGAGCTGCGGCGGAGGATTGTTCGATCCAATGAGAGTAAGCACAGCGGCAGCCAGTTTTTTGGGATCACCGAGCTGCTTGCCGCTTACGGCCTGACGCGCCTCGCGAATCGGATCGAACAGGCTGTCGTAATCCGCAATCGACCTGTCTGTGCGGACCATCGAACGCCCAGCCCAGTCTGTCCGGAATGAGCCAGGGCAAAGCGTTGTCACGTGAACTCCAAACGGCGCCATTTCCGAGCGCATGACCTCGGAAATGCCCTGAAGAGCGAACTTGCTGCCGCAGTAATATGCGATGCCGGGCATGGTGATCATACCGCCCATCGACGTGACGTTCACGATAAAGCCACGGCGGCGCTCACGGAACCTCGGAAGGAATGCCTTGGCCACAGCGACGGCGCCGAACACGTTCACATCAAACTGACGTCGCATCTCTTCAAGTGGCGATTCCTCGAGCACGCCTTCGTGACCGTATCCGGCATTGTTGATCAGCACGTCGACTGGCCCGTGTTCGTCCTCCGCTTGCTGGACGACGTCAGGGATGCGGGCGAAATCGGTTACGTCGCAAAGGACCGAGCACAGTTGCGGGAGGGTCTTTGCCAGCGCTTCGCGCGAGCGTTCGGAGCGGAGGGTCCCGATGACGGTGTGACCGGCTTCCATTGCGGCGGTGGCGATCGCCAGTCCAAAGCCCGAGCTCGCCCCTGTTATAAAAAACGTTTTGCTCGACATTTCTGAAACTCCTTGATTAAACGTGGATGACAGATAATCTGAAGGCCAGCTGAAATCGATTGCGGATTCTCTAATTGGTTTGACTAATCCTATGATTTTTGAAGAACAGTCCGTCGCACATGACCGGCTTGTCGCCGTGGCCGAACAACTGGCTCCTCGCCTCGGTTACAATCAGACTGCGATCAGCTGTGTCCGTATCCTGCGCACTGAAGCGGTACTAGATGACATCCCAGTTCTCTATAAACCGGGGGCAGTGTTCGTTTTACAGGGGAGCAAGCAAGGCATCCTGGAAGGCGAAGTATACCTTTATGACGAGGACCATTATCTCGCTGTTTCGGTACCCGTTCCATTCCGGATGACGTCAAAGGCAAGTCCACAACGGCCATTGCTTGCCGTCTATCTGGAGCTAGATATGCGGATGGCGGCCGAGATTGCTCTGCAGGTGGAAGAACTCGCAGGTCCCTCAGGCGGTAAACCGAGAGGTTTGCTCTCGAGCAAAATGGATCGCAATATCGGAGACGTCCTGCATCGCCTGCTGACTGTACTCGGCAACCCGGTCGATGTCGCCGTGCTCGGGAATTCCATCCTTCGTGAACTGCATTACCGGGTCATGTCAGGGCCGCAGGGTGACGCGGTGATCGCGGCAATTCAGCGCAAAGGAACATCGGGAAGACTGGTCGAGAGCGTGGCGTGGCTGCGGGAGAATTACGCTAACGAAATTGCCGTGGCGGATCTGGCCAAAGAGGTGGGCATGAGCGTTCCTTCCTATCACGTCCATTTCAAAAACCTGACCGGCTCAAGTCCGATGCAATATGTAAAGGCGATGCGGCTCCATGAGGCCCGACTTATGATCGCCAGCCAGAGCGGGACCATTGCAGACGTAGCTGCGTCGGTCGGCTATGTCAGCCCTGCACAATTCAGCCGCGATTTTAGAAGACATTTTGGACGCACCGCGTCGGAAGAGGCCAAGTGGGTCCACCATCATCTTGGTGAGCAGGGCTAACCGATGCTCTCGCAAACCAGTCGCCCGATGGGCAGCATGTCACTGCAAAGCAGCTCGAAGGGCGGCTTCACAGTGAACCAGGGTCGTATCGAAGACGGGGACGCCGACATTACCCTGATTCAACAGCATCCCTACCTCGGTACAGCCTAGGATAAGACAATCACTGCCTTGATCAATCAGTCCCTGCGCAATCCGTTCATACGTCAAGCGACTTTCCTCGCGAACCACATCGCGACACAACTCGTCATAGATGATGCGGTGAGTTTCCGCTCGATCATCGGCGTCAGGAACTGTTGGTGACAGTCCTCGGGCGGTCAGCCGGTCGGTGTAGAAATTCTGTTCCATAGTGAAGGCGGTCGCCATCAGGCCCGGCCTGCGGAAACCGCCGTCCAGGATGGCGGTCGCAGTTGCATCCGCGATGTGCACGAACGGGATCGAGACCCCGCTCAGGATCTTGTCCGCCACCTTATGCATGGTATTGGTCGCCATGATAAGCAAGTCGGCACCTCCGCGCTCCAGAGCAATGGCTTTTTCATTCAGGATATCTGCCGCCGCGTCCCACTCGGAGGATGCCTGTAACTTTTCGATTTCGTCGAAGTCGACCGATCGTATGAGCAGCTCGGGAGAATGAAGTCCTCCAAGGCGCTCGCGTGTCAGCCTGCAGAGTTCCCGATAATAAATCTGGGTCGAGGCTGCGGACATTCCGCCAAGAATACCGATTGTCTTCAAATGCTTTCTCCATATTCACGTGTTTTAGTCTGTTGCCGCCAAAACAGCCGAACCAACACTCTGTCGTCAGGAAAACCCGACGACAGAGTGGGGAATGTAGTTCATCTCAAGAGCTTGTATTTCAGCGTCGGTGAGCCTGATGGAAAGCGCGGCGACAGCGTCGTCCAAGTGCTGCAACTTGGTTGCGCCGATGATGGGTGCGGTGATCTCGGATTTAGATAGAACCCATGCCAACGCAATCTGTGCTCTGGGCACTTCCCTCTCCTGCGCAATCCTGGCAACCGCCTCCGCCACGCGTCCGTCGGCGTCCTCGGTGGTGCGGGTGTAGAGGCCCTTTCCGATCTCGTCAGTTTCGGAGCGATCGCTCTGCGCGCTCCAATCGCGGGTCAGACGGCCACGTGCGAGCGGGCTCCACGGGATAACGCCAATACCCTCGGCTTTGCAAAGCGGGAGCATCTCTCTCTCCTCTTCACGATACAGCAGGTTGAGGTGATTCTGCATGGATACGAACCGTGACCATCCGTTCGCCTGCGAGACAGCGAGCATTTTCGAGAACTGCCACGCGTACATCGACGACGCACCGATGTAGCGGGCTTTGCCCGCCTTTACGACGTCATGCAACGCTTCCAGCGTTTCCTCGATCGGCGTGTGGTGGTCGAAGCGGTGGATCTGGTAGAGATCGACATAGTCAGTTCCCAAACGCTTCAGGCTGGCATCGATCTGCGAAAGAATAGCTTTTCGCGACAGGCCGGCCCCATTTGGTCCGGGCTTCATCCGACCGTTGACCTTTGTGGCGATGACCACGTCGTCTCTCGTCGAGTAGTCCCTTATAGCGCGGCCGAGGATTTCTTCGCTCGTTCCATCCGAGTAGACGTTGGCGGTATCGAAGAAGTTGATCCCCAATTCGATCGCTTTGCGGATAAAGGGGCGGCTTTGTTCTTCCGCTAGCGTCCAGGGGTGGCTTCCGCGATCGGGCTCGCCATAGCTCATGCACCCAAGGCAGAGCCGGGAAACCTCGAGGCCGGTATTTCCAAGGCGCGTATATTCCATGTCTATCTCCAATTTTGCAGCGGAAACCTGGCTTGCCGATCGGCAGCTCCCGCCTTGCTTAATGTTCAAGCGCTTATGCCGCCATCGACGAGAATGCCCGAGCCGGTGATGTAGCCAGCGCCCGGGCCCGCGAGGAATGCAACGGCCTCTGCAACCTCTCTGGTCCGACCGTATCGGGCAATCGACAGGCTCGGCAAGATCGCAGGTGCTAGAGCGCCATCGGCAGGGTTCATATCGGTATTGATCGGGCCAGGCCGGACCAGATTGACGGTAATTTCCCGCGGTCCCAGTTCGCGCGCTAGACCACGTGTAAAACTTTCCAGAGCGGACTTGGTCGCTGCATAGACCGCAATTCCTGCGAAAGGCACAGCCAGGCCTGCATTGCTGCCAGTACTGATGATGCGGCCTCCGTCCGGGATGTGCTTCAACGCTGCCTGAGTGATCAGAAAGACGCCGCGCACGTTCACGTTCAGTTGAAGATCGATCTCGTCCAGTGGCTGTGAGGAGAAATCACCGGCAAACAGGACGCCGGCATTGTTGACCAGGATGTCGAGGCCGCCGAGGTCAGCGACAGTCCGCTCAACCGCAGCTTTAGCAGCGTCTGGGCTCGCGGCATCAGCTTGAATGGCAATGGCTTTGCGGCCCATCACTCGGATCTCGGCTACGAGGGCTTCGGCCTTTTCCGCCGACCTCTCATAGGTGATCGCGACATCGGCACCATCTTCGGCCAGTTTCAACGCGATGGCCGCGCCGATACCGCGTGCCGCACCGGTCACGAGCGCTCGCCTTCCCGCAAGTGGAGGAGTGGGAGTGTTGTTCATGGAATTTTACCTCAAAATGTTGCATGTCGATCGGCCGAGAAATGGATTGTCCGAGGGTGGCCGACTGGGAGTGGGAATGGTCAAACCTTCAAAGGAAGAGCCGATGGCTCAACTTTCGTACTCATCGGTGGACTTCTTTGTCCGATGGCAGGCCAGCGGAAAGCCAACCTGCAATGATGAGACAAAGACCAATCGCGACGGCTGCGACGCTGTAGGCATGGCCGATGGATCTCTCATCGGATGCTGAACCCAGGATTGAGAAAAACAATCCGCCGATAAGCGCTGTGGCCAAAGCGCCGCCTATCTGGAGCATCGAATTGACTAGGCCCGACGCCAAACCCGACCGCGTCGGGTCAACCCGCTGAACGACAGTCTTCACCAGATTTGGCAGCGCAATTCCCTGACCGGCGCCAATAAGGAACAAGGCAACGAATAAGAACTCTGGTGCCCCGAACGAGATCAGGGCAGCGGTCCCGAACAATCCAGCCGCTTCCAGGGTCATGCCTGCGGCGGCGGCGTACCTGCCGAAGACGCGCAGGATGCTCCCGCTCGCGAATGGTCCCAAAACGAACCCGAGGGCCGCGGGAAGGATTGCAACTCCAGCCTCGAAAGGCGTACGGCCAAGGCCGCCCTGTTGGTAGACCGAAAACGTCAGCCAGAAAGCCGCAAAGGCATAGAAGAACAGTGCTGAGAGCAGCCCGCGCTTCAATCCCGTTACCTGGAGCAGCCGAGGTTCGACAATCGGATCTCCCCCCGCGGCCCCCACCCTTTGCTCGTAGCGCCAAAACAGCAGAAGAAGTGGCAGGGAAGCCGATAGCATCAAGATCGACCAGATCGGCCACCCTTGTTCACGGCCCTCAATCAGCGGCGAGATCAGCGCAAACAACGCAACTGCGATCAGCGTCGCTCCACCCATATCCAGCTTCCTCGCATCCTCCGATCTGGTCTCGCGCAACATTACCAGCGCGGCCGGCGCGGCTATTGCGATCACGGGAAGGTTGATAAGGAAAATGGCTCTCCATCCGAGGCCAAGCACATCCAGTGCAATCAGCGCCCCACCGAGAAACAGGCCAGCCATTGATGCCACCCCAAATGTCAGGGCATAAAAGCTGAGTGCCTTCGACTTTTCGTGTTCGGGAAATATCGCATTGATTGACGCCAAAGCTTGCGGCGCCATAATTGCTGCCGCAAACCCCTGGAGGATACGACCGGTGATCAAGACCGAGGGGGACCAGGCGAAGCCGCACAAGGCAGAGGCGGCGGCGAATGCGACCATTCCAGCCAGAAAGACGTTTCGTCGACCATAAAGGTCGCCAAGTCTGCCGCCGGTGATCAGCATGACTGCGTAGGTGGTGGCGTAGCCTGAAATAATCAGCTGCATCGTCGAGGCGGAGGCCTGAAAGTCCTCCCGGATCGAGGGCAGCGCCACGTTGACGATGAAGAAATCCAGCGGGGGCAGAAAAGCCCCGGTCAATAAGATGGCCAATGCCGTCCACCTGCGCGGATCGAGACTGTCCTTGGCGTCATGGGATCGTAACAACTTTCTCTCCATATCGAGAAGCGAAGCCGCTGAAGCGGGTTGCAATGCGTGAATTCGGAACTCAATGGTTCCTAATTGAAGTCAGTCGAGCGGCTTCAGCGCGAAGTCGACCATCGCCCTCGTGTCCTCTCGATCTGCACCAGCCTTGCCCAGCACTCTCATTCCTTGGATCTGACACACGAGGAATCTCGCCAAAGTTCGCTCGTCCAACCCACGATCAATCTCACCCAGGGCTTGAGCCCTTATGATGGCGGCCGCATAAAGATCCTGCAGTCGCCGGAACAGTCGTGCAATTCGAGCGGAAACCTCTTCGTCCGCAGGAAGCATTTCGACGGCCGACAACACGACAAAGCATCCGCGCAGGCCCTGTTTGCCTGAGGACTCCTCAACCTGCCGCAAAAAAGCTTCTCGAATTGCGGCTTTTGGCGACGGGTTGGTATGTAGGATTTCGCCAAGCTTACGAATGGCATCTTCGATATAGACATCAAGCGCGCGGAGATAGACGCCCCGCTTGTCCACGAACGCCTTGTAAAAACTACCTCTCGATAGCTCCATGCCTTCGAGCAGGTCGGGCAAAGAAGCATCGTGATATCCACGGTCCCAGAACACGCCCATCGCCTTGCGAACTGCGTCGTCGAGTTCGAATTCGCGAGGGCGTCCAACGGTCGGGGATGTCTGACTGCGTCTAACCATGGAGACAATATGGAACCATTCAGTTTCTATTGCAAGTCATATTTTCTCGCATTAGATAATCGCTCGTGGTTTCCAAGGCGGCGCCGCCCTTCCCTACCTGGGCCGCCTATATTTAACAGGAAAGTTCAGGCCAATGGATCGAGAAGTCATTATTCCAGAGGAAATGCGCGAAATCGTCGCCCGCGCAGGATATGCCCCGGCGGTTAAGGTTGGCGGTACGATCTACGTCGTCGGGCAAGTCGGCCGCACGAGGGACTTGCAGGTGATTGAGGACCCGCGGGAACAGTTCAGGGCCATGTGGGAGAACCTCCGCATCGTCCTTGAGGCCGCAAACTGCACCTTCGACGACGTGGTGGAGATGACTACCTATCATGTGGAGATGTCGAAGCACATGGATATTTTCAGGACGGCAAAGAACGAAGTCTTTCCAAAAGGAACCTACGCATGGACTCGTATCGGCGTATCCGAACTGGCACATCCTGGCTTGCTTGCGGAGGTGAAATGCGTCGCGGTGAAGCGATAGCGGTTAGGTTCACACCGATCGGGGAGCGGGCAATGCGCCCTCGTGCCGGCATGGAACAGGGTACCAGCTCTTGAATGGACACGAACCCACGACAAGTTAGATCAGGGCGTTATAGCAGTGGATTTCAGATATCTCTCAGTCGGTTGGAAATCGCGGCGCGTCTCCTCGAGTATGCGCCGACCCACACCGATATTTTGTTCTTGATACGTTCTGCCTTTTTCCTTATTATTCGGGAATTAAGGGGCAATTCGCCTCTGCGCGGTCGCCACAGCGACGGCGCGATCTATCTCTGAACAAGAGCCGACGCGCGGATAGTGGCCTCGGTCCGAAACTGGTGGGAGCTGCGAATGCTGACGGCAATTTCTGAAAGGTGGTGAAAAAATCAAACACGGATTGATGACGTTTTCGAATGCCATTATCAAAATTGCAACAGGTGAGTCGTCATATATGGACTCAGGAGAATGACTATGGCTAATCGCTACGTAGAAGCCGAACTGCTAATGGCGATCTGGAAGCTCGGAAGCGATAACGAACGTTTACCGACCTCACATGGGATATTGGATAGAGCGTTGTTCGAGTGCCGCGATGATCTTCCAGCGGCACTTCGGGATAATCTGCATTTTGGGCAAACGAACGTCGGTCTGCGTTGTTACGAGCTGCCCGACATTCTTCTGGCTGCGCAAGATGCGCTGCTGACCAGCGAACCCAATCCAACCTATCTATCGACGAATGTCATGATCGACGAGGAGATGGCGCGTCGCATCGCGGTCAGGAATGGCTTGTCCACGAAAGTCGCTCGCGAAATCGGCGGCAGGCTTAATCATCGTGCGGCCATGTTGCGAGACACGACAGAAAACACATCGCATTTTGCCGCGTAGGGTTTTTCTATGGAACGAAGCTTGGCAATCCAACTCAAGGACAGCCTGCCAAGCTTAACCCAGAGTGTCCATGAGCTTATGACGCAATGGCTCCAGCCATTGAAAGTCCGGCTGGACCAAGGTGTTGAAACACGCCCCAAGCAGGTGAACGATCCAATCTGGGGAACGGTGGACCTCTTTTCCTGGGAAGTCGCGTTTCTGGATACGCCCTTTCTACAGCGATTGCGTGGCGTCAAGCAGCTAGGACTTGCGCAGCTTGTCTTCCCAAGTGCAAATCATGATAGGCTCGAGCATGTCGTTGGTGTTGTCGGTGCCGTCGAGACGATGCTCGATGCGCTGGGACGGCGTATTTCGAAGTGGAATATCTCCCACGTGGACGACCTGCTTCCGGAAATCACACAGAACCAAAAATATATCTACAGGCTGGCTGCCCTAATCCATGACACAGGTCATGGGCCATTTAGCCACGCCATAGAGCCGGTGTTGGAGACCCAAACCGGCGGGGCGAATCCACTTGCGCCCTGGAAAAAGGAGCTGCGAGATGCGCAGCTTCTTTTACGCAGGATTTATCCGCAGAACGATATGCCGTCGATCTCTGAAGTCCTCGCGGTCCTATTTGTCCTATCGCAGCCGATGCGCACGATCCTCGCCCACGATCGACTGCTTATGCCGCGTGGCAGCCTTGATGCAGAACAATTTCAGGAACATCTTGCAGCCGCCATCCTCGGTGCCGTTTCCGGACCTGGTGCGAGTCATCTTTCCCAGGTTCTCAGCAGCCAGATCGATGCGGACAAGCTCGACTACCTGTCTCGGGACGCCCATCATTCCGGGCTTGAGATCGGGTTTGACACGGATCGGCTACTGTCGAAAATCGAAATCCTCAAAATGACAGAGCAGAACCTCGACCCAAGCCTCGGTGATCTGATAGAAAGGGCGAACGCACAATCGACGCGGAGCATCTTGCAGATTGGAATAGCTGCATCCGGGTTCGGGTCGTTCGAACAGATGCTCATCGGCAGAACGTTCCTCTACGACCGGCTCTACCACCACCACAAGGTACGGGCGGCCGAGGCGATGGCGCAGCGATTGGTGCTTGCCGCAGAAGAAGAGAGAGGAAAACCCTTTTCTCTTAAGGAAATGTTCGTTCCGTTCGGCGACGAGAGCATACTTCAGGTGTTCGCCGGCAACTTGACGAGCTCCCAGATCAAACTGAAGCCGGGTCGGTCCCGACGACTTGCATCCGGACTGTTGAACCGGGACCTTCTTCATCGGGCCTTCGCATTTCGGGGACGATTTATCGATTGCCCTCCGGGCCTTTTGGACGAGCAAAAGGAAGACATCCGCCGGGAGAAATGGGCGGTCGTTGCGCGCGATCTTAGCGCGCTGGCCACCCGTATTGAGGTTGCAAGCGAGATTCACGCGCTGTCGCTTGAGATTGGTACGTCCCTCGCCACCGACGTGGGGACGCCGGAGCAGTCGAAGGTCGCGTCGATGCGAGACGAACTTCAAGCCATCGGGGCAGAAGAGATAATCGTGGATATTCCTGCGAAAAAGGCAGACGCAATCCGTATTCTTGCCAGGTTCCCGACTGGAACCATCCGCGTTCCGGAATTTTCGTTCAATCCAGTCAAATGGACCGACGCCTACGATTTACAGAAGCGAACCGGTTACGTCTTCTGCCCGCGCAGTCTTGTTCCGCTTGTGTCGCTTGCGGCGAAACTGATCTTTCTGCGCCGGTACGGCGTTGTGATGGGCCCTGACGCCGACGGCTATATCAAAATGACCCAGGACCATACCGGCTGGCTCGAAATCCTTCGGCAGCGCGAGTTGCTCGATCATACAGCAATCGAACTCCTCACACGGAAACGCCACCAGCTTCTTACGATCAGGTCAGAGAAGCTCGGTATCCCCAACGACTGGCTCGGCCAGGATCCGGATCTCGACGTCAAACTCACCGAGGATATCAACCGGGTACTACAAGCGGGATTGACCCACGAGGATGCCGAGGCCTTCTACAAGGTCATGGGCACTATGTTCAGCATTGTTGACCACTGGTACGGAACAGGACTTGTCACCGAGGCACTCGAAAACGAGGCTGCCTTGCAGAAGCATATCCGCAGCTTTCTTGAAATGAACCGTATCGATGTCAAGGAAGGCGCTGAGATGAGCGGCGGTGAGCTCGACCTCTTGGCCGAGGGTCGCGTGATTATCGAAAACAAGTTCGAAAGCAACGTGGCAACGAATGCCACAGCAAAAGCCGCGGGTATGCAGGCCAGGCGCTATGCGATGGCGCTCTCGTCGCAGCTCACGATCGTAATCGTAGCGGTTCGCCACCGAGCAGGGGAGATGCTGGAAAAGACCAAGGCTGTCAGCGTCGGGCCTATTGTTGGCGGCGAGAACCGCGTTGCGCTACGCATTGTCCTTCCTTATGGGTCTCCCATACCATCACGCGAGAAAGCGCAGAAGAAGAAATGAAAGTCCTGATAAAAAAGGACTGGCTCTTGCTCCGCCCCGCCAAGCAGCTTAGCGTCCACGGTAGAGTTGCACGAGCTTTATTCATCATCCGCATCTGCAATTACGACGAAGGCTGCTCCCAATGAAAAGCAGTCAGATCGAGCGCCAAGAAGAAGGGCGTCGAGCTGCTGCATACGCCGAACTTCAGAATCTGGTGGGTCGTCACTATCCATCTTATCCCGAACGCTGTTGAAGACAGAACGACGGACGCGCGGCTGAAATACAACCACTTTCGTTTTCAGATTGGAGCCTAAGCCAGCGAGCATCGCGAGCAATGCCTCCCTGTTTTCTTGGCGTTGCCCATCATGCCAAACTGCATTCTGGAGCACCCCTTCAGCGTTCGCCGCCAGCTTCTCTCTGAGCAGTCCGCGATCAACGTGGCGCAGATTTTTGATCGCTTGTCCGACAACGACTTCATAATCAGAGACGGAAAGCCCGCGATTGGCATCGTTGGAACCACTGCCCTTCACGTGGATCAGCGTGAGCTCAGGCGGGTCGCTCGTGTCGTTGACGTGGATGAAGTCCGCAGACTCCATTGCGCCATCATCGCAAACGAGCCAACCGGCCTGCTGGCCCCGTTCTTCCAAATTGGGCCAATGTCTGGCGACCATGCCGAAAAGAGAATTGTCGTCAGCATTGCCGATATTCTCAACAGCAAAGCGTTTCCCGTCCAGGGGCTTCTCCTGCCAGAACGCAGTTCCATGATGGGCCATCGAGACCCATCGCCAGTCCGAGAACCTGGCGTCCCGGAACCTTGTCTCATAGAAGTGGCCCCGTGAGAAAGTGTGGCCAGTGTCGAAATAAACCGTGATGTTCTCTGGCTGCCGACATATTTTGAGGATATCGGCATCTCGGGCTTCATTGTCGAAACCATCCATCTTGCGAATCTTGAGACGAACATCGCTACCCAGCGTTTGCTCGAATTCGTACGCCAACCGCCCGAGCCTCTCATCGGCCCAGAAGACGTCCGCTTCAAAGTTCGCGCTTCCGGCCGCCGCCGTGACTTCAAATCTGGCAGCATCGCCGAACTGCTGAAGCCAACGAAGTTCGTCTTCGCCAGCAGGCCCCGCTCCATCAGCCACTTGTTCGGGCACAATGAACGCTAAATCGTAAGGCTGCTCGATTCCGTCCAGTGCGGTTATAGCGGAAGCGAGGATCGGAAGCGGCCTGTCCGGTCGCGCCGCGTCGCTCATGTAGTCTGCAGCTCGATCAAGGACCAGACCGACGTTTACGATGAATTCCTCCCAAGACCGTGTGGGTCCAATCCAGATTCTGCTCCCGGTTGGACTCGCACCGACCACGGCACTTGTGTGATGTTCGGATAGGGAAATCGTGCTGCGGACCGAGCTGAAGTAGTATGTCTGGTCCCCAAGGGGATCGAGGGAGGTCTCCAACTCAAGTCCTGAGAGAATTTTCGAGTCAGGCTTGATCGCTGTTCGACGATGTGTGCCGCTGAGCCAAAGCGTGCGGACCTGGCTCTCAACAAATGCCTTGTTGATTTCGCTCGAACTAAGCCGCCTAATTCTCGAAAAAGGTCCATTGGACGCGCGCAGGATTTTCTTTGCAACGGTGCCTCGAAGACCATTATCCGAGAACAGCAGGGCGTATAAATCTCCCCGACTAGCCACAATGATCAGTTGGTTCAGCGTGTCTGCAACGCCTTCACCAACATACCAACTCGGCGATCGCTTTTCGACGTAGTGTGCCCAGGCAACCGTTGTCCCGTCACTTTCGATGGACGGGTCTTGGACCGCGGGGAACCTTGCCCTTTCCGTGCCTTTCTTGTCAGCATTGTCTCTTGCGAGATCGCGAATTGCGGTAAGCAGTTCGCTGGATGCGACGGCGTCTCCGGTGGCTCTGTAGAGCGAAACCGATAAGTAAGGCGTACATTGATCGCTGGACAGCGCCATCGACATCCCCCAATCCGTCAGCGCACCAGCAACGACACGCGATTAAATAACATCAGTTCGCCCCACATCCTCACGTCTCCACTTCATAAGCCGAAGGCAAATTCTGCGGGCGATAGGCTGGCACGGCATCCTTCCGCTGGAGCACTGACTCATGGATCTTCGCTCCCTCAGGAATAGATCGCGGCTCGTAGTGGGGCAGGTAGTAACCAAACAAGCCCTTCCGCTTCGGCCACTCGCGCCATTTTACATTTTTCGGTAGCCACTCGAGAAGGCGCCAAGCGCCGGTTGCTGATGTGTGCAATTCCGCGCTTGCGCTGGGCTCGGCGTATCTGTGCTCGCTACCCTCCCTAGCCTTCCCTTCCGCGAGATGATTGAACATCGCCATGTTCACGTTCAAACCGTGCGGCTTGGCTTGTTGGATCATCCAACGGAGGGGGTATTTTGACAGACCGCTTTCCTTCTCCGGATAACCGCCGCCGATGTCGGAGTGACAGCCTGCGAACCAAACCTGGCGGCTGTCTTGCTCTCGAGGCTCTGAGGTCGAAAAGCGGTTGGGCTTGAACTCCTGGTCCTCTTTCCATCTGCGCAATCGAAACATCCGGCGAAATTCATCAATGGCAATTGCTTGACGGAAGACTTCGACGCTGGGATTCTGCAGCGTGTAGGGCAGCGTCTCCAAACTCGGGATGTAGAAGCGATCAGGTCGCGGCACGATAACAGATGCGACGGTATCCCAGACGCCAAGGAACTTGATCGGTACCGTCCGGCCGCCGACAATTCTCCGGAAGTGCCAAGCTACCGAGAGATCTTCGCCATCCATGGCGGCGCGCTTGTAAGCGGCGAATGCATAGCCGAGGTAATTCAGTTGATCCGGGCGTAATAGACCGAGGAGGTGAATGAAACCACCAAGGACACGGACGCTGTAAGCCCCGCGGCTGAAGCCGAAAAGAAATACCTGGTCGCCTTCGCTGTAATGTTCAGCCAAGAAGCGATAGGCGCCCAACACGTCGTCGTCCAGGCCATAGCCGGTGGCTAGCCCCAGAACACCTTTTGCGTTCTGGCTAATTCTCCCCCAGGTCTTTCGTTGACCCAACGTTCCAACGCCGGGGTCATAATACACAGTTTGACCGTTGTCCTTCTCAAGCATCCTATACAGCTTGAGGACATTGGACATGTTCACGCCGATTTCGTTGCCAGTTCCGTCACAGCAGACGACGATGTTCTTGGCCATCGCTAATCTCCCCTCGTCCCCGTCAGAAACCTACCACAGATAGCAACCTCTTCAACTAATTCGCGCACGCTAGTTGAGGCTTGTTTTAATAGGCTCAGCGGCCTGTCACTGGATCCGCAGAGCCGATGCGAAACCACCGACGCGCCGATTCTGGTCAAAAACGATCATTGGCAGATCCGCCTTTGGCATCCACACGCGCCCCAGTTCCACCGCCGCAGAGACCGGCAAGGCGGGAAAAACGTTTATCGTTGCCCCTTCTCCGTGCACCGCTTTGATCCTGTCGAAAAGCCGTCTCAGTTCCTGGCGAAAGCGCGAGAGATCCCCGGCGCTCCGCATGATGTCGTTATGCGGTGAGATCGCATTGATCGACCAAATCGAAATGTCGTGGCCCAAAATGGCATCGATACGCTCCTTCGATATCGTCGCGCTCAAACCCAGAACCAGGGCCACTATCGAATGAACATCGGTGGGCGCCTCGATCTGGAACTCGATCGGCGCACTGTCGTTCTGCCACTTCCATGTTGCCGGCTCTCTGTGTCGTTGATGAACCTCGGCGGGTAGGATGTCGCAAAGCTGCCTTCCCAGTTCGATCAGGAGCGGCTGGGGCGCAAGCGCGAAGACGCTTGCATGCGTGATCTGCTGTCGTTCGATTCGGCCCCGGATCTTTTCAGCAAACTGCCGCTGGAGGTTCTTCTGCTGAACCTGCCAATACTGTTCGTCGGCATCATCGAGCGAAAGACCGAGCATTTCCAGATCGATTGTGTCGAAGGACGCCGGCGAACGATCAGGCTGCATGGAGGCGAAAATGTCATGCCTTGCGACCAGCGCCTCGTTCATGCCGATATTCGCGCCGAAACGGATTACATGAGATGCCCGGTCCGGCTGAATACCAGCTGCTATACGCACCCGCTGCTCGTGCTCGTTCTTCATACGAAGGAGAAGCTCTTCCGGATGATCAAAGGGTGCTTCATCATCGATGAGACGATGGTGTTTTGCGCAGAGCAACATGAGATTTGAGATGTCTTTTGCGAGAAGCGCGGACCGGGTCGGATGTCCGCGCGCGCCGTTCGGGGAGTCGGCAACGATGTGCGCGACGAAGCCGAACATCTTGTCCTCCTTGCCGGACAGCAGCTCCCCGATGAGCTCGCAGTTGCAGCCACGATATTGGCAGCGACCGGCGGCACGCGCCCAAAGCGCCCGTTGCGTTTTTTGATCGACTTTCGTCTTCGCCATTTTACTCAATCCTTTCACGAGGAGGATGCTGGCGCTGCAAACGGCTTCGGCTAACGCGGCGCTCAACGTCTCGCGGCACGGGATGTTCTCCTCCGCCTCGCCATTCGCCCTCGCCTAGCCAGTCCTCGAAGTAAAACAGCCACAGCGACGTCCAGGGGACGATGGTCTGATCCAACCTCATCCAGGGCTGCCATTCATATGTTCTGGGCAGATAAAGACATAGGCGCGTGGGGCTCTGCTCGTAGACGTGAGGAAGTTTCTTTCCACCTGCCAGCAGCACCAGGTCCGGAGTTTCAATGTAAACCCGGGGCGATCGGTCAGACGCAAATTCCAAGCGTGCCTCGTATATGCGGGACAATGGAGTCGGCGTGGCGCGGAAGCGCCATTCAAAACAGCCTGAACCGAGAGTGCCATTGCCGGCCGACAGCGGGTTCTTCCTGAGGAGGAGGAACTGCTGCGCAGCGGTTAGCGGCTTCGGCTCGGCAAAACGCATGAGCTACCTGCCGAAGAATGTGTTTGCCCGCACCGGCGTGGCGGTTGCGGAAGCAAGGCCTGTCACGAGCCCGACATGCGGTGCAGCGGTGAGCAAGCCGTTCCGACGCGATAGCGAGATCTCGTCGGTTATGGAGTCGATGACAGCTTTCGCCGGAGCCGGGCCAAACGAGTCCGAAAGTCGCTGCTTCAGACCGTCCAGCCCCTCAACATCCCTCAGTCGCCCAATGTCATTGAGCACACGCGAATGCCACGCATAGAACACCTCAGCACGTCTCGGTTCGCCGTTCCATTTCTCGGCAAAGTTTTCGCCCTTGGTGGTCTCGTTCCATACAAACCAGTGCATTCGGCCGTTGACGGTGCGAGTCTCAATGAAATCCGGCATGCGCCTGATCACATCGACCAGCAAATCCAGTTCGCTGTCGTAGACGTTGGTTCGGACGCAATATTCATAGCTCTGGGAGGCCAGGGTCGTGACGAGAACGGAAATGGGCGAAAGAGACGTATCGAGGTCGTTTGCCAGAATAAAGACGTCTCGATGCCTTTTTAGAATCTGCACGATCCGCTGCAAAATGCCTTTGAAGCGACCCTGCTCGGGATAGGGCTCCACGCTGGCATGCGCCCTATCCTCAGCCTGAAGGCCTTTCATCACCCGAAACCGGGGCACCAGTTTTACTCTTTCCAGGAAAAGCGCCTTGTAGCCTCTCGGGTTTGAGGGCTTCCAGACCTTCAGGGCGCGGTCCGGAACGAACTCGCCGCCCATGTTGCAATCACGGTTGGGAATCGATGGCGTAATATCCAGGTGGAACTCGTTGGCATATACCAACCGCCAGCAGCGGCCCATCTCGATGAGCAATGGCTTGTAGTGGCCGTTCTCCCTCAAGCGATCACCGATCGCCTTCTTCAGGACAGCCGGCTCAACCCAGATTCCAAGACCTGGAACATGCGCCACCAGATCCACATCATGTTCATTACTGCCGATCGGCTTCACGGTCGTTCCGATGGCGGTCGAACCCTGGAGGAATATTCCGATCGCCTTCAGCAGCGGGTCATCAGATTCCGCGAGCCAACCCCCAACGCCTTCGTAGCGCTCCTGAGCGAGAGTGGTTTGGGACTGCGAGATTTCGAGTGTGGCGCACATCCGCTCGAGCGCACCAATGAGCATTCCGTCTCGCAGAAAAAGTCGCTGATCATGAAGCATTCATGCCTCCATTCCCTGAGAAGGGTTCGATGACGTAAGATTCGCACCTATCATTTCGTACAGATAAATCTAACGCTTGTTTCCGTCAATCCCTGTGTTATATTTTCGTACAGATGTATCGAACGGCGCGGCGCGAGAGTGCACGCGCCTTAAGCGATTCAAGGGAGCATTTGAGAATGTCTTTGGCTACCAAGCTCAAAGAACTAAGAGGGAAAAACCGGCAGTCGTTGCAGGATGTGGCAGACGCTATTGGAGCATCGAAAACCCACGTCTATGATCTGGAAACCGGCCGCAGCACCAATCCGTCTATCGACCTTCTCACCAAGCTCGCCACGCATTTTCGAGTTTCGATCGCTGATCTCGTCGGGGAAAACCCGGAAGGCGAGAATGAGGATCCGGCACTGGTTGCCATGTACCGAGACCTCAAGACGCTGGCCCCACAAGATCGGGAAACAATCCAGATGTTAATGGATCGGCTTAAGGCTCCAAAGGAAAAATGACATGACCGTCATGCGGATGGATTTAGCTGACACCGGATCGCCCGAAGGGCTTGTCAGTCTCATCCTGAAGCATGAGCCCGAGTTTCGAGTGCCTGTCCCGATTGAGGAGCTAGCACTGCAGCTTGAGATCGACGAAATAGCTGAACTTGAAACCGACGGGTTCGAGGGTGGGTTGATCACCGACAGCCATCGGAGCCGCGGAATCATATTGGTGAAACGCGGGGTGAAGCAGCCGCGGCGTCGCTTTACGATCGCCCATGAGCTTGGGCACTTCTTGATTGCCAATCATGTGCCAGACAAGGAGGGGCGTTTCCTTTGTTCAAGGCAGGATCTGCAAACACTATCCGCGAAAGAAGGTGACCGGCGCGCAAAGATGGAGGTTGAGGCAAACCGCTTCTCTTCACTGATCCTGATGCCGCCGCCCAAACTTCGCGAGTATTTCAAGAAACAACCATCACCTAGCCTTGAGCATGTTTTCCAGCTCGCTGAGGAGTTTCAAGTCAGCAAAGAAGCCATGGCCCGGGCGTATGCCGACTATCACCCTGAATCCTTGGCCTTCATCATTGTGAAGGATGGGAAAGTCGGCCGGATATATCATAATCGGAAGCGCTTTCCGTTCATCACGGCAAGCCGCAACAAGCCGGTACCACAAGGTTCGTTATTCTACCGGAGAAACCTTCGGATCGGCACTCCCAGTGAGATTGACGAAAGACTGCCGGATGTTTGGATTGATGTGCCGCGCGGACAACGCGCTCCGACGCTCAGCGAACAGGCCTGTCTTCAGAAGAATGGCTATGCGCTGATCATGCTCTGGCACGAGGAAGCCGATGAGGAACAGGAAGAAAGAGAGGACATGACGGCTCGCGACCGCTGGCATGCTCAGCAGGAAAAATATCAAAGGCGCTGATCACGATGGAAAGCCACAACTTTGAACGCCTGAAAGCGCACATCCTCCCTTTGTCGGTTTCAAAAATGTTCGAAACAGCTCGCCTGGAATGGCAGTTGGTTGGCGTTGAGATAAGCGAGGAGTTCGACCAATGCCCTTGCGGTCAGGACATTCTTGAGCATTGCTACATCCGAAATCGCCTCAACGGAGCGACGACTTACGTTGGCAACGTCTGCATCAATCGCTTTGTAGGCATCAACACTGGCAATCTCTTTGAGGGCCTGAAGCGCATACAGGCGGACCCTTCTGCCAATGCAAACGATGACTTGATCGAGCACGCGTATCGAATGGGATATCTCTACGACGAAAAGGAATATCGGTTTCTTAAACAGACAAAGCTCAAGAGAAAGCTCTCGCCAGCGCAGCTGAACTGGAAGCAGAAGATCAATCGCCGAATTTTGAATCAAACGATTGTCCAGCGCCGGGGAGCGCATCAGTCTCGCTAACCTACTCGGGACGAGTCTACCGTGACGTGCCAGAAAGGAGAGCTCCTTCAGGAGAAGTGGCTGGAGGCCAGGGCCTACAAACACGGCTACCTGTGGATCAGTGCCCTCGATAATAACTGATCAGCGGTGGATGCTCGGGATCATCTACGACCATCTTCCGTTCAAACGTGCCGGTCTTAAAGCCTTCGAAGGGACTAAATGTCTGGTCTACGATTATGCACTGCCAATCAATCAATTCAGCGTTCAGCAACCGATACAATTCCTTGTAAAAATTCTTGAAAACCAACGGATTGATATCAGGCGTAATGTTTTTCATCGTTGAATCCACGATTAGTAGCTGAGGTATGGGAAGTCCTTGTTCCGCAGCCGTCTTGTGAATAGCAAGCGCGTACGAAATCTTGAAAAGCACCGCCTTGCCGCCGCTACCTACATCGTAAAAAGTCCAAGCGGCATCAAAATTCCCCTCTGGATAAATGTAGGGAAGCCAAGTTCGCGTGTTGATGTGAATACCGTCAGTATCGCCGATCTCCGGAAACTTGATGGCTCGCAATATGGATTTGAAGTTCTCTTCTAGAGCCTTGACATGGATACGACCCTTTTCGAATTTCTCTTCTTCCTCACTGATATTGCGCATAATTTTTGCGATATCGGCTGAAAGTTTGTCTGCACTCGCCATTCTCGCCTCAATGTCCGCTGGCATCGCCCTGACGTGCATGAGAAATCTTCTTCGTTCGTTTAACTTACCCAGTTCGCTTTCGATCCGACGCGCCCGCTGCAGGTATTGCGATTCCACACTTTGTCGTGCGGAATCGATAGAGTGAGATATTTCGGCACGCTTCGCCTGGATCTCAGAAAGTGACCGCGATTGATTTCTCAGCGAATTCGATAACCTTCGTAACGATATGTCCAAGTCATCGATACGGTCTGACAAATCCTGTTCGACGGCGGAAGATGGCATGTCCCCTTCGTCGTCAGAATCGGTCTCAGCCTTGCACAGATAGCAGTGACCAGGGGGAATCTTGGTCGTAACTGACGTTCCGCAACACGGGCATGCTTTGAAGGTAGCTCCTTGCAAGAGTTTCGAAGCACTCGCTGCTCTGGCCGCTTTCATCTTCAAGGTAATCAGTTCGGAACGAAGTGCCTCCTGTTCTTCCTGGCGCAGACGAATGTCTTCTATCGCTGCGGCTTTAAGTTGGTAAGCCTCTGCCAGGCGAACTGCCTCGCTGCGCAGGCTATCCTCGACGAATTCCGTTGGTGCCTCCTGAGCTGCTCGCTCAATTTCGAGCTTTTCGGTCAAGCCGTTGATCTCGTCAACTTGGCCGTCGATAGACGCCTCCGAAGCGAAGCCGTAGGTGTTGAGGAATTCGCGGATCTGTTTCGCGGCCTCTCGCAGAGAGCGCTGCTCCTGTCTTTTTTCCTGAAGCTCCTGCTGTAACTGCGTGAGCACATCGCTCTGAAAGCCGAGAACGAATTTCAGAACATCCTTCGACTTTTCAGCCTTGATCGGCTGCTCTAAGGCGAACAAGCTTGAATCAAGATGGGGCTGGTCAAGGTAGCAGAACCTATAGAAGTCTCTAAAACTAAGTCTGTGCAGTTCTGAGTCTTCATCCGCCTTCCGTTTTCGCACCTTCATCGGCGCGCTTCCCATACGCACCAGCAGGAAGTCGCTAAGGTTGAAGACGTCGTCACCGATTATCGCCCTTTCTCCCGCTTGGAGAGGCAATACTTCGCGAAAAACGTGTCCATCTTGCTCCCAGCTTACTTCCACGTTTGACGCCGAAATCGCACGTTCTATGAGAACCTCAGTATCGCCCAAACGGACGGTCAGCTGCGCTTTTAGCACCTCGGATGAAACGGCCGGCGTCTTTACAAGCCTTCCTCCGAGGCAGAAATTTATCATTTCAACGATCGTCGACTTTCCGCTCGACATCCGGCCGTGGAAAAATGAGATCTTCGGTCCGAAGGTGATTAATTCTTCAGAGCCTCGGCAAAGCAGTTTGAGATAAACAATGCTAATTTTCACCGATGAGCCCCGTTGCATCGATTTCGTCATTCAGCTGCATAGAGTTTAGCTCTGGAAAAGTATCGTAGATGAAATTCATCAGCTTGGTTGCTGACAGGTCGAGATGCCTGGCAAGCATGGAAGATCGAAACACCAACTGTTCGAACTCCGCCTGCTTGGACAATGTCTCGGCAATAGCTACGCCTGAATCTGTTAGGTCGATCGATATCTTACGCCCCTCAACCTTGAAGCTAACGAATCCGCGCGCCGCAAGATTGTTGAGGAAACGCCGGTATCGGTGATCCCACGGGCCAAATCTGTATCGGACCATAGTAGCTTCTATAGATTTTCGTTCAAAATCTGCAACTTGGAGCTTTGCCCTCTGCACACCTCTCTTCTCAAGCGCGGCTTCGAAATACGATGGGTATCTCAATAAGAAGTCCAGCTTTGCAAGTTTAGTTATTCCCTCGACCGCGCTGGCGTCTTTTTTCATAAAGGCATTCAAAAGCACCAAGAGCCGCGCGAGATGAAGCTCCTCATTCTGCTCAAGCGACGAGACGATGTCGATCAGATCCATCGTCATGCCTCCGCCAATAGTTCAAATGGTGCCGACCACCACACTTTACAGTATTCAGTCAGAAGACCTGCTGCTCCGATCAGATGATCGGGCTTACATCCGTAAAGAGTCGCCTGCTCACGAGCATACCGAGCTTCCAACTTCGCCTTCATCAGTGAAAACTGTGAAGAACCATAACTCATGCCCGACGCGGCAGCTTCAGCCTCCACGTGTGCCTCAACGCACTCGGTGAGCGTCCTGGCCAACAGGTCATTGACCATCTCTTTCGCTTTGTCGCCACCATATCGGGTGGCCCACCGCACCTTCAGCGCTTCGAAACTTCGAACCAGGTCCTGCACGTGATTTATTCTAGCGAGCTGGACGCCGCCCGCGGCCATCTTCTGTACCATGCGGGAAAGCCCCACTGGCAGATCTGAATGCACAAGGAGATCGGTTATGGCCAAGGGTTCGTCAACCGGCTCCAATCGATCGGCGATAATTGCCTGCACCATCTCGCGTCCGAGCGTCTTTCCTTGCAATGCGGCTTTCTCGAAGACGCTGGCGTAGTCGACGTCAGCCGCATAAAGCGAAGGTACAAAGGTATTTCTACCTTTCGAAGAGGCATGAAATGCTGCGGCGATAAGGTCGTCGACGAGTTTCAGAACGGTTCTATGCTGGAGGCCTGAACATTGGTCGCACTCGACGATAGCATGCTCGACTGCTCGATCGATTGTTTTGATATCTTGCTTCTGCGGGTTGCATCGCGTTCGCGATAATGTGGCGATCACACTATCTGCATCGGCGCCGGACGCTTTACACAAGCGGTCAATGGCGATCCTCTTCGGATTGGTGACTTTTAGCCTTTTTATAGAGGGTTGGCGCTCAATTTCATCTAACAGCCAAACAAGATTGGAATCGTTCTCCTTTTCGATCCACATCTCATGGTTTGTGACGAATACAAACTCGTCGAAGATACCTGGGAAGCGGAGATCAAGCCGGACGAAGCGAACAATAGCCTTTTCGACTGCTAGTTCATTCAGCTTAAATGGTGACAAGTGTCGCTCGCGCGATTTTACTTGAATTGCCGAAAAGGTGCCCGCGTGACGCTCGATGATAAAATCTTCGAAATTCTCGCAGATGATCGCTTTAGCCCATTGTGGCTCAACGACCATTTTGAGTGCTTGGATAGCGACGTGGCTGAATTGGTACCTAAACCGCGCGATGACATCATCACCCGGATCTTCGAGATCTAGCAGTACAGATGGGCAGGCAGTCTGCAAAATAGGACCCGGCTATGCATTGTTCCAGAACAACTTCGAATTGTTCTTTCGTATTGTCAATCGCGCTCAATGAACTTCCCGCATCAGACGTTTAGATAAAATTCAACGGCGACGTCACAGCACGCCCCACGCCCGAAACCTCCCCCTCCCGGTCATCTCCCTCAGTCCCAGTTCCAAAACAATCCGCCGCGCCGCCTGCGGCGTCACCTCGAGCGTCTTTGCGACCATGCCGGCCGACACCAATGGCTTTGCCATCACCAGCTCAACCAGCTCCGGCAGTTTTGACGACGTCCGCCGTCCCTCCAGTTTTCGGTCCATCATCGTTTTCGCCAGAGTCAGCCGGTCATGCTCTTTCAAGCCGATCTCGGCGGCCGCCAAGAATCCGTGAGCAATTGCAAGCACCCGGGTCTCCCGATCACGATGCCGGCGCCGGTCGACCGGAATGGTTTTGAGGCCCAGATTGATGGCGGCCAGGTGCGCGCCGGTGGTGATCCCGGCTTGCCGAAGTATCGAGGCGGCAAATAACCGGCCGAGCCAGGGCGCATGCTGCAGAACGGCCAGCTCGTTCCAGGCATCGAGGGCGACGATCGCCTGCAGCACCGCCGGCAGATTTTCAGCCTGCCGCAACACGCCGCGCCACTCGTCGAGCCTGGCATCCTCGTCCCAGTCGAGATCATAGACCAGTGCGTCTCTATCCGCGGCGCCACTCCGGCCGGGCCGAGTTGCGTTCTCGATCGCGGCCTCCGATCGGGCGAGCACCGCATCGATGGCGGCATAGTCGACGCCGGGAAGCCCTTCGGCTTCGTCGATGTCCTTCCCCTCCCCTTTTAGATCATTCACGGAAGCGCGGCGAATGCCGCCCGCCACCTCTCCCTCGTCGGCGCCGACCGGTGTGATCTCCGCGGTTTTCCGCAGCGTCCGAACGCCCTCGGCCGAAAGCGCCCAGTCGGGAGACTGAGCAGCGATGCGCCGGCGGGTCCTCAAAACGTCGCGGGCGATGGTCAGTTCATGCGTCGGTGTTCGAATATCCCGCGTGGCGTCATGGAGGACAAGGTCTTCGAGATGGACGAGTTCGCCGTCGATCCACAGCGAAGCGCAGGCATCGGTGAACTGGGTGCGCTCGATCCATCCCTGACCCACCGGCGAACGGGCGATGCGCTCGTCGAGACGGGTGAGCGCGATGCCGGCGTCGAAAGCCGGCCGTATCAAGTCACTCATGTCGATTTTAGCGAGATCATAAGCCATTGAAATCATGGTAAATGATTTACTAAAGGAACTCTATATAAATATTGCGGTTCCTCACATGGTATGAATGCTGGTTGGTCTGCTAACCCTCGATAAGTAACCCTTATCGATGGTAGATTGATTTCGGCGTGCAAATCACGGAGAATCGTCTCAAAGGACGGCCCTGGAGGCCTTTTGGGATGCCTGTGGCCAAAGCAAAAGAATCAATGACCGCCGTCGAGCGACGTGCCGAAGAACTCGACACCATCGCCGCCGTGCTGCCGATCGACCGCCGCGACGAACTCGCCGAGTTGCTCACCGACCACGACGTCGAAACACTGCGCCATCTCGTCAACCAGGGCATGGGCGACAACACCTTGCGCGCACTGACCTCCGATCTGACCTATCTGGAAGCCTGGGGCATGGCCGCCACCGGCAAATCCCTGCCCTGGCCGGCGCCCGAGGCGCTGCTTTTAAAATTTGTCGCGCAGCATCTGTGGGATCCGGAAAAGCGCGCCGTTGATCCAGATCATGGCATGCCGGCCACCGTCGACGAAGACCTTCGGCGCCAGGGGTTTCTCAAATCCGTCGGTCCGCACGCGCCAGCCACGGTGCGCCGGCGCCTGGCCAACTGGTCGACGCTGACCAAGTGGCGCGGTTTTGACGGTGCCTTCGCCTCCCCTGCCCTCAAATCCGCCATTCGGCTGGCGATCCGAGCCGCGCCAAGACAACGTCTTCGCAAGAGCGCCAAGGCGGTCACATCAGACGTGCTGGCAAAGCTGCTGGCGACCTGCGCGAGCGATAGTTTGCGCGATCTGCGTGACCGGGCGATCCTGATGGTCGCCTTTGCCTCCGGCGGCCGCCGGCGCAGCGAGATCGCAGGCCTTCGCCTGGAACAACTGACCGTGGAAGCTCCGATCGAGGTGCCGGACGGGCCTCCCCTCCCCTCTCTCGCCATCCATCTCGGCCGCACCAAGACCACGACCGGCGAGCAGGACGACGTCGTCTATCTCACCGGTCGGCCAGTGGAGGCGCTGACTGCCTGGATGGTTGCCGCCAAGATCGAGAACGGCAGCGTGTTTCGGGCGATCGGGAGGTGGGGCACGGTGTCGCGGCGGGCGATTGATCCGCAGTCGGTTAATGCCATCATTAAACAGCGGGTGGAAATGGCCGGGATGGAGCCCGGGGAGTTTTCGGCGCACGGTCTAAGGTCAGGATATTTGACTGAGGCTGCTAACCGCGGCATCCCTCTTCCCGAAGCGATGGAGCAGTCGCGCCATCGCTCAGTTCAACAGGCTTCCAGCTATTACAATGATACGACGCGACGCAAGGGGCAAGCCGCGCGTTTACTCTAGCTTAGAATGCAATACGGCATCGTCAGCCCTTCAACTAGATACAATATCCGCATCTACGCTTGCGGCCTAAACGTCCACAGGTCACAAGCCTAGATCGGAGTTAACAGGCTCTCAGATCCGGACGCGGGTAGAAAAGCCTATCGATAGCAGGCTTCAGATGTGGGGGCAAAGGCATTGAAAAACAGACCAAGTGTGGAAATCAGAAACGGCGAAGCGATTATCGACGGTCGACCGATCGCGCTACGTGGGCTGACAATCGATAGGATCATCGATTCTGGGGCACACGGCACTGTATTCGAGGGTACCGAGACGGCGCTTGAAAGAAAGGTCGCCGTGAAGGTTTGGTATAAGGTGGGCGACAAGGTACGAGAGGGAGCTATCGGGGAGGTTCGCAAATTGGCCTCTATCGTTCACCCCCTTTATGTCACCGTCTACCAGATGGATGTCTCCGAGGCCGCCCCTTATTCCACTATGGAGTTGTTGACTGGGCCGTCACTGAAAGCATGGTTGCGAGAGAGAGATTTTCGTCGCCTGGACGACGTCGATTTTTTCCTTCACCTGCGCGTTTTCCAAGACAATCTCAGGCAGCGTTGCAAATTCTGGTTCCTCTACTCATCAGGGTTGAAACACCTGTATTCTCAAAATCTGCTTCATGGTGACCCACATCTCGGTAATGTCATTGTTGTAGATGATGAATTGGGCATCTCGAACCGCTTCGTCGACCACCATATTCATAGCAAGCATCGGCTGCTTTCGATTCGAATACTAGATCTTGGAACAAGCCTCTTCCGCGCGGATAGGCACAGTACTATTAAACGTGAGGCAGACATAATAAAGGAATCAGCACAGAAGCTCTTTCCAGACTTTCCTCTCGGTCGAACAATGAATTTGAATCTTGTGCTCGACCCGCCAACACTGCTGCGTGTTCTGGATTGTTTTGTTGAATATGTTCTTGAGCTGTCGAACGTGCCCACCATGACGAAGGACGACTATCACAGTTTTGAACACGGATTTCCGCAGCTGCTCGGTTGGTGCCCATTCTTCAATTACCAGACCATTAGCGATGACCTAGTGTCGCTTTTCACCACCCACGAAGCAAAAGATTTGATGAGCCAAGCAGTGTCTCAGATGTTGGGGCACTGTGACGGCGCTTCGGCCGAAGAAGAGGCGGATAGGTTGAATAAGTCGACACTTGAAATTCATCAAAGCGTCGCGAGGCTTACTGAATTGAGTCCGGGACTTCGTTCCCCACACTGGGTTTTTCAGTCTCCAAACGATCTCTGATGTGCTGGTGCTCTAAGCTTGTTCCCAAATAGAATGTCAGAAGCCAACCTTTAAGCTAGGGTACCCCTGCGCAAAGAATTGAAAATGGCCGCGTCGATTCGACTGAAGAGCCCTCGTAAGAAGTATGGGGGCTGCGTCAGCTCTTGAAGCCTGCACCACTCATTTCTCGGTAGTCCGTTACGATATCGACGAGTGAGGACATCGCTTTCGCGAACTGCATTGGCACAATTCCGCTGGTGACAAGCGCTGAGCGGAGTTGGATTTTGGTCGGGTCGATGCCGGTCAATTTTGATAAGCCCGCAAGATTGCCTTTCAAGAAACTAACTCGGTCCAGATGTTTTTGAATTGGCGTTCGCTTGTTGTTTCTCAGTCCGGTGGTTGTGTAGTCGGCAAGACGTTCTCCAACTTCCCCGACCGTGCGGTCGAGCAGTAGGCGTTTGCACTCTATGATCCAGACACGTCCGTCGCCATCCCAAGCGAGAACATCGACATCTCCGAGCTCCTTCTTTCCCTGGAACTGTGTCATCAGTTGATCAGGCAACGCATTTAACCCAAGTTCTTTCAGCCGGCCTGCGACGGAATGATTGAAAGCATGACCGCGTTCGTCCACGACCTTCCCGATCCATTTTCCGATTTCTTTGGTATCGAACAACTCCGACCCCAATTTGCCATCAATGATCTCGAAGTACCGTCGAACAACTCTCGACAGGAGAACCGCGGAAATGATGATTTCAGGTTCTTCTCCTTCACCCAGCTGTATGATCGGGCGTCGCGTCAGCGACAGCTTCCTGTTCATTCTCCAAGGCTGCCAATCTCTCGCCCGAGCGCCCTCTGGCCTTTGTTCGTTCCACTGGGGCCTCGGCCTTAGAGTCAGAGATGCGTAGGCCCGATCTACATCGACATCAGTGCCTAGATCTGCCAGCAGTTCCCGAAATTGGGTACGGTTCATGCAAACGAGAATCTCTTGGTCTTTGAGCGCCACTTCCGCCACACGATGTGAAAGCTCAACAAGCTCCTCGAGTCCCATTCCGAACTCAGCACGCACCCCCGCCAAAAGGTCGGGATCGAGCACCGGTGGTGCCGATTGCTGAGCGTCCGCTTCAGGCTTCTCGAAAGGGCTAGCATAGTCCGCAGCAGCGTCACGGAAAGCGCGATCACCATGGGCATGAGTGTAGGGCCTGTGCAGCTCCTCGTAGAACCCCGTATGAAAAAGGAAACATCCACTCGGCGTGACCTCAAGCGGCCCGGTCGCAAGCCCATAATGGTAGGCGTCGCACTGGGTCGCGCAGTCAATCATCGCACAGACATCTGCAAGCAAACGGTCGAATTCTATCTCGGTGCAAGGAATACCCCCCTCTATCGGACAGGTACACAACGCCATTTCGGCCAGCGCACGGCTTGCCACCCCAGCCGAAGCTCGCTTCCCTTCTTGCTCGTTATGT
This sequence comes from Rhizobium sp. TRM95796, assembly GCF_025779995.1. NCBI lineage: Bacteria > Pseudomonadati > Pseudomonadota > Alphaproteobacteria > Hyphomicrobiales > Rhizobiaceae > Rhizobium > Rhizobium sp. TRM95796. The sequence continues at coordinate 137,860 of NZ_JAOXHE010000011.1, read as the reverse complement.
GTGGCCAAAACATCTGCATGATCCTGGTGGAGGGCAAGGAGCGCTGCTGCCGTTTGAGCCCACTCAGCCCGGTCGCGGTCGATAGCCTCATGGTTAACGAGAGCTTTCATGACCAAATAGCGCCGATCGATAATCTCCAGCCGCACCCGGATTCTCTCCCAAAGCTGCAACACCGCACCCTGGAGCAGCGAGCCCACCTGCCCTTCTTTGACGATCCCGGGTTGGGTTGCACCCGCCAGCGTTGCCAGTCCGAGATCAGACCACGACCGATCTTCATCCAACTGATAAACCGGTTTTGGAAGGAACAAGCTGGCCTGAATCATCTGCGCTGGGTCTTCAGCAGGGATGGCATGCACGAAACGAGCGTCTGAGTTCCCCGCGATCCCCATTGCAAGGTCATCAGCCCAGTCGTTTGAGCGAGGAGCTCCAGCCAACTCGCTGACACCTATTGCCATCGCCGCGATGAGATATCGCTCGGCGACGTTCGTCTCGTGAATGTAGCCGCAAAGAGCGGCAACTCTCGAATCGATCTTGATCACACCATCGTCGACTGTAACACTCGGTCGAGCAATATGATCAATGGTAACCGCGGCCAACTGTGACAGGTCTGTAAGATCTGAAAAAGCTAACTCGATGGCAATGGGGCCCGCGGGAAGTGAGTTCAGCTCGTGCTCCAAAAGGGGCGCCAGACGCACCAGCCAACGTTGCGCCGCGTCCCATATTTTGATGGTGATAGCTCGGATGGCGGACGTGCCGAGTTCCTGATCAATCCACCATGGTCGCTGATCCGTTTCGACCACAACGCGGAGTTTGTCATTCAAGATAAACATGGGGGAAACGAAGATCGGAAGCCGGCTGATCTCCTTGAAATACGACGACGTCGAACGCCTTTGTACCTCAATCAACGAGCTGCCGTCAGGGGCCAGGGCGAGATGGTAATCGCTCGCGGTTCTTATCCGGTGGCGCGCGAGAGAAGCGTAACCACCATCGAGCACAGCCATACCCGACTGCGCCAACGCTGTCGGCACGGGCTCGAAATTTCGTTCCTGCAGATATCCGTAGAGATTGAGAAAACCGTTGAAGTTCTGAACCAGCCAGCCGCGCAAACGCAGCTGCGCTTGCTGCTCAAGGATTTTCCAAAGGCGCTTGGCCGTAAAATCATCATCCCAACTCAGTCTCAAAGCGTCACCCAGATCGAGATCGACGCGGTGCCAGTTCTCAGGGTGAACCGCCGAAGATCGGGAAGACCCTTTACCGACGCCACCGTGGAGAAAGACGGTCAGCCCATGGCGGAAATCCGGTTGGGTTGCAGTATCGGCTTCGACCTTGGCAATCGCATCCATTACGCCATCGTTGAGCTCAGAAATCCCTGACAGTCCGGTCTGCAGGGCTTCGGTCAGGTCAGCCGCAACGTGAACAATAAGAGCGTAACACCCCTCACCGAACCTCGCTCTGATCAATCTCGAGCGCTCATCCAATCGCTCCTCTGTCGTGTTATCGCTGAAGCCCAGATTCTTAATGAAAAAAGCGCGGATGTCCTGAAACTCAACGAAGCTCAGCGCCTCCTCAAGGTGCGGCAAAGCGCCTTCCGAATGAGCGGCTTCGAGAACGAAGAGGCGTGCAGCTGCACCGATCGCAGTCGGCAAGGCGACGAGCCAATCGTTTCCCTGCCTCAGCAATGGAAATCGCTCCAGTACGGATTGCCCGAGCGAACCGAACTTGATCGCATCGCGATAATCGTCCGGCAGGACAAAGGGAGCAAGGTCCCTCGCGAGCACATGAAACCTAATGAGGTCGTTGAAGCTGAAGCGGACGGCTGACCGCGTTGCCTCGATCGCACCGGGCGATACAGTAATCCGAGATCTTGGGAGAGACGTGCACAGTCCATAGCGCTCGACCCCGGTGCGCTCCGAAATTTCGCGTGCGATCTGTAAGATGGCCATCGCGTGGTGAAACGCTGCATCGGCCCATGGCTCACCGCGTAACCGGAGCAGCGCAGCCAGGAGGTTTTGCACATAGTTGCCGTTGTCAGCCCAGGCTCCTTCGAGCAGTACCACGCTCCCCCCCCAAGCCGGAACGACGGTCGCGAAAACGTCGCCGACAGGGTCCTCCCCGCGTCCGAGCGGATCTCGAAGTAGGTCGTCATTGATCCACTCCCGGATCTGCGCGTTTGTTGGGATTTGTGTCCCTCTGCAGAGGGCCACGGCAAGATGTATCAACGCCTCGATGCGGTGCGTAGCGATGTGGTTTTCCTGGCGTGTCAACAGCCCCGAAAGTGTCTGTACGAGGTGGAGGCCATCGAACTTCGCCAGCCGTGCGCACAGTTTGTTCTGCCGTGCAATCAGATTACCAAAGCTGTCGAGGTTGCCTGATTGGTTATGCTGCTTTTCAATATTCAATGAGAGTCTCGCTTACGCCTATGCAAAAAAACCAATATTTATCGCCGTCCCGTAAGTTAACGAGCACTCTACTTCTACGACTACCATAGATGGTCGCCGCAGGCACAGGGCTAAAGATTTGTCTTCTGCCAAGGCTCACGGAGCGCCGCAACAGAGCTGCGACGTCGTGTTTCATAGGGCTTGTCGAGATCTCGTTCGGCGATCCGCTGGTCTCGTCAGCAGTTCGGCCCCGGCTGTTTCGATTTGCTTTCCAGCTTTGGCAGCGGCAGGCATGAACGCGATAGTCGTGCAGCTTTCGCTACGGAGTTTTCGTACCCCGTAGCGCTTCCCGCGCTTCGACCCTCCCGGCTATGAAGGCAAGAGCCTCAAGGGCTGAGAACCGAACCGGCGAATTTCATTTTTAGTGCTATGAGCTGTCGGCACGGCCGCAGCTTACAGTTAAATGCCAAACGACACATCATCATGTTTCCATTACAGAAAAATGCCATCTGTACCGCTGACAATTTTGTGCCGGTTAACGATCAGACGCCATGGATTCATATGGCCGGGACGAGAGAACTCTTCAAGCCGATTGTTGTCTCTGCGGGTCGTGTGCCCTGAGCAGAGCCATCAGCATAGGGCCAAGCGAGAACTCGCCTTTCTCACTTCGCCTGGTCAAGTCTCGCAAGTATCCGCCCGCCGAGGTGATGTGCTGTGCTCGCTCGAGGACACACGCCATGGCCACGGCGGCATTTTCCGGCCCCATGGTCTCGCAAGCGTCCTGGTAGGCTGACGGACTGACGCCGAGCATGGTTCGGACGACCACCGCCGCGGCCATCAGCTCACGCCAATGGGAGATTGTCCCTCCAACCGCGTAGTCAGAAATCTGCGGGCACGCTCTTAACACCATTCCCAACGGGAAAGCCTTTATCGGTTCGGTACCACGGTTCGGCTTAGGCACTGTCGTTTCGCCCTGCTCTTTTTCGGAGCGAGGTTCAAGTTCATTTAAGGATTCGGTATTTGAATTCTGTATGTGCCGACGGATTTCGCTATCATTGGTGTCGGAATTTTGAGGATTTAGCTGAATTTCCAGTAGGTTCACGGCTTCTTCGTTGAGGAGGTTGAGTTCATCGAGGCAAGCTTCGAAGGCCTCCACTGTTTTGGCGAGTTTTATGCGCGCGATCGCCCCTACAAGGGCACTTTCAACTGCCTGCCAGTTCCCTGGTGCACCCTCCTCTACAGCAGCCGTAATGAGCTTGCGTACGTTGCGCCGCGCGATCGTGATGCGCTCCTTCGTAATGCGAAGTTGGCGGCTCTCCTCCGCGACCTGATGCGCCATTAGCGCAAGCTCCTCAGCGCGTGCGAGGAGCGGCGCTAGGCTGAAGCCGTACGCTGTTTCGATCTCACCATCGCTCCCCTTACGGGCGTAGCGTTTGCCATTTGGACTATCGTTACGATGAATCAGCCCCGCATCCACCAGGAGCGCCAGGTTCTCCCGTAGGGTTGTTCCTGCGATTCCGTTGGAGCGAATGGATAGCTGCGCGTTCGACGGAAACACGACAAGATTGCGGTCTTCGCTGAGTTCTTGTTCTGGATAGAAGCTCAGCAGCGCGTTAAGGACAGCGAGCGCGCGATCGCGCAGGCCGAGCAGAGCTCTCGCCTCGCAGGCGCTACGATAGACCTTCCACTTATCAACGGTCTTCCCTGCCTTGATATTTGCCGTTGCGAGTTGACCTTTCACCAAGGCAAGCGTCATTGGCCGCCGCCCGAACGGCGTCGTCACATTTCCTGTCTGCATTTTCCTCTCACCTTTCGAAAGGCAAAGGAAATCCGCTCACCAAACTGGCGCCAAATACTCTTGACTGCGATTCATGGAAATGCGATTCTCAGGCTGCTTAGACATGAGGAAGGCTTCCACGACGGCGACGTTTGGGGGCCTTTTTCTTTTGCCGCTACTTTTCCTCTGCTCTGGTTGATGTCAGGAACTCTTGATGCAAGCGGTCCAGGTTATCGGCAATGAACCGCCCAAACCTGCCGGCGTCGTTCGCTTTGAGGGCGATAGAGTAGCTCTTCCCGCCTCCTTTGAATTCCGCACGCACGCTTGAGTCCTCAGCTTGCCACTCGCTAGCCTTGGTGGGACGTTTTGCGGGTTTCGAGGCATTTTTGATCTCGGCCAAAAGTCTCTCGAACCGGGCATCAGATTCCAGCGACGAAAATGCCTCATCACCAATGAACGTTCGTGCAAGTTCGAGCGTCGACGGCTTCTCGATCAATTGAGCGAATTCGGTCCAGCGATTGCGGCCGACAGACTTTGCTGCACCAATCGCATTTGCGATGTCCGCTGGAACGCGACTCGCTACCGACAGCATTCGCGTCAACATCGGCGCATCAACGGAAAGCGCTACCTGAATTACGGGTTTTTCGTGTGAAAGTTCCAGTAGCCTTTGTGCGAACATTGCGCGCTCGATAAAGGAGAGGTTTTCACGGGCTGAGTTTTCCTGCCCCTGAGCAATGATATGATCCGCATCGGACAACTGTTTGACGACAGCGCGGACTGGGCGCCCGAGCTCCTTTGCGGCGCGCGCTCGGCGATGTCCAAAGACGATCTGATAGCGGCCATCGGCTGTCGGGTGAGGGCGCACCATTATCGGTGTGTCCTGTCCGCGCTCCCGGATACCCTCGACAAGCTCGCCATACGCAAGGTCGTCTGCTCCAATCCGATCGGAGACGAAGGAAGAATCCAAGAGTTCAGGATCGAGATCGATGATCGTCTCGCCAGTAATCTGCTGTTCGGCCTGCGCGACTTTCTCGCGCAGTTCGCTCAACGAGCTAATCATCGATCGTGACGCCCCATGCGTCGCGTAGCCAGGCGTTGCGCGCCGTTCGGTGCCCGAATTTGCCGGCGACGTTATGTTTGCGAAAACATCTTTACGTGCCATTGGATAAAGCCTCAGTTTTGATCAAACCGCTGTTTCCGCTCCAAGAAATCACAGTTTGTACCGCTGACAATTTACTAAGCATGGCGTCTCCCCCATGCCTTCTGCAGGAGTTCTATGACTTCGTTGTTCACGGCATCCATCGATTCCCGCGCACGGTCGTATGTGGACGCTGTGAACTGCGAGCGCTCGACCTCATACAGGCTCTGCTTCGTCAAACCTGCGTCCGATACAGCAGTCGACTTGACCATATGGTTTTTCATCATCTGCTGCGCAAACATCGACTGCATGAAGCCGACCATCTGCTGTTGCGGGATATCGGTAGGCTCGTAGCGAGTCACAAGATAGCGGAACCAGTCGAGCGACACGTCGACACCCACGCTCTCGACACTCTTGAGGATCTCACCAAGCATCAACAGGAACTGGGACATCGACATGATGTCGAGCATCTGGGGATGCACGGTGATAAGGACCGATGTTGCTGCCGTCAGTGCCGTCAGCGTCAGATAACCGAGCTGGGGAGGGCAATCGACCACGACGACGTCATATTGGTCATCGACCTCGGCCAAAGCATCACCGATGCGAGTGTAGAAAAGTTTGCCGGCAGTCGAATCCTTGCGCTGCATAGCAATCGGAGTGTCATACTCGTATTCTTGCAGTTCGAGGTTGGCTGGCACCACATCCAGATTTGGAAAGTTCGTGGGCTGGATGACGTCTTTAATTGACTTGCGCTGATCGTCGTAACGCAATGCTTCGTAGAAAGACTTCTTCTCATCCAGTTCCGGCTGGATGCCGTAGAGCGCAGTGAGGGAGGCTTGGGGGTCGAGATCAACCGCAAGCACGCGATAGCCCTTCAGGGCGAGGAACTGCGCAAGGTGAGCAGATGTCGTGGTCTTTCCCGAGCCGCCCTTGAAGTTCACGACCGCGATGACCTGCAGCTTTTCATGGGCCTGGCGATGTGGAACACGATCGAGATGTTGGCGAAGCTCGTTGACTTGGGCGGCGGTGTAATAGCGACGGCCGGTCGACGTGGTAGTCGGCTCTACGCCTTTTCCCTGTAGGTGGAGCTTCTTTAAATAACTCTGCGAGACCCCGACAAAATCGGCGACTTCCGCCAGCGAAAATTGGCGGAGGGTCTTTTGAGCATTCGGCGGGAATTTCTCCTGCCTTAGCATGTCAAGCTTCGAGGAAATATCCCCGCCCTGTGCGAGGATAGTATCCGCGAAACTCGTCACTTTCTCCAACGCAGCCATTTTCACGTTCATTTAGCTAATCGCCTTCAGTCACGATAATCGTAAGGATTTTGTCCAATTATCGTGACAATCACCCGATTCCCAGATCATGGCAAGGAAAATAGGGTAAACAAACCCTTAACTCGCTTCGGGGGGGTTCTAACGGAAATTCCCGAGACATGAGCATTTCTCAACAAGATTAGCGACTTAGCGACAACGCCAGCTCTGCCGCCCCTGTGGAGACTACCAGTTTTGATAGTCAGATTTTGTCACCGATCGGCGATCAGGTCGGGTGAACGCGGGTTAATCCTGAGAATCGGTCGCTACCACTTTTGATAGTAGCAGCCTGAGTCCGAACATCGCAAATCTCCCTGTATCCAGCAGAGGAGCACTATCGATGGCTGTGCAAGGCAGACGAGAAAGCGAGGAAACGGAACGGCTAAAGCACCTGTCAGTCGGGAGGGGAGGGCACCAATGACGCAGCACCGGTCCCTACCTCGGTTGATTCGGAAACTGCAGGAAGCATTGGGAGATCAGATCTGCATAGCGCTCGACGATCCGAGTGTCGTCGAGATCATGCTGAACCCCGACGGCAAGCTGTTTATCGAGCGGCTCGGTCATGGCATCACGCCGGCAGGCGATATGCGGCCCGGCTCTGCGGAGATTGTTATCGGCAGCGTGGCCCACGTTCTTGATTCGGAAGTCGATGACGCGCACCCGATCGTGTCGGGAGAGTTGCCGATCGGTGGACACCGCTTCGAAGGGCTATTGCCGCCCGTCGTTTCCGCGCCGTCGTTTACGATCCGGCGGCGCGCATCCCAGCTCATACCGCTCGATGCCTATGTGACAAAGAAGGTGATGACGGCCAAGCAGGCCGAAATCATTCGAACCGCAGTGAAATCTCGACTGAACATCGTCGTATCCGGTGGGACCGGGTCAGGCAAAACCACGCTCGCCAATGCGATCATCGCGGAAATCGTCGAGCACGCACCGGAAGACCGTTTGGTCATTCTGGAAGATACGGCGGAGATCCAATGTTCAGCCGCAAATTCAGTTGCCCTGCATACGAGCGACGAAATCGACATGGCGCGCCTCCTGAAAAGTACCATGCGCCTTCGACCGGACCGGATCATCGTCGGTGAGGTGCGTGATGGTGCTGCGCTCACCTTGCTGAAAGCATGGAACACAGGCCATCCTGGCGGCCTTTGCACGATCCATTCGAATACCGCCCGGTCGGCGCTCCAGCGCCTTGAGCAACTGACAGCGGAGGCGAGCCAGCAGCCGATGCAGGGCGTGATCGGCGATGCGGTCGACCTCGTGATCTCCATCGAACGAACAGCCCGCGGACGCCGGGTGAGCGACATCCTGCATGTCACTAAATTTGCATGTGGCCAATATCAGACAGAATCCCACGGAGAGGAACCAAGAAATGCAGCTTAATCGGAACGCGGGAACCTTCGCTGGATTGACGATCGCGGCGGTTTTCCTGGCATCACCAGCGCTTGCGAGCTCGGGTGGAAGTCTTCCCTGGGAAGGTCCGCTCGAACAGATCCAGCAGTCGATCACTGGACCGGTCGCTGGCTACATCGCGCTCGCGGCCGTGGCGATTGCCGGTGGTATGCTTATCTTCGGTGGCGAATTAAACGATTTTGCCCGCAGGCTGATGTACGTCGTGCTGGTAGCCGGGATCCTGCTAGGGGCAACGACGATCGTAGGCTTGTTCGGTGCGACGGGCGCTTCGATCGGAACTCCACTTGAAGAGCAGTTGGCTGCTCCGATGGCTGCAGGGGAGGGGAGGGATGCCTGACGGCTATTCAGGTCTGCAACGTAACCGTATCCACCGGGCATTGTCGCGACCGAATCTCCTGCTTGGGGCGGACCGCGAACTCGTTTTAATCACCGGTCTTGCTGCCGTCATTTTGATCTTTGTCGTCCTCACGGTCTATTCGGCACTATTCGGGGTCGCGGTTTGGATCTTCATCGTTGGTCTGCTTCGACTGATGGCGAAATCCGACCCGCTGATGCGGCGCGTCTACGTCCGCCACATCTCCTATAGGCCCTATTACAAATCAACGTCTGCGCCCTGGCGCCGGTACTGAGGAAGCGAACATGGTTGCCCTCAAACGTTTTCGCTCGACTGGACCCTCCTTTGCTGATCTCGTTCCTTACGCAGGAATGGTCGATAACGGCGTGATGCTATTAAAGGACGGCAGCCTGATGGCTGGCTGGTACTTCGCGGGTCCCGACTCTGAAAGCGCCACAGATCAGGAGCGCAACGAACTCTCACGGCAAATTAACGCCATCCTATCGCGTCTCGGCTCGGGCTGGATCATCCAGGTAGAAGCGGTTCGCGTCCCGACGGTAGACTATCCAGCTGAGGACAGGTCTTTTTTCCCCGACCCCGTAAGCAAGGCAATCGAGGCGGAGCGCCGGGCGCATTTCGCACGTGAGAAGGGGCATTTTGAGAGCAAGCATGCGATCATCCTGACCTACCGTCCGCTCGAGTCAAAGCGCACGAGCCTTAGCAAGTACATTTATTCCGATGAAGAGAGCCGGAAGCGATCTTATGCTGACACGGCTCTCTTCCTGTTCAAGAACTCGATCCGAGAGATCGAGCAGTATTTGGCGAACACGTTGTCGATTCGCCGCATGCAAACCAACGAAACTTTGGAGAGGGGAGGGGCGAGGAGGGCGCGTTACGACGAGCTTCTTCAATTTATCCGTTTCTGCATCACCGGTGAGAACCACCCCGTCCGGCTCCCCGATATCCCGATGTATATCGACTGGGTCGCGACGGCGGAGCTTGAGCACGGTCTTACGCCACGCGTGGAAAACCGGTTCCTCGGCGTCGTCGCCATCGATGGCCTTCCGGCGGAAAGCTGGCCAGGGATACTCAACAGCCTTGACCTCATGCCGCTCACCTATCGCTGGTCGTCTCGCTTCATTTTTCTCGATGCTGAGGAGGCAAGGCAGAAACTGGAGCGCACCCGCAAGAAATGGCAGCAAAAGGTCAGACCCTTCTTCGACCAGCTTTTCCAGACGCAGTCCCGGTCCGTCGATCAGGATGCCATGACCATGGTTGGCGAAACCGAAGATGCGATCGCCCAGGCTTCATCGCAGCTCGTAGCTTATGGTTATTACACGCCGGTGATTATTCTGTTCGATGTTGATCGAGAAGCGCTGCAGGAAAAAGCGGAAGCAGTTCGCCGCCTGATCCAGGCTGAGGGTTTCGGTGCGCGCATCGAAACCCTCAACGCCACGGACGCCTATCTCGGCAGCCTGCCCGGCAACTGGTATTGCAATATCCGCGAACCGCTGATCAACACGAACAATCTCTCCGACCTTGTGCCATTAAACTCGGTCTGGTCTGGCTCTCCATTTGCCCCTTGCCCGTTCTATCCGGAAAACTCTCCACCGTTGATGCAGGTTGCCAGCGGCTCCACCCCCTTCCGTCTTAACCTACACGTCGACGACGTCGGCCATACCTTGATTTTCGGCCCAACCGGCTCGGGCAAGTCCACTCTTCTCGCGCTGATCGCCGCCCAGTTCCGTCGCTATGAGCACGCGCAGATTTTCGCCTTCGATAAGGGTCGGTCACTCGAACCGCTCACCCTTGCGTCCGGCGGCAACCACTACGAGATTGGATCCGATCGGGACGGCGAGGGGTCACAGCTCGCTTTTTGCCCGCTTGAAGATCTTGCGAGTGACGAAGATCGCGCCTGGGCGTCGGAATGGATCGGAACGCTTGTCGCACTTCAAGGTGTCAACATCACCCCCGATCATCGCAACGCTATCTCGCGTCAGATCATGCTCATGGCGCTCTCTAATGCACGGTCGCTATCCGACTTTGTTTCCGGTGTTCAGATGCGCGAGATCAAGGATGCGCTGCACCACTATACGGTCGATGGCCCTATGGGCCATCTCCTCGATGCCGAGCAGGACGGGTTGACGCTTCGCGCCTTCCAGACGTTCGAAATCGAGCACCTCATGAACATGGGCGAACGTAATCTTGTACCAGTGCTTACCTATCTCTTCCGACGGATCGAAAAGCGACTCGATGGCTCGCCGAGCCTGATCGTCCTCGATGAAGCCTGGTTGATGCTCGGACATCCGGTATTCCGGGACAAGATCCGGGAGTGGCTGAAGGTGCTGCGAAAGGCCAACTGCGCGGTTGTCCTGGCGACGCAATCGATTTCCGACGCGGAGCGATCCGGCATCGTCGACGTGCTAAAGGAATCCTGCCCGACAAAAATCTGCCTTCCCAACGGAGCTGCGAGAGAAACTGGCACGCGCGAGTTCTACGAGAGGATTGGTTTCAACGAGCGACAGATCGAGATCGTCGCAAATGCCATTCCGAAACGTGAATACTACGTAACGTCTCCGGATGGCCGACGGCTTTTCGACATGTCGCTCGGCCCAGTCACGCTTTCTTTTGTCGGCGCCTCGGGCAAAGCCGACCTAGCCCGTATCAGGGCGCTCTTGTCGACCCATGGGAAGGACTGGCCGAGCCAGTGGCTCATTGAAAGGGGAATGCAACCACTATGAGTAAAACAAGCAGAATTCTGGCTATCCACAGGGCGTTACTTGCTTCCGCCGTTGCCGCCGGCCTCGCCATATCACCTAGCCCGTCGTTCGCAAGCGGCGCGGTCACGGGCGCAACCGAAATGACCCAGATGCTTAACAACGGCGAACTTATCTCACTGGTCGGACAATCGACGGAGCAGATTAACAATCAGATTACGCAGATCACGCAGCTCGCCGAGCAAATCCAGAACCAGCTGAACATCTATCAGAACATGCTGCAGAATACGGCACAGCTCCCCAATCACATCTGGGGTCAGGTCGAGGGAGATCTCAGCCAGCTCCAGAACACAGTCAAGCAGGGTCAGGGCATCGCATTTTCGATGGCCAATGCCGACGACCTCCTGAAGCAGCGCTTCAAGAGTTACGCCGATCTCAAGACCGGTCTCCCGAACGCCGACAGCTTTTCGTCCACCTATCAAACCTGGTCAGACACGAACAGGAATACGATTTCCAGCACACTAAAAGCCGCAAGCCTGACCGCGGAGCATTTCGACACGGAAGAGGAAACAATGGGCCAGTTGCGATCCATGTCTCAGTCGGCGGATGGCCAGATGAAGGCGCTGCAGGTTGGTCACCAGATCGCTGCCCAACAGGTGGCGCAAATGCAGAAGCTGCGCGGCATCGTTTCCCAGCAGACCACGATGATGGGAACCTGGCTACAAAGCGAGCAGACCGACAAAGACCTCGCGCAGGCCCGCCGCGAGAAATTCTTCAATTCGAATGTCCAGTCCGTTCCGACCGGCCAGAAAATGGAGCCGCGTTGGTGAACCGTTCGGTAATAATCATTTCCATTTGTGCCGCGATAGCCGGCATTGCCACCGTTGCGGCCGTCGTTGTGATCCGTGACGAAAGTGCGGCTGCACCGCAAATGAGTGAAGAACAGCGAGCGGCCCGGGAAAAGTTCTTTGGCGTCCCAAAGGAACCTGCTCCGATCGAGAAGGGCCAGGAGATGCGGCCAAGATGGTGACCCCGGCGGTTAGACTCAGCTTTGTGATCATTGGAGTTGTCTGCCTCATCACGGCAGTCCCGGCCTTTGCTCAGCAAGGGCAGGTGTTGACCGAACTCGAAAATCAGGTCTCAGCGGCGGCCAAGGGGTGGGAAACCACAGTCATGGACGCGGCGAGATCCCTGTTCTGGATCCTCGCTGGGATCGAGGTGGGAATAGCTGCCGTTTGGCTTGCGATCCAGGCCGCATCTTTGGATAGCTGGTTTGCCGAGCTGGTCCGCCGTATCATGTTCATCGGCTTCTTCGCCTTTGTGCTGACGCAGGGCCCAACCTTCGCAAAGGCGGTTGTCGATAGCCTGTTCCAGATCGGTGCTGGCGGCGGATCAGCCTCGCCGGCCGAGGTGTTCGACGCCGGCATCCGCGTCGCTTCCCAAATGTCCGAGCAGGCAAAATTTGGGGTCTTTGAAGATAACGCGCTGGCAATTGCTGCAGTCCTGGCGATGGGTATCGTCGTGATCTGCTTTTCGCTCGTCGCTGCCATCTTCGTCTCGGTGATGGTCGAGATGTATGTCGGCCTGCTTGCCGGCATGATCATGCTTGGCCTTGGCGGATCTTCTTTCACCAAGGACTTCGCTGTCCGGTATCTGGTCTATGCATTCGGCGTAGGAATGAAGCTTATGGCGCTGGTCATGATCGCCAAGATTGGCTCGAACGTCCTGCTGGGCTTGGCCCAAGCGCCGACTGCGACCAGTGATCAGTTCATCACCACCCTTGCCATCGCAGGCATTTCCGTCGTGGTCTTCATCATCGCGATGTACGTGCCGAACATCATGCAGGGCGTGGTTCAGGGCGCGTCAGTGTCTGGTGGAATGGAAACCGTCCGCCACGGCGGGCAGGCCGCGTCGTTTGCGGCTGGCGGCGCGTTTCTCGGGGCGGGTGCTATCGGCGCTGGCTTTGCAGCCGCGCAGGCCGCCCGAGCAGGCGGTTCCTCTGCTGCAGGCTCCGTGCTGAAGGGAATGGGCGCGAGCTTCAGTTCCGGCGCGATGGCCGCGGGATCCGCAGCGAAGGAAAAGGCGATCGGATCGCCAGGCGCCTATGCCGGCTCACTCTTGGGGCTCGCCAACGCAAAGCTGCAGGAGAGCCGGTCCGGGCATGCCAGCCCACCGCCTGCACTTGAACGAAATGACAAATGATTTTCAAAAGATTGGATTGATTGATGGCCGCAGACCGTGCCCCAGATAACCCGTATCTTGCCGCCCGCCAGGAGTGGTCGGAACGCTATGGGTCCTATGTCAAAGCCGCTGCGGCATGGCGCGCGGTCGGCATCCTCGGACTGACGATGGCGGTGATCGGTTTCGGTTACGCGCTCTATCTCAGTTCGCAGGTGAAGCTCGTTCCGTACGTGATCGAAGTCGACAAGCTTGGAAATGCGGTGAACGCCGGATTCCCGCAGCAGATCGAATATGCCGATGCCCGGGTTGTTCGCGCGACGCTCGGCAATTTTGTCACCTCGTTCCGTAGCATCACCCCGGACGCCGTTGTCCAGAAGCAATACATCGATCGCACCTACGCCTTGCTTAGGACCTCGGACCCATCCACCGAAAAAATCAATTCGTGGTTCAGGGGCAACTCGCCCTTCGAACGTGCGAAATCGGCCACGGTTGCGATCGAAGTGAACAACATCGTCGCCTTGTCAAACCAGACCTATCAGATCGACTGGACCGAATATGAGCGGGACCGGAAGGGCAAAGAGACAGGAACACGGCGCTTTCGCGGGATCGCCACGGTCGCGCTCACTGCACCGCAGGACGAGGCCATAATTCGGCTAAACCCGATCGGGCTCTACATCCGCGATTTCGACTGGACCGCGCAGCTCTAGGAGCAGGGGAAAATTTCATGATGAGGATTGGATTTCTGGCGGCCACCGCCTGGCTGGCCGTAACACCGTATGCTGCTGCTGCGGATTCGCAAGGCATGACCTATAAGGAAGCGAAGGGAACGGGCCTGTCGGGTAGTTGGAGAGGGTCGACCGGCCTTGTCACACGGGGAGCGGATGGGAAGGTGATTTTTCTCTATGGAGAGACCCAGCCGTCCGTCGTGTGTTCGCCCCTGCAGGTATGCGACATCGAACTTCAAGGTGGTGAGATTGTAAGGGACGTTTTGGTCGGTGACACCGTTCGGTGGAAGGTTGAGCCGGCGACATCAGGCGCCGCCAACGGTCAGGCGATCCATCTCGTCGTCAAGCCATCGGAACCGGGACTGGTGACATCGATGGTGGTAACAACGTCCCGGCGCACCTACCACATCCAGCTCAAATCCCATCCGACGCAGTATATGGCAAGAGTTGGCTTCGAATATCCCGAAGACGTTTCCACCAAGCTTGCCGACATCAACGCTAGGCTCGAGACGGGCGGCATCCCTGGCTCAGCGCCCGACAAGCTGAATTTCTCCTATTCGATCAACGGCGGTGCATCGTGGAAGCCGAAGCGCGTCTATTCGGATGGTCAAAAAACCTACATCCAGTTTGCGCGGTCGATTGCGGGTCAGGATGCGCCGGTTCTCTACGTTGTCTCGGGCGGACAAAATCGGATCGTTAATTACCGAATGAAGAACGACATGATGATCGTCGACTACGCGATCGACAAGGCGATCCTCATTTCGGGCGTGGGCTGGCACCAGCAAAAAGTCACCCTCAGAAGGGGAGGGTGAGGACATGCGCGCTAGTTATCTCATCCTATACCTCACTCTAGCCCTCGCCGGTTGCCAGACGACTGAAGACGGCTTGACGACCAATGCTACACCGGTCGTCTCGAGCTCCGCCGCCAGCGCGATCGCCGGTGACTTGGCAAGTCGATTTGCCGAACAGGTCCCGCCGGCCACTACCTCGGTGCGGCTGAAATCGGATAAAAGCGACTTTGCGGTCGCGCTCGAGGCCGCCCTCAAAGGTTGGGGCTACTCGGTCACCACCGAGAAGGTCAACAATGACAAAGCGGTCGAGCTTGCCTATTCCATCCAGGGCCTCGACGGCCAACTACTAGCCCAGCTCTCGACACCATCCATTGCGCTCGGCAGGGCCTATGTCGTGTCAGCGAGCGGTGCGACACCTGCCAGCCCGCTTTCCATCATGCAGCGAAACTGACGGAGGATTTTATGGTCCAATCCCTTCAACTGGGAACGCCCAACGGCCAAGGATCCGAAGGTGGAATGCGCCGTCTCAATCGGCTGCCGATCATCGCCGCAATCGTGTTCGTCGTACTATTTATCGGCGTCGTCATCGTCGGCCTGTCGTGGAGGGGCCTGTCTTTCGGGGGACGGAACAGCCTCGATAGCGCTTCGAATTCACCTGCCACATCGTTTGGAGATCAGCTCAAGCGGGGCGTTGGCGACGGCATCATCGGGGATCCTACGGAACGTGAGACGTTCCAACCGACACCTACTCCGACGGTCGAACGGAAATCGGAACCGGAACAGCGTGTTTTGGAAACGCCGGCAGCAGAGCGTACAGTAAGGCGACAACCATTGGAGTCTGAAGAGGAGTGGAAGGCACGTCTCAGGAGAGAGCAGGACGAGCAATACATGCGCGAGCAGAACCGTCAGCGCATGGCCCGTCTGCAGGCACGGGCAACAGCCCTCGATTCGCCTTTGAAGGTTGACGTGTCGGAAATCGAGCGTGGCGATAGAGCCAATGCTTCGAACGCGGCTGGTACATTGACCGGAGCCAGGGGGGCTTCAGATCTTTATGCGGCGGCTATGAAGGCAGGGCTGCAGGGTCAAAACCCCGACCCGAACGGGCAAGTCTCGAAAGAAGACTTCTTCAACCAGGACATAAAGGACCTCGGATATCTTCCAAACCAGGTCGTGCCGCAGCTCTCGAGATTCGAACTTAAACGAGGATCGGTCATTCCGGCCACCTTGATTACAGGGCTGAACTCAGATCTTCCCGGCAGGATCACCGCGCAGGTTAGTCAGAGTGTCTATGACAGCGCCACCGGTTACCGGCTCTTGATACCCCAAGGGGCCAAATTGTTTGGACGCTATGATTCGAAGGTCTCTTTTGGCCAGGAGCGTGTTCTTGTGGTCTGGACAGACTTGATCTTTCCGAATGGATCAACTCTTCAGATCGGTGGCATGGCAGGGACAGATGCTGAAGGTTATGGCGGGTTCCAAGACAAGGTCGATCGCCATCTGTGGCGCACATTTGGCTCAGCGGCGTTGATCGCCCTGATTGGGACAGGCATCGACATGTCGATGCCGCAGAGCTCGACGCTTGCTACCCAGGACACGGCCTCGGATGCCGCACGACGAAACTTTGCTGAGACTTTCGGACGGGCCGCGGAACAAACGATTTCTAAAAACCTCAACGTCCAGCCGACGATCCGAATTCGACCGGGCTACAAGTTCAACGTGCTCGTCGATCAAGACATCGTTTTTCCGGGCAGCTATCGCGAGTGACCTTTAACAGTCAGGGTGAGAAGTGCTGGTTAGCATGATGACTTCACCACAACTTGAAGAACGCCAACCCCCGCACGTGGCCCTTTTGGGTTGACCTGACTCTTCCGCTCAACTATCCGGTAAGGACGACGTAACGTCACATTTTGTTTCCCATTTTGAATTGCAATTTGATTGCGTTCATTTCCTCACGCGTCGGGGGGCCGTGGATTGGATCAGTGGTTTGAACATCTGATAGAGCAGGTATCGCTGGCGTTAGACGAGAAGTCAGTGAAGATCGTGCTTCAGAACCTGGCACACGAAGCTGGGTTCGAAATGTTCACCTATGTTAGCTTGCAAGCCAACACGCATAAGATCTTGTCGAACTATCCCGAGGTCTGGCAGCAGCGATATCTTGACGAGCTTTATGTATCCGTCGATCCAATCATGCTTGGCCTTAGATACAGGTCAGATCTTTTTGCCTGGTCAAACACCACAGAGGGTCGGCTGAACAAGCAGCAGCGAAAGTTCTTCGCCGAGGCGGCCGAGTTTGGGATCCGGTCGGGCGTATCTATCCCGGTCAGATCCGGGTTCGGTCAAATGGCGATGTTGACGCTGGCCTCCAGTGAGCATGGCTATGCCGAGAGCCGATCAATAACGCCGTCTTTGGCGGCCGCTGCGGTCGGTCAGATGCATGCGAGGATCGACATCCTCGAATTGAAGCCGCGTCTGCATGCGCCTGTTGAGCTAACGCCCGGCCAACTCACCTGCCTGCGCTGGAATGCAGAGGGAAAAACAGCGGACGATATCGCTGATATTGAGAAAACCTCCGCCCATAATGTTCGCTTTCATTTGAAAGGCGCAAAAAGGGCGCTTGGGGCGTCAACCTTGACCCAGGCCGCGAGGATCGCGACGATATTGGGGCTGATCTGACGTCTGTTAGTGCGCCTTGGACGTCGGCATCGGGGGAATGTATCCGAGGATATCAATCAAGGTCGAAACCACCGTCTGCTGCGCATGGACTGCGATCATTGACGAAAGATACGCTTCCCGCGCCTCTGAAATTTCCATTTCTCCTGGCTGTTTTTTGTACCGGTCGTAGGCCAATTCCGCCTCACTGACGAGACATCGGTGCTTCGAGATAGCCTCAATTGTCAGTCGTTCAATCATGTCTATGGGCTGGCCTTCCAGCAAGCCAATGAGCGGACGAAGGACAATCTTTGGGTTATCCACCTGCTTCTAGCCTCCTCCGGTACGCCGCCGCCAAAGGCTCAGACCGTGACTTCCATCCCGATCGCTACTCCATCACAGCGAACGAGCGACCCTTATCATACAATCGGGCTGTACGACCACATCACGCAGCAGTGTGTACAGAACCCTACCTGCGCTCATAATTCGAGAAGCGGCCGGATTTGTAGAGAATACTCCGTGGTGAAATACTCTACAACCCGCTGCTTTGCTCCTCATGGAGATTCGCGACGTTTTGGCAAACAATTTGAGAGCGCTTAGGAAGGCTCGACACATGTCGCAGGAAACCCTTGCGGATGAGGCCGATATTGACCGCACCTATATTAGCTCGATCGAGAGGGGAGTTTACGCGACGAGCGTTGACGTTCTGGACCGCCTCGCCAAAGCTCTTGGGGTAGAAGCCAGCGAGCTTCTAAGCAGAGATCGAAAACAGAACCCGGGCGATGCAACTGCGCAAAATTCCGATTAGAGTTGAGAGCGCCAGCCGGTCCTGAAATCCAAGTCCGTCAACATCTGGAAGCTGTTGCACCAACGCACTTCAAGGTCGTCGCAGACGTCCGGTATCCTGCGGTTTGCACGTTTGGTGCTCGGCTTCGAGGCCTCGACGGTCACGACGATCCTATCGGCGCGGTCAGCTAAGGCGTAGGCAATCAGGAATGGGTCGCGGCCGACCTCAATGATCTCAGCATCGTTGAGATCCGGCGCATATTTTTCGATGACTGTCTGAACGAGGGCAGTATCGACGTCCTGATCCAGTTTGAGGGCGTCATAATTGTCGCCCTCATTCAGCCATTTCGCCAATTCCGATCCTTCGGTAATCTCTTCTAATATCTCGACTGGGATCTTCAGCGCGCCGGTCTGTCCCTTATGGACGAGCCAATCCCAGAATTCTGGAACGCGCTGAATAGGATAGTAGAGGTTATGCGCCGTTATAAGGACGTTTGCGTCGAGAAGATGCACGCCGCCCCCTTAAGCCACGCCGTCGGTCAGCGAGAAGACGTTGTTCGGCTTCACGCCGAGAATCGCGGCAGCCTTGGAAGGTGAAAGGGCTCCGTCGGCTAACATCCGTTTCGAAAGGCTCAGCAGGCGATTGCCCAGCCGATGGCGACGCACAAGATAGTAGCTCGGGCCGCCTTCGCTTTCGCGCGCGCGGGCTCGTTGCGCAGCCTTGTTGTTCAGCCATTGCTGCCGAAAGACAGCCGTCACAGACGACCACATGGCTTGATCGATGATCCCTTCGCGATAGAGCTTGTAGGCGACCATCGAGTGGCTGACCTGCCTCAGCTCCGCGATTTCGCCGATGCGGGCCATCACGATATCCTGACGCGCCCCACGCAATGCGTTCTCGCCAGCGATCTCGGCCGAAGGCAGCAGGATACGGCCCGCCACATCGTTGCAGAAGGTTTCAATGACCGATGTGGGCCGCCCACCGCTCACTCCGGTCTGGCCAAGCCAGATATGGGCAAGCTCGTGAAGTAGCGTGAAGGACCACGCCTGCTCGCTGTCTTGATCGTTGATCACTACGAAAGGTGCGACCTTGTCCGAGAGAGCGAAGCCCCGAAAGAGTTCGACATTGAGTGCACTGTGGTGACTTCCGAGATTGCCGATCAACAACACGAAAATCCCTGCGGCCTCGGCGCGTTCGCGCAGATAAGCGAAGCCTCTTGACGTGCCGCGGCCGTTACCGGATCGGAAAGACTGGAGGCTGAAGCCTAGACGCTCCCTGATCGCAGCAGCGAGTCCCTCTGGACTTCCGCGGTAGTCATAAGATCCTACGAAATCCAGTGCTTCGGCCTCTTCCTCACTTTCGAGGAGCGAACGCACCATTTCCTGGCGAGCTCGAACTTCGCGCAGCAGCGTGTCGACGAGCGCCGCATCGCGTTGTGCATATTCGTCGGGAAGGGTCCGGAAATCCTCGCCTCGTGCAGCTGTTACTGGCGGCTCGGCAAGATAGAAGGTGAGCAGGGGCCGGCGATATTGAGTCGACATCTTGATCAGTTGCGGACGAGTAGGTTCAACCTCGCCGTTTTCAAGCATGGCAAGGCGATCGCTGCCCGCAACACCGCGTGCATCGCCGATGCCGAGCTTGTCGGCAGCATCTTCGACGGTGAGCCCTGCGGTTTCGCGAGCCCAACGCAGGATCGACGGGTTGACCTTTGGCACCTTTCACCTCCGCTAGAGTCAGCCAATACTTGGTCCGATTTGATCATGCAATCGTTACGAAAGATATAGGTGTCCTGTCGATGCAAAGCCACCCGGCCCTGGGTCAGCTTTTCCACTCTCGCTCCCCATAGCACGTCGACTCCCTTGGGGCATCGCTTCGGCGAATAATCAGGGGGCATTGCATATCCCTATGCACAGATTACCCGCTATCGCCGTCGCGGATATCGAAATTAACCCGGAGGGTCTTGCGCGGCAGCGATCTCTATAATCCTCACGATATAGAAGGTGATCTAGGCGGCGATGGTGGCCAAAAACATGATGCCGCCTTCGACGCGCTGTCGCAATGCCTGAAGGCTGGCAAAGGTAAGTGTTCCAGCTACTCCGTGCGTAGCCTTGTTGAAGACCGGGAAAAGCTGAAGGATGTCATCGATATCCTTTTCCACGAATCCGAGCATTTCAGGTGAATCCACGCCTTTCCGCTGCAGCAAGAAGCGAATCTTCGCACGTCGTGAAGGGGTGCCTTGCTGTGTTTTCTCGCAATTGGCGTCCGCTGCGAGCACAGCTTCGTTGTCTGCCCATCGGTCCAGAATCTCCGAGAAAATCTCCCTTACGCTGGTACAGAAATGCCTAGCCGCATCGGTGTTGGCTGGATTGAGGGCAAAAAGCGCTCCCCGCCATCGGTCGCACAGGTCGCTCGAAAGGTCTGCCAGGTAGTCGAGGATTCCCGTGTCCTGCGCGTTTTCCGCATGTGCGCTTGCATCGGTGTTCAATGCATAAGCTACCGCAACACTGTTGCTACTCTCGCGCTCGGCCGCAGAGAGGATTTCCTCGTTGACGGAGCCAGCGTGCTCCATTCGCTCGTACCGAGCGCTCAGGTCGAAAGATGAGTCCCTGACGTCAACATATCGCGTTGTGGTTAGAGCGCGAAGTGCGGACAGTCGGCTTTGTCGCTCGCGCTCCACTTGTGCGTTATGCGACCGTACAGCTTGGTTATATTTGTTGATGGCGGCCTGGCGCTTTTGGTTATGCTGTCGGACCTCCCGGTTATGAGCTTCCACCACGCGCTTGTTGTGCTGATTGACTCTATCGATCTCGCGGTTGACCTCACGTACCTGCTTTTCGTAAGCAGCTTTATTGGCTCGGTTTGCCCGGTCAACTTCTTGGTTATACCGCCGGATCGCATCCCGCTGCTTTTGCTCTTGCTGCCGAACCCAAGCGTTATACTGGGATGGCGTCATTCTCCGGACCATCAATCCCTCCCTGATCCTCTCGCCAACGTAGTAGGTGGGCTTGGTGCTATGTTTCTTCAAGTGTAGGTTTGGTACCGCGCATCCGTCGCAAAAGTCTGGCGCGAATTAGGATAATTGTGACGGTTCTCCGGCAACATATGAGTCGGTTGGTCCGGTGCGGTCAACGTGACAACCCGCCCAAATACAAGAGATTCCCTTCACCGAATCCCGATACGCGAAAGATCGACACGGATACCAGCTTTGCCGGCGTCCATTTTTTCCACCGGTTCGCCTTCTGAGCCACCCGCTGTGTGCGTTAGTCCACTGTCTTCGACCGGGTCCTCCCGCTTGATCGATTTGCCGTTGATGAAAGTCGCTCCGCCGGGGTCTTCGGCCTCAAACACACGCGTTCCTTCGAACACCCCGGTTCGCCACGCATAGATCGCGTCATCCACCATTTGCGGCAATACCTCCTGGTTTGTCGGCCGACCGTACCATTTCGTCACGATACGGGCGACCTTGGCAAAAAGAGCGGTGCCCATGCGAAGGTTTGAACAAGAGTCAAAGATCTCCGGCGTCAACTGGGAGGTATCCGTGATGCCAACGCCCGCGGGAAATTGGGTTATGCCGATGCGGACGTTTGCTTGACCGACATAGTTGCGGATGGCGTCAACGCCCATCGCAGGATCTGCAGGCTTCGGAACAAGCACCAGCCTTCCACCGATCTTCACCGAAATGGCCAGCGGATCGTCGGACCCGGCGGCGCTGATGAATTGTTCGACGATTGCTGGTGTGAGCGAGGGGTCTGAGCATTTCTCGATGAGAGCCATGTCGATCATAGTCGTCTTTCTGATCAGCGGTTGAAGGAGGTTACGAGCGGTTTGTCGAAGAGCCGTGCCCAGGCAACCGCACTTGCAGTTTGAATGGGGACGATTGAGGTGCCTTCAGTCCACCATCCGTTTCCGACGGCGACGATCATGTCCGGGTCATGAAAGATCGAGTGCAGGATCGGCCAGACGAGCAGTTGCTCATAGCAGATCAGCGGGGCAACACGCGTACTGCCGATGTCGACAACAGGATTATCGAAGAAGTGCGCTCGCGCGCCCCCGCTTTCCCCAAGCAGCCGGCGCCAAGGCTGCCACATGGCGCCCGGCACCGGCATTCGCTCCCGATAGATTATCTTCCCGCCCGCTTCGGTGACAGCGACCAGCACGTTGTCATAGCCACCGTCGATGACGACTGCTCCACCGGCAATCACAATCTTATCGGAGTCCTTCAGCGCTCTCTGCCAGACCCGCTCTGTAGTCAACGTCCAGAAGCCAAGCGCGCTTTCCGGAAAAACCGTGACCCGACCGCCGGTCGGGAACGTTACCAGCGCAGCACCTGCCAGATCGAGCTGTCGCTGAAGCGACGGGTCACGACCAAGGCTCGCACCATATTCGAGGTCGACACCCGTCCACCCCGGGGGTAGAAGGGCGGGTGTCCAGCTAGCGGCGGACCAAGCCCAGATGCCCGAAAGGGCAAATATTGCAATCGGCCTACACCGTGTCACGAGTACGGCGAGGCCGGTTGCGAGGACCACGAGGCCGAGCCAGCGCCATCCAGGAAACAAGACGCCTGCAGCGGTAATTGGGTGCGCCCAGCCCAGGATTCCGAAGGGCGGAACTGCCATTAGAATACCGGCCGCGAGATAGCGAAAAGCTCGCTCCAATTCGTCCGCCGCGCTCCAGAGCAGGGTATGAACGAACACAAAGGCGCCCGACGCGACGAGCCAGAGCAGGATCCCGGGTAGTATGTCGGAGCCATAAAAGGTCGCAACGCCCTGCGGCAGTCCGCGCGACGCAGCCAGAAAATAGCCCCCTGAAACAAGCGCTGCGACTTTTCGAGACTTTGCCATCGACCAGACGACTGGGAAGGCGAGCGACAGGGGAAGCGCGAGGACAAAGCCGCTCCAGGCCAACCAACCGGCGCCGATCGCAGAGACAACGAGGAGGCTCGTTCGAAGGTCAGGGCGCAAAGGTCAGCACCTCCTTCGCCAGGCCGAGGATCCCCTCAACCGGGAGCGGTCCGAAGTATCGCGAGTCGTACGATCCCTTGAAATCAGAGTGAAGGAAGACAAACCCGTCGCGGACCACGCCGCCCGCATAAGGGGTGAGTGATCTCCCCTCTCCGTCTATTGGAGCCAACCTTGAATTGGGCAAGGGGATGCCTTCAACGAGGACCGTTTGCTTGATCTCGACCTGCTGCCCGGCGACCGCGGCGACCCTCTTGATCAACGGCGCATATCCTCCGGGGCAAAGACCCGATCGGATATAACCGCGCTGCGCGGCGCGTTCCATGTCTGGCCTTTCGGGCGGGCAAATGAAGATGAGGTCGCCGCCACGCGCCGGCCGGTCCAGCGGTTGGATACGCCATAGTCCGATTGGCTCGCTTGGCGTGAAGTTCAGGCGATAGCCGGCGAGCCCTGCCGTTGCTATAGAGACGGGGACGCATAGAGCGGTAAAAGCCAAAGCTAAACCGCGCTTCTGCCATATCCGATGGTGACTGTGGATAACGGAATTCATTTGAGTGATAGCCCTTGGGATTTGGTTTGGCGGAGGGTCTCCGCCTGCTTCGCCGCGTTGACGCTGCGCTCATGCGCCGCCAGTTGCTGGCTGGCGCGCATCAAGCTCCAGGCGGATTGAATCTCGGCTTTTTGCCCCGGATTCATGCCCGATGTGACGGTGCGGAACGTCTCGCCGCCTGTCTCTTTGGCAGCCAGGGGCAGGAAGGTTCTTTCGCCGAAACGTTCCGAGACCGCGCGCGCGAAGCCTTCCAGTTCTGCCTTGATCATCTTGTCCGCGAGCGCGAACTCCAGGCCGGACGGAAGATCGTTCCGGTCGATGGCGTCACGGACGCGCTCGAGGACGCTTTTCGCGCTAGCCGACAGGGCAGGGATGTCGATCGATACCTGTCTGCGCGTCGATAGCTCCTCTCCCCGCATGCGCGCCTCCAGCGTGTCGCGCTGACGCAGATAGTCGGTCAGGCTGGCAGCGAGCGCGGGCACGTTGGCGATCGCGCGGTCCCGGTCTCGCCTGTCGGCAGCGCTGGAGAGCATGCCGGTCTTCCCTTTGAGCGGGCCAAAGCTTTCTGGCTTTTCAGCGATTGTTTGCAGTCTGGCCGCCGCACTCGCTTTATCCGCCAGCATCTTGTCGACATCGACGGCTTTGAAGGCGGCTTCAGGGTTCGCATAGACAAGCTGAAACCGGGTCGAGACCTCTTCCCATTGCTTCTTCAAGGCAGGATCTGCTGCGAGCCTGTCTTCAACAGCCTGATCGACGGTTTTTGGGTAAGTCGTGATACCAGCGACCATGGGCTTTGCCTCCTGAGTGGGATTGGATTTGAGCGTTGGGCCAAGGCCGATCCTGGCGCCGATTGCCGCAAGCCGGCTGGCCAGATCGGCCAACCGCTCGGCCTGCCTTGCGGTCCAATCGAGCCGGTCGCGGGCGATCGTTCTGGCGACGTTGACGAGATGCAGACCACGCGCCTCGGCAAAACGAAGCGCCTGCCGGTAGAGGCTGCCGCCCGAATAATCGAGCGTGGTCTCTTTGGCGTTAGTGCGCGACAGCATCTCGACGAGCCCGCCCGCTTTGGCAAAGGAGCGGCGGCCGTAATAGACGGCAAGATCCTCGCGGTGGCGCGTCATTGCCACATAGGTCAGATGCCGATCGAGCGAGAGAGAGGCGAGCACTTTCACACGATCAACGGTAGCCCCTTGGCTCTTGTGCACCGTCGTGGCGTAGCCGTGGTCAACATTGTTGTAGAAGCGCTGTTCGACGCTTACGTGCCGGCGTTGCTCCGCGTCCCCGATCTCGGCGACGATGCGGCCAGGCGAGGCCTCGACCACTCTGGCCAGCATGCCATTCTTGACGCCGATCGATCCCTCATTCTTCAGGAAGACGATCTGGTCGCCGGCAGCAAACCTTCTTGTACCATCACCTGTCTTGAAGACGTGGCCCTCTTTGATGATGCCGCGTTCGACAAGCTTTTCGCGGGCTAGCTCGTTGAGCATACGAACGTCGCGTCGCAGATGCGCGAGGATCAGCGACGTCTTCTCAGGATCGTAATCGCGGTTCCAGTCGGCGATCAGGTTGCTGACGGCCTGGCCCTTCAGCTCCGAGGCCATCATACGGCCATGGGCGCCATAGGCTTCGACCGCTCTGCCGATGTTGCCACGGGCAAGATCAAGCGACGCGTCCCGCATCCATTCTTCGCGCTGACGATAGATGGTTTCCAGTTCCGCATAGCCGATGCGATCGGCGATCGCGCGGAATGCGGCGCCGGCCTCGATCGGCTGCAACTGTTCGGGATCACCGACCAGAACCAGCTTGGCGCCGGTCTTCGTGACAGCTTCGACGACGAGCGCCATCTGCCGGGATGAGACCATGCCGGCCTCATCCAGCACGAACACGGTCTTATCATCGAGCTGGTTTCTTCCCTGATCCCAGCGCAGCTCCCAGGACGACAGGGTACGGGAGACGATACCGGCTTCTTTCTCCAGACCTTCGGCCGCCTTGCCGGCGAGCGCACCCCCGACGACACGATAACCGGCCGCTTCCCATGCCTCGCGGGCCGCCTTCATCATCGTGGTCTTGCCAGCGCCGGCGCGACCAATCACGGCTGCGATCCGCTCTGGCCCGGCGACATGTTCAATCGCTACCTTCTGCTCGCTGGACAGGCGCTCGTGTCTCCCAAAGACGGCCGTCAGCACGGCGTCTTTCACGCCATGCGACGTGCGCTGAGAGAGCCAGATGGCGCGATTGGCCATTTCGGCTTCGAGCCGGATCAGTTCGCGTGTCGTGTATTTTGCAGGTTGCCGGACCCCGGTCATAAAGTCGATCCGCTCGCGGTCAAGCCGCAGCGTCTGCGGGCTCTGCAGGATGCGAGCCATCAGGTTCCGGAAGAGGGCGGGATCGTCGATATAGCGATGGAGCACTTTGGCGATATCGCGCTCATCGAATACGCTTTTTTCGCGTGTGATCAGGTCGAGCACGATCTCGGGACTAGCCTGGATGCGCCGAGCATTCTCCACCCGTCGCTCCTCCTGCAACTCCAGCCGCTCAAGGGAAACCGTCTCGGCCGCCGTGCCATCTGCGGTCGCGACCTTTCGCTCGATCGCCTTGGTGCCGACCCCGAGATGAATGGTCGGTGTCAATTCTATCCCTTGCCTCTCGAACGAACGACCGTCAACGCGGATGTCGAGACCGGCAAGCGCAAGATGCCGGTTCTGGCAGGCGAACCAGCCATCGCGAAACTCGTTGAAATCGTCGGCACCGCCGGCCCAAAGCTTGTAAACGATCTTGCCGGCATCGTTGCGGACCGGATTGCCGTCAGCTCCGGTCACCGGGACTTTCTTGGGGCCGAAGCCGTCCTCCGACAACGGTCGCAAGGTGGTCATCAGATGGATATGCGGATTGCCGGGTGCGTCATGAAAAACCCAATCCGCGACCATGCCCATGGACGTGATGTGCAGCGCTACGAACTCCCGGACAAGCTCGATATTCTGCTGAGGTGAAAGCTCGATCGGCAGAGCGATCGTCACATCCTTGGCAAGCTGCGCATCCGAGCGCTTCTCGAAATCCTCGACCCTGTTCCAGAAGGCTTCTGACGCACCGGATACCGAGCGGTCGGCAATCATCGACCGGAGCCACTCCGGCGCATCGGCCGGGATCGAAAACTCCTCGTGCAGCAATCCCTGTTTGCGGGTGTAGTCGATCGTGCGGGCCTCCCGCTCATATTCCATCTTGGCGCAATGTCGGTAGGCCGCAGACAGCACCGCGCTGCGGCCGGAACCGCGGGCAACGATGCTGACTGAGAAATGCGGGACGGCCACGAGCAGGACACTCCATCTTCCGAATGAATTCAACATATTCGAGAGGATCGGAGCGGCCCCGCCGGGGCCTTCAGCCAGAGCGTCGCGTTAGCGACGTATAATTGCGCCCTTGGATGCCGTCCTTCGAACGGCCGGGATGATGGTCAAAGGCGTTGGCAGAGCCAACTACCACTTCTGATAGTCGCTTCGCGCCTGAACATCTGAAATTTTCCACCTGTCACAGACAGGAAAAACGTTCAGAAGGATCGATCGGAAATGAAGAAATCGTCGCTTCAGCTGCGCAAGGACATCGCCAAACTCCAGGAACAGCTTCGCCAGGCAGAGACACGCGAAGCCGAACGGATCGGCCGGATCGCATTGAAGGCGGGCTTGGGGGAGATAGAGATCGACGAGGGCGAGCTGCAGACAGCCTTCGAAGCCGTTGCGAAGCGGTTCCGCGAAAGCCAGCGGACACCGAAATCGGCGGCAAGCGGGGGCGAGCCAAAAGGCCCAAGTACGACGGCCGGCTCTGGTGCGGCTTCGGGCCAACCTGCTGAGGCTTGAGCGAATGGCACGCACAACGATGTCTGACGCGCGCAAGAAAGATACGCGGGAAAAAATCGAGCTCGGCGGTCTCATCGTCAAAGCGGGCCTGAGGTTCGAAAAGAGAGCGCTTCTACTCGGAGCGCTGATCGACCTCCAGCAGCGTCTGGCCCATGATGGCGCTGAGCGCGACAGGCTGATCGCTATCGGGTCGGGGGCCTTCGGCGATGACGACGAATAAGATTATCATCACGGTGGCTCCTGCCATCCTGATGATCGTGGTTATGTTCATTTCGACGGGACACGAACAGGCACTATCCGCAATGGGTCGATCGGAAAACGCGCGAGTGATGCTCGGCCGCACGGGTATCGCATTGCCGTTCGTTGCGGCGGCAGCACTCGGCCTGATCTACCTATTTGCGAGCGCAGGCGCGGTGAACATCAAGGCGGCGGGCCTGGGTGTTCTCGCTGGCGGATTGGCGACGGTGGCAGTCGCCGTCGTTCGAGAGAGTACGCGGTTGCTCACTCTCGCGGGCAACGTGCCATCCGGCCAATCCATTTTTTCGTTCATCGATCCCTCGACACTTATCGGCGGCGGCGCAGCAGCTCTCGTTGCAGCCTTCGGGCTCCGTGTCATGGTCCTTGGCAATGCGGCCTTCGCAAGGCCAGACCCGAAACGCATTCGCGGCAAGCGTGCGCTTCACGGCGAAGCGGAATGGATGAACATGAATGAAGCCGAGCGGCTATTTCCATCATCGGGAGGCATCGTGATAGGAGAACGCTATCGCGTCGATCGCGACAGCGCAGCCGACCGGCCATTCTATGCTAACGATCGCATGAGTTGGGGCGGCGGCGGCACATCCGAGCTCCTGTGCTTCGACGGATCCTTTGGGTCCTCGCACGGCATCGTCTTCGCCGGATCGGGTGGCTTCAAGACGACCTCCGTGACGATCCCGACGGCTCTGAAATGGGGAGGAGGGCTGATCGTTCTCGATCCCTCGAACGAAGTCGCGCCGATGGTCGCGAGACACAGGCAGCAAGCCGGTCGACGGCTGCGAACGCTCGACCCTCGTCAGCCGGATATCGGCTTTAACGCGCTCGACTGGATCGGCAAGTTCGGCGGTACGAAGGAAGAAGATATCGCCTCTGTCGCGTCGTGGATCATGAGCGATACGGGGAGGGCGAGCGGCGTACGCGATGACTTTTTCAGGGCGTCGGGTTTGCAGCTTCTGACTGCGATGATTGCCGATGTCTGCCTCTCCGGCCATACCGAGGCGGAGGACCAGACGCTGCGGCAGGTGCGCGCCAATCTTTCCGAGCCGGAGCCAAAACTGCGCCAACGTCTTCAGGACATTTACGACAATTCCAGCTCGGACTTCGTGAAGGAGAACGTCGCAGCCTTCGTCAACATGACGCCTGAGACCTTCTCCGGTGTCTACGCCAATGCGATCAAGGAGACGCACTGGCTCTCCTACAAGAACTATGCAGCATTGGTGTCCGGCTCAACTTTCTCGACGGAGGACATAGCATCCGGCACGACCGACGTTTTTCTCAACATCGATCTGAAGACCTTGGAAACCCATTCGGGCCTGGCGCGTGTTATCATCGGCTCCTTCCTGAACGCGATCTACAATCGCGACGGAAAGGTGGACGCCCGCGTCCTCTTCCTGCTCGATGAAGCGGCTCGGCTCGGGTACATGCGGATCGTGGAGACCGCTCGTGACGCGGGCCGCAAATATGGCATCACGCTGACGATGATTTATCAATCGATCGGACAGCTGCGGGAGACTTATGGCGGACGCGACGCATCGAGCAAGTGGTTCGAGAGCGCCAGTTGGATATCCTTTGCGGCGATCAATGATCCGGAGACCGCGGACTACATCTCCCGCCGGTGTGGCACGACCACGGTCGAGATCGACCAGGTCAGCCGCAGCTTCCAGTCACGTGGATCGTCAAGGACCAGATCGAAGCAGCTGGCGGCCCGACCGTTGATCCAACCGCACGAGGTGCTGCGAATGCGAACCGATGAGCAGATCGTTTTTACCGCCGGCAACCCGCCCCTTCGTTGTGGCCGTGCGATATGGTTCAGACGGGAAGAGATGAAGGCTTGCGTCTCCGACAGCCGGTTCAGCCCGAAATCCGAGCCGTGATGTTGCCGAAAGAGTTTGGCGCGGAAGGATCGTTACCCGAATGGGCGAAGACCGCCCGTGGGCTTCGTTCGCGGGACGCGAATAGAGCCGTATGCCAAAGGCAGACCGCCCGAAGTAACTTGCCACTTCACGGAGATGAATCGATGGCCACTGTCCGATTCAAAACTGTCATTGGACGCTCGCGGCCAAAAGCGCGATTCTGTCGCCATGATCGCACAGCCCCACCAGCTCTACGTGGAAAGAACGGACCGGACAAAAAACATGTCCCGCTTCTATGCGATGTCGATCGAGCCAAACCTCTTTGGCGAAGCTTGCCTGACACGGCGCTGGGGTCGTATCGGCGCAAAGGGTCAAATGATGATGCACCATTTCGAGCGGGAAGAGGATGCGGTTCTGCTTTTCCTGCATCTCACCCGCCAGAAAAGAAACCGCGGATATCGCACCCTTCCCAGCAACAATCTCTGATCGCAACTGAAGCGCCCCTTTCAATCATGAAAGCCGAGCGCAAATCTGCTATCGCCATTTTAGCTCCCAGGCCTGAAGGAATATCCGTTTGAAAGCCGCCACATCCGCGTTCATTGCCGCCATTTCCATAGCGACGGTGCTGCAACCCATCTCATCCAGTGCCGCTTCCAGGAACGTGGCTCAGTTTCAAAAATGCGGTTCCGGCTCTCGTATGAACTGCATTGTCGATGGCGACACGATCTGGATTGGCGGTGACAAAATCAGGATTGCGGATATCGACACACCGGAGATTAGCGAACCGAAATGCCGATCCGAGCTCGCGCTCGGCAACAAGGCCACTGCCCGATTGATCGAGTTGATCAACGCTGGACC
This sequence comes from Rhizobium sp. TRM95796, assembly GCF_025779995.1. Taxonomy (NCBI): domain Bacteria; kingdom Pseudomonadati; phylum Pseudomonadota; class Alphaproteobacteria; order Hyphomicrobiales; family Rhizobiaceae; genus Rhizobium; species Rhizobium sp. TRM95796. The sequence continues at coordinate 107,335 of NZ_JAOXHE010000011.1, read as the reverse complement.
TTTCGAGTTGAAGGCATGGCCAGGGCGGGACGAAGATCGCTACGGCCGAAAGCTACGTGTCCTTACGCGAGACGGGCGCAGTCTCGGTGATATCCTGGTTTCGGAGGGCTTGGCGCGGACATGGTCCGGCAGACGCGAACCTTGGTGCTAGTATCCGGCTCGCTCGAAGGCAAGCCGGATGCGACTGTTACCGGCGCCGGTTCCAGTCGGTCTCGAAGTTGACTTCGATCTCGACGAAGAACGGGATCTTGATAGCGAGCTTCATGCCGAGCTTGCCTTTGCGTAAGAAATGCTGGGCGACCTTATTAAGTGCGCGAAGACGGCGGCCGGTGGCGCTGAGGAATTTTGCGAGCTGGTGCATCATGGATCTCCTGTTGATTGCGGTTCATTGCGGGGATGAAGAGCGGACCTGGAAGGAGGGCTGCACCCGCAGGGCCGAAGCGGAGCGGAGGACCTGATGGCGACCGAATTCTGATGCGCGAGGAGCCGCAGGCGGGGAAAATTCTGGCGTTATCAGGTTGCAGCCAGACGCCCGGGACGCACCATCCCTGATGTCAATGAAATCGGATCGACAGGAGATCTTCGGGTACCGTGTGCAGCACACGACGCGACTTGAGGCCTCCCCCTCAGAACGGTGGCTCCACATCGATGCGGCCGTCCATCTCGGCAATCGCCAGCGCCAGTTCCGCCTGTGCGAGATCGAGTTCCGTCTCGATCTGGCGGCGCTCGCAAGGATCGACAGCGTTACGCAGTTCTTCGATCTGGCGTTCAAGTTCGTAGGTCATCGTCTGATCTCCTATGTGAAAGACGATCAGCGGCGCCGGATAGGGAATGACGATGTCAGGGATCGCGGAAGCGACCGGCAGCGCCGGGGAGTGGGGGAGCCGATTTCGAGTTGGCGGCTCCGCTGCCAACTCGAAATTGGGGGTACCGCTCATCCTTGACGACGGCAGTCCCGTCGGCATCATCATCGGGTACTGAGCAGGTTTCCTTCCCCCCCGTATGGCACCAAAAAGCCGGACCCGGCTCAATGCCGGGTCCGGCTTGAAATCTCGGAGAGAAGAGAAGGCTCCGCCGGTGGCAGAGCCTCGTGATGTCGATCAGTCCCGGTTCGGCCGGGACCAAATGAGCTGGAGCCCGTCCTCGCCTTCCACCTCGGCGAGCGTTGCGTAGATCGGAGCCGGGAAGCTCGGATCGTCGAGCTTGACCGAGAGGTAGTCGCGGCCTTGCTCGGAGGTCTTCTGCCAGGCGGCGCCCAGCTCGACGCTGCCGGCGTAGACGCGGAACTGCGGGCCCTTGTCGGAGGGGTTCTCAACCCGGGCGATGCGGGCCTTGACGTTGAGGGCGAGGGTGCGGATGGAGCCGGTGAAGCCGTTTTCGGTGGAGGTGAAGGTGCCGATGGTTGCCATTGTAGTATTCCTTTTCTTGTGTTCGGGCCGCGCCCATCGCGGCCTCGATGGCAGTCGCAAAGACCGGTGACGATCGGACCGCACCTGATAAGGCCGGAACGAAGTGGAGGGCGGCAACTACCAATTTTGTTAGTTGGAGAGGAATGGCGGCGCAGCCGGCAGGGGTAAGAAAATTGGTCGTGGCCGTTGCGGGAAGACGATCGAGGCGCAGCCGGTCTCCGGTCAGACATGCCTCATCGAGCCCGCGGATGGGTTGCCGGAAACTCTGGAGGGAAGGGATATGACAATGGCGTTCCGCCGCACTCGCCCTGGATACGAACGGCATCCCGCGCAACGTACGCCGGGACCCCTCTCATCGTCTGCTTCATCAGGGGACTAGCGTTTCTCCCAACATGGCCCGCATGCTACCTGCGCACGGTGCGATATCGTGCGGCCTCAAATCGCTGCCTGAAGGATCAATGCGCTAACAAACAAGCCGGTCATCGTCGAACACAAACCGTCCCGCAAAGCCAAACTCGACACTCTAGAACCGTCGATCTTGGGAAGGCTGGATGCTGACATTGCACAAGGTCTCCAGGGTCAACGAGATGGGGACCTACATGATCCGGCTCACGCGGCCGCCACCGATGGTGACGACCGCGCTTAAGGTTCAAGCCGCAGCCTTCATATCCGTTTCCGGCTGCAGCGAATGCAGGAAGCTCACAGCGCGTTGCGCATGGGCCGCCGCCTGAAAAATCGCCCGTTTGTCATTGGCCAGCACCGTAAGCCATGACTGCAGATAAGAAGCGTGATCCGCTCGTGGCTCAAGCTCCGGCGCGATGCCAAGATCCGCGCAGAGGAAGCAACTGCCAAGTTCGGCAATGAGCTCTTCCCGCGCCCGCTCGGTCCGGTCCTTGGCATAGCGCGATAGGTCTCGTCCCACGCGATGCTCCGCCGCCGTCCAGTGGGTTGCCTCATGACTGAGGACAGCCGCGTATCCGGCAGCATCGCGAAACGCCTCAAACGGTGGCATCTGGATATAATCCATGACTGGAGAATAATAGGCCTGATTGCCGCCGTGCCGGATGACCGCGCCGGTATTGCGGAAAAAGCGATCGGCGCTCTCGATGCGCTCGACGGGATCAAGAACCTTGGACGGCGGCGCATAATAGCTGTCGGGCAGACCGTCGATCTGCTCGACATTGAACACCGAATAGGCCTTCAGGAAAGGGATCTCCCGATCGATCTCGTTACCATTCGCGTCCGCTTCCGACTTGGTGAAACGGCTGGCGAAGACCACCGTCGAGCCGTTTTCGCTCTTGCGCACGGCTCCCCCCAATTCAAGCGCCTGCTTGAACGTCATCCACATTGAGGAGGCAAAGCCATGCGACATCTGCTCCGACCATAGGAGGAGCACGTTCATGCCCGAATAGGGAAGGCCATTGTGGCGTACGGGTCGACGGATACGACCACCAGTGTTAGCAGCGCTCCACGGTTTCATCCAGGGACGAACGCCCTTTTCAAGATCCTCGACGATCCGATCGGTGATCCGCGTGTAGATGTCCGCCCGACCCGTTTCTGATTTTTTTGCCATGACTTTTCTCTCCTTTTCTGGGACCGCGCCGATCGCGGTCCGTCACGGAGGTCCGAGGTCAGGGGCCGATGGTGTGGCCATGCACCGGAACGGCCGCAATAGCGTGGAGGACGGCAAAGCCGTTGCATGGGCGCCCGGCTCCTGCAGGACCGCCGAGCGGGACGGGCGGCGACCGGGGTGTGGCCAGCCTTATTCTCGACATGAAAAAAGCCGGCGCCTGTGGGCGCCAGCCTGAAAAGAGGGAAATGGCGGGGTGCGACCCCGCCAAGTGCGTCACCCGAGTGCCGCCATCTGAGCCTCGGCCGCCTTGGGGTCGAGCGATGCGCCCGGGTTTTCGACCGGGCGGTCGAAGGGCTTCCAGGTCTCGCCGACGACCTGCTCGTAAGCGGCCACCGCGCCCTCGGCTGCCATTCGGAGTGCGTGGGACTGGACGCCCATGTCGGCCGCGAATTCCCGCTTGCGCTGGGCGGCGCTGTCGTAGCCGACCGGGCCGTCAAGATCCTCATCTCGGGCGTCGTTGGATGCCTTGGCCGTTGCGTCGCGCGCCTCGGTCACCGCGCGGGAGTAGAACTGTCCGGCGCCGTGGGCCGATCCGACGAAGGCCCCAACGATACGCTGCAGATGGATCTGCATAGCCTTCTCGCCGAGCCCTTCGGAGAGGCTGTCGGCGGTCTCGACGATGAGCCGCTCATGCAGGCTGCGGATACCATCGCTGTCGACGACCGTGGTGCCGAAGCTTTCGGCAATCTTGAGCGCCTGGGCGGCATCGGGGCATGTCAGGCGGACCATTTCGAGGGTTGCGCCTTTGCGGAGTTGCGAGACCCGTGCGTTGGAGCGGTTGGGAGTTGCGGGCTTGGCCATGTCTGTTCCTTCCTTGGCTGCCGAAGCGGTTCCGGCTCGTGCCGGTCTGCCCTTCGATGCGGACGACCAGAACCGGCAAAGGACGGGCGGCTTCACAGGTCCGATCCGGTTGAACAAGCAGGGCAGGTTTGCGGGCCAGCAGGTTTCGACCTGCTTGGGACCGCGAGCCTGCTCTCGCGCAGTGAGGCTGGATCGGCCGCTCCGCGGCGTGACAGCGGCCTTGAAACGCCCGGCCGCCGGTTCAGACCGCAGCAACAAGAAGGGCAGTCCGACACGGGCGCGATATCTGTCTCCAGCGGGAAGGAACGTTTATGCACAAGACCTCCCATGCCGCTGACATCGAGGGCCAGCAATTCAAGCACCGGCTGCTTCGTTTCGGGTTCGCCTTTGTCGCCGGATGATGTACAGGTCGTGTCGCGAGGCTGCAGTTCACTCTTGACCGGTTCTTGCATCGCCAAATTGCAGGCTATGACGTCGAGTTCGGCCCACCGCTCGAAGGTAAGGCGGTCGACGAGCTCCTGATAGTAAATACGAGGGCCGGATCTTCGACGATTTCGGCTCCGGGTCTTCACGGTCGTCGCCTGTCGTCCGGCGCACGACACAATCTGCTGTGTCAGTCGTTCCAGATACCGCTGGGTCTCTCGCCGGGCGCCGATTGCTTTCGCCAGCGGCTTCGAGATGCCGATGTCGGTCAGAACCGCTACTTCAGGCTCTGCCAGCCGGCGAAGGACGATGGACCTGTCAGCGGATAATGAGTCCGTGCTGTTAGCGACCTCCACCCCTGAAAACACAGGGGTGGCTTGTGCCTTGTTTGACCGAGGGATAGCAGTCATGCTGCAGCTTTCTGATCGACGTCTTGGGCAAGCTCTTCGTCGTCGGACAAATCCGGATCCTGTAGATCGCCCTGATCCGCAGCCTCATCAATTTGCCCGTCCTGGTCCTCAGCAAGGTCGTCGGCTTGCCCGCCGTCGGTGTCGTGCGAGGCCGTGCCAAGGGTATCTGTGGGCGAGCTTGCCCGGATCCAGTCGAGCAACTCGTCAGCTGGGGGTGCGAAGCGGGCCGACGTATGGACAAAGCGCTCGTTCTGGAAATGCTCGACCAGTGCCGCGCGGGTCTCGCGAACCTTTGACCGAGGCTGGACAGACGCCTCAGCGCAAGACGCCTCCAGCGCCTGACGAGAGAGGCACAGGAGGAAGCCCTCCGAACCCATGTTCGGCAGGTATTCGTCGGCATCGATCGCCGCGCCGGCGATGCGCGAAACCATACCGCTGTTCGACATACCGCGGCGGCAAGAGAGAACATCGATCAGCACCGAGCGAACGGCGATCCGAAGCGTGTCCTGATCGAAGGCGAGCTTTCCATGCTCATCGAACAGCGTGACGGCGTGGCGCGAGAAGCGCTTGCCGCCGTAGACGGTCCCATCTGCACCTGAGTCGACACGAACGTTTTGCCCGGCAAAGGCCAGCACCATCAGCGCCATCAGCATGTCATCCTCGATCGGCGCGCGACCGAGAGCCTCGTGCAGGGCATCGGTACGGAAATCGCCGATCATATCGTGGCCCTTCTGGGTCACGTCAGGGCGAGCGTTCTGCGTCGTGAATGCACCGGCAACATCGCCGCCTTGCGCAGTTCCCTCAGCGCCGCTTCCCTTCGGCTTGGCCGTTTCGGACAGGCGGTAATGCACCGTCTGCACCTTGCCATCTCGGTCAAGGTAAAGCGCGGTGTGATCAGACTTGGACGGCTTGCCGTAGACTTGCGCCGCCTTCTTCGGCAGATCTGGCTGACCCCAACTGTTGACTTCGACGACAGCGCCGCGCTTCGGCAAGTTGCTCGTCATCCATTCATGCTGGGCGCCGAGGAAGCCCTCGACATTCGTCGTGTAGCGACCGTCCTGATCGGCCGGTGCGAAGAGGTCCTCGACCCATTCGATCCCGTAGGCTTGGGCCAGATCGTCACCGAAGCTAGCATCGCGGGCATACATGCGTTTCTTGGTGAGCGCATTCGAGATCTGCCACCACGGAGCGCTATCGCCCTTCTTCGGCTTGTGCGCCTTCCAGACTTCCTTCTGGTCGACCTGGCCAGCGGCCGCGATGATCCGCAACTGTTGCTCGGACGGCATATCGCCGAGCGCCATCTGTTCAAGCATTGCCGGCAGGACATTGGCGAGCAGGCGCAGCTTGCGGATCTGACGGACCGGAAGTGCGAGGGCGACAGCAATGGCTTCCTCGGTCCATCCGAGAGCAACGAGCCGTTCGATGCCCCGCCATTGATCCACGGGATTGAGCGCCTCGCGAACCGAGTTCTCGACCATCGAGCGCATCGCGCCGTTATCGTTGGCGGCATCTGCGACTAGTATCTCGATTTCTTCCAGACCAGCGGCGATGGCGAGCCGGACACGACGGTGACCAGCGTCGATGATGTAGCCGTTTCCGCCATCTGTTTCCGGTGCGACCACCGGCGGCTGGACGATGCCGACGGCCTTGATCGTCGCCAGCATCAACGCATCGGCCTGCGGCGACGACTTTGTCTGGCGCATCCTGTCGGGGTTTTCCTTGAGGGCGCGCGGGTCAACCTTCATGATCTGCATGGGATTTGTCCTTGTCTGGAGGGTTCCGGACTGGCGCCTTGCCAGCCCTTCCTGTCTTCATTTCTTCGAAGACACCTCCCGGACCGCGGAGCGGCCGGACTGCCGCAACTGCGGCCGAGCATCCCTGCTGCGCGGGACGAGCGGGGCTAACAGCCCTGCGAAGGACAAGCAGCCGGGATGACGCAGGCGGCGGTTGAGCGATAGCGGCGGCAGGAGGACCGGTCTGCGACCGGTTCACATTCCTGCTTTTCTTTTCTCAACCCTTACTTCTCAGCCATAACTTGAGGATGGGACTATGTTCGGCGCCCCAGAAGGGCCAGCGCGTCCGCCTTCATGCGTTTCAGGATCAGTTTCCTGCTTTCTGGTGCAGTAGGACCGGCTCCGGGGATAGCAGCAGCAGGCGATGGATCGGCAGCCTCGGAGCGCGAAAGCGGGAGAGGCTCTTCGACCACTGCGGCGACAACGACGTGCGTGATCGTTGTTTCGTCCGATTTGACCGAAACGGTGACCTGTCCGCCGGAGCGTAGGCGGTCGACGCCCGTTTGAGCGGCCTCCTGCTCATCTTGAGCTTCGACCAGGGATGTCTGCGTCACCAGAAAAAATGGCATGTGTTCCCACGGAGTGTTTTAGTGGAGATCTCGTCCGCAGGGCGATTGCGGTCAAGATGCAGCGCCTCATTAGCGGTCCCCTCCAATACAAAAAAGGCGCTCGACCCGTGAGGGGAGCGCCTTCTTCTGTATCCCGCGACAGCGTCAAACGCCGCGGCGATTGCAGCCAGCAGGACTTCGTCTTATCGGGAAGTGATGCTCAGATATTACTGACGAGGGGCAATTTCAAGTCGCGATCAGGGATCCGGGCTGATTGATCGAGCCAGACGCGCGTTCAGCGATCAAAAGCCGATCCGCAAAGTAACGCGATGGCGTGGTGCCAAGCGCCTTCCTGAACATGACGATGAAGGCTGTCGTGGATTCGTATCCCAAGTCACCAGCCACCTGCTGGACTGTGGCCCCGCCCGCCAGTTCCCGCAGCGCGATGACGAGATGAAGCTGGCGCCGCCAACGGCCGAAGCTCAATCCGGTCTCTTCGACCATAAGTCGTTTTAATGTTCGTTCACTGACGGCGACATGCTCAGCCCATTGGCCGAGGGTCCTACGGTCGCTCGGATCTGCCAAAAGAGCCGCAGCAATCGACGCGATCTTTGAATGAGTGGACACAGGCAGCTCCAGCCTCTCACGCGGCATCAACGCGAGCTCATCGAGCATGACCCGCACAAGACGGTCGACATGAGCGTCACGCGCACCGCTTTCTGACAGGTCAGCCACTCGGTGGATCATTTCCCGAAGCATTGGCGATACCGAAAGCGTGCAGCATTCAGCCGGAAGCGCGGCAGCGCCGGGCTCGACGAACAGGTATGTCAGACGGGCATTGGACGTGACCTGATTGCTGTGAGGAACGCCGCCAGGGACCCAGAGCCCACAGTCGGGTGGGACGATCCAGACCCCGCGTTCCGCAGTGCATGTCACCGCGCCATGGAGCGCCAGGATCAGCTGACCCTGCGGGTGCTGGTGCTGCACCCCCTCGGCTTCATAATCGGTGAAGTCCACTCTGAACGCCATCGCCGGCCCATGCGAGAAGCTCAGATCAATGGCGGTACTGCAGAGTGGCTTATTTGAAGATTGGCCCGATTTCGAGATCATATGGCATTATCTCCACTTTTGCCCACCAAGCAATCCTTTAAGAATCGGCTCAGCAAACTCTAGGAGATGAGCCATGCGCATTGCTGTGGTTGGAGCGACCGGCAGGATCGGTGCCAGACTGACCGAGAAACTCTTGGCCAAAGGCCATGCAGTCAAAGCTCTTTCGAGAGGAGGGCCCGCCCTCGAAGCACTTGTCGCAAAAGGGGCAGACCCGTTCCTCGGTAGCTTCGACATGGGCGATGGCGAGCTCGGCAGGTTCTTCGAAGACGCCGACGCCGCGTTCCTGTTGGTCAAAACCCTTTGGCAGGCGGAGGACTTTCATGGGCACTACCCTGCGGTAGCGCTTCGGTTTTTCGATGCACTTCGGGATTCCCCTGTGAAATTGGCCGTGAGCCTGACCGCAATGGGATCAGAACTCGGCGGCAACACAGGCCATTTCCAGGGCTTCCATATTCTCGATCAGATCCTCAACCGGTTAAGCGACATCAAGCTGGTGCATCTACAGGGCGGCTGGTTCATGGAGGACCTGTCCAGGTGGGCGGATGCGATCGCGCAGCACGACAGGATTGGCTTTACACTCGCCCCCGACGTCAAAGCGCCCTGGATTTCTATTGCGGACCTCGCAGATTTCGCGGCGAAGGAGTTCGACGCGCCGACTGACCAGCATCGGTCGGTGAAGCAACTGGGCATCGATTACACGATGGCGGAAATCGCCGCGATCGTCGGCCGGGCGCTCGGTAGAGAGGTCGACTATCGCTTCGTCGATCCGACCGATCGTGAGGTCGAAACGATCTTCCGGGAGAGGTTTGGGACGCTCGATCGGTGGGTCTATGACAAGAACACGGCGGCGGCTCTGAACGATGGGCGGGTCAAGTTCCGCGATGATCGGCCGGCACTGCCCACGACAATGGAAGACTTTGTGAAACGTACTCTCGTCCCGCTGATCGAGAAGGCACGGATGGATAGCGTCAAACCGGAGACCTTCCTGACGTGGAGCTCCCAAAGATAATGCTGGGTTAGATCTCGACGAAGAACAAAAAAAGGGCCGCCGGCAAAAGCCGCGGCCCATGAAGTGTGGAGATCTAAAACCTCCAGAGGGGAACAGCTGCTGCGACGGAACTGGGAGGTGACCGTCATGTGCATCAGCTGGAGGCGTTATGCCTGAATTTTGACCAACTGGAAAACATTTATTGTGCAACGCTGCTATGCAGCTGCCGCGATGGTCTCGCTGTCCAGATCCGTCGCCAGTTCAACCTCGATCGCCCGCAGCCTCAGCCGCTTTTCCTTGAGGTCGTCTGCGAACGCGAAAGTGCCCCCGTCTCGGGAACGGTAGGAAACCAATCGCCGCTCGGCGTCTTCAAGCCGCCGGCGATACTGGCGCTGTTCCTCGTCGAAGCCGCCGAGTGCGTGCTCAAGCCGCGAGATGGAGCCGAGCGGCGTCACCGTGATGGCGAGATCGATCTCGTAATCTGCCCCGGTACGCTGGAGCAGCGTCTCGTAACGATAGCCATCGCCTTTGCCAAAGCGCTCGCCCTCGTAGACGAGATCGAAACCGCCGATCGTCGCCAGATGCACCTCGCCCTCCTGCTGAAGCTGTAGAAGCGTGAGGATCTCCTTCATCAACGCGCGGCCAGCCTCCTTGCGCTCGGTATATTCTTGTCCAAGCACCACCATCGTAAAGGCATCGCCGCCTGTCGGCTTAAGCCGTGCAATGTCCTGGCCGATCTCGCCGATGCGCCGGGTTGAGACCTCCATCTCGCGCTCGGCATCGCGCATCTGCCGGCGGACGGCATACTGGTCGTCTTCATGGGCGGCGCGCAGGCGTTCGAGCCGAGCGATATCTGCTTCCAACCCGGCTTTCTGCATCAGCCGCTCGTCGCCGGAGGCAATGGCCTTGGCCATGGCGAACTGGTTGGCTGCGCCCTCGCCGACATCCTCCAATCTCCGGATCGAGGTATCGCCGGAGAGGGCGGCGGCGATGAACCGGGCCTTGCGCTCATTGTTCTGCCACATCGACGCGTCGAGCGAACCCTCGGTGGCATAGGCGAAGACATCGACCTCGTCGTGCTGGTTGCCCTGCCGGACGATCCGTCCCTCACGCTGCTCGATCTGCGAGGGCAGCCATGGCACATCGAGATGGTGGAGCGCCTTCAGCCTGAGCTGGGCGTTAACGCCGGTGCCCATGGTTTCCGATGAACCGATCAGAAAACGAACCTTGCCGGCACGGACATCGCCGAACAGCCGCTGCTTCGCCTCGGTCTTCTTGTAATCCTGCATGAAGGCGATCTGGGAGGCGGGGACACCGAGCCGGATCAACTCGTCGCGCATGAAGCGATAGGCCGAGAAGCCGCGGGACTTTTCGACATTGATTGTGCCGAGATCCGAAAAGATCATCTGCGCCGCACCCGGCAGATCGAAGTCTTTGCCATCGGGGCGACGATAGATCGCGTCACCGGTTTCCTGCCAGATCCTGTAGGCATTGCGAATGAGCAGATTGAGCTTGTTGTCCGGCTCGTTCTCAGCGCCCGGCATGACGAAGCGCAGATCGATCGCCGCATGGCGCCCATCGGTGATGACAGACAGCAGGATATCGTCACCGGGCTTGGCCGGTCCCTCGCGCTTCTCGATCGCCTTGATCCGGCCATCGAGCATTAGCTGATAGGTCTTGAACAGCGTCGTCGGCTTGGCCGTCAGGATCTGCCGGCGCCCGGTCGAGATGTTGGGCACCTTCACATACTGCCTGAGATCGTCGGGCATGACGACGTCGGCGAACGACCGGAACATGGCGATCAGTTCGGGCACGTTGACGAAGGAGGCAAAGCGACTGACCGGCTTGTATTTGCCGGATGGCTGGATTTCGAGTTCGGTCGTGGTGTCGCCGAAGCAGGATGCCCAGGCGTCGAATTCGTGCAGCCCGCGTTCAGCGAGCGCTGCATGGCCGAGCAAACGCTGGATGGAAAACATCTCGCCGAGCGTGTTGGTGACTGGCGTGCCGGAGGCGAGAACCAGCGCCCGGCCAGGGTTCTTCGTTTCGATATAGCGGGACTTCACGTAGAGGTCCCAGGCGCGCTGCGGGCCGTTCGGATCGATGCCCTTCAAGGTCGACATGTTGGTGGCGAAGGAGAGCTTGCGGAACTCCTGTGCCTCGTCGACGACGATCTGGTCGATACCGATTTCGGAGATCGTCAGAAGATCGTCCTTGCGGGTCGCCAAACCTTCAAGCCGCTCCTGCAATCCTTCCTTCAGCCGCTCGAGGCGCTTGCGTGAGACGCGGTCTTCACTATCGACCTTGGTCAATAGGTCCTCGTAGAGCTGAAGCTCGTCCTGGATCATCTGCTGTTCGAAGGTAGATGGCACGGCGATAAACCGGAAGGCCGAATGGGTGATGATGATTGCGTCCCAGGTCGCGGTTGCCGCCCGCGACAGGAAACGGGCACGCTTATCCTTCGTAAAATTGGTCTCGTCCGCGACAAGAATGCGGGCATTCGGATAGAGGCCTAAGAATTCGCGTGCCGCCTGGGCCAGGCAATGGCCGGGCACGACCAGCATCGCCTTGGCGATCAGACCGAGCCGGCGCTGTTCCATGATGGCGGCGGCCATGGTCATCGTCTTGCCGGCGCCGACGGCGTGAGCGAGATAGGTCGAGCCATCGGCGATGATGCGCCAGATGCCGCGTTTCTGGTGGCCATAAAGAACAAAGGCGCCAGAGGCGCCGGGAAGTTTGAGATGGGAGCCGTCGAATTTGCGCGGCGCTAGGTTGTTGAAGCGATCATTGTAGTCCCGAGCCAGCCGGTCGGTGCGGTCGGGATCGGTCCAGACCCAGTCCTGAAACGCCTGCTTGATCCTCTGCAGCTTGTCGCGCGCCGCTTCGGTATCCACGACATTGAGAACCCGACGCTCGCCATCGGCATCTTTGAACACGTCGAAGATCTGTGGGACCCGGCTGTTGAGCGCATCTGCGAGCAATTCCCCGGCATGCCGACGGCTCGTTCCCCATTCGGACGTTCCGGCGGCGCTGTAACCGAGTTGTCGGGCCTCGACGGTCCAGGATCCGAGCTCCGGCATATGGTGGATACGGATATCGGCCTCCATCCTTTCTTTGACGAAGGCCACGACATCGGCGGCCGGGATCCAGGGGGCGCCGAGACGGGCGGTGATGTCGGAGGGTCGAAGGTCGGCCGGCTGGACATCCTGAAGCGCCCGCACGTTTCGCTCGTGGGCGGGATCGAGCTCGGCTGCCGCTTGTGCTGCGGCGAGCTTCGTGCGGACCGCCCCGGAGAGATAGGCATCCGCCGTCTGCCAGGAGCCGTCGGCCGGATCGCGAAACACTTCGTCGCCGAGCTCGTCCAGCACAGTCGCGGGATCACTGTGGAGCAGTTCCGCGATATGGTCGATATCCACGTGCCCGCGTTCGTTCAGCACAACGGCGAGGGCATCTGCAGGCGATGTGATCGTCGGCGCCTCCGGCGGCGCAATCACCCGTTCGGAAAAGATCGGACCGGGCTTCGCCGTGTCGGTCTCCAGATCGTAATCCTCGATCGAAGCCACCAGCCAGCAGTCCGGGTCGTCCCGGAAAGGCGCGAGGTTCGGCTGCCGATGGGTCTCCTTGACTTCGCCGGTCTCGGCATCCTCCTGGATGGAGACGGTGGTGTGATTGATCGGACCGAAATCCCGCACGAAGCTCGACCAGGCGATACGCAACCGCACCTGAAGATCGCGCCATGGCTGGTCGGTTTCCTGCGCCTTCAGCACCTCGCGCACCGCATCGCGGATCGGGATGAGTTTGCTGATGATCTGGACATGTTTTTCCGAGATGCCTTCTCCGGTTCGGCCCTTGCGGACGGTGACCGGTGCAGCCGCTCCGTCGAGCATCTGCATCAGCCCCTTCGACCGGTCGAGGAAGAAGCTGCCTTCGCGGATAACGTTGTCCCTCGGCTGCAGATCGACGATCTCGCCGAGTTCGTCCTCGAGATCGATATTGATGGGCGTCGGCTCGCCGTCGTAGAGATCGGCGGGCAAGAGATCGATAGCAGCGGCGAGCGCCGCTTCGAGATCTTTTTCATGTGGCCGGCAGGTATAGGTTTCGCCGAACGGCCCCGAGGTCAGTGCGTGGGTACCGAGCACAAAGCCAGGATGGCGAGCAAACCAGCGATTCACGCGGATAGCACCCTCGTCGCTGCTCGCGGCCTGAACCTCATCGACATCAAGCCACATCTGATCGCCTTCCGGCTCACCGAGCTTTCGCTTGCGGAAGAAGAGGATGTCGACGACGACGTCCGTACCAGCATCCCGGCGAAAGCTGCCCTTGGGCAGACGAATACCGGCAATCAGATCGGCGGACTTGGCGATATGCTCCCGCGCTGTGGCATCAGCCTTGTCCATCATGCCATGTGAGGTGACAAAGGCGGCGAGCGCGCCGGGCTTCAAGAGGTCGATCGAGCGGGCGATGAAGTAGTCGTGCAGGCGAAGACCGAGCGACCGGTAGCCACGGTCGGAGCGGACGGTGCGATCGGAAAAGGGCGGATTACCGATCGCAAGATCGTAGATCGGCGCTAAACCTGTGCAAGCGAAGTCACCATTGATGATCCGGGCCTTCGGCTGAAGCAGGCCAACAATGCGGGCGGTCACGGAATCAAGCTCGATCCCGGTGACGAAAGCCGCGTCTCGATAGCACTCCGGCATCAGGGCCGGGAACAGGCCTGTGCCAATGCCCGGTTCCAGCACGCGGCCGCCACGCCAGCCAAGTCTTTGGATCCCGGCCCAGATCGCCCGGATAATGAACTCCGGCGTGAAATGCGCATACTGCGTGCAGCGAGCAAGCGACGCGTAGTCCGCTTCGGAGACTGCGGTCTCTAGCGAGGAACCTAGATTGTCCCAGCCGTTGCGGAAATCGACCTCGCCCGGCCTACGGAACATACCATTGGCCAGCTCGCTGGCGCCGAAGCCGGTGAAGCGGATCAGTTGTGCCTGCTCCTTGGACGTTGCGGGCCGGTGTTGCTTGGCAACCTCGCCGGCGACCAGGATGGCCGCAACACTGGCGCGAGCGCGATCCTTCCAGGACGAAGGTAAGCCGCGGTCACCCTTGAGATAGAAGTTTGCCCGAAGTTCTGCCCGCCGCTTGGGCGTCGCAGTGGCGGGGACGGGGAGGGCAGGGGATGATGCGGGGGGCGTCGGATCTGGATCGTCGTCGTTTGCAACATCAGGTGAGATGCTTGCTAAAACCGTGACGCCGAGCCCGAGGCCTGAGGAAAGCGCGCTTGAGCCGAATATATCGAGCGTGAACGGATCATTGTTCATCTGAAAACTCCTTGGGTTTGCACGTGCACCATCGTCCGGTCGAGAATTTGACCGGCTGCGGCACCAGTTTTGCGGGAATGGACTCGGCTCAGGCGGCCAGGGCTGACGGGAGGTGGCGCAGATGCACCGGAAGCTTCGCTGCGACCTCGTCGTCGGTCAGCGTGTCGAGCAGCTTCAGGAAGGTACCTTCCTTGCCGCCATAGAGCATCACCGTTCGCTGGCCTTGCATTGGCTTCGGCCACCGATCGCCGGCATAAGCCCGATATCCGTCTGTAGTCGTGCTCCAGATATGCTCGAGCCTCTCTTCGCGGCTCATTGCGCGGACTGGGCGGGTTTCGCGCGAGACAATCGCCGCGCGCATCGACTCCACCGAGGTCGAGTCGGCAAGATCGCAGTAGGTGTGGAAATATCGGACGGCTTCGTCGATCTGCAGCGCGAAGAAGACTGAGGTTACGGATCCGGTCATGAACTCGCGCATCGCAAAGATCGGACCACGCATCCACAGCGGAGGCAGAAGATTCAGCATGTAATCATAAAGGGTCTCGTCGATCTCGAACCATTCGCCCCTGTAGAGAGGCGAGGCGTCGAACCCTCCCTTGTCGGGGCGTTGACCGTGCCGGTCAAACAACCTGAACATTTGCGGACGCGTGGCGACACCTTCGAAAATCTTTCGGATGGTATTTTCGATCTTCATTTCTGGATCCTTTCAGATATCGGGACCAAAGCGATGACCGTCGCGATCATCTTCATCTTCAATCCTTCACGATATCTTCCAGGCCGCCGGCATCCCGCGCGGCGGGGTCAAGGGCCGGCTTTAGCCGGGCGAAGCTTCCCTTGACGCAGTCGACCGAGATGCGGCACGCCTTCCTCCTATCTCCCTGTCTGCATTCTCCTTCAATCTGTCCTGCAAGACCTCGTTCCAGTCATCCGCTGGCGGCCGCAAACGCAACCAGTCAGACGACATTGCCTCGCTTAACCCGCGCAAACGGTCCGCAAAAATCTCACCTTGGGGATTTGCGTCAGTCGCACCGACAACTTGCGTTGCAGATCGCGAAATCAGGCTTCTTAAGGCCGCCTCCGTCGTTGGCGACTAGCCGCCACCTGTGCTCACGTAGAGTGTTCCTTCCCGAACGCCCTCGATCGCCGCAAGGCTCATCGCGTCGATCGCAGCTTCGGTGACGCATAGCCGTCTTGCATCGGCAGGACCGAGCCGGAAGAGGGTTTTAGCCCCTCCAGATGCGAAGCCCCGCCAAGCGGGTCCGCGCTCCTCCCATCCTGATAGAGCCCCACTGTTGTCCGTATGTGCCGCCCACATGCTTCCGGACGGACCTTCTCGAAGTGCGCCTTCTTGGGCTGCCTGACGAACCACTGAGACTGGAAGAGCGCGTGTCCAGCAAAGATACCGCCATACCTCAGACCCAGGATCTAGGCGCTTCCGTTGCTCCCAACGGCTGAGCACAGACGCGCGAGGTGTCGTGGCCTTCTTCCAGAGCGGCGTCGCCGGGCGAAACCCGCTGAGCGCGGCCACTCGGCTCGCGGCCTCTGCAAAACCGACCTGATCCAGGATAGCAACAAGTGAAAATACGTCGCCTTTTGCATCGCTCAGCGGATCGAACCAACCGCGACCATCATGTGTCACGATGACGATCTCGGCGCCTCGCCTGAATTTCCGGGCTCGGCGGGTGCTCTCTTTTACATCGATTGCGAAACCCGATGTTTCGAGTACAGCTTCGCACGCGACCCGATTTCGAAGGTCTTCGATTTCTTTCCTGTCCATTTTCCTTCCGATCCTTTTTTGATCGGTCCTCTCACCGAAATATCTTCCGCAATTCGCGGATCAATTCCGGTCGGCCGCGAAGAGCAAAGGATGCAAGGGCGCGCCTGGCAACTGTCAGAAGTGGTAGGTGTCGAAAGCCAGGCGCGGCGTAGCCTCCCTTGCGGCCGCCGGCTCGCAAGCGGCAAAAACGCTCGCCGCGCGAGCGGCGAAGGCCGGCTCAATGCGCCGGCCAAGGGAAAAACTCGTGCACGATGTCGAGGTCGTCGCTTACGTCGATCTCGTCGGAGGGCAGGACACCGTACTCGCCGTCGACTTCGAAGACGGTAACCGGGACCATCAGGTCGCGGGAAAGCTGGAAGGCGTGGGACTGTGCGAGCGTGAGATCATACGACATTTGAAGGCTCCATCGGGGAGCGGGCCAATTCCCGCTCGATGGCTCCTAAAAAGGCGCGGTCACGGGCGCGATCACCGCGCAGGCGAAGCCAAGCGGCCGCAGCTCGCTAGCGGACCCTTCACGGGTTGATCGTGGAAGATCCGGGACTGGGCCAGGACGCCATCACAAGAGAGCGGGATTGGACTTGATCCGCCTGGTCCGACTGAATCTCGCTGATACCAGCTTGCAGACGTTCGGAAAGCCTCTCGCCACGAACTGTAGGCTGGCCCGTCTGGCGTCGAGTAGGATAGCTGCGTCGGTATAGAGGCTCGGATACCTCCAGTTTAGTTCGCATCTGCCTGAGAATTCGGGGGGAGACCTCGAATATGCCGCAGCAAACCGGGAAGCGCCCAAATCCCGTTGCTCGGCCAAGCTCCTCTAGCTCCGCGCCGGCGCGTTCATACAGTCGCTTCAAATGGGGTTCGTAGTTCGATACTAATGTCTCGATCCCATGGTCGAGCGCCACCTCACACAAAGCGAGCAAAAGCTGACAAAACGCCTGATCCGGGCGCAACTCGGGCATGTCGCGGCTGATAGCGTCTTCGTCAATGCACATACGCGTGCCCTCCCATATCGTGGGGGCAACTAAGTCGCATGAATTGGGAAAGGTCGTCCGGAAGACGTCGTATAAGAGGGTTGGCCCAGTCGTCGGCAAGAGCCGGACCGTTCCGTAAAGCCTCTTTCCCTCATCATCACACCAGAAAAGGTAGGCGGGATTAAATGTATCATACAAGTCCTTTTCCATTTCTCCGGACACTGCAACTTTCCAGCCCAGCCGATCCGCAAAAACTCGTTTTCGCAGCAGGAAAGACTGATCGATCAAGTGGGAGAATTTTTCGAACTGATGGGCCTGAACTAAAAGATACATGGGCGTCTCCAACGTGTGTGCGTTGCAGCATGCCAATGTCTCGGGAAGGGTCGTATTCCCCTAGAACGGCACCCTCAGATAGGGGTATTGCCGTAGGGATTGATGAGGCGTAGCTGAATTGCTCGGGCTGTTGCCGCAGTTGTGGTCAAGCATCCCAGCTTATAGCGTAAGCGGTGTTTTCCTCGCACATCGATCAAGCTTGGATTGGGCTTACCGAAAAATTCCGCTACAACATTGACGGCAAGAATGCGCCAATTGCGGACATTCCAAGCCTTCTGATAATGGTGAGCTCATAGTTGATGGAGCCTAGCAAAATGGTCACAGTATCTATCGAGAGCCCACGTCAAGCTGGCGTGATCAGGCTTTTGGAGGCGTCTGATGACTATGCGGCCTCTTTGTACCCCGCAGCAAGCAACCATCCTCTCGACCTGGAAACCTTGGAAAAACCAAACGTTACGTTTTTCATTGCGAGACGAGACGATGAAATCGTTGGCTGCTGCGCCCTAGTGGATTCCGGCGACATGACGGGCGAGATCAAGCGCATGTTCGTCGATCCAAGTGCACGCGGCTTCAAAATCAGCAAACAGATGATGGACAAGCTGGTTCTTCGAGGCTTGGAAATGCGTCTGCGGGTCATTCGGCTGGAAACAGGCATCTACCAACCTGAAGCCATCAAGCTGTACCGCGGATACGGATTTCAGGAAATCGAGCCATTTGGAGCTTACAAGGCGGACCCCCTTAGCCTATTTATGGAAAAAGAGCTCAGCTCAACCACAGTGGAGCAATAATGACCTCTTCGGGCCGTTGGCCGCCACGGCGCGATAGGGCCGGCGGCCGTCACGGCGACGAAGCGCCAGAAGCAGACGTGCCGCAGTCACAACGGTAAACCGGTTCGACGACGATCAGCATCGGCCAAAAACGCAGCCCATCAGTCGTGCCGCACGAGAACTCCGCTCGCCATCGCGCGAAAGGCCTCTAAAGCCTTCGTCAGCACGACATTAGGATCATCGCTGGCGGCGACCCAGAGTGCAGCATTGAGTGACGCGCCGCTGATGAGCCGGGCGGCGGCTTCGGCATCCAGGGGCTTCATCGTTTCACTCGCGATCAGCCTCTCGACGGCTTGTCTTGTCACCTGCAGGCAATTGTCCTGGCTCGGCCATTTGGACGGGTCACCGAGCACAGCTGGTCCATCAAGCAGAACAATGCGCTGAACTTCGGGATCAAGCGCCATTTCAATATAGGCGATTCCCTCCGCAAGCAGGGCTCTCCACTCGTCAGGTTCGGAGGCCGCCACCTCTTTGGCGCGAGCAGCCATTTCCGAATCGATCTGATTGACGACAGCGGCAAACAGCCCGCGTTTGTCCCCGAAGTTGTGGTAGAGCGCTCCCCGCGTGAGACCCGCCTCAGCGGTCAGCTCGTCCATGGATGCGGCGGCATATCCTTTCTTGGCGAACGCCTTGCGCGCAGCTGCAACCAGCTTTGCCCTGTTCTCCTCTATTGTTTCCGCACGCTTCTTCGCCATTCCGTCCTCACTTTACATACGAAGCGTATTTTATTTGACATACGCCTCGTATCTCGTTATTTCACATACACACCGTATCTCGAGCGCGCCGCCGTTGAAAGGGGCTCCGGCAGCTCAACTGAGAGGAAGCCATGACGTCCGCAACGCCATTTTTCAGTCTTCCGGCACGCCCTTATGAGCAGCATGAATATTCACCGGCCATTCGATCCGGGGACCTGCTGTTCGCTTCGGGCCATGTTGACAGCCGGGAGGACGGAATAGCTGAGCTGGACTTTGGCGAACTGGTCCGGCTGGCATTCAGGAATGTGAGTGCAACGCTGGTTGCGCGGCCTGCACTTTGAAAACACTGTCGATGTCGCGACGATCCAGACGGAGCGGCAGAGCCAGTTCGCTATCCTGATGCCCACTAAGGACGAATATTCCCTGCGTCAACCTATCCGGACTGGACCGCCGCAGCCGTGACCTGGCTTGGCGGGTTCGATTTTGAACAGGGTCATCGCCCGCATGCCGCAGGCGCTTTAGCGCAACGGGCAATGATCCGAAACACTCTTTCAGATGGAAACCTCTCATGCATTCTCTCCTTGTAATCGCTCATCCCGAGGCCGGGTCTTATACAAACGCTGTAGCCGAACAGGTAATCGCTGGCCTTAAGGAGGACCCGCAGAACACGGTCGAAATCGCCAATTTGACGGTCGAGGGCTTTGATCCTCGCTACACAGGCGCTGACTATCGGGCATTCCGCGACGGAACGGCTCCTCCGGCCGACGTTGTCGCCGAGCAGGCAAGGATTGATCGCGCCGATCTGCTGATCCTGATTTTCCCCGTGTACTGGTGGTCCATGCCAGCCATCCTCAAAGGCTGGATCGACCGCGTATTCACCAATGGCTGGGCCTATATCGATGCCAGTGGTCAAGAAACAACCCGTCTTCTCGGTCGGCTAGCGATCCAGACAGTGGCGATTGGCGGGGCAACACAGCGCACCTATGACAAACGCGGCTATGCTCAGGCGATCCGGACACAGATCGATGAGGGCATTTTCGGGTATGTCGGCGCTCGCATGATCGGATCTGAACTCCTGCTCCCGCTCGACGCCGTGTCCTCTCAGGCCGGGCTCCAACGGGCCCGCGAGATCGGCGAAAGCCTCAGCGCCGCGACACGGGAAGCAGCTGGTTTGTAGCGCGCTGCACGATAACTGCAGCATCCGCAAGTTTTGTGTTCCCGAGCAGGCCTGACGGGCCCAGTTGCCCGGTTTGAACGAAGACCGCATGGCATTGATGCGCCAAAGGCGGACGCCGTCAGTCCAGCCCTCGATTAGGCGACATTGCAAGCGGCTGGGTGTCAGGCGTCGCTTTGATCTGTGTTTTGGCGACGTGGTTGTTCCTGATTCCAAGGTGATATATGGTTATCTCCATGATGTTCATGTCCACATTCTTCCCGCTGATCTGAACGACTGAAAGTCGTTCGGCGCTTGCGCGCTAAAGAAGATCAAAACGGCTCCGGCTCACCCGGCAGCCGCATGGAGAATGTGTATGCCAAAAATTGATGATCTCGGCCTGACTGCCGGTCAGGTCCAACAGTTTATTGACGACGGTTTCGTCAAAATCGAGCAGGCCTTCACGACTGACCTTGCGAAGACCGGCAGGGACGAATTGTGGGCTGACATAGGACTTTCCCCCGACGAACCCGAAAAGTGGGTTCAACCCGTTATCCGGGTTGGTTTCAAGACTTCGCCTCCCTTCGTCGAAGCGGCAAACACGCCGCGCCTGCACAGGGTCTACGATCAGCTTGTTGGTGAGGGGCGCTGGCTTACACCAAAGGGTCTCGGAACCTTTCCCATTCGCTTTCCTTCATCTGATCTACCCGGTGATGACGGCTGGCATGTGGACGTCAGTTTTGGCACGGACCACCCAGACTTCATGGAGTGGCGCGCCAACGTGAAGAGTAGCGGTCGCGCCCTATTGATGCTGTTTCTGTTTTCGGATGTGAGTGCAGATGATGCACCGACCAAAATACGGAAGGGCTCGCACATGGTCATAGCCAGGCAACTGCTTGCCTATGGCGACGCCGGCGCAACTCTCAGGCAGCTTTCTGCCAATGGCTACGCTTCGACAGCAGACTGCAAGGTCGAGTTGGCAACCGGCGCGGCAGGCACGGTCTATTTGTGTCATCCATTCCTCGTCCATGCCGCACAACCTCACCGTGGGCGGCATCCGCGCTTCATGGCGCAACCGCCGCTCCTGCCGAAAGGCGAGTTTGATCCGGCCCTGCCTCCGTCTCCAGTCCAATTGGCTATCCGTCGGGCCTGTGGGCTAACGTTCTAGAGCGCTTCCGCGTTTTTCTGAATCGGGCCTGATTCCCAAATCGGCTCTGTTCTGATTCACTGATGCTGGCTGGACGGAGGCCAGCATCCCATGACCGCACCAATATCGAATGATCTTCGTGAGCGTGTTGTAGCGGCCGTGTCTAGCGGCGAGAGTGTCCGGGCGGTTGCTGCGCGCTTCGCGGTGGCGGCGTCTTCGGTGGTGAAGTGGTCTCAGCGCCATCGCGCGACCGGATCGGTTCGTCCAAGCAAGATGGGTGGTTACCGCAGGCGCATCCTAGAGCCACATCGCGGCTTCATTGCCGGGCGTCTCGCTCAGAATCCACACCTGACACTGCATGGACTGAAGGCCGAACTTGCCTTGCGAGACATCGCCGTTTCCCATAATACGATTTGGGAATTCATCCGCAGCGAGGGGCTGCGCTTCAAAAAAAACGCTGTTCGCCCTTGAACAAGCCCGTGCCGATATCGCCCGCAGAAGAGAGCGATGGAAGACATTACAGCACCACCTCGATCCTGAACGGCTGGTCTTCATCGATGAGACCTGGATCAAGACTAACATGACACCCATCAGGGGCTGGGGACCCAAAGGCAAGCGACTGCGGGCGTTTGCACCGCATGGGCACTGGCGCACGCTGACATTCCTCGGTGCATTGAGAAAGGATCGGTTGACAGCACCTTGTGTCTTCGACGGACCGATCAACGGCCAGTGCTTTCGCGCCTATGTCGAACAGCAGTTGGTTCCGGTCCTCAATCCGGGCGACATCGTCGTCATGGACAATCTTGGCAGCCACAAATCGGCGACAATTCGTCAGGCGATCACTGCCGCAGGTGCACGGCTGTGGTTCCTGCCACCCTACTCACCGGACCTCAATCCGATCGAACAGGCCTTCTCGAAGATAAAGCACTGGATGCGCGATGCACAGAAGCGGACCATCGAAGATACATGGCGACATATCGGCGGCTTGGTCGAAACGATCCAACCCGACGAATGCGCCAACTATCTCAGAAATGCAGGATATGGTTCCGTCAAAAGGTGAAACGCTCTAGTCTGCTGACTCCGGGACGCTCTAAGCGTCTCGGGGTCAAGACTTTCAGCGATGTTCAAGATTGGGGCTCAGTGTCCGCTCTGGGCCGACAGCAGACTTCAGCCGTTGGTTCGTCCCGAATAATTCCACGGTAAGAGCTCAGCGATGCAACTTTGCTTGTGGCCGTTGACGATGGCAGTGAGCGTCGTGGTCAGGTAGGCCAGCGGGTCGACGGCATTGAGTTTACAGGTCTCGATTAGCGAAGCGATGGTTGCCCAGTTCTCGGCCCCGGCATCATGACCTGCAAAGAGTGCGTTCTTGCGATTGAGAGCAATCGGCCGGATTGTCCGCTCGACACTATTGTTGTCGATCTCGATGCGACCGTCGGTCAGGAAGAGCTTCAGACCATCCCAGTATTTGGCGATGTAGGCCAATGCCTCGCCGAGTGGGGACTTGGTCGCGACACGGGCACGGTGATGCGCAAGCCAGGTCTGCATGTTGGTGATGAGTGGCGCAGACCGTTCCTGCCGTCCGGCGAGGCGAGCCTCCGGATCGAGACCGCGCAGTTCGGCCTCGATGCGATACAGTTCGCCGATCCTTTTGACGCCCTCCTCGGCAATCGGTGCTGACCCATTGCGGGTGATCTCCACCAGCTTGCGGCGAGCGTGTGCCCAGCAATAGGTAAGGCGAATGTCCAGGCCAAAGCGCTCTGGTGCGATCAGCCTGTTGTATCCGGCATAGCCATCGACCTGCAAAATGCCGGAGAAGCCGTGCAGTATCCGTTCGGCATGAATGCCACCGCGACCGGGCGCATAGGTGAAGGCGACACCCGGCGGAGCGCTGCCATTCCAAGGACGATCATCCCGCGCCAGCGCCCAGAAGTATCCGGTCTTGGTCTTGCGGGAGCCGGGATCGAGAACCGGGGCATGGGTCTCGTCCATGAACAGCTTGGTCGAGCGCTTCAGGTCGGTGGTCAATGCATCGAAGACGGGGCGCAGTTCATAGGCTGCGCGTCCTACCCAATCGGCCAGCGTGGAGCGATCGAGATCGATGCCTTGACGGCTCATGATCTGCGCCTGCCGATAGAGCGGAAGATGATCGGCATATTTGGAGACCAGCACATGGGCGACGGTCGCTTCCGTCGGCAGCCCAGCCTGGATAAGGCGAGCCGGGGCTGGAGCCTGAACGACACCGTCAGTGCAGGCACGGCACGCGTACTTGGGGCGACGGGTGACAATGACACGGAACTGTGCCGGGATCACGTCCAGCCGCTCGGAGACATCCTCGCCAATGCAGTGCATGCAACCACCGCAGGCGCAGATCAGGCTTTCTGGCTCGATCACCTCCTCGACACGCGGAAGATGCTTCGGAAGCGAGCCGCGATTGATCGCACGTGGCTTGCTAATCCTGTTTGCCGCAGGAACGTCCGCCTCATCCTCGGCATGGATTACGGCCATAGCCGTTTCCAGGTCTTCTAGCGCCAGATCGAATTGGTCAGGATCGGTCTTCTCGGATTTGCGTCCGAAGGCTGCCTGCTTGAATGCTGCGACCAGCTTCTCAAGCCGTTCGATCCGCTCATCCTTGCGAGCGATACGTTCGTCCTTGCTGGCTATCGCGATATCCTTGGCCGCCTCGCGGGCCTGCGCCGCGATCAGCATCGCCTTCAGGGCGGCAATATCATCGGGAAGGTCGGCGGCATCAAGCATGGCTGGAAACTACCAAATCCGGAGCCGATTTGCCTTCGGAATTTGTGGTGCTGAGTCATCGTGCCGCAGCTATTCGATGGCCTCCGGGGTTCTTGTCTGGACGGCATGAACCCGCCGCCAATCGAGGCCTGCGAACAGCGCTTCGAACTGGGCGTGGGTGAGTGTCATCAATCCATCTTTGATGCCCGGCCAGGTGAATGTGTGCTCTTCAAGCCGTTTGTAGGCCATGACGATTCCGGAGCCATCCCAGTAGATCAGCTTCAAGCGGTCCGCCTTGCGAGACCGGAACACGAAAACCGTTCCGGTGAACGGGTCCTTGTGCAGCTCGTTCTTCACCAGCGCCGCCAGGCCGTCATGACCCTTGCGGAAGTCGACAGGCTTGGTCGCCACCATGATCCGTACGCGGTTCGACGGAAAGATCATGTCGCTGCCGCCAAGGCGCGGGCGATGGCAGCGATCCGAGATGCAGACGCGCCTTCCTCAAGACGGATCGTGACAGGGCCCACTACGATCTCGGCGCGGGAAGCGACCTTGACGGTCTGCGGCTCCGGCGCTGGAGCATCAACAACGATGGCCGCAAACTCGACTGCGTCGTCAGGCTCTGGCAACAACAACTTGCCCTGCCGCGCCAGCGTGCGCCAGGACGATAGGTGGTTGGCCTTCAGGCCGTAGCGTCCTGCTACTTCATTCACCGTTGTGCCCGGTCGCAAGCTCTCTGAAACGATCCGTGCCTTGACATCATCAGGCCATTGGCGGTGCGTCTCACGCCTCCTCCGGCGTGTTGTGAGAACCTCCAACGTACTCTCCATGGAGAAACTCCTTGTCGCTCATCCATGGAATGTCGATCACAGATCAGGCAGCGGCTGCCAATGTGGGGCCAGAACACCGGTTACCTTATAGCGGGCGGACTTGAGATAGGAGCGTGTTGTATGCTCAGAAAGACCAAGTATGAGCGCCAAGCCTTTGTGATCGTTGCCAAGGGCTAGCCAATGGAGGCATTCCATCTCGCGAGGGCTCAACAGTGGCACAGGGTCGTGACGGCCAAAGACTTCGAAAATCGCTTTTCGATGTACGAGACGAGCGAGCTCAAGCCATTCGTCCCGAGCATCGGCGACGATATCGCTCCATTCTTCGTTTGAGGCCGACGAATTGAGAGAAAGAAGTGCACGACGCGATTTGTCAGCGACAGGTATCGAAAAGCCGTTCTTACCGATACCATGCCGGATAGCATCCAGCAGAAACTCCTGTGCGGCTTCCGTCGCCTCGACTTCTCTCCAATCGAATGGAAGCTGGCGGAGAAAGCCCTCTCCAACGATAGGGTCCACTAGGACATATCCTCTTAACAGGTAACGAGCGACCCACGCTTCGTTATAGGTTGTTCGCACAAATGGCGCGTCAACCAAGCTCGCCGTGGTTTGCGACAGGTGATACGTCACGTGATCGATGCGATATGATCTCTGGAATATGGCGAGGGCACTGGCAACGTCGTCGCAGGCGTGGATTTCAGAATACGCTAAGTGCAAACGCGGGGACTGATCATCCAAATCCATTACGGGCCTATAGTTTGTACGCGGCGAGGCAGTCATCTGTGCGGCAAACCAACGTATTTGCTAAAATACTGTTTTGGAGAAGCTAACCCAAGTGCATCATAGCCGTCTTACAGGGTAGGGGATCATGGCCCATCCTGCAAATGTGCCATAAATGCCTCGGCAGGCGTCATGTATCCGAGGCATTTACGCGGTTGATGGTTGAGGTGGCGTGTGAGCTTGAGAAGGTCGTGTTGCGACACGGTCGCGAGATCTGTGGTGCCGGGCAAGTAGCGTCGAATGCGCTTGTTTGCGTTCTCGACCGTCCCTTTTTGCCACGGCGCACTTGGGTCGCAAAACCAGCTCCTCGCACCGATCCCGTCTTCCAGAGCCCTGAACCCGGCAAACTCGGTGCCCCGGTCAAATGTGAAGCTCTGACGCGCGAACGCCGGCAAAGGCGAAAATGCATTGATGATCTTGTCCATGATTGGTCTCGAATGCCGGCTCGGATTCTTGATGAGAACGGTGTAGCGGCTCTTGCGCTCCACGAGAGTGGTGACATTTGCATGGCCCAGTGGGCGTTCGAAGATGAGGAGGTCTCCCTCCCAATGTCCAAACCTCGATCGATCTCCAATGAAATCAGGCCTTTGGGATATCCGGTGAGTAGCGGGAAACGCGCCGTCACGCGGCTTCCTGGAACGCATTGGGCGACGTTTACGGCGGGCCTCAGATAGATACTGATAAAGACCGAGCTCGTAATCTTCTTTACTGTAGATGAAGCGGTAGATCGTCTCTTTGCACACGCGAATACGACTGAGCCCGTCCGACAGCAAACGTCCTGCGATCTGTTCCGGGGACCAGCGAGCCTCCAACTGGTTGATGATCTCCATGCGTAAAGCCGGGTGGCGCCGCAGCTTTCTCAATCGGCGTCGACGGTCTCTGGAGATGTCGTGAGCAACCGTGCTGTAGTATCCGTCGTAGTCGGGCAGTTCACGATCCCGAAACGTATTGCGCTTGATCTCGCGGTAAATGGTCGAGCGATGACGGCCAAGCTGACGCGCCATCTCGTTGACCGGAACCTTTGCCGCCACCAGATGATGAAGACGCCGACGATCGGCAAGGGTGATCTGTGTATAGCATCGAGACATGCCAAAATCTCCAAAACGAAGCCATTGAAATTACTGGCATGTCGCACTTGGAAATAGAATGTACCTTTTTGTTAGCTTTTATCGCATAATCGTTTTTATGGAACTCGATAGTCAGAGGCCGCTTTCCGGCACAAACCGCAGCTGAACGGCCACTCATCCTCATGGGCGAACTCCATTCGGTGCATAAGTCCAGCACCGCCCTATTAGTGATGCACTTTGACCCCGCCAATCCAGGTGCTCTTCATGCCCAGCTCATCCGTCAGCACGACGAAATCCGCATCATACCCGACCTTCAACGCACCCTTGCGCCAATCGAGCCAGGCTGCCTCCGCCGGATAGGCCGAGGCCATCCGCAATGCTTCCTCGACCGGCAGCCCGAGTGCCTGATGCGCGAACCGTACAGACGAGATCATGTCGATATCTGCGCCCGCCAGCGTCCCGTCGGCCAGCGTCAGCCGCCCGTCCTGCCGCAGAATCTCGCGGCCGTTCAGCGTAAAGCTCTTCATGTCCGTGCCGATGGTCGACATGGCGTCGGTGACAATGAATATCTTGCCGGGACCATTCTTCGCCCTGAGTGCTACGCCCATCGCGGCCGGATGCACATGGATGCCGTCAGCGATAATGCCTGCGTAAAGCGAGCCGATATCCAGTGCTGCACCCACCACGCCCGGCTGGCGATGGCCGAGCGGGCTCATGGCGTTGAAGAGATGCGTAACGGTGCGCACGCCCGCTTCCGCATAATCCTTCGCCGTCTCATAGGTCGTGTCGGTGTGGCCGAGGCTCACCATGAAGCCTGCTTCCGAAAGACGTTTCGCCTGCTCTACCGTGACATTTTCCGGCGCGATAGTGATCATCATCGCATCGAATTTGCCCTTGCAGGAGAGCATCAGGTCGATATCCTTCTCCTCCATCGGCCGGATCAGCTGCGGATCATGCGCGCCTTTGCGGGCGATGGAGAGGTGTGGGCCTTCGAGATGCAGGCCGAGAAAGCCCGGTATGCCTTCAGCTTTGGCCTGTTTGCCGGCCTCGACGGTTTTCGAGGTGATCTCGTAGGTATCGGTGATCAGCGTCGGTAGCAGCGCCGTCGTGCCGAACTTGGCATGCGCGGCGCAGATCTGGCGGAGGCCCGAAAGGCTCGGGTCCTCGTTCAGTAGCACGCCGCCGCCGCCATTGACCTGCAGGTCGATGAAGCCCGGCACGATCATCCCGCCGCCGGCATCGATCCGCTCGATGCCTTCCGGCAGCTTGGCAACCGGCTGGATCGCCTCAATCTTGCCGTCGGCGAAAACGAGTGCTGAATCCTCGTGCCAGAAGGTGCCGTCGAAAATCCGGGCACCGACAATCGCTTTCCCACTCATAGGGTTTCGGTCACCTTCTTCAGCGCCACCGGCGCATCTGGATTGAAACCCTTGGAGCGTGACCAGGCTTCGACGAAGCCATAGAACGGCAGGATCAGCGCCAGCGCATCGGTGATTGGGTGGCCGGTCGCGACGAACGGCAGCCTGCGGGCTTCCTTCACCTTGTCGGAGGTCGCGAAAGCCAGCGCGCCCTTGGCAGCCATGCCGTCAACAATCTCGACGACCGAGGCTTCGGCCGCATCGCGCGCCGCAAACGTCACGACCGGGAACTGCCGCTCGACGAGCGCCACCGGACCATGCAGCACTTCGGCGGAGGAATAGGCTTCCGCATGCATGTTGGAGGTTTCCTTGAATTTCAGCGCTGCCTCGCTGGCGATTGCCAGAGCCGGGCCGCGGCCGAGCATGTAAAGCGATTCCGCGTCACCCAGTTCATGGGCGAGCTCGCTCCAGTCGAGCTTGACGGCCTTTTCAAAATGCTCCGGCAGTCCGCGGACGGCCGATTTCAGGCTCTCATCGCCCGTCCATTCGGAAAGCACGGCGAGGCCGGCGACGATCGAATTGACGAAGGATTTGGTTGCCGCGACGGCGAGTTCCGGCCCCGCATTCAGGTTGACGGCATGGCTGGAAGCGATGGAAATCGGCGAGGGCAGCGTATTGGTCAGCGCGATCGTCAGGGCGCCGGCCTTGGTCGCAGCCTCCGCCATGGCGACGATATCCGGGCTCTTGCCGGACTGCGAAATGGCGATCGCCGCGCCGCCGTCAAGCTTCAGGTTTGCACCATAGATCGAGGCGAGCGACGGGCCGAGCGAGGCGACCGGACGACCGGCAGTGAGTTCGACCGCATACTTGATGAAGGTCGCGGCATGATCGGAAGAGCCGCGCGCGATGGTGATCAGGAAGGCCGGGTTCTTTTCGCGCAGCGCGCGGCCGGCGGCGACAATCGCGTTCGCAGAGCCATCCAGCAGGCGGGCGGCGGCTTCCGGAGCCTCGTCGATCTCCATGCTCATTTTCGTCATATTGGTCAGCATTTATGCAGTCCTTGAGGGTGTATCCGCCGAGCGCAAGGTCGGCTTGAATGCAGCGGTTAATGGCGCGCGACGCTGCTCCAGCACCATCGCGCTCGGTTCGTGACGACCATTTTTTTAACTCAGCGGAGCCTTCTTGAGACAGTGGCAGCAGGTCATCTCCGCTGTCGCGGTCACGGAGCGAGATCAACCGCGCCACGCGTCTCAAGCGCCCAAGATGTTACGCTTATCTTCCTCGATCGACAGCGATGGCGGTCGACCCAAGAGGTGGATTCAGGAAAAGTCGGGCCGCGAGTGTGTGAGCCATTCCAGCAAAGTTTTCGACACGTCGACCCACCACAATTGGCTTTGGCATTACGAACGACCTCTCCAACCCAAAATCTAGATTCGCACCAAGCGGGATGAACTGTATCCGGCTTGCCAACATCTCAAGAATGTCTTGTGGTATGCGAGAGCAAATGTACGCAGCTTCGAAATCAAATAGTGACAGCGCTTGGTTGAGCGCATCGGTGAACTGTTTTCCGATGTCGTCCAACCAGCGATTGAGTTCCGTTTCGCGGTTTGAGGATAAGCTCGACACCCCTTTCCAGCTATCCCAATCGTCAAGCTGCAATGCCCGCCTGAGGCCAGGCTCACTGGGGCGCTCGCTTCCTTCTTTGAAAAGCCTACCGACCACTCCGGCGTTGCCATGGTGGCCGTGCACCAAGCGTCCATCTGCGACAATCCCTCCCCCGATACGGGCATCAAGAAAGATGGCTATGAAATTTTGGCGACGGTCCTCTTCGAGGATGCTCGTCGCAATAATATGCCCATCGTTCTCAATCGCGGTAGGAACACCCGTCAGTTGCTCGATCTTTTGCTTAAGATCGATTTCAGCCCACCCGCCCGGATCAACTCGAGAAACAATGCGTCTTCCCCGTTCGAGAAAGAATCCTGAGGCTGCAACACCTGATGACACAACACGCGCATTTTGTGGAAGATCCATTGACAGGTCAGCGAGGAGTTCCTCGATCACACCAAGCTGTTGCCGTGATCGCGTGAACTCCTGCCGAACGGTCTCTCGACTTATGATCTGACCATTCAGATCACTGAAACTTACCGTAATTCGGTCGGGGGCGAGCACGATCCCAACAGTCAGGAGCGAACTGCGCACAAACTCCGTTATTTTAGGTCGTTTGCCCCGAACGCCCGTAGGCTCATCTGATTCGATTATTATCCCCGCCTCGATGAGCGGTTGGACGACTCTCATGGCGGTTTGAGGTGAAAAACCCAGTTCGGCGGCTAGCTCGTGGCGACGCACATTCGGCCTGCGGATTACCTGCCCAAGAAACCGTCTCTGATTGTCATTGAGTTCCAAGCCTAGCTTGTTCAAGTTCTCTCGCCTTCTCTCACATTGTACAAACGCAGGACTCGGTTACTATTGAACCCGTTCCGCCTGAATGGGTCCGCCTTCAACAACATGTCGCCGGTTGATTGCAAGACCGCGTTCGTCAAAGAGATGACAATCCGCAGCTTTGAAGCCGACACGGAAGCGCTCACCAGGCTGATGTGGGAGGGATCCGGAAGCGAGCGTTGTGATGCTCACGTCGTGGTTCCCATCGACTTTAGAATAGCTGACCGTGTGAATTCCAAGTTTCTCGACGACATGCGGAATAACATCCAGAACCGTGTCGTTGGGCTCAAGTCTTATATGTTCCGGGCGAATGCCTAAGATCAGATTCTGCCAGTCTCCTTCGGCCGCAGGGTCTGCCGGCACTTGAAACTGGCTACCTCCCGGCAGCCGCACGACAATCGAACCCGCTGTTCGCCCTTCATAAGTTACCGGAATAAAATTCATTTTGGGGTTGCCAATAAAGCCGGCAACGAACATGTTTTGAGGGCGGTGATACAGGTCGAGCGGGGAACCGACTTGGCTAATGCCCCCTTTGTCTAGAACCACGATACGATCTGCCATGGTCATCGCTTCGACCTGGTCGTGGGTGACGTAGATCATCGTTGCGCCAAGGTCCCGATGAAGTGACGTTAATTCCACCCTCATCTCGGCCCTGAGTGCGGCATCTAGGTTTGAAAGTGGCTCATCGAACAGGAACACCTCAGGCGCCCGTACGATCGCGCGGCCAATGGCGACGCGCTGCCTTTGTCCACCGGACAATTGTGATGGCTTGTGCTGCAAGCGGTCTTCCAACTTTAAAATCTTCGCAGCTTTATTGACCAAGCTCTCAATTTCCCCCGATGAAGCCTTTGCTACTCGCAGCGGGAATGCGATATTTTCGAAGACAGTCATATGCGGGTAAAGCGCATATGACTGGAAAACCATCGAAATTCCCCGCTTCACGGGCGCGAAATCATTTACAACAACATCGTTGATGCGCAGCTCTCCGCTACTGATTTCCTCCAGCCCGGCAATCATTCGGAGAAGAGTGGATTTGCCACATCCAGACGGTCCGACAAACACGACAAATTCGCCGTGTTTGATGGACAGGTCGACGCCCTTTATGACGTCAACGGGACCATAGGCTTTACGCAAGCCTTTGATAGAAAGACTACCCATTACGAATTTCCTTAACTGTGGAATATGGTGGTCCGCACGTGTCGCGCGTGCCGACTTGGGCTGGATCGCTATTTTGCTGCATCCAGTTTGCCAGCTGCGGTCGATACAGCGTCTTCCGGGTTGGATTCTCCGAGCACGACTGCCTGAATGGCTGCGTTGATTGCGTCCTGCATCGCTATGAAATCGGAGACGAGTGGCTCCGGGCCGCCATTTTCGACTGAATTGAAGAACGTCGTCCAGTTCGGGTCTGCTGCGATCAGTTCTTCTGTTTTGTACTTGAACCGCACAGGCATAGATCCCTGACCAATGTCGTATGCCAACTGATTGTCAGGACTGGTCAAAAACTTTACCAAAGACACGGCTTGTTCCTCGACACCCGTCTTTTTGAAAACAACCAAACTGTCGGATATGAGGGTGCTTCCGCTCTTGCCGCGCGGACCGTGTGGCACCGGAGCAGTCGCCCAATTCAGGCCTTTGGGGAGAGCTTTCCGCTCCCAAGGGCCGGATATAAACATTGCGAGGCGGCCTTCACTGAAGAGCGGGCTCAGCTTCACGCGGTCATACGCGATTGGGCCAGGTTGCGCGTAAGGAACAAGATCCTTGACCAAACGCATTGCCTCGATGTTGTTAGGAGAATTGAAGACGACCTCACCCTTGTCGTTCAAAACGCTCCCGCCGTTCGAATAGACCAGATCCAGGAACTGATGCATCGTGTTGTTAAAAGACGCTGCAGGGATACCTACACCCATAGCCCCTGTCTTCTCTGTAATGACTTTAGCGGCAGCGACGAATTCAGCCCAGGTGGCCGGTGGTGAGTTCGGATCCAGTCCAGCTTTTGAAAACAGATCCTTGTTGTAAAAAAGTGCTTTGCTAGAGAACGCGCGCGGGATTCCCCATGTCTCGCCGTCGATCGTGACGGTCTTGATGACCTGTGGCGCGTACATGGATAGTTCGTCCGCAGTGAACTTCACTGGAACGATCATGTCGTTCTGCATCAACTGAGGCAGGTTTCTCGAGCCAATATACGCAACGGCAGGAGGGTTGCCAGCTGCGGCCAGCGTCATTGCCTTGTTCTCACATTGCCCCCATGGGACGTACTCGACGTTGACCTTGAAGCCGGTATTTGCCGCCTCCCAATCGGCCACGGCCCTGTTCTGCGATGGGGTACCACCACCGGAATCGGCGCCGCACCGAATCATGTGGATTGCCTTGTCTGCAGCCAGCGATGAAAGCGCCGACGCGAGAACCATCGCCGTTGCACTGATCGTTAGGGCAAATAATTTATGCATGGTCTTCTCCCCTTGGATGACTAGGATTTCACTGCGCCAGACGTAAGGCCGGCAACGACGTATTTCTGTAGAAAGGCGTAAACGACCATCACGGGCAGGATGCCGACGAGGCTTGCTGCCATGACTTGGTTCCAGAGAATTTCTTGTTGGCCAAAGAACTGAAACAGGCCAACAGGAAGAGGATTGATTTCACTCTTCGAGTTGAAAGTGATCGCGTAGATGAATTGCTGCGCGTATCCAGAGATAAAACCGGCGACAGCTACCACGATGATACCCGGCATTGCCACGGGAATAATCACGCGTCGGAGCGTGTACAGACGGCTCGCCCCATCGACCAACGCGGCTTCCTCAAGTTCTTTTGGAATCTTCAGGAAATAGGAGCGTAGGAGCCATATCTTCGTTGGAATATTGAATGCCGTGCCGGGTAGAATGATTGCTAAATATGTGTTCAGCAGTCCCAGGGACTGCATTACCTTGTACAAGGGAATGATCAACACCGCACCTGACACCATATTGATGGCCAGAAACGCCGCAAGTAGGCTGCCCTTTCCCTTGAACTCGTATCGTGCAAACGCATAGGCTGCAGGTATCACCGCAGTTAGACCGAGTAGGGCAATTGCCAATGCGATGAACAATGAATTGAAGATGTAACGAGGCAGCATCGGCACCGTCGACCACATGTCGAGATAGGCTTTGAAACTCATCTTGCCCGAAAAGAAGCGATAGGGGACGGAGAAGAGGCCGTCGATCGGCCGAAGAGAAACCAGGAAAGCTTCGATAAACGGCGCCAACATGAAAAGCAACAACGCTGCCAATCCGACGTATATGAGGAGGATTTCCCACCATTTATATTTATTGATCATGAGTTTTCCTTTGAGGCAGTGATGCGTCGCAACAACAGAAAATAGGCGAGCGAGAAAATCGCTAGGAAGAGGACGATCATGACTGCGCGGGCAGAGCCTTCCCCGAACTTGAACCGTGAGATCGCTGACTTGTAGGTGTCTATAATCATTGTAGTTGTGGCGTCGCGAGGCCCACCCTCAGTGAGAATCCAGATGATCTCGAAGGAGTTGAACGTCCAGATGGCTGACAGCAGAGAGATGGTTGCGATCGAGGGAGCAATCAGAGGAAGCGTTATACGCCGAAAGCGATAGAAGCGGCCGGCCCCATCGGTCCAGGCAGCCTCGTGCAGATCGGATGGCACGCTTTGCATCGCTGCAAGCAGGTAAAGGCTTACCAAAGGAATACCGACCCAAACATCGACAACGATAGCTGCCATGAAAGCAGAATTGCGAAAGGCTAAAAACTCAAAAGGACCCGCTAAAATCCCTAGATTTTGGGCTACGCCGGAGATCATTCCGTACTGCCCATTGTATAGCCAGCTCCAAATGAACGCACTGATGGCGATGGGAACGATCCAGGGCGGCATAACCAAAAGTCTTGCAAGCGTTCGTCCCGGAACGGCTGCGTTCAGGAGAACGGCGCCCAAGAGACCGAGGAGCATCTTTAAGCTGACCGAAACTGCCATCCAGACAAATGTTCTGGCGATGACCTGAAGAAAGCCGTCGTCGAACATCTTCTTATAGTTGAGAAGCCCAACAAAGCGGACATTTGGGCCCATCGTTGCATTTGTAAAGGAGAGCCGGAACGTCTCTACAAATGGCCAAGCCACGATGAGGACGCTCAACAGGACCGCCGGCGCCAGCAGGAGATAGGGGAAATAGTCGAATGACCTCTGTTTCATCTTTGTATGAACTCTCTATTTGACGTCTGCAAGCACAGCCGCTCGCGAGAGGGCCGACGATTGGTCTAGGATGCGGCAAGGATGTGCGACCGAACTAATTTTGGAACGGTTCCCACTACACACCTGCCGAAGCTTGGCCCCACAACATCTGCTTGGTTGGCAAGGGTGATACCCCGGACATCATCGCGATTTGCTAGGGGAGCACCACCAGACTGGCCGCCAATTTTATTGATTCTAAAGCCTTTGCCTGAGCAAAGGACGTCCTCTAACTTCGCGCATTGTCGTTCCCGTCTTTTTAATTCCAGAAGGGAATATAATATTTATTTGTGCCGGTCAAGTCGACTATTTGCGCCACCATGTGATATGAGCAGCCAACGCAGGCCTAACGAACCGCGCGGTTTATGCCGGCTGGAGGACGTGATGGCTTGAAGTTAAATGCAGATCGGCCATTAATTCCATTATGGAATTGAAATGTGCGTTAAACCGACTTAGTTTCGGTGCGAGGCAACATCACCAGCGATAAAAGATTGGCAGAAAAAACGTGAATCTAAAAATTCGACAGCACGCTAATGCAGTTTCAAAGCAACAGGTCACTCTATCCGAGGGGATGGTGACTGACAGAGTGATCGTGAACATCGAAGGCTTTAGCGTCGAGGTCTACGGTGACGGCGTTGTCAGCCCACAGGTCTCGCAGGCGTCCCTCGCCCTCGCCGCTATAAGACTTTTGCGCCCGGATGCCTTTGCCGTACCTCATCCCTCTGCGAGAGCGGCAGTTCATCGGTCGACACCTGGGATATCGGGAGGAACAATCCAGGCTTGGGCTGAGCGCGTCGTTCAAACACTTGATATGTACGAAAGGGATCGGTTGTCGGTCGCCGACATCTGGTGGAGTAGACGTAAGCAGGAACTTGAGACGCTCCCCGCTCCGGTTGCCCAACTGGATTTGATGCGCCTGAGGAGCGCCACCATCGACTTTGATGAAATGCTGGCGAATGCGAACTACTTTTTGTTCGAGCACAAAGAGCTCGATACCCCTTTTGAGGCGTTCGGCGATCCTGTCGGACTTATCATATCAAATGGTCAGATAGTGTCCCCGCCCCAAACGGGCCGATCGTGCCTTTGCTTTGGCAACGGATCGATCAGCATCGAGAAATTCGCATTTAGCGACCTCAGCATCTCTCTACCAAACGGTGCCCAGATTGATGCCCATCCACTCGGGGCTTTCGATCACGATAAATTCGCTAATCACCCGGTAGCACTCGCTCGAGGTTTTGGGGCTCCGGGCGGCCTGACACCAGCCAACGAAGACACATTTGAGATAGTGATTGTTGGACGACACGCAGTAGCGGTGGCGCAGGGCGGATCAACCCCGATCCCGCGCACAGGGTGCGTGCTGGTGTTTCCAAAAGCGCCATCAGAAGAAGTCATAGCTGCCCTGAGGGATGGAGTTCCTCTCATGTACAATCTCGGTGTGAAAGCTCTGCTCGAGGCTGTCCAAGCAGGACCGTCTATCGTCCAAGACGGTGCGATACCAATGGATGACCGTTTCTTCGTCCGTGAAGGGATGCATCTCGAGTCCGCGGTCGGCGACATGGCATACCCGGCACCAGCAAGTTGGAAAGCGGATTGGCACCATACCCGTGCAGCACGTCTTGGCGCCGGCATTAGGGCTGACGGGAGTTGCTTTCTTCTCGCGATTGAAGGCCAATCGGCATTCCTGGAGACACCGGTCAAAGGCGCTACGCTGTACGACTTGGCAGACCAGTTGCGATTGGAGGGAGCAGTTCATGGTATCCACTTAGACGGAGGTGGATCGGCGCAGTTGTTCAGACCATTTGGAGGCGCACTTTTGCGTCCGGGCGATTTCTGCAAAGCGTTCTCCGATACATTTGCTGACTACGACCGTCCCATCCCTCTAGCGCTGAAGCTCACGTTAAAACGAGCGTCCTGATGGCCGCATCTTTTGCTCGCGTAGAACAAACGAGGTCTTGCTTGCCAAGGAGCCATATTTCAATGAAAGTCGCTATCGATCGGCAGGTGGGATGTCCCGGCCGCGTAACAATACCCTTCGCTCACCGTAAGACATCGGCGCTGCGACACATTTCCGAAGCCTTAAGCAGTGAAAGAAAATGTAGCGACAATCCAGGCGTCGGCCGTCGGGATCTGCCGCCTCTCGTTTCCTGCGTCACGCGTTATTCGGTGCATCCATGATCTGCGGCGGCATCGATATAGGCGGCACTAAGATCGAGGCGAGGCTGTTTTCCGAAGATCTGACAACCTTGGACCTGCGGCGCGTCCCAACGCCAACGGAGCGGCTCGACGATTTCATTGATGTTCTGGCCGCGCAGGTGCGGTGGCTTGAACAACTGTCCGGCGAACGTAGGGAACTGCCAGTCGGCGTTGCATTGCCAGGCCTTATTGATACCAGAACCGGGCGAGCCTTTACCTCCAATCTTCCGGCGAGCGGCCATGATATCGGAGCGCTGTTGTGCGACAGGATCGGCCGCAGACTTCCGGTGATGAATGATTGCCAAGCATTTACTCTGTCTGAAGCCAATGGCGGTGCGGGTGAAGGCTTCGATACCGTTATCGGGCTGATTTTAGGAACTGGCGTAAGCGCTGGACTGACATTTAGCGGCCGCCTCACCAAACGGCTGAATGGTTCGGCGTTGGAGGTCGGACATATTATGGTTCCGGCATCCGCGGTGCTGGAACAAGGTTTGCCGCTCTGGACGTGCGGTTGCGGCCGAGTCGGGTGTTTCGAGCAATATATCTCAGGGACCGGCCTTGCCGCTATCGGTAAACACCGACTAGGTCGACCAATGAGAGCAGAGGAAATCGTCACTGCGGCACTTTCCGGTGAGCCGAACTTTGCGGAAGTGCTCTCGGAGTGGCTGAGGATTGCTGCGGAATTCCTACTGATCATTCAGCTTGCACATGATCCCGACTGCATCGTTCTGGGTGGAGGGCTAGCGCGGATACCGGGTGTCGCGAAACGACTGCAAGCCCCATTTCAAGCCCTGCTGCTTGGTGAGATGCAGATGCCCGCCATCCGCACGGCCATGCATGGCGACAGTTCCGGTGCCCGCGGCGCTGCGATCATGGCAACAGGGCGAACCTTCTAGTATTTCGGAGGCTATAAATACTGAACCCAATTTCTATCCGTGAACTTTCCATGCGAAACTCGGACAAAAACCACCCTTGACATAGCCGAGAGGCGGTCGAGCGGGCGCCGATCAGCTCCAAAGGCGGTGACGTTGCTCTTCAATGCCAACCTTTCACCTGCAGGTTGACCATCTCATGAGATGAACATGCCGTATTGGGTTGACCGACACTAGCTAGCGAAAGAGGCACTCGCCGTCGCTTGGATAGGAACACCTGAGGTCTTCGCAAGATAGCCAGAAGAAAGAGCCGGACAGCGATCACGCATGTCCGGCTCTTTGGGTGGTACGGGCGGTGGATGACGTTCAGTTTGCGTAGACAGCGGCCGCAGAAGGTCCATCGCGCTTGGCGAAATAGGCATCGAGGCTGAGCGCGCCTGCTCCGAAAGCCACGACCTGTAGCAGGCCACCGGTCATCATGACGTTCTTGAAGAAGTGGACCATGGTGTTTTCATCGGCGAGGTTGCTGTGGAAGTAATAGGCGGTCACCAGGGTGAAAATGGCGAGCAGAGCGGCGACCGGCCGGACCTTGTAGCCGGCGACCAGCAGCAATCCGCCGCCGATTTCGAGCGTGATCGCGCCGATTGCGCCGAGCAGAGGAAGCGGAATACCGACCATCTGCACAAGGTCGACGGTCTTGGCAAAAGTGGCGGCCTTGGCGAGACCGAAGAACAGGAAGGGAAGACCGATGAGGAGGCGGCCGGCGAGAGGAAGATAGCGAGTGTCAGACATGTTGATTTCTCCGTTGGTTGGTCTGGATGGTTCCGCATCCGTATTAAGACGATGCCTGCGGAATGGCCCTTTCACTAGCCATCGAACTTGCTACGCGATGTCCCCAAAAGCGGGACAGACCGTCGCACCCTTGCCACGCTCACTATTATTGCTGTGGGACAGGCCCGCCCTCCCGATTTCTGCGCCGAGCATCCAAAAAGTCACGATGGAGGTAGGTGGATTGAGCGGGGACACATCCTGCCCGTGAAGTCGCGCTTCGTTCCGGCTGCAACTTCACAATAAGACCGCGTTAACCGAAACCGTAACACGATCGTCGGCTAGAGAGATTGCGGCATCAACATATGGCCACAGTCTACCTCTTAACGGTTCAGATCGAGGAATGCGGTTGCGACCAGCCGATCAACATCTGTCGGAACAGGGATAAGGCAGTCGTCGGGGCCGAGGGTTCGGCTCGCCACTCGCTCGAGGCAACGAGCTTGCATAGCAAAGCCGAGATCCATGGCTTCGATAGTATTGCCAAGCGGACGGGGGCCGGCAAGATTCGCCATGTGACCGGCCGCGAGGAGATGAATGCGGCGGCCGTCGGCAAGCGCCAGCGTCTCGATCATGTCTTCTGGCGAGGTTGCAAGGGATACGACAGCTGCATCGGAAATAAGGCCATCTCGGTCAATTTCATGCGGGAAATGGCCTCCATTCATCAGAATGGCACCGTCTTTCAGGAGCGGCATGTCCGCGGCGGTAACAATGTTGGGATAACCGGTGACTGTGACAATCACGTCGGCAGCCCGCAGCGCCTCGTCGCGATGCGGTGTCGCGAACCCGTCAAGATGCGCCTCCAGCGTCGTAACCGGATCGATATCGACTACGCTGACTGTGCTGTGGCCGTGGCGAAAGCAGGCCGCGGTTCCTTTGCCGCAGGCGCCGTACCCAAAAACGAGCACACGCTTGCCGTTTGTTGAGCGGTTGGTAAAGCGCAGATAGCTTTCGAACAGGCTCTGGCCAACCCCATGCCGGTTTTCGGCGAACTGCTTGATTGGGCTGTCGTTGATGACGAGGATCGGTCGCGCCAGATCACTGCGCAGCGGCATTAGTCGGGTACGGCCGGATGTGGTTTCCTCAGTGCCGCCGATTAAGCTGTCATAGGGACGTTCTAAAAAACGGGCAAAGAGATCGCCACCATTGTCAAGCAGCAGGTCGGGCTTCTCATCCAATAGCGCGTCGATGAAGGCATGATGGGCGCTGGCATCGCGGGTCTGCTCGCCGACGATAGCGACGCTGTTTTCCCTGAGAAAGGTGACTGTCGCCGGTTGGGTGCTGTTAAGATTACCTGTCGCAATGACACGCGCGCCGCCGGCCTTCAAAGTCATGAGCAGGGCAGCGGTCTTCGGCTCCAGATGAATCGCAGTGCCGATGGTCAAGCCGGCGAACGGCCGCGTTACGGTGAATTCAGCCGCGATGCCCTGCAGCAGTCGACAGCTCGAGGCGACCCAATCAATGCGCGAAAATTGCTGTCCCTGTTGCATGGCACTACCTCCGGTCTCTTGGTCGCTGGCAGATAGAGCATTTTCCGCGGGGCCCGACAGGGACATTATTGTGCATCTAAGGGCAATTTATCTGCACCTTCATGCATAAGCCATTTTCGTAGCGAGCCGATTGCCATGCCATCGGCGTCCACACTGCGGCAGCACAATCGATATCCTACAGGGCGGGTGACGAAACCAAACGGGGCCACAAGCTTGTTTTCTTCCAGCTCGCCCTCAATAGAAGCGCGTGGCGCCGCGACAATGCCAAGCCCAGCCTTGGCAGCAGCGATGGCGAGGTCCAACGTCTCTGTCTCGTAGCGCTTCTGGAACCGCAACGGCGGCATGCCGCTTTCGCGGAACCAGTCGTCGAGCAGGTGCGCTGTGTCGCGGGCGATGATTGCGGTGGTGGCCGCGATCTTGGTTGTATTGCTTGCCACCAACAGTTTGTCCGCCTCTACCGGCGCGCCGACAAGGCCAAACTCATCCTTCATAAAGCTGAAGGCAGCGATATCCGGTAGCGGCCGGTATTCGCCGCCCGCGATCAGCGCGTCGAGGTCAGGCCTATCCGCGAGCGTGAAGGCGAGGTCGACCGGGATGATGTCAATATCCAGTTTCGGTAGATCTTCCATTAGTCGCGAGAGGCGCGGCATCAGCCATTTGGTGGCCATAGGCATTGGCACGCCGAGTCGAATACGCTGGCGACGCCCTGCATCGGAGATTTCATCAGCAGCGCGAATAAGTATATTTAGCGCGACGGCCGCCGCATCCGCAAACCTTCGGCCTGCATCTGTAAGCGTCACCCGTCCGCCTTCTCGCGCTAACAGCGTTACGCACAGATTATCCTCAAGGCTCGCCATCTGCTGACGCACCGCGCCAGGGACGACACCTAACTGCTCCGCTGCGGCCCTCAGGCTGCCACACCTTGCGACCGCATCGAAAACGCGCACCGCATTGAGAGGGATCGAAGCTGCGCGCGTTCGATGAACCACATTGATTACAGTTTCATCCCGGGCCATGACTGCTTCGCCTCCAAAAGGTCGATCTTTGTCTTAGCCGGTCCGGATGACCAAGAAGTTTCTACTTCACGTTCCCTCTAAGTAGTCGTTCCGCATCCGTATCAGCCAGCTTGGACCATCAGCGAGTATAAACAGTCTCCCCGTTCCGTCAGCGTGGGGAAGCGGCGGCAGATGACAACGCCATCGACTTCAAAAACCAGTCTTTCGGGGTCGGCGAGTGGGTTGTCGAACGAATGCAAAAGACCGGCATCCTGCCCCTTGACGACAGTCTCTCCGCATTCGACATGTGGCTCGAAAAGCCCACTGCGCGGCGCGTAGATGGAGCCGCTGCGGCTTAGCGAACGCATAAATTTCGTTCCTGGAGAAACCTCTGCCACAACGTTCGGCGCAATTCCATATGTCTTGAGGACGCGCCGCACGCCGTTCACGGCGATTGATAGGCCTCGTGCCGACAACGTGCCGCCGCTTCCAAGCTCTGTGGTCAACGCCGGAATGCCATGCTGTTCTGCCGCGGCGTAAAGCGTGCTCCCCGCCCCACCGCCCTCTCCTGTCGTCACCACGCTATATGGTGCCCCGAAAGCTTCGAGAAGCGCGCGGATTTTCGTGGTCGTTTCCGGGGTAAGCCCCGGACGGGCGAGCGCCACCGGATAGTGATCCAGTGATTTTCCGCCCGAATGGAGATCGATGACGATATCCGACAGGGGGAAAAGCACGGTCTCGACGTAATGCGCGATCATCGCCGTCGGGCCGCCGTTGGCATCGCCCGGGAAAAGCCGGTTCAAGTTGCCTTCATCGAGAGGCGAAACGCGCCGCCCGGCGACGACGGCCGGATAATTCAGCGCCGGCAGAATGATGATCCGGCCGCGAATTTCCTCCGCGGTGATCGTTCGCGCTAGTTCGAGCAGGGCGATCTGGCCTTCGTATTCGTCACCGTGGTTGCCCGCCGTCAACAAGGCGGTCGGCCCCTCGCCGTTGCGGATGCAGATCATCGGGACCGGGATCCAGCCATAGGCGGATTTATCCGAGGAGAACGGTACGCGCATGTAATCGGACTGCTTTCCGTCCTGTTCGAAATCGATCCTGGTCCAGGCACGGGTGGCGGCCATTTGTGTTCCTTTCTGGAATGCTTGGAAAAATCATAGAATTTGATGCAGGAAAGTGCGCGTGCGCTCATGCCGCGGATTGGCGAAAAATTCAGCGGGCGGCGCGGTTTCGACGATCGAGCCGGCGTCCATGAAGATGATCCGGTCAGCGACCTCGCGGGCGAAACCCATCTCATGCGTCACACAAATCATCGTCATGCCCTCCTCGGCGAGCGAGCGCATGACATCGAGAACTTCCTTGATCATTTCTGGATCAAGAGCGGAGGTTGGCTCGTCGAAGAGCATAACCTTGGGATTCATGCAGAGCGCCCGTGCGATCGCGACGCGCTGCTGCTGACCGCCGGAAAGCTGGCTAGGGTATTTGCTAGCCTGCTCGCTGATGCGCACCCGCCTGAGCATCGCCATGGCGACCTCCTCAGCCTGTGCACGGGCGATGCCCCTCGCCCGCGTTAAAGCCAACGTACAATTCCTGAGCACCGTCAAATGCGGAAATAGATTGAAGTGCTGGAAGACCATGCCGACATCGCGGCGCAGTTCGTGCAGCCGGGCTGCCTTCGAGCTAACCTCGCGGCCATGCACGACAATGTCCCCCTCCTGGTGAGATTCCAGTTGGTTGATGCAGCGAATGAGCGTTGATTTGCCTGAGCCAGAGGGGCCGCAGATAACGATCTGTTCGCCCTGCCGCACCTCAAGACCAATCTCCTTGAGGACCTGGAATGTGCCGAACCACTTGTTTAGCCGCCGCACCTGCACAGCGGGGTGTTTTTCTGTGACGACCATTGTAGTTCACCGCCTGGATGAGAGGAGAAGCCGCTCCTCGAGCAGTCGGACCAGCTGAGCGATGGAAACGGCAAGGATGAGGAAGACGATACCGACGATTGCCATGGGTTCCGCGTACCGGAAGGTATCGGACGCTACCTGCATGGAAGCGCCCAACATTTCGTTGACGCCGATGACAGCGAGATACGGCGTCGATTTTAGAATACCGACAAAATAGTTGCCCATTGGAGCCGCGATATTGCGAAGCATCTGAGGAGCGATGACAAAGACCGTGGCATCGAAGCGCGTCAATCCGATTGCTTTGGCTGCTTCGAACTGGCCTGAAGGAATGGCCTCGATACCGGCCTTGAACACTTCTGCAAGGTAGCCGCTGTAATAGATGCTGAGGCCGACGACGCCGACGGCGAGCGCCGGCAGTGTCACACCGTAGAACGGCAGCACAAAATAAAAGAAGTAGATCTGCACGAGAGCCGGCGTCGAACGGATGAAGTCGATCACAAAGCGGACAAGCCATCCAATGTATCGATTGGAGCGCCGCATCATTTCCAGCGAAAACCCCAGCAGCGAGGCGCCGATACAGGCAGCTATCGCGACAAGTATCGTTGTTGGGATCGCCTCAACCACGACCGGCAGCATCGACAGCGCGAACTGGACATCAAAGTTCACGATTGCCCCTCCCCTGCGGCATAGTCCGCCGCTCTAGCCACCGCCCGAAGACCGTCGCGGGATAGCAGATGATGAAGTAGGCGATGAGCAACGCGCTGTAGATCCCCGCGGGATTGAAGGTCACCTGGTTGATCTCCATTGCCCGATGCGTCATGTCTGAAAGCGTAATCAATGAAACAAGAGCCGTTCCCTTAACCAACTGAATGAACTGATTGACGAAAGTCGGCGTCATGGCCGCGAAAGCCTGAGGCAGTTCGATCAGGCGGAGTATCTGATGGCGGCGGAGACCGAGTGCGAAACCCGCCTCCACCTGTCCCCGGTCGAGCGC
Source organism: Rhizobium sp. TRM95796 (assembly GCF_025779995.1). Classification (NCBI taxonomy): domain Bacteria; kingdom Pseudomonadati; phylum Pseudomonadota; class Alphaproteobacteria; order Hyphomicrobiales; family Rhizobiaceae; genus Rhizobium; species Rhizobium sp. TRM95796. The sequence continues at coordinate 63,307 of NZ_JAOXHE010000011.1, read as the reverse complement.
CTGCAGCGCTGCCCGAACCGATTGGCTTCCATAAGCGCCGATATGGAGGCCCAGTGTCATTGCTCCCACGGCGATACCGGAAAGCGTGATGCCCATTCCCGGGAGCGTGTAATAAAACACGAACATCAGTACCAGTATTGGCGTGCTACGCCAGAACTCGATGACCGACGTCATGAGCGTACGGCGCCAACCGGCAGTAAAGTACTGCAATATCCCGAACACCAGAGCGAATGGCACGGCATAAAGCATGCCGTACAGTGTGACCGATGCGGTCACACTGAAACCTTCAAAGATGCCGGAGAGGATAGCCGTGAAGGTCACGTCCTTACCTTCCTATTAAGCGAGTGCGGGTTTATTTCCCGGCGCAGATATCCAGCGTCGTTTTCGACGGAGCCATATCGGAATCCGCAAAGCCGTATTTAGACATGATCTTCCGGACCGTGCCGTCGGCGATCATCTTCGCAAGCTGCTTGTTGTAGGCATCACGCAGGTCTTTATCTTTCGATCGGAAGGCGACGGCGGTATACATGGCCGCCTCGCTGCCATCTGCTTTCAGCAGCCCTTTGAAAGGCATTGCCCGTTCCAAACCGGCAAGGTTCGGGTCGGCCAGCAGGGCCTGTGCCGACGGAGCGGAAATCGTCGCTGCATCGGCGCGGCCCGAAAGAATGGCTGCGAGCGTTGCCTGAGCATCCGTCAGTTGCAACACCTGATCTGTCGGGACGCCGGCATCTAGCGCGTTCTTCGTGTTGAGCGAACCACGCCCACCGGAAAGCTTGATATCCGGGTTCTTGGCGATGTCGGCATAACTATGGATGTTTTTCGGATTGCCTTTCTTGACGATCAGCCCATCCAGGACGGAAAGGTCAGGCTCGCTAAAGACGACCTGGCCGCACCGCTCCGGGGTGATAGATATACCTGATGCAATCATGTCGAAACGATTAGCGTTGAGGCCGGGTATCAGCGCACCGAAGTCAGAGATGACGAAATCGATCTGCTTGACGCCAAGCGGTTCGAAGGCAGCGCGCACGAGATCGGGATGGAAGCCGGTCACCAATCCGTCTGGGCCACGAAAGCCCCAAGGCGCGCGGTTATGAATTCCGACGGTGAGCTTGCCGTCGGCGACTGCCTCCTCAATTGTTTTTGCTGCCGATGTCGATGGTAGGCCGGCTAGGCCAAGCAGTGAAAACGCGGCGAGGCTAGTCGCAATGCGGCGCGTGAACTTGTTCATGTCATTCCCCTTTTTGTTATAGTCGATGGATTCGCTGCGTCAGCCAGCTTTGCGCGTTTCGGTCTGAGCAGAGCGGTCTGCGATATCCGCGAAGAACGTCTCGATATCAGTCATGAGATCATCTGGGTCTTCTAGGCCGACGCTCACGCGAAGGATCAGGTCTTCGCCATCCCATTGCGTAGCGCTGCGGTAGTGCTTGATCGGCATGGGAGCCATGAGGCTGCGGGTGCCGCCCCAGGAAGCGCCGATCGCGAAGGTCTTCAAGGTATCGAGTGCCACAGCGACATGCGGGATCGCTGCAGGCTGGAACGTCACGCTAAAGACACCGCTTGAACCGAGGAAATCGCGTTTCCAAATGGCATGGCCCGGAAAACTGGGAAGCGACGGATAAAGAACCTGATCGACGACAGGATGTTTACGGATCCACTCGATCAGCGTCTCCGCACCGGCCGCTGAGTGCTTTAGCCGAACGCCGAGCGTTTCGAAACCACGCAGCACGAGCGAAGCGTCGTCCGGAGAAACCCCGATCCCGAAACGCCCAAGTGTCGAACGGATGGGCGCAATGAGGCTTTCATCCTTGACGGTAAGGGAGCCCATTAGCAGATCGGAATGGCCTGAGACGTACTTGGTCAGGGCCTCTGTCACCATATCTGCGCCCAGCGCCAGCGGTTTGTAGTTCAGCGGCGTCGCCCACGTGTTGTCGCAGCCAACCAGCGCGCCGTGATGGTGGGCGATCTCGGCGATACGCGGCAGATCCTGGATTTCCATCGTCGTTGAGCCAGGCGACTCACACCAGACGATCTTCGTCCTGTTGTCGACCTGACGCGCCAAATCTTCGGTATCAACCGGGTCGTAGTAGGCAACCTCGATGCCGAAGCGGGCGAGATCCCGGCTGGCGAAATCACGCACCGGCGGGTAGGAGGTATCGGCGATCAGCACTTTGTCGCCAGCTTGCACGAACGGCAGGATGCCGACCGTATTCGCTGCTTGTCCGGACGGCAAGAGGAAGGTCCATGCCCCTTGCTCCAGAGCGGTGAGCTTGGCTTCCAGTGTGCGGGTGGTAGGCGTTCCGTAGAGCCCATAACTGTAGCCGTCATGCCCTCTCTGGCCGCGTGAAGCGTACGCTGCCGCGTTGTCGAACACTATCGTCGAAGCCCGGTGTGTCGCGACACCGAAGGATTCAAAGCCCTCGGTCTTGACCTTGGGTGTTACCACGCATTGCGTCAGGTCTTTCATGTCTTGTTCTTCCTTACGGGGCTTTTCGCCTTGCAGACTACCTGCCCCAAAGAAGCACGCCGCTTGCTATTCCGTCCAATATTAAGATTAATGCAGGTTATTCTCGCTGGTTATGGATTAGGAAGCCCCATGGATATGAACATCCGCCACCTTGAGGTGTTTCATGCGGTCATGACAAACGGCACGGCCTCCCGGGCAGCGGAGGTGCTGCGCATTTCGCAGCCTGCGGTAAGCAAAGGCATTCAGGAACTTGAACGCATTCTCGGCTTCGATCTTTTTCATCGAATCAAAGGCAGAATGCTGCCAACAGCCGAAGGCCAGCTCTTCTTCCGAGAAGTGGAAGGATCCTTCTCCGGCCTCATACATCTCAGAAGTGCTGCAGCGCGCATCCGAGATTTCGGGTCCGGTGAGATACGTGTCGCCAGCCTTTCTGCTCTCAGCACCAATGTGATGCCAAAAGCCCTTCGAGCATTTCAGGCGCTCCATCCCAATGTCGCTATTACCTTCCAGGCGCGCATGTCCTCGATCGTGAAGGACCTTGTGGCGGGCGGGCAGTTCGATGTCGGGCTTGCTGCTGACGAGATCGACGTGACCGGCGTCGAGGCCCGGCCGTTCGCCCGCTACCGGGTGGCGATTGCAATGCCCGCAGGACATCCGCTTGAAGCACGCCAGACGATCGAGCCGTCAGATCTTGACGGGCAAAATTTCATTGCCCTTTCACCGGAGGATACGACCCGGCGGGAAGCGGATATCATCTTCGCGGAGCAGGGAATAAAGCCGAAGATGGTGCTGGAAACGCCCTATTCTACGACAATATGCGCCATGGTGCAGGCAGGCCTCGGGGTGGGCATGGTCAATCCCATGACCGCGGAACCCTACATTGGAAACGGCCTCTCCCTTCGACCGCTCGCCGCGGCAGTGCATTTCCGGACGCTGATGCTTTTGCCGCCCAACCGCCGGCCATCACGGATCGTGTCGGACTTCATCGAGGAACTTCTTAAGCATTCCAAGTTCGAACCCTAGCTAACACGTATCCTCTTCATCTCCAGGGTCTGATAAAAGGCAGGCTTCAGGAAGGCGTCACACCATTGCGCCAGAAGAGGTTAATCGCCGGAGCGCCAATGAATGCCAGGCTTCGCACTGAGGAAGCGAAAAAGATCAACGTCGTGCGGTTACGAAAACACGCGCTCTTTAACCGCCGCAAATCCGGAAATACAATGCAATTGCAGAGTATCTATAACGAATTTCTAAGGCTTTCCCTATAAACTAAAAGCTAGCAGTTTCCGTGCGGGTGGCCAATCATTGCTCCAGTCTGACGTCATGCGAGTCCTGCACGCCTGCTCATCGCCTGCACTTGTGGTCGAGGCCGAGGGGCGCCGCGTCGTCTTCGCGAACCCAGCGGCGAACGCCCTGTTCGGTCCTAGCGAAATTGCACGGTGGCCGCCTGCCTCAAAACTCATCACCGGGTGGGACGCATCAAAGCCGAGCTTTCCAGCTTCGATCCAATGTCGAGCTGGCTGGTTGCCTTGCAATGTCTCTTTAATCCCTTTGTCGGGCGAAGACCGCGATCGTCATGCGGTTTTGATCACCAGTAAACACTCGCTTGAGCACGACTTGAAAGAGGCCAAACAACGCTTGCAGTTCGTCATCGATATGCTGCCACAGGCAATTTGCCTGTTTGATCATGACGATCGCTATGTGCTCTGGAACAAGAAATATGGCGAACTCTACACGGACATTGCCCAGCATCTGAGGCCGGGAATCCTCTTCGAGGACATTTTGAGGATCAGCCTGGCCAGTGGCGAAATGTCGGAAATTGCGGACGATGAAGAGTTCTGGCTGAAGCAGCGTATGGAAAAATTTCGGCAGCCGGCGTCGCAGGAAGAGCAGCAACTCCGCGACGGGCGCTGGCTGCGCCACGATGATCGACGCACGCCCGATGGCGGCGCTATAGGCATGCGTATCGACATCACCGAGCTCAAACAGCGCGAAATCTGGCTCCGGGAATTGTTCGAAGCCAATCCGATGCCAATGTTGCTGTGCGATGGGGTGACCCTTGCAGTTCTCCAGGCCAACAATGCAGCGGTAGAATTTTACGGTTACGGTTTGCACGTACTCCTTACGAAGACGGCGATCGACTTGCATGTCGAAGAGGAGAAGGACCGTTTCGGTGCAGCCATCGACGGTCTCGAAGACCACTGCAACGCACGCACTGTTTGGCTTCAGCAGTCTTCGGCAGGAACGCTCCTTCATGTCCTCATCTATGTACGGGTTGTCTATGAGGGCGCTGCAAAACGTCTTCTTCTGAGTGTCGCTGATGTCAGCGATCGCGTTAACGCTGAAAGAGAAGCAAATCGTCTTGCCTATCATGACGCCCTCACGGGCTTGCCGAACCGCATGTTCTTCTACAAATGTCTGGAAGAAGCCATCGAAACGGGGGGTAATGACGACCTAGTTATCTTTTGCCTCGATCTGGACGGCTTCAAGCCGGTCAATGATACATTCGGCCACGCTGCTGGAGACGAAGTATTGAAACAGGTTGCGGAGCGATTGCAGAAGGAAGCCCGCGGGCGAATGGTAGCGCGGCTCGGCGGCGATGAGTTTGCCTTTGTCTTTCGTGCGCCAGTGAAATCCATAAGCGACCTAGCGAGCCGATGCATTGCCGCGTTAGAGGAACCCATCGCGATTAAGGGATTGCCCATCAAAATCGGCGTGAGCATAGGAATTGCCTCTTCCTCGCTCAAAGAGCCTGACGGCGAGGTGCTTGTCCAGGCGGCCGATCGCGCCCTCTACGCCGCAAAGGCTGCGGGCCGCGGCACATGGAAGCTGGCCTCCGACCTCAACACCGATACGCAGGAGGAACCGGGCTACGCACGTCTTCAGTCGACGGGATGACTTATGCGGTCAACTGAACCAGGCCAAGGCGGCTTGCGCCAATTCTCCCAAAGGTCTTACGTTATAGCAGCTAGCAATTTGATTCCCTCTAGGGAACTGGTGGGCTGATCGGTTCAGAGGGCCAATGAAACCAACCCCATTGACGCAAATACCCGCAGATGCCAACGCGCGCAAAGCCATTCCTCCGGTTATATGCTATCCTGTAGACAGTCTGCCACGGGTCGATATCGCGGCGTATCGGCAAGTCAGGGAACATCTCGATCTCGTTGGGACGGTAAAAGCTGAGCCACGTGATGCGGTGACTTGGCACGTGCCCGCCGGACACTTCTTCCGCATTATCTGCAGCGACGGGCCTCAGGTCGGGGATCTCAATCTGTTCAACGCCCATGATCTGAGCGAGCGGTTCTATAGCGGCAAGACCCGCGCTCTAAACGGCACCCACCTTGGCGTCGGCGACCAGCTGTTCACCACTTTTCCGGCCATGCGGCCGATGGCGACGATCACGCATGACACGCTCGATTGGTATGGTTTCGACGAGTTCGGTGGCGCAGTACATGACGTCATCGGAACACGGTGCGATCCTTATACCCACAACCTTCTCAGCAGTGGTGGCCAGTATCATCATTGCTGCCACTCTAATCTCACGCGGGCGCTCGCAAAAGCTTCAGGCAAGTCGCTGGATGAAGCCGAGCCCTTCATTCATGATGTCCTCAACGTCTTCATGTGCACGGGGTTCACGCGGGATACGGGGCAATACTTCATGAAAGCCAGCCCTGTTCGACCTGGTGATTACCTTGAGTTCTTTGCAGAGATCGATCTTCTTGGCGCTCTCTCAGCGTGTCCGGGTGGCGACTGCGGTGCAGAACATTCGTCCGACAACGTCGCCTGTTTCCCTCTCGTGGTGGAGATCTATAAACCTGCGAGCTTACCAGCTGGCTGGGTGCCGCCGCGGGTAAACGGCTACGATCGGTCACATGGCGCCTGAGCAGCACTCATGGACCGGTCAGGAATTCTGCCAGTCGTGGGCAGACAAAGTCTAAGAAAATCCTCACGCGGTGTGGCAATCTAGGGCCGCCTAGATAGAGAGCGTGTATCTCTTCTTCATCACCATCGACCGCGTGGGAAAGAACCTCGACGAGCCGCCCGCCTCGGATGTCGTCCCGGACATGATAATCTCCAAGCCGGGCAAGGCCCACACCGGCAAGTGCCATTCGCCGCACTGTCTCGCCATTGTTGGCAAGCAATGGTCCAGCAACCGCGCTGTCGACAATTCTACCGCTCTCTTTTAGAGGCCACACAGGCGCCGCCCTTCGGAAGTTGAACCCCAGGCAGTTGTGTCGATTGAGGTCATCGACAGTTTTTGGCTCCCCGTGACGATCCAGGTAGGTTTGCGATGCGACTATTTTGCGTCTGGCAACACCTATGCGACGGGCAATTGCCGTGGAGTCTTGTAAAGATCCTACGCGGAATGCGACGTCCGTACGGTCACGGTAGAGATCTGTCATCTCATCGGACAAAGACAAATCGACGATGATGTTGGGGTGTGACTCCCAAAGCGCCGGAAGGACTGGCTCGACGCCCAGGACTCCGAAGGCGACTGACGCATTAACACGTATAGTTCCGCTCGCACTTGCTGCGCCGCGTGTAAGTTCGCGCTCAATTTCTTCGAAGCCCGCTAGAAGCTCCGCGCTTTTTTCGTAGTAGATCTGACCTTCTTCAGTCAGAACGAGCTGGCGCGTCGAGCGCTCAAGTAGCCGCACGCCGAGGCGGGTTTCGATCCGGCTGATGAGTTTGCTCACGGTGGAAGGCGTCATCAGCAGCGAGCGGGCGGCCTGCGAAAAACTTCCCGCCTCGACGACGCGCTGAAATACCAACATCTCGCCAGCCCTGTTATCCATCACGCGTCCCTTCGATGAAATCGTTTCACAGATAAAGTGGAGCGACGCCGTATTATCAAGGCCTGAGATTGCACTTATCTTCCCGATTATGAAACTTCGCTTACGCAATTGGCGCCACAGGCAGAGGCCGTTCGTGCGAGTTGCCGGCATTTTACCCCAAGCCATGTCGAAGTGCGACGTGATCAATCTAAGGAGACTTCGAAATGGAAACCATTCGTGCTCATGGAGCCGTGATCCCAAAGCTTGGATTCGGCGTATTCCGAATGTCCGACGCGGAGGTGGAACGGGTTGTTCCAGCGGCGCTGGACGCGGGCTTTCGTCACTTCGACACTGCCCAAATTTATCAAAATGAGGCCGCACTCGGACGGGCTCTGGAAGCGGCCGGCGCCAAGCGTGCGGAACTTTTCCTCACCACCAAGGTCTGGGTGGACAACTACAGCCGGGACAAGTTCGCTGCGTCGGTAAACGAGAGTCTCGAGAAGCTGAGAACTGATCGTGTCGACCTCCTTCTCCTGCACTGGCCGGGCGACAAAGTGTCAATTTCGGAGCAGATAGAGATGCTGAACGGTGTGCAGGCCGCGGGTAAAACTCGCTTCATCGGTGTCAGCAACCAGAATGTTTCGCAACTCAAAGAGTCGATCGCTGTGAGCAAGACCCCGATCGTAACAAACCAAGTCGAAGCACATCCGTACCTCGACCAGGCTCGGCTTATTAGCGCAGCGAGAGACGCAGGTGTGGCGCTCACAGCGTATTATGGCATGGCTGATGGAGCGGTCCCCCGTGATCCTATTCTTCAGGAAATTGGCGCCCGCTATGGCAAGTCTGCCGCGCAGGTCGGGTTGCGCTGGCTTCTTCAAATGGGCTTAGTCGCTTTGACGAAGACCGCCAAGCCGGAGCGCGTCAAGGAGAACATCGAAGTCTTCGACTTCGAGCTCTCGGCCGATGATCTGGCGACGATCAGCAAGCTCGCGCCCCCCGGTGGTCGCCTCGTCAGCCCTCCGGGCCTGGCGCCAGCTTGGGACGCATGAGCCAACTGCTCTTTCGATACCTCTAATTATTTTGAACCGCGAAAGGAGAAATGGACATGGTAGACTGGGCACCCTCCGCTTACGGACCAGATGACGAAATTGGCGCGGCTAACCTTTTGACGCCGGACGTAACCTTGGCAGCGGTCCAGCTGGTCAAGTCCGGGCGCAGTTATCCGCTGGCCGTGCCGATTGATAAGAACCTGCCGGCGTTTCGTCACAGGAGCTTCAATCTCTACAACGTCCAGCCGGACGAAGCAGGCGGTACCAGCAAAGCGGCTAACAAGTTCACCTTCAATGATGAACTCGTCAACGGCTGGACCGGCGTCGGGACGCAGCTCAACGGGATTGGCCACATCGGCATCGATTACGTCTACTACAATGGACACAAAGCCGCTGACTTCGTAACTGTCGAAGGCGTCACAAAGCTTGGCATCGAAAAGGTCCCGCCGATGGTCACACGCGGCGTCGTGCTCGACATGGTCGCTCATTATGGTCAGCCGATCGTCCCTGAAGCAACCGAGTTCACCGCGATGGACATCCAGGCGGTACTGAAAAAGCAAGGCATCAGCCTTCGCACCGGTGACGTCGTCCTATTCAATACCGGCTGGCTCGAACTTATCGGCGAGGACGACAAGAAGTTCCTGGAAGTCGAGCCCGGAATTGGAATGGAAGCGGCTGAATGGCTGGCGGACCAAGGCATCGTGGCCTTCGGTGGGGACACCTGGGCCTCGGAGATTTACCCTGCGAAGGACGGCCAGGAATTTCCAGTCAACCAGTTTATGCTCGCAAAGAAGGGCATCTATAATCTTGAGTTGATCGATAGCCGTCCTCTCGTGCGGGACCAGGTTTTCGAATTTTTGTTCGTACTTGGGCAGCCGCTCTACAAGGGTTCGACCCAAGTCAACATCAATCCCGTCGCCATTTGCTAGGCCGAACCGGAGAATGTCATAATGGATTTACAACTATCAAACAAGAAAGCACTCGTAACAGGTGCGACGGCCGGGATCGGCCTTGAAATCGCCCGTCGGCTTGCCGCAGAGGGTGCGGATGTCATCATATGCGGGCGCTCGCAAAAGAAGCTCGACGACGCGGTTTCCGAACTTGGGCAAGGTGTCAAAGCTGTCCTTGCTGATCCGGCGACAGCAGAAGGCGCGGCTGCCCTGACAGCCGTCGTCCCGGAGGTAGACATCCTCGTCAATAATCTCGGCATATACGAGTCCAAAGCCTTTGCCGACATCTCTGACAGTGATTGGCTGCGCTTCTTCGAGGTCAACGTTTTGAGCGGTGCGCGTCTCTCCCGTCACTACTTCCCTGGCATGTTGTCGCGTGACTGGGGCCGGGTAATCTTTATCGCCAGCGAGTCGGGGCTCATGGTCCCACCGGACATGATCCATTACGGTATGACCAAGACGGCACAGCTGGCGATCTCGAGGGGCATGGCGGGATTGACGAAGGGCACGCGTGTGACCGTGAACACGGTGCTCCCGGGCACGACCCGTTCGGAAGGAATTACGGACTTCCTTAAGAGCGTGGCCAGTGATCCAAACGCAAGCCCTGAAGCGGTCGAAGCTGAATTCTTCGCTCGCGACCGCCCGACGTCGCTCATCCAACGGATGATTGAGCCGCAGGAAATTGCAAGCATGGTTGCCTATGTCGCCAGCCCTTTGGCCGCAGCGACCAATGGCGCTGCGTTACGTGCTGATGGCGGCATCACCCCGACCATTATCTAGTGTTTGAAGCTGTAAGGAGTTAAGGACGATCGGGTGAAGTCTCTTCACCCGATCGATTAATTTTTGGGAGTTTTCCCAGTCAGCAAGGTACCGGTGCTGGCTAAGAATATCGTCTCCACCAGAATGATCATCATGATCATATTCGTAAGGCCAAACACTAGCATCGCGAGAACCTCCATTGAGGGGTCTTCAGTCAAACCGGCGGTCTTGACCATGCCGGTCGCAAACGCCGTTGTTCCGAACGAGAACGACCAGTAGGAGATCGAAACCCCGTGCTTTGCGATCCAGGGGATCAGACGGAGAAGAATGGCGGCCTGAAGAAGGGCGTAGCCGAGCATGCCGTATAAAAGCGCATCTGGGACAGCACCTGTCGAGAGATAAGCGACGCTCCCGACAGCCGGAGGTGCCAGCTGCACGCCAAACGTTGGCCGCAGCTGATGAGAAAGCTCCGGTGCGTGCAGGAACCGGTGCAGAACGACAGAGTCGATTGCAAGTCAGGAAAAAAATCCCGCACCGAAGGCAAGCTTGGCGAACGCATCGAAGCCAAACGACCCCAAGGCGATCGCCGTGACGAATGATCCGGCAACAAGCGGGAGATAGAGCGCTGGAATGGATTGTTCGGGATCGCGTCCGCCCTGCCAAAGCTTCCCTGTTTTCCATAGGGCGAAGCCGAATGTCGCGAGTAGTCCGGGAATGAATACGGCAGTGGCCAGCACGGGCGAATACGGCAAGCCTCCCAAAGCAACAAGCATCGTAGCAACACCTGCCAGTCCGACGAAAAGTCCTTGTATCGGGTGATCTAGCTCGGCCCGCGCTTTTTCGTGTGCGAACAGCCATTTTACGGCATAATTGATGCCGAGGAACAGCCAGATCACCCCCGCCAGGCCATTCAGCACGTCACCCGGAATGGGCGTTAGGTCCCATACTTGCGAAGCGGCACGCCAGCTCCCGGCAAAGCCGGAAAGTCCGATCACGATGCTGAAGAACGACGCCGTATGCGCGTATGGGCCCACTCGGCGGAGGCGGGCCAGTGTACGAAATGCGCGACCATTGTAATGGCTCCTTTTCAAGGTGAGGCTTCCTGCGCCGTTCTGTTCAGGGCGCAGGAAGCCACCTGCTTCACTTGGCGACCTTGCGATCGAGGAAGCTCCGGATCAGCGGCACCATTTCATCCAGCTTGTCTTCAAGGGCGAAGTGGCCGGTATCCAGGATGTGGAGCTCGGCTTCGGGAAGATCCCGCAAGTAGGGATGAGCGCCTACTTCCGGGAAGATCTTATCGTTTTTGCCCCATACAATCAGCGTTGGCGGCTTGCGATCACGGAAGAACTGCTGGAACTGCGGATAAAGCGGGACGTTGGAACCGTAGTCGTGGAATAGGTCGAGCTGGATGTCCTTGTTTCCGGGACGATCGAGCAGTGCCTGATCGTGAACCCAATTGTCAGGGCTGATGCGGGTCAGATCCTTGACACCATCGGTGTACTGGAACTTGGTGGTCTCAAGCGCAACGAGACCGGAAAGGGCTTCGCGCTTTTCCTTCGTATCCTCGGCCCAGTAAGCCTTAATCGGATCCCAGAATTCCCGAAGGCCCTCTTCATAGGCATTGCCGTTCTGGACGATCAGGCCGGTGACCCGATCCGGATGCTTGAGCGCCAACCGATAGCCGACCGGTGCACCATAATCCATCACGTACATCGAGTATTTTGCAGCGCCGAGCTTGGTCAGGAGCGTGTCGACAATATCGGCATAGTGGCCGAAGGAATATTCGAACTTGGTGTGATCGGGCGCATCGCTTTGGCCGAAGCCCGGATAGTCAGGTGCGATGACATGGTAGCGGTCTGCAAGAAGCGGGATCAGGTTTCGGAACATGTGGGACGATGTCGGGAACCCGTGAAGCAGCACGACGACTGGACCGTCGGACGGACCGGCTTCGCGATAGAAGACATTGATGCCGTCGATCTTCATGGTGCGGTAGTGGACCGTTGCAGGCGCCTGCTGGGTGATCGCTGGGGTTTCCGCGAACGCCTTAGTTGCGGAAGGCGACGTAAAGATTGAGGCCGAGGCAAGAAGCAGGACGGCAAGAGTGCGAGACATTGAGGTTCTCCTTAGAGGTGAGTTACTGCGGCTTGTTTCAATGCAGCCACTTTCGCTCTTTCATCGCTGGCGGAGAATGTTCGTAATGAGCAATGGATTGTTACGGTTGGTGACGTAAGTACTCCGCCGCTTCTGTGTCTCCGGTACGCGCGCAACGGGCTCAAAGTAGTACAGCTGCGCGACGCTAAAAAGATTAGGCTAGGTTTCAGGTCTGCGAGGACGATCTCCGCGTTGTTCCATCTCGTCTGAGCCGAATTCTCAGGGCTCTACAATTTGCTGTACCGCCGTTCGTTCTGCACCGCGCGTCCTTCTGTTTCCTTAAAGTTGCGAACGTTCGACATGTTGAAAGTTGCTTTCGAAACAGCGCTGCTTCGCCGCCGCTGTTGACGGATATAGTACGCAGAAATCATTGGGAGGCCTGATTGGAACACCACGCACAACAGCTGAAAGAAGTTGTCCCGGCCTTTGGGGAGATCCCGCTGTTTCAGGCGGGTGATCGAGTTGCGATCTCAGATCGCTCCCCCGTCGGTCATTATAGGATGCCCACCTACCTACGCGGAAAGCAGGGCGTCGTCGAAAGCGTCATCGGCACGATGGCAGTCGACAATGAAGAAGAAGCTTACGGGCGAAACGCTGGCTCGAGAGGCCACTACTACCGGATTGCCATTCCTCTCACGGAAATTTGGGCTGACTACGTAGGGTCACCCAATGATGGTTTGAGGATTGAGATCTTCGAAAACTGGCTGGAGAGGATTTGAGATGTCTGACCACGATCATGAACAAACACACGATCACAGCCATGATAACGACCATGACCATGACCACGCGCCCATCACATCAGACGAGATGCCGGGGTACTATGACATTATGGAAACTGCCGTCCGAGAGCTTCTTGTCGAACGAAAGTTTTTCGGAGCGGAAGAAATCCGGCGGCAGATTGAGGTGCTCGATTCCCGCACCCCGGCTTTGGGGGCTATGGTCGTCGCGAAGGCGTGGACCGACCCGGGGTTCAAGCAACGCCTCCTGGAAAATGGTCGGGCAGCCTGCGAGGAACTAGGCATCACGTTCTACGACGATACCCAATTGATCGTTCTTGAGAACACGCCAACAGTTCATAACCTTATCGTTTGCACCCTGTGCTCGTGCTACCCTCGACCTGTTCTTGGCCTTCCACCGGACTGGTACAAACTCAAGCCCTATCGCGCTCGGGCCGTCTACGAACCGAGAGCGGTCCTACGTGAATTTGGGACCACTATCCCTGAAGATGTCGAAATCGTTGTCAGTGATTCTACAGCGGTGGTGCGATATCTCGTGCTGCCGATGCGTCCGATGGGTACCGACCATCTTGACGAAGCTCAGCTCGCAGACCTGGTGACGCGCGATGCTATGATCGGCGTTATTCCTGTCACGTATAACAAGGAGGCTGCATGATGGGCTCAGAACAGCTTGTTAAGAGGCTGCCTAATGATATTGGGGGCGATCCGGCTGGGAAGATCGAAATGGTCGACCACCAGCTTCTGCCGTGGGAAAAGCGATGCCACGCACTCGCTGACGTCTTGGATTTTCACAAAATCATCAATACCGAGGAAAAGCGCCGCGGTGTGGAATCTTTGGGCGCTGAGATGATCGGAAAGCTATCCTACTACGAACGGTGGATTGTCGCGTTCAGCAATATCCTGTTTCAGAAGGGTATCCTGACCCCCGGTGATCTGGCGAACAAGATGAAGGAAGTTGAGGCACGGTACGTTTCGGCGCACGCAACCGATGGATGACTCTCGATTCTTCGCTAAGGCGCCCTGCTTCTTTGAGTCAAATCCTGCTCTCCCTCTGTTACGGAGAGCTTTCGTTGAGGCCTTTGGCACCTTTTTACTGGTTTTGATCTTAGTGGGTTCCGGACTGGCGGTTTCCCGCCAAAGTCCAGTAATCCCGCTCGTCGCTAATTTAACGATAGCGATCTCTGTCGCAGGGGCGCTGGTCGGATTAATCGTTGCGTTCGGCAAAGTCTCTGGTGGCCACTTCAATCCGTTGATCACGATTGCTCAGTGGCTTTCACGGGAAAGGAGCGCGACGTGCACGGCGGCATATGTGGTCGCTCAGTGTTGCGGAGGCGCACTCGGTGCGCTAGTAGCGGGCTCGACAATCCTCGTCCCCCCAGATGCTGGTCCGGCGGCTACGACAACGGCCTTCATGCTGAGTGAAGTAATTGCTTCGGCGGGATTGCTCTCCATAGTGCTTGGATGCGCAAAAAGCGCCAAGTGGGAAACTGGCCCCTTCGGGGTTGGCCTCTGGCTTGTGGCGGCAATTGTTGCGACCCCATCCGGATCGTATGCCAATCCAGCTGTGACAATCGCGGTGGTCCTCGCTAAGGGACCCACTTCTTTGGCTACCTCCACAGCCTTACTCTACGTCGTTGCGCAATTAATCGGTTTGCTCATAGCGATAGTCGTCAACCGGATTGCATTCGCCCCCGATTGAACAGGACATTTCCACAACACAGCACTCGAAAGGACAATTGTAATGACGAACATGACTGCTTCCGGTCGTATCACTCAGGCGGCATTGTTTTCCTCCCGTACCTGGGCGCTTGTCGGCGCCGCTATGCTGGGCCTCGTGCTCGTGGGAGGTGTCGGTTTCGCAGGAACGCCGTTCCTTCACGACGCGGCGCACGATGCACGTCATACGCTGAGTTTCCCCTGCCATTGAGGATGACGCGCATGGCATTGTTACGTTCTTTGATTACGAGCGCACTGCTAGCCGGAGCGATTGTCGGTGCAGTTGCTTCGCTGATGCACCTTACTGCAACGGTGCCCATCGTCTTAATGGCCGAGGAATTCGAAAACGGGACGTCATCAGACCACCATCACGAAGTCGCGGGCGCCCAATCACACCCCCATGAAACAGCTGCCGGAGGATACTTGTTCTCGGAGCGGAACCTCCTGACTATCGGTACGATGGTTCTGGCCTATGTTGGTTTCGCGTTGCTTCTTGGTGTCTGTGCCGAATTGGTAGGTGGTTTGAATAACTGGCGAGACGGCATCAAGTGGGGTGCGGCTGGGTTTGCTACCTTTACGCTGTTTCCTGCAATCGGGCTTCCTCCAGAACTGCCCGGAATGCCGGCAGCCGATCTTGTCATGCGACAGCTCTGGTGGATCGGTACTGCGACATGTGTTGCTGCATCGATCGCCGCGGTAGCTCGCCTCCGGGGGGTCTCCAGGATTGCTGTTCCCATCGTTTTGATTGCGCTGCCTTTTGCAATTGGGGCACCCCACGCTGTGGATGCTGAAACGAGCGTACCGGTTGCACTGCATACGCGCTTCGTGTTGGTCACGACGATTGTGAGCTTGATCTCCTGGCAGCTGCTAGGCGGATTGCTCGGCTGGCTGCGGTCACGAAGTGCTGCGTTCTGAGGAAGAGAGCTGCTCGGTTCCAGTGTCGCGCGCGCCACTTGCGATATCGACCCAAGGATAACGTACAGCGTCGGAAAATGACAAAGAGAGATGGTCGACGAACGCCCTTACTGCCGCGCTCATTCCCGTCCTGTTAGGGAAGAGAGCCGAGACTGTCGTATCAGCTGCGTTCCAACCGGGCATTAGTGCCACCAAGCTACCGTTTTCTAGCTCTTTGCGACAAGCATAAGCTGGAAGCGCGGCGATACCCAAGGCCTGAACTGCCATATGGCGTATGGTGTCAATGCATGCTCCGAGAAACCGAGGACTGAGATCCAGTTGTTGGATTTTCCCTGACTCGGAATTGGTCATACACCACCTGGGTTGAGAGCTCTGCTTGCCGAAATACAATGTCTCGTGATGTTCGATTTCTGACGGCGACTCCGGCCCTCCTTTGCAGGCAAGATAGCTCGGGGCCGCTAGAAGTATCCATGGCACTTTAGCTAGCGGTCGCTGTATCAAACGAGAGTCTGGCAACGGTCCAGCATGAGTTCGGATCGCCACGTCGTAGTTCTCTGAAATTATATCCACGAGATGATCCACCGGATACTGCACCAGGCTGACCGTTGGATATCTCGTTAGAAATGAATGGACCATTTCTGGCATTGCACATTGCGCTAGCGATGTGGATGTCGTGTACCGCACGACGCCTAGAGGTTCCGCCACTCTGCACTTCATAGCGGCCTCTGCCTCGTTCGCACGCTCAACGGTCGCAGCAGCGTGACGGTAAAATTCCAGCCCTGCCTCGGTCAGAGAAAAATGTCGAGATGATCGGCGAAGGAGAACCAGAGACAGCCTCTCTTCCAACTGCTTTATTCTGGTGCTTAGCGTCGAAGTAGGAAGACCGAGAGCCCGACCTGCTCCCGTAAAACTCCCGTGCTCCACGATTGTCGCGAAATATCGAAAGTCATTCATGTCTAGCATTCGGTCCCGGTACCTCCTCCAAAAGACAATGTTCAAGGGTGGCTGCTGAACCTCAGCCGATGCACCGTCGAGTTGCTTATGGAAGGATGCCCCCGTCAGCTGCTTTCGTGTCGCCTGCCCTTTGATCGATTCAAAGCTCTAACCTGATTGAAGATCCGAGGCGGGTCTTGGATAAAATCTGCGTGTTTTATCGAATTTTGCTATGCCTTTATGAAGCTACGTAATGGGCCGAGCAGTATAACGCTGACCTTAAGCGTCCCATTTCCACGGGTCACCGCGCATAGATGGCGGCTTTGGACACCTGGACGCTTGCTAAGGTGACGGGGTCGCGTCGTTTACATTACCGCATACTAGTCAGCCAAAGCATCGGCGACACGCCACATTTCGACTTGAACACGCGCGAAAGATGACCTTGATCTGCAAATCTGCACTCTAGAGCGACCTGAGCCAGCGGCATGCCCCTTTTCAGCATTTCCTGTGCTTTGCTTATACGGAAATCCAGGAGCCACTGATACGGCGTCGCGCCAGTCGCGCTTGAAAGCTCGGATGAAATAACTGACGGATAACCGAGGAAGAGAAAGAGGAGCTTGCCGCGAACATGAACAGGCTGACATTCCGCAAGGGCGAAACTATCTCTCAGCGGGATACGGCATTGACATCCTTGATGATCGGCCGCAGCGGGGTTGTGGCAATCGATGAACGCGATGACAACGAGACATTGGAATTGTCGCGCCTTGCTCCGGGAGACTTCTTCGGAGAACGTGGCGTGCTTCTGGGCGCGCTGGAGTTTGCGGATTATCGGGCGCTGACGGCTGCCGTCATCTACGAAGTCCCCAAAGATAAGATTGCTCAGATCATGCGCGAACGACCTGCAATTGCCGAAGAACTAGCTCTTCTTCTGGACAATCGGACGAGAGCTGAAGAGGCGCTGCATCGTGATGACCACCCGCACGCCAGTGCGCATCAATTAGCGCTTTCTAAGCGGATCAGACAACTTTCCATGGTCTAGGATGATTGTACTCCTCATGCTCGGTGCGGCCGGACGGGGTATAGGGCGCGAAAATTGTAACGCTTATTGACTTATTGCTACGTATCAATAACCTATTATTACGTAGCAACTAGGGCAGCTCCGTGAGCGGACGACGAATTACGCAGAAGGAAGTTGCAGAAAGAGCCGGCGTTGCGCAGGCCACGGTGTCGCTCGTCCTGAATGGCGGACGCGACAAGGTGACCCCCGGAACAGCCGAGCGCATCGAGGCGGCAATTTCCGAGCTCGGCTACCAGCCGAACCGCTTCGCGCAGGCGCTGCGCACCAAGCGCACCTATGTCATTGCCTGTGTCGTTCCCGATCTTGCCAACCCCTTCTACCCCTCTCTGGTCGTCGCGGTGCAGAAGGTGGCGCGCGCCGCCGGCTACGAGGTCGTGACGATCGATACAGAGGGTGAGCTTGCCAACGAGCGCCAGGTCATCCTCGCCGCGCAGCAGGGCCGCTTCGACGGCGTCGTCGGCGTTTTCTTCAAGACCAGCGCGCGCGATCTGGCGCCGCTCGGCAAAAGCGGCGTCCCCGTCGTGCGCATCGAGGTCAGCCGCAAGATCGGTGGACCGCTGCCCATCGACAATCTGTTCATCGACAATGTGGCGGCAGCCCGGACCTTGACACTCCACCTTCTCGAACTCGGCCACCGGTCGATCGCGATGATCGCCGCACCGGGCGGGCCGCAGCAGGTCCGTCTGCAGGGCTATCTGGAGGCCATGGCAACGATTGGCGCGGCGCCGATCGTTCTCGAGGCCGCGCATTTCACGCTGGTGGCGGGCCGTGAAGTCGCAGAACGGCTAATCGAAAGCGGCCGCTCGGTGAGCGCCATCATCGCTGCCAACGACCTGATGGCAATCGGCGTTATGCAGGGTCTCTCGGCGAAGGGACTGTCGGTGCCCGGTGACGTTTCGGTCGCCGGTTTCGACAACATACTCGCCGCGGCGCTGGTCACGCCGGCGCTGACGACGGTGGCGCAATTCCAGGACCGGCTCGGCGCCCGCGCCGCAGAAAAGCTTATAGAGCGTCTGGCAAGCGATGCCTCGGCCCCGGGCCAGGCGGAGGAAATGGCATACGAACTTATCGTCAGAGCTTCGGTCGCTCCGTTTTCGGCGCGGCCGGACCAAACGCATCCAGTAAGGGAGGAAATATCATGACCAGGCTGAAGCTCTTAGCCGCCACCGCATTGATCGCCGGTACCGCACAGATGGCCGCCGCACAGGAGAAGGTCTCCTGGTGGTACGAGCAGGCGACGCCCGACCAGCAGAAGCTGATCCAGCAGAATATCGTCGAGCCCTTCGCCAAGGCGAACCCGGATTACAGCCTCGTCATCGATTACCGCGGCAACGAGCTCGACAAGCAGCTGCGCGTCGCGATGCTCTCCGGCAACGGCCCCGACGTCGTCTATACCGCCGGTCCGAGCTATGTCGCGCCGATGGCCCAGTCCGGCCAGCTGATGCCGCTCGACGACTATGCCGCCAAGTATAAGTGGGACGACCGCATCCTGCCGGTATTCCTGAAGATGGGCGAGTATAACGGCAAGATCTACGCTCTCCCCAAGACCTACGAAACCGTCGGCCTGTTCTACAACAAGACGCTGTTTGCCCAGAAGAACTGGCAGCCGCCGAAGACGCTGGACGAGTTGGAAACCGTCGCAGACGCCATGCTCAAGGACGGAATCACGCCGTTTGCGGCCGGCAATGCCGACTGGCGCGGCGCAAACGAGTGGTTCGTAACGCTGGCGCTCAACTCCGTCGCCGGCCCCGAGAACCTCAACAAGGCGCTCCGCGGCGAGATGCCCTGGACGGCTGAACCCTTCGTCAAGTCGATCGATCGCCTGAACTCCTGGTGGCAGAAGGGCTACTTCGGGAAGAACTACTTCTCGGTGACGAGCAGCGAACAGGCCGCCGATGCCATGGCATCTGGCAAGGCCGGCATGATGCCGACAGGCACCTGGCAGTTCCAGAACGTCGATACCTACGGCAAGAAAGCAGGCAGCGAGGCGGGATTCGTCGGCTTCCCGAGCGCTTCGGGCGACCCCGTCTTCCCGCTCGGCATCGGCTCGACTTTTTCGATTGCCACCAAGGCCAAGAACCCGGATGGCGCCGCAGCCGCGATCAATTACGTCTTCTCGCCTGAGGTCTACGGCACGATGAACTCGGCCTGGCAGGGCGAGTGGAACATCCCGTTGAAGGACATCTCCAACGTCAAGATGGCAAGCGAGGTCACGCCGCTCTTCACCGAGACGATGAAGGAACTCTCCTCGTCGGTGAACGACGGCAAGTATGGCTACACCACCTGGACCTTCCTGCCGCCGGCGACCGACAGCTATGTCATCAACGGCATCGAGGAAGTGTGGTTGAAGAAGACGACCACCGCAGACTTCCTCACCAAGATGGACGCATCCTTCCAGAAGGAAATGAAGGCCGGAAAGGCGCCTGCCGTCCCGGCCCGCTGATCGCAACGACAGTGAGGGGGCGGTTCGCGCGCCCTCACCTCCCCGCTCGCGCCATCTGGCGCCAGGCGGCCCGATTGCCTCGAAAGGTAGATAATGCACCGACTTTACGTCTTGCCGACATTGATCATCAATGTCGTCATCATCGCCATCCCGGCGCTGCTGACGGTGGCTCTCGCCTTCTTTGAGTGGGACGGGATCAGTACGCCAGTTTTCGTCGGGCTCGACAATTTCCGTGCCCTTTGGGACGACAGCGTCTTCTGGACGGCGCTGACCAACAACATCGTCTGGACGCTGATCTTCCTGACGGTGCCGATCGCCATGGGTCTGCTTGCGGCAACCATGATGCTTGTCGTGCGCCGCGGCTCGAACTTCTTCCAGGTCATCTATTTTCTGCCCGTCATCATCGCGACGGCGATCACCGGCCGCGTCTGGCAGGGTATGATCTACTCGCCGGTCACCGGCGTCACCGGCCTGCTTCAACGCCTCGGCCTCGACATCGCCAACCCGCTGACCGAAACGTCGAGCGCGCTCTACGGCATCGCCGTCGTCGACCTCTGGCACTGGTGGGGCTTCCTCTGCGTCATCTTCTTTGCAGCGCTGCGCCAGGTTCCGGCCGAGCAGATCGAGGCATCACGCATCGAGGGCGCCACCTTCTTCCAGACGATCCGCTACGTGCTGTTGCCCGGCATCATGCCGACGATCACGCTGATGATGATCATGACCGTCATCTGGTCGTTCCTGGTCTTCGACTTCGTCTACATCCTGACGCAGGGCGGCCCGGCCTATTCCTCCGAGGTGCTCTCCACCTTCGCCTATCGCTCGGCCTTCTACGACCTCGCCGTCGGCAAGGCGGCAGCGATCTCCGTGGTCATCAGCCTTTTCGGCCTCGCCGCCACGATCTTCTATATCCGCGCCCAAGCGACGGAGTTCGAACAATGAACATTTCCGAAAGCCGCCTCACCTTCGCGATCGTCTACATCACGCTCTCGGTGCTGCTGATCATCACCCTTTTTCCGATTGCGCTGACGGTTCTCAACGCGCTGAAGCCGTCCGCGGAGATCGTCCAGAACCCGCTGGCAGTGCCTTCGGTGATCCGCTGGGACAATTTCACCCGCGCCTGGACGGACGCCAATTTCGGCACGACGCTCGTCAACTCCGCCGTCCTGACCGGGTTGACGATCATTCTCGTCTGCTCGACTGGCTCGCTGACGGCCTATGTTCTGGCGCGCCAGAAGATCAAGCGCTGGAAGGTCCTGACCTTCTATCTGCTGGCCAGCACCACGGCGCCGATCCAGCTCTTCCTCTTTCCGCTCTATTTCGGCTTTGCCCGTTTCGGGCTGATCAACAACCCGATCGCTGTCGCCTTCATCTATACGGCCGTCTATTCGCCCTTCGCGATCATGCTGCTGCGCACCTATTTCCTCGCAGTCCCCAAGGAACTCGAGGAAGCGGCGCTGATCGACGGCGCGACCCACTGGCAGGTCTTCCGCCGCGTCTTCCTGCCGATCGTTTCGCCCGGCATCCTGACAGTGGCGCTGATCATCGGCCTCTATTCGTGGAACGAGTTCCTGATCGCAACGACCTTCCTGCAGGAGCAGGACAGGCTGACGGCCGTCGTCTCCTTCTTCCTGCTCTCCGGCCAATACTCGTCCGACTGGGGTGAGATCATGGCCGCGGCCCTCATCATCATTCTTCCCATCGTAATCCTCTTCGTCCTGCTGCAGCGCCACTTCATCGAGGGAATGGCCGGCGGTTCGGTGAAGGGCTGACAAGGAGTTTTGCATGTCCATTCCCGCAGACTACACGAACCGAGTCTATGCAGGCGTTCTCGGCAAACTGATCGGCGTCTATCTCGGCCGCCCCTTCGAGAACTGGCGCTACAAGGATATTCTCGAAAAGCTCGGACCGATCAACTACTACGTCCACGACCGCCTCGGCGATCCGCTGGTCGTCACCGATGACGACGTGGCCGGAACCTTCTCCTTTCCGCGGGCGCTCGACGACTACGGTATCTCGCCGGATCTTTCCGCCGAAGACATCGGCAAGGCCTGGATGAACTATATCATCGAGGAACGTTCGATCCTCTGGTGGGGCGGCGCCGGCAATTCCACTGAGCATACCGCCTGGCTCAACCTGAAGCGTGGCATTCCGGCGCCGGCTTCCGGCTCGATCGAGGTCAATGGCGCTACCGTCGCCGAGCAGATCGGCGCGCAGATCTTCATCGACGGCTGGGCGCTCGTCTCTCCCGGCAATCCGGCACAGGCCGCAAAGCTGGCACGGGCCGCGGGTTCCGTCAGCCATGATGGCGAAGCGGTCAATGCCGCCGTTCTCTGGGCAGCGATGGAAGCGGAAGCCTTCGTCAGCAAGGACGTCAACCACCTGCTCAATACAGGCCTTGCTCATATCCCGAAGGACAGTCTGATCGCCAAGCTGGTTGCCGACATCCGCAACTGGACCTCAGGCAACGAGGACTGGGAAGCGACCCGCCAGAAGATCGAGGACAATTACGGCTACGACAAATATCCGGGCAATTGCCATGTCGTGCCGAACCACGCGCTGATGATCATGGCGTTGCTGCATGCGCCGCACGATTTCCAGCGCGGCCAGATGATCGTCAACACCTCGGGTTGGGACACCGATTGCAACGCCGGCAATCTCGGCTGCCTGCACGGCATCATGCTCGGCCTCGACGGCCTGGATGCCGGCCCGGACTGGCGCGGCCCGGTCGCCGACCGTCTCTACATGTCGACTGCCGACGGCGGCCGCTCGATCTCGGATGCAGTAGACGTCTCGCTGTGGCTCGCCAATCTCGGCCGCAAGCTCGCAGGCGAGACGGCAAAGCCGGCGCCGAAGAACGGCGCGAAGTTCCACTTCGCGCTGCCGGGCTCCGTCCAGGGCTTCCGCCCGCAGGCCGGCCAGACTGCGCTCGACGGCCTCAAGGTCACCGGCACCGGTTCGGCTCTGGCGATCGACTATCTGGCGCTGGCGCCAGGCCGCGAGGCTGCGGCAACCACGCCGGTCTTCACGCCGCACGAAGTCACCAAGATGCGCACCTACGATCTGGTCGCCAGCCCGCGTATCCACGCCGGTCAGAAGCTGCGCGCCACGCTTTCGGCAGAAGCCGGAAACAGCGGCACGGTTGAAGCCAAGCTCCGCATCCGCCACTATGACGGCAGCGACAACCTCGTCGATATCGACATGCCCGCAGGCAAGCCTCTCGGCCCCGGCGGTTCTGCGACGCTCGAATGGACGGTTCCCTCGACCGGCCACCAGCCGATCGCCGAAATCGGCGTCGTGCTGAGTGCCCCGCAGGGTCGTGCCAACGGCCGCGTGCTCGTCGATACCGTCACCTGGGACGGTTGCCCGGATGTCACCTTCCGTCGTCCCGAAGACGGCGGCGATTTCTGGCGCCGCGCCTGGGTCAGCAACGTGCACTTCTTCTCGAAGAACTTCCCGCAGGATTTCCGCATCAGCCAGAACCGCGGCGAAGGCATGATCCTGCAGGGCACGCGCGACTGGACGGATTACGTGATCGAAGCCGACATGATGCTGCATCTTGGCGAGCACGGCGGCCTAGTGATCCGCGCCGAAGGTCAGCGCCGCTACTATGCGGCCCAGGTGACGCGCCAGGGGCAACTGCAGATCGTCTGCCGCAAGGACGAAAAGCAGACCGTGCTCGCCTCCGCGCCGCTTCACGTCGAGTTCGAGACCCACTTCACGATGAGATTTTCGGCCAAGGGCGGCAAGCTCTCGGTGAAGGTCGGCGACACCGTAGTCGAGGCCAATGACCAGACCTTTGCCGGCGGTTCCGCCGGGCTGATCATCCACGAGGGTGCCCTGTCGGCCACGCGCATCCACATCGGCGCGGCATAAGGAGGACTTCATGGCAAGTGTAACGATCGACAAGGTCGCCAAGCGTTTCGGCAGCGCCGAGGTCATCCACGGCATCGACGCGGCGATCGGCGACGGCGAATTCGTCGTCCTCGTCGGGCCGTCGGGCTGCGGCAAGTCCACCCTGCTGCGGATGATCGCCGGGCTGGAGGACATTTCCGGTGGCACGATCTCGATCGGCGGAAAGGTGGTCAACACGCTGCCGCCGAAGAGCCGCGACATCTCGATGGTCTTCCAGAACTATGCGCTCTACCCGCATATGACCGTTGAGGAAAACATGGCCTTCTCGCTGACGCTTGCTGGCGCCAGCAAGGCCGAGAAGCAGAAGAAGGTCCGCGAGGCCGCTGAGATCCTTGGTCTGGAAAGCCTGCTGCAACGCAAGCCGAAGGCGCTTTCCGGCGGCCAGCGCCAGCGCGTCGCCATGGGCCGCTCGATCGTCCGCAATCCGCAGGTCTTCCTGTTCGATGAGCCGCTCTCCAATCTCGATGCCAAGCTGCGCGTCCAGATGCGCGGCGAGATCAAGAGCCTGCACCGGCGTTTGAGAACAACGATGGTCTATGTGACGCATGACCAGGTCGAAGCGATGACCATGGCAGACCGTATCGTCGTCATGCAGGCCGGGCGCATCGAGCAGATCGGTACACCACTGGAGCTTTACGACCGGCCGGCCAACGCCTTCGTCGCCCAGTTCATCGGCTCGCCCGCGATGAACCTGTTCCCGGCGACCGTATCCGCCGGCCAGCTGGTGCTGGAGGACGGACAGGCCTCCGGTCTCACCGCACCGGGAGGGGCGAGAGAAGGCCAGAAGCTGCTAATCGGCAAGCGCCCTGAAGAAATCGCCCTCGGCCCGGAAGGGTCACTCGAAGCTATCGTCGAGAATATCGAGCCGACCGGTTCGGAAACCTTTCTCGAACTGAAGCTCGGCAGCCAACTGGTCTCGGCGGTTCTGCGCGAGCGGCCATGGTTCGAGGTCGGCTCTTTCCAAAGGATATCTCTTGGTCAGGGCGCGGTACATTTATTCGATGCGGGAGACCGGCGGCAACGTCTTTTTCCCTAAGCTTTGCAATTGAACGTAAGTCAAACGCATCGTTCGGGTTTCTGGAGTGGCCAACTGTCGAGTCGACAACAAACAAGACTGTGTGCTCAGACAAACGCGGTTAGTCATCTGCGGCGAAAAGAGATGAGTGCTCCTCGGCGAAGGAGCGGTCACTAGTCGTTCGACCGTGCTCGGCCTCTACGGTGCAAGCTCTTTTGGAACCCTGCCTTTCGTTTCACGGCAAAGAGCATCGTTCGCGGAACTACATCGCCCACATTTATAACGTCTGCTTCAAGTAAATGGACTAGAGTAGCTATCTTCGGTTAAGGCAGGCGTCGAACGGGAGTCTCCACGATGCGCGGCGCGGGCACCGCTTTGCCAAACACTCGCGCATCTCCTCCTTGCGGGAGACAATGAGAGTCTGCCTCGTCATAGCGACCATTCCATTCCCGATCGGGGCATACAGGATTCAGCGAAGGATCCACGGGCCGAATATTCATTTTTAGCATTTGCCGTTGCCGCGAGTAAAAAGTCTAAGAATGCTTTTATACCCGAAGCAAGAAGGCCATTCCGCGCTAAGCCACTATTTCATTGGAAGAAACAATCCATTGTGAAATGAGGCGGTTCTCGCTCCCAGGAAGATGGATGATTATCACCGCGACAACATACCCGGTGAGGATCCGAACCATGAACAACAAGCCAATTAATGTAGCTGAAACGCCGCAAAAACTCGCATCATTGACGAGCGCAATTGCGTTGGCAGTAATTCTCACGGCCCCGGTCGCTAACGCTGCCGATGTCAGCGCCCCCACGCCCCAAATGACCTATCGTACAATCGAGATTGACGGGTCGAAGATCGCCTATCGGGAAATCGGTCCGCACGATAAACCAGCAATCCTTCTGCTACACGGCGTTCCAAGCTCATCGCGGATGTACGACGATCTGATGAGAAGGCTCGGAAACGAGTATCATCTCGTGGCCCCTGACTATCCAGGGTTTGGCAACAGCGAGGCGCCTTCCCCGCAGGATTATACGTATACGTTCGATCACTTGGCTGAGACCATCATCAAGCTGACTGATGCGCTCAAGCTCGATCGATATGTGCTCTTCATGCAGGATTATGGTGCTCCGGTCGGGATGCGCGTCGCTACGACGAGACCCCAATCTGTGATCGGTACAATTTTTCAGAATGGCAACGTCTACGAAGAGGGGCTCGGCCCCATGTGGGAGAAGAGAAAGGCATTTTGGAACAACCGCGGCGAACTCCAGGCTGAAGTTGTTAAACAGCACCAGTCTCTCGCTGTGACCCGAGCCCGTCACCTTGGAA
Source organism: Rhizobium sp. TRM95796 (assembly GCF_025779995.1). Lineage (NCBI taxonomy): Bacteria > Pseudomonadati > Pseudomonadota > Alphaproteobacteria > Hyphomicrobiales > Rhizobiaceae > Rhizobium > Rhizobium sp. TRM95796. The sequence continues at coordinate 37,086 of NZ_JAOXHE010000011.1, read as the reverse complement.
CAGATCCTGATATCGAGGCCTATAATCCGGATCTGTGGATGGACGAGTACGCGTATCTCAACAGACCCGGGCAGGACCAGATCCAGTCGGACCTGATTTTCGACTACCAGAACAACATCGCGGCTTACCCGATTTGGCAAAGCTGGTTGCGCGAGCACAGACCATTAACTCTTGTCATGTGGGGAAAGTATGATCCAGCATTTACGGTCGCTGGCGCCGATGCCTTCAAGAAGGATTTACCGGAGGCAGACATTCATATTTTGGATGCGGGTCATTTTGCGATGGATACGAAGTTGGATGAAGTGGCGAGTTTCACGCGAGCATATATGGCTAGACTTCCCCGATGACGCTAGCCGAGATCGGATCAAAAAGCGGCGCGCATTTGAGATTTCGGCCCCCAAGGATCTGTAGTGAGACAACGCCTGATGAGATCGCTACCTTCCAGCGATGATACGTCGGCCGCGTCCTTTGCTTCTGGAAAACCGCTATCTCTGAGGTCTCGCGGCTACTCTGATCTGGATAAATTGCTGCAACTACAACAAAAGCTGGCGCGTCTCCGGATCACTGCTTCTCACATGACCTCCAATTGCCGGAACAGAGTATTGCACAAAACAGCGGTGGTCGGCGCGGCTGCTTGGTTTTAGGCTCGATCCCGATTACGCGCTTTTCGCGCGAACAAAGGCGCAGGTTATGACGGAAAGAGATATTCAATACGCAAGCGATGTCGCCTTTACGGCCTCCGTTAAAGACATTCAAGTCAGGAAAGGGTCACGACGCGGTTACGAGCGAATGGAAACCGGCGGCTCTTGGCAGACCGAGATAACGGACGATCTTGCAGCTTTCATAGAAAGCAGAACGACCGTCTATCTAGCGACCGCTAATCAAGACGGTCAGCCCTACGTGCAGCATAGGGGTGGCCCGCCTGGCTTTCTCAAGGTTTTAAACAATACCACAATTGGTTTCGCCGACTTCTCAGGTAACCGTCAGTACATCACCCAGGGAAATCTTGTCGATAATCCGAAGGCTTTTCTTTTTTTGATGGACTACACCTACCGTCAACGTGTCAAAATTTGGGGTGAAGCGAAAGTAATTGAAAACGACGCGGATCTCGAGGCTCGTCTCAAGCCTGCGGATTACAATGCCCGCGTAGAGCAGGCAATAGTTTTCACAGTGACGGCATGGGATGCGAACTGCCCACAACATATTCCCCGAATGATAGATGAAAGCGTCGTCAAACAGCTGTTAGCGGAAAAGGAACAAAAGATATCAGAACTCGAGGAGAAAATCGCGCTGCTCGAGGCACATACTGGTCCATCAGAGTAACTATCGAAGGTCTGCCGAAGGCTGCTGGCCTGATGCATCGACGCGTTATCAATTAGGTTGGCATCAAAGGGTCTGGCGGTGAAGTTTGCTTGTCGAGAGTTGAAAACGGCTCTCGTTCTAGGTTGCCACCGCGCGTTCTATACAGAACCAGGTGATCCGGGCGTCATGGCGCCACTAAGTAGTACCAGCGTAAACATATCGACTTTCTTTGCTCCGGGTAGGGAGCCTGACTCTCAACAATATAAGGAACGAGCCATGAGTGAATTGAAAATCGCCGTCATTATTGGAAGTACCCGGATGGGTCGGTTTGCGGACCACCCCACGAAATGGATTCAACAAATTGCGCACCAACGCGCCGATCTGAACGTCGAGATCCTCGATCTGTTGGACTTTCCCATGCACTTTTTCGGTGAAGAGCGCGCGACCACTGCGGAGAGTGACACTGCGGAGCGGTGGAAGAACGCTTTGCGCGAATTTGACGGCTTTATTTTCACCGTAGCAGAATATAACCATGCGCCAACGGCTGTGCTTAAGAATGCAATTGACCTTGGCGAGTTCATTCACAAGCCGGTTGCTTTCGTCGGTTATGGCGGCGTCGGCGGAGCTCGCGCCGTCGAGCAACTCCGGTTGATCTTCGTTGAGATGAGTGCTGTATCCGTCAAGACAGGTGTTCACATATCCTTCCCCGAATACCTATCAGTTGTCAAAGACGGCAAAACTCTAGGCGATTATCCTCATTTGGACGAGGCGGCGAAAAACCTCCTCGATCAGCTTACCTGGTGGGGACGCGCCCTTAAGGCTGCAAGGTTGTCTGCGTAGACGCACCCCGCCTAGATTCAGACCCACGCGTCAAAAAAGCAAGTCTCGACTTGCTTAATCAGGGCTGGGAGCGAAGCGCTGCGCTTCCAGCGATCTAGCCGCATCTCACTATGATGGAAATTTGGAGGAAACCGTAATGACCGCTGATTGGCCGCCACTATCGCCTTATCGAACTGGGATAAAGGGGCTATGCCCCCGTTGTGGCCGGGGTCACTTGTTTAAGGGGTTTCTCACCTTGAAATCCAATTGTGAGGTCTGCGGGCTGGACTACACGTTTGCCGATCCGGCGGATGGCCCGGCATTTTTTGTCATCTGCTTTACAAGCGTGCCAGCTGTCGGCATCGCGTGTTGGTTAGAAGTCGCCTACCAGCCGCCTTTATGGGTCCATCTCTTCACGTCTTTTCCACTCGTTGTCCTAGCGTCAATCTTACCACTCAGGCCCTTGAAAGGTTGGCTGGTGAATAGCCAATATTTCTTCAAAGCTGAGGAAGGAAAAATTGACCGGGGCACCCAAGGATAATCCGACTCGAAACGAGGCGACGGTCGACCGCTAGTAGTTATTTATTTAGATGCAGCGCGGCTTGAGGGGACGCTCCGCCGAGCATGTGGGATCGTTGGATCCGATGATACATAACTCAGATCGTCGCGCTCCATTCCTTACCGCCACATAGTGGGGAAGGTCGGGCTAGACCTGCGAGACGATCCGGCTCCCTCGGCTTACGCAGCCTGACACTAGCCCTCATTACATTCATCAAGCGAAACGATGTCTTCGCCAGCTCGAGGCTTCAAAGCCTCGTTCGCGAGCCGCATTATGTTGGCGACCAAAGCGAGAGGCTGCAAAAATGTTCGAAGACATCACTATTGCGCGTTGGCTTGAAGAAGCCATCACATCCAACAGGCGCTCGCCGAGCGTGGCCTGACCCCATAAGGTGGTCCGGTTTCAGTCTTAATGTATGATCGGCTTTTCGGCCATGGCCTGGGCAGATGGCGGTGCCGATCCGGGCGGCGGCGCAGGCCAGATGATAGCCTGCGGTGCCGGCGGTTTATATCCGAGCGATGAGTGCGGCCGCTCGGTGTTGTAGTAGCGTCGCCAAGCCTCGATGATAACCTTCGCCTCGGCGAGGCTATAGAATATTTCACCGTTGAGCAGTTCGTCGCGAAGCTTCGAGTTGAAGCTCTCGCAGTAGCCGTTCTCCCATGGGCTTCCTGGTTCGATGAATGCGGTCTTCGCACCGACAGCGGCAATCCACTCCCGCACGGCCTTGGCTATGAACTCCGGGCCGTTGTCGGAACGAACATGGCCCGGCACGCCGCGCAGGATGAACAGGTCCGACAAGACATCAATGACGTCGGTGGAGCTGAGCTTGCGATCGATGCGGATTGCCAGGCATTCCCGGGTGAACTCGTCGATGATGTTGAGCATGCGGAATTTCCTGCCATTGTGGGTGCGGCCCTCGACGAAGTCATAGGACCAGACATGGTTGGGGTGCTCCGGTCGAAGCCGGATGCACGATCCGTCATTCAGCCAGAGACGCCCTCTTTTCGGTTGCTTCTGGGGAACCTTAAGCCCCTCCCGCCGCCAGATGCGCTCGACGCGCTTGGCATTCACCGTCCAGCCTTCGCACCGCAGCATCGCGGTGATCCTGCGATAGCCATAACGGCCATAGCGGGAAGCGAGCCGGATGATGTCGGCGGTCAATGCCTCTTCATCTGGCCTGCCTCCAGGCCTCTTGCGCTGGGTCGAACGGTGCTGGCCCAGAACCTTGCAGGCGAAGCGCTCCGAGACGAAGAACTTCGCCATGACATGGTCGATGCATCGGCGGCGGCGGGAAGGGCTCAGAAGTTTCCCGAGGCAGCCTCTTTCAAAATCAGTTTCTCGAGCGTCAGGTCCGACACCGCCTTGCGAAGCCGCTCGTTCTCTTTCTCAAGGTCCTTCAGCCGCTTTACCTGGTCACCCTTCAGGCCACCGAACTCCTTGCGCCAGCGGTAATAAGTGAACTGCGTCACGCCGATCGAACGAACCGCTTCCCCAACAGATCGCCCCTGCGACAACAGAACATCGACCTGGCGCAGCTTCGCAACGATCTCTTCGGGCTTATGCTTCTTCTGGGGCATTCCAACGTCCTCTCCAATGGCTCAATAGCCTACTTCAGGGAGGACCACTTTTCAGGGGGCAGACCAATACACTTGAAATAAATCCTGAAGGCGTAGAGCCGGTGCTGACGGCCGACCAAGTTTGGAAGGGTCTTGAGATGAAGGCGAACAACGCACTTCCATTTGTGCCTGGGATGTCTCGTTGTGACGTCATCAGTCGATCGGATAATGGCCTGTTGCGTCAGATCACTCTGCCCACTGGTGATTATGAAGAGAGAATAACCTTTTTTCCACCAGTCCAAGTTCAATTCGAAAGAGTCGGTAGCGATGGTTTCATACAAAACACGATCAGCGAAAGTGAAAAGGGATTGTGGCTCACCTTCACCTTCAGCGTCCCTTTCGCGGGAGCATCGGAAGGTTCTGACGAAGAGCTCGTTCTGATTAACGAGATGCGTCGCAGCTACATTACCGCAGTGGTATCAACGTTGAAGAAAGTCCGTGAGCTTGTGAGTGCCGGCAAGCTTTAGATTCCATTCCCAACCTAAAGTCGTTGTTCTTTATGTCTTAGGATGTTGGTTTCCACGCAGAACTGAGCCGGTTAGGCGCATAATTTCCATTGAGAATTGAGCCATGTGAACCTTCCCCCCAACGCGGTGAGCGACGGGGGCAACGGAGTGATCCACATGGGACTTTTAAACATCATCCGCCGGATGGCGCTGCGCGAGAAGCTATCGATCCGGGAGATCAGCCGACGAACCGGTCTGTCGCGCAACACGATCGCGAAGTATTTGAGCGCGGGCACGATCGAGCCGACGTTCACGGTACCGGAACGACCGAGCAAGCTTGATCCATTCGCTGACAAACTGGCGGCCTGGCTGAAGACCGAGGCTGGGAGGTCACGCAAGCAGCGCCGAACGTTGAAGCAACTTCATGCAGATCTGGTGGCTCTCGGCTTTACCGGCTCTTATGGTCGCGTCGCTGCCTTCGCCCGTCAGTGGCGGCTCGAGCAGCAGACGGCCGGCCGAGGCATATTCGTTCCTCTGTCTTTCCGGCCCGGCGAAGCATTCCAGTTCGATTGGAGCGAAGACTATGCCGTGATCGGCGGCGAGCGCATAAAGCTTCAGGTCGCGCATATCAAGCTGGCGCACAGCCGGGCCTTTCTGGTCAGAGCCTACCTGCTACAAACCCATGAGATGCTGTTCGACGCACACTGGCACGGCTTCCGGGTCTTCGGCGGCGTGCCCGCGCGTGGAATTTATGACAACATGCGCACCGCAGTTGATCGTGTTGGCCGCGGCAAGGAGCGGCAGGTCAACGTCCGCTTCCTGGCGATGACGAACCACTACGTCTTTGCGCCCGAGTTCTGTAATCCCGCCGCAGGCTGGGAGAAGGGACAGGTCGAGAAGAATGTCCAGGATGCCCGACCACGGCTATGGCAACAGATGCCGGACTTCCCGGACCTGCCGGCATTGAATGCCTGGTTGGAACAGCATTGCCAAGACCTGTGGCGGGAGACACCGCATGGCACCTTGCCCGGCACAATTGCGGATGTCTGGGCTGATGAGCGGGCAGCATTGATGGCACTGCCAGCCGCGTTTGACGGCTTCGTCGAGCAAAGCAAACGGGTCTCGCCAACATGCCTGATCACCTTCGAACGGAACCGCTATAGCGTGCCCGCATCGTTTGCCAACCGGCCTGTCAGCTTAAGAATCTATCCCGAACGACTGGTCGTTGTTGCCGAGGGCAACGTTCTTTGCGAACATGTGCGGATCATTGAGCGCAGCCACGACAAGCCGCCACGGACGATTTACGACTGGCGGCATTACCTTGCGGTCATCCAACGCAAGCCCGGAGCTCTTCGTAACGGTGCGCCCTTCCTGGAGTTGCCACTCGCCTTTCGGCAATTACAGGATCAGATGCTTCGCCGCCCCGGCGGTGATCGTGAGATGGCGGACATCCTCGCCCTCGTTCTTCACCATGACGAACAGGTCGTACTCAGGGCTGTGAAGCTTGCCCTGGATGGGGGCGTCGCGACCAAGACGCATGTGCTGAACCTGCTGCACCGGCTGATCGACGGCAAGACGATCGACGGTCCCGATGTCGACACACCACAGGCGCTAACCTTGGTGCGTGAACCCAAGGCTAATGTCGAGCGCTATGATGGCCTGCGCCTCCGGATAGCAGGAGGCCGCAATGCGTCATGATCCTGCCAGCGCCGCCGTCGTCATCATGCTGCGTAGCCTGAAGATGTACGGCATGGCCCAAGCGGTCCTGGACCTGATCGAGCAGGGAGCGCCAGCCTTCGATGCTGCCGTGCCGATCCTTTCCCAGTTGCTGAAAGCCGAGATGGCAGAGCGCGAGGTCCGCTCCATCGCCTATCACATGAAGGCAGCTCGCTTCCCGGCCTACAAAGACATCTCCGGATATGACTTTGCCGCCAGCGAGATCAACGAGGCCACCGTGCGCCAACTACACCGATGCGAGTTCCTGGATGGGGCACAGAACGTTGTCCTGGTCGGCGGCCCTGGCACAGGCAAAACACATATCGCGACCGCTCTCGGCGTCCAGGCAATCGAGCATCATCGCAGAAAGGTCCGCTTCTTCTCGACCATCGAACTGGTCAATGCACTTGAGCAGGAGAAGGCCAAGGGCAAGGCCGGTCAGATCGCCGAAGCCTTGGTCCGTCTCGACCTGTTGATCCTTGATGAGCTCGGATACCTTCCGTTCAGTGCCTCAGGCGGAGCGCTGCTGTTCCACCTGCTGAGCAAGCTTTACGAGCGCACCAGTGTCGTCATCACCACCAACCTCAGCTTCAGCGAATGGGCCACAGTATTCGGCGACGCCAAGATGACGACCGCTTTGCTCGATCGGCTGACACACCGTTGCCACATCCTGGAAACAGGAAATGACAGCTTCCGCTTCAAGGCCAGCTCGGCCGCAGCGGCACAGAAGAGAGGAGAAAAAGCCAGCCCATTGACCAAAGCCTGATCAAAAAACCATACTCAGAGGTGGCTCACTTCTCGGTGAAAAAACCGGCTCAGTTCCGCGTGAAAACCAACATTAGGCAGCACAATGAAGATGACGGAAGGATGGAGATCAACGTGCCATCCCATTCCCACATGCCTTGTTCAAGACTGCTCTTACTTGAACATGTTTTATAGATCCGTGAACGGCTCCTTCCCCGCCGCTCCACTGCGGTCCTCGCCGCAGTCGCCTGCCCCAGTCGCAGGCTTTGCTGCCTTCGGTACCGCCACCGAGGGCAGCTTTTTTGCGGATATCAAAGGAGCTTTGATATTAGTGGGGGCGGGTCTCAGGGAATGAATTTCACGACGCCGTCATCGGCCTATCTCAGGCGACACAAGCTCAGCATTGCTCAGCCGAGAGGGCCGAAAGATCCTGCAGATAAGGTCCCGGACGGCGTTTCAAGTCAACACATTACGCGAAAGCTGCCTACAGCTGCGGGACCATTCGGATGACGTTCAATTCGGAATTCTTTACGACGGCCGCTTCGTCGTCTCGTGAGAACGGCCGGATAGTGCGACCGAAGTACTTTGGTGGCAACAGTATGCCCGCCTTATGTGTGCGAGCGAGCCTTCAGTCACGGATGGCCCTGAAAACGATATAAAATTTTCTTCGGCTCTCTACAAAGGACCAAGCCTTCGCCCGCGCCGCGTGAGCCGCAACGGAGTGGCCTGGCACTTAAAATCGCATGAGCCAATGGTAGATGGCCGCGAAAGAAGGGGCGGGCCAGAGATAGTCTCTTCACGTGATCGCAGGACGTGGATCTCACGTGGACGAGCGAATTTTCGAGTAGTAGAGCCGCAGGGATGCTCACTGCAGACAGCGTGTAATAGAAACCAACTCAGCTAACTTGGTGTCGAAAAGCATCGTCGTCTATCGCAAACTTAACCTTGCCTATCGTAGACTAGGGGCGTTTTCATGCTTGGGCCGGGTTGCGGAGCGGCCCGCCATCATCATGGCTGGCTCCACTTGGAGATCGTCACGGGCGCTCCTTTATAAGCCGGAGTGCCTGATTTGGGGTCGAAATCGGAGAGCGCCATCACCTTGTTAAGTTCTGGATAGTAGCCTGCGACCGAGCCCTGTGGAATGTTGAATTCAACCGCTATGAAACCAGTCAGGACACGCGTTTTTGAAGGTTTGCCGATGGCCATTCCAGCGACCTGAACTTGCTCCCCTTCGGCGATACCGCGTATGTCCATATCGGCTTTGTTCATAAGGATCACGTCCCGTCTGCCAAAAATGCCCCGATAACGGTCATCTTTGTTATAAATAGTCGTGTTGTACTGACCATGCGCACGTATGGTCGTCAGCACAAGGCACTCGCCGTCGATCAATCGCGCATCGTCTTCAAGCCCTGCAGCAACGAGAAAATTGGCTTTCCGATTTGATGTATGCCACTCACGCCTCGATGCAGGGATATCCAGACGGAACCCGCCTGGCTTTCGTACTCTGACATTGAAGTCGAAGAACTCAGGAAAGACGATCTCGATTTTGTCTCGGATACGGTCATAGTCTTCCACCAGTTCATCCCATGGTATCTCGTAACGCGAACCGATTGTGGCCTTTGCAAGTCCGGCAATGATCGCGGGCTCCGACTTAAGTTCGTCGCTTGGCGGTTTAAGAAAGCCCTTCGAGGCGTGAACCATCGACATCGAGTCCTCGACTGTGACGGATTGTGGCCCGGTACCTTGCAGGTCTTGGTCGGTTCTGCCTAGGACAGGCAGCAAGATCGATGTTTTCGCAGTGAGCAAGTGAGACCGATTGGGTTTTGTAGCGATGTGCACGGCCAATTCTAGTTGCCGCATGCCTTCGAACACAGCATCGGGGTCTGGCATAGCGACAGCAAGATTTCCTCCGAGGCAAATGAGTGCTTTTGATTCGCCTGATATGATCGCTTCCAAACTTTCGACTGCGTTATGACCTTTCTCCGCAGGTGGTCGAAAACCAAAAGCTTTCTCGATACCGTCCAGAAGTGCAGCGCTCGGCATTTCAGTGATGCCGACGGTTCGATCGCCCTGTACGTTTGAGTGTCCGCGCAACGGGCACAGTCCAGCCCCCGGCTTTCCAATGTTTCCCCGGAGCATGAGAAGGTTCGCCAATTGCTGAACAATCTCGGTTCCGGCGAAGTGCTGCGTCACACCCATGCCATAACAGATGATGACCCGGTCGGCGCTTACATAGGTATTCAATGCGTTCTCGAACTCGCTAGGTCCTAAGCCAGACCGCCTGTAGATCTGATCCCAGGTTGTTCTCTCTACGTCGGCTTTAACCTCGCCAAGTCCGGAAGTATGATCTTCGATAAAATCCCGGTCGAGAAGGCCGGCGCCGCCATCTTCAATATCCAGACGATCCCGCTCAAAAAGCAGTTTCATCAGTCCTTTCAATAGAGCCATGTCCCCTCCCGTTTTGATTTGGTAGTAGGAGGATGCAATAGGCGTTGAGGATAGAGTAATCATCTCGATAGGATTTTGCGGAGCCGCAAATCGTTCCAGTGCGCGTTCGCGCAGCGGATTGAATACCATGATCGGGACACCTCTTTTAGAGGCGTCGTGCAACGTGGTCATCATTCTCGGGTGATTGGTTCCTGGGTTGTGACCGATGCTGATGATCAGGTCACATTTGTCGAAATCAACCAACTCCACAGTACCCTTGCCAACCCCGATCGACTGCGGAAGCCCGACCGAAGTCGCCTCGTGGCACATGTTCGAGCAATCGGGAAAATTGTTCGTGCCAAAGGCGCGAACAAACAACTGGTAGAGAAACGCGGCTTCGTTTGAGGCGCGGCCAGACGTGTAAAACTCGGCCTGATTTGGATCTGACAGCTCGCTCAACCGTTGCCCAACCGTATCAAATGCCTGCTGCCAAGATATCGCTTTGAAGCGATCGCTTGCTGCATCATATAGCATCGGTGAGGTCAGACGACCGGAATCTTCTATGCGATGGTCGTCCCAAGCCCACATTTCGGATACGGTGTGGCGCGAAAAGAACTCGGGATCCGCCCGTTTTCGGGTCGCCTCCCATGTAATCGCCTTCGCGCCGTTTTCGCAAAACTCAAATGCAGAGGTATGGTCGGGATCCGGCCACGCGCAGCCTGGACAATCGAACCCTTCCGGCTGATTTGCTTTGAGTAATGCGTTAACGCCAGTCAAAGAGAGTTGCTGTTCCTTAAGGGCCCTGGCAACTGCGTTTAGGGCACCCCATCCTCCTGCTGGCGCACGGTAGTCAGCAATACCCTCCAACTTGTCTTCCGTCATGCTAGCCTCCGATCGGTTATACGACGGAAATGGGAGCCGCATTTTTCTCCGATGTCTTGATCGTCACGGTTGCGATTTGTACGGGAGCAAAAGTAGCCTGTGTAAGTCGAGCCTCTCAACAACTAGCTGCTTTGGACACCAACGATACCAGTCTCATCCAAACGCTGTTCCGATTTCAGCAACTATGAGTTCCGGCCATTGCCGCTAGTGGATGTGCCCTTCGAATGACACCTTTAGAGCAGTCGAGTGATCAACCACCGACATCACCAATCAAAAGGATATGACAATGTCATACGATCGGATTACCGCCCAGAACTCCGCAGTTCTTTTCGTCGACCACCAGACAGGTCTAGCCAACGGCGTGCAGACCCAAAGCCCGCCGGAGTTCAACAACAACGTAAAAGCATTCGCCACTCTTGCTAAGGTCTACAAACTGCCCGCGATCATCACGACCAGTGCTTCTGATGGACCAAACGGCCCTATCATGCCAATCGTGACAAACCTTCTTCCAGAAGCAACCATCGTCCACCGCCCTGGCGAGATCAATGCTTGGGATAACAAGGACTTCGTTGCTGCGGTTAAGAACACCGGGAGAAAGAAGCTGCTGATCGCTGGCATCTCGACCGAGGTTTGCCTCGCTTTTGCAGCGCTATCAGCCAAGGAAGATGGCTATGACGTCTATGCCGTTATCGATGCTTCTGGCACGTGGAACAAGATCGTTGAGGACGCCGCCATTGCACGTATGGTGCAAGTGGGCATCAAGCCTATTACCTGGGTCGCAGTAGGCGCGGAACTTCTCGGCGACTGGCGTTCGGAGCATGGCCAGGAGCATGCGCAACTTATGGGCGATCATCTCCCATTCTCTGCCAACAACATCTCCGGCTATCTAGCGGCGAAGGGCCAGTGAGGGCGACGGCCGAGGGCGCTGTCTGGGGGCGGTTTCATTGCCCGCAGACAGTGCCTTCTGCCGTATCAACATATACACATCCGGATATGAGAACAGGATTTTCGGCCTACCAGCTCAGCTGGTAGCTTTAGAGCCATATTCGGAGATTACGAAGGTATTTGAAATGGAAGTTGGAATTTTCAGCGTTGGCGAAGTCACAGCCGATCCCTCGACGGGTAAGGCGCAGACGGAGCACGAAAAACTCCAGGCTATGGTGAAGATCGCTGTCCATGCCGACGAGGCTGGACTAGACGTATTCGCGATCGGCGAACATCACAATCCACCCTTCGTACCGAGTTCCCCTACCACCATCCTGGGCTACATTGCGGGTCAGACAAAGCAGATCACACTGTCAACGTCGACAACGCTAATTACGACCAATGACCCTGTAAAAATAGCCGAGGATTTCGCAACGCTGCAGCAGCTTTCGGCGGGCCGTGTCGACTTGATGCTGGGACGCGGGAACACGCCCGCCGTATATTCCTGGTTTGGGAAAAACGTTGAAGACGGTGTAGCCCTGACCGTTGAAAATTACGGGCTCCTGCACAGGCTCTGGCGTGAGGATCGTGTGGATTGGGAGGGTAAGTTCCGCACCCCTTTGCGCGGGTTCATGTCCACGCCTCGGCCGTTTGAAGCGAGGCCGCCGCTTGTGTGGCATGGTTCCGTATCGAACCCCGATGTCGCCGAAATCGCGGCGTATTATGGCGATGGATTTTTTACTAACAATCTCTTCGGCCCGGTCGAGCATTTCGGTCGACTTGTGAAACTGTATCGCGAGCGCTTCGCCCACTACGGGCACGGGAAGGCCGAAGAAGCAATCGTCGGCGCTGGAGGGCAGATCTTTATGCACCCCAACTCTCAGGAGGCTTTGGCGCAATACCGGCCTTTCTTTGCCAACTCCAGGATTTATCGGGGTGCAGGGCTCGAGCAGGTCATGAACAACACCTCACTCGCCGTCGGAAGTCCCCAGCAAGTGATCGACAAAGTCCTGACGTTCAGAGAACATTTCGGTCGTTACCGCCGGCAGCTCTTCACACTCGAAATGGGCGGCGTTCCGCTCAAAACTGTCCTTGAACAAATTGATTTGCTGGCCGAGCGAGTTGCGCCAGTCCTTCGCAGAGAGATGTCCGCGACACAGCCCGGCTGAGGCTGCATCTAGCTCACTGCGATTAGATAATTTCTCGACATGGCAGGCTTTAACGCCTCTTCATACAGACCCTGAGGACGCGCTGGTTCCCCTGCACCACCGGGCTAGAAGCTATTTCGCCGTCTCGGCTTTACGAGACCATCCCCTGCGGCGCTTCGAGCTGGCGTCCAAAATGCGGTGGTAGCTTACAATACCCTAAACATTTCCACGTTTAATCATTTGCTGGCGAGGACACGGCGCTTGTAGGTCTCGGCAAACCGGGCTCTACGATACCAGAGCGCCGAAGCACTTAGTCCGCGGCTTACTTTCGGCTGTGTGTTGTTGTCACACAGCTTTCGAATTCTGAAAACTGCGGCGCCGCAAGCGTCGCGCGAAACATCTTTAACCGCAAGCAAAGGGGTTTCTTGGCTGAGGTCGCCAAGAACGATCATTCAATGGCTGAAGCCAGTGTGTCGCCGAATCTTGTGAGTACGCACCTTTAGCAAAAACCGAACCTGCTGAACTGTTGCAGCGGGCGGAAGAAAGCATTTGCGATTTGCGAGCTTAATTTACGCTCCAGATGCACTATTCTTATGGATGACGCTCGGCGAAGAACTCGCTGTCACCCGTAAGAAGTCAGCTTTGACACTGGATCTCAACGACGAGCGGAGAACATCACCATGAAGAACTAAAATCGGAGACCTCCCGTGACGAAGAATCCATTAACACCGATTATGCGTATACATATCCGACTGGCGACTGGAGCCAGGGAGGCATCTGTCGATGAAAGTCTGCTCGCGGAGGCGAGCGAGCTTGGATTAACTGGCGCCGAGATTGACGCCGCGATGCGCGGAGCAAGTTTCAATGCTGTGACAGATGTCGCGGTCAAATATGCCCTTGCTGTCCGCGAGGGTAACGACGCCGCGGCCGACGCTGCAAAAAAGAAGCTGATTGCTTTCACCACAATGGATGTCAGCCGGCAGATCAACGAAATGCTGTCCGCACCAATGTAGCAGCCGGCATTACAGCTATGTCAACACCATGTTTCGTGCCGATCCCGCGATGCTATTGCAAACCTGGGATGGAACGAAGTGGCGAAATTATTCAAGGAGGGGAACGCATGGATCGCTGGCAAGCCATGAAAGTATTCGTAAAGGTCGCGGAAGCGGAGAGCTTCGCGGACGCAGGACGCCAACTCCACATGAGCCCTCCTGCCGTTACCCGCGTTGTCTCCTCGTTGGAGGATATCATTGGAACGCGTCTTCTGACGCGCACCACCCGATCCGTGAAGTTGACGGAGTCGGGTAACAGGTATTTCACCGACTGCCAGAGGCTATTAGCGGATCTTGCAGACGCCGAAGCGGCCGCTGCGGGCGCATTCGCGAAACCCACCGGGACACTCTCTATTACTGCCTCTTCCATGTTCGGTACAATGTTTGTGTTACCCGTGGTCACGGAATACCTGGACGAATATCCGGACGTGATTGGACGGTGCTTGTTCTTGGATCGTGTTGTAAACATCGTCGATGAGGGTATCGATGTGTCGATACGTATCGGCCACCTGCCGGACTCAGGCTTTGCTGCGATTCGAGTTGGCTCCGTGAAGCGGGTGATCTGCGGATCCCCTGACTATTTCGATCAGAATGGCGTCCCTCTTACGCCTTCGGATCTATCTCGTCACCGGATTGTCGCTTCAACGAGCGCATGGTCATCATTGGAGTGGCGTTTTGGTTTGGAGCAAAAGACGGTCGTGCATGTGAGTCCGCGTCTTTTTACAAGCTCGAACGAGGCAGCGATTGCCACAGCGGTCAAGGGATGGGGCCTCACCCGCGTGCTATCATACCAGATTGCCCCGGAACTCGAACGCGGTCAACTTCAGACAGTTCTGGCTGATTATGAGGAAGAGCCACTGCCTATTCACGTCGTCCATCCCGACGGTCGTCACGCGTCTGCAAAGGTGCGAAGTTTTGTGGATTTCGCCGTGGCAAAGCTCAGGGCGAACCGGCATTTCAGCTGATGCTTTTTCGACCGCGCGTTGCCGCGCGGTCACTGTTTCAAAAAAGTCCAAACACCACAGATCTACTCGGCCGCTTCCTCGATGACCTTCACGACTTCGGCCGGGTGAGAAACCATCACGACATGGGATGCCCCGCTCACGACAACAGTTTCTTTAGAGGATGCTCGCTCGGCCATCCATCCCAATGCTTTCGCTGGGATGTTCTTATCCTTCTCACCATAAATGAAGTAGGAGGGAATCTCCTTCCATGCGGCACCTGGCGCCGCCTCAGTAAGGGCCGACAGCGTTACAGGGCGCTGTGTATCGGCCATGAGAGCGGCGACGGCGGCTGGCACATCGGCGGCGAATTGGCCATGGAATTTTGCTTTAGCAATATACATATCCTTGCCACCGTCAGCCAAGATGACGGGTTCGTCGAGTGTCGGCTCCAGCGTACTACCGGGAAACTTGGCACTCAGATCCGCAGCTGACTCGCCGATATCGGGTGCGAAGGCTCCAACAAACACCAACGATTTGACGTTCTTCATGCCTACGGCGGACGCACTGATGACAGATCCGCCATAGGAGTGGCCCACGAGAACCACTGGCTTCTTGATGCTTGAAACGATCCTTGCGACGTAATCGCCATCGGTTTTTACGCCTCTAAGGGGATTTGCAACGGCCACTACTTCGAAGCCGTCCTCGTGCAGTCGCGAAATCACCCCATTCCAGCTCGAAGCGTCAGCGAAGGCTCCATGAACTAGAACGACGGTCGGCTTAGGCGATTGTGCACTGGCCGGCGCTGCAACAACGCCCGCGATAAGTGCCGCGGACAGTACCCTCTTGATTGTCAGCATATCGATCTCCTTCTTAGAGAGTTGGCATTTTTTCAATTTGGGTCGCTAGTCGGTTGCCACGTGAGAAAGCCGACGTGCAGGGTGGGCAGCGGTCAGAGTGCGAGTTCCATCACACCGGCGTCTCCAAGATCCGTCTGTGCGGGGTATGCACTGCAAATAAGGACCTCCTCATCGCCCACTGCAGCCTGAGGCGGCGTTTTATAGGCCACTTTTCCCTTCACCATCCGGGTAGCGCAGGTCCCGCAGGTTCCTCCTCGGCAGCTGTAATCCGGGGACAATCCTTCAGCCTCGGCAAGGTCCAACAACGTGCCACTTCCGGGATGCCACAGTGCCTGCTTTCCAGATTCCGTGAAGACGACGGGGACGTCATTTGTCGAGGGAAGAGCGCCTACAGCGGTCACTGAGCCGATATCTGGGCGACGCTTGACCGAAGCGGGGCCAAAGCTTTCGGCGAATATCCGTTTGTCTGCTACGCTAAGGGACCGCAGCCCGTCGTAAGTGTCTTGCATGAAAGCGGGTGGACCGCAAAGATAAAAGTCGAAGTCCCCGAATGGCAGGACCTTTTTCAAAAGAGCGATGTTTATGCGGCCGATTTCATCGTAATCAACGTCTTTGATGGCTTCTTCTTGAGAGGACAGCACGCGCGTCAACGAAACAGCGCCATCACCCTGCGAGACCAGATCGGCGAGTTCATTTGAAAAGCCCTGTTCCGCCTTGCTTCGCGCGGAGTAGATCATCCACGTCTTGCGCATCTTCTGTTTGCGCCGACCTTCATAAACGATGTGTCGTAGCATCGCCAACATGGGAGTGATTCCCACTCCGGCTGCCAATAGAACGGCGGGACGCTCTTCTAGGGGATCAATTGTGAATCCGCCGGCAGGCGCGCGCACCTCAATGAGTGAACCGACATCCAATTCGTGCAAATGTTGGGAAACCCGCCCCTCTCTTTTTACGCTTATTCGGTAGCCAGCGTCTGACGGCGCGGCCGAGAGCGTGTAGGTTTTGATGACGGGATCCTCATCACCCTCAAGTAGGACACGGATTGGAAGATGTTGTCCTGCCTTATGGGGGATCAGTCCCGCTCCATCACTTGCCGAGAGGTAAATTGACCTGACGACTGAACTTTCATCGACAACCCGATCAACTTTGAACGGCCGCCATGTCTTAGCGAGTTCCGCGGCTTTCAATCGTTCACTCGCTTGGCTCCAGTCACCTGTCATCGTTGAGAACGGGCTCTCGCCTCCATCTCTCGTACTCCAGCGGATCGGCAGTGCTCCGCGGCGTCTTACGATACGCTCTGGGCGAAACGTCCAAAGCCTCTCTGCGCCCTGAAATGCGGCGATTTCAGGTGAGTTCAGAAGAACCTCCGCCCGTCCGCTCAACTGGAGGACGTCACCTGTATGAGCGTCGAGAAACGTTAGGCCGGCGCGGCCATTCAGGGCAATATTTCCAAGAGTGTTGAAGAAAAAATTCCCGTTGAAGTCAGGGATCGTGAAGAGCCCGTCAGCACCTATCCGGACGAAACCCGGCTTTCCTCCACGATGAGACACGTCGACCTGGCGGTCTCCGCCAACGTCCGCGTAAGAGGCAACGAAAAATGTATCGGCCAGGCCTATTAGAGCTCGAGCCTCATCGTCGAGACCATCTAGAGCCTCCACAACCGGTTCGAAAGCAGCCGTCGGATCACGCTCAAAGTGATGGTCACGATACTGGATATACCTCGGGCAATTTCCGTAGCTATGGATCACTTGCAGATCAAAACCGGCTTTGGTGTGCCGACGGATATTTCCGTTGAGCCGGTTTCGCCTGCGTGTGTGAAGCTCGATGCCAAGGACGCCTATTGGCGCACCTTCGTAGGCACCCCCAAATGCGGGATCGGACTGATCAAATTGGGTACCAATGCTGAGCGTGTGCTCATCGCTCGCCCTGAGAAATCCTGGATGCCCGGTCAAAAACGTTGCCCACGGATGGCCGTCACGGTCAACGGCACCAACGACCAGGAAGGGAAGTTGAGGATAAAACTTTTGATGCTGTTCTATCAGACGACTTCTGATGAAGCGGCGCCCTACGTCGTGCATCTTTTCCATGACCCCGACGGACGACTGGATTTCAATCTCGCCCTTGTGCCATGGCGCTTCCGCCAGTTCGTAAACAATCTTTGCATCAGCCGCCATGGCAGTCTCCCAAGGGTGCGTTACGCTGCCAGACCAACCGGCGTCTTCCCGAATTCGACGAAGCCCGGAAGAGACTCGACACGTTCGAGCCAGGCGCGAACATTGGGATAAGCGGAAAGGTCTACGTTGCCCTCAGGAGCACGTGCCGTGTAGCTATAGATCGCCACATCAGCAATTGTGGGACGGTCAGATACAAGCCACTGACGGGTAGCAAGTTCCTGATCCAAGACCGCGTAGAGCGCGTGAGCCCGTGCAATGACTTCGTCTGCATTGTACTTCGCACCGAAGACGGTAATCAAGCGGGCGGCGGCGGGACCAAATGCAATCTGTCCTGCGGCAACGGAAAGCCAGCGTTGGATCTGAGCAGCGCCGGTCGGGTCCTCAGGCAGCCAGTCGGACTTTCCAAGTTTCTTTGCAAGGTAAGTGAGGATGGCGTTAGAGTCCGAAATTACGGTCTCGCCGTCTACAAGGACTGGAACCTGACCGAAAGCGTTCATTTTGAGGAACTCTGGCCTTTTGTGCTCTCCCTTCGCCAGATCGACGTCGATCAACTCAAATGGCTGATCAACAAGCGAAAGAAAGAGGCGAGCTCGATGTGCATGGCCGGACAAGGGATGAAAATACAACTTCATGACGATTTCTCCAGTTCGAGCAACTCCTTATGAGCCACTTCTGAGCTCCAATTTGCGCAGGTCGGCCCGATCAATGAAGACGGTTTTCACGGAAGTCAGTATTCCACATTTGACAAGCAATTGACGTGGTTATGCCTGTCCGGCACCTCGGCACATCAGTTTGCAGTGGAAATCCAGAACGAGCAGCCTTCGCATCGGTGGCTTTGGTTCCACCGGCGTGGGGCAACCGACGGCGCAAGGACCTGGCAAGTGGAAATTTGCGAAGGCAGGTCACGCTCACATCGCCTGAGGTCGCCTGTTCGTGGTCGTCCCTCAGTTGCTGAACCCGGCATAGGTCACCACAAAACAAACGATTTCCAACCGACCGCAGATTCATATTGTGCATAAAAAATATTTCTTTGCATAAAATGTCTTCGTGTGTATCTTCTCGTCAACGAGGATGGAGGCAGATGAATGACTGCGAGCGGAGCGATGGAAATAGATTTCAAGCGGTTGGGGCCACCTGCGGAAGCGAAGCTTGTGATTGTAGGGGGGCATGGCGGCATTGGGCAGGTGCTTGCACTGCGTTGTCTTGAGGCAGGAGCTAAAGTCATTGCGCTTGATACGCCGGCAGCCATTGAAGAGCACCCACTTCCGAAAGGCGTTATCTCGATACCTGTGAATGTTCTGGAGCCCACTCAGATTGAAGAAGCGGTTTCGTCCGTCCTTGAGCAATGGAATGAAATCGACGGCCTCGTCTACTTAGCTGGCGTCGGCGAAAGACCGACGCCTGTTTCAAAATTTGGTTTGGATCAATGGGACTTGGCGCAGGACATCAACCTACGAGGCGCTTTTCTGGTGTCAAAGGCATTTCTACCTCTTCTGGCCCCGGACAGCGGTTCGATCGTTTTTATATCGTCCGGCTTGGCGATTAACGTCGAGGCCGGGTTCGGTGCATATAGCGCGTCGAAGGCTGGCTTGATCGCTTACGCGAAGGTCCTGGCAAAGGAGGTCGCCCCGAACCTCCGGGTCAACGTTGTTGCACCTGGACTGGTACAAACGGCGTTCCTCGCTGGAGGTACCGGACGGGGAGCCGCCGGACCAGCAACACTGGAGCAATGGTTTGGTGAGGACGGCGCAAAGGAGATGCGGGCAGCCATTCCTCTCGGTCGGGTTGCAGTACCCGACGACATCGTAGCTCCCATCCTCTTCCTCCTCGGTTCGGCGTCTCGCTTTATGACGGGTCAAACCCTGCATGTGAACGGTGGAAGATATCTGCCTTAGTCAGCGACAACATTGACTGGAGAACATTATGCAAAAAGAAAAAGTCATCATCATCGGAGCAGGACTTGGTGGAGTCGCATTGGCAATTGCACTCATCCAGAAGGGCTTCGCGGTTGAGGTCTATGAACAGGCGCCGGCGCTTGGAGAAATAGGCGCTGGCATCCAGGTCAGCCCAAATGCGTGCCGCGTTTTGACCTCACTGGGCGCGCTCGAAGAAGTGAAAAGCTTGTCCGCACGTCCGTCAGAGTATCGTTTCCGCCTGTTCGAAAATGGCGAGACCCTGCAGACAATCCCGCTTGGCGATACATTTTTAGAACGCAATGGGTTCCCTTACCTAACGATTCACAGGGCAGACTTGCATCGCGCGCTGACCAACAGATTGAGCGCGATTTCGCCTGAGGCAATGCACCTCAACTGCAAGGCAATCAGCATCGACGAAACTGAGGGCGGCGTTACCGTAGAGTTCGACGGCGGGCACAGAGCGAAGGGCGACCTGATTGTTGGTGCTGACGGCATCAAATCAATTGTTCGCAAGCAGGTACTTGGCCCTACATCGGCAACGTACACGGGCGACCAGGCTTGGCGTGTCATGGTCGAGGCAAAGCTACTACCGGAAGAACTGCGACCTAAAACGGTAGATATTTGGGTCGGGCCTGGTCGTCATGCTGTCGTCTATCCGTTAAGGGGCGGCGAAATCGTCAATTTTGTCGGTCTGGTGGAAGATGAGACTTGGGAAGATGAATCCTGGGCGGCCAAACGACCATGGACGGATCTTAAGGCTGATTTCTCCGGCTGGAGTCCGGAAATTCAGGCAATCCTCGATGTTGCTAATCGCGACGAGTGCTATCGCTGGGCTCTTAATATCCGCCAGCCGATGCGCGGTTGGAGCACACGGCGCGCCGTGCTGCTAGGAGACTCAGCGCATGCGACGCTGCCTTATATGGCGCAAGGAGCAGCCATGGCACTGGAGGACGCTATCATTCTCGCAAGAGCGCTGGAGATGCCCGGGTCCATCTCAGACAGGTTTGACGTTTACGAGGATGCGCGCTTCGAAAGGACGTCCAAGGTTGTTCTGGAATCGACGGCGAATAGAACTCTTTTCCACCTGCCGACTGCTGACCAACTTCGCGAGGGGTTTCGCACACGTAATGTGGGTGCAGAAAGGAACTCGTGGCTATATTCCTACGACGCGACGACGATACCGCTAAGGACCGTTCCAACTGCGCAGCTTGCGGAATGATCTAATACGTCACCTTTGATGCAACGCGTCTGGCGCGAGACATATTTTGATTTTGGGAGTGGTACAGTCCCCAAGCCGATCGATGGTTGTTTCATTAAAGCAAACTCGGCGCTTGGGACTCGGCCGTCCGGACTGGCAGTTGATCCGCATCGAGTAGAAAGCCAGTCGTTGCGAACGGTGGATCCACGGGACATCAAGTAGCACGCCGCTAGAACTTCGTTCTACCGCATAGCAGAGTGAGCATCGCGTATCGATCAAAAGAAGATTGGTTTTGGATATTCGACTATACAGCGAAGAACAGCCCACCAAACCATGGAGCCAAAATGATTGAGCTTTACGGATCAGGCAGCCCAAACGTCACGGGGACTGTCGGATTTTTTGTGCCTGAGGCCCGTTTCCGTCAGTTGCTGACGAACCTTTCGCCGAATGCGACGGCGAATTGCGTCTTGGCCTCGAACCACTCTCGCGGCGGCCGTTTCCATTGCTCGGCCGCGTGATTGAGCACCAGATATAGCAGCTTCATTGCCGCTTCGTCACTGGGGAAGTGTCCGCGGGTGCGTACGGCCCGCCTCAGCTTGGAGTTCAGCGCTTCAATCGCATTCGTGGTGTAGATGATCCGGCGCACGCTCTCGGGAAAGGCGAAGAAGGGCACGACATGTTCCCAATTGCGCCGCCAGCTCAGGGCGATGGCCGGATAGCGCTGGCCCCAGTAGCCGGCCTCGAACGCCTCCAGTGCCTTCATGCCTGCCTCTGCGTCCTGGGCCCGGTAGATGGCCTTCAGCGCCGGCATCACGGTCTTGCGGTCCTTCCAGGACACGAACTCGAGCGAATGGCGGATCAGGTGAACGATGCAGGTTTGGACGATCGCCTGCGGAAAGACGGCGTTGATCGCCTCGGGAAATCCCTTCAGGCCGTCGACGACGGCGATCAGGACGTCGGCGACGCCGCGGTTCTTCAGCTCGTTCATGACGCGCAGCCAGAACTTGGCCCCTTCGGTCTGCTCGATCCAGATGCCGAGTATCTCCTTGGTGCCGTCGGGCAGGATGCCGAGCGCGATGTAGACGGCCTTGTTCCTGACGAAGCCCTCGTCCCTGATCTTGACCCGGATGGCGTCGAAGAAGACGAGCGGATAGACGGCGTCGAGCGGCCTGTTCTGCCATTCGCCGACCTCCTCCAGCACGGCATCGGTCACCGCCGAGATCAGGTCCGGCGACACGTCGATGCCGTAGAGCTCCTCCAGATGGCCACGGATCTCGCGCACCGTCATGCCGCGCGCATACATGGAGATGATCTTCTCGTCAAAATCGGGAAAGCGCCGCTGGTATTTGGCGACCAGCTTCGGATCGAAGGTGCCGGCCCGGTCGCGCGGGATCGACAGCGTCATCTTGGACGTGCCGGTCAGGACCGACTTCTTCGACACCCCGTTGCGCCGATTGGCAGGGCCGCCGGCCTCGCGCTCATCGTCCAGATGCTCGTCCAGCTCGGCGTTCAAGATGCGCTCCGAAAGCGCCTTCTTCAGATCGTCGACGAGGCCGTCCTTGGCGAAAACCTCGTTCGGATCACGCCCCGCGAGAAGCTGATCCAAAAGTTCCTTCTCAATGGCCATGTGATGATTCTCCTTTCCATCATCATGGCCTCAGACACAAAATTCCTGACAGTCCCAACGTCACGCGGATATTCATTGCTTTGGAAGAGCTCAGTCTTCCCTACCACGCACACGGGATCGATATCTTTGCGGGACAACACTTTGAAGATTGGTTCGGGCAATTAAATCCCAATCGCAAAGTTCCCGTCATCGTTGATCGCAGCGATCAGGCAGATGAGCGAACTATCTTCGAATCCGCCGCCATTTTGATTTATCTCTCCGAGAAAGCCGGAAAGCTTTTGCCGACCTCCGGGCAAGAGCGATACGAAACGCTTCAGTGGCTTGCGGTCCAGGTTACGACTGTTGGCCCTATGATGGGCCAGTATGTTCACTTCTCCCGTTATGCACCCGAGGCCTCGTCGAGCTATTCCCTCGATCGTTACCGCACACAGGTGCAGCGGGTCCTCGGTGTGCTGGATAATCGGCTAGAGGCGCGCGCCAATCTCGCTGGTGACGACATAACGATTGCCGACATTGCTCTTTTTCCATGGTGTAGGAACCTCTCCACGCTCTTCGGTGAAGACTACGCCAGCACTCTGACAAATATCAATCGGTGGAGAAATGAGCTTTCACGCCGTCCATCTGTCATAAGAGCCCTGGCAGCTCAGGACGTCCTTCGTCAGAGATTGACCACACCTGAACATGCTCAAAGCGCTGTGCTCGACCATCTCTTCGGGCGTGGCGAAGTGGTTCACAACTGACTAGAAGTCCTCGCCAACTTTGCGATGGCGTCCTTGCAGCCGCGCGCACTGCCATGAATATTGCTCTCGATAATGGTGGATGTTGCGTCCGATTTAATCTCTACGACACATTTGTGGCGGTGCTGCTTCATCAAAACGCCTTCGGTCTCGTGTATAATGGGACGCCCATCCACTCGCCTGATGATCCGTTTGTTGCTGACCCCAAGGTACTCCTCGGTTTGGGTCATTAACCAGTAGGACGTCGCCATGCCCTTTGAAATGACGGTGTAGTACGGAGCACCGAAAGCTGCTTCGGCCGTCGCGCGCGACTGCCCATTTAGGGAAACCACTGCACTCGTAATCTTGGCATCATCATCGGTGGCCACTGCGCAGCCGGCCAAGATCACTGAAACCGTTATCCAGCAGCACCCTTGGACGAACTTAGACGTCACTTCATTTCATCCTGTGTGAGAGGGGCGCAAAGCCCGGGTGGCATTTTACCGCCTTTCAAGCAACGAATGGCCGCTGTCGCTATGAGTGGAGGCCGCTGTCGATTGCAGCGACCCCATAATATCTTTTCTTGGCCTGTTCGACCGAGCGCTTTGATAATTAGTCCCTGAACCTCTCAGGCGTCGGAATGCCCCACTGGTTTGACGCCGCTATTCCAGGCTCCCATCTCTTGGGACGCTGCGGCTTGTCTTTGTGCCAAGGCCGCGGGTCGAAATAACCAAGCTCCTCGCTGACCATCTGGTCGAGCTCCGCATAGAGCTCCATGATCTGCCCATCAGGTGTCAGATGATAGATGAATATGTTGTGGCCAACACCATGTCTTCCCGGTCCCCAAATCAATGGGTAGCCGAGTTCGCTCAAGATATCGCACGATTCCTTGATGTGATCCCACCCGCGCGTCTCGAACGCGACATGATGCATTTTCCGGCGCTCGCCTCGCAGGAGATTGATCGTGTGGTGGTCGGGTCCGCAACGGAGAAACGCAAAAAAGTCGCCCATCCAGTCTGACACCTTGAAATCCAAGACATCGACGAAAAACTTTGTGGCGAGCTGAGGATCGAGAACATTGAAGGCAATGTGGCCCAGCCGATTTGGAACCACACCCTTTTGACCGTGGGCTTCGAACTTCCCCGGCTCGGCAGCATGCGCGATCTCGATCTGGATTTCCTCCGGGCCATCAACCAGCACCAAATCGTCCGTTCCAGGCGCCGAATAGGATTTGCGTGTGGCGCGCAAGCCTTTTTCGGTTAGATCTTTGAGTACGTCGCCTAGGTCGGTCTCCCGTGAGACATTTAGGCAGACGGCACGACATGCCGCCTCACCTTGACGCAGAATGACGGAATGGCGATCCTGCGGGCAAGCGAGGAAGACAGCGCCGTCGCCTTTATCTACAACTCTTATGCCCATGACATTTTCGTAATATTCAACGGAACGGTTGATGTCGGGTGTGTCGAAAACAACGTGCCCGATGCTTGTTACTTTCATATCAATCTCCTTCTACCGCCAGAGTGAGTTGTGCCCTCACTGACGTCTGCGGTTGTGCAAATTCATGTAGCTGGATCAGTGGACGCTCAGGCCGATGAGTTGCCCAATCTTGGCGTCATCTCCGAGAAGGGCCTGACTGGCGCCCTGATTGACTATTTTTCCACGTTCAACGACAACGTAGCGGTCGCAAAGCTCAAGCCCAATGTCTGCTCTCTGCTCGACTAGCACGATGGCTAGCGACGAGGATGTGGCCAGTTCCTTCATGGCCAGAACAAGCTGTTCTACTACAACCGGGGCCAGCCCCTCTGACGGCTCATCCATCAACAAAAGCTTGGGGTTCCCCGCAAGAGCGCGTGCGATCGCAAGCATTTGCTGCTCGCCTCCGGAAAGTTGACCACCAAGATTCGTTGAGCGCCTTGCAAGCGACGGAAAAAGCTCCATTAGTCGCTTTTCGTCCCAGAAACCCGGTCGACAGGCTACTGTGATGTTTTCGCGAACGCTGAGGCTGGGAAATACTTCTCGGGTCTGCGGAACATACCCGATCCCGAGCTGCGCCCGACGCTGGGTAGATAGGTTGGATATGTCTGTACCATCGAATATCAACGCTCCGCCGTGGCGCCGGCAACGCCCGGTGATGAGCTCAAGCAATGTTGTTTTACCGACGCCATTGCGTCCCAATATGGCGATTGTTTCTTTTGGCCGCACCGAAATCGAAAGATCATCTACGACGGTGGTTTCGTCCCAGCCACCCTTTAGGTTCCTGATCTCAAGCATGAGCAAGTTCTCCAAAGCGTTGTTGGCCTGATCGACCGAGGTAGACCGTTCTGACGCGCTCCGAAGCCATGACCGCCTCGGGTGAGCCGTTCTCGATCACCTCGCCTTCGGCGAGCACCGTAACGGAGCGTGCGAAGCGTTTAACGATCTGCATGTCATGTTCAATCATGAGCACAGCGATCTTCTCGTCGAGCTTCTCAATCGCATTTAGCAAGATCGGAACCTCTGCGCCAGGAATGCCGGCGGCTGGTTCGTCCAGGAGCAGTACTCTTGGCTCGAGAACCAACGCGATTGCAATTTCCACAAGACGCTGGCGGCCGTAGGCGATTTCGTTGATAGGGCGGGAGGCATCCGGCGACAGGCCGAGCATATCGAGCACGCGCCATACATCCTCGGTTGCGTCTGTGTGGCGCGCAATTGACGTCATGAGATGTCGACTGATACCGCGGTGCTCGCTGATTGCCAGAAACACGTTTTGAAAGACGCTCAGTTCCCGAAAGAGGGAGTTGACCTGAAACGTTCGTCCCAGGCCGCTCTTCACTCTCGCGGCCGGGCCTAAGGTTGTGACATCCTTACCGCAAAGAATAATCGTCCCCGAACTTGGCGCGATGGTACCCGACAGCAGGCCAACGAGTGTTGTCTTGCCCGCGCCGTTCGGACCAATCAGTGCATGCCGTGCTCCGACAGGCAGGGACAGTGTTACATCCTTTGTGACCCGTAGGCCCCCATAATTCTTGCAAAGGCCCTTTGCCTCTAGTGCGAACTTGATCAATTGGGTTGCCTCCCTGTTTCTATCTGTCGCGGTCTTAGAAGCGAGCGCACCACAGCAGGCGGAAGGGTCCGTTGACCAAGCCCAATCAGGCCGTTCTTGCCAAAGAGCACAACGAATATTAGGAACAGCCCAATGACAGCCATCCAGTTATATGGATCCCAGTTGGCTGCAAAATCCTTGAGCACCATGTAGACGCCAGCGCCAACAAGGCCGCCGTATATGCTAGCGACGCCTCCAAGAACCAGCATGATGATACCGTTAATGGAAAGCTCGATTGCGAGGACGTCGAGCCCCACGAACCCGGTAACCTGCGCCGAAAGACTTCCTGCAACGCCTGCCATGAAAGCACTAATAGCATAGACCTTGATAAGGTGGCGCGACACAGGCGCGCCGACCAGCCGCATCCGTAGCGCATTTTCTCTGATCCCCTGTAATGCTAGACCAAAAGGCGACGCAACAAGAGATCTGAAGATCACAAACATCACGAACAGCCAGGCCAGACAGTAAAGATAACTTGTTTGACCGAAGACCGACCAGCGAAAGAGACCAAGGACGGGTTCGAACTCAATGCCGCTAAGGCCATTCTCTCCGCCGGTAAGCCAGCTGAACTTATTTGCCGCTTCGAATAGCACTGCCCCGATCGCCAGCGTCATCATCATAAGGGGTAGGCCGGAAAGACGCAAAACGACCGGTCCAACAACTGCGGCAAGCAAAGCCGCCGCCATCGCGCCTCCCAGCGTCGCTGTGATGGGTTCATGCCACCCGGCTAACGAGATGAGGCCAGTGCTATAGGCTCCGATACCAAAAAAGGCAGCATGTCCGAGAGTTACGATCCCCGCGAAACCAAGGATTAAGCCGAGTGACATTGCGTATAAGCACATTATGAGAACCTGAGCACCGAAAGAAAGGTGATCTGGAAAGATGAAGAAGGCGGCAAGTGGGATCGTCCAAAAGACGATTTCCATTAGACCGACACCGTCCGTTGCGGCGGGATTGTAAAATGAAGCTTCGCGTCTCATGCGCTCTTACCCCTGAAGCCACCTTCCATACGGAAAAGCAGATATGAAATGAGAAACCCGTAAATCACGAAGGCACCATAGTTTGGAAAGAAGTACCGACCAGCCGTGTCCGCAATTCCGACGGCTATTGACACGACAGCTGCACTTTTCATGTTACCAAAGCCTGATAGCGCAACGACGATCATGATGATCGTGAGATATTTGAAGGGATAGAGCGGCTCTATGGGCAGCATTCCGTAGCCTACGGCTCCACCGAAAGCGGCAAGACCACTCCCCAGCACGAATGCTTTCGAATAGAGGCTCGCAACGTCGATACCAATCGCTTGTGCCATACCCCTATTGTCGACCGCCGCCCGCAAGCGCGCTCCGAAGCTGGTTTTTTCAAACAGAAACCAAAGGCCACCGACGATAATTGCTCCGACGGCAATAACAAAAAGTCTATAAACCTGGACGCTTCGCCCCAAAAGATCGATGTTTTCTTCAAGAGCTGGTGCCAGTCGAGAAGGCTGCACATTTGGTCCGAAGAAGAAGTTCAGTCCTGCGACAGTTACGAACATCAAACCTATCGTCAAGAGAACCTGATCAAGCTCGCTCGCCTTGTAAATCCGCGCATACACGGTCTTTTCCAAACCAAAGCTAAGGATGGAAATCGCAATGGTCGCGGCCAGGACCGCAGCACCAAATGGAATCGACTGTGACGTGACGAGGTAAGTGCAGAGGTAGCCACCTAACGCGGCGAAGGCGCCATGTGCGAGATTGACCACTCTCATCAAGCCCATTGTCACGACAAGCCCGATCGAGATCAGAAAAATCACCATTCCGTAGGAGATCCCGTAGATTGCGATGAATGTGAAGGATCTAGCGACGTATTCCATGTCCGGCTCCCGTTTGTTGTGAACGTCTGGGCAACATTGGCACCTTCTTCACTTGGGATGAGCTTCTGCCCATGGATTGCCGACCATCTCATAGGTCTTGATGAGTACGTTCTGGAGTTGCCCGTCCACATCCTGGACTTGGCGAATGTAAATGTTGTGATTCATCTCGCGCGTTTCGGGGTCGATACGCTTTGGGCCGCTTGGGCTTTTCCATTCATATCCCTTTACGGCTGACATAGCCTTGTCAGGGTCGAAGCTGTCACCTTGAGCTGCAACCATCTTGTAGATTAGTTCGACTGCGTCATACGGTGACGCGTTGTTCACGCCTACGCGATGCTGCGGCCCAAACTTCTCACTCATGATCTTCTTAAACGCTAAGTTTTCAGGGTTCGTCAGCGAGCCGGTGTAGAAAATCGCGGAATACACTCCAACGATGTTCGAACCGAATAGCGGCAAATCAGGATCGTCAGTCTCGGCGATGCCGATCACCATCGAATTTTTGTTAACACCTCGCGCTGCCAGGGCATTGAAGAACGCAACGGATGGCGCTCCATTTGGCAGAAATGTAATTACTGCGTCCGGGCTAGAACCAGCAATGCGTTCCGCAAAGGCTGCAAAATCAACCGTGCTTAATGGCATCCGATCGTGCCCGACTATCTCCCCACCTCGCTCCTTAAACCGGCGAGTGAAAGCCTCCTCGACCTCATGTCCAGGCGCATAATCAGCGACAGCGATATATGCTCGCTTTTTCCCGCTATCGATCGCAAAGTCAGCTTGCGCATAGGCAGGCTGCCAGATGTTCTGGCCGGCGCGGACAAAGTAATCAGACATGCGAAGAAGCTGCGGCGCCGACGAGACACTGAGCACCGATGGCGTTTTCGTCTCGCTGATTACCGGCGCAACAGCCGCCGCTTCTGGGGAGAGAAAGAAACCGGTGAGAATAGAGACCTTGTCTTTTACAATCAGCTGTTCAGCAAGACTTTTCGCGAGTGCGGGATTTGAACCGCCAATGTCTTTGTAGATGAATTTGATATCATGCTCTCCGGCTTTAGTCCCGTGCTGGGCGACGTAAACGTCGATCGATTCCCGCAATTGCTTGCCAGCGAGCGCGTAGGGGCCTGAGAACTGGCCGATGACGCCAACCTTGACCTCATCAGCAGTGGCGTAGTTTGCGCTTAAAGTAAGCGCCATGGCCATCGCGGCGCGCCTAAACATTTGCATTCGTCCTTCCTCCCGTGAAAAACGCTCCTCTGTCGTTAAGGCAATTTATGCACAAAACTGCCTTTCGTGCAAATAAAAAGTTTATTTGCCTGAACTTTCCAGTGCGTATTCTGGCGGAATGACATCAATAATTATCGCCCGGTTGGTGACACCGGTCCGGCGTATCTCCATTGCCTCGGCATATTCCGGAGAATTGAACCAAGCAGAGGCCAAGGTTCGCGAGCTGAAGCCGATGATGCTGATCATGTTGGGGCCCTTCCCGATATCGGGTCCCTCAATCACCGGATTTTTAAAGCTTACGGTTTGATATCGCCCGCCAAATCTGGCGACGCTAGCTGCCGCAACTTTGCGATATTCGGGGACAAAATCGAGGCTCCGCTCCTGCAAGCGCTCGAAGATTACCCACGCAGGGACTGACGGTTCACCAATGGCAGCCATCGTTCCTGACTGCTGGTGCAATGCATAAGAAGGTGGGGTAACGTCGATTATCATGGTGCGGTTCGTAACGCCGCCTTCTCGCATTTTGCGCGCTGCCTTGTATTCAGGAGAATCAAACCACACCTCCGCAGCCTGCCGCGAAGCGAACTCCTTGATGGCAATCATTTTCGGCGCCGCTATCGGACCCGGCCCTTCAACCACCGGATTTTCGAAGCTTACAGTTATATATTTACCGCTATGTTCAGCGACGCTTGATGCCGCTGCTATTCTGTACTTCTCGACGAAATCGAGATTACGTTCTTCGATCCTCTCGAAAATAACCCAGGCCTTCATGCGCTTTCCCTCCTCACCAAGTCTTCCCTTCGCGCATCGGCCGGAGCGAATTCCCCGGTTACCGTTTTGCGGTTGGCAACTTGATCTCCATGACATTCTGCGCCGTAAGCTGAATGTGCTCCTTGAGCAAAGCCGCTGCTAACTCGGATTGCCGCCCGATCGCGGCCTCCATCAGGCGCTTGTGCTCAGCTGCAGTGTTCCGTGGTTTGGTTCTGTTCATCAGCGAAAACCGACGATATCGCTCCGCCTGATCGAATAGGCTTGAGCAGGCTGCTACGATGCGCGCAGACGAGGCTGCCGCGACCAAGGCCATATGAAAATCCTTGTGGCGCTGGGTCCATTCGTCATTCATCTCATTCTGATTCTGCGCGACCTTGGCATCGACCCGCTCCAGACGGTGGAACGCTGCCACGACATTTCCTTCCCACTCGTCGCTGCCATGGGTCACGGACTGGGCAAGAGCCGCTGGCTCAATCACAAGCCGATAGTTCGTGATATCATTGAGATCCGCAACCGACATCGGCGCAGCACGAAACCCGCGGTGATCGTCCGATGTTACCAGCCCTTCCGCTACAAGCCGATTTAAGGCTTCACGTAGAGGACTGCTGGAGAGAGAGTGCTCTCGCTGTAAGACCTCGATACGCAGCTTCTCACCAGGTGCGATTTCCCCTCTCAAGATCTTGTGTCGGAGGGTTCTGAAGGCAATTTCTGAAAGTGGAACAGCCCGATCCGCTGTCTCGATATCCGATACTGCGACTTTAAGGTTTTTCTTATCCACAATGCCCACCCGGTGTTTTTGTGCACAAATTGAGCTATCGGTATTACCTGTCAGGATGTGTTACGGTCAACACTATCTTTCCTTGTACCTCGCCGGCTTCCAGCAGCCTGTGGGCGTCTGCGCTTTCCTCAAGCGGCATGCAAGTGTGGATATCTGCTATGATGCGTCCTGCAGCGGCAGCTGCCAAACTGCGCTCCGTGTCAACAGGCTTTTGTCCCGTTGATCCCATGACTGTCAGTTGCTTCATATACAGGCGGCTGACATCCAATGGCACGATACCCCCGCCGTGCGACCCGGCCGTCACCAATCGCCCGCCGCGAGTAAGTGACGCCAAGGCCTTCGGGAACAACGAAGGGTCTGAAATGTTTTCATAAACAACGTCAACCCCCTTGCCATCAGTCAAGCGCATAACCTCTGCCTCAAGATCGTCCCGTCGGTAGTTGACGCCAAAGTCAGCTCCCATAGACAGGGCGCGAGCTACCCGATCGTCGCTCCCAGCACCTGCAATGACGGTCGCACCCAGGGTCTTGGCGACCTGGACACCTATGCTTCCGAGGCCTCCCGACGCACCCATTATCAGCACTGTTTGGTCGGACGAAAGCCGAGCCTTGTCATCGAGCAGATGGAATGCCATCGGCGCGTGGCGGGAAATGACTGTGGCTTGAGGATAATCGAGGCCCGAGGGGATGATGAATGTTGCGTCCGCCGGAACCGTAACAAACTCCGCATATCCGCCCCAAGCGTGCACGCCAAGTAACTGTGATGGCTGCGCGCCAGTCGGTGGACGCAAGAATGGGGAGGTTACGACCCTGTCCCCCACCTGTCGTGAGGACACGCCGTCGCCGACCGCCACAATGACGCCCGATGGGTCCGCGCCCAACACGTGCGGCAACTTTACAGGTCTGGCGTAACGGCCAGCTCTGACTGCAAGGTCAAGCGTTCGGTTAACTGATACAGCATGGACGGCGATCGTTACCCAACCGGGGATCGGGTCGGGCTCCGGAACAGTTTCGACTTGCAGCACCTCCGGACCACCGAAGCCACGAATTACGATCGCGCGCATTACATCTCCCCTTATCATAATGGAGTTAAATCATGATCGTTCGCAACTCACCGAGCCGTTCTATTCGCGCGCAAATAATGTCGCCCGGTTTCAGAAACTCTCCCCGACTCGTGCCAACACCGGCAGGTGTCCCGGTCAAAATGATGTCGCCTGGCCAAAGCGTTATCTGCCTCGATAAGTCCCGGATCTGTTCGGCGAGTGAGAATATCATCTCGCTGGTCTTTGATTTCTGCTTTGTCTCGCCGTTAACTGAAAGCTCGATTGCAAGATCCTGGGGATCCGAGATTTCGTTCGCCGGCACGATGAATGGTCCCAATGGACACGAACCGTCGAAATTCTTGTGTGACATCCAGTCCATTTTAAAAGGCGATCCATCTGCAACGTCCTGTCTGCGGCTAAGATCGCGAGCAGACAAGTCGTTCGCGATCACATACCCCGCGACATAGCTTAAAGCGTGATCAAGATCGGTGTCCTTGCATCTGCGGCCGATAATTGCCGCCAACTCAACTTCCCAATCAACCTTGGAGGAATTGCGCGGCAGTTCAACGGAAGCGTCCGGGCCAGCTATAGCTCTTGGGCTTTTCAGAAAATGCCATGACCGGTCTGACTTCGGACGAACCTGGGAACCGTTCACCTTGGCCATCTCTGCGGCGTGATCGGCATAGTTTGCCCCTGCGCAATAAATCGAACCCGGTGCGGGAAGAGGGGCAAGAAGCTGGGGACGCGCCACAGGCTTAGAAGAATTCGATGGCTTGGACCTAACGGCTTGGGCCAATCGCCCCATCGCAGCATCCCAGTCATTCAGTATTGACATCACCGAGAGGTCACGCTGGTCACCGGTGAGCGCTTCCGCATCATATACCTCCGTGCCTACCAGTAAGCCTGCTCGTTGCTGATCACCTGCCTGATACGTCACTATTCGAACACCTGCAGGCTTTGCATCAGCCGCAATTTCCGACCCCATTTGAACCATGATTACGCTGCCCCTTTCCGTGTGATTATCTCGCCTTTCTCGACCCTGCGACGGGTCTCGTCGATCGTTGCTTGAATAGCGACAACGTAACTCTGCTTGACCTCTTCGCCACGTGCTTTCTCTTCTGGAGATCCCGCCGCCACACCCGGGAAGGTCAGTGCGAACGTGAATGTCAGGAGCAGGCCGGATTTCGATTCACTCATGACGTTTGTGATCCAACCTCCGTCGGCAGGTTCGATGCGCTCAAAGTACACTTCGACATCGGGCGTGAAGACAATACGCTCGCGCATTACGGTACCCCGGAGCTTGATCTCCCGGATGAAGCCATCTTCAAATCGTTCGATAATCCGGCAGTCTTCCATCGCCGGCACAAATGGCACCGCATATTCTGCCTTCGATACGAGACCCTGCCACATAGCTTCTCGAGAAATTTCAACAGTCGTACCCGCCGGGTTAACTTCGAACGTCGCTGAGATCGCAAACATAATCACCTCCACTTTGTGCTCAAATAGCTATTTTGTGCATAATATTGCCGAATGCTTGATTGTCAAGGCGAGGGTTTGGGCGGATCAATCTTTCTCACGCGGCAGGCCCGCGACCGACCATCCCCCATCGACCGGTAGAACCACCCCGGTGATGTAGGCGGCCTCATCACTGGCTAAAAATGCTATCGCGCTGGCGACATCTTCAGCTGAACCGGCTCGACGCAGGGCCGACCGGCCGACTAGGTTTGCAGTCAACCATGGGTCGACCTTCATTCGGTCAGTTGTGCGTGGTGTCTCGATCAGACCAGGTGCAACCGCTACAACTCGGACGCCTTTAGGGCCGTAGTCAGTAGCCAATTGGCGCGTCATACCGCTGACAGCAGCCTTCGAGATCGAATAAGCCGCCATGGCGGACGCACCGGTTTCGCCAAACATTGAGCCAACGTTGACGATTACGCCGCCGCTAGCCATGCGCGATATAGCATGCCGGCAAAGGCGGAACTGCGCTACGACGTTGAGGTCTAGAAAATTCGAAAGCTCTTCTTCCGAGGTGTGCTCTGCGAGCTTGCCCCCTCCTCGCGCAGCACAATTGATAAGGACGTCTATTCTCTCGTTAGATCCGATAACCTCATTTATTTC
The DNA here is from genome assembly GCF_025779995.1 of Rhizobium sp. TRM95796. NCBI lineage: Bacteria > Pseudomonadati > Pseudomonadota > Alphaproteobacteria > Hyphomicrobiales > Rhizobiaceae > Rhizobium > Rhizobium sp. TRM95796. The sequence continues at coordinate 3,152 of NZ_JAOXHE010000011.1, read as the reverse complement.
TTCGGTAATAGCAGGATCACCGATGTCGGCAACAAGGGTAATTATTTTCTCCGCGACTGGCTTTTCGACCATTCCTAACTTCATTGGCTCCCGATCGATTGCCAGCACGGCGGCACCCTCTCTCGCCAATCTCAACGATGTGGAACGACCAATGCCTGAGGCCGCCCCGGTCACTATTGCGAGCTTGCCTTCCAAACCTTTCACGTCGCGCGCTCCGCTTCCTCGGCGGCCCTTTTTGCGCGCCGTGCCTGAACCTCCTCAATGGTAAGCGGATGTCCGCCAGAGGACCACAAACCGCTTCGTATTTCTGTAATCGACATATGGACCGCGGGTCGGATTCCTTCGCCTCCCTGGCGGACAAAGGCTTCGGTGATGTCGGCGATCAGCGCTCTCTGCTGCTCGCTCGTGAATGCCCCTGCAAGATGTTGAATGTTGATGAACGGCATGCTTTCCTCCTACTCAATGATTGTGAACGAGACGCCGTGAACACCGCCATCGACAAGAAGGTCCGTGGCGTTGATGTAGTTGGCATGACTGGAGGCCAAGAAGACGGCCGCAGCCGCGATATCCTCGGGCTCAGCAGGCCTGGCGCACGGCACCTTGGCAATCATGCTCGCACCCACTGCACGTTGTTCGTTAGTCCCGTTCCAAAACCGTTGTGTTGCTGGCGTCCTTGTTACCCCCGGACTTAAGCTTACCGCTCGTATGCCGTGGACTGCGCCCTCTGCCGCCAACATGCGTGTCAAACCCAATACACCGGCTTTGGCCGCTCCATGGGCGGCGCTTCGCATCGGCAGGAACTCGATATGGCCGGAAACGGATGCTGTATTGATGATCACGCCACCACCACGTGAAACAAGGTGCTGCCAAACGGTACGGCACGCGACATAAACGATCGTAAGCTCATCCCGAATTGTTCTGTGCCACTCATCAAGCGTAGAGTCAGCAAAGGGACCACGGGCATGCAAAGCGCCTGCGTTGTTGTAGAGAATGTCGATGCCTCCGAATTCTTCTATGGCGGCCCGCATCCACCGTTCCGCATCGTCCGGATCAGCTAGATCAAGCGGCTGGAGAGAAATCATGCGCCCACCTGCAGCGTTGACTAACTCGACAGTCTCGCTCGCGGCTTCGACGTTGACATCGCATCCGACGACCCATGCACCCTCTCTCGCAAAGGCAAGAGCCGCCGCTCTACCCTGCCCTCCCCCAGTCCCAGAGATCATCACGACCTTCTCATTCAACTTCATATCCATGCAACACTCCTCCTCCTGGTCGCGCACCACTTTATGCATAAAAAAACATATTGTGCAATCTTTCGCTTGCTGGCATAGTCGCTGCCAAGAATGCGAACGGCCGAGTGGCTGATCGTTGCCAGGCAAACGGAGTTTTCGAATGGACGCCCCTGCAAACATGAAGCCCATCACACCTCAAGAAGAGGAAGCTCTTGAGCAACTTTACGCGGACTTCGGAGACGAACACCTTATGCCGCTGTGGACGCAGCTTGACGATCTGATGCCGAGATATCCGTCACCGAAAGCCATCGCCCATGTCTGGAAGTGGGCGAAGCTTTATCCCTTGGCAAAGCGCTCGGGTGATCTGGTTCCAGTTGGCCGTGGCGGAGAGCGACGCGCCATTGGGCTTGCAAACCCGGGCCTCGGCGGACGGCCGTATATCAGCCCAACACTGTGGGCCGCTATCCAGTACCTGGGTCCAAAGGAAACGGCCCCAGAACATCGGCATTCACAAAATGCGTTTCGCTTCGTTGTCGAAGGAGAAGGTGTTTGGACCGTCGTCAACGGTGACCCGGTCCGCATGAGCCGTGGCGACCTTTTGCTGACGCCGGGTTGGAATTTTCATGGACACCACAATGAGACTGACAAGCCCATGGCATGGATAGATGGGCTGGACATTCCGTTTTCTCAGCAAAATGATGTCGGCTTTTTTGAATTTGGTTCTGAACGGGTCACGGACTACGCAACCCCGAGGTTTTCCAGATCCGAGCGTCTGTGGGCACATCCTGGTCTCCGTCCCTTGTCGGGACTGCATGAAACCGTAAGCTCGCCAATCGGCGCGTACCGGTGGGAACACACGGATCGGGCTCTCACAGAGCAACTCCTGCTTGAGGATGAGGGGCAACCAGCGACTGTTGAGCAGGGGCACGCGGCAATCCGTTATGTCAATCCGACGAGTGGTGGCGATGTGATGCCGACCATCAGAGCAGAGTTCCATCGCTTGCGCGCCGGCGCCACCACGCCTGCCCGCCGAGAAGTTGGTTCAAGTGTCTTCCAGGTTTTTGAGGGCTCGGGCTCTGTCATACTAGACGGCAAGCAACAAAAACTTGATGTGGGCGACCTGTTCGTCGTTCCGTCATGGATATCATGGTCGCTGCAAGCGGAAACACAATTCGATCTATTTCGCTTCTCGGACGCCCCGATTATGGAGCGCCTTGGTTTTGCGCGCACCCACATTGACGGTGGCGATCGTTGAAACTTTTCAGGGGAGCTGTCTTGTGACGCAAAACGAGCACACCGAAGAGCAGACCGCATTGCGGGAGAGGCAGGGGAAGGGCGCGCGATATGATTCACCTGCCGCCCCTGCACAGGAACTGATGCTTGCCCGTCGTGGCAGTGCCTATTTCGCCAGGCTCCTTAACGGGATCGAAGACGAAGACCTCGACGCAGCATCGCTCATTCCACATTGGACCCGGCGACATGTAATAGCCTACATCGCTTATCAGGCCCGCCAGTTAGCGCTCATGATCGAGGCGGTTTATGACGGTTCCCCTGTTCCTGTAATCGATAGTCGAATGATGGGCAGGCTCGTAGAAGACGGCGCTACGCTTCCTGCGCGTGCGCTTCGCAACCTCTTTCATCATGCTGAGGTTCATTTGAACGTTGTCTGGCGCGACCTGTCGGCAGACAACTGGGCTGCGGCGATCGCACTGGATGGTACAGAGATCGAGATTAGGCAAACTCCCTGGATACGTGCCTGCGCCGTCTGGATCCACGCCGTTGATCTTGCGAGCCAAGGCACATTTATCGATTTCCCGCCTGTGCTGCTCGACATGCTACTGAAGGAGGTCGGTAAGACAGCCGCTCTTTCGAAGTACTCTCTTGAGCGGAAAAGCAACGACTGCTGGATCATACGTTTGG
>NZ_JAOXHE010000010.1:0-238138 GCF_025779995.1 Rhizobium sp. TRM95796 | reverse complement strand
CCTGAAGGCCGCAGGTTCAAATCCTGCCCCCGCAACCAAAACCAAAGCACGATCAATCAAGCCCCAAGGCAATCGCCAGGGGGCTTTCTGTGTTCGACGTCTCGCGTCTAGGCCGTGTCCTCGTCCTTGAAGAACGATCGTTGAAAAGCTTTCCAACGACGGATTTGAGTTTCTAGCGGAGCAAGCGCTGCTCAGAAATCGGCCCACAAAAACGCGATCCAGGCGAGGATGCGGCGGAGGTTGTAGCCTATGGCGGTCAGGACGGTGTTGATGGCGTCCCCTGGGCATGGGCGAGATGGTTGGGGCCCATGCGATGGTCGTCCTTGTGGTGGCCGATGACCGGCTCGACGGCCGATCGCCTGCGCATCTCCCGTTTGATCTGGTCGGTCATTCCGCCCTTCTTGCCGGTGGTATAGACCTTGAAGCGGTGGGACTTGGGGGCATAATGGCCTTTATAGCCGGCATCGGCGATGATGCGGGTCAGCGTTGCGCCAACCCGGGCCTCGACGGCAGGGATGACGGTTCGAGCGTATGTCCGTCATAGGTCTTTCGGGAAGCGCCTGGATATGGGTAACGAACTGGCCGCTCTTGGAGCGGTGCGGGGTGGTGGCGACGGAGACCTTGACGCGGTTGACATTGCGGTTGCCGGCATGGACGCGTCTCGCCAGCATCAGTTCGTTGGCGACAGCCGCCTCGAATTCAACATCGCTCTTGGCCTTACGGACGATGCCGCGGGTCACGCTTCCCAGATATGTTCTTAATCTTCTCGATGCCTTGCCAGTTCGCTTGAACTGCTCGGCATACGCATATCGTTGGTGCTTGATCAGCGCATGCTTGCCGACCCGCCATAGTATTTCCTGAGTGCGACGCCGAGCTTTCGCACCAGCCTGACCAGCCGCTCGCGGGCGCGATGCATCAGCTAGGCGTCGGTCGGATAGGTCGCCGTCTTCGGCTGCACGTTGGTGTCGACAACCGCCCTGGTGAAGTCGGCCTGCCTGGCCGCCTTGGTCCGCAGCGCCGTCGCCAGGCTTTCCTCCAGAAGCGTGTTGGGTTTGTCCTCGCCCGTCCTCTGGCGTCAGCGCGTCATCACCAAGCGCTTAAACGGCCGGTCGTGGCGGAAGAATTCCTCGCCGCAGAATAGCCGGACACAAAGAATCACGATTTGCCATTCCGCGCATTTGCAAGTTCCTGCGCTCGCAGCCGCGGAAATTCGTAAATGAAACGTTCAACATCCGAATATTACCGAGCAAATCAGATAACTCCGAATTCTTCACGGGCGACAAATTAATAAATCTACAAGATCTGAACACGGTCGCCACATGCTACACGCTGCTCGCCAACTGCACCACATCCAGCGCGGAACACGTGACAAAATGCGCGCCAATCCGCTGAAATATCTTCGGGGCGGCGACGACGGCGGGGCCGCCAAGTGCGATTTTGGTGGCGCGCAGCCGGGGGGTGGATTGGACGCGGTCGATCGCCTGGGTGCACTCGGCGATGTCGTCCATGCGACCCACGGATATGCCGAGAAGCTTGTAGGGCCGTCGGGCGAGCCTGGCGTAGAGATCGTCGCCGATTTCGAGATCGCTGCCGCCCTCGACATCCCAGCCCATGTCTCGAAAACAGGATGCAATGATGGTGACGCCCAGCGTATGCGCCGCACCCCGCGTGCAGGCGAGAAGAACGCCGCGTCGTTCCGGCTGTTCGGCTTGGCTGGAATGGGCGGCGTAGGAGACATGGTTCACGATCATTCGAAGGCGGGTCGAGGCGACTGCCACCTGCATGAAATCGGCCTCATCGCTGCACCAGAGATCGCCCAAGCGCGTCGCAACCGGCGCGAAAAGATGCACCGCCAGGGTCTGGATCGGCACGGATGATCGCAGCAACTCGTCCATCACCGCCCGATGATGCCGCGGATCGGGATGCACAAGACAGGCGAGCAGCGGCTCGCGAAAATCCACAGCCCGCTCCGCGCCGGGCATTTGCCTGGCGAGTGGATGCAGTTCCGGATGAAGACGGAATTCGGGATCATCGGACGGCGGACTACGGTCGTGAAGCGATACGATGTCCGGGTGACTTGCCCCGACAATGCTCGACACCGAGCCGCGTATCGCCCTTTCGAGAATCCGGTGATCGTTTGAATTCAAATGGTTCTCGCCGCAGGCGGCGTACCCGGTATTCGACGTTGCGATGCCCGAATTCGCCGGCGAGCGATCGCGGCTCTCATTCTCGTTGTCGGCCATGTCCCCCTCCCGGTGATTGGCCTCACCCACGCGTCTCCCTCGCGTACAATCACCATACCCTATCCTTGACCTTTCGCAAATTGCGAAATTGGATATCTGTGTTTCGACCGCGATCTTCGGCCGTATCCGGCATTTTACCCTAAGCTCCGGGCCGCGGCGTCTTTAGACCGCATTCGTCGCGTTCGCCCGGAAAGCGCGAACGCGACGACTGCTGTTCTATTTCGCCGCGCTTGCCTGTTTGAGATAGGCGATGACATTGACGACGTCGGCGTCTTTCTTCAGCCCCGGAAAGGCCATTTTCGTGCCTTTCACCAGACCGCGCGGATCGGGCAAATAGGCCTTGAGAAGCGCTTCATCCCAGACCTTGCCCTGACCGAACTCGACCATGGCCTTGGAATATTTGAAGCCTTCCACCGTGCCGGGCTGGCGGCCGATGACGCCGTACAGCGACGGGCCGATTTTGGCCTTGTCGGTGTCGGCATTGTGACAGGGCATGCATTTCTTGAACACGTCCATGCCTGCGGCGGCGTCGCCCTCCTGCGCCCAGGTCGCTGCGGGGACCGCAGCGATGGCCAGGCTGAAGACGATTATGCGGAACATTGTCATTGTTTCCTCCCTTACGGAAGCCTGATGGAAACTGCTTCCGCAGCTAAAGGGTTGAGGGCGTCGCCAGAGCGGCCGGAATGGGTCGCTCTCGCATTTGTCACGTTGCGGTTCGGCCGCGAACGTGTAGTCTTTGGCTGCCGATCCAAGAACGGGAGGCCGCCATGGCTGCCATCATCTTCATCGCCATCGTTGTCACCGCTGCATCGAGCGGAGCGATTTTCAAGCCCGGCGAATGGTATGACGGTCTGAGAAAGCCGGGCTGGACACCGCCGAAATGGGCGTTTCCCGTGGTCTGGACCCTGCTTTATGCCGGCATCGCCTATGCCGGATGGGTAGTCTGGGTGACGACGGGCTGGTCGCCGCCGCTTCTGTTCTGGGGCGCGCAGATCCTGTTCAACGCGTCGTGGTCTTGGATCTTTTTCGGCCTCCGCAAGATGAACCTCGCCCTTGTCGACATCGCATTGCTCTGGCTCTCCATCCTCGGTTTCATCGCGACCGCCTGGCCGGTGTCGGTCGCGGCGGCGCTGTTGTTCATTCCCTATCTCGCCTGGGTCACCACAGCGGGATTTCTCAACTATTCCGTCCTTCGCTTAAACCCTTCCGCGTAAGGCTCGGCGCGCAGAAAGATGTCGATCCCATGCGCGGCGAGCGAGCCCGCCAGCAGAAGCAGGACCCAGAGCGGGTTTTGTTGCGCGAGGGCGAGGCCGACGGCCGAGAGAAGGCAGGAGCCTGAACAGGCGTTGGCCGCGAGCATCCTGAACCGGCGCAGGGGTTCAGGCGACAGGAGCGAAAGCGCCGCCGTTTCGACCCACAGAACGGCGATCGCGAACGCGCTGATCCAGCCGGAGGTAAGCAGATCGAGGAGAACAGTCATTTCTGGCTCGCCGGGTGACTGAAGAGCTCACGGATATCCTTCAAAAATACGCGCAGATGCGCGAAAGGATCTCGGCGCGATATTTTTTTGTTCAAATAAGATTCCCAGGTCAGACGCTGGACATCCGGATCGGCGCAGAGCGAGACGAATTTCTCGCGCAGCCGATCGCTGCGATACCAGACCGCCTGCATGACGCCGAGGATGAAGAACACGCGACCATGATCCCGCATAAAGGCGCGGCGCGCCTGTTTCAGCGGGGCGGCTCGACCTGTGGCGAGGCAGGCGTCCACCGCCTCGGCGCAGAGCCGTCCGCTCAGCATGGCGTAATAGATGCCTTCGCCGGAGGAGGGGGCCACGGTCCCGGCGGCGTCGCCGGTCAAAAGCACGTTGCGGCCGTTGTCCCAGCGCCGCATCGGCTTCAGCGGTAAAGGCGCGCCTTCGCGGCGTATGGTGCGGCAGCCCGCCAGGCCCGACGCCTGCCTGAGCGCTGCGGTCGCCTGACGCAGATCGTGCCCCTTTACGCCCGAGCCGCAACCGACGGAAGTCTGCTTCCCATGCGGAAACACCCAGCCATAGAAATCCGGAGAGATGCGGCCGTCATAGACGACGTCGCAGCGGTCGGCGGCGAAGGCAGTGGGCGCGCAACCATCGGGCGTCTCGACGATCTCATGATAGGCGAAGACATAGGTGGGACGCCGATGAGCAGCGAACATTTGTCGGCGCACCACCGAATTTGCGCCATCCGCGCCGATCACCATTCTGGCGCGCGCTGTATCGCGCGCCGGGATGGAATGACGTTCGCCTCGCGAAAGGGTGAGATCGAGCATGCCATCCGCCGTTTGTTCGAGCGTGTCGAGCCTGCCCTCGAGGAAATACGCGCCCGCGGCAATGGCGCGACCGCGCAGATAGGGGTCGAAGGTGACGCGATCGACCATGCCGACGAAACCGATATCGCCGATGCGCATCTCCACCGCTCGGCCGGATGGAGCGATGATGCGCGCGCCGTAGGCGCGGGCGACGAGACAGTCTTCGGGGATCGAGAAATCCTTCAAAGCGCGCGACGGAATGGCGCCCCCGCAAGGCTTGATCCTGTTGCAGGGGTCGACGAGCAGGACGGAGCGACCCGCCAAGACGAGACGTTCGGCGGCGATCGCGCCGCTCGGCCCGCCGCCGATCACGGCGACGTCGAAGATTTCCGGCCAGGTCTTCGGAACGTCGGTTGCGGACATGGCCTCACTCCGCCGGCTGTATGGATGCCGGATAGTCGGCGTCGGCGATATCGCGGCTCTCCCGCCCCAGGGCGAAGGCGACCGCCGTCGACATGAGGAAGAGCAGAGCCTCGAGGCCGAAAACGAGCGCGAAGGCGGTCTCATCGGCGCCGGTGTAGCGCCGGCCGAGATCCAGCGCGACGCTGCCGAGCAATCCGCCGATACCGAAAGAAATCGCCTGAGCCGCTCCCCAGACCCCCATCCGCATGCCGGCATTGCCGCTGGCGCCGCGGGTGGCGAGTGTCATCATGGCTCCGATCGCCGCCACGGCGAACACGCCATTCATGAAGCCGAGCGCGAATACATTGACTTGAAGCGGCCAGCGCGGCGCGAGCGTCGCGGCAAAACAAAGCGCGACCAGCGCCAATGCCGAACCGAAGCAGCCGGTGATGATGAAGATTCGGGTGAGATTGGGCAGCCGCCGTCCAAACAGAAAACCTCCGCCGCCGACCAGCGCCATGCCGAGGAACACGCCCATGTGCTGTGACCCCGACAAGCGGGTCGATTCACCCGGGCTCATCCCGAACAAGAGGCCCGCAAAAGGTTCGAGGATGAGGTCCTGGGTCGAATAAGCCAGCATCGACAGGAATATGAACAGGGTGAAGAGCTTGGCCTGGCGATCCCGCCACACGTTTTTCAGGCTGTCGTTAAAGCCAGGCTTCGGCGCTGCTGCGGTCTCGTTTGCGATTTCCGGCCGAGCCTCGAGGCGATAAATGGCCAACCATGCGACGAGGAAGGCCGTTGCGCCGGTGGCGGCGGTGACGACCACGAGCCGCTCGGGCGAATAGGGGTCCAGCAGAGTGCCTGTCACGATGGAGGTTGCGATGATGCCGAAGATCATCATCATCCAGGTGATCGTTGCGGCGCTGGCCCGGCGTTCCGCGGCTGTGCGGGTGGCGATCAAGGCCAAGAGCGAGGTCCCGCTCGCGCCGACGCCCATGCCGATCAGAACATAAGCGACGACGGCGATCGCCAGGCCGGCCAGATGGCTGTGGGGAAACAGAAATGTCGTGGCCGAGGCCAGAACCCCGCCGAGCGCCAGTATCGCCAGCCCGATCAGGATCCAGGAGGCGCGCGACCCGCCGGCGTCGGAACGATGACCCCAGAGCGGACGGGTGATTTGCACGGCGTAGTGCAGGCCGACCAGCAGTCCCGGAACGACGGCGGCGAGACCGAGCTCGACGACCATCACCCGGTTCAGCGTCGAATTGGTCAGCACCACGATGGCTCCGATCGCCGCCTGAACGAGGCCGAGCCTGACGATGTCGAGCCAGCCGAGTCCGGTCGATGTCTTCGAGAGACGGTGAAGGGTCGGTCCGGTGGTCTGCATCGCGATTTCCTTCAGCCAATCGGGAGGGGGATGTCGAGGTGACGCATGCCGAAGGCCGCGATCATCATGCCCCCGACATAGAGGCCGACGCCGATCGACGAATACCAGACGGCGCGACGCACGGGATCGGCGACGAAACGGATCATCAGCGCCGCCTGGATGACCAGCAGGATCGCCACGGCGAGCGCGTGATTGGCGAGACCCCAGAGCAAAAGCAGCATCGCCACCGCGAGCTGCGGCGCCGCCATCGTGACGGATGCGATGATGGCCGCCGCCCTCGGTCCGTGCCGCGCCGGCAGCGTGGCGATGTTCATCTCGCGGTCGCCGCGGATGGACTTGAAATCGTTGAGCGTGAGGATGCCGTGCGCGCCGACGCCGTAAAGGAGCGCGACGAGCAGGATCGAGCCTGTCGGCGCTCGTCCGGTCATGGCCGTGGCCGCGGTGATCCAGGGCAAGGTTTCATAGCTCAGGCCGACCACGGCATTGCCGATCCAGCCATTTTGCTTGAAGCGAAAGGGCGGGGCGCTGTAGGCCCAGGCGAAGGCGAGGCCGATGAGCGCCGGCAGAAGGACGTGCGGGCCGAGCAGCGCCGCGGCCAGCGCCGAAAGCAGCGACATCGCAATCGCGATCCCAAGACCCCAGCGACCCGGCATCCGACCGGAGGGGATGACGCGATGCGGTTCGTTGATCGCATCGACATGACGGTCGAACCAATCGTTGATCGCCTGGCTCGCGCCGCAGAGCAACGGACCGGCGAGGACGACCCCGGCGATTGCGGCGGCTGCGGCGTTCGCGAAGGTCTCACCCGACGAAATCGCGCCGCACGCATAGGCCCACATCGGCGGGAACCAGGTGATGGGCTTCAGCAACGCGATTACCGCCGAAGGGCTCGGCCAGTCTGCAGGCTGGGTGTGGGTTCGGGTGATCTGCATGTCCGAATGCTAGACGCGGCCACGAGAAGTGTCAATTAAAATTGACAGTGTCATACGGTGCGGACAGTCGTGTAGATTCTGCGCGCCGATGGGTTCATCGGACCGACGTTACGGGCAAGGGGAAGAGCGAAGGTCAGTTGGAAGGACGGTAGTCTTCCAGGCCGTGCCGACGGAGCTTGATGTAGAGGCTCTGGCGTGACAGGCCTAGAATTTCGGCGGCGTAGGCGCGGTTGTTGTTGGTCTGGTCCAGAGCCGCTTCGATGCAGATTTTTTCGATCACGTCGAGTGATTCTCGCATCAGGTCTTTCAGCGGCACCTTGCCGACGAGGTTGGCGAAGCCCTCCGCCTGTTCAGGCGCTCCTGGCGTAGGTATGGCGAGTCGTTCGACGGCGATCGGCTGCGTCGCCAGGATCAGTTGCACCTGGCCCGCCTCGGAATTGCGCCTGGCTGAGATTTGCACCGCGCGCTCGCCGGCGAAATTGTCCGTAAGAACCGTCGAGAAGCCGCGAACGATCTGCTCTTCGGTCAGTCGCGAATAGAGAACGTGCATATCGAGCGTCGATTTGCCGAACCAGGACCCGATGTTGCGCCCAAGAACCTGCGCCAGCGACGGAGCATGAACCAGATCGAGGAACAGCGCATTGGCGGCGATCACCTGACCCTCGGCATTGGTCTGCACGGCCGCTTCCGGCAGGTCCGAAAGATCGGCGACGCCGGCGACCGGTTTCTCGACATGCTGGCGGCGCGCCTCGACAGCGTCGCCGCTCGCCCAGACCGAAACGATCAGATTGGTCGCGCCGTTCTCGCGATAGGAGCGCAGATTGAGAGAGACCGCGTCACCCTTGGAATTCTTGGTGTTTTCGAGAAAAACCGCGTTGGCGCTATGGCGCGCCTCGGCCATGGCGTCGCTGATACGGTCGCGATCCTGCTTGCCGAAGAGATCGCGGAACGACCGACCGACGATCCCGCCGCCATTCGCCGACAGCAGAGCGAGCGCGGCGGCGTTCGCATCGAGCACCGTCTTGCGTTCGCCGTCGATCATCAGATGCGCGATCGTCGAGATCCGGAAGGCGGTGCGATAGCGGGCTTCCGCTTCCTGAAGTTCGCGGTAATCGGCCTCCAGATCCATCTGTGTTTCGACCAGGCGCTGCTGGTCCAGCATCTGCTGGCGCAGTTCCCGCCCTACGACGAGGGTGAACGGAAATTCCGGCGCGGCAAACGCCGAATAGAGCACCGGCAGGTCTGGTTTGCCGTCGGACGGATGATTGATCTGGTAGCCGCGCGAATGACGAATCTTGTCGTCTCCCGACAGCATCGCCTCTACCTTGGGGACAGACTCGACCGTCACCAGATCCTGGAGACGCTTGCCGACAGCCTTGGCGAGGCCGTAGCTGCCGATCTCTGGGTCGGACACGAAGACGCGGGAGACTCTATGGGAATGATCGACGAGCATGACGACGTCGGCGCTCAGACCGACCAGCGCCCCGATGGAATCGGCGTCGAGCGATTTGAGCAGGCTTACCGCGACTTCAAAGCCATGCATTGCGCTCGCACCGTTCAGAGGCTTCATCGTTTCAGCCAATCCGTTCCGCGGGCGCTCGCAGCAGTCTTGCGGCCGCTTGTTTTCGCCTGGTGGCCGAACTTTTCCAGTTCGTAGAAACTTTCACAGATCCTAGATGCGGAATAAACGCTGTCACATATGCAGTCAATCCCCAAACGTACAAGAAAATCAACGGACTCCAGCGCCGCGACGCCGCCGGTCACGATTGGCGGCCGCGCATGTGGTCGTTGCAGTTTTATCGTGTCGACGAGTTGCGTAAAGGTCGGCCGCAAGCGGATATTGCTCCAGCCGATGCAGACGATATCGGCCTGGTCTATCGCCGTGCGCAGCCGCGCGCCGCGCGCGTCTTCGCCTTCGAGAATGAGGCTCGTCCAGCCAAGCGCGTCGAACAGCAGGCCGAGGAGATGCAGCATCAGCGTATGTTGCTCGCCATAGGGCGTCGTCAGCACCACGAAAGGCGCCGATGCGGCCGCGTGCATGCCCCGATATTCGAACGACAAGGACCGGATCAACTCCTGCAGCCGCGCGACGCCGATGCTGACATCGACAAAGCTGCAATCGCCGCTCACCCAGCGCTGCCCCAGAAGGCGGGCGACGGTCTCGATGAAGAGGATTCTCACGAAATCTGGCTGTTCCTGAGGCAGTTCGTCGCGAAGATAGTCGCGCAGACGCGACGGCCGGACGCGCGGACTGACGATCAAGCGACAGAAATCCGCGAGCGCCAGATCGTAGCGCCTGTCATGCTCCAGCCCGATTTCATAGCGCGCGGCCAGCTTGTCGGCGGTCATCGACGCCACCGTCCCCCCAATAATGCGGCGAAGCTCATCCCGTTCGCTGGATAGGAGGTACACGTCCGCTCGATGCGGAGCAAGGGTCGCCCGGCTTTTCAGGCTTTCCGGTCGGGCAAGCGCCCCCGGTGGGAACCCTCGTCCCCCTTGATATGAGATCTCATCCATCCAGCCCCGCGCGCGAGCGCCTCCCTCACCGATGACGAGCAAATGCGGCCCCGGGATGCAGCGCGGATCCAGCCGTCTTCTGCGCCAGCGAGCATTCCTAGAATGCCAGACTGCAACCAGATGTAAATGAAAATTAACGTCAACCTAAGTTGACACTGTGACATTTACAGGACTACTCTCCGTCGTCATCCCAATAGGCCCTAGGGATGCATCCGGGGAGAAGACATGACCACGATGGGCAGGACCGAACAGACGGCGTCCGCTCCCGTTCTTTACACCGAGGAGGAAAGACGGAAGCGCGACGAAAGTGGATGGACCCTGGTTCAGGGCATTCTCGCGCCAATCCAATTCGTCGTGTTCCTGGCGAGTCTGACATTTATCCTGCGCTATATGATCACCGGCAACGGCCTGTTGGCGGCGGAGGTCTCGATCGTCGCCAAGACGTTCACGCTCTACGCCATCATGATCACCGGTTCGATCTGGGAAAAGCAGGTGTTCGGCTGCTACCTCTTTGCGCGGCCTTTCTTCTGGGAAGATGTTTTCTCCATGCTGGTGCTGGCGCTACACACCGCCTATCTGCTGGCGCTTTTTCTGGGGCTGTTTGGCGATCACGGTCGCCTGCTGCTCGCGCTTGCAGCCTATGCGACCTATGTGGTCAACGCTGGTCAGTTCGTCTGGAAGCTCCGGCTTGCGCGTCTCGACGCCGCGTCGCGGCGGTCGGCGCCTGCGGTCGGTCTCGCCTCCGGGCTCGAAATCCCGGGAGGCGCATCATGACCACGCCCATGATCGATCTCCCGTCGACCGCCTGCGCCAGTCCGCCCGTGGTGCGCGAGCGCGGCCAGCACGAAGTCTTTTGCGGCCTGACCTCGATCATCTGGCTGCATCGCAAGGTGCAGGACGCGTTTTTCCTCATCGTCGGTTCACGCACCTGCGCCCATCTCATGCAGTCGGCGGCGGGCGTGATGATCTTTTCGGAACCCCGTTTCGCCACCGCCATCATGGAAGAGCGCGATCTCGCCGGCATGGCCGACATGCATGACGAACTCGATCAGGTCGTCGCCCGGCTTCTCGACCGCAGGCCCGATATCCGCATGCTCGTGCTGGTAGGCTCCTGTCCTTCCGAAGTCATCAAACTGGACCTCGGTCGCGCCGCTGGCCGTCTGAACGGACACCATGCGCCGCGTTGCCGGGTGATCGCCTATTCCGGCAGCGGCATAGAGACGACATTCACCCAAGGCGAAGACAATTTCCTCGCCGCACTCGTCGCGGATGCGGCCAAGCCCGCTGCGCCGAAAGCCCGCGCCCGCCTGGTCGTCGCAGGATGTCTCGCCGATGTGGTGGAGGATCAGTTCCAGCGTCTCCTGGCCGCCATGGGCATTGATGATGTCGTGTTCCTGCCCGGCCGCAGCGCCACTGCCGGGCTCGGCATCGGCCCCGAGACGCGCTACGTGCTGGCTCAACCCTATCTCGGCGCGACGGCGCAGGCGCTCGACGCCCGCGGCGGGCGGCGCATCGACGCCATCTTCCCGCTGGGAAGCGAGGGAACCACGGCCTGGCTTTGGGCCATCGCCGCCGCCTTCGGCATCGACCGCGCCCGGTTCGACGCCGTCGTGGCCCAGCCGCGCAAACGCGCCCGGCAGGCGATCGAGCATTATCGCGGCTGGCTTGCCGGAAAGAAGATCTTCTTCTTTCCCGACTCCCAGCTCGAACCGTCGCTCGCCCGCTATCTTCATCAGGAACTTGACGCGGATATCGTCGAAGTCGGCAGCCCTTATCTGCATCGAGAGCATGTCGCCGGCGAAATCGCGCTCTTGCCGCCGGGCGTCATCGTCTCCGAAGGACAGGATGTCGATCGACAGATCGATCGCTGCCACGCCGCCGCGCCGGATCTGATCGTCTGCGGGCTGGGGCTCGCCAATCCCTTCGAGGCCGAGGGCCGCATCACCAAATGGTCGATCGAATTCGCCTTCACGCCGATCCAGGGCTATGAGCAGGCCGGCGATCTCGCAGAACTCTTCGCGCGCCCGCTGATGCGCAATCACATCCTGACCGGCCGCCCGGCAAACATGGAGGCGGCCGAATGAAACTCTCCCTGTGGACCTATGAAGGACCTCCCCATGTCGGCGCCATGCGGATTGCCGCATCCATGCGCGGCGTCCACTACGTTCTTCATGCGCCGCAGGGAGACACCTATGCCGATCTTCTCTTTACGATGATCGAGCGCCGGTCGACGCGTCCGCCGGTCACCTACACCACATTCCAGGCGCGCGACCTCTCGGGTTCGACGGCCGATATTTTCAAGACTGCCTGTCAGGCCGCGGTCGACCGCTTCCAGCCCGAGGCGCTGCTGGTCGGCGCTTCGTGCACCGCCGAACTGCTGCAGGACGATCCCGGCGGGCTCGCCCGCGCGCTGGATATGCCGCTGCCGGTCATTCCGCTGGAACTGCCGTCCTACCAGAAGAAGGAAAACTGGGGCGCGGCCGAAACCTTTTACCGTCTGGTGCGCGCTTTCGCCGGCCCGGTCGCCCGCCCGGCGGAGATCGCGCCAAACAGCTGCAACATTCTCGGCCCAACTGCGCTGGGCTTCCGCTGCCGCGACGATGTCGAGGAAATCCGGCGGCTTCTCACCGATGAGGGATTCGATGTCCGCGTCGTCGCCCCGCTCGACGCCAGCCCCGCCGATCTCGCCCGCCTGCCGGAAGCCGCCTTCAACATCGTGCTCTATCCGGAGATCGCCGACACCGCGGCGCGCTGGCTGCAGAAGACCCATGGCATGCCTTTCACCGCCACGATTCCGATCGGCGTCGGCGCAACCAGGCGCTTCCTCGCTGAGGCGCGCGCTCTGGCCGGGTTTGCGCTACAGAGCACAGGCGAATCGGGGCAGGGCGGGAAAGACCGGCTCACCTGGTACGCCCGATCTGTCGACAGCACCTATCTCACCAATAAGCGGGTCTTCATCTTCGGCGACGCCACCCACGCCATCGCCGCCGCGCGCATTGCTTCGGAGGAACTCGGTTTCCGCGTTTGCGGGCTGGGAACCTATATGCGCGAATTCGCCCGCGACGTTCGCGAGGCCGCCGCCCGCTACGGCGTAGACGCGCTGATCACCGACGATCATCTCGATGTCGAGGCCGCCATCGTCGCGGCCCGCCCCGAGCTCGTGCTGGGCACGCAGATGGAGCGCCATATCGCCAAGCGGCTGAGGGTCCCCTGCGCGGTGATCTCGGCGCCGGTGCATGTTCAGGATTTTCCCGCACGCTATTCGCCGCAGATGGGTTTCGAAGGCGCCAATGTCATCTTCGACAGCTGGGTGCATCCGCTCATGATGGGACTGGAGGAGCATCTCCTGCAGATGTTCCGCGACGATTTCGAGTTCAACGACGAGGCCGCCGCCTCGCATCTACATCCGCATGCCACCGCCGAACAGGTCGATGCGCCTGCGCCTGCCGAGGCGGCGCGGATCTGGACGGTCGACGCCGAGCGCGAATTGAAAAAAGTACCCTTTTTCGTGCGCGGCAAGGCCCGGCGCAACACCGAACTCTTTGCCGCCAGCAAAGGCATTCACCCGATCACCGTGGAGACGCTGTATGATGCGAAAGCCCATTTCGCCCGCTGACAGCACCCCGGTCAGGGTGGTGCTGGTCACTTTGGACAATCACATCGCCGCCGCCGTCGACGACGCCCGCCGCGCGTTGGCCCGCGATTTGCCGGGCCTGACGCTGACGGTTCACGCCGCCACCGACTGGGCGGAGGATCTAACGAGCCTGGCCGACTGCCGGGCCGCGATCCTCGGAGGCGACATCATCATCGTCTCGATGATCTTCGTCGAAGAACATGTGCGCGCCATCGCCGACGTGTTGGAAGTCCGCCATCGCGATTGCGACGCCATGGTCTGCTGCATGTCGGCCGGCACGATCATGAAATACACCACCATGGGTCGCTTCCGCATGAGCGACGAGCAGAAGGGGCCGTTGGCGCTGTTGAAGAAGTTGCGCGGCTCGAGCTCGCGCAACGGCCGCGACAGCGGCAAGACCGCCGGCGAGCGCCAACTCGCCATGCTCCGGCGGCTGCCGCAGCTTCTGCGCTTCATCCCCGGCACTGCGCAGGATGTGCGCAATTATTTCCTGACGCTGCAATACCGCATCGCCGCCTCGGACGAGAACATCGCCAATATGGTGCGGCTGCTTGTGGGCAAATATGCGCGCGGCGACCGCAAGGGGCTGCAGGGCCGGATTTCGGTCGGAGATCCCGTCGACTATCCCGAGATCGGGCTCTATCATCCGCGCCTCACGCCGCGGGTCACCGAGCAGCTAAGGGCCCTGCCGCCGCTCGATGCGTCGAAGGGGACCATCGGACTGCTGTTGCTCCGGACCTATATTTTGTCCGGCGACACCGGTCATTACGATCGGGTGATAGGCGCGCTGGAAGCGCGGGGATATCGCGTCCTGCCGGTCTTCTCGAGCGGGCTCGACATGCGCGCCGCGATCAGCCGCTACATGGACCCGTCCGAAGGCGGCCTCAAGGTCGATGCGCTCTGCTCGCTCACCGGCTTCTCGCTGGTCGGCGGCCCCGCTTATAGCGACGCCAAGGCCGCAGCGGAGACGCTCGAAAAGCTCGATGTCCCCTACCTCTCCGCCTTCGTGACCGAATTCCAGTCGAAAGAGGGCTGGCAGGCGTCCACGCAGGGACTGACGCCGATCGAAACGACGTTGATGGTCGCTATTCCCGAACTCGACGGCGCCGTCGGCTCGATGGTCATCGGCGGTCGATCCGATTGCGGCGGCAAATCGAAACCCTGCATCTGCGCCCGCGAACTCGGTCAATGCCCCGAGGGCCGCGCCTGCATGCAGCCGGATGACGAACGCGTCGGCTTGCTGGCTGATCGGCTGGCGGCGATGGCCAATCTCCGCCGCAGCGCTCGGCGCGAGCGCCGCATCGCGGTGACGCTGTTCAACTATCCGCCCAACAGCGGCAGCATCGGAACGGCTGCTTTCCTGTCGGTGTTCGAAAGCCTCTACGAGACGATGCGGCGACTCCAGGCTGAAGGCTATGATGTCGAGACGCCCGAAAGCGTCGACGCCCTGCGCGGCATGATCCTCGAAGGCAATGCGGCGCTTTACGGCGTCGAAGCGAATGTGCATGCGATCATCCCCACCGACGATCATGTCCGGCGCCAGCGCCATCTCGACGAAATCGAGGCGCAATGGGGGACGGCGCCTGGCCGCATTCTCAGCAATGGCTGCGGCATTTTCCTGCTCGGCCGGCAGTTCGGCAAGCTGCTGGTCGGTCTGCAACCGTCCTTCGGCTATGAAGGCGATCCGATGCGGCTGCTGTTCGAAGCCGGCTTTGCCCCCAATCATGCTTTTGCGGCCTATTACACCTATCTTCGCGAAGTCTTCCGCGCCGATGCGGTGCTGCATTTCGGCACCCATGGCGCGCTCGAATTCATGCCCGGCAAGCAGAGCGGATTATCCTCGACTTGCTGGCCCGACCGCATTCTCGGCGCGCTGCCGAACTTCTATCTCTATGCCGCCAACAATCCCTCCGAAGGCTCGATCGCCAAGCGCCGCTCGGCCGCCACGCTCATTTCCTACCTGACGCCGCCGGTCACGCAAGCCGGGCTCTACAAGGGGCTGAGCGAGCTGAAATCGAGCCTCGACCGCTACCGCGCCACGGCGCCCGAAGCGCTGGCCGAGCGCGAGAAACTGATTGCGCTCATCCGCGTCCAGGCCGAGCAGTTGGACCTCGCCGGCGATAACGCCCAAAGCAGCGACGCGCCCTTCGTCCAGGAGATCCTGCGCGCGGTCAATGAGCTCGAATATGCGCTGATTCCGCATGGTCTTCATGTCGCGGGCCGTCCGATGGACAGAGCCGAGCGGCTCGATATGCTCGCGCATGTCGCGGCGGGCATGGAGGATGCAGCCGGGATCAAGGATGACGCCGACCTGTTGTCAGCGATCATAGATGCCGACGAGGCGCGCATCGCCGCTATGATGCGACAGGCGGATGAAGGCCGGAAGCAAGCGGTCGTCCGGCTTTCGGCGCTGAATGCCGGACTTGCGGAAAACCGCGAACTCGATGGGCTCGTCCGGGCGCTCGATGGGCGTTTCGTCATGCCGTCGCCTTCCGGTGATCTCCTGCGCACGCCGGAGCTTCTGCCGACCGGGCGCAACATTCACGGCTTCGATCCCTTCGGCATTCCGAGCGCCTTTGCCGTGCAGGACGGCGCGCGCCAGGCCGCGCGCGTGCTCGACCGCTACATGAAGATCGACGGCCGCCTGCCGGAAACCGTGGCGATGGTGCTGTGGGGCACCGACAATCTCAAGACCGGCGGCGCGCCGCTCGCCCAGGCCATGGCGCTGATGGGCGCGACGCCGAAGCTCGATTTCTACAATCGCGTCTGCGGGGCGATCCTGATCCCGCTCGAAGAGCTGAAGCGCCCACGCATCGATGCGGTGGTGACGCTCTCCGGCATCTTCCGTGATCTCCTGCCGATCCAGGCGAGCATGCTGGCCGAAGCGAGCTATCTCGCCGCCGCCGCCGATGAACCGGTCGAAATGAATTTCATCCGCAAGCATGCGCTCGCCTATTGCGAGAGCCATGGCTGCGATATCGAGCAGGCCGCCTATCGCGTCTTCTCCAATGCGGACGGCGCCTACGGGGCCAATGTCAACATGCTGATCGCGTCGTCCGCCTGGTCCGACGACGAGGAGATCGCCGACACTTATACCAGCCGCAAGAGCTTCGCCATCAATCGCAAGGGCAAGACCAGCCGGCAGACGGAGGTTCTCGACGCCATGCTGGGCGAGGTCGACATGGCCTATCAGAATCTCGAATCCGTCGAGGTCGGCGTCACCACAATCGAGAACTATTTCGACACGCTGGGCGGGCTCACCAAGGCCGTCAACCGCGCCAAGGGCGGCGGGGCTCTTCCGGTGTTCATCTCCGACCAGACCCAGGGCGAGGGCAAGGTGCGGACGCTCGGTGAACAGGTGGCGCTCGAAACCCGCACCCGGACGCTGAATCCCAAATGGTTCGAAGGCATGCTCAAGCATGGCTATGAAGGCGTGCGCCATATCGAGACCCAGGTCGCCAACACGCTCGGCTGGTCGGCGACCACCGGCGGCGTCGACCCCTGGGTCTACCAGCAGATGACCGAGACGTTCATGCTGGATCCGGCGATGCGCCGTCGGCTGTCGGCCCTCAACCCGGCCTCCACCGCCCGCGTCGCGTCGCGTCTGATGGAAGCGCATGAGCGGAATTACTGGCAACCCGACGCCGAAACGCTCGCCGCTCTCAGGCTGGCGGGCGAAGAACTGGAAGACCGTCTCGAAGGCGTGGTCAGGGAGGCTGCCCAATGAACATCTACACCCATGCCAAGACAGCCGAACATGACGCGCGCGTCGCCCGCAAGCTGCGGGAGCGCGCCGATGGCGAGGGCAGCGTCCAGGTCCATCTCGACCCGACAATGGAAATCGAAGGAGCCAAGGTCTTCGCCGTCTATGGCAAGGGCGGGATCGGCAAATCCACCACCTCGTCAAACCTCTCGGTCGCCTTTTCCAAGATCGGCAAGCGGGTGCTGCAGATCGGCTGCGACCCCAAGCACGATTCCACCTTCACGCTCACCAAGAGCCTGATCCCGACGGTGATCGATGTCCTGGAAAAGGTCGACTTCCACAGCGAGGAACTCCGGCCCGAAGACTATATGGTCGAAGGCTATAACGGCGTGCAATGCATCGAGGCGGGCGGTCCGCCGGCCGGCACCGGCTGCGGCGGTTATGTCGTCGGCCAGACCGTCAAGCTTCTCAAGGAACATCACCTGCTCGACGACACCGACGTGGTGATCTTCGACGTGCTGGGCGATGTGGTCTGCGGCGGCTTCGCGGCGCCGCTTCAGCATGCCGAACGCGCCGTGGTGGTGGCCGCCAACGATTTCGACTCCATCTTCGCGATGAACCGCATCGTCGCCGCCATCAAGGCCAAGTCGCGCAATTACGAGGTCCGTCTCGGCGGCGTCATCGCCAATCGCTCTCGCGAGACCGATCAGATCGACCGCTATAACGCCGCGATCGGGCTCAAGCGCCTCGCCCATGTGCCGGATTCCGATCATGTCCGGCTGAGCCGCCTCAAGAAGAGCACGCTGTTTGAGATGGGAGACGCCCCCGAGATCAAGGGAATCCAGGCTGAATATATCCAGCTTGCCGAACGGCTCTGGGCCGGCACGCCGGCGCTCGAAGCCGAGCCGATGAAGGATCGGCAGATCTTCGAATTCCTCGGTTTTGAATGAGACGCGGGCGGGAGGACAGACGATGACGCAGGCCGACTACACGCGCAGGACCGGAGAGATCGAGCACTATTTCGATCGGACGGCCTTCGACGCCTGGAAGAGGCTCACGGGCGACCAGCCGGTGAGCGGCATTCGCGCCACCGTGCGCAAGGGCCGCGATGCGATGCGACGGACGCTGGTCGACTGGCTGCCGCAGGATTTGACCGGCTGGCGCATTCTCGACGCGGGCTGCGGTTCAGGGGTCTTGGCGATGGAGCTGATGGAGCGCGGCGCCGATGTGCTGGGCATCGACCTGTCGGCGCAGATGGTGGCGTTCGCCCGCCAGCGCGCCTTCGATCGCCATGCCGCCGGCGGCCCGCGCCATGGCTCGGTGCGTTTTGAGAGCGGCGACATGCTCGACCCCCGCCATGGCCGCTTCGACGCCATCGTCGCCATGGACGTCCTGATTCATTACCGCCCGGCGCAGGCGAGCCGTCTCCTCGAGCAGATGGCCGCCCGCACCTCGCGCAAGCTGATCTTCACGCTGGCCCCCGGCTCGCGCCTGCTGCGCACCATGCTGGCGGCGGGGCGCGTCTTCCCGCGCGGCAACCGCTCGCCGTCGATCTATCCGGTCGACGCCAAGGGCCTCGTCGGCGACCTCGTCGCCAAGCCCGACATGGCCGCGTGGTCGATGGGCCGCAGCCAGAGGATCGCGATCGGGTTTTACACCTCTCAGGCCATGGAGGTGTCACGGTCATGAGCGTCGGCGCCGCAAATCGCAGGCTCATCGGTCTCTGGCAGCGGCTGGGCGTGCGCTTCATGCCCTTTGCAGATGCGGCGACGGAAGACATGCCGCTGTCGAGGCTGTTGCGATTGGCGCTGTTTCAGGTGTCGGCCGGCTGCGTGATGGTGCTTCTGAACGGCACGCTGAACCGGGTGCTGATCGTCGAGCTCGATGTGCCCGTCGAACTGGTCTCGGCTGTGATCGCCATTCCGGTTCTCGCCGCGCCGCTTCGACTCATCTTCGGTTACAGGTCCGACACCTATAAATCCGTGCTCGGCTGGCGGCGCGTGCCCTATGTCTGGCTCGGCAGCCTGCTGCAATTCGGCGGGTTAGCCATCATGCCTTTTGCGCTGCTGCTGCTTCAATCGCAGACGGTGGGGCCGGAATGGGCGGGGGTGGTCGGCGCCTGCATCGCCTTCATCCTCACCGGTTTCGGCATGCATATGTCGCAGACTGCGGGCCTGGCGCTCGCCAGCGATCTCGTGCTGGCTGAAAAGCGCCCGCGGGTCGTGGCGCTCCTCTATGTCATGCTGCTCGTCGGCATGATCGGCGCCTCGGCCTTCTACAGCATCGCGCTCGTCGATTTTTCGCCCAAACAACTGATCCAGGTCATTCAGGGCACGGCGCTGTTCACCATCGTCATCAATGTGATCGCCATCTGGAAGCAGGAGGCGCGCAACCCGCGGGCGACGGCCCCGGATCGCGACCTCACCGGTTTCTTCGAGGCTCTCGACGCCTATCGCAGCGATCCTGGCACGGTGCGGCTGCTCCTCGCCGTCGCGATCGGCTCGGCCGCGTTTTCGATGCAGGATATCCTGCTCGAACCCTATGGCGGCGAAATACTCGGCATGTCGGTGGGGCGCACGACCCTGTTGACGGGGCTCTGGGCACTGGGCGCCATGGCGGGTTTCGCCTGGGCGGCGCATAGCCTCCAGCGGGGCGCGCCGATGTATCGCATCGCCGCACGCGGTCTGCTGATCGGCATCGTCGCCTTTTCGGCCATCATTCTCGCCGAGCCGCTCGAATTGCAGGGGCTCTTCTATGCCGGGGCGGGCTGCGTGGGTCTGGGCGGCGGCCTCTTCGCCGTCGGCACCTTGTTGGCGGCGATGGCGATCTCGGATCGTTCGGAGAGCGGCATCGTGGTCGGCGCCTGGGGCGCGGTCCAGGCCACCGCGATCGGCTGCAGCCTGCTCGCCGCAGGCGTAATCAAGAACATGGTCAACATGCTGGCGCTCAACGGCGTTTTGGGCGAGGCCATGGCGACGAGCGCGTCCGGCTATCTCGTCGTGTACGGCGTTGAAATTCTGCTTCTCTTCGTCTGCCTGGCGGTGATCGGTCCCCTGACGGGGCGGCGTTACCAGCGGGCGGATCACGACAGTGACATGCGTTTTGGCCTGGCGGAACTGCCCGGCTGAAAGCCGGCGCGCGCCATCTCTTGGAGGGACAATGATGATCGGATCTCTCGGCGGCAATCTCGATGTGGCCCAGGTGGTGCTCTACGCCTTCTGGGTCTTCTTCGCCGGCCTCGTCTGGTATCTCAGGCAGGAGGATCGTCGCGAAGGCTATCCGCTCGAAGCGGATGTCTCGGGACGCTACAACAGGCATCCCTTCCTGTTCGTGCCGCCGAAGAAGACTTTCGTCCTGCCGCATGGACAGGGCTCCAAGCAGGTTCCGGATTTCGTCCGCGACACCCGTCCGCTCGCCGCCCGGCGTTTCGCCAAGGCGCCGGGCTATCCGATCGAACCGGTGGGAAATCCGATGCTCGCCGGCATCGGTCCTGGCTCCTGGGCCGAACGCGCCGAAAGGCCCGATGTGACGGCGCATGGCGACGCCCGGATCGTGCCGCTGCGTCTGGCCGAGGGCTTCGCGATCGCCGAGGGCGAGACGGACCCGCGCGGTCTGCCGGTCATCGGCTGTGACCGGAAACAGGCCGGAACGGTCGTCGACGTCTGGGTCGATCGCTCCGAACAGCTGATCCGCTATTACGAAGTGGAGATCGGCTTAGGCGAGGCTGTGCGCAACGTGCTCTTGCCGAATAATTTCGTCGTGGTGCAGAGCAATCTGCGCGCCCGCCAGCTCTATGTCCACGCCATCACCTCGGCCCAGTTCGCCGAAGTCCCGGCGACGGCGAATATGGACACGATCACGCTCAGGGAAGAGGACAAGATCGCTGCCTATTACGGCGGCGGCCTCCTCTATGCGCTGCGCGAACGACAGGAGTCGCTGCTGTGAAACAGTTCGTCACGCGAGAGCACGAGATCGAGCCCGTCCCGGGTTTGCCGAGCGAGCTGCCGAAGGGTGAACAGATCCTCTGGCAAGGCCGCCCGTCGGCCAGGCTCGTGGCGCGTCATTGTCTGAAGAGCGTCTGGATCGGCGGCTATTTCCTCGTTCTTGCGCTCTGGGCGGGCGTCTCGGGACTGTCGGACGGCCAACCACTTGGCGGCATCGTTTTCTCGATCGCCATTTTGACCGCGCTCGCGGCGTTGCTGCTCGGCCTGATCGAGCTCTTCGCCTGGGGCGTCGAGAAGACTACGCTCTACACCATCACCAGCGAACGCGTGGTGATGCGCTTCGGCGTGGCGCTGTCGATGACGCTGAACATGCCGTTCAAGCAATTTCATAGCGTCTCGCTCGGCAGGCTGGGCGGCAAGGCGGGCACGATCGCGATTGCGCTGGTTCCCGGTTATCGCCTGTCCTGGCTTGTCCAGTGGCCGCATGTCCGGGGCTGGCGCTTCAGTACACCCGAGCCGAGCCTCATCTGCCTGCCCGATGCGGAAGCCGTCGCCCAAGTGCTTGCGCTCGCCTATGGCCGGTATTGCAGCGTTCATTCCGCGCATCCGCGCCTGACCGTGATCGACGAGGCCGTATCTGCGCCCGTCCACGTCGCGGCGGCGGAATAGGAGGGAGCCATGCGATCGTCGCTCCGACTTGGATATTGGGACGCCCGACAGGGCCGCAAGACCAACCGGCTTCCGCCGGCGATCTTGGCGGCGTCGATCGGTCTCGTCGTCTTCGCGGCGTCTGCCGTGCTTTTCGGTCAGGCAACCGGTCTTGGGCTTGTGCGCCAGGAGGCCGGTCGCCCCGTCGCCATGCGCGACATAATCATCTCCCGCGCGCCCGGAGACGCCGTCGTCGTCAACGACGCGGCCAGCGGCAAGGCGATCGCGACCTATCCGAAAGACACTGGCGGCTTCGTTCGCGGCTCTCTCCGCGCCTTCGAACGCATGCGGCAGGTGGCGGCCGTTCCGAACGGCGCGGCCTACAGGATCATCAAGTGGGACACCGGCCGCGTGAGCCTGTCCGACACCGCCACCGGCGAACGCATCTATCTCGAAGCCTTCGGTCGCGACAATGCGGCCGCATTCGCGGCCCTTCTGGACTCTCAGGGAGGAACACGTCCATGAACCCCGTCTTTGCCTTGATGCGTCGGCGAGAGCTCGTCGATTGCACCGTCGAACTCAACAACACTTTCGAGGCGCTGGGCGCGCATCTGCGCTTCGACAACGGCGTGATCGTCCATCCCGGCGACGAGGTGCTCGTGCATGGCGCGCCGGTGCAGATCCCCTATGGCGAATGCCACAGCTTCCGCCGCAAAGCGACGATCACCCGCGCCGGCGCGCTGGAACGGGTCTGGACCCGCGCCACCGGCGATCTCGAAATGATGGAACTGTGCGAATTCAGCTTCACGGAGAGGGCGCTGTCATGAACAACCATGTTTCTAAAGCCGACCTTCAGGATCATGAGCCGACGATCGAGGAGCGACTGTCCACGGTCAACGACACCACGCGCAGCGCGCTGGTTTCGACCATGCTGACGCCGCGCTTCTACACCACGGATTTCGACGAGATGGACAAGATCGATGTCGAGCCGGTGCGAGGCGAATGGGACCAGTTGATCGCCCAGATGCGCAGCGACCCCAATCGCGGTCATTTCCGCCGCAACGAAGAATGGAACGACATCGATATCGACGCGCTTCCCGCCGACCTGCGCGAGGAGCTGATCGACTTTCTCGTCTCCTCGCTGACATCGGAATTCTCCGGCTGCGTGCTCTACAAAGAGATGAAGCGGCGCGGCAAGAACCAGGAGATCTGCGAATTGTTCGGCTATATGAGCCGCGACGAATCCCGCCATGCCGGCTTCATCAACGACGCGCTCAAGGATTTCGGCATCGGCGTGAATATGGGCTTCCTCGCCAAGGCCAAGAAATACACCTTCTTCAAGCCCAAATTCATCTATTATGCGACCTATCTGTCCGAGAAGATCGGCTATGCGCGCTACATCACCATCTTCCGCCATTTCGAGCAGCATCCGGATAGGCGCTTCCATCCGATTTTCAAATGGTTCCGGCAGTGGTGCAATGACGAGTTCTCGCATGGCGAGGCGTTTTCGCTGATCATCCGCTCCGACAAGCGGCTGATGTCTGGCGTCAACAAGCTCTGGATCAAGTTCTTCCTTCTGGCCGTCTTCGCGACGATGTATGTTCGCGATCACATGCGGCCGGCTTTTCACGACGCCATGGGCATCGACATCGACGATTACGACATGCGCGTCTTCAGGCTGACCTCGGAAATCTCGCGGCAATGCTTCCCGCTGGTGCTCGATCTCGACAATCCGGCGCTGCGAGAAGGCTTCCGGCGGATGGAGCGCATCAATTGCCGGGTGATGGCGGCGCGGGCCGAAGGCGGTCTGACAGGACAGCTGAAGAAGGCCTGGTGGTCGGCAGCCGCGACTGTCAACTTCGTGCGGATGTATGCGATCCCCACCATATCGAACACGATCCCGGCCACGTCGCGCCTGCAGCCGGTCTGGTAGGCCGTGATGGCGCTCACACACCCCGTCACTGTCGTTCTGATCGCCATCGGCGTCTGGTGGCTGTCGACGGGGCTCGTGCTGGCCATGGTTCATCGCACCGGGCGGGGCGGCTGGCGCCCCATGCAAGTGATGCTGCTGATGACGGTGATCGGCGCGATCGGCTTCGGCATGATGCTGTTCGGCGCGCAGGAGCGCACGCCGCTCGGCTCCTATTCCGGCTTCTTCGGGGCGCTTCTGGTCTGGGCCTGGCATGAGGCGGCGTTTCTGACCGGCGCGCTGATCGGCCGCCGGGCCGGCGATTGCCCGCCCGGTCTCGCCGGCTTCGCGCGGTTCCGCGCCGCTTGGGAGGCGATCTGCGACCACGAGATCGCGATCTTGCTGACGGGTTTGGGTCTCTGGTTCGCGCTGTCGGGAAGCGACAATCTCTTCGGTCTCGCAGCCTTCGGCCTGCTCTGGGGCATGCGGATTTCCGCCAAACTCCTGATCTTCTTCGGAGCGCCGCATGCGGTCAGTGAACTGATGCCGAAGCGGATCCGGCATTTGAAGAGCTATTTCAACACCGACCGACTGACGCCGCTGTTTCCGCTGATGATGGCGACGGCGACGAGCCTTTTCGCCATCCTTGTGGTCGGCGCGAGCCGCGCAACGCAGGATCATTCGGTGGTCGGCCACATCCTGCTCGCGACCTTCACGGCGCTCGCGATCCTCGAACACATCATCCTGGTGGTGCCTGTGTCGGACTTCGCGCTCTGGCGCTGGGCGGTGCCTGGAACGGGGCGGCAGGGCAGGCCGGGCGGAAGTTCCGCCAAACGATAGACGCCGCCTGTTCCTCAGGGAGCAGCCGGCGGCGACGACGACATTAGAGTTGAGACAAGAGACGGGAGAGAAAAAGATGATGGATGTTCACAAGCACATGGAAGAGGCTCTCGGTGAGCTCAGGACCGCCGGCAATTATCGGGTCTTTGCGGAACTGGAACGCCAATGCAGCGCCTTTCCCAGAGCCACCATCCATCACGGCGATGGCGAAACGGGGGAGGTGACCGTCTGGTGCTCCAATGATTATCTCTGCATGGGCCAGAGTCCCGTCGTCACCGAACGCATGACCGAGATCATCCGCAAATGCGGCGCGGGCGCGGGCGGAACGCGCAACATTTCCGGCACCAATCACTACCACGTCCAGCTCGAGCGCGAACTGGCCGACCTGCATGACAAGGAAGCTGCGCTGATCTTCACCTCGGGCTATGTGTCGAATTGGGCGGCGCTGGGCACGCTGCTGTCGAAGATCCCCGGCATCATCGTCTATTCCGATGCGCTGAACCATGCCTCGATGATCGAAGGCATCCGGCATTCCGGCTGTCCGCGACGGATCTTCCGGCATAACGATTATCGCCATCTTCGCGAGCTGATGGCGGCCGACGATCCTGCGCTGCCGAAGCTCGTCGCCTTCGAATCCGTCTATTCGATGGACGGCGACATCTCGCCCATCCGCGAAATCTGCGACGTGGCCGACGAATTCGGGGCTATGACCTATCTCGACGAGGTTCATGCGGTCGGCATGTACGGTCCGCGCGGCGGCGGCGTCGCCGAGCGCGAGGGGCTGATGCATCGTTTGACGGTGATCGAGGGCACGCTCGGAAAAGCATTCGGCGTGATGGGCGGCTATATCACCGGCTCGAACACGCTGGTGGATTTCGTCCGCTCCTTCTCCTCCGGCTTCATCTTCACCACCGCGTTGCCGCCGGCGCTCGCCGCCGGCGCCACGGCGTCCATCCGCCACCTCAAGGAAAGCCAGGCCGAACGCAGGGGCCACCAGCGCGCGGTCGCCAAGGTCCGCGCCGCCCTCGATGCGAGAGGCATTCCGCACATGGCCAATCCCAGCCATATCGTGCCGGTCATGGTCGGCAACGCCGCCAAATGTAAATGGATCTCCGATATCCTGCTCGATACGTTCGGCGTCTATGTGCAGCCGATCAACTATCCCACGGTCGCGGTGGGAACGGAGCGGCTTCGTATCACGCCGACCCCGTTGCATTCGGACGACGATATTCGTCATATGGCGGACGCCTTGTCGTCGCTCTGGGCGCAATGCGCGCTGGCGCGCCGGGTCGCCTGACCCGTTGCAGCCCACGGCGCGCCGCAGGAAAGGAAAGGCCCGATGGGGTTCAACCGCAACTCGATCTTCATTCCGGCCATCGCCGACAATGGATCTCTGTATCCGATCGAGAAGATGAAAGCCCATGTCCTGGGCCAGTTGCATCTGGCGGTCTCCGTGTTCGTGTTCGACGGCGACCTCCTCTTGATTCAAAAGCGGGCGATCGGGAAATATCATTGCGGCGGGCTCTGGGCCAACACCTGTTGCACCCATCCGCATTGGCGCGAAACCTTGGAGGCGTGCGCCGCGCGCCGCCTCGGTGAGGAGCTCGGCTTCTCCGTTCCGCTCACGCGCCATCAGACGGTCGATTACGCAGCCGAGGTCGGCAACGGATTGCGTGAGCACGAGCGGGTGACGCTGTTCAGCGCCGCCGTCGATCGCCATGCCATCGATCTGGCTCTGGATCCGCACGAAGTCGAAGAGACTCGCTGGATTTCGCATGCGGATCTGCTCGCCGAGGCGGAAGCCCGACCCGAAGCCTTCACGCCCTGGTTCCGTATCTATCTCCACCGGTTCCCCGGCCTCGTCTTCGCGCCGGCCGCCAGAGCGTCCTGAACCCCGACATTCCCATTCCAGATGGACAACGCAACGCGTCGCCTTCCGTGCGCACGCTGCCGAACAGACCGTTTTGCGCAAAGAAAAAGGAGCCTTTCGGGCCCCTTCAAGACAATCTGCCAAGATCGTCGATGATCCAACTGTGCTGTTGAAAGCGCCGCTATGATATGCGGCGCCCGGCAGATTTGCGGCTCGCCTCAGCTCTTGCCAGGCTGGTAGGCCGAATAATCCGGAACCGTGGTCGGTCCCTTTTTGGCGAGCGCGTCGAGATAGTCCTTGAGCATCGACACGCCGTAGAGCGGCTTCTGCACGCCGTTGTGGCAAGTCGCGCAGCCGATCTTCAGCACATCGCCTTCGGGACCCTTGCGATTGGCCGGGAAGACCGGCGTCAGGCCTTCGATATAATTGTTGTTCAAATCGCGCACCATGCGGATGCCGTGCCAGGCCGTCACGCGCTGCGGCGGGCTCTGGTCCCAATCGTTGAAGGCGCGGGAATTGTGGCACGTGACGCAGTTGACGCCGAGCGATTCCGACATATGCATCATCAGCGCCCAGGTGTTTTCCGTCTCCTTGGTGCCGGCCTTGTTGGTCCCGGTCGGCAGGGCGGAGGTCGAATGGACGCGGATCCGCTTGTCGTGGACGAGATAGTCCATCAGCGCGTTCTGCGGCAGCGACGTCTTGCCGGCATAAAGCGCCACCACATTCTGGCCCTGGCGGTTCTGGGTCATGTTGCCCGCCGGCTTCGGTTCGAGGCGCGTCGACCAAACCTGTTTCGGCACGCCATTGCCGCGATGGCAGGTGTAGCAGGTGACGCCGGTTTCGGCGACATGGGGTTTCCAGTCGACATTGATCGCCTGCGTCATCTGGATCATGCGGCGGGCGACGACCTTCTGGTAGACTTCATCTGATGCCATGTTCTCCGGATTGTGGCAGTAATTGCAGCCCGCCTCCGGCGCCACCCATTCGGTGATCGAAGCCATGAACTGGTTGAATTGATCGTCCGAGAGATCCTTCAGCACCTGAACATTCTCATAGATCGCGCCGGCCCTGTCGCCGCTCGGATCGGCTTCATAGGGCGCCGGCGGCGCGACATTCGCCGCTCTGAGGGCTTCTTCGGTCTCGATATCGCGGTAGTGAGCCATGCCAGTTCCGCGATAGCCGATCTGCTCCCCGGCGACCGGCGGCGCATCCCAGCCCGCGCCGACGAAACTGGCGATGGTGAGCAGCGTCCCGGCGGAGATCGCGAATGGAATCCAGAGTCTCATTGTCCTTCTCCCTCATTTCGCCGGATCGATGACGCCGGGCCACATGACCGGCAGCGGAGACACAAGGCCATGCTTGACGCCCCAGAGATACCAGTTGTCGACGACGGTGCCGGTCAAAAGGATGCCGATGCCTCCGGTCAGCGGGGTCAGGATGGCGAACCACCAGGCCCAACGGTGCACAGATTCCATCGTCGCGTTGAAACCCATCGTCCAGCGCCAGAACAAAGCCGCGCGTTCCGACGCGGTGCCGCGGTCGGTAATCTGCTCGAGTTCGCGCTCGCCGCCATATTTGCCCACGGCGAGGATGGTCGCGCCATGCATGGCGAACAGCAGCACCGAGCCATAAAGGAACACGATCGAGAGGCAGTGGAACGGGTTGTAGTAGAGGTTTCCGTAACGAATCGACAGCGCTGCGGTCCAATCGAGATGCGGGAAGATTCCGAACGGCACGGCTTCGGCGAAGTTGCCCATCAGCAACGGGCGGATTAAGCCCAGCACCAGGAACAGCCAGATGGCCGAGGCGAAGGCCCAGGCGACATGCGTGCCCAGTTCGAGCTGCCGGGCGCGGCGGTAGACGCGAACCCACCACAGCAGCACCGACAGAGTCAGGAAGAAGCCGGCGATCAGCCACCATCCGCCCTCGGCGAGCGGCGGAAGGATCTTCAACCCATATTTCGCCGGCGGCGGTTCGAGCCCGAGCCAGAAAAGCTGGCGGACGAACTGGATCGGATCCCAGCCCACCGATGCGAACATATTGAGCCCGATGATCTCGAAGGCGATGAGGCCGAAGACCAGCGACAAAGTTCCGAGATAGCCGAGATAGATCGGCCCGATTTGAGCGTTGCCGATCCGGCCGAACAGTCGCACGAAGAAGGGCTTGCCGGTGCGGGGGCTGTCGCCGCGGGGCAGGGGCATTCCCTCTTCCGCAGGTCCGCTGATTTGGATGGGCGTGATGATGTTTTGATATTGCGCCATTGTCGGATCCCCCTCAGCGCCAGATCGGCAGATCGAGCCACCAGCTCCACCACTGCGGCCAGCCCTTGTTCCAGAAGGGTCCGCTGATCACGATGCAGACGGCGCTCCAGAAGCCGGCGTTCAGCGCCAGGATCAGGCCCAGCCGGTGGATGCCGAGCGTGCCGATCGAATAGCCGATGATGTCGCGAAAGAAGGTGTCTTCATATTCCGGGGTCTTCACCTCGGCCTGCTGACCGGGCTCGTCCAGCGACGCGCCCGGATTGGCCGCCGACAGGATGAGCCCGCCATGCAGCGCCAGCGCCATCGTCGTCGTGAAGAAGAAGGACACGGCGATCATATGGGCGGGATTGTAGTGGAAGTGCAGATACTGGTAGCCGACATTCGACACCCAGTCGAGATGGCTGAAAATGCCATAGGGAAAGCCGGCGCCCCAGGCGCCGAGCAGCAGCGGCCTGAACACCACCAGCGTCGCATAGGCGAAGATGGCGACGGAAAAGGCGAAGGGAACGTGATAGCCGATGCCGAGCTTGCGGCAGATCTCGACTTCGCGAAGTGCCCAAGAGACGAAGGCCCCGAGAGCGCAGACGGTGATGATCTGCCAGAGCCCACCCTGCTTGAGCGGCGCGAGCGCCAGGCCATAGGAAAGGTCGGGCGGGGCGATCGAAATTTGCCAGATGTTCCAGGTCGGACCGATGGCCGCGCCATAGATGATCAGCGCCGTGCCGAGCGTCGCGAAAAAGGCGGTGGTGACGCCGAAAAAGCCGACATAGAAGGGGCCGACCCAGAAATCGAAGAGGTCGCCGCCGATCAGCGTTCCGCCTCGCACGCGATATTTGCGTTCAAAACTCAGCAGCGCCATTTACGTATCCTCCAGAGCGGTCAGCTCATTGGCGATGTCGGTTCGTTGGGAATTGGCGGCGGGCGAGACCGGAGGAACCGGCCACGCCCGCTGCCGTCTTGGCTTCAACTGACGAACCGCTGCCCTTCGCCCCAGGAGACGGACGTTTCGATCGCGCTGGTCTTGAGGGGTTTACCCTCGAGCCAATTGAACCGGTCCGTGCTCAACAGGATGAAATGGATCAGGATGGCGAGCGTGAACAGGAAGACAGAGAGTGCGACCAGCGCCTTGCGCGGATCGAACATCAGCCAGATTCTCCACATGTCGCGGTCCCCTTACGCCAGCATCGGAAGAAGCGCCTGGGCCGCGTGGTTGATGTTCTCCAGGGAGACATAACCTTCGGGTCCCGGGATCCAGGGACGCCACATCCAGACCAGGATATGCGCGACGATCGCAATCGCCGTGAATATCAAAAAGCCTTGGATGAAGAATCCATGGACCTCGCGCGCTTCGCTTTCGGTAAGACCCGAAAGTGAGACGTTTGATGTGTCAGCCATCAAATTCACCTCCTAGTCTCGAACACCGCGGCGCCCCCGCGGCGGGGTTCCGGTCAAGCCTTTTCGGGCCGAACCGGGCTTTTGTCGGTGTCGAGAACACCGGCAAACCAGGAAGGTCATGCGTGGAACGCATAACCGACAGCCGCATAGGCCGCGGAGCGGGCTTCGGCGAAAACGGATTGGTCGGCGCGCGCCGCGCCTTCGTCGAACTGGGCTGCGAGCCGTTTGGCGATCGCCGCGGCCAGACAGAACGGGTAGGAAATCAGGAAGAGTTGCCGCATCTGCGCGCGCTCGGAGCGTCTTTCTCGCAGGACATGTTCGAATGTCTTGGACTGGGTCGGGGAAAGCATGCTGTCACCTCCTGGCCGTCTCTGGACGGATCTCGACTGTCGTTATCATGCATAGGCTCCCGCCAGCTTGGCCGCCCCATCGACGTGACGGAGGGCGACCTCGGCCGCGTTTTCGAGGCGCGCCTCGCGTTCCGCCGCATCGCGCAGGCGCTTGGCGGCCGAGATCCTGACAAGGACCGGCTCATTGGAAATCCGCCGGTCGAGCGCGTCCTGCGCGGCGGCCGCCCAGGGCAGTTCGCCGCTGCGGCGCGCGGCGGTCGCCTCGATCGCGTCGAGTTCGCTGGCTTTGGGCAGGATTTCGAACAGCATGTCGAACAGCGCGTTGCAGATCTCCTGGATCATCCAGGACGCGCCCGAATAGCCCATCACTGGCGTGCCGGTGTGGCGGCGGACGATCGCGCCGGGATAAGAAAGCTGGATGAATTTGCCGCGCTGGCTGCGCTCGGCCATGTACATGCGCTCGTTGAACGAGCCGAACATCACCATCGGCGGCTTGGCGGCCACGAGATCGGCGACGGTCTGGTTGTCGGTCTTGGCGCCGGGTTTGCGCGCCACTGAGAAGGCGCAGGGCAATCCCATTTCCTCTTCGAGGAAATTGCGCACGCCGCGCGCATAGGTCTCGCCGGCGACGACTGCGAAGCTCGCGGTGGCGAAGAAATCCTGCGTGACCGAGCGCCAGAGATCCCAGAGCGGCTTCAGGGTCGTGTGCTTTTCCCGCAGGATGAACGGTTCCGGATCGAGCCCGAGCATCTCGCCGAGCGAGCGCAGGAAAGCGGTGGTCGAATGGATGCCGATCGGCGCCTGCAGATAGGGACGGTCGAGGGATTCGCAGAGCAGGCGTCCAAATTCGCGATAGAGACAGATATTGGCGTCCGCATCGGCGAGCTTGCGGACGTCGTCGAGATGGCTGCCGAGCGGGAAGACCATGTTGATCTCTGCGCCGATCCCTTCGACGAGCCTGGATATCTCCGCCAGATCGGACGGCATGTTGTAGACGCCATAGGTCGGGCCGATGATATTGACCCGGGGCTTGGCCCCGTCAGGCCGGCGGCGTGGTGCAGGAACTTTGCCGCCTTTCGGGCCGAATTCCGTCCAGAGCCATTTCAGCGCGCGATCGGCGCTCTGCCATTGGTCCTCGTCGATCGTGCGGGGCAGGAAGCGCAGGATATTCGAGCCCTCGGGCGTCACGCCGCCGCCGATCATCTCGGCGATCGAGCCTGTCACGACCACGGCCGGCAGATCCGGATCGAGGGCCAGACGGGCGCGCTTCATCGCGCCTTCAGTGCCATGTTGCCCGAGTTCGTCTTCCGACAGGCCGCTGACGACGATCGGCAGTTCATGCGGCGGCAGCGCGTCCGTGTAGTGCAGCACGGAGGTCACCGGCAGGTTTTCGCAGCCGACCGGGCCGTCGATGATGACCTGCAGGCCCTTGATCGCGGTAAACGCGTAGACGCTGCCCCAATAGCCGCCGGCTCTGTCATGATCGAAGATCAGCATCCGACGCTATCCCCATTCTCGACCGCATTGCGCGACTGCTTGATCTTGGCGGCGTATTTCTTGCGATAGGCGCTGCGATCCTGGGGCGTCTCACGCCAGATGCCGGCCGTGTCGCCATCGCCGACGCCCTCGAAAAACGCGTTCATGGCTTCGAAGCGGGCTTTGTTGGCGATGGCGGCGTTTATGATCGAGGCCAGGGAGCCGGGACCGGCCGGCCCCATCAACGGGCGGGCCGAGATCAGATTGGTGAAATAGAGCGCTGGCGTCGCGGCTTCCTTGGCCTTCTGCACCACCGGCGTCGTGCCGATGGCGAGATCGGGCTGATATTCCTCGAAGGCGGCGATGTCCTGCTCCAGCGATGCGCGGAAGCGGACGGTCACGCCGTGGGCGGCAAGCCAGTCGGCGTCTTCAGCGTTAAAGGGCGTCTTCGGGCAGGCCGTTCCGACATAGCGCAGATCTGCGCCGAGCTCGACGAGGAGACGGCCGACCAGCAGTTCGGAGCCTTCATAGCCGGAAAGCGTGATGCGTCCTTTGATGCGATTGGCGGCGAGGCCGGCGGAAATGGCGCCGCGCATGGCGTTGCGGGTCTGGTCGATCCTCGCTTGCGGCACGCCGCAGGTCCGGCCGATGGCGGAGAGCCAGGCGTCCGTGCCGTCGAGCCCGATCGGGGCGGAGCCGACGATGCTGCGGCCGGCCGCCGTGAATTCCCGGAAGGTCGCCGTGTAGAAGGGATGGATGGCGGCGACGGCGGCGCAATCGAGCGCGGCATAGAGATCGCGCCATTCGCGCACCGGAATGGTCGGCCCGACAGCCAGTCCCATCGGCTCGAGCATGCGGCCGATCACCACGGGATCGGCGGGGAACATCTCGCCTACGAGCGTCACGGTCGGTCTGTCGGCCAAGCCGCTGCGCGGCTGCTGCACGGGGCCGGCCTCGATCTCCTGCCGCGCATAGCTGAGCATCGCGGCGGAGAGCACGTCCTTGGCCTCGGCATGGGTCGGCACGCCGAAGCCGGGCACGTCGATCCCGACGATGCGCACGCCGTCGATCTCGCGGGGCAGCATCTGCAGCGGCACGCCGGAGGCGGTAGGGACGCAGAGATTGGTGACGATGACGGCGTCATATTTTTGAGGATCGGCCATCTGATGCACGGCTTCGACGATGTCCTCGAAGAGCTTGCCGGTCACCAGTGTTTCGGAGCTGAACGGAACATAGCCGACGGAACGCTTGGCCCCATAAAAATGCGATGTGAAGGTGAGGCCGTAAACGCAGCAGGCCGAGCCCGACAGGATCGTGGCGACGCGGCGCATGCGCAAGCCGACGCGCAGCGACCCGAAAGCCGGGCACATCGATTGCGGCTGGTCATGGGGTCCTTTGGGGTAGTCTGCTTCCAACCGATCCATCAACGCGCCGGCGCCGGCCGCGCGCGCGGCGGCTTTGGAGCGTTCGGCGCCGTTGTGACAGCCGGCGTCTTCGGCCGGAGGCAGATCGAGTTCCCGGGCTGCGATCTCCCGGTCTCTCTCCGCTTCAAATTCTTTGCGATGGTCATCCATGGCGGTCTCGCTCTCAAACCGTATCGTAGATGACTTCGAGTGACGGGCGCGTCATCGCGCCGGTCGGACGCATGTCATCAGCCGTCGCCGGCACGAGCGTGTAGTCGGCGCCCGTTTCGCTGGCGTCGAACAGGCCGAGCAGCCCATCCTGATCGAGCGGGCGCGGCAGCACCGGCGGCGCTTCGGCTAGATTGATCGACAGCGCCTCGAACAGAGGCCCCCATTGGGACTCGGGCGTGCCGATGATCTGATAATTGGCGCTCTTGCGGCGGATGTCCTCGTGCTGCGGGATCGAGGCGAGCACGGGAATGCCGACCGCTTCGGCGAAAGCCTGGGCTTCGCCGGTGCCGTCGTCCTTGTTGATGACGAGGCCGGCCACGCCGACATTGCCGCCGAGATTGCGGAAATATTTCACCGCCGAGCAGACATTGTTGGCGACATAGAGCGATTGCAGGTCGTTGGAGCCGACCACCACGACCTTCTGGCACATGTCGCGGGCGATCGGCAGGCCGAAGCCGCCGCAGACGACGTCGCCGAGAAAGTCGAGCAGGACATAGTCGAAGTCCCAGTCGTGAAAGCCGAGCTTTTCCAGCGCCTCGAAGCCGTGGATGATGCCCCGGCCGCCGCAGCCGCGGCCGACTTCCGGCCCACCCAACTCCATGGCGAAGACGCCGTCACGCTTGAAGCAGACGTCGGAGATCGACACCTCCAGTCCGGCTTCCTTGCGGCGCGACGCCGTCTGGATGATCGTCGGGCAGGCGCGGCCGCCGAACAGGAGCGAGGTCGTGTCGCTCTTCGGGTCGCAGCCGATCAGCAGCACCTTCTTGCCGAGCTGGGCCAGCATGTAGGAGAGATTGGCGAGCGTGAAGCTCTTGCCGATGCCGCCCTTGCCATAGATCGCGATGATCTGCGTTTCCTTCGTCACCTTTCCGACTACGGGCGGATCGGGCTCGATGGCGGCTTCATCGCGGAGGTGCTCCTGCAGGCGCGAGTCGTCGATGTCGAGATCAAGGCTCATGCGGCGTTCCTCCAGTCGATCACCATTTTCAGGCAGGTCGTATCCATGAATGCGGTCCGGTAGGCCGTCTCCGCCTGTTCGGGCGCGGCGCGATGCGTGATGAGGTTTTCGAGCGACAGCCGCCCTTGGTCGACGAGCGCGAGGACGGCCTCGACATCTTCAGGCCGAAACTCGGCGGCGATGGAGAGTGTGAGTTCGCGCATGAAGGCGGGGGCGAAGGCGCAGCCGATCCGCTCGCCGTAAAAGCCTGCCAGAACCAGTTCAGCGGGACGCTGCAATTGCGCGATGACGGCATCGACCACCGCAACGTCGCCGCTGGCGTCGATGGCGGTGAGATAACGAGAGGCATGGTCGTCGCTGGGATCGATGACGGCATAGGCTTCGCCGCCCCCGCGCCGCGCCGCGGCCTTTTCCCAGACGATCGGCGGCTCGCCGCCGAGCGCGATCACCATCCGGGCGATCAGGCGTCCCAGAACGCCGTGACCGATCACGAGGCCGACTGCCCCACGCGCCCGCTTCACGGCATGATGAGCGGTGGCGGCGAGCGCCAACAGGATGGCGTCTTCGTCCATCGCCGCATCGATTTTGAACGTGCGTGCGCCAGGCGCGACCAGACGCGACGCTGTGGCGCCGAACAACCCCGCCGCGTCGGCAAAGCAATTGGCTCCGGGCACGAAGACGAGGTCGCCTTCCTTGCGTCCCGATACCGCTCCGGCTTCGATGACCTGCCCGATCGTTTCGTAGCCGGGGACCAGCGGATAGCGCATGCCGGGGAATGCGGGCATCGTGCCGTTGAAGAGCATTTTCTCGGTGCCGGTCGAGACGCCGCTTGCGATGGCCTCGATCACGACATCGTCAGGGCCGGGAACGTTCAGCGCCAGCTGCCGGAGGGCAACCTCGCCTGGTCTCTCGAATATCACCGCTGACGTCTTCATGTGCGTGCCTCCCCAGACACAGGAGCTCCCGTCTCCGACTGTCATATTATGTTGACAGATAAAAGTGTCAAATCTTATTTACACTTTTATCGCGTCCAATGTGTCAACGTTGTGCGCAAACGAGGGTCGCGATGAGAGGATTGCTGGTCGAGACTGTCTTGGCAGCCTGAAAACCGGCCTCGGTGAGCAGGTCTGAGATCTCGTCGGCGCTGCGGCAGCGGCCCGATCCCATCGCCAGGAAATAGACGCCGAAATAGGCCGAGGCCAATCGCGCGCCCGCCGAGGGCCCGCTCATCGCCTCCGCAACCAGAATCCGGGCGCCGGGGCGCAGCGAGCGATGTAGATTGTCGAGGAGCACGCGGACACGGTCATCATCGTGGTCGCACAGAATGCGGATCAACGTGACGCAATCGGCGTCCGCAGGCGCGGGATCGCGGCAGAAATCGCCGCCGAATACCTGGCTGCGCGCGGCGAACCCTTCCGCCGCGAGATGGATGCGGGCCCGTTCCGCCACGGCCGGCAGATCCAACAGGCCGAGTTTCAAATTCCGATGGCGACGGCCCGCCGCAGTGAGAAAGGCGCCGTCGCCGCCGCCGACATCGACCAGCATGCGATAGCGGCTGAAGTCATGGGCGGCGAGAATGCAATCCGCCATCATCGACTGGCTATGGCGCATCAGGGTGGAATAGTCGGCCACGGCCATCGGCGGCAGGGCGCCGGGATCGCCGCCGCGCGCATAGGCCCAATAGCGACCGAGTTCGGTATTGCCGGCTCCCTCGCGGAACAACTGTTCGGGTTCGAGCAGGTCGCGATAGAGCATGTCGTGATGCCGGATCATCGCCGCCACGCCGGGATCGGAGGCGATCACGGTTCCGGCGTCGTCGAGCGCCCAGAGATCGGGCTCGATCTCGATCAACAGGCCGAGGTCCGCACTGGCGTTCAGCAGCGTGCGCATGCGGGTCGGCGGCACGTTCAGTCGATGGGCGATTTCGACGGCGCTCAGGACTTTGTCGCGCAAGAGTTCGTACAGGCCGAGCCTGACGCCGGCGAGCAGCAGTTGCGACGAGATGAAGCCGCCGGTGAGGCGGAAGAGGGCGTTGGCCTTGCGGTTTCCGAGCGCCCGCAACACCGGGACGCGCGCGATCAAGCGGCGAAAATCGGTCGACCCCACCAGCCGATTGCGCCAGAGGCGAAACCTCACGGCAAGAGACGGCGCGACCGCGGCATGCGCGGGCTCGATCCGGATCTCCGAGGGCGCCGCCATGGTCTTGTTCCTTCCCGAGCCGGCTTAGGCCGCGCTCGCGGCGAGCTTTTTCGGCATCAGCCTGATCGCTTCATTGCGGATCATGGCGCGGAACTGCTCCTGGCCCGCGCAATCCGGCACGCTCTCCGCCGCTTTGTCGACGAGGCTGCGCAGATGCCCGAGCGCGCCTTCGAGCCCCAGCGACCGGACGATGTTGGGCTTGCCGTTGCGTCTGTCCTGGCCCGCCGGCTTGCCCATGCTGCCGCTGTCGCCGATGGCGTCATAGAGATCGTCGGCGACCTGATAGGCCGAGCCGAGCGCATCGGCGAGCGTCAACCAGTCCTGCGGATTGCCGCCGGCGGCGAGCGCGCCTGTCGAGACGGATCCAGCAAAAAGCGAGGCCGTTTTGGCGCGGTGATATTGGTCGATATTGATTTCCGCTTCGCTCTCCCAGGCCTGGCCCGCGACCAGCCCATAGGGCGAACCGACCGCCTTGCCGATCATGGCGATCAACGGCGCGGTGAGGGCGGGCGCCTGCACGGTTTCGCGCGCCACAGTCTCGAAAGCCGCGACGATCAAGCCGTCCCCGACCAGAAGGGCGATCTCCTCGCCGAATTCGGCGTGAACCGAGGGCAATCCGCGGCGGGTGGCGGCATTGTCGAAACAGGGCATGTCGTCATGCACGAGCGAGGCGCAATGCAGAAGCTCGATCGCCGCAGCGGCGCCTGTCGCTGCTTTGGGGTCGCGATCGCCGCAGGCTAGTGCGACCGCCAGGCAAATGCGCGGCCGAATGCGGGCGCCGCCGGGAAAGACCGCGTGACGCATGGCGGCGGCGAGTTTCGGGGGGCAGCCATTGGCGGTTGCAAGTTTCAGGGACAGCTGCATTCCGATTTCGATGCGCTCAGACAAATCCATGATCCGCTCCCCCAGGATGACGATCGAATGATTGTCAATTTGCATTGACTTAAAAATCTGTCAATATAAATTGACACACTGAAGGGGAATGTCAATCGGGCGCAGGGGGTGAGGGTGCGCGAAAGGACTGGCGACACGGTGGTGGTGATCGGCGCCGGCATGGGCGGCATATCAGCCGCCATCCTGCTCGCCGCGCAGGGGCTGAAGGTCCAGATGATCGAGGCCGCCGCAGCGCCGGGCGGCAAGATGCGGCGGGTGACGGCAGGCGGCCACGCCTTCGATGCCGGGCCGACCGTGCTGACCATGAAATGGGTGTTCGACGAGATCCTCGCTCATTGCGGCACGTCGCTGGCCGAGGAAATCCCGCTCACCCGCTCTGATGTCATCGCCCGCCACTATTGGCGGAATGGAGAAAGGCTGGATTTTTTCGCCGATGTCGCGGAGAGCCGCCGGGCGATCGCTGATTTCGCCGGCGCTCGCGAGGCGCAGGGCTTTCAGCGTTTCGCCGACGACAGTGCCCGCATCTATCATCTGTTGGAGCGCAGCTTCATCGATGCCGCAAGGCCCAATCCCCTGTCGCTATCGGCGCGGATCGGGCTCAATCGACCCCATGCGCTGATGGCGCTCAAGCCTTTCGCCACGCTCTGGTCGGCGCTGTCGGACTATTTCGCCGATCCGCGGCTGCGCCAGCTCTTCGGCCGCTACGCCACCTATTGCGGCTCGTCGCCCTTCTTGTCGCCGGCGACGCTGATGCTGGTCGCCCATGTCGAACAGGCAGGTGTCTGGACGATCGAGGGCGGCATGCATGCGCTGGCGCGGCGGCTGATGGACATCGCCTGCGATTTCGGCGTCGAGATCCATTATGGCGAACGCGTCTCCTCCATTCTCAGCGACGGCTCCGGCAGAAAGGTCGCAGGCGTTCTGACCGATCGCGAGCGCTGCATCGCTGCAGACAGCGTTCTCTATAATGGCGATGTCGCCGCGCTCGGCCCGCTTCTGGGGCGGCCGGCGGCTGCGGAGCGGCGGTCGCCGCGGTCTCTTTCGGCGCTGGTGACTTGCGGCCTCGAACGGCCCCTCGGCGTCCCGCTCGCCCATCACACGGTGTTCTTTTCGGATGACTACCGCGCTGAATTCGATGACATTTTCGACAAGGTCCGTCCGCCGCGCGATCCCACGGTCTATCTCTGCGCCCAGGATAGGCGAGCCTCCGGCGCGCGCTCGGTCGGGCAAGACGAGCGCGCCCCTGAACGTCTCTACTGTCTCATGAACATGCCGGCCGATGGCGACAGCCATGCCCCTGCGGAAAGCGAGATCGAGCAATGCCTGTCTTCGATGAGACATCGCCTGGAGAAGAACGGCCTGGCGATCTCGCTCGATCGGGCTATGCTGGATGTGACGACGCCGGAGAGCTTCGACCGGCTCTATCCGGGCTCGGGCGGAGCGCTTTACGGGGTGGCGTCACATGGCTGGATGGCGTCCTTCCAGCGGCCGGGCGCGCGGGGGCCGCTCAAGGGTCTGTATCTGGCGGGCGGGAGCGTGCATCCGGGGCCGGGCGTGCCGATGGCGGCGCTTTCGGGCAAGATCGCCGCCCAGCGCCTGATCGCGGACAGGGCTTTGAACGGCTGGTCGCGCCTGGCGGCTATCACTGGTGGTATGCGGATGCGGTCAGCGATTGCGGATCTTTCGCCCTGAGCGTCATCGCCTTCGTCGGGTCGGTTTTCTCGCCCTATTATCATTGGGCCGGGCGGCGCGAGCCCGAAGATC
The DNA here is from genome assembly GCF_025779995.1 of Rhizobium sp. TRM95796. NCBI lineage: Bacteria > Pseudomonadati > Pseudomonadota > Alphaproteobacteria > Hyphomicrobiales > Rhizobiaceae > Rhizobium > Rhizobium sp. TRM95796. The sequence goes on along the minus strand of NZ_JAOXHE010000010.1, from coordinate 198,889 downwards.
ACATTTCTTTCAACGTGGCGCTCTATGGACCCGGCGTAAACGCCTGGGCGATGACCGAGCGGGGGAAAGCCAGCCTCATGCGTGGCGCTCATCTCATGAAGATCGGCGCCAGCAGCATGGAGATCCACCCCGGCAAGCTGCTGATCCATTTCGACGAAATGGCGTTGCCTTGGCCGGGACAGCGCCTGCTTCCGCAACGCATCACCGGCGATATCGAGATCAGCGCTGACAGTGAGAGCGACGCCGCTTTCGCTCTCGATCCGGGTCGAGCGCATGTCTGGTCGCCGCGCCTGCCGCAGGCGCGGGCGGTCGTGCGCAGTCACGCCTTTCCCGGCGGTGGCTGGGCGGGTCACGCCTATCACGACGTCAATTTCGGCAGCCGCCCGGTGGAGCATGATTTCATGGGCTGGGATTGGGCGCGGGGCGTCGATGAAGAGAGCGGCGAGACTGTTGTCCTTTATGACGCCGAGCTTCTGCATGGAGGGCGCCGGCGCCTCGCATTGCGGTTCGGGGACGATGGTGCGCCTTCCGCGTTCGACATGCCCTCGACCAAGCGCCTGCCCAGAGGCTTTTGGGGTGTCGGCGGCGCGATCGCCTGTGACGAGGCGGGGAAACCGGAGATCGTGCGTCGTCTGGAGGATTCGCCCTTTTACCGGCGCTCGCTCGTCAACACCCGCATCAGCGGCCATCCGCTGACGATGGTGCATGAGACACTCGATTGCCGGCGGCTCGCCAATCCGCTGGTGCGGATGATGCTGCCCTTCCGCATGCCGCGGCGAACCGGATTTCAGCGCTCATCCTGATTATCCCGGTCCGCCTTCCGATCCTGCTCTTCATAGCGCTCGAGGTCGCGTTTCTGCCAGATATAGAAGCCGATCGCCAATCCGAACACGAATACCGCCTCGATCAGGCCGAAATAGGAATTAAGCAAGCTTCACCGCCTTTTCGTAGCGCTGCAGCCGCCTGATGCGATGGTCGTCTCTCGTCTTCGTCTGCAGTCCCATCAAAATCGCGGCGAGCCGTTCGAGGCCCGCCTCTTGCGCGCCGCCATGTTCGCGTTTGACAAACACGGCCGCGTCGGCAGCGGTTTCGATCAGCCATTCGACGCTCGGATCGGCCGGCGCGCTCATGGCCCGGCGCTGCGCCTCCCGGGACAAAGGCTGAGCCCGCGCGGCTTTCGCCATCAGAGCGAGCTTGCGCGGAAGCGTCGTGCGGGCGCGTTTGGTGACGCTGTCATAGCCATTGGCGGCGATGGCGTGGCCGATGTCCTGATAAGTGAGGGCGGCGGTGCGGATGGCGTGACGGCAGTCGGCCGGTAGATGTTGGATGCCGGCATGGCCGAGGGCGTAGTGGTGATCGGCCTCCACCAGCACTCGCCGCACAACGAGACCAAGTTCCGGGGAACAGCGAGGCTGCGCCAGGAAAGCCTGCGGATCGATCCCAGCCTCCTCGAGCCAGTCGGTGGGAAGATAAAGCCGCCCATTGCGGGCGTCTTCGCCGATGTCGCGGGCGATGTTGGTCAGTTGCATGGCGATGCCGAGATCGGCGGCGCGCGCTAGCGTCCAGCAGTCGTCCTTGTCCATGATCAGCGCCATCATCAGGCCCACTGTCGCGGCCACGCCGGCGGCATAGTCCTTGAGCTCTCCGATGGTCCGGTATCGGCGCCCGGATATGTCCATGGCGAAGCCGTCGAGCAGCGCGGAGGGAATGCCTTTGGGAATGGCGTGTCGATGCGCCAGCCGCCCGAAGGCGCGGTCGCAGGCATGGTCGAGCGGCCGCCCCTCATAGATGAGGTCCAGACGTTGACGCAGGCGCGCCAGCGCATCGGGCCCGCGCCCCGGCTCGTCGATCGCATCGTCGGAATGGCGGCAGAATGAGTAAAGCGCATGCGCCGCCTGCCGGATCGGCCGCGGCAGGATCAGCGAGGCGATGTGAAAGGATTTCGAGCCGCGCCGGATCGATTGCGTGCAGACGCGCAGATCCGTCTCCTGACCGGTGAAGCCGAAATTGGGACTGGCGCCCCCGCCGTTCGGCGATCGCGCCAACAGCCGGTCATCGCAGCGTAGCGCGATCCCATCCGGAAAGCCTCCCGCGCTCATGGCCGAACCTCCGTCACTTTCCCGGCGCGCAGCGACAGCGGGTCTGGAGCCAGTTCGCTGACGATGCGGGCGGAGGACAGGACGCCCGGCAGCCCGGCGCCCGGATGCGTGCCCGCGCCGCAGAGATAGAGATTGTCGAGCTCTTCGCTCTTGTTGTGCGGGCGAAACCAGGCGCTTTGCAGGAGTTTTGGTTCGAGCGCGAATGCTGCGCCCTGCCAGGACTGCAGCCTATCGCGAAAATCGATCGGCGTCGCCACTTTCGAGGTGACGATATGGGCGCCGAGGCCGGGCAAGAGCGTCTCTTCGAGCCGTTTTTCGATGCGGCGGCGATAGGTCTCCGTCATCGCCTCCCAATCCGTCGATCCGGCCAGATTGGGCACGGGGCTCAGCACATAGAAGGCGTCGCAGCCCTCCGGCGCCACAGAGGGATCCACGGCGCTCGGCCGATGCAGATAGAGACTGAAATCCTCCGCGAGGCGACGGCGATGGAAGATTTCGGTCAGCAGGCCGCGATAGCGCGGGCCGAACAGCATCGTGTGATGATAGACGTCGTCATAGCGACGGTTCGCGCCGAAATACCAGACGAACAACCCCATGGAATAATCGCCGCGGGCGATCTTCGCGTCGGTCCACCGTCGGCGCGGATGGTGTTTCAAGAGTTTGCCATAGAGCGTCGCCGGATCGGCGTTGGAGACGACGATGTCGGCCGGGATCGTTTCGCCCGAGGCGAGCCGGACGCCGGTCGCGCGCCTTTCTTCGGCGATAACAGTGTCGACAGTCTCTCCCAGCCGGATCACGCCGCCATTGCGCCGCACGAGCTTGGCGATGCCTTCGACCAGCGCGTTGGTACCGCCCATCGCGTAATGCACGCCATAGCGGCTTTCGAGATGCGCGATCAGGCAATAGAAGGAGGTCGCGGAAAACGGGTTGCCGCCGATCAGCAGCGGATGAAAGGAGAAGATCGTCCGGAGCTTCTCATTGCGGAAATGGCGCGCCACCACGGAATAGACTGAACGATAGCCTCCCAGGCGCACCATGCCCGCCAGTGTCTTCAGCGTGAAGGCGAGGCTGTGAAACGGCTGGTCGGCCAATTGCTCGAAGGCGACCTCGTAGATGCGGCGGCTCTCGTCCATGAAGCCGCGATAGCCCGCGACATCGGCCGGCTCGAAGCGGGCGACCTCCGCCTCCATCGCCGCCTTGTCGCCGGAGTAATCGAACCAACTGCCGTCATTGAAGCGGATGCGGTAGAAGGGCGTGCAGGCCCGGAGGGCAACATCCTCCTGCATCCGGCCGCCGCAATCGCGCCAGAGATCTTCGAACAGCCAGGGCGCGGTGATGATGGTGGGGCCGGCGTCGAAGATGAAGCCGTCCTGCCGATGCGCATAGGCGCGGCCGCCCGGCGCATTGAGTGGGTCGAAGACGGTGACGCGATAGCCGCGGGCGGCCAGAAGCGCAGCACTCGAAAGGCCGCCGACGCCCGCGCCGATCACCACGGCATGCGGCGCTTCCGGATCGAGGGCGCGGGCGAGATCAGGGTTGAAGCGTCCGGCGATGTTCATGCCGCATCCACTCCTTCGCTCGAGGACCGGTCGATGGCGTCGCCGATCGCGCGGCAGACGAAGCCGGGATTGCATTCATGCAGGAGATGGCCGCCGCGCTCGCTCAGCGCCAGCTTTGCGCCTGGGCACTGACGCGCCAGCTGTCGCGAATTCTCCGCCGGCACCATGGGATCGTCGCTGGCGGCAATCAGGATCGGCGGCCGCGCCAGCGCCGCGACGCAACGGTCGAAGCCGGTCAAATCCCAGGCCGCCATCATGCCGAGAGCGCCGCGCACATGACCGGACGAGGTGAGAAGACGCCGATAAAGCGCGGCCCCTTCGGCGTCGATCGGCGAACCGGTCGCTTGCAGGAGATTGCCGCCGAGCGGCGTCGACCCGGCCAGCAGCGAAAACACCGAGGCCGAGAAGGGATTGGCGAACAACAGCTTGGCCATGGGGGAAAACAGTCGCTCGCCCCGGATCGGCCGGAAGGCGCCATTGATGCCCACCACCTGCGGCTGACGCCCGCGCTCCTCTTCCGCCGCAAGCGCGATGGCGATCGCCGCGCCGGCGGAATGGCCGATGATGACATCGGGCGTGACGCCGAGCCGGCGCAACAAGGCCGTGATCGCGCGCGTCATGCCCGGCAAAGACAGATCCGTCGCGGCGCGTGGCCGCGTGAAGCCGTGACAGGGCAGATCGATGGCGATGCAGCGGCGCCGCTGACTGAGAAGCGGCAGCATGTGGCGCCAGGAATGGCTGGACGCTCCGGTTCCATGCAGCAATAGAAGCGTGGAGCCTGTCTCGGGCCCCCTGATCTGCACATGCCAGTTGAAGCTTCCGGCGTCGATGAAACGGCTCGCGGCGCGGTGCGGCCAATCAAGCCCGTCGCGGCGCCAGTCGAGCCATGTTGCGCCGCTCATCATCACCGGCTCGCCTCCATCGAGGCGTGGACGAGGTCCGACATGCGGCTGCGATCGGCCTGCCGCAGCACATGCAGCGACGCCCCCAACTGATCGGCCAAAAGGCTGACGGCCTCGCGCGGCCGCCGGGCGATGTCGATGCAGATCGACGTCACCGCATGGGCGCGGAAGAGCCGGGCGATCTGTTCCGTCTGGCGCGCCGCCAGCGGCCGATCCGCCGATCCGTCGAGCGCGATATTGCCGCTGCCGTCGGTCATTACCACGACCACCGGCGTACTCCCGCGTCTTCGGACCGAGAGCGCCAGCTCCAACCCTTTTTCGAGTCCCGAGGCGAGCGGCGTCGGGCCGCCGCCGGGCAGGTCGGCAAGCTTGCGTTTGGCGGATGTCAGCGATCGCGTGGGCGGCATCATAAGGTCGGCGCCCTTGCCGCGGAAGGCGATCAGCGAGACCTCGTCGCGCCGGACATAGCAGCGCGCCAACAGCTCTTCGATCGCTCCCTTCGTCTCGCCGAGCCGTTCGAGCGCGGTCGAGCCGGAGGCGTCAACGACGAAGATCGCGGTGGAGGGACGCAGGTGGCGGCGGCGCTGATAGCGAAAATCATCCTTGCGGATCAGGAGCCTGTCGCGCTCGCCGTGCTGCAGGCGCGTCCTGATTTCCTGCCAGGGAGCCGCGGCCCGGAGCGTGGCGACGAGATCGGGCCTGGCGTCTGGATAGGGCGCGTTGCGGCTGGCCGCATAGGGCCTTCCGCGCCTGGCGTTTTTCGCCTCGCCGCCCGCCTTGCCTGCGCGGCCAGCCATACGCGCGGCGCGTTCGGACACGGCGAGCGAAAGGCCCTCGATCGTGCCCCGTTCGATCGCTGTCTGCAGGGCTTCGAGCTGACTGGACGTCGCCGGTCGCTCGTCGTCCCGGGGCGCCGCATCGGCGGGCGGGGTAGAGCATTCGGCTTCATCCGGCTCATCGCCTACCGACGGCGTGGTCGTGTCCGGCATAGGCTCCGTCTCCGGTTCGCCATGAACGAGGCGAATGCCGAGGCAGATCCTCAGCGCCGTCAGCGCATCCTCCTCGGTCACCCGCAGCCGCCCCGAAAGCGCTGCGAGGATGCGGCTGACCTTGACCAGCCGATGCTGGACGCCGACCGATCCATTCCCGCCCGCCGCTGCGATCGTCAGGATCTGGCCGAGCAGCGCGTCGTCGATCGCGACCGCGCGCCAATCCGTGGCGCGGGCGTCGGCTTCTACAGGCAGATCCGAAACGGTCCGCCAGGCGACGCCGTCCAGATTGACGTGAAGGCCGAGCCGCTGGCCGAGGATCGACGGGATCTGTTCCTCGCACTCTACCGCCTCGTCCAGGGCGATGATCGTGAGGCGTGTCTTTGCATTGTCGTTTTGTGCCACGCCGGCGGGGACAAGCTCAGGGCGGCGGCCGGTGTCGAGGATCTCGGCGATGACGGCAGCGGCGGACGCGTCGAGCCGTTCGGCCATAGGAATGACGAGTGTGCCGCCATCGACCGCAGCGAGGATGCCGTGATCCCAGACGATCCTGCCGGTGCGGTTGGTCTCGGCAACATCGAGCCGGCCCGAAAGCGAGGCGGCGGATGCGCCCGGCGGCAGCCGCGGGACGGGACCGGGCATGAGACTTGACAGATGACGGAGATAAAGATCGCGCACCCCTCCGGCCCGCGCCGTCAGCCACAGACCGCCGATCTCGGGGCCGGCGGCGGCGAGCGCGCGGGCGGCGATCAGCGCGTCGCGCCAGCGCTCCTCGCTTTGCCGCAGCATGGCCTCGCAGACCTCGTCCTGGGTGAGGCGATCACCCATGGCCGAGCCCGTTGTCCATGGTGGCGAGCGCGCGCTCGATCCGCGGCGCAGTCCCCGCGTCATCCAGCGGATCGCGTCGCAGCCGGTGGCAAAGCACCATCGGCGCGATGTCGGCGATGTCGCTCCAGGATACCGATCCGCGCCCGTCCAGTGCGGCGGCGGCCCGGCCTGCCCGCATCAGGGTGAGTTCGCCGCGCATGCCGTCGATGCCGAGACGCATGCAGAGCTGCGACATCCGTTCGAGCACCGGATCGGGAATGGCTACCTCGCGCAGCATCTTCCGGGCAGCGACGACGCGGTTGCGGATCGCTGTTTCTCGCCGCGCCCATTGGCCGGCGAAGGCGTCGGAATCGGTCTCATAGGCGTCCCGGCGGCGGATCACTTCGATGCGCGAGGCGAGATCGTTGATCGTGCGCACGTCGACGGACAAGCCGAAACGATCGAGCAGTTGCGGCCTCAGATCGCCCTCTTCGGGATTACCGCTGCCGACCAGCACGAAGCGGGCGGCGTGGCGGATGCTGAGGCCCTCGCGCTCGACCACATTGACGCCCGACGCCGCCGCATCGAGAAGCAGGTCGACCAGATGGTCTTCGAGCAGGTTCACTTCGTCGATATAGAGAAAGCCGCGATTGGCGGCGGCCAGCAGTCCCGGCTCGAACGCTTTCTCTCCGACGGTCAGCGCCTTTTCGATGTCGAGCGCGCCGCAAACCCTGTCTTCGGTGGCGCCGAGCGGCAGGTCGATCATCGGCGCGCGGATCTTGACGACAGGCGGTTTTGGCTGTGCGCGGCAGGCGGTACAGGCCTGCTGCGGTTCGGAAGGGAGGCAGTTGTAGCGGCAGCCCTGGCGCGTCTCCAGCTTCGGCAGCAGTGAGGCGAGCGCTCTCACCGCGGTCGATTTGCCGGTGCCGCGATCACCGAAGATCAGCACGCCGCCAAGCAACGGTTCGACCGCCGCCATCAGCAGGGCTTTCTTCATATCCTCCTGCCCGACGATGGCCGTGAACGGAAATGGCGTCGCCATGGAACCCTCCTCCAAAGAGTGTCAACATACATTGACACTTTCTTGCTGGGATTAGAAGAGGAAATTGACAGTTGGCGTTGCTTTTGCCGGCATATGCCAACCGGCTCATTTCGATGTCGCCGCGACCCTGTTCGGAGGCGGCGGCGCCATCCTTTTGGCCTCGCGTAAAGAGGAAACTGGGCGATGCGCTCCCGTCGCCGCTCGCGGCGTCTGTCGTTCATGCGCGTTGTGCGGACCATTCACTCGGTGCGCCCTGTGCGGACATCCGTGGGGCGTTCTGGTCAAGACGCGGCCCAGAACGACATGCGCGGCTTGAGATAAACGCACGGTGGTCGCGCCCGATAGGCGCCCAACCGCTTGCCCCGGGCTACGACTATCGGCGAATGTACGGTCTTTGGGGAATGGGTTATTGCTTGAAGCTTGTCAATTCCGCCTCGGGACTCGGAGTGGTGGGATCGGCGTGGAGGAAAGGGCGTCCTGGCGACGTCCCATCAAGAAAGGGAGGAGTCATCGTAATGGATAAATCTTCGTCTAACGCATATTGGTCCGCCAATGTTCGCGTCATCTATATCTGCCTGGCGATCTGGGCGATCGTTTCCTACGGATTTGGGATTCTGCTGCGTCCGGCGCTGTCCGGCATCGCCGTGGGTGGAACCGATCTCGGCTTCTGGTTCGCCCAGCAAGGCTCGATCGTCGTCTTCATCGCACTGATTTTCGGATACTCGGTGTATATGAACAAGATCGACCGCGAATTCGGCGTCGACGAGCAGTAAGGCGGACCCACAATGGATCAGTATACACTCAATCTGCTGATCGTAGGCGCGTCCTTCGCGCTCTACATCGGCATCGCCATCTGGGCGCGCGCGGGCTCCACGGCCGAGTTTTACGCCGCCAACCGCGGCGTCAATCCCGTCATGAACGGCATGGCCACCGCTGCCGACTGGATGTCTGCGGCCTCCTTCATCTCAATGGCCGGTCTCATCGCAACGGTCGGCTATGGAAACTCCACCTATCTCATGGGCTGGACCGGCGGCTACGTGCTGCTCGCGCTCCTGCTCGCTCCCTATCTGCGCAAGTTCGGCAAATATACCGTCCCACAGTTCATCGGTGATCGCTTCTACAGCCAAGGCGCGCGCCTGACGGCGGTCGTCTGCCTGATCATCATCTCGGTGACCTATGTCATCGGCCAGATGACCGGCGCCGGGGTGGCGTTCTCGCGCTTCCTCGAAGTCGACGTCTCGACCGGTCTGTGGATCGCATCGGCGGTCGTCTTCGTCTACGCCGTTCTCGGCGGCATGAAGGGCATCACCTATACGCAGGTCGCCCAGTACATCGTGCTGATCATCGCCTATACGATCCCGGCGGTGTTCATCTCGCTGCAACTCACCGGCAACCCGATTCCGTGGTTCGGCCTGTTTGGGACGCATACCGAATCCGCGCTTCCGCTGCTGCAGAAGCTCGATCAGGTCGTCACCGATCTGGGATTCAACGCCTACACCAGCCAGGGCTCCATGCTGAACATGACACTGTTCACGCTATCGCTGATGATCGGCACCGCGGGTCTGCCGCATGTCATTATCCGCTTCTTCACGGTTCCGAAGGTCGCAGATGCGCGCTGGTCGGCCGGCTGGGCGCTCATCTTCATCGCGCTCCTCTATCTGACGGCTCCGGCTGTCGGCGCCATGGCGCGACTGAACATCATCGACACGATCTACCCCGGCGGCACCCAGCAGGACGCGGTTCTCTATGAGGAACGCCCCGACTGGATGCGCAACTGGGAAGTCACGGGTCTTCTGACATTCGAAGACAAGAATGGCGACGGCCGCATCCAGTATTACAACGATACTGCCGCGGGCTTCACCGAGACCGCCACGCAGCGCGGCTGGACCGGCAACGAACTGACCATCAACAACGACATTCTCGTTCTGGCCAATCCGGAAATCGCACAGCTTCCGGGCTGGGTCATCGGTCTCATCGCCGCCGGTGGTCTTGCCGCCGCTCTGTCGACCGCCGCAGGCCTGTTGCTGGCGATCTCGTCCGCCATCAGCCATGACCTGATCAAGGACTTCCTGAAGCCGGACATTTCCGAGAAGTCCGAACTCATGGCCGCGCGCATCTCGATGGCAGGCGCGATTCTCGTCGCTACGTTTCTCGGCCTCAATCCGCCGGGCTTCGCCGCGCAGACCGTCGCTCTCGCCTTCGGCCTTGCCGCTGCGACGATCTTCCCGGCTCTGATGATGGGCATCTTCTCCAAGCGCATCAACTCGCTCGGCGCGACGCTCGGCATGATCGTCGGTCTCGTGGTGACCTGCGTCTACCTGTTCACCTATCTGGGCTGGTTCTTCGTCGCCGGCACCAACATGCTCGAAAACGTTCCGGCCAACTACCTGTTCGGCATCCCGCCGACCGCGTTCGGCCCGATCGGCGCACTGCTCAACTTCGCGACGGCCTATGTCGTTTCGACGATGACCCAGGCGCCGCCCAAGCATGTGCAGGACCTCGTCGAGTCCATCCGCGTTCCCCGGGGAGCGGGCGCGGCGACCGGTCACTGATAGACGGCAACCGGGAGGGGCGAGCAGATCGCCCCTCTCGTCCCTCGACCAGACAGAGCGCCTTTGCGCCGCATGAGGGCACAGCGCATGACCCAGACGAAATCCGACGTGCTGGCGTTTCTCGAGACGGTTCACCCCTATGACAGTCTTCCTAGGAAGGAAATCGAACGGGTCTCGACTCGCTTCCAGCCTCTGTCCTTCCGGAAAGATGCGGAGATCTACCGCCGCGGTAATCCACAGCAGGGCATCTATCTCATTCGGGATGGAGCAGTCGAAATAACGGACGCCGCCAACACGGTGATATCGGAACTTGCGCCGCGCAATTCCTTCGGCGAACGCGGCCTGATGGCGGATGGCTTCGCTGTGACCACCGCCACGGCCCGCAGCGACTGCGCGCTTCTTCTGCTGCCCGCCGACGAGTTTCGGCGGCTGATGCAGGAACATGCGGTTTTCGCCCGCTTTTTCATCCGCGGGCGGTTCACAGATAGCCGTCGTGGCGATGTGTCGGTCCAGAAGGTCAGCGAGCTCATGTCGCGTCCCCCGATCGTCTGCGGTCCGACCGATACGGTCCGTTCGGCCGCAGCTCTCATGCGGGGCCGGCATGTCTCCAGCCTCGGCGTCGTCGACGGTGATCGATTTCTCGGCATCCTCACCAGCCGCGATCTGACGGGAAGGGTGCTTGCCGAAGGGCTCGACCCGGAAGCCACGCCGGTGTCCGCGGTCATGACGCCGGATCCAGTGGGTCTGAGCGCCGAAGCGCTCGGCTCGGATATCCTTCATCTGATGCTCGAGAAGCGTGTCGGTCATCTGCCCGTGGTCGATGGCGACCGCTTGGTGGGGATGATCACGCAGACGGATCTCATCCGTTTTCACGCAATCAATTCGGCGCAATTGGTTCGCGACATCTCGACGGCCGAAACGCCCGAGGCGATGCGTGCGATCACGGCGCGTATTCCGCAACTGCTCGTCCAACTCGTCGGCGGCAACAACGCGCATGAGGTCGTCACGCGGCTGATCACCGATATCGCCGACAGTGTGACGCGCCGTCTTGTCGTGCTGGCCGAGCTGGAACTCGGGCCGCCGCCGGCGCCCTATGTCTGGCTCGCCTGCGGCAGTCAGGGGCGTCAGGAGCAGACCGGCGTCAGCGATCAGGACAATTGCATTTTCATAGCTGACGGCGTCGCGCCGGATGCGATGCCCTGGTTCCGACAACTGGCGGCCAAAGTCAGCCGTGGTCTGGATCTCTGCGGTTATCATTACTGCCCTGGCGACATGATGGCGACCAATCCACGTTGGCGCCAGCCGCTCTCGGTCTGGCGCAGCTATTTCCGTGACTGGATCAATCGGCCGGATCCGACTGCGCAGATGCTGGCGAGCGTCATGTTCGATCTCAGGCCGATCTGCGGCGATCCGTCCCTATATCAGGATCTGCAGGCCGAGACGTTGGAAGAGGCGAGCCGCAATTCGATTTTCACGGCGCATATGGTCAGCAACGCGCTGAAGCATGCGCCGCCGCTCGGCCTGCTGCGAGGCTTCGCCACGATCCGAAGCGGGGAGCATCGAAACCATATAGACATGAAGCACAACGGCGTGGCGCCGGTCGTCGATCTCGGACGCGTCTATGCCCTGATGGGCAGGCTGAGGCCGGTGAACACGCGCGCGCGACTGCTTGCGGCGGAGGACGCGGGGATCATCTCCGGGCCAGGGGCCAAGGATCTCATCGCGGCCTACGATCTCATCTCGGATATGCGCCTGCGTAGTCAGATGCGGCAGGTGCGCGACGTCCGCAAGCCAGACAACTTTCTGGCGCCCTATGATTTCGGTGATTTCGAGCGGTCGCACCTTCGCGATGCCTTCGTCGTCGTCAGAACCATGCAATCGGCGCTCGCCAATGGCGGTCGAGCGCCCGTCTGAAGGAATGAAGAATGCTGTTTGAGTTGATCGCGGCGGTCGTCGCCGGTGTTGCATTGGCGGGCGTGGCGATGGCCCTGCGTTGGCTGAGCCGGGGATCCTTGCCGAAATGGATAATTCCCGCAACGGCTGGTCTCGGAATGCTGTGTTATTCGGTCTGGAGCGAATATAGCTGGTTCGACCGGATGACCACGGCGCTGCCTGGGATCGCCGTGACTTGGAAAAATCAGCAAACGGCGTTTTGGCGTCCCTGGTCCTATCTCGAGCCGGTGACCACAAGGTTCACGGCCGTCGATCTCAAAGGCGCCAAGCGCAATCCGAAGCAGCCCGGTCTGGTGATGGTGGATATTCTGCTCGTGGCGCGCTGGCAGCCGGTCAAGCCCGTCAAGGTGGTCTATGACTGCGGCAATGCGCGACGCGCCGATCTGATCGACGCCGATGTCGCCATTGCCGACGACGGCAGTCTCGTCGGGGCGGAGTGGAACAACGTGAAGCCCGACGATGCGTCTTTGAAGGTCGCATGCGCGGCCGGGTGAGGGAGCTATGCTGACGAGGATCAGCCTGCGCGGTCGTATCCTGCTCTTTTTCGTGGCTTTGGCGGCCGGCGCCCTGGCGGCCTTGGCGGTGGGCATGTGGTTCGGCTATCACCGAGCAGGCAGTCCGGACATGTTGACCGCTTTCATCCAGAGCGCCATTGCCGCCGGTTTTCTGATCCTTGCCATCGTGACGTGGATCTGGTTCCTGTTCGACACGCATCTCGCACGGCCGATCGCCAGAGTGGCGTCCGCCATGCGGGCAAGGGCGCATGCAAATGTGGCGCATGATTTCCGCGAGGAGGAGGCGCGCTATCTCGGCGAGCTCGCCGAGGCGGCGTCCGCGACGGCGGCGACGCTCGCGCAGACGAGGGGCGCGCTGGCGGAACAGGTCCAGCGGGAGACCACGAGGCTGTCTTCCGACAAAAGCAAGCTCGAGCAATTGCTTGCCGATGTTCCGCCTGCAGTCCTTCTCTGCACCGGTCGCCATCACATCGTCTTTTACAACGGCGTCGCCCAGCACCTGCTCTCGGGCTCGTCGAGACCGGTCTGCCTCGACCGAAACGTTTTCGATTATTTGAGCGAAGGCCCGATCCGCACCGCGCATCATAGGCTTTTGGAAAGCGCCGAGCCGGATGCGATCGTCGAATTCCTCTGTCTGGGGCCATGTGGACGACGAAGGCTTGCCGGGCGCATGCGGCTCGCCGGCGACAATGGTGGGGATCAGGCGGCCTATGTCATGACCCTCAGAGATGTCACGACGGAGGTTGCGGCCCATGCGGGGCGTGATGCTCTTCTCGGCGACGTCTTCGCGCTGGTTCGACCCATCGTATCGGAGTTGCGCCGGCTGGCCGGCGCGCACGATCTGGACATGATTGCCGGGGATGAAGTGTCGCCCCCGCTTCGGCGCCTGGAGACCAATCTTGCGGAATTGGAGACGCGATTCGAACGCCTGCGCTCCGACGGTTGGCCCATGGCGGCCGAGCATGCGCGGGAGATTGCCCGGCTGTTGCAGCGCGAGCTGGACAGGCGGACGCGCTCTCTCGACATCGACGTCGCAGACATTGCCCTACGCTGCAACGCTTTCGACATCGTCAGTCTGATGGCTCACCTCATCGACCGGATCAGCGAGACGAAGGAAGCCGCCGATTATCGTTTGTCTGTCGCGCCGGTCGAGGGGGCGGCCGAAGTCGCCTTGTCCTGGCAGGGGGGCAGCGTCTGTCCCGACGAGTTGAAAACGTGGCTGGACGAGCCGGTGTTCGAAAGCGGCGCGACCGGCGAGGCGATCCTGTTGGCGCATGGCGCCGCGGCCTTGGCCGTCAGAGCCGACGAAGCCCCGTCAATCTCCATACGCCTGCAACTGAGCGAGCAGCACGCGCACGGAGCGGACGTATCGAGGCATGTCGTCTACAATTTCGAACTTCTGTCGCGGATCCACGACGAGAAGCTCGCCGACGCGCGACTGGACGCCCTGACCTATGTGGTTTTCGATACGGAGACCACGGGTCTTTTACCGGAACAGGGAGACGAGATGGTTCAGATCGCCGCCGTGCGCATCGTGAACGGCAAACGTATCGGAAGCGAGGTCTTCAACCTTCTCATCAACCCGGGACGAGCAATCCCGCGCTCCGCTACGGCCATTCACGGGGTGACGGATGCGATGGTTCTGGATGCAGTCAGCGTGCGGGAGGCCGTTCGGCAATTTCATCTCTTCGCGGAAGGCGCCGTGCTCGTGGCCCATAATGCGCCCTTCGACATGGAGTTCCTTACGCGACGGGAGAGAGAACTGGGGCTGCGCTTCGTCAATCCGATCCTGGACACGGTCCTCCTGTCGGCAAGCGCCTTCGGTCGGGCGGAGACGCACACGCTCGACGCGCTCGCGGATCGCCTCGGGGTTCGCATTGAGCAAAGAGATCGTCATACAGCCCTCGGCGACGCCATAGCCACGGCCGACATCTTCATCAAGCTGAAGGATATGTTGGCGGGTCAGGGGCTCGTCCGTTTCGGCGATGTGCTGACCAAACTGCGCAGCCACCAGAGGCTCGTGCGCGACCTGAACGATCGACATGTCCGGTGAGTCGGCCCGTTTTCGACAGAAATGACATCGAACGCAGCCCAGGCGTCGGAGCTTGCATCCGGTCTTGAGCTTCAGCGCGGCGGGTTGCTGCGCATGAAGCCATTCTGCTTGTCGGCAAGACGCGTCCGAAGCCGGCGCGTCCAAATCATGTCGCCCGCGTCTTACAATACCCGCGACAGAAATTCCCGGGTGCGCGGCGATTGCGGATCGGCGATCATGGCGCGCGGATCGCCCTGTTCGACGATCACGCCCTGATCCATGAAGATCAACTGGTCGCCGATTTCGCGGGCGAAGCCGATTTCATGCGTCACCACCACCATGGTCATGCCGCTTTCGGCGAGATCTCTCATGACGTTCAAGACTTCGCCGACCAGTTCCGGATCGAGCGCCGAGGTCGGTTCGTCGAACAGCAGCACCTTCGGCTTCATGGCCATGGCGCGGGCGATCGCGACGCGCTGCTGTTGGCCGCCGGAGAGTTCGCGCGGATAGCGGTCGAGCTTGTCGGAGAGGCCGACGCGCTCGAGCAGAACTTCCGCCTCGGAGCGGGCCTGCTCGATGGGGATGCGACGCACCTGGGTCGGCGCCTCGATCATGTTTTCCATCACCGTCATATGGGAAAACAGGTTGAAGGATTGGAAGAGCATGCCGATCTCGGCGCGGCGCTGGCAGAGAAGGCTGTCCTTGACCTCGTAGAGATTGTCGCCGACCAGATCGTAGCCGACGAATTCGCCATCAACGAGCAGCAGGCCGCCGGACAGCTTCTCAAGATGGTTGATGCAGCGGAGAAACGTGCTCTTGCCGGAACCCGATGGGCCGATGATACAGGTGACCGCGCCCTTGGCGACGTCCAGATCAATGCCCTTCAGCACTTCGAGATTGCCGTAGGATTTGCGAACGCCGCGGGCGAAAACCATGGATTCCGCCGGTATCTGGAAGCGGGCGCGGTTGGAGAGGCTGGCCTCAGACATGGCTATGGCTCCTGCGGACGGGCATGAGTTTGGCGAAAACATCCGCGAGAAGCGAGTCCTCTCGCTTGTCGCTTCGGCCGAAATGCCGTTCGAGGAAATGCTGGCCGACCGACATGATGCTGACCACCGCCAGGTACCAGAAGGCCACGACAATCAGCAGCGGGATGGTCTCGAAGGTGCGGGCGTAGATGCTCTGGGCCGAATAAAAGAGGTCGTCGACGGCGATGAAGGTGACGAGCGAGGTCATCTTGAGCAGATTGATCGCCTCGTTGCCGGTCGGCGGCACGACGAAGCGCATGGCCTGGGGCAGCGTGATGCGCTTGAGGATCATGCGATAGGGCATGCCCAGCGCGCTTGCCGCTTCCGCCTGTCCCGAGGGAACGGACTTGATGCCGGCACGGATGATCTCGGCCATATAGCCCGCCTCGCAGAGCGACAGCGCCACGACAGCCGAAAGGAAGGGCGACATCAGATCGTTGGTGCGGATGGAGAAGAGTGTGCCGAGACCGGGAATGGTGAGCGACACCTCGCGCACCAGGAGCGAGAGGTTGAACCAGAAGATCAGCTGGATCAGCGCGGGCACGCCGCGGAAGAACCAGACATAGACGCCGGCGAAGGCGCGCAGGATCGGGCTCGGCGACACCCGCATGATGGCGACGATTGCGCCGATGACGATCGCGACCGCCATGATCAGCACGGTCAGCAGAAGCGTCGTGCCGAGACCGCGCAGGATCGGCGGATGGAAGAGATAGCCCATCGCCGTGCCCCAATCGAAGGCGGGATTGACGGCGAAGGCGCGAATGATGAACCCGGCCAGCACGAGAGCGAGCGCAGTGCCGATCCAGATGCCGTATTGCCGTTGCGGCACGACCTTCAGGCGCGAGACCTGCTCGGCGATGGCCGCATGCGCGTGGGTTTGGGGAGGATCGGCGGTGCTCATATCACTGTCCTTGGAGTTCTCGAAGGGCGTCCGGCGCAAAACGCCGACGATGCGCCGCCGAAGTCGATCGGCGGCGCTCATGAATAGGTCAAGCTCCTGATGAGAGCCGGTTTCCGGCCTTATTCGGCGCGAAGGGCTTCCATCTTGTTGACGAAATAGGGCTCCTTGATCGCATAGGCGCCCATGCCGTATTTGTTCAGGATCTCCTGATACTTGCCGTTCTTGAACAGCTCCGCAAGGGCCGACACCATCATGTCGGCGGTTGCCGGATCGTCCTTGGCGATCGCGAGGCCGAGCGGCGCGACGTCGTAGAGCGTCGGCAGCACGACCAACTGGCCCTTGCTGGTGACTTCGAAATAGCTCGACGCGGTCGCGTCGTCCATGCGGGCGTCGACGCGGTCGGAGAGCACGGCCTGGACGATGTCGGTCGAGGAGTTGAAGACCGACTTCTTGATCTCTTCCTTGCCCTTGTCCGCACAGTCCTTTGAGAGCTTGTCGACCAGGAAGTCGGAGGCGCTGCCGGCGGAAACGCCGATGCGCTTGCCGCAGAGCGGCATGTCGCCGGTGAAGCTGTCCTTCTTTTCCGGCGAGGTCGAGGCGGCGATGCCGGCCTTGATGAACATCACGAAATCGACCTGCTTGAGGCGATCGGGATTGGCGGAGAAGGTCTCCCAGGCGATCTTGAAGCGGCCGGAGGCCAAGCCCGGGATCATCGAGGGGAAGGGCGTGCGCTGGATGTCGAGATCGGCCTTCACGAGTTTTGCGACTTCGCCGGCGAGTTCGACGATGATGCCGGTCTGCTTGCCGTCGGCGTCGAGATATTCGAAGGGTGCGTAATCGAGCGTGTTGGCGACCGAAAGCTTGCCGCTTCTCGCCACATCAGGCGAAGCTTTGATCTCTGCCGAAACGGCGGCGCCGCTCCAGACCGTCATCATGGCGGCGAGGCCGAGGCCTGCATAGGTCAGATAGGATGTCATGTTAGTCGTTCCTCTCTTCATTGTTGTTACTTCCGGCGCCAGTCTCAGACCTTGCCTGATCCCGGCGGCTTCCAATCCGGTCCCGCCGAATGGAAATTCTGATCATGTCTCTGCGTCTCAAACCCCTGTCGTCGGCCTCGGCCGCGTTCCGTCGATGAAGCGCTCGTAACGAAAGGCCGTGGGATCGACGAGCGGCGCAGCGCCGGTGACCAGATCGGCGGCGAGCCTGCCCGCGGCGGGGCCGATGCCGAAGCCATGTCCGGAAAAACCCGTCGCGATCACCAGTCCAGGAAGCGACTTCACTTTCGAGATGACCGGAATCGCATCGGGCGTCGCGTCGATCATGCCCGCCCAGCTCTGCTCCACTTTCGCCCCCCGAAAAATGGGGAAAGCTTTCTGCAGATCCGCTAATGTCTGCTGCAGCCGATTGTCCATCGGCGCTGGATCGAGCGTGCGGGTCTGCTCAAAAATTGTCTCTCCTCTGGCGTCGGTCGGCGGCGGCGGGGTGAGACCCAGGCTGAAGCTTCCCCATTCCTGCCGCATCATCGGCACGAAATCCTTGAAATAGCGGAAGCTGTCGGCGCCGATATCATGCCGGTTCTGGCTGCCGTCGGCGATCGTATAGCCGCCGTCGAGCCGCTTGCGATAGGCGAATTCCTTGCACCAGGCTGCGCCATTCGGACCGCCCGCCACGGGGCTGGTGCGCAACACCGAGGCGCGGACGCCGAGTTGCGGCAGTCGTACGTTCAGGCGGCGCAATAGCTTGGTCGACCAGACGCCGCCGGCGACCACAACGGTCTGACAGTCGATGCGGCCATGCTCGGTGATCACGGCCGAAACCTGTCCATTGGCGGTCTCAATATCGCGGACAGCGCAATGGGCCACGAGAACTGCGCCATCGGCGGCGGCCGCGTGCGCAATGGCCGAGGCGGCCTTTTGCGGTTCCGCCCGACCGTCGCTCGCCGTGTAAAGCGCCGCATGCCAGGATCGCGCGGCGCCCGGCAGGAGATCCACGAGCTCGGCGCCCCGCGCCAGGCGGCTGTCGAAAGCGAATTCGCCCGCCCGTTTCAGCCAGTCGAGGTGATGATCGACGTCCTCTTCACTGTCGCAGAGATAGAGGATGCCGGTCCTGCGAAACCCGACATCGGCGCCGACCAGCGCATTCATGCCGTCCCAGACCCGCATGGCTTCGACGATCAGCGGCAGTTCGCGGGGATCGCGGCCCATGCGCCGCACCCAGCCCCAGTTACGGCTCGATTGTTCGCCGACAAAGTCGCCTTTCTCGCAGACAGTCACGGACAGACCGCGGCGCGCCAGGAAGAGCGCCGTGCTCAAGCCGATAATGCCGCCGCCCACCACAACCACGTCGGTCCTGGCGGGCGGCCTCTCTGCGGCGATGACAGGGTCGACCTGCGGTCCCAAATGCGCCTCCTCGGGGTCTCAGGCCTTGGCGGCGGCGGCTTCCGCCGCCTGCTTCTTGCGATAGTGATAGTTCTTGTCGATCCGCTCCATCAGGTAGTCCCCATATTGAACCGGCGGATATTTCGGTTCGGTCCCGGCGGGCACGCAGACGTCCAGCGCCTCGATCATTTCATGCATGGCCGGATCGAAGAAGAAGGGTTGCGAATAGCGTTCGCGGCCGGTGCGGTTGATGACCCGGTGCGGAGTCGAGACGAAGACGTCGTTGGACCAGCGGGCGAGGATATCGCCGACATTCATCACGAAGGAATCCGGGATCGGCGGCGCGGGCACCCATTCGCCGGCCTTGTTTTTGACTTCGAGGCCCCCGACATCGTCCTGGGCGAGCAGGGTGATGAAGCCGTAATCGGTGTGCGGCGCGGAGCCGAACAGGCCTTCTTCCTGCGGCTGGGTGGGATAGTGCAGCAGGCGCAGGAAAGTGGTCGGATCTTCGAAATAGCGGTCGAGATTGTCCGAGGGCAGGCCGAGCGACAGCGCGATCGCCCGCACCATCTTGCGCGCCAGCGTGCTCATCTCCTCGACATAATGCTCGATCGTAGCGCGGAAGCCGGCAAGCTGCGCCTCGTCCGGCCATTGGTTCGGGCCCTGCAGCGGCTCGCCGGCGACCGCGCGCGGATCGTTCTCGTCGACCTCATGCATGAAGAAGATCGATTCGCTCTGGTTGGGCTTGCTGACGGTCGCGACGGAGGAGGTGACGATCGTCGAACCGGCGAACGGCAGGAAGCCGCGGAAATTCTTATCGATCTTCAGTTTGAGTTTTTCCTCGTCCGGCAGCGCGAAGAAGCGCTTGCTGGCATCGCGGACCGCCTCGACATCGGCGCGGGGAATGGGGTGGCCGACGACATAGAGGAAGCCGATGGTCTCGAGATAGCTGCGCAGCGTCGCCGCCGTGGCGCGGATGGCCGCCTCGTCATCCCCATACAGCGAGGAGACATCTAGAATCGGGATCTCGGAAAAGTCGCCGCGGTCGATCGAGGTCATCGCCAAACTCCTGTCTTGAACATACGATACAGTACTGTATTTCTACACATAGAAATGATATCGGCAATAGGCATTCGTCAATCATGGGAATTTCAAATCAATGACCCCACGCAAGATCATCATCGACACCGATCCGGGGCAGGACGACGCCTTTGCGATTCTGTTTGCGCTCGGCTCGCCCAAGGAGTTGGAGGTGGTCGGGATCACCACGGTCGGGGGCAATGTTCCCCTCAGACTGACCGCGATCAACGCGCTGAAAGTGGTGGAACTGGCGGGCCGGCCCGACGTCCCGGTCTTCGCCGGCTGCCCGGCGCCGATGGTCAAGCCGCTGATGACGGCGGAATATGTGCATGGCGAGACCGGCCTGGACGGAGCCGATCTGCCGGAGCCGGTGACGCCGCTCCAGACAGAACATGGCGTCAACTGGATGGTTCGCACCATCATGGAAGCCGAGGTCGGCGAGATCACCGTCTGCACGCTCGGACCGATGACCAATCTCGCCATGGCGATGACGATGGAGCCGCGGATCATCCCGCGCATCCGCGAAGTCGTGCTGATGGGTGGCGGCTTCTTCGAGGGCGGCAATGCGACGCCGGCCGCCGAGTTCAACATCTTCGTCGATCCGCATGCCGCCCACAAAGTGTTCGCATCGGGCGTTCCTGTCACGATGGCGGGAATCGACTGCACCTATACGGCGCAGATGACGCCGGAATGGCTCGGCGAGTTGCGCGCCACCGGCAGCCGCGCCGCGATCGAGGCGGCCAATCTCGCCGATTTCTTCCGCATCTACGGCTCGCATAAATTCCCGACCGAGGCGCGGCCGATCCACGACGCCTGCGTCACCGGCTATCTGCTGGCGCCGGAGATCTTCGAGCAGCGCCAATGCCATGTGACGGTGGAAATCTCATCGCCTGTCACGATCGGCATGACGGTTGTGGATTGGTGGCATGTGACGGGGCAGGAGAAAAACTGCAACGTGCTGCGCCGCATCGATCCCGATCCTTTCTTTGCACTTATGTTGGAGCGGATCAGCGCCCTCCCTTGATTCTGCGCCCGCTGGTTGCTAACGGCAGGAAATTATGTCCGGACCGGCCGGCGAGCGTCGCCGGCCCTTCCCGGTCTTGAAAGCGAAAAAGCCTTTGGCAAAAGCAAAACAGTCATCGACAGCCCCAGACGCCGGGGACGGTGGAAAGGTCGCTCGGCGGACGCTCACTCGTGAAGATTGGGTGGCTGCCGCGCGCAAGGTCCTGGAAAAGGGCGGCATCGCAGAGGTGAAGATCGATCGGCTGGCGCGGCAGTTCAAGGTGACGCGCGGCAGCTTCTATTTTCACTTTTCGAGACTGAAGGATCTGCACCAGGAACTGCTGTCCGAATGGCGGCGCGCCAATTGCGCGCCCTTCCAGGCGATGGTCGATCAAAACGTGACCGACGGCGTGCAGTTCTTCAGCGACATCGTCCACACCTGGGTGGATGAGGAACCATTCAGCCCCAAGCTCGATCTCGCGATCCGCGATTGGGCCCGGACCTCGAAGGAGATTGCTCGCGAAGTGGATGCGATCGACGCGTTGCGCATCAATCTCCTGGTGCGGTCCTTCCTCGCGATCGGCTATTCCGAAAAGGAAAGCATCGTGCGGGCGCGCATCACCTATTTCCACCAGATCGGCCAATACGCCTTGTCCTTCAAGGAAGCCCCCGACGTCCGCAAGAGCTATCAGCCTCTGTTCGGAGATGTGCTGCTGGGGCCGCTCGCCAAGAGCCCATGACGGGCCTGTCGCGTCGACCGGGCGCCGAGCCGGCGGCATTGATCGAATGATTATGCTCCCGCCGCATTTGAGGCTATGCTCATCCCGAAGATCACGGGAGGCGGTCCTTGACGGGCCGGTGATTTCATGGGTTTTTCTGAGCATGTGAAGGAAATCGAACGCGTCGGCCAGGGCAGCAATACCGGTCGCGATGCGCTGGTGGTGGAATCCTGGCGGCGATGCCTGGAAACTTATCAACTAGATCCGGCCAAAGCGCGGGAAGCGGTCTTCGTGTCCGAAACGCGGCTGCGGGAACATCGCCAGCAGGCGGAGGATCTGGTCCACATCGCCCGTTCCGGTCTCGAACGGCTATACCGGCAGGTCGCCGAGCAGAATTACGTTCTTCTGCTGTCCGATCGCCAGGGCGTGACAGTCGAATTCCTCGGCGATCCCTCTTTCAACAACAATCTGCGCAAAGCCGGCCTTTACCTCGGTTAGGAATGGTCGGAACCGCGCGCCGGCACCTGCGCGGTCGGCGCCTGCATCGCCACCGGCGAAGCCCTGACCATCCACCGGACCGATCATTTCGACATCACCCACACGCCGTCAATTGCGCGGCCATTCCCGAACAACTGATCGAAAGCGAGTTGTTCGGCCATGTCCCCGGCGCCTTTACCGGCGCGCTCGCCAAGGGACGCAAGGGACTGGTCGAGGAGGCTGAGGGGGGCACGCTGTTTCTCGACGAGATCGGTGACATGCCTTTCGCGGCCCAAAGCCGATTGCTGCGGGTGCTGGCCGAGGGCGAAGTGCTGCCCGTCGGCGGATCGTCGCCGCGCAAGGTCGATTTCCGCGTCATCTCGGCCTCGCATCGATTGCTGGCCGATCTGGTGGCTGCGGGCGGCTTCCGTTCGGATCTCTATTATCGGCTGAATGCGGCTGTGCTCGCGCTGCCGCCGCTTTCAAAGCGCGAGGATTTTCCCTGGCTGTTGGATCGCCCTTCTCGAAAAGCACGGATCAGCGGGCCGATCCCTTCGGCTTTCGAGCGCCGCCAGACTGTTGGTCCTCGGCTATTGCTGGCCCGGCAACATCCGTGAACTCGACAACGCCATCGCTTTCGCCGCGGCGCTGTGCGAGGGCGGCGTGATCGAGGTCGTCGACCTGCCCGATCATCTCACGCTCACCGGCGTTCTGCCCGACCGAGAAAAAGATGAGGCGGACGTCCGCGCCATCCTCTCCATCTGCAAAGGAAATGTGTCCGAGGCCGCCCGGCGGCTCGGCGTCGATCGCACCACGCTGCATCGGCGGATGAAACGCCTCGGCATTGAGCGACCGCATTGAGCGCCCGTTGTGGCGCGCGCCACACCTGTGGCGCCGCAGATGTGGCGCACAGTATGGCCGGCGATCAGGAATATCCAACAAGTTCAATCGACTGAATGGCGAATGGCCATTGGCATGGGCGTTGCAGCTCACCTTGCGTCGAAAAGACCAGAGGGAGAGAATATGCGCGCGCTCAGATTTCATGCGGCCAGGGACTTGCGGCTGGAAGACCTTCCCGAGCCGAAACATCCGGGACCCGGGCAGGTGCTCGTTCGCAATCGCTTCGTCGGCATTTGCGGCACCGACCTGCACGAATATAGCTATGGGCCGATTTTTATCCCCACCGATCCGCACCCCTTCACCGGCGCATATGGCCCGCAGGTTCTCGGTCATGAATTTGGCGGCGTGGTCGAGGCCATCGGGGAAGGGGTGACGTCCGTGGTCGTCGGCGACCGGGTGTCGATCCAGCCGCTGGTCATGCCGAGATCCAGCGACTATTTCGCGGATCGCGGTCTGTTTCATCTGAGCCCCGAACTGGCGCTGGTCGGGCTGAGCTGGGATGGCGGCGGCATGGCGGAAGCGGCCGTTGTCAACGAATACAATGTCCAGAAAATTCCCGATGACATGACCGATGAAGAGGCTGCTCTGGTCGAGCCCACGGCGGTCGCGGTCTATGCCTGCGATCGCGGCGGCGTGACCGCCGGCAACAGCGTGCTGGTGACCGGCGCAGGTCCGATCGGCATGTTGACGCTTCTCGCTGCCCGCGCCGCCGGAGCGGCGCAGCTCTTCGTGTCCGATCTCAATGATGCGAGATTCGAACTGGCGAAAAGCGTGCTGCCGGATGTCGCCACGATCAACCCGAAGCGTGACAGTGTCGGCGATGTCGTTCGTTCCCTCACCGAAGGCCATGTCGGCTGCGACGTGGCTATCGAATGCGTCGGCAACGAACATGCGCTGAAGGCCTGTGTCGACGCGGTGCGAAAGCAGGGTGTCGTCGTCCAGACGGGCCTGCATCCTCGTGAAAACCCGCTCGATTGGTTTCAGGTCACCTTCCGCGATCTCGAGATCAAGGGGTCCTGGGCCTATCCAGCCCATTATTGGCCGAGGGTGATCCGGCTGATCGCATCAGGACTGCTGCCGGCGACCAGGATCGTCACCAAGCGCATCACCCTCGATACGGCCGTCACGGAAGGATTCGACGTTCTGCTCGATCCCGCCGGCGCGCATTTGAAGATCCTGATCGATCTTTCGAAATAGCCTTTTCCGCCTCGGTTGCCGGGAGAGGAGCCCGGCTGTCGACGGCTCGAAAGCCGAATGGAGCGTCCTCGGGCGCTTCACGAAACTCACCAAGCATCCATGGAGGAGATGACCATGCTTGATATCAGCCCCGGAACCAAGATCGACGCGGTTCTTTCAAAACTCGGCCAGGCCCTCGAGAGCGGCGACATCGACGCCGCCGTCAATCTGTTTCAGGCGGATTGCTACTGGCGCGATCTCGTCACCTTCACCTGGAACCTCAAGACGCTGGAAGGGCATGAGCAGATCCGCGATATGCTGGCGAGCCAGCTCGGCGCGACAAAACCCTCCAATTTCGTGCAGGACGCCAAGGAGCAGGCGTCGGAAGCCGGCGGCGTCACGGACGGCTGGTTCGAGTTCGAAACCGGCGTGGCGCGTGGCTACGGCCATATCCGCCTCAAGGACGGGCTGATCTGGACACTGCTGACTACCATGACCGAACTCAAGGGCCATGAGGAGCCGAACGGCTTCCAACGTCCGATGGGCGCCGAGCACGGCCATGGCCGCAACCGCAAGACCTGGAAGGAAAAGCGCGAGGCTGAGGCGCGGGAGCTCGGCTACTCGACCCAACCCTATGTCGTCATCATCGGCGGCGGGCAGGGCGGCATCGCGCTTGGCGCGCGGCTGCGCCAGCTCGGCGTGCCGACCATCATCATCGAGAAGAACGAGCGGCCGGGCGACAGCTGGCGCAAGCGTTACAAGTCGCTCTGCCTGCATGACCCCGTCTGGTACGATCACCTGCCTTACATCCCCTTCCCGGAAAACTGGCCGGTGTTCACGCCCAAGGGACGTGTCTGACGAGGTGTTCCGCAAGTCGATGGACCTCAATTTCTGGGGGCATCAGCTGATGTCGCGCGAGGCCGCGAAGGTGATGCGGAAGCAGAACACCGGGGGCGCGATCGTGTTCAACATCTCCAAGCAGGCGGTCAATCCCGGCGCGGAGTTTGCGCCGTATGGAACGGCGAAGGCTGCCGCGCTGGCGCTGATGCGGCATTCGGCCATCGAATACGGGCCGATGGGCGTGACCTGCAACGCCGTCAATGCCGATCGCATCCGCACCGGCCTGATGACGGACGCCATGGTCGAGGAGCGCAGCCGCGCCCGAGGCGTCACGCCGCATGATTACATGCGCGGCAATCTTCTTAGCCGCGAGGTGACGGGCGAGGATGTGGCGGAGGCCTTTTTGCACCTCGCCAAGGCCCGCGCCACCACCGGCGCGGTGATCACGGTCGACGGCGGCAATGTCGCCGCGATGATGCGGTGAGGCGGTGATGGCGAACATTGCGATCATCGGCGCGGGCGTGATGGGCTCGGCGCTATCGGTTCCGGCCGCCGACAACGGCCATGCGGTGACGCTGGTCGGCTCGCCGCTCGACGACGGGATCATTGAGGTCTTGCGATCGCCCGGCGGCGTGCATCCCAAGCTGGACGCGCCGTTGCCAGCCGGAGTTCGGCCCGTCACGCAAGCCGAACTCCAATCCACCGTTCTGGACGAGGCGGATGTCATCATTGCCGGCGTCAGCAGCCCCGGCATCGATTGGTTCGCCGACTATGTCGAGACCAGGCTCAGCCGTCCCAAGCCGATCGCCTTCGTCACCAAAGGGCTCGATCTGCTGGGCGGCGCGCTCGCGACATATGCCGACACGCTGCCTCGACGGATGACGCGCTGTCAGGCCTTCGTCGGGATCGGCGGTCCGTGCATCGCGCGCGAACTCGCCAAATGCGTCCCGACTTTGTCGATCTACGCCAGTCCCGATCGAGACGTCGCCGATCGCCTTCGCAGCCTGTTGCAAACCCCTTATTATCGCCTGGCGACGACAGCTGACGCCGTGGGCTTGGAGGCCTGCGCCGCGCTGAAGAATTTCTACGCCATCGGCGTGAGCGCGATGCAAACCCGCCATCCCGACGACAGACGTAACGACGGCCAGTCGAAAAATCCATGCGCCGGCGCCTTCTCTATCGCCGTTGCGGAAATGACCATGATCGTCACCGCCTTGGGCGGATCCGGCGAAACGGCCATCGGCCTGGCCGGCCTCGGCGACCTTCATGTTACGGTTGGCGGCGGGCGCAACAGCAGATTGGGGCATGGCCTCGGCGCAGGCCGGACTGTCTCGGAAGTGCTGGCCACGGATTTGAAGGGGGAAACAGTGGAGGGCGTCGACACCGCGCGGCTATTGGCCGATTGGCTGATGGGGCAGGACGACGCGAGGGCGCAGTATCCGCTCGCTAACGCAATCACCGAGGCCGTACTGGGCGACGGTTTCTTCGAGTTCGACTTTTCGGCTTTGCGCCCGACATAACAGCGCCGAAGAGGTCGGCTTGCGCGCGACACCGGTATTCGGCCTTCTATGACGATCAGGTTGGGCGTCTGCTTTTCACCGCACGAAAAAGCCGGGCGATGTCCGCCCGGCTGATATTCTCGTCCTTCTTTCGATGTCCGGCCATCTCGGCCGCCGGTCATGCGGCCGGCAGCAGAGACCGGGTCTTGCTGCGGGACGGGCGCCCAGAAGCGGCCATCTCCGCGTCCGTCGCATGGACATTTTGCGCATGCGCGTCGTCCGTATGCTGCGTCAGCGCCTTGTTTCCGGTGATCCGCCGCGCCAGCACATAGAAGACGGGGGTCATGAAGATGCCGAAGAAGGTGACGCCGATCATGCCTGAGAAGACCGCGATGCCCATGGCGGCGCGCATCTCCGCGCCCGCGCCGGTGGAGACGACCAGCGGTATGACGCCCATGATGAAGGCCATGGAGGTCATCAGGATCGGGCGCAGCCTGAGGCGGCTCGCTTCGATGGCCGCCTGAACCGGCGTCCGGCCCTCGAATTCCAGCTCGCGCGCGAATTCGACGATCAGGATGGCGTTTTTGGCCGACAGCCCCACCAGCACGACCAGGCCGATCTGGGTGAAGATGTTGTTGTCGCCGCCCGTGAGCCAGACGCCTGCGAGCGCCGCCAACACGCCCATCGGCACGATCATGATGATCGCGATCGGCAGGGTGAGGCTCTCATATTGGGCTGCCAGCACCAGATAGACCAGCAGCAGCGCGAGCGGGAACACCAGCACCCCCGAATTGCCGGCGAGGATCTGCTGATAGGTCAGGTCGGTCCATTCGAAGCCGATGCCCTTGGGCAGGGTTTCCGCGGCGATGCGTTCGATGGCCGCCTGAGCCTGACCCGAGGAGAAGCCGGGAGCAGGGCCGCCATTGATGTCGGCGGCAAGGAAGCCGTTGTAGCGGTTGGTCCGCTCCGGCCCCGTCGTCGCGTCCACCCTGAGCAGCGCCGAAAGCGGGATCATCTCGCCGCTCGCGGAGCGCACCTTCAACTGACCGATGTCTTCGGGGTTGGCGCGGAACTTGGCGTCGGCCTGGGCGCGGACGCTGTAGGTGCGGCCGAACGCGTTGAAGTCGTTGACGTAGAGCGAACCGAGATAGATCTGCAGCGTCTCGAACACATCCGTCACCGATACGCCGAGTTGCTGCGCCTTGGTGCGGTCGAGATCGGCATAGAGCTGCGGCACGTTGATCTGGTAGCTCGAGAACAGGCCGGCCAGTTCAGGCGTCTGATAGGCCTTGCCGAGGAACGCCTTGGTCGCTTCGTCGAGCGCCTGATAGCCCAGGCCGGCTCGGTCTTCGAGCTGCAGCTTGAAGCCGCCCGTGGTGCCCAGGCCCTGTACGGGCGGCGGCGGGAACATGGCGATGAAGGCGTCCTGAATGGCGCCGAACTTCTGGTTCAGCTTCATGGCGATCGCGCCGCCGGAGAGATCCGGCGTCTTCCGCTCCTCGAAATCCTTCAACGTCACGAAGACGATGCCGGCGTTGGACGAGTTGGTGAAGCCGTTGATCGAGAGGCCCGGAAAAGCGATCGCATGTTCGACGCCCGGCTCGGCGAGCGCGATGTCGCTCATGCGCTTGATCACGTCTTCCGTGCGGTTGAGGGTCGCGGCGTCTGGAAGCTGGGCGAAGCCGATGAGATACTGCTTGTCCTGAGCCGGCACAAAGCCGCCCGGCACGGCGTTGAAGATCCCGTAAGTGGCGCCGGCCAAAGCGAGATAGACGCCCATGACCAGCGTTTTGCGTGTCAGGAGCCCGCCTATGCTGCGGCCATAGCCGTTCGAACTCGCGCCGAAGGCGCGGTTGAAGCCGCGGAAGAACCAGCCGAACAGGAAGTCCATGCCACGCGTCAGCCAGTCTTTCGGCGCATGATGACCCTTCAGCAGAAGCGCGGCGAGCGCCGGCGACAGCGTCAGCGAATTGATCGCCGAAATCACCGTCGAAATGGCGATGGTCAGCGCGAACTGGCGATAGAACTGGCCCGACAAACCGGTGATGAAGGCGAGTGGCACGAACACCGCCACCAGCACCAGAGCGATGGCGATGATCGGCCCCGACACTTCCTTCATGGCGCGATAGGTCGCCTCGCGCGGCGAAAGGCCGTTCTCGATGTTGCGTTCGACATTTTCGACCACGACGATGGCGTCGTCGACGACGATGCCGATCGCGAGGACGAGGCCGAACAGGCTGAGCGCGTTGATGGAGAAGCCGAAGGCGTACATGACGCCGAATGTGCCGATGATCGACACGGGGACGGCGATCAGCGGAATGATCGAGGCGCGCCAGGTCTGCAGGAACAGGATGACCACGAGCACGACGAGCGCCACGGCTTCGAGAAGCGTGTCGACGACCTTCTCGATCGAACTGCGAACGAATTTGGTCGTGTCATAGACGATTTCGTACTTCACGCCTTCCGGCATGGCGACCTGCAGCTCGTTCATGGTCTCGACGACCTCGTCGGAGATGGTGATCGCGTTGGAGCCTGGCGCTTGGAAAACCGGGATGGCGACCGCGGCCTTGCCGTCGAGCAGCGACCGCAGCGAATAGTCCGATGCGCCGAGTTCGACACGGGCGACATCGCGCAGGCGGGTGATCTGACCCTCGGCGCCGCTCTTGACGATGATGTCGCCGAATTCTTCCGGCGTCTGCAGGCGACCCTGGGCGTTGACGTTCAACTGCACGTCGATGCCGGCGAGATTGGGCGATGCGCCGATCACGCCTGCCGCGGCCTGAACGTTCTGGCCGCGGATCGCATTGGTGATATCGCTCGCCGCCAGACCGTGTTCGGCGGCCTTTTGCGGATCGATCCAGACGCGCATGGAGTAGTCGCCCGAGCCGAAGATCTGCACCTGGCCGACGCCGGGAATGCGCGCCAGGCGGTCCTTGATGTTGAGGACGCCGTAATTGCGCAGATAGGTGATGTCGTAGCGATTGTCCGGAGACAGCAGGTTCACCACCATCATCAGGTCCGGCGAGCTCTTCGCCGTGGTGACGCCGATGGTCCGGACTTCTTCCGGCAGACGCGGTTCGGCCTGCGACACCCGGTTCTGCACCAGCTGCTGCGCCTTGTCGGGATCTGTGCCGAGCTTGAAGGTGACGGTCAGCGTCATGACGCCGTCCGATGTCGCCTGGCTCGACATATAGAGCATGCCGTCGACGCCGTTGATCTGCTCTTCGAGCGGAGTGGCCACAGTTTCGGCGATGACCTTGGGATTTGCCCCGGGATAGGTCGCGCGCACCACGATGGACGGCGGCACCACGTCGGGATATTCGGAGATCGGCAGCGCCCTCATGCCCAGAAGGCCGGCGACCACGATCAGCACCGACAGCACCCCGGCAAATACCGGGCGGTCGACAAAGAAGCGGGAGATGTTCATGAGGAAACCCTCTTCAACGAGAATTTGAGGCGCAGGCGCACACCCCGGTCGCCGA
Source organism: Rhizobium sp. TRM95796 (assembly GCF_025779995.1). Lineage (NCBI taxonomy): Bacteria > Pseudomonadati > Pseudomonadota > Alphaproteobacteria > Hyphomicrobiales > Rhizobiaceae > Rhizobium > Rhizobium sp. TRM95796. Next base: position 168,957 of record NZ_JAOXHE010000010.1, on the reverse strand, counting down.
GGGCGCCGGATATGGAAACTGCGAAGACGGATCCGCCTCCCGATCGAAGATCGAGCGGGAGGCGGATGTGACAGTTATTGCGACTCCGCGGGCTGGGCCGCGCCCAAAGCGACTTTCTTTTCCACTTCGGGAGCGACGACGACGCCGGGACGGATGCGCTGCAGTCCGTTGACCACGATCGTGTCGCCGGCATTCAGACCGGTTTCGACGATGCGCATGCCGTCGACGGCGGCGCCGAGCGCTACCTGCCGATAGGCGACCTTGTTGCCGGCCTCGACCACGAAGACGAACTTCTTGTCCTGATCCGTGCCGATGGCGCGTTCGCTGACGAGAATCTTCTTTTCCGCCTTAGGCTGGCCCATACGGACCTTCACGAACTGGCCAGGGATCAACCGGCCGCCCGGATTGTCGAACACGGCGCGGACGGCGATCGTGCCGCTGGCGCTGTCCACCTGGTTATCGATGAGCTGAAGACGTCCCTTGATGGGCGTGCCCTTGTCGGCGACCGTGCCGATTTCGACCGGGATCTGATCGAGCGCCGGCGAAGACGCCGTGGATTCAGGGAGATCGGCGAGGGCGCGCGTCACCGTTTCTTCGCTGACATTGAAGCCGGCATAGATCGGATCGATGGAAACGAGCGTGGTCAGCGCCGGCGAAGCGGCGCCGGCTTCCACCAGGTTGCCGACGGTGATTTCGACTTTGCCGACCCGACCGGTGACCGGCGCGATGACCTTGGTGTAGCCGAGATTGAGGGATACGGTCCGAAGCGCCGCCTGTGCGGTGCGAAGGCCGGCCTCCGCCTCGGTCAGCGCATTCTGGCGCTCGTCAAGATCGCTTTGCGAGATCGCCTTGTTGGCGGTGAGTCTGCGGCCGCGATCCAATTGCAGCTGCGCGAGGCTGACCCGCGCCTGCGCGGATGCGACCTGACCCTCGGCCTGGGCGACGGCGGCTTCATACGGCGCGGGATCCAGGGTGAAGAGCAGGTCGCCCGCCTTTACAATCGCCCCTTCGCGGAAGGCGACGGTCTGAATGACGCCGGAGACGCGAGGGCGGATCTGCACCCGCTCGACGGCTTCGAGGCGGCCGGAAAATTCTTCCCAGGCCGTGATGGACTTGTCTTCGACGACGGAGACCGTCACCGGTACGGCCGGCGGCGCCGCAGGCGCTTCGGTCGCGGCGGCGGCGGTCCCTCCGGGGAGGTCGAAGAACAAAGTCGCGGCCGCCAAAGACGCAGCCAGTCCCAGGCCGGCGCCCGCGAGGGCCCAGCGTTTGCTGTTCGGTGTCATGGAATGTCTCCTTGCGATCCCGGGGAAAACCCGGTCTCAGTAGAGTGTCGTCATCGATCAACCGGCGCCGAGTTCACGGACGAAGTCCGCAAAATGCCGGCGAAGGTTGTCCGCCCAGTTGGGCGTATGGCCTGTCGTCCCGCCGTAGAGTTCAGGCCATCCTGCTCCGGCGGGAAGCAGATGCTGCAGGACATGATTGCCCGCTTGTCTCAGGCGCTCGGCATAACCGATAGCCTCGTCGCGCAACGGATCATCGTCCGATGTCGCCAGCAAAGTCGGCGCCAGGCCCGTCATGCGCGAACAAAGACACGGCGCCGCATAGGGATGACAGACGCCGGCGCTGAGATAATGGCTCCAGCCTTCCGTCCATCGTTCTCGCATGCCCGCGGCGTCCGCCTCGCGCATAGAGACCGAGCCCATGAACGGATCGACCAGCGGCGACAACAGAACCTGACCATCCAGTTCCCGCGCCAGGTGATCCCGGGCCTTGAAGGCGACTGCGGCGGCGATGTTTCCACCCGCTTCTTCGCCTCCGATCAACAACAACGATTTCCGGTCGCCCAATCCCGCCCGTTTCTTGGCCAGATAGGAGAAGATCGAAAATCCGACCTCCAGCGGCTTTGGAAAAGCGCCGCCCAGAGGCGAAATGTAGTCCGGCACCACCACGATCGCGCCGGCTCCGGCCAGACACTCCGCGGCGGCGTTGTCCCGCATCGGCGATCCCAGAAAGGCTCCGGCTCCGAAATACAGGAGAACCGGCGCGCCTTTGCTGTAATCCGCGCCCTGATAGATCCTTGTCGACACGGGGCCGATGGCCACCTTGTCGAACACCATGTCTTTCACGTCCACTGGCATCGTCTTCGCTTTCATGCTGCTGCATTATCACGCCCCGGATGCACAATGCTCGTCTTTTGTGAGATCAATGTAGATTGACTTGATTGATTGAACAAGTTCGTTATTTATGGCTTCACTATTCGAAAATTCGAACAATATCGCAATGCACATAAGACGGGCAGCAGAAGGAATGGGATATGGACCAGCTTTCGGCAATGCGGGCTTTCGTTCGCGTGGTGGAAACCGGTAATTTTACCCGCGCCGCCGACGCGCTTCGGATGCCCAAGGCGACGGTCACCAATCTGATTCAGGGCCTCGAAGCGCATCTGCGCACGCAACTGCTCAACCGCACCACGCGGCGCGTCGTCGTCACCACGGATGGCGCCCTCTACTACGAACGCGCGGTGCGCATCATTTCGGAGGTCGACGAATTGGACAGCAGTCTGTCCAACTCCAACACCAGTCCGAGCGGGCGGTTGAGGGTGGAAATGGCGGGAGCCTTCGCGGACTGGATCGTCATTCCGGCGCTGTGCGATTTCGCCCAGGCCTATCCCGACATCCGCCTCGATCTCGGCGTCGGCGACAGGACGGTGGATTATCTCGCGGAAAACGTCGATTGCGCGTTGAGGGCTGGCGCGCCGGGCGACCAATCGCTCATCGCCAGACGCGTGTCGGAAATTTCTCTTCTGACCTGCGCGACACCCGACTACGTCGAGAAGTTCGGTTTCCCCCAAACTCCCGGCGAACTCGAAACAGGGCATTACTGCATCAATTACTTTCGAGCCCAGATCAACCGCACATTGCCGTTCGTATTCATCCAGGACGGTGAGACGATCGAGGTGACCGGTCGCTATATTCTATCGGTCAACGACGCGCGCAGCTATGTCACCGCAGCGCTCGCCGGGCTCGGCGTTGCGCAGCTTCCGCACTTCATGATCCGGGACGAGCTGCGCGACGGGCGGCTCATCCCGGTTCTCGAAGAGTGGTCCTGCGAAGTCATGCCGCTCTATGTGGTCTACCCGTCCAATCGGCACCTGAGCAACAAGGTCAGGGTCTTCGTGGACTGGCTGGTGAAACTGCTCGGCAACCGCGCGATGAAGGCCGAAGACAAATGGCCGTAAAGCGAGCATGGCGAGGCAGGCCGCCTGGGCGCTCGTAAACAGCGCCACACTTTTCGTCGGTGGCGACCCGCCTCTGTCTAGAGAAGGAAGTCGCTTTCGTCCAAAGCCGCCCGCCCGTTGAGCTTCAGGACGAAGTCCGCGATGCGGTCGCCATCGAAATCGGCGGTCACCAGTGTGTGGCGTCCGATGATTTCGGCGCGCAATTCGCCTTCGCGTCCGCTGAAATCTGCGGCGCCAAGGAAGGAAAAGCGTTGAAAGCCGCTTTCCGACGCGCTGGCGTCGAAATGGGAGAAATCCATCCGATCACCCTCCGCGACCGAGAAATCGGCAATTCTCTCGTGCCGGTCGGCCGCCCGGGCTTCGGGCAGGTTATGCGTCCGGAATACGAAGATGTCCGCGCCACCGCCGCCCTTCAGGACATCGGCTCCGCCGCGACCAACGAGAACATCGTCGCTCGCGGCGCCTTGCAGGTGATCCTGACGCGCGGTTCCGGCAATCGTATCGGACGCCGCCGCGTCATGCCGCGCCTCGGCCGACTGGCGCGACGCGGCGCCTTTCATCGTGGTCGACACGCCCGTGCTGCTGCCGTAGACGGTCGCTGCGATCCCGGTATCGTCATTGTCGATCGCCTCGGACGTATAGGTGATCACGAAGCGCCCCTTGTTCAGCGCCGCGACGGAGACGTCGAGCTGATCGTCATACTTGCTTGCGTCCATCCCGACGGTGAAGACCTTGCCGAGCGGCTTGCCGTTAGCGGACAGCACGATCGCATAAGCGTCGTCGCCGATGTCGCTCTGCTTGAGCGATTGCTGCGTCCAGGCCACGACATAGCGACCGTTGGAGAGCTGCGCTATGTCCACGTCTCCGGGCACTATCCCCTTCTGGAAAATCGCCTGGGAATCGATGATCTGCTTGCCCTTGCCGTCATAGGCGGTGAAATAGATCCCTTTCGCCCCGGCGTCTTTGGTAGAGGGCGTCCAGTCGAGATTGACGACCGCGAAGCCGCTGTCGCCGCGGGCCGCAACGGCGTAGCCGTAGTTCTCGTCGTCGCTCCAGGCGCCGCCCGCGCCGCCGAAATGCGGCGTCAGGCCGAAATCGCTCTTGATGACCTTGCCCCGCTCGTCGAGCAGGCTGGCGCGCAACTGGTTCTGACCGTCATCCGTGCCGTCGTCGATCGCCGCTTCGGAGTTCCAGATCACCACGCTATGACCGTTTTTCAGCGCAGCGGATTTGGTGGCCAGTTCGTCGAAATCGTTGGAATGTGTGTTGAGGACCGAATCCTGTCGCAAAGCCTTGCCGGATGACGAATAGGCGCGGGAATAGACTTCATCGAAATTGGCGCCCGACCGTTCGAGGCCGAAACTCACCACGAAACCGCCGCTGCCGGTCGCGACGACGTCGGGAAGGATCGCTTCCGCCGATTTGACCGTATCGACCTTGATGACGTTGCTGACGCTTTCGCCCTTGGAATCGAAGATCTGGGCGCGGATATGCGCGCCGGTGGTGAAGATCGGATGATCGAAATTTTCCGTCCAGGTGAGGACGATATTGCCGTTCTTCAGCTGCGTGGCTTGCGGCGTTCCGGAATAACCGCCGTCTACAGCCCGCATGATCTTCTCGCCGCCGACCGGGCGACCATTTGCATTGTAGAATTGTGCGCCGAGATAGGTCGTCTCGATGTCGGTGTCGTCGTATTGATTGAAATAACTCGACCAGGTGACGAGATAACCGCCCCCTTTCAGGCCGATGACATTGGAGTCTTCCTGCCAGTTGTTGCCATAGCTGTTGACGCGGATTTCTTTCGCCATGCGACGTCTCCCAGTTGTGGTGCAGCAGCTGGGTACCGATAATTTGTGACATTTTTGAAGCTGATTATATTATAAAAAGCTCACGGCGCAGAGCGTGCGTCAATCCTCCACTATCTCGCGCGCCTGGGCAGCCGCGAAGAAGGACCGCCTGCCAGGCTGGAGCGGCAGAGATGATTTCTAGGTCGCCAGGATGATCGTGTGGTCCGGAGACCAGGCCAGGACGACCTCGTCCCCTTCTCCAATCTCCATTGTCGCCGAGCTCGGAAGCCCGACGCGAACCTCCTGATCGCCCAGCTGGACGAAAAGCGTTGTCCAGTGACCGGAAAACAACCGGCGCGTCAGCCGGCCGGTCACACGGTTCATCCCGTCGGCCATTGGATCCTTGAGCGAGGCGATCGTGATCCGCTCCGGACGCACGAGGCAATGGGCGGGCGCGCCATTCGGTTCGGGCTTGGCATTCGATGCGGTCAAAATCCTCACCCCATCCCTCAATTCGATGGCGCCATCAGACCATCGTCCCTCGAAGATATTGGCTTCGCCCAGAAAGGTGGCGGCAAACAGCGTGTTGGGCCGATGATAGATGTCGGCAGGCGCGCCTTCCTCGATGACTCGGCCGCCGCTCAGAATGCCGATGCGATCGCTCATCGTCAGCGCCTCTTCCTGGTCGTGGGTGACGAAGATGGTGGTGACGCCGATTTCGCGCTGGATGCGTTTGAGCTCCACCTGCATGTCCAGCCGCAACGACTTGTCGAGCGCGCCGAGCGGTTCGTCGAGCAACAGCACGCGCGGCTTGATGACGATGGCGCGGGCAAGCGCTACGCGCTGACGCTGGCCGCCCGAGAGCTGATTGGGCTTGCGATGCCCGAGCGCGGATAGTTGCACCAGTTCCAGCGCCTCGCCGACGCGCTTCTTGATGTCCGGCCGCGACACGCCGCGAATTTCCAGCCCGAACGCGACATTGTCGAACACGGTCATGTTGGGAAACAGCGCATAGCTCTGAAACACCATGCCGATATTGCGCTTTTCCAAAGGCACGCGCTCTACGCTTTCGCCATTCATGGCGATGCGGCCCTGATCGGGATAGTCGAAGCCGCCGATCATCCGCAACAGCGTGGTCTTGCCGCTGCCGGACGGGCCGAGCAGAGCATAGAAACCGCCATCTTCAAAACGGATCGAGACATCGTCCAGCGCCTTGTAAATGCCGAAGCTGCGCGACAGATTGCTGACTTCCACGCTGGCCATCAGTCATTTCCTCCGAATTTGTAGAAGCGGGCGGTGAACAACATCACGCCCATGGACATGACGATGATCAGCGTCGACACGGCGTTGATTTCGGGCGTGAAGCCCTTGCGGATGGCCGCATAGATTTCGACGGGCAGGGTGGTCTCGCCCGGCGTCGCCAGGAAATAGGAGACGACGAACTGATCGAAGGATACGGCGAACGCGAAGAGGCCGCCGGCGATCACCCCGGGCGCGATCGCGGGCAGGGTAACCCGACGGGTCACCTGCCATTGATTTGCGCCGAGAGAGCGGGCGGCTTCCTCGAGTTCCCGAGGAAAGGTCTTCAGCCGGGCGTTCACCACGATGATCACGTAAGGCAAAGCCAGTGCGACATGGCCGAGAATGATGGCGTGCAACCCGCGGCCGATGCCGACGCCGAAGAAGAAGATCAGCATCGCCGTGCCGGTGATCAGCCAGGGAATGGCGATCGGCGGCAACAGCAGCGCCTGCAAGACCTTTTTGCCGGCGAATTCATAGCGAAACAACGCCAGCGAGGCGGCCGTGCCGAGCGCGGTGGAGATCACGGTGGTCAGCGCGGCGATTTTCAGGCTGTTGAGCGCGGCTGAAATCAGCTGGTCGTCCTGCCACAGCGCCTCATACCATGTCGTCGACCACTCGATCGGCAGCATGTAGAAGGGCGAGGCGTTGAAGGACATCAGCGCCATGATCACGATCGGCAGATAAAGAAAGGCGAGCAGCAAGCCGACATAGAGCCGGCCGAGCCCATTGAGAAGCCGTGTAGTTGCGGTCATGACGCCCTCCGCATCACGGGCGACGCGAGCGCCAGAATGATCAGCACGAGCCCGAGCAGGATGAAAGACAGCGCCGCGCCCAGCGGCCAGTTGAACACTGCCACGAACTGATCCTCGATCACCGTTCCATAGAAGGTGCCGGTGCGGCCGCCGAGAATGCGTGGCTCCATGAAGGAGCCGATCACCGGCACGAACACCAGCACGGCGCCCGCCACCACGCCCGGCATGGACAAAGGCAGGATCAGCCGGCGCAGAATAGTGAGGTGCGAAGCCCCGAGCGACCGCGCCGCTTCGATCAGGCTGTCGTCGATCGCCTGCAGGCTGAGATAGCATGTCAGCACGATATAGGGCACATAGGAATGCACCAGCCCGATGATGACGGCGGGATAGGAATACATGAGATCGATATTGACCTCGAAGGGCAGAATGGCGTTGAGCCAGGTGTCGAGAATGCCGCCGCTTCTGAGCACCATCGCCCAGGAGAAGATGCGGACCAGGCCGTTGCTCCAGAAGGGCAGGATGACCAGAAGAAAGATCATCTCGCGGCTGCGCCCCTTCAGCACTTTCGCCAGCACGAAAGCGGTGGGGAAGCCGAGCACGAGGCACCAGAATGTCACTTCGAGCGCAAGTCGGAGCGAAGCGAGCAGTAGGGTCGCGTAGATGCCGGTAGAGAAGAAGGCGGCGTAGTTGGCGAGCGTCAGGCTCCACGGCTTGCCGGACAGCGGCAGGTCGGTGACGAAGCTGAAGAATATCATCGCCGACAGCGGAAGGAAGATAGCCACTGTCAGCCAGAGATAGGCGGGAGCGAGCAACGGAGCCGCCTTCGCGCCATCGGAGATGCGTCCATTGCCGCCCCCGGGGGCTGAAGTCGTCGTTGCTGTTCCCGCCTGTCCCGTCGTCATTTCACATTGACCTTCAATTCCTGCCAGATCTGGAGATATTTCTCGCGATCGGCGTCGGATACCGGCGCCTGGAACTGGATGCGGGCGGCGACGGCCGGGTCGCCCATCACAGTGCGGTTGAAGGCGTCTGCCGGCAGGCCTGCCACTGCCTTGGTGTTGGCGGACACCGGCGCGCCGACCTTGTTGTCCCACTCCACATAGAAGGCGGGGTCGATCATGTAGTTGATGAAGGCTTCGGCGCCTTCGACGTTCTTCGAACCCTTCGGGATCGAGAAAGCGTCGAGCCAGCCGACCGCGCCTTCTTCCGGCACGACGAAGGTCACCGGCAGCTTGAAGTTCTTCTTGGCGCGCCCGGCCGAGCCGCTCCAATAGGTGCCGACATCGATCTGGTTGGCGGCGACCATCTGGTTCCAGTCGTTTTCGGCGCTCCAGAAGGTGCGGATCTGCGGCATCAGCGAGGCGAGTTTAGCCTTGGTGGCGTCGAGATCCTTGATGTCGTTGATGTTCTGGCCGCTGGCGATCGCACCGAACTGAATGGCTTCGAGCGCATCGTCGCGCAGCACCACGCGGCCCTTATGCGCCGGATCCCACATCACCTGGATGGAAGTCGGCGTCTTGTCGAAGGCCTTGTCGTTGACGGCGATCGAGGTCAGGCCCCAGACCCAGGGAATGCCATAGACCTTGGCGTCGTGATTGAGCATCGGCGACTTGGCTTTTTCCTCGCCGAGATCGGCGTAATTGGCGATCTTGGAGACGTCGATGGGCTGGATGAGACCTTCGGCGAAGGCCTGATCGTTGAAGGCTGCGTTGATCATCACCACGTCGTAGAGACCGGGATTGGTGCGCAGCTTGGTGAGCATTTCCTGCTCGGAATTGAAGAAGTCGTTGATGACCTTGTGGCCGGTGGCCTTCTCAAAGGCTTCGATGGCCCAGGGCTCGTCGGCGCCGTAGCCTTTCCAGTTCAGGACATGGACGTCACCGGCCAGCGCGGTCTGCGATAGCACGGCGAGCATGGCGGCGCCCGCCAGTTTGGCGAATAGTTTCATGGCATTCTCCTCTCAGTCGCAACGCGCGTTGTTCCCGGTTTTTTCATTGATCACGCTTCCCCGCGCGGCTCAGGAAAAGATCAACGTCTTCGCGACGGGGCGCGGTGGCTCCGCCGTGTTCGCGTGTGGAAAGGGCGGCGGCGGCATTGGCGTATTCCACCGCCCTTTCCGGAGCGTCGCCGCGGGAGAGCGCGGCGACGAATGCGCCGAGGTGGCAATCGCCTGCGCCGGTCGTGTCGACGGCGGCCACCTCGAATGCAGGAATTGTCTGGGGTTCGGCGTCACGCATGGCGAGGATCGCGCCGGATGCGCCGAGGCGCAGCACCACGCCCTTGGCGCGAGGACAGAGCCTCTCCAAGAGTGTGCGTGCCAGATCGCCGGGCTCGAGATCTTCGCCGATCATCGCGATCGCCTCGTCGCGATTGCAGCTCAGCCAGTCGGCGCGCGACAGCGCCATATCCAGCCGCTCGCGGGGAATGTCCGCGACGATGCCGGTGGGATCGAAGACGAAATTCAGCGCCGGATCGACCTCGGACAGAAACCGTGTCTGCTCCCCGCCGGATTGCGGGTAGAGAAGCGTATATCCCGAAGTGAACAGCCAATCCGTCGGCCGCAGTTCAAGAACAAGCAGGTCGTCGGCGGAGAGGCGGCTCTCGGCGCCGGGATAGGAGACGAAGGTCCGCTCGGCGTCATTCGTCACCATCACGATGCAGACGCCGGTGTCTTCACCTTGATAGAGCGGCGTCAGCACGTCGATGTCTTCGTCGCGAAAGGCTTTGTGCAGAATGGCCCCAGCCGGGCCATCGCCGACCCGGCCGGCGAAGGCGGTGGCGAGACCGCTCCGCTTGGCCGCCGCCATCATGTTGAAACCGCCGCCCGGCATGGAGAAGTAAGACGAGGCGATCAGGTCTTCGCCAGGTCTGGGCAGCCGATCCAGCCGATAGATGAAATCGATGACGGCGCTGCCGAAATGAACAAGCCGAGGCTCAGCCATCGCCGCCTCCGCCGCTTGCGGCGATCCGCGCCGTCACCAGCGACTCGACCAGATGATCGACCTCCGCAAGATTGATGCCGCGCAGTTTCGCGAGCTTGTCCTGCGGCAGGGTCTGCATGCCCGAGCAGGCGCCGGCCATGGAGCAGGCGATCGCGCCGATCGTATCGGTGTCGCCGCCGAGATTGGCTGAGATCACCGCCGCCTTCCAGCAATCGCCATCGGCAAGCGCGAGCGCCGCGAAAGCGGCAGGCACGGATTCCTGCGAGGCGACGCTCGAGCCGAGAATTGCAAAGAGGCGCGTCACGTCTTCTCTCTGTTGCGCTTTCGTCGCGAGATCCAGCGCCAGTTCGATGCGGGCGGCGAGCTGGCCGCCGGCGATCCAGACACCGTGATCCGCACCGGCTCTTGCAGCGTCGGCCGCCTTCGCCACGGCGTCACGCCAGCCCATTCCCTGGAGGCCTGAACTGATCACCATGGCGACGGCGGAGGCCGCCGAAATGGCGATTGATGTGTTGTGCGTGGCCCGGCAGGTCTCGGCCACCCGCGCGATGAGGTCGGATGAGGGCGGCGTCATGATCCCGACGGGAGCGATACGCATGGCGGCGCCATTGGTGTCGCCGTAACGACCGGCCTGTTCAGGCGTCATGCCATTGCGGATCGCCTCGATGGCGCGCTTGGTGGAGGGGCCGAGAAGATCATAGCCGCCGCGCCGGCGGATATCGTCTTCCCAGGCGACCAGCGCCTCGATCCAGGCGTGGTGATTAAAGACGGCAGGGGAGGCCAGCAGCACTTTGGCCAGCAGCAAGGTCTGTTCGGTGTCGTCGGTGATGGCGCCGGCTTCGAGACCCTTGGAAACGGGATGATCGGCGTCAGGCGCGACGAAATCCTCGACATGGCCGTAACGCGCCGCAATCTGGTCCGCCGACAGCAGTTGAGTCGGCATGCCCATTGCATCGCCGAGCGCGCCGCCGATCAGCGCCGCGCGGGCGCGATCCATCATCTCTGTCTTCGAAAGCGGCATGCGTTAGAACTCCAGATGCAAGGCGAAATAGGCAGGATGCAGCAGACTGACGACATATTCGATCGGCCTGCCGTCTTCGTCGCGGCTAAGCCGGCGCGTTCTCAGAAAGGCCGAGCCGGACGCATTCTTCAGCAACTCGCCATCCTCGGCCGAGAGCATTTCGATATCAGCCCATTCCTCGCCTTTGGCGGGAACCAGTCCGGCCTCACGCATGGTTTCCCGCAGCGAGCCGGCGGTCAGGCCGCGGATCGGCAGCGATTCCAGTTCGGGTAGAAGCGGCAGCCGGCTGCGCTCCAGCGAAATCGGCGTATCGCCCACAGTCAGGCAGCGCAGACGGTCGATGGCGATGAAGAGGTCGCGCTCTGCGCCGATCTCGGCCGCCAGCGCCTTGTCCTCGAGCACCTCGATGCGCAGCACGCGCGTAGTGGTTTCCGCGCCAACATCGGCGAGCGCGCGCGACCAGCCTGCGGCGTCGTTGATCGTCTTGCCTTCGAAGGTCACGAAAGAGCCGATGCCCACTTTGGTGGTGATCAGCCCGCGGTTGTTCAATTCTTCCAGGCCCTTGCGCAGGGTGTTGCGGCTCACGGAAAAGCGCTGCACCAACTGGTTTTCGCTCTGCAGACGTTCGCCGAAACCCAGTTTTCCGGACAGGATCTCCTGTTCCAGCACATTGGCGATCTGCGTCGGTTTGGGCGCGCCCGGTGATAAAGCTCTCTTCATCAGAATCTGCTGTCTACCTGTTCTGTGAACCTGTTCACACCTGTATAAAATGAGGTCGCGAGATGTTTGTCAATCGCGATTCCGCGCGACGCGCAAAAAGCGTTCGAGACATGACGGCTGGATTGGGGAGGGGAGAGTCTACGGACAGCCGCCATCCGGATCGCCGTTTCGGCAATCCGGTTTCAGTGAGCGGTGACTGCGCTTAAAGCGACGCGATCCGGGATGGCGCGAAGTCTTCCAGCAAGCCCGCATAGGGCTTGTTGACGGGGGGCGCGTAAGCGCCGCGTTTGGCGGTCTTGAGGCCGAGGGCAACCAAGGCTTCCGCCTGCTTCACGGCGGCTGCGACGCCATCGATGATAGGGACGCCGAATTCATGTCGGAGTTGCTCCACGAGATCCGCCATGCCGGCGCAGCCGAGCACAATGGCCTCGGCCTTGTCGTCGCGGAGCGCGGTGGCAATTTCATTGCGCAACCGGTCGCGGGCGTTGGATTCAGGGTCTTCGAGCGACAGCACGGGGATATCGGCGGCGCGCACCTTGCAGCGTCCGGCCATGCCGTAGCGATGAACCAACCCTTCTAGCGGCAGCCGCGACCGCTCCATGGTGGTGACGATGGTGAACCGCTGGGCGATGAAGGCGGTCGAAGCCAGCGCCGCCTCGCAGATGCCGATGACGGGGATGCTGGCGAGCGCCCGGGCGGCGTCGAGCCCGGTATCGTCGAAACAGGCGATGACGGCGGCGTCGGCGCCGGCCTTCTCGCCTTTGGCGAGTTCCAGAAGCAGGCCGGGCACGGCGAAGGCTTCGTCGTAATAGCCTTCGATCGACACGGGTCCCATCGACGAGGTGACGGCGACAATCTCTGTGTTGTCGTTCTTCACCCTGCTTGCCGCGTCCGCCGCCGTGGCCGTCATCGTCTTGGTCGTATTGGGATTGATCAGAAGTATTCGGGTCACGCGCGCATCCGCCTGCGATTGATCAGCATGATCGTTCCGATCGTCACGGAGATCACCAGGAAGGAGAAAAATGTGGTGACCGCTCCGAGTGCATAGAGCACGGGGGTCGTGACATTGGTGGTCATGCCATAGATTTCGAGCGGCAGGGTATTGTAGGTGCCCGATGTCATCAGCGTGCGGGCGAATTCGTCATAGGACAGCGAGAAGCCGAACAGGCCGACGCCGACAAGGCTCGGCGCAATCATCGGCAGCACGACATGATAGAAAGTCTGCCAGGAATTGGCGCCCAGATCGCGCGCGGCTTCTTCGTAAGCCGGCGAGAAGCGATTGAACACCGCGAACATGATCAGCACGCCGAAGGGCAGCGTCCAGGTGAGATGCGCGCCGAAGCCGGAAGAGTACCAGGCCGGCTGCAGTCCAAGCTGCGAGAACAGCACGCCGATGCCGAGCGAGATGATGATCGAGGGCACGACGAGGCTCGCGACCGAGAGATAGAAAAGTGGCGTGGCGCCAATGAACTTGCGTCGGAAGGCGAGGCCGGCCAGCAGCGACACCAGCACCGTGACGACCATCACCATCAGGCCGAGGAACAGCGACCGCCGGAACGAGCCGCCGAAATCGCCGACCGCCTGTTTCTCGAACAGATTGACGAACCAGTGCACCGACACGCCATTGAGCGGGAAGGTCAGGCCGCCATTCGGTCCCTGAAAAGCGAGGATGAGGATGGCGGACATCGGCCCGTAAAGGAACAGCACGAATAGCGCGAAGAAGATCGCGAGAATGTAGAATTCGCGGGAGCGTTTTTCTCGATGCATGGCTCAGAGCTCCTTGCGGATATCGACGACGCGGAGAATGGCGGCCACCATCAACAGCACCAGGATCAGCAGCACGACGGCGTTCGCGGCGGCGGCGGGGTATTGCAGCAGCGACATCTGGTTCTTCATCATCAGCGCCACCGAGGCGCTCTGTCCGCCCGACATCACCTGCACGGTCGAAAAGTCGGCCATCACCAGCGTGACCACGAAAATCGTGCCGATCGCCATGCCGGGTTTCGCCAAGGGTATGATGACATTGGTGAGGATCTGCCAGCTAGAAGCGCCGGCGTCGCGGGCGGCTTCCACCAGCGATTTGTCGATGCGGGTCAGCGTGTTGAAGATCGGCGTGACCATGAACAGCGTGTAGAGATGCACCATGGCCAGCACCACGGCAAAATCGGAATAGAGCAGCCATTCGATCGGCTGCGGCACGATGCCTGCGCTCACCAGTCCCTGGTTGATCAACCCGTTGCGGCCCAGCACCGGGATCCATGAGATCATGCGAATGATGTTCGATGTCAGAAACGGCACCGTGCAGACGAGGAACAGCACCGTCTGCATGGCGCTCGACCGGATATGGAAAGCCAGGAAATAGGCGACCCAGAAGCCGATGAACAGCGTTATGACCCAGACGATCGCCGCGAATTTCAGCGTGTTGAGATAGGTCTTCCACGTCACCCAGGAGCCGAGCGTTTCAGCATAGTTGAAGGTGACGAAATCGGGATACATCTGGGCGAAGTCGTAATCCCAGAAGCTGACCACCGCGATAAGCAGGATGGGTGCGAGCAGGAACGCGGCCAGGATCAAGGTCAGGGGAGCCGCCTGAAGATAGGGCGGCAGCCATGCGGGCAGGCGGAACGCGCGCTCCGAAGGCTTGTCGCTCACGCCGATCAATCTCACTGTGGTCATTCACCGTCTCCTTCGGGAAGTCCCCCTCTGGCCTGCCGGCCATCTCCCCCACAAGGGGGGAGACAGCAGGCGGCGACGCATTGCCCTCCCTCGGAGGGTGATTTCCGCAGCTGGCTCTGCGAAGATCATGACTTAGCTTACGATCCCTCCAGCTTTAGCTGCTGCTTGAGAGCCAAGCGGCGCTGCAGGTTTCCCTCCCCTTGTGGGGAGGGTGGCCGGCAGGCCGGGAGGGGAAGCTTGGTTTAAGCCGCGATGAACTCGTTCCAGCGGCGAACCATGTAGCGGTCCTCGTCCATGACCGAGTTCCAGCAGGCGACCTTGCCCATGCGCTCTTCGAAGGAGCCGCCGTCACGCACCGCGCCGGCCTTCTCCATGACCTTGCCTTCGGGCGACATGATCTCGCCCTTGGCCGGCTTGCCCTCGATCCAGTAGCCCCACTCGTCTTCGGACATGAAGCCCTTGGCGGTGTCCATGCAGGCCGAATAATAGCCCTGGCGGTTGAGATAGCCGCCCACCCAGCCGGAGGTGTACCAGTTGATATAGTCATAAGCCGCATCGAGCTGTGCGCCTTCGAGATGCGCGGCGAGGCCGAGACCGCCGCCCCACGAGCGGTAACCTTCCTTGAGCGGCTGGTATTTGCAGGCGATGCCCTTGGAGCGGACGGCGGCGACGGCCGGCGACCACATGGACTGGATGACGACTTCGCCCGAGGCCATTAGGTTGACCGACTCGTCGAAGCTCTTCCAGAAGGCGCGGAACTGGCCGTCCTGCTTGGCCTTGATCAGGAAATCGATGGTGGTGTCGATCTCCGCCTTGGTCATGTTGCCCTTGTCGGCATATTTGATCACGCCCATGGCTTCGCAGATCATGGCGGCGTCCATGATGCCGATCGACGGAATGTTGAGGATCGAGGTCTTGCCCTTGAAGGCGGGGTCCATGATGTCGGCCCAGGTGGTGATTTCGCGGCCGACGAGGTCGGGGCGGATGCCCAGCGTGTCGGCGTTGTAAATCGTCGGCATCATGGTGAAGAATTCGGTTTCGCCCTTGGCGAAAGTCTTGGCGTCCTTGGCTTCGACATAACCGACAGTGTGCGGCGCGGTGCCCTGGGCGATCACGCTGTCGGGCAGGAGCTTGCCGGTTTTGAACAGCGGCACGACCTTGTCGTAATATTTCAGCTTCTTGGTGTCCATCGGCTGGATCACGCCGGTCGGATAGACCTTCTTGAGGATCCAGTATTCGATATCGGCGATGTCATAAGAGTTCGGCTGGGTGACGGCGCGCTGGGCAGCGGCGTCGGAATCGGTCGCCGTCATCTCGAGCGTGATCCCGAGGTCCTTCTTGCACTGCTCGGCGATGGCGTTGATGTTGGAGACGCCGGTGCCGAACTGGCGGAGTGTGATCGGGTTCTGCGCCCAGATCATCGGAAAGCCGGTGATGACGCCCGCACCGGCGGCCGCGCCGACGGCGGCGGCGCCGGTCTTGAGCAGGGATCGTCTGGTGACGCCGGTCTTGGCGGGTGTGGTGTTTTGAGTGGTCATGCGCAGTCTCCTCTGAGGTTTGTTGTTGTTACTTTTCCACTTTGCCGAGGACGATGACGTCCCCCGGATTCCACATCAGCGGCAGGGCGTCTCCGACGGAAATCGTCCGGCTGAAAAAAGCGTCGTCACTGAGGATCGCGGTGAAATCCTCCACGCCGGCGCCCGACATCGACAGTTTGACCGTCGAGCCGCGATATTCGATGTTGGTCACAACGCCGTTGAAGCCATAGCCGGGCAGCGCGGTCTCGCCGATCATCACCCGGTCGGTGCGGATGGCGATGTCGGCGGTCTCGCCGATCTCGGGGCCGTGACCGGATGCCGCGAATTGGCCGCCGCCGGCGACGTCGAGCGTGAGGCTCTCTTCGGAGAGCGAACTCACGCGGCCAGTGACGACGTTATGGTCACCCATGAAGCGGGCCACAAACGCGGTGGCGGGGCGCTCGAAGACGGTGCGCGGCGGCGCCGCCTGCTCGATGCGGCCGTCATTCATGACCACGACGATGTCGGCCAGCGCCATCGCCTCTTCCTGGCTGTGGGTCACATGCACGAAGGTGATGCCGAGCGAGGTCTGCAGCTTCTTCAGTTCGGCGCGCATGCGGATCTTGAGAAACGGATCGAGCGCAGACAACGGCTCATCGAGCAGCAGGACTTCGGGATCGGTGATGAGGGCGCGCGCGAGAGCCACGCGCTGTTGCTGGCCGCCGGACAATTGCGCCGGCCGCCGGGTCGCATAGGGCTCGAGTTGCATCAGCTCGAGCATGTCCATGGCCTTGGCGCGGCGCGCATCCTTGTCGACGCCTTTCATCTTCAAGCTGAAGGCGACATTGTCGACGAGATCGAGATGCGGGAAGAGCGCATAGGATTGGAACATCATCGCCGTGCCGCGCTTGGCGGGCGGCAGTTCGGTGATCAGCGTGTCGCCCAGCAGGATGTCGCCGCTGGAAATCGTTTCGTGCCCGGCGATCATGCGAAGGGTCGAAGTCTTGCCGCATCCTGATGGCCCGAGCAGGCAGCAATAGGATCCGGCGGGGACCTTCAGGCTGATCGCATGCACGGCGGTCGTCTGGCCATAAATTTTCGATACGGCGGCGATGTCGATGTCTGCGGCTTTGCTCATGCGGCGCTCCTTTTCGCGTCGCAACAATCCATGCATGCCGCGTGCCAGTTCGAAAACGGCTAGGAGCCGGGCTCAAAAGGGCGGATTGTGATGGTCTTCGCCGTTGTTTTCATCATTGCGGAAAATACGTTGCGCATTAACTGTGCAATTGTCGACAATCTATTGGCAATGTTGTATGCAATATCACATGCGCCCGTGGGCGAATGAAGGTTTCCCGAAAGCTCATTCCGAGATACAACGAATCTGTACGGAAGAAGCGACATGAATCTCATCGATAAAAACCTTATGCTCGACCAGAACCAGGAAGATCGCGCCCAGTCGATCCGCGACAGCCTGCGCGATGCGATCATCGATCGCCGCCTCGGGCCGGGCTCGAAGCTGGCTGAAGCCGAGGTCGGGGCGTTGTTCGATGTCAGTCGCACCGTGGTGCGCTCGGCTCTGCAAATGCTGGCTTACGAAGGGCTGGTGCGGATTGAGCGCAATCGTGGCGCTTTCGTCTCCAATCCGACGCCAGAGGAAGCTCGCCAGGTGTTCGACACCCGCCGGCTCATCGAGCCGGGCATCGTGCGCGCGGCAACCGTGCGGATTTCAAAAGCCGATATCGAGGATCTGCGCGATCACCTGACGCTCGAAGAGCGGTTCATGAATGAACGCGGGCCTGCGGCGCGGCGGGCGGAAATCAAGGCGTCAGGCGATTTCCATCTCAAGATCGCCCGGCATTCCGGCAACGCCATTCTCGAGAAATTCATGGACGAACTGGTCGCCCGTTCGTCGCTGGTGATCGCGCTTTACGGGCGCACCGGCGTGTCCCGCTGCGGCCATAGTGAACATCGCGATCTGCTGGACGCCATGGAGCGTTGCGATGCGGACCGCGCCTGCGATCTCATGCTCCACCATATCGATCATATCGAAGCGGATCTCGATCTGCGCGAGGTCGCGGCGATGACGCTGAAAGATGCGCTGGCGACTTGAGATCGCTTTCGGCACAGCTGCATCAGCTGCGCGCGAGAAACATCGGGCCGCCTTTATGGGGAGGAAATCCATAGCCGTTGATGAGCACCAGATCGATGTCGCTTGCCCGGAGCGCCACCCCGGCGTCCAGCAGCCGCTGGCCTTCGTCCGCCATGGCTTTCAACAGCCGATCGAGGATCTCGTCTTGTGAAAAGACCTGTGGAACGATGTTCTTCGAGGCGCGAAGTTCGGAGATGAGCGCCGTTACATCGGCATCCACCACGCGTTTGCCGTTGACATATTTGTACCAGCCCAACCCGTTCTTCTGGCCAAAGCGTCCGGCTTCGCAGAGCCTGTCGGCGATTTCGACATAGCGCTCGTTGGGATCACGCGTCGCCGCCTGCCGCTTGCGCCGCGCCCAGGCGATTTCAAGGCCGGCGAGATCGGATATGGCGAAAGGTCCCATCGCCATTCCGAAAGCTTCGATGGCGCTGTCGACGTCCTGCGGCTCTGCGCCGTCTTCCACCAGATATTCGGCTTCACGGCGATAGGCCGAGAAGATCCGGTTGCCGATGAAGCCTTCGGTCACGCCGGAATAGATCGGCAGTTTCCGCATCGCCTTGGCGACGGCGAAGCCGGTGGCGACCACATCGGGGGCGGATTTCGCGCCGCGCACCACTTCCACCAGCCGCATGATATGCGCGGGAGAAAAGAAGTGCAGGCCGAGCACGCGCTCCGGATGGGCGGTCGCAGCGGCGATCACATCGGGATCGAGATAAGAGGTGTTGGTGGCGAGAATAGCGTCGTCGCGCACCACTTCATCGAGCCGCCGGAAGAGATCGATTTTGACGTCGAGATCGTCGAAGACAGCCTCGATCACCAGATCGGCGTCGGCGAGGGCGGCAAGCTCGCTGGCGACGGTGAGGCGGGAAACCCGCTCCGCATGCGTCGCCGCATCGGTGCGGCCGCTTGCCAACGCCTTATCGAGAAGGCCGGTGATCCGAAGCCGGCCCTTGTCGGCGGCGGCGTCGGTCTGTTCGACCACGGTAACGCGAAAGCCTGCATCAAGCGCGGCAACGGCAATGCCTGATCCCATCAGCCCAGCGCCGACCACGCCCAATATCTCGATTTTGCGCGGAACCACGCCTTCGAGTCCGGGAATCTTGCCGGCTTCCCGTTCGGCGAAGAACACATGCCGGAGGGCAGCGGATTGCGGCGATTGCTTCAGTTCCAGGAAGGCGGCGCGTTCGTGGGCAAGACCATCTGCCAGCGGCGTCCGGCCCGTGGTTTCGATCAGCGTCACCGCTTCTCCCGGGGCAATCTGGCCTTTTGCCTTCGACAGGACTTTGCGCTTTGCAACTGCGATGTCTTCGTCGGAAGCGGGGGGAGTCGTCATCTCCCCGGTCTTGCGGAAACGATCTCCAGCTGCCTCCGACGCCAGTTCAATCGCGCGGGCGACGGGATCGGCGGCGATCTCGTCGATGACGCCGAGCGACAGCGCCTCTTCCGCCTTGATGCTGCGGCCGGAGCCGATCAGGTCGATGGCGACCGCTGTTCCCGTCAATCGCGGCAGGCGCTGGGTGCCGCCCGCGCCGGGGATAAGTCCGAGCTTGACTTCGGGGAATGCGACAGAGGCGGTGGGCGCGGCGATGCGATAGTGGCAGGCGAGTGCAATCTCCAGCCCGCCGCCGAGCGCCGCGCCGCTCAATGCGGCGATGACCGGCTTCGATGAATTTTCGAGCAACCGGCAGATGTCGGGCAGAATGGGCGCTATCGGCGGCTTGTCGAATTCGGTGATGTCGGCGCCGCCCACGAAGATGCGTCCGGCGCCTGTCAAAACGACAGCCTTGATTGCAGGGTCATTTTGAGCGTCGGCAATGGCCGCGGCGAGTCCCTCACGCATCGCCTGCGAGGCGGCGTTTACGGGAGGATTGTCGATGGTGATCACCAACACGCCGTCCTGCGCCGCGCCGCTGACGCAGTTCGAATAGACCCTCATCGGGTTTGCCGCCGCGCTCGTCATGATCAGGCGTCCGGAATAACGGCTATCGTCTGGATCTCGATCTTGGCGCGATCTTCGACCAATGCCACGACCTGCATGGCGGCCATGGCCGGGTAATGCCGGCCGATCGTGTCGCGATAGGCCTGGCCGATGCCCTTGAGATTGCTGAGATATTCCTGCTTGTCGGTGAAGTACCAGGTCATCGAGGTGATATGCTTGGGTTCGGCGCCGGCTTCGGCCAGCACGGCCACGACATTTTCCAGCGTCTGGCGCACCTGACCGACGAAGTCGTCGGTTTCGAACTGGTTCTGTCCGTTCCAGCCGATCTGTCCGCCAATGAAGATCATGCGTCCGCGCGCCTCGACGCCGTTGGCGTAGCCGATGGGCTTGGCCCAGCCTTCAGGTTGCAGGATCGTGTGCATGGTCGGTCTCCAGATGATGGGTCAGCGCGGCGCGGAGGTTGTCCGGCCACGGGCAGGAAGAATGGGTGTCGAGGGACGTCGCGACCAGACGATGGCTGGCGGTGAACAGGACGTCGCCGCGCGTCGAGACCGCATGGTCGAGATCGAGCGAGGTGCGGCCGATGGCGACGACTTTGATGGCGAAGTCCAGCAGATCGCCGTGAAAGCCCGGTCGCTTGAAGGTCAGGTTGAGGCTCACCGTCGGCGTCCCCATGCGGAGATCTTCGATCATCGGGCGGCGCGGGGAGCCGAGCGAGGCGAAGAACTCTTCGATGGCGCCGTCCAGCAGACGCAGATAAGACGGGTAATAGGCGATGCCGCTGGGGTCGCAGTCGCCAAAACGCAGCGGCGTTGTGCAATGAAACATCGCTTCAGCCCGCCTTCATTAATTCGCGCGCCACGATCAGCTTCTGCACTTCGGTCGCGCCTTCGTAGATCCTGAGCGCGCGGATTTCACGGTAGAGGCTTTCGACGATCTCGCCTGTGCGGACGCCGCGACCCCCGAACAGCTGCACGGCGCGGTCGATCACGCTTTGCGCCGTCTCGGTTGCGGTCATCTTGGCCATGGCCGCCTCCTTGGTGGTCGGCAGCGTCTGGACATCACGGCGCCAGGCGGCGCGATAGGTCAGCAGCGCGGCGGCGTCGATGCCGGTCGCCATGTCGCCAAGCGCAGCCTGGGTCAGTTGCAGATCACTGAGTGTCGCGCCGAACATCTTGCGGCTCTTGGCATGCGCCAGCCCCTCGTCCAGCGCCCGCCGGGCAAAGCCGAGTGCGGCGGCGGCGACGGAGGCGCGGAAGATGTCGAGCGTGCGCATGGCGATCTTGAAGCCTTCGCCCGCAGCGCCGAGCCTCCGCGAGACCGGAATGCGGCAACCTTCGAAACGGATGGTGGCGAGCGGATGCGGCGCGATCACGTCGATGCGTTCGGCGATCGAAAAGCCGGGATCGTCGGCGAAGACCACGAAAGCCGAGATGCCGCGCGTGCCCGGCGCTTCGCCGGTGCGGGCGAAGACGGTGTAGACATCGGCGATTCCGCCATTGGAAATCCATGTCTTTTCGCCGTCGAGCACATAGCTGTCGCCATCCTCGCGCGCGGCGCATGCCATGGCGGCGACATCGGAGCCGGCTTCCTTTTCCGACAGCGCGAAAGCGGAGATCCATGCGCCGGAGGTCACCTTGGGAAGAACGGCGCTCTTCAGGTCGTCCGATCCCGAGAGACCGATCGCGCCGGTGCCGAGGCCTTGCATGGCGAAGGCGAAATCGGCGAGCCCGTCATGCCAAGCCAGCGTCTCGCGCGCGAGGCAGACGGCACGGGAATCGATTGCGGTCTTGCCGGCGTCGCCGGTGGCGAGGCCGAGCAGTCTCGCTTCCCCCAAGCGTTTGACGAGATTACGGCAGGCGTTATCGGTGTCGTGGTGATCGACGGAAGCGAGCGCGCCGCTTGCGGCGAATGCATCCAGCCGTTCAGCGACGGCGCGGTGTTCAGCGCCGAAAAACGGCCAGTCGAGATGGTCGCGGGTAGGGCCTTTGAGCGTCGACATCAGTTGCCCTCGAAGACAGGCTTGCGCTTGGCGGCGAAGGCTTCGAAAGCGCGGCGGAAATCGCCTGTGGCCATGCAGATCGCCTGCGCCTGCGCCTCGGATTCGATCATTTCGTCGATGCCCATCGCCCATTCCTGGTTCAGCATGGTCTTGGTCACGCCATGGGCGAACCAGGGGCCGTCGGCGATCGAGCGAGCGAGATCCTGCGCTGCCTTGTCCAGCTCGTCGGCGGCGTGCAGGCGGTTGAAGAAGCCCCAGCGTTCGCCTTCCTCGGCGCTCATGAAGCGGCCGGTGTAGAGCAGTTCGGCGGCGCGTCCCTGTCCGATGATGCGCGGAAGAATGCCACAGGCGCCCATATCGGCCCCAGCGAGACCGACGCGGCTGAACAGAAATGCGGTCTTGGCTTCCGGCGTCGCGATCCGGAGGTCCGACGCCATGGCGAGGATGGCGCCCGCGCCGGCGCAGATGCCGTCGATGGCGGCGACGATCTGCTGCGGGCACTTCTTCATCGCCTTGACGAGATCGCCGGTCATGCGGGTGAAGGCCAGAAGGTCCGGCATCTTCATTCGGGTCAGCGGCTCGATGATTTCGAACACGTCGCCGCCGGAGGAGAAATTGCCACCTGCGCCCTTGAGAACGATCGTCCGGACATCGGAGGCGTAGGCGAGATCGCGGAAGAGATCACGCAACTCCGCATAGCTTTCGAAGGTCAGAGGGTTCTTCTTGTCCGGCCGGTTCAGCGTCAGCGTCGCCACCCGCCCGTCGCCTTCGACGGACCACAGGAAATGTTTGGGTTTATAGTCACGGAAGGGGCGGAGATGGCCGCTCATGCTCGCAATATCGTCGCTCATCCTGTCATGACCTCCCCGCCGGCGATAGCGATCGCCTGGCCTGTGATTGCATCCGCGCCCGGCGACGCGAGCCATAGAACCGCGTCCGCCACTTCCTCCGGCTTGACCAGCCGTCCCTGCGGATTGGATTTGGTGAATTCGGCTAGCGCCTGTTCTTCCGTGCGTCCGGTCTTGGCGACGATCTCGGCGATCGAACGCGCGATGATCGGCGTATCGGTGAAGCCTGGGCAGACGGCGTTGACAGTCACGCCCTTCTTGGCGAGTTCCAGCGCGAGCGACCGCGTCAGCCCGACCACGCCATGTTTCGCCGCGCAATAGGCCGAGACATAGGCGTAACCGGTGAGCCCCGCCGTCGAGGCGACATTCACGATGCGGGCGCCTTTGCCGAATGCCTTGAGATCGGCAAGCGTCGCCTGCGTGACGTTGAACACGCCAGTGAGATCCACCGACATCACATGCGTCCACATATCGAGCGACGTCTTCTCGAACGGCGCGCTCGGCGCCTCGCCGGCATTGTTGATGAGGATGCTCACCGGGCCGAAGGCTTCGCGTGCGGTCCCGAGTCCAGCAGCGATCGCCGTGTTATCGGTCACGTCGAACCCGGGCAGGACGAGCGTAAAGCTTTCGGGCAAATCCCGCGCCAACGCTTCCAACGGCTCCCTTCGACGGCCCGCCAGCGTTACCTTCGCGCCGGCTTGCGCCAAACTGCGCGCGATGGCCGCGCCGATGCCGCTGCCGGCGCCGGTGACGAGAGCGTGACGTCCTTCAAGCGGAAAAGACATCGCTTACCTCGCTCCGCCGGCGGTTTGCTGGGCGCGGACGAGATTGGTCTCGTATTGCGCCTTGCCGGAGTAATACTGCTTGGGCCAGGGCACCGACTGCAGCCCGATCTTGGCGGCTTCATGCAGCGCCCAGGCGGGATCGGCGAGATGCGGGCGAGCGACCGCGCAGAGATCGGCGCGACCGGCGGCGATGATCGAATTGGCGTGGTCGGCTTCCGAAATCGCGCCCACGGCGATGGTGGGGATGCCGACTTCGTTGCGGATCTTGTCGGAGAAGGGCGTCTGGAACAGGCGGCCGTAAACGGGCTTTTCTTCCTTCCACACCTGACCCGACGAGCAGTCGATCATATCGGCGCCGGCCTCCTTGAACATCGCGGCGAAAATCGCGGCGTCCTCGGGCGTGTTGCCGCCGTCGAACCAGTCATGGCAGGAGAGACGCACGGAGATCGGCTTGTCCTCCGGCCAGACTTCGCGGATCGCCTTGAAGACTTCCAGCGGATAGCGGGCGCGGGCGGCGTGATCGCCGCCATACTCGTCCTCGCGGCGATTGGTGAGCGGCGAGAGGAAGCTCGACAGGAGATAGCCATGCGCGCAGTGAAGTTCGAGCCAATCGGCGCCGGTGGTCACGGCCAGTTGCGCCGCGCGGACATGGTCCTGCAGCACCCGGTCGAGATCGGCGCGATCCATCGCTTTCGGCGTCTGGCTATGCTTGAGATAGGGAATGGCCGAGGCCGACAGAAGCGGCCAGGCGCCGTCTTCGAGCGGCTGGTCGATGCCGTCCCAGGCGAGTTTCGTCGCGCCCTTGCGGCCGGCATGGCCGAGCTGGATGCCGACCTTGGCGGGTGTATTGAAATGCACGAACTCCACCAGCCGTTTCCAGCCTTCCGCCTGCTCCTCGTTCCAGAGGCCGAGGCAGCCGGGGGTGATGCGGCCATCCGGCGACACGCAGGTCATTTCGCCGAAGACGAGGCCGGCGCCGCCCATGGCGCGCGAGCCGAGATGAACGAGGTGGAAATCGTTGATCAGACCATCCTTGGCCGAATACATCGCCATCGGCGACATCACCACGCGGTTGGGCAGCGTCACGTTCCGCATCGTGAAGGGTGTGAACATCGGCGGCAGGCAACGGTCGTTGGCCGCGGCCGGAAGGCCCGCCTTGCGCGCGAACCAGCGTTCATAGCCTTCGAGCCAATTCTTGTCGCGGAGACGCAGGTTCTCGTGGCTGATACGCTGCGAGCGGGTCAGCATCGAATACATGAACTGTTCCGGCTCCAGCGTGTCGGCGTAGCGGCGGCCGACAACTTCGAACCATTCCATGGCGTTGCGCGCTGCATTCTGGATGCGGGCGACATCGACGCGGCGGATCTCTTCATAGCTCGCCAAAACGGCGGGGATCTTCGCCTTGTCGTGACCGGCCTTGTTGAACTGGTTGGTGAGTTCGATTGCGTCGTCGATGGCGAGCTTGGTGCCCGAACCGATGGCGAAATGGGCGGTGTGGGCGGCGTCGCCCATCAGCACGACATGCGAATTGCCGTTGAAATGGCTCCACTTGCCGCAGATCAGGCGATTGAAGTTCAGCCAGGCCGAGCCGCGCATATGGCGGGCATTGGTCATCAGCTTGGCGCCTTCGAGCACCTCGGAGAACAGGTTTTCGCAGAAATCGATCGAGCCCTGCTGGTCGAGGGCGCCGAGCCCATGCTTCTCATAGGCTTCCTCGGTCGTCTCGACGATAAAGGTCGAGGTCTGGTCGTCGAACTTGTAGATATGCGCCTGGAACCAGCCATGATCCGTTTTGCGGAAGTCGAAGGTGAAGGCGTCGTAGAGCTTGTTGGTGCCGAGCCAGATATAGCGGTTCGGCCGCGTGACGAGATCCGGCTGGAAAACCTCGGGATAGTGATTGCGGACCTTGGAATTGAAGCCGTCGGAGGCGATGATCAGATCGGCGTCCGGAAAATCGAGATCGCTGTCGACTTCGGTCTCGAACTTCAACTCGACGCCGAGCGCTTCGCAGCGGCGTTGCAGGATGTTGAGGAGCTTCTTGCGGCCGATGCCGACGAAGCCGTGGCCGGTGGTGCGCTGGCGCGTGCCCTTGAACAGGACTTCGATGTCATCCCAGTGATTGAAGGCGTCCTGGATTTCGGCGGCGCTCTCCGGATCCCAGACCTTCATCGCCTGCATGGTGGCGTCGGAGAAAACAACGCCCCAGCCGAAAGTGTCGTAAGGGCGATTGCGTTCGACGACGGTGATGGAATGCGTCGGGTCGAACTTCTTCATCAGTAGGCTGAAATAGAGCCCGGCGGGGCCGCCGCCAATACATACGATCCGCATATCGGTTCCCTCTTCTCGATCGAGATCGATCGCACTGATATTTTAAGATTAAAATAAGTTGGTCGGATGCTCCTGTCAATGCGGCCGCAGCGTCCTATCCAGATATTTTAACATTAAACTATCTAGGCGGTTCGAACTGAAAAGCCGCTCGCGATCATCCGCGAGCGGAAAGCGTATGGGCGCGAAAAGACAGCGCGCCAAGATTATTCGGCCGGTTTCTTGGGGTCCCAGAGCTTGGTTTCCGTGGTCTTTTCATAAGCCATGCCGTTGGGATAGCTGATCGCCTCGAACTGCAGGCCCCAAGGCGCCTGGAAATAGAGGATAGTCTGGCCGGCCGCGGGTCCTTCCGAGATCGGGATCGGGCCGAGGCGTGTCGCTACACCTTTGGAGTCGAGATAGGTTTTCACAGCGGCGACGTCATCGACATAGAAGGCGATGTGGAAGGCGCCGATGTCGCTGTTCTTCTGCTTGATTTCCTTCTGGTCCGGCGCGGCGTATTCGAACAGTTCGATATTCGAGCCGAAGCCGCAACGCATCAGGGTGATCTGCTTGATCACCGCCTTCGGATCGACGCCGAGCGCGTCCTCCATGAACTTGCCCTTGTCGTCGCCGATCGGGCCGAACGACATGGCCTTCTTGCAGCCGATGACATCAGAGAAGAAGCCCACGGCCTGTTCGAGATTGGGCACGGTCACGCCGGTATGGTCATGGCCGCGCATGCCGGGGATCATATCGGCCTGCGCCGCCGTCGCCCCGAGCAAGGTTAGTATTGCTGCGCTGAAAATGCTGATCTTCATGTTCATTCCCCTGTGATCGCGGGCAAAGCTCCGCCCTTCGCCGGAGCCCGCGTCTCCGGCGTGACGTATCTTCGGAATGCGTGCATGCGGCGGCCGCGAGACGCGGCCGGTTGGTCAGGCGTCTTCGACCAGGCTCTCGCGCAGGAGCCAGTCGGGATCGATTTCCGGCAGCGGAATGGCGTCGAGAAGGGCGCGGGTGTAGTTGGTGCGCGGGGCGGAGAAGACCTGCTCGCAAGGACCTTCTTCGACCACCTTGCCGAAGCGCATCACGTAGACCCGGTCGCAGACCGCGCGGATCACCGAGAGGTCATGGCTGATGAAAGCCATGGCCAGCCCGAGATCGCGCGACAGGTCTTTCAGCAGATTGAGGACCTGCGCCTGGGTGGAGACGTCGAGGCCGGAGACGATCTCATCGGCCAGCACGAAATCCGGGCGCAGAAGCGCGGCCCGGGCGATGCCGATGCGCTGGCGCTGGCCGCCGGACAGTTCATGCGGGCTGCGCTCCAGCACGATCTTGGGCAGCGTGACGCGGTCGAGGATATCGAGGACCAGGCTCTCCGCCTGTCTGCCGTCTCGCGCCAGTCCATGCAGCAGCAACGGTTCGACGAGAATGCGACGGATCGAATGGCGCGGATTGAGGGAGGCCATCGGGTCCTGGAAGATCATCTGCATGCGCCGGCGGAGCGGCCGCATCTGCTGGTCCGGCAGATGGGTGATGTCGGCGCCGTCGAAGCGGATCTCGCCAGCGGAGACATCCACGAGCCGAAGGAGGGCGCGTCCCAATGTGGTTTTGCCGGAGCCGGATTCGCCGACGATGCCGACGGTCTCGCCGCGTCCCACGGTGACGTCGACGCCGTGCAGCACCCTATGGCCCGGGTTACGCAACAAGCCGCGACCTGCTCCATAGGTGACTTCGATTCCGCGGGCGACAAGAAGGTTTTCGGTCATCGGCTGATTCCGATCTCGGCGCGGAGTTGTTCGAACACGCTTTGCGGCACCGGTTCCAGCCCGGCGTCGGGCCGGTCGTAGCGGGGACCTGCGGCAATCAGCGCCTGAGTGTAGATATGCCGCGGCGCCGTCAGCACCTCTCTTGTCGATCCCTGTTCGATCACCTTGCCGGCATAGAGCAGCGTGACGCTGTCGCAGATCTGGGCGACCACGCCGAGATCGTGGGTCACGAAGATCACGCCGGTGCCATGGGCCTGCTGCATCGATCGGATCAGGCGCAGGATCTGCTTCTGCACCGTCACATCGAGCGCCGTGGTCGGCTCGTCGGCGATCACCAGCTTGGGTTCCAGCGCAAAGGCGTCGGCGATGAGTACGCGCTGGCGCATGCCGCCGGAGAGTTCATGCGGATAGCTGCGCAGCACGCGCTCCGGGTCGCGGATATGCACTTCCTCCAGAAGCTTCGCCGCGCGGTCATGCGCCTCGCGGCTCGAAAGACCGCGCCGCATCCGGAGCCCATCGGTCAGTTGCGCCTCGATGCGCCGGCCCGGATTGAGCGCAGTCTGCGGATCCTGCGGGATCAGCGAGATTTCGCTGCCCATGATCTTGCGGAGTTCCTGAGCCGGCAGCGTCAGGAGATCGCGGCCTTCGAAGCGGATGGCGCCGCCGGTGATCCTGACGGTGCGCGGCAGAATGCCCAGCAACGCCTTGGCGATGGTGGATTTGCCCGCGCCGCTTTCGCCCACGAGGCCGCGCACTTCGCCACGCGCGAGGGTGAGCGAGACGTCGCGGAGAATGAGTGCGCCGTTTTCACGTTCTGAGACGGCCGATAGACCGGCAATGGAGAGAAGCGGATCGGTCATCGGCGCATCATCGGATCGAGGGCGCGGCGCAGGCCGTCGCCGAGTTGATTGAAAGCGAGCACGGTGAGAAACAGCATCACAAGCGGCGCAAGCAGCACCCACCAGCCCTGATAGATGATGGTGCGTCCCTGCGCGATCATCGCCCCCCAGGTCGGCGTATCTGAAGACACCGACAGGCCGACGAAGGACAGGATCGCCTCGACGATCACCGCGATGCCCATTTCCAGGCTGATCAATGCGACGATCACAGGCGCGACATTGGGCAGGATCTCCTTGAGCAGGATATGCAGCTTGGAGAAGCCGATCGTGCGCGCCGCCGTGACATAGTCGAGTTGCGCCTGCGCCAGCGTTTCGGCGCGGACGACGCGACAGAAGCGCGTCCAGTCGATGATGACGATGGCGGCGATGACAGAATGAACGCCGGAGCCAAGCACGGCGACGAGCAGGATCGACAGGAGCACCGGCGGAAACGCCATCCAGATATCGACCAGCCGCGAAATGACCAGATCCACCCAGCCGCGATACCAGCCGGCCAAGAGACCGAGCAGCGAGCCGAGTAGGGCGGCGAGTCCGGCGGCGACAAAGGCGACAAGCAAAGCGATGCGGGCGCCATGGATGACGCGGGAGAGTACATCCCGGCCGAGATCGTCGGTGCCGAGCCAATAGCCGGGCTCCGCGCCGTCCATGCCGGCCGGCGGCAGGGTTCCGAGCATTAGATCCTGTTCCAACGGGTCCTTGGGCGCGATCCAGGGCGCGAACAGCGCGAGCACGATCAAGAGGAGGATGAAGCCGCCACCGAAGAGGATCTTCGGCTCCTTGAAGAGGGCGCGGAGCGACTTAGCCATGAGCGAGCCTCGGATTGAAGGCCGCCACCAAGAGGTCGACGCCAAGATTGATGAGAATGAACAGCGCGCCAAAAGTCAAAACAAGTCCTTGTATCAGCGGCAGGTCGCGATTGATGACCGCGTCGATGGCCATATTGCCGATGCCGGGATAGGCGAAGATGCGTTCGACGATGACGGTGCCGCCGATGAGAAAGGTGAATTGCACGCCGGTGAGCGCGATTGTCGGGCCGACGGCGTTGCGCAGCGCCTCTTGCAGGATCAGCCGCAGCGTGGATTTGCCCTTGAGGCGGGCGAGCAGGATGTAATCCTGCACCATGGCTTCCAGCAGCGCTTCCTTGAGCACGCGGGCGATGATCGCCGCCAAGGGCAGGCCGAGCGCCAGAACCGGCATGATCATATGTGCGGAAATGTCGATGAGCGCCGAAAAATTGAAGGTCAGCAGGCTTTCGAGCAGATAGAAATGCGTGACAAAATGGGTCTCGACGCTCGGATCCATGCGGCCCGACAGCGGGAAGACCGGATAAAAGACGCCGAAAATCAGGATCAGCGCCAGCGCCCAGATGAAATCCGGCACGGCCAGCACGGTGCCGTTGACGGTGTCGACAACCGGCTCGAGAAGGGTGCGGCGGACGAGCGCGCCGGTGATCGCCACCGCGCCGCCGAGGACGACGGCGAAGACGAGCGCGGCCGCGGCCAGCTCCAGCGTGGCCGGCAAGCGTTCGCCGAGCAATTCCAGCACATTGCGGCGGAGCGAGATCGACGTTCCGAAATCGCCCGTCACAGTCGCCTTCAACCAGATCATGAACTGGCTGAAGATGGAGCCGTCGAGACCGTAATTGGCGCGCAGTTGCGCGATCTGTTCGGGCGTTGCGCCGGGAGAAATCATCATGGCGATGGGATCGCCGGGAACGACGCGGAGAAGAACGAACACCACCACGGCGACGCCCAACAAGGTGACGGCGGCAAGGAGGACGCGGTTGAAAACCGACAGGACGAGCAGCGGCATGGAATATAGAGCCTCGGGCGCGACGGCTCGACGCGCGGCCGGCATACGACGCGCGAGAGCCAAACAGCGGTTAAAAGGTCCGGGCGAGAACCCGCCCGGACCTTTTCAATCAGGCCTTGGACACCAGAACCGGCTGAAGCGCGCCCGACACGTTCGGCGTGACCTTCAGCGAGGATTTGTAGACCACCGGCTGGGCGTATTGCAGCAGCGGAATCACATAGCCCTGTTCGGCGATATATTTGCTGACGGCCTTCCAGCCGGCGATGCGCTTGGCTTCGTCCTTTTCGCCCCAGAGCGGTCCGATCATGCCGTCCAGATCGTCGGTGTTCCAGACCGAATGCGGCGAGGGGCCAAACATGGCGAAGCCGGTCGAGGTGGTCGGATCGCCGATCGCATTGCCCCAGTTGTAGAAAGCGGCGGGGGCGAGTTGGTCGGCGGCGCGAAGCTCGTAATGCTTGGCGATTTCGTAGACTTCGATCTCGGCCTCGATGCCGACCTTGCGCCACATGCCGACGATGGCCTGAACCATCTCGTAATCCTTCGGCTTCAGGCCGCGGGTGCTTTGAATCTTGAACTTGACCGGCTTATCGGTGGAATAGCCGGAATCCGCCAGCAGCTTCTTAGCGAGTTCAGGATCATAGGGAACTTTGATCGAGGCGTCGTAGGCCGAATATTCCGGCGCTTCGAGCGTATCGATCGGCACGCCATAGCCGCGCAGCAGGCGCTTCACGATCGCAGCCTTGTCGATGGCGTGATGGGCGGCGAGACGGACGTTCTTGTCGTTCATCGCCTCGATATTGTTGAGGAAGATCATGCCGATGTCGGAGATCGGGGTCGCGACGCCGGCGAGGCCTTCCTTGTCCTTCAGACGATCGAAATCTTCATAGGGAATTTCCAGCGTGATGTCGGAGGAGCCGGATTCGATTTCGGCGACGCGGCTGGTGCTGTCGGGCGTGAACTTGAAGATCACCGTCTCGAAAGCCGGCTTGCCGCCCCAATAGGTCGGGTTGGCCTTGAGACGCAGGAAAGCGTTGCCTTCGTAAGCGTCGACCATATAGGGGCCGGTGCCGACAGGCTTCTTCTCGAAGCCTTCCGCGCCCACCTTTTCGTAATAGGCCTTCGGCAGGACATAGCCGGTAAGGAAGGCCATCCACATGAAGAAGGTGGGTTCGAAGCGCAGCACGTCGGCGGTGATCTTGTTGCCTTCGACCTTATAATTGCCGGCGGTCGACCAGATGAACTGGATGGGGTTGCCGGTCTTCTCGTTGGCGGCGCGTTCGAGCGACCAGACGATGTCCTCGGGCGTGAAGGGCGAGCCGTCATGCCAGGTGACGCCTTCGCGGACGTCCATCCAGAGCTTGGTCTTGTCGTCGTTCCAGCCCCAGGCGGTCAACAGGCCGGGCTGGAATTTCAGGTCCGGCGCCTGCCCGACATATTGGTCGAACACAGAGCGATAGATCGCCTGGATCGTCGGATTGACGGCGGAGGGGCCGACCGTCGGGTCGAAGGACGGCAGGTTGACGTTGAAGGCGATGGTCAGCGTGCCGGCTTCGGCCGCCTGGACAGGCACTTTGCCGGCCAGAACGCTGGACAGGAATGCGGCTGCGCCCAGACCCAGTGTCTGGCGACGTGTCAGTTCAGTCATGATTGGCTCCGTTGTTCCCCAGTGTTCCGCCGGATCCAACCACCCGACGGCAGGCATTATTTGCTCGGAATGTTTTAATCTTAAAATTAATTTCGGACGCTTGGCAAGCGGATTTTTCGGCTGTCGCGTCTTTCGCCGTTCGGGAGGCGAAAAAGTCATTTATATTCATTTGCATATGAGGAGCTCAAGCCGAATTCACCGTCCGATTGCCGTGGAAAAGGGGATCAGGAGCCCCCGCTTTTCCCGCTTGACAAACCCCTGAAATCAGAAACATGATTTTGCATATATTATTCTGACGACCTCGAAACGAGGCTAGGGGAACGGACAATGGCCGAACGATCATTTGCCAGCGAGGTCGAAGACCTCAAGCTGGGCGAAGGCGAAATCTTCCGCGGCGAGGGGATCCTGGCCATCACCAAGGCGCTGTTGCAATCCGGCGTCTCCTATGTCGGCGGCTATCAGGGCTCGCCGATCTCGCATCTTATGGACGTGCTGGCGGACGCCAAGGATGTGATGGACGAACTCGGCGTTCATTTCGAAACCTCTGCGTCCGAGGCCGCCGCCGCTGCGATGCTGTCGGCCTCGGTGATGTATCCGGTGCGCGGCGCGGTGACGTGGAAATCCACCGCCGGCACCAATGTCGCCTCCGACGCGCTCTCCAACCTCTCGTCGGGCGGCGTGACAGGCGGCGCGATGATCATCATCGGCGAGGATTACGGCGAGGGCTCCTCGATCATGCAGGAGCGCAGCCATGCTTTTGCAATGAAGTCTCAGCTCTGGCTGCTGACGCCGCGCCCCAATCTGCCGTCGATCGTGGCGATGGTCGAGCAAGGCTTCGAACTGTCGGAAGCCTCCAACACGCCTGTGATGCTGCAGGTCGGCATTCGCAGCTGCCACGTGCATGGCCAGTTCGTCGCCAAGGACAACAAGAGCCCGGAATTTACGCTCCGCCGGGCGCTGGAGCAGCCGATCCGCGATGTCAGCCGCATCGTGCTGCCGCCGGCCTCCTTCCTGCATGAGAAGGAAAAGCTCGAGCGGCGTTGGCCCGCGGCGATCAATTTTATCCGCGAACGGAAGCTCAACGAATATTTCGGTCCTGAAGACGGCGAGATCGGGGTCATCCTTCAGGGAGGTCTCTACAACGGCGTGCTCAGGGCGCTGCAGCAACTCGGCCTCGCAGATGTCTATGGCGAATCCTCGGTGCCGCTTTACGTGATGAACGTCTCCTATCCGCTGGTCGATGAGGAGATCGTCGATTTCTGCGTCGGCAAAAAGGCCGTGCTGATGGTGGAGGAGGGCGCGCCGGAATATATCGAGCAAGCGCTCAACACGCTCCTGCGCCGCCGCGACATCCAGACTCGTATTTCGGGTAAGGACGTGCTGCCGATGGGCGGAGAATACACCGCGCCGGTGCTGGTCAAGGGGCTGAAGACCTTCATCGAAACCTATCAGCGCAATCTGCTCGGCAATCAGCCGCCCATTCCTGATCCGACACCGGTGCTCGCCGATCCGCGCGTCAAGGCGCTGGCCGAGGTCGTGCCGCCCCGGCCGCCGGGTTTTTGCATCGGCTGTCCCGAGCGGCCGATTTTCGCGGCGATGAAAATGGTGGAGCAGGAGCTCGGCCAGCATCACGTCTCCGGCGATATCGGCTGTCACCTGTTCTCGATCCTGCCGCCCTTCAATATCGGCGCGACCACGATGGGCTACGGCCTGTCGCCGGCCGCCGCCTCCGCCTTCAACGTCAAGGCCGACAAACGGGTCATCTCGGTGATGGGCGATGGCGGCTTCTGGCACAATGGTCTCGCCACCTCGGTCGGCAACGCCGTGTTCAACAAGCAGGACGGCGTCATTCTCGTCGTCGACAATTTCTATTCCGCCGCCACAGGCGGACAGGACATCCTGTCGTCGCGCGCCGACAATCCGCGCCGCAAGACCAAGAATTCCATCGTCGACGCGGTCAAAGGCATCGGCGCGACCTGGGTGCGCCAGATCGACCGCACCTATGACGTGACCAAGATGCGCGACACGCTGAAGGAGGCGCTGACCACCAAGGAGGAAGGGCCGAAGATCATCGTCGCCTCCTCCGAATGCATGCTCAATAAACAGCGTCGCATCAAACCTCTGTTCGCCAAGGCGGTGAAAGAAGGCAAGCGCATGGTCAAGGAGCGGTTCGGCGTCGATGAGGATGTCTGCACCGGCGATCACGCCTGCATCCGTCTCTCCGGTTGCCCATCTCTCTCGGTCAAGCATACCGACGATCCGCTCAAGGACGATCCGGTCGCGGCGATCGACAACAATTGCGTCGGCTGCGGCAATTGCGGCGAAGTGTCGGAGGCGGCGGTTCTCTGTCCGTCTTTCTACCGCGCCGACATCATCCACAATCCCACCCGCTGGGACCGGTTCGCAGCATCCCTCCGCGCCAAGGTGATCGGCTGGCTGCAGACCCGCCGCGCCGCCGGCCGCGTCAGCTTCGCAGATTGAGGAAAGCGTCATGAACGAACATGTGTCCATCGACGCCCTCCGCACTGAGCGCCTCGCCACCGACAAGCCGCTCGCCATCGCCGTGCTCGCCATGGGCGGGCAGGGCGGCGGCGTGCTCGCCGACTGGATCGTCAGCATGGCCGAGGCGCAGGGCTGGATGGCCCAGACGACTTCGGTGCCGGGCGTCGCCCAGCGCACCGGCGCGACGATCTATTATATCGAGATGCTGCCGGAGCGGGACGGCCGCGCGCCGATCTTCTCGCTGATGCCAACGCCCGGGGATGTCGACGTCGTCATGGCCGCCGAACTGATGGAGGCCGGCCGCTCGGTTCTGCGCGGTCTGGTGACGCCGGATAAGACAACGCTGATCGCCTCCACCCACCGTTCTTTTGCAGTGGCGGAAAAGCAGGCGCCGGGCGACGGCATCGGCAATCCCGAGACCGTGGTCGAGGCAACAGATTTCGCCGCCCGCCGCACCATCGCCTTCGACATGGAAACGCTCGCCGTGCGCAATGGCAGCGTCATCTCCGCCTCGATGTTCGGCGCGCTGGCCGGCTCCGGCGCGCTTCCTTTCCCGCGCGAAGCCTTCGAGGCGACGATCCGCGCCGGCGGCAAGGGCATCGAACCCTCGTTGAAAGCCTTCGCCGCCGCCTTCGACCGCGCCCGCGACAAGCCGCGCGATTCCGTCTCAGCAAAGCCGGTCAAACGGCTCGATCCGCTGCCGGCCACGGCCGGTCATGCCGACCTCGATCGTCTCCTGGCGCGCATCCGCTCGGAGTTCCCGGAGGTTCTGCACGCCATGCTCTATGCGGGCGTCAAGAAGCTCACCGATTTCCAGGACCCCGCCTATGCGGGCGAATATCTCGACCGGGTCGCGACGCTCCATTCCCTTGATCGCGCCCAGGGCGGCGCGGACAAAGACTTTGCTTTTTCGCAGCAGGCGGCGAAATATGTGGCGGTCGCCATGGCCTATGACGATGTCATCCGCGTGGCTGATCTGAAGGTTCGTCAGTCGCGTTTCGAGCGGGTGCGCAAGGAAGTCGGGGCGAAGGACGACCAGATCGTGTATATGACGGAATATATGCATCCGCGCATGGAAGAGGTCTGCGGCACACTGCCGAAAGGTCTGGGCCTGTGGATCGAGAACCGGCCAAGCCTGTTCAATTTCCTCGACCGTCGGATCAACAAGGGACGCAGGGTGAAGACGGCGACGCTCTTCTGGTTCCTGGGACTCTACATGGTCTCGGCATTGCGCTCCCGCCGTCGCGGCACGCTGCGGCATTCCCGCGAACTGGAGCATATGAACGTTTGGCTGAAAGCGGCGACCGACTTGCTGCCGGAGAATTATGATCTCGCGACGGAGGTTCTCGCCACGCGCCGACTGGTGAAGGGCTATTCCGACACCCATTCGCGCGGCTTGTCGAAATTTGATCGCGTTCTCTCCGCTCTTCCCATGCTGCGCAACCGTGAAGACGGCGCCGACTGGCTGCGGCGTCTCAAACAGGCGGCGCTTCTCGATGAAGGCGGCGTTGCGCTGGATGGCGCGCTCAAGACGGTGGCGAGCCTTTAAGGCTTGCCATTCGGTCGCGTCGCAGCATGCGACTTCCTCCGCTTGGCGGTGACGATTTCCCCGCCGTCGGCTTTGCCGACGCTTTCCGGCCTTCCTTGCAAAGGGAAGGCCGGTTTTTGATTGTGCGGCGACTGTTCGCGGTCTTCTGAAATATCAACTGCGAAGTAAGATAAGGATATAAAATCAGGGCGTCACGAAGTCGTTTTTCGATCGAACAAATTCAATGGACACGTATATCGAGATCTGATATATCAGTTTCATCAGATTGATCGAGGCAGTGCTGCCCAAACGCAGGAGACCCAAATGACGGCGAATGTATTCAGCGGCTGCATGCCCGCGCTCATGACCCCTTGCAATCAGGACCGGACGCCGAACTTCGATCAGCTGGTCCGCAAGGGCAAGGAGCTCATCGCAGCCGGCATGTCCGCCGTCGTCTATTGCGGCTCCATGGGCGACTGGCCACTTCTGACCGATGAAGAGCGCCAGGAAGGCGTGCGTCGCCTCGTCGAAGCCGGCGTGCCGGTCATCGTCGGCACGGGCGCCATCAACACCAAGTCCGCCGTCAGCCATGCCGCGCATGCCGCCAAGGTCGGCGCCAAGGGTCTGATGGTCATCCCGCGCGTTCTGTCGCGCGGCACCTCGGTCTCGGCCCAGCGCGATCATTTCTCGGCCATTCTTTCGGCCGCCAAAGATCTGCCGGCGGTCATCTACAACAGCCCCTATTACGGCTTCGCCACACGCGCCGACCTGTTCTTCGACCTGCGTTCGAAGTTCTCCAATCTGGTCGGCTTCAAGGAATTCGGCGGCAAAAAGGACATGACCTATGCGGCCGAGAACATCACCTCGGGCGATGACTCGTTGACGCTGATGGTCGGCGTCGACACCGGCGTCTATCACGGCTTCGTCAATTGCGGGGCCGGCGGCGCCATCACCGGCATCGGCAATGCGCTGCCGAAGGAAGTGCTGCATCTCGTGTCGCTTTGCGAAAAGGCCGCCAAGGGCGACCCTGCCGCCCGCCGGGAAGCGCTCGAACTCGAAGAAGCGCTGATGGTGCTCTCCACCTATGACGAAGGTCCCGACCTCGTCCTGCACTACAAATATCTGATGGTGCTGAACGGCGACACTGAGTACACGCTGCATTTCAACGAGACCGACGAGCTCAGCGCCTCGCAGCAGCGTCATCTCGAAAATCAGTACGCGCTGTTCAAGGCCTGGTACGACGCGCGCTACGCCTGAACGGCATAGGGCCAAACTCTTGACGCCCTGCGCCTGAATGGTGCGGGGCGTTTTGCGTTTCAGACGGAGCGTTCGGTCAGATATCGTTCTGGCGGATGTTGCGCAGGATCCGGTGCAGCACGCCGATGAATGACTTGTACTCCTCTTCCTCGATGCCCTCGAACATCTTGAGGAAGTCGTCATACATGGTCGGCCAGATCTTTTCGAACGCAGCCCTGCCTTCCTCGGTGATCGTCACGTCGCGGACCCGCATGTCGTCGGGGCGCGGCTGGCGGCGGATGAAGCCCTGTTCCTCCAGCGATTCCAGAGTGCGGCTCATGGTCGATTGTTCGGTGACGGCGAAGACCGACAATTCGTTGATGGTCACCGACGGCGTGATCGACAGGATGGCGAGCGCCCGCATCTTCGCGGTGGTGATGTCGAGCGCCTTGAGGTCGTCTGCGAGATTGGCGTTCCAGCGCGCGATCACCCTGTTCATGAGATAGGGCGCGAAATTGTTGAGCCCGATTTCTCCCATGGTCGGGCGCTTGTTCTCCGGGCCCTCGACCGGCCCGAACACGGCGCCAGAAAATCGATCCGTCATGCAACCTTCCTGTTCATGTCAGCGATGAGGCCAAGAGGAAGCCGGAGCCGCCGCCGAGGCCGGGCCCGGGATGCGTCGAGGCACCGATATGATAAAGCCCGGGAACATGGGTGCGGTGGTTAACCGAGGACTTGAACGGACGCCAGAGGAAAAACTGGTCGACGCCGCAAAAGCCGCCATAGGGATCGCCGCCGACGAGATTCATGTTCATGCTTTCGAGATCGCTCGGCGCATAGGCGCGACGGGCCAGCACATTCTCGGACCATCCGTCGATATGGCTTTCGAGAATGCGCTCGACGCGATCGGCGAAACGTTCGCGCAGCTCTTCGGTCCAGCGACCGTCGGCCGGGATCGGCAGTTCTGCGGCGGCGTCGCCCTTGATATGACGCGGCGCTTCCGGCAGTTGCAGCCAAAGGATCGACTTGCCCTCGGGCGCGCGGCTCGGGTCGAGTGCGGTCGGCTGGCCGACGCAGATGGTCGGCACGGCGGGCAATAACCCGCGCTCGCATTCATTGGCGGCGCGCGACACGCCGTCGAGACCCGGAGTCAGATGCAGCAGCGCCACCTGGCCGA
Source organism: Rhizobium sp. TRM95796 (assembly GCF_025779995.1). NCBI lineage: Bacteria > Pseudomonadati > Pseudomonadota > Alphaproteobacteria > Hyphomicrobiales > Rhizobiaceae > Rhizobium > Rhizobium sp. TRM95796. Next base: position 130,401 of record NZ_JAOXHE010000010.1, on the reverse strand, counting down.
GTTCGCCGCCGGCCTTCCAGCGAGGCGGCGATTTCAGCGCGTAATGGATCTGCATATTGCCCTTGCCGTAGCGATAGGATTTCAGCCCTTCGCCCACGTCCGCCGGCCGTGGCTTCGTCGAGCTTTTCAGCAGGCGATCGTAAAGCTGCGTCGGCGTCACAGAGGCGATCACGCCGCTCCGAGCCTGAAGCGTCTCGCCGTTCGCCAGCCGGACGCCGGTGGCGCGGCCCGTATTGTCTTCTGTGACAACATCGACATCGGCATGTGTGCGGATCTCGCCGCCTTGGTCCGTGATCAACCTTTCAAACGCTTTGAGCAGATTGTCCGCGCCGCCCTTGACGATCGGGCAGCCGGCCAGTTCGATGGCGAAGCCGATTACCTTCAGCATTTCGCCGGAATAGGCGCTTTCCGGATTGAGGCCGCAATGCAGCACCCAGGGGGCGAAAAGCGCCTGCAGTTCCTCGGAGCGGTAAATGGCCTCAAGATGCGATCTGCCGCTGACCAGCGCTTCGCCGAACCAGGCCGCCAAGCCGCGCGGGCCGCGCCGCCAGGCTTCCTTCAGCACGGTTTTGAGCACGCTGCCCGACCAGAGCGAGCCGCCGAGCAGCGAAAACAGGAAGGGCGCGTCGGCGCCGAGCCTGTCCATCTCACGCGAAAAGGCTTGTCCGTCGCCACTGGCGAAGGCGTCGAAGGCTGAGACGTTGCGCTTGCGGTCCATCGAGAGAATGGCGTGGCGGCCATCCGGCATCAGCACGCCGGTGGGCAGGGGGGAATGGGCGAATTCGAGCCCGCGCGCTTCGAGATCCTTGCCGAGCGCGCCATAGGCGGGCGAGGTCAGGAACAGCACCATGGTCGTCGCCATCACGTCATGGCGGAAGCCCGGCTCGGTGATCTCTTCGGTGCGCAGGCAGCCGCCGATGCGATCATTGCGCTCGAGCACCAGCACCTTCTTGCCCTTCTTGCCCAGCAGCGCGGCTGCGACAAGCGCATTGATGCCGCTGCCGACGACGATATAGTCATGGATGCTCATGGCGTCCGTCCTGCCTCATGCCTCTGTCTCGCGCATCGGAAAAAGCCGGCGGAAATATCCGCCGGCTTTCGATGCTTACTTGCTGATCAGCGCCAGCGCGCGGATCGGCGATCCCGTGCCCTTGACGAATTTCAGCGGCGCGGCGATCAGGATCGCGCCCTTTGCGGGCAGACGGTCGAGATGGCAGAGGCTGGCGAGACCGTAGCGGCCGGCCTTGTGCATGAGGTTATGGGCGGGGAAAGGCGGGTTCATGCCGCCGGCCGAACCGGCGTCGGTGCCGATGGTTTCCTGACCCCAGCCCATGATGTTCTTGGAGACGAGATACTCGATCGCCTCGGCGGTCGGTCCGGGCGAATGCGGGCCGTTCTCGTCGGCGTTCAGGAAGGTTTCGGTCGAGCCGTTGCGCTTGTACCAGTCGGTGCGCATCACCACCCAGCTGTTGGCTTCGATCTCGCCATGCTCGGCTTCCCAGGCCTTGATGCTCTCGACGGTCAGCAGGTAATCCGGGTTTTCCGCGGATTCCTTGGAGCGGTCGATGACGTTGACCGGGCCGACGAAGGCCTGCGGCGGAATGGTGTCGGTGGTGTTGCCCGGCAGGTCCTTGCCGGTGATCCAATGCGAGGGGGCGTCGAAATGCGTGCCGGTGTGTTCGCCGAGCTCCAGCCAGTTCCAGGCCCAGAACGGGCCGTTCTCGTCGTATTGCGAGATCTCGTGCACCTTGACGCTCGGCGTGTTCTTGCCGAACTGCGGCGGCAAATAGAGGACCGGCGTATTGGGACCGAGCGGCGCGGTGAGGTCGACGACCTCGATGGAACCGGAAAGAAGCGCTTTCGCGACATCGGCGAGAATGGTGGCTGACATGATCTGTTCCCTCTTTGCCAGGGTCTCGCTGCGGCCGGTTGCAAGCGCCGCAGCTGCCCGATGACGCCGACGCTAAGTCAGTAAATATGAAAATGCAAGTATCGGTCGGGCGGTTGGATGAGCAGGCCGGCGTGTGAACACTTCATTCCATCTCGTTGAAGCTGCTCATCAAAACACCATTCGCCTGCTCACGCCAAAAACCTTTAGGCTTCAAATATTTTTTGCTTGCCGCTCGGCCTTCAAGATGTATGCATATGAAGCTATCGATAAAAATCGGGGAACGGGACAATGAATTACGACGCCGTGGTCATCGGCGCTGGCCATAACGGGCTGGCGGCCGCCGTGGAACTCGCCTCGCGCGGCTGGAAGGTCGCGGTCGTCGAAGCAAAGGAGGAGGCGGGCGGCGCGGTGAAGACGCGCGAACTGACCTTGCCCGGCTTCCGGCATGATCTCTGCGCGATGAACCTGTCGATGTTCGCCGGCTCTGCCTTCTTCAATAAAAACAAGGACGCGCTCTTTGCCCACGGCCTCGGCTTTGCGCCGGCGAGCGACTGCTTCGCCAGCGTATTTCGTGATGGGACCTGGCTCGGCGTCAGTTCCGATCTCGAAACGAGCGCGGGCCGGATTGCGGCCCTCTCGGCCCGCGACGCCGCCGCCTGGCGAATGATGTTTTCCGAGTTCGGCGCCGACGCGCCGCATATTTTCGGTCTGTTGGGGTCGCCGATGCCATCGTTTGCCGCCGCCAAGGTGGCGTGGAAGGCCTGGCGCGCGCGGGGGACGGCTTGGCTCTATGAGACGGTGAGGCTGCTGCTGTCGTCGCCGCGCGATTTCCTCGACGCCCGTTTCGAAAATCCCAAGGTCAAGGCGATGATGGCGGCCTGGGGCCTGCATCTCGACTTCTCCCCCGATGTCGCGGGCGGCGCGCTGTTTCCCTATCTCGAAAGCATGGCCAATCAGGCCTTCGGCATGGTGATCGGCCAAGGCGGCGCCGACACCATCATCAAGGCGATGACGGGTCTTCTGAAGGCGAAAGGCGGCGAGATCATCCTCGGCGCGCCTGTGGCTTCGGTGGAGACGTCGGCGGGCGCGGCGACCGGCGTGAGGCTTGCGGACGGACGCATTCTGACCGCGACAAAGGCAGTGATCGCCAACGCCCATCCGCAATTGGTGTTCGGCAAGCTCCTGAAACCTGAACCATCACGCGCCGACTTCGATAGCAAAATCGCCAAGTTCCGCGCCGGTCCGGGCACGATGATGATCCATCTCGCGCTCGACGGTCAGCCGGACTGGGCGGCAGGGGAGGCGCTGAAGCGCTTCGCCTATGTGCATCTCGCGCCCGATCTCGAAATGATGTCGCGGGTCTATGCGGAAGCAGTCGATGGTCTCTTGCCGGCGGAGCCTGCGCTGGTGGTCGGCCAGCCGACGGCGATTGATCCCAGCCGCGCGCCTGAGGGCAAGCATGTGCTCTGGGTGCAGGTGCGCGTGTTACCGGCGGAAGTCCATGGCGATGCTGCGGGGGAAATCCACGAGAAAGACTGGGACGCGGTCAAGGATATCTATGCGGACCGCGTGATTGCGCTTCTGGAGCGCTACGCGCCCGGGCTCAAGACCAAAATCCTGGGGCGCTCGGTCTTCTCGCCGGCCGATCTCGAACGGGAAAACCCCAATCTCATCGGCGGCGACAATCTTTCCGGCTCGCATCACCTCGACCAGAACTTCCTCTTCCGCCCGGTCGCCGGCTATTCCCGCTACAAGACGCCGGTCAAGAACCTCTATCTCTGCGGCGCTTCGACCTGGCCCGGAGCGGGCACGGGGGCAGGCTCCGGCTTCATGCTGGCGTCAATGCTGGCGGGCAAGTGAGTTTCCACCGCAGAACATTGAAAACCGCGCGATTTCCGGGCATGAAGCGGGATAGACTGAGGCGAGCGGCATAGGGACAGGCGCGTGACGGCGGAAAAGGACAGCGGGATAGAGGCGACCGAGAGCGCGAAGCAGGAATTGCGGGTCTGGCTCAGGATGCTGTCGACCACCAAACTGGTGACGCAGGAGATCCGCCGCCGCCTGCGCGCCGAATTCGGGGCGACCCTGCCACAGTTCGATCTTCTGGCGCAGCTCTATCGCGAGCCGGAAGGTCTGCGCCTCGGGGAAATCTCCAAGCGCACCATGGTCACAAACGGCAATATCACCGGTCTCGTCGAACGTCTTGAAGCCGATGGGCTTCTCGTGCGGGAAACGCCCGGCGACGACCGCCGCGTGACGGTCGCGCGGTTGACCGAACAGGGTCGAAAGACTTTCGCCGAGATGGCGCGGGTGCATGAAACCTGGCTCGGCGAAATGATGGCGGATGTCGACAAGGACATCTTCCCGGCGCTCAATCACAGTATCGATCAGTTGCAGGCATCGGTTCGGAATCATCTGTCCGGCGCGGACTGAGCGGCTGGATCATAGGAGGGCGGCGGTCAGTTTTCCTTCGTCGCCAGACGCTCCTCCCTGAGCCTGTGCCTTGAAAAGAATCGGTCGAGTTCGGATTGTTTGGGCGTCGCGCCTCCGAAGATCGTCACATATTCCGGAATGCGCAGGAACCGCGTTTCCAGATCTTCGCGCGTCTGCATGGAGATATAGCCGATCTGCACGAGATATAGCGTGCGCGCATGCACGTCGGCGGACACGGCGTCGAATCCGTGTCGCCGATACATCCGGCAGATCGCGTCGAGCCGCGTTTGATCGGCAGCCTGCACCTCCTTCAGGATGTCGTCCGACTGCAGCGACCAGCCGCGCATGGCGAATTCGAACCTGGAATCGAACAGCGCCGTATCCAGCCAGCAATCGAATACGTTCAGCACCGCCTCGGCGATGGTTTCCGCATAGGCGTCGGTCTGCCGCACCAGATTGCCGGTGTTCTTGTCGCGCCAACGCGCCACGAGCGCATCGAGAAGCTCCTCGCGATCTTTGAAGAACCAGTAGAAGCTCGTGCGGGAGAGACTGAGTCGCTTGGCGAGCGGCAGGATCTTCACCGCATCGACGCCGCCTTCGAGCAGCGCCTCATAGGCGGCCTCGAGCCATCCGTCGATCGATCCGCGCCAGCCGCTGTCCGTCGAAGTCTCAGTCATGAATGATTCCCGATCATCCCACCTGCTTACGACGCTTGGCGGAAATTTTCGATACGCTGGATAAAACTCTAAATGTACACCTATGTCAATATTGTTGACGTCAGTGTACATTTCTGCTTAGATTGCAGCGATCGCCAAAATGGAGCCGCGCCGTGTCCAACGACCCCCTGCTGCAACCCTTCCAGCTCAAGCACCTCACCTTGCGAAACCGCATCATCGTGACGTCCCACGAGCCTGCTTATCCGGAAGACGGGATGCCGAAGGAGCGATATCGCGCCTATACCGTCGAGCGCGCCCTCGGCGGCGTGGCGCTGACGATGACTGCAGGGTCGGCGGCGGTGTCGAAGGACAGCCCCCCGGTCTTCAACAATCTCCTCGCCTACAAGGATGAGATCGTGCCCTGGGTGCGTGAAATGACGGACGCGGTGCATGAGGCCGGCGCCGCGATCATGATCCAGCTCACCCATCTCGGTCGACGCACGCGCTGGGACAAGGGCGAATGGTTGCCGGTGGTGGCGCCCTCGCATCTGCGCGAACCGTCTCATCGCGCCTATCCGAAAAAAATCGAAGAGTGGGATATCGAGCGTATCATCAAGGACTTCGCCGACGCCGCCGAGCGCATGCAGGCGGGCGGCATGGACGGCGTGGAGCTCGAAGCCTATGGCCACCTGATCGACCAGTTCGCCTCGCCGCTCACCAACGAGCTCGATAGCCCCTATGGGGGCTCGTTGGAAAACCGCATGAAGTTCTGTCTCGATGTGTTTGCCGCGATTCGAAAACGCGTCGGCGACAAATTCATTCTCGGGGTCCGCTATACGGCCGACGAGCAGTTGAAGGGCGGGACCGGCAAGGCCGAGGGCCTGGAGATCTCCCGCCGCCTGCGCGACAGCGGGTTGATCGATTATCTCAATGTGGTGCGCGGCCATATCGACACCGATCCGGGCCTGACCGATCTCATTCCCATTCAGGGCATGGCCAATTCGCCGCATCTCGATTTCGCCGGCGAAATCCGCGCGGCCACGAATTTCCCTACCTTCCACGCCGCCAAGATCCCGGATGTCGCCACTGCCCGCCATGCGATCGCCGCCGGCAAGGTGGACATGGTCGGGATGACGCGGGCGCATATGACCGATCCGCACATCGTCCGCAAGATCATCGAAAAGCGGGAGGAGGACATCCGCCCCTGCGTCGGCGCTAATTACTGTCTCGACCGGATCTATCAGGGCGGCGCGGCCTATTGCATCCACAATGCCGCGACCGGGCGCGAGCTGACCATGCCGCACGCCATCCCCAAAGCGGAGGATAAGCGAAAGATCGTGATCATCGGCGCTGGCCCTGGCGGTCTCGAAGCCGCCCGTGTCGCCGGCGAGCGGGGTCACGAAGTCGTCGTCTTCGAAGCGGCAAGTGAAGCGGGCGGGCAGATTCGGCTGACGGCGCAGAGCCCGCGCCGCCGCGAGATGATGAGCATCATCGCCTGGCGACTGGCGCAATGCGAGAAACTCGGCGTCACCATCCGCTACAACACCTGGGCGGAAGCCGACATCGTGCAGGCGGAGAACCCCGACGTGGTGATCATCGCCACCGGCGGCCTTCCGCATACCGAGGTGCTCTCCGAAGGCAACGACCTCGTCGTGTCCTCCTGGGATATCATTTCAGGCGACGTGAAGCCGGGAACGAATGTGCTTGTTTTCGACGACGCTGGAGATCACGCTGCGCTTCAGGCGGCGGAGATCCTCGCCAATTCCGGCGCCAAGGTCGAGATCATGACGCCGGACCGGTCTTTCTCGCCCGAGGTCATGGCCATGAACCTCGTCCCCTATATGCGGTCGCTGCAGAACAAAGACGTCACCTTTACCGTGACCTATCGTCTCGAATCCGTCGAGCGTCATGGCAACGGCCTCGCCGCCCATGTCGGCAGCGATTACGGTGGCGTGTCCAAGACCCGGCATGTGGATCAAGTGGTGGTCAACAACGGCACGATCCCGCTCGACGATCTCTATTTCGAGCTGAAGCCGCTGTCGGTGAATGCGGGCGAAGTCGCCTATGACGATCTGATCGACGGTCTGCCGCAGACGGTGTCGCGCAACCCGGAGGGCCGCTTCCAGCTGTTCCGGATCGGTGACGCGGTGTCGGCCCGCAACACACACGCGGCGATTTATGACGCTCTGCGGCTGGTGAAAAACATCTGATGGGCGCGGGCGTGTCGCAAGCGGACCGGACGCAGACTGCGGATCGGTGTCTGATCTCCGCATGACGAACGCCCGCATTCCTCCCGCTGCAACCGCGGCGTCCCGCAAGAGCCCGATTGCCGCCTACGGCTTGATCGGGCTCGAAATCGCCATGCTGCTCTCTTGGAGCGCGGGCTTTATCGGCACCCGCTTCGCCAGCGATCACGCGCCGATCTCGCTCATCCTGTTGTGGCGCAGCCTGGCGTCCGGCCTGCTTCTTCTGCCCGTCGCCCTGGTGTTCGGTCCCAAAATCCGTCTGCGCGACGCGCTGGAGCAGGCGGCGATCGGCGCGTTCGCCATGGCCGGATATCTCGCCGGCTTCGGCTTCGCGATCGGCTTCGGCGTGCCCACGGCGCTCGTCGCCTTGATCACCGACATGCTGCCGCTCGCGGTGGCCGTCCTGTCCTGGCCGCTTCTCGGACATGCCTTGAACGGGAGACAGTGGCTCGGCACAAGTCTCGGCATGACAGGCGTCGTGCTGGCGTCGATGGAATCCCTCTCGCTCGGATCGGTCGAGATCTGGGCCTATCTCCTGCCTGTGGCGGGGACACTGGCCCTGGCTTGCTCCACCCTCTTGCAGCGGCGGTTCCAGTCACGCGACATGCCGGTCTATCAGAGCCTCTGCATTCAATGCCTCGCCGCAGCGGCCGTCTTCTCCGTTTTCGCCTATCATGAACACGGCGTGGCGCCGGTGCTCGAGCCGGAATTCATCGGCGGCGTGCTCTGGCTCGTCGTGGTGGCGACCTTCGGCGCCTGGACGCTCTACTATGTGGCGCTCAAGAAATCGTCGCCGGCGCGCGTCACCGCGGTGCTCTACGCCAGTCCGCCGGTGACGATGATCTGGGCCTGGGCGATGTTCGGCGAACCGATGTCCTGGATGATGGTCGTCGGTCTCATCGTCTCGCTGATCGGCATCGTCACCGTCGCCCGTGGTTGATGCTTCAGGGGGCGGGGTTCCAAAACGAGCGCGGCCCCGTCAGCGGGGCCGCGTTGTCGTTTGGATATCAGGCGGGATGAGGTTCTGACGGCTGCGCATGATCTTCCTGCTCCTTTTGCGCCACGTCGGTTGCGTCCGGCCGCTTGATGCGGAACCAGACCACATAGAGCGCCGGCAGGAAAAGCAGCGTCAGCACCGTTCCGACGATGATGCCGCCCATCATCGCATAGGCCATCGGGCCCCAGAAGATTTCCCGGGAGATCGGGATCAGCGCGAGACTCGCGGCGGCCGCCGTCAGCATGATCGGCCGCATGCGATGTTCGGTCGCCTCGATGACGGCGTTCCACGGGGCGAGCCCCTCGTGAATGAGCGTCTCGATCTGGACGACCAGGATGACGGAGTTGCGGATCAGGATGCCGATCAGCGCCAGCACGCCGAGGATCGCCACGAAGCCGAGCGGCGCGCCGCTGGGCAGGAGCGCGGCCACCACGCCGATCAGGCCGAGCGGCGCGACGATGACCACCAGGAACAGACGCTGGAAGCTCTGCAACTGGAACATCAGGATCGTCGCCATCGCCAGCAGCATCATCGGCACCACGGCGGCGATCGGCGCCTGACTCTTGGCGCTGCTTTCCACCGAGCCGCCCACTTCGACCTTGTAGCCGACCGGCAGTTTGCCGGCATAGGCCCTGATCTGCGGTTCGAGCTTCTGGTCGATCGTGGCCGGCTGGGTGCTGTCCTTTATCGCCACCTTGACGGTGATCGTCGGCATGCGGTCGCGACGCCAGATGATCGGCTGCTCCATCTCGTAGCGGAAATTGGCGATGGAGGCGAGGGGCACCGACTGGCCGTTGCCGCCCGACAGCTGCAGGTTTCTCAGCATCTCCACCGACTGTCGCTCATCCTTCACCGCGCGTCCGACGACATCGATGAGATAGATGCTGTCGCGGATCTGGGTGATCGTCGAGCCGCCTGTCATGTTGTTGAGCGCAGTCGCGATGTCGGAGGAGGTCACACCGAGTTGGCGGGCCTTGTCCTGCAGGATTTCGACCTTGACGGTGCGGGCGGGCTCCATCCAGTCGTAGACCACGCGGCCGAGACGGGGATCGCCGCCCAGGATCGAGCCGATGTCGCGGGCGTAGATACGAACTTTTTCGGGATCGGGTCCCGACACGCGATACTGGATCGGCCGGCCGACCGGGGGGCCCAAATCGAGGAGCTTGACGAAGACGTCGCTTCCCGGAAATTCCGTTTCGGCGGCGGCGCTCAGTTGGGTCCTCAGGCGATCGCGCGCTTCGATGTCTTTCGCGACGATGATCATCTCGCCGAAATTCGGCGTGTTGGGCTGCACGTCGAAAGACAGAATGAAGCGCTTGGCGCCCTGGCCGACATAGGACGTCCAGTGATCGATGTCGGGATTCCCGGCGAGGTGATCCTTTTCGAACTTGTCCATTTCGGCCTTGGTCTGCGCGAGCGTGTAATTCTGCCGCGCGGTCCAGTCGATCACCAGTTCCGGTCGATCGGATGACGGGAAGAACTGCTGCTGGACGAAGCCCATACCATAGATCGACACGCCGAAGGCGATCAGGGTCAAGGCGATGGTGATCTTCGGCCAACTGACGCAGGCGTTCAGAAGGCCGGAGAAGATGCGGGCGACACGCCCTTTCTCCTCGTGATGCTTCTTCATGGTTTTCGGCAACATCACGACCCCGAGCAGCGGGGTGAACAGCACCGCCACGACCCAGGATACGATCAGCGAAACGGCGATGACCACGAACAGGGTGAAGGTGAATTCGCCGGCGGCGCTGTTGTTCAGCCCCACGGGAATGAAGCTCGCGACCGTCACCAGCGTTCCGGTCAGCATCGGAAAGGCTGTGGATGTGTAGACGGCCGTGGCCGCCTTCTGCAACGATTCACCCTCTTCGAGCTTGGACACCATCATTTCTATTGCGATCATGGCGTCGTCCACCAGCAGGCCGAGCGCGATGATCAGCGCGCCGAGCGAAATGCGTTGCAGCGAAATGCCGGCATATTCCATGAAGACGAAGGTGATGGCGAGAACGAGTGGAATGGACACAGCCACGACCAGGCCTGCCCGCATGCCCAGGCTGAGGAAGCTCACCACCAGCACGATCGCAATGGCCTCGAACAGCGCCTTGGTGAAGCCGCCGACCGCTTCTTCGACGACCTCCGCTTGTGCCGCCACGTGATGGACACCGACGCCGACGGGCAGGTCCGCGATAACGCGCTCCATGGTCTTGTTCAGCGCTTCGCCGAAATCCAGGAGATTGGCGCCCGCCTTCATGCCGATTGCGAGACCAATCGCCGGCTGGCCGTTGACGCGGAACAGCGGGTCCTGCGGATCGGAATAGCCGCGGGTGATCTTGGCGACGTCGCTCAGCCGGAAGAAGCGATCGTTGACGCGGAGATTGATGTTGCGGAGACTGTCCTCAGAGGCGAAGCCGCCGGAGACGCGGAGATTGATATGCTCGCCGGTGGTGCGCAGCGTGCCGGTGGCGACAACTGCGTTCTGGTTCTGCAGCGTGGTCAGGATCTGGTTCTGCGTGACGCCGAGCGCCGCCATCTGGCGCGTGGAGAATTCGAGATAGACGACTTCATCCTGCGCGCCGATCAGCTCGACCTTGCCGACATTGGGAACAGAAAGGATCTCTGTGCGGGCTGCTTCGAGATAATCGCGCAATTGTCTTTGTGTGAGGCCATCGGACGTGAAGGCGTAGATATTGCCGAACACGTCGCCGAAACTGTCGACGAAGCTCGGACCCTGCACGCCCGACGGCAATTGCGGCGCGATGTCGGCGATCATGTTGCGGACCTTGACCCAGGTCGGCTTGACGTCCGACGCCTTGGTCGTGTCCAGGAGGTTCACATAGATCGTCGCCTGACCGGGCGCGTTGACGCTCTTGGTGTAGTCGAGATTGTCGAGTTCCTGCAGCTTCTTTTCGATCCGGTCGGTGACCTGGCTCGTCATCTCCTCGATCGATGCGCCGGGCCAGCTCGCCTGGATCAGCATGGTCTTGATGCTGAAGTCGGGATCTTCCTCGCGGCCGAGATTGATGTAGGACAACACGCCGGCGACGGCGGCCAGGATCATGAAGTACCAGACCAGCGATTTGTGCGCGAGCGCCCATTCGGAGAGGTTGAATTTCTGGGTCATCAGGGCGTCTCACCGGCAATGCGGACTGTTTGATCGTTGGAAAGAGAGTTGACGCCGGCCGTGACGACGCGCTCGCCGCTCTCGAGACCGGACAGGATGTAGACGCCGCCATTGGCGGCCGCCTCGCTCGTCACGGTCCGTGTCGAAACTTTCTTGGTCGCGGGGTCGACGACCCAGACGAATTGGCCGCCGTCCTTGCCGCCGACAGCGCTTTGCGGCAGCCAGATCCGGTCGCGCACCGGCTGGTCCGGCGTCGCGGTCACGGTGCTTCCCAGGCGAAAGGTGGACGGCGGCGAGTCCAGCGCGATCTTGGTTCGCAGCGACCGCGTGGCCGCATCGGCCTGCGGCGCCGTTTCGCGCACCTTGCCCTTCACCTTGATGGCCGGATTGGCTTGCAGCGTCACGACGAAGGGCGTTCCGATCGCCGTCAGCGCGTCGTAGCTGTCGGAAATGTCGACCACGGCGTCGCGGGCGCCGAGGCCTGCAATGGTGAGGACGGTTTGACCGGCTGACACCACCTGCCCGACTTCGCCGGACACGGCCGAGACGACGCCGTCGGTTTCAGAAGTGAGTTCGGCATAACTCAACTGCTCCTGCGCCTTGATGAGATCGGCCTGCAGCTGTTGCACCGAGGCTTCGGCGGCTTCGCGCGACTGCACGGATTCTTCGGCGCTTTCCTTCGTCGTCGCATTGGTTGCGAGCAACTTCTTCTGCCGCTCTTCCGTCACCTTGGCCAAATCCAGCTTTGCGGTCGCGGAAGCTAAATCCGCTCTCGCCTTGTCGACCGCGAGACGAAGGCTGGAGTCGTCCAGGGTCGCCAGGACCTGGCCTTTTCGAACGAGATCGCCGACATTGACGTTGCGCGCGGTGATGCGTCCGAGAACTCGGAAGCCGAGATCGGCGCTGAAAGCCGCTTCGACTGCGCCAGTGAATCCGATCGCATCGGCGTGGCTGGCGGAGGCGACGGTGGTGAGAACGGGACGAACAGGCGCTTCGGCGGCTCCGGGCGCTTCGTTGCAGGCCGCAAGCGCTGCAGCCATCAGCATCAGCGGAGGAAATAAGATGAGCTTCATTGGACAGCCTCGTCGGTGAAGGCGACTTTCTCTTCGTTGCGCAGGAACTGGCCGCCATCCACCACGAAGATATCGCCCGGCGTCAGCCCATCGGCCAGCACCACCGTGGCGGAATCATAACGCAGAACCGTGACCGGCTTCAGCTGCGTCTGCATGGAGGCTGGATCGACCACCCACACGGCGGGCCGGCCATCGAGCGAATAGAGCGACTGCCAGGGGATCTTCACGCGCTCGCTGCTGCCGTAGCGGACATGCGCCACCACCGCCGAGCCGAGCGTCATTTCCGGCGGAGGATTTTCGATGGTGAGCTTGACGCGGACGGTTCCGAGCGTCGTGTCGAGCGCGGGACTGATCTCCCGGATCTTCGCTTTGGCGCGGATCGCCGGGCGCGACAGCAGGGACACTTCGATCGTCGGCGGCGTATCGCGGGCGCTCAGCACATTTTCCTGAACGTTGAAGACCGCATCCAGTTCGCCGTCATGCGCGAGCGTGAAGGCGGTGGAGGAGGGCTGAACCACCTGGCCCGTTTCGATGGTGCGGGCGGTGATGGCGCCGTCGGCGTCGGCGCGCAGGACCGTCTGGACCAGCGCGTCTTCAGCCGTCGCCAGTGAGGCTTTCGCCGCCGCCAGATCATTCTGCGCCGACTGGAATTCCTGCACCGCGCTGTCGAGCTGCTGGCGCGACAAGGCGCCGGTCGCGGCCAGCGCTTCGCGGCGCTTCAGCACCGACTGGGCGATACGGAGGCTGGCTTCCTGGGATTCGACCGAGGCGCGGGCGGAGGCGACGTCGGCGCGCTGCTCGGTGTCGTCGAGCGTCGCGAGGATCTGTCCGGTCTTGACGCGATCGCCCACGCCGACATAGCGCGCGTTCACACGCCCGCTCACCTTGAATGAGAGTTCGCTTTCGATCCTCGGCTTGATCTCCCCCGTCCCGGAGCCTTCTTCGACATCCCGCGTCAAGGCCGCTGTCTGCACGGCGACCTGCGAAATCGTCGGCGCGGCGGCTTTCTTGTCCGAGTCGCAGCCTGGCAGCGAGAGCATGAGGATGCCGAGAAGAAGCGGGAGCAAAAGGACGCGATTTCCGAAAATTCTCCAGTCATCTGGCCGAACGGCGCGTTCCAGCATGTTCTTTTCCCATGGAATAGGTCGAAATTTATTCATCGACTGTTGAATATATGCCGAGGAAGCGCTATTTTTGTCAAGTCTCTCGGAGGAGCTAAATTTGATCGATGACATAAAGGGGCAGGAGCGGGGTCGCGGCCGTCCGCGTCGCGGCGAGGGCCATGATCGTGACGCCCTGCTCGCGGTTGCGCTCGCCTGTTTTGCGGAAAACGGTTTCAAGAACACCTCGCTCAGGATGATCGCGACGCGTGCGGGTGTCGATGTAGCGCTGATCTCCTATCACTACGGCTCGAAGCTCGGACTATGGACCGAGGTGATTACGAGCGTCGGCGATGATTCCCTGGCTCGGCTCAAGGGCTTCGTGGTCGAATGCGAAGAACTGGAGGACAGCCAAAGACTTTCCCGGATGACCGCGAAGATCGTCGACATGATCAGCGAGCGTCCCCAGTTCGCCCAACTGCTGGTCGGCGAGATCATCGCAGCGGAGGATGACGCGCGGAGCGACATTATCCAGACGCGCCTGGTCGAGCCGATGCTGAGCGTTCTCCTGCCATTCCTCCGGTCCATTCGGGGCGACGAAAAACCGCCCTTGGACGAAGTGCTGATGGTGATCTCGTCTTTTGCCATGGCCGGGCTCGTCGTCTCGACCGGCCAGTTTCTCGCCCGCCTGACGCCTGTCGCCCGCAGCGACGCCGGCTTGCAATCGGCCGTCAGCACTTTGATGCAGAGGATACTGAAAGCTTGAAGCCCGTCGGCGGCAGAAGGCTTCCAAACGCTGTTCACAGCTCATTTCGCTCGCCGTAAATGTCTGATTTCGCCGAATATTGTCGTGGCGAGACGAGCCTGTGCGCCGGCGGAGGCGCTGGGCCGAGCGGATCGATGTTGCAATTTTTCAGGGAGCAAATAGTCTGGCGCCGCGCCAGAGGGGAAACTGGCGGTGAAAAAGAAAGGTGCTGCAATGAGCGTCCATCCCTACTTCAAGTCCTTCAACCGTGTTCTGCTCGGAGGCGCGCTGGCCATGTCGCTCGCGCTTCCGGCGCTTGCGGAAAGCGTGATCCGTCGCGGCAATGGCGGCGAGCCGCAATCGCTCGATCAGGCGCAGATTTCGATCGATATCGAAGGTTTCATCATTCGCGATTTGTCGGAAGGCCTCACCGTCTACGACGCCAAGGGCAAGGTCATTCCCGGCACGGCCGAAAGCTGGACCGTCTCCGAAGACGGCAAGGTCTACACCTTCAAGATCCGCGACGCGGCCAAGTGGTCCGACGGTTCTCCGGTGACCGCCGCCGACTTCGTCTATTCGATGACGCGCCTGCTCGACCCGGCCACCGCCGCCGGCTACGCCAACATTCTCTACCCGATCAAGAACGCAGAAGCGTTCAACCAGAAAAAGGCGAAAGCCGAGGATCTCGGTCTCAAAGCCGTCGGCGAAAAGTCGCTGGAAATCACGCTGGAGCGTCCGACGCCCTATTTCCTTCAGTTGATGACCCATTACACCGCATTGCCGGTGAACAAGGCCAGCATCGACAAGGACGGCAAGGATTTCACCAAGCCGGGCAAGATGGTGACCAACGGCGCCTACATGCTGACGGAATATGTCGCCAACGACCATGTCACCGCCGTCAAGAACCCCAATTACTGGGATGCGGCGAATGTGAAGATCGACAAGGTCATCTACAACCCGTCGGAAGACCAGGCCGCCACCGAGCGCATGTTCGAAAACGGCGAGCTCGACATCGTCTACAACTATCAGGCCGATCAGCGCGACTTCCTGAAGAAGAAGCTCGGCGATGACCAGGTCTACGCCAGCCCGGCGCTGTCGACCTATTACTACGCCTTCGACACTCGTCACGAGCCCTTCAGCGATATGCGCGTGCGCAAGGCGCTGTCCATGGCGATCGATCGCGACTTCCTCGCCGAAAAGATTTTCGGCGGCGCGCAGCTGCCGGCCTACAATCTCGTGCCCCCGGGCATGGAAGGCTACACCTCGCCCAAGTTCGACATCGCCGACATGGACCAGCTCGATCGTGAAGACGCCGCCAAGGCGCTTCTGAAGGAAGCCGGCTACGGCGAAGGCGGCAAGCCGCTGAAGATCGACATCCGCTACAACACCAACGAAAACCACAAGAAGGTCGCCATCGCGGTCGCCGACATGTGGAAAGCGATCGGCGCGACCGTCACCACGCAGAATCTCGACGTGAAGGCGCATTACGCCTATCTCCAGGAAGGCGGCGAGTTCGACGTCGCCCGCGCCGCCTGGGCGGCCGACTACGCCGACCCGGAAAACTTCCTCAACCTGCTCGTCTCCACCAACAAGGCCTTCAACTACGGCCATTGGGTCAACGCCAAGTTCGACGAGTTGATGAAGGCGTCTTACGAGGAACGGGATCAGGCCAAGCGCATGAAGATCCTGGCGGACGCCGAAACCATCGCGCTGAACGAATATTCGATCACCCCGATGATGAACTACGCCAGTCTCTGGCTCGTCAGCCGCAAGGTGAAGGGATTTGAGGAAAACACCGTCAACGAGCACCTGACCAAATATCTCTCGATCGAGTGATCCCGACCGGGCTCGCGTACGCGGACCGTTTTCGGAACACGGGCGCGGCCCAGACGCCGCCGTCTTCACGACGGCGGCCTTTGGCCATTTCGTAATCGAGGAGGCGCCCATGTTGCGTTTCGTGTCTTTGCGACTGCTGTCGGCGCTGCCGACGGTGTTCATCGTCGTGACCCTGTCTTTCTTCATGATCCGGATCGCGCCAGGCGGTCCCTTCAATCTCGAGCGGCCGCTGGAGCCGCAAGTGCTCGCCAATATCAAGGCGGTCTATCATCTCGACCAGCCGCTCTGGCTGCAATATGTCTATTATCTCGGCAATGTGCTGCGCGGCGATTTCGGACCGAGCTTCATCTACAAGGATTACACCGTCGCCGAACTCATCCTGCAGGCTCTGCCCTATTCGATGATCCTCGGCGCCTGGGCGCTTGTGATCGCCGTGTTCGGCGGCGTGCTCATGGGCGTGTATGCGGCGCTACGCCAGAACAGCTGGCCGGACTACGCGCTGATGGCGTTCTCCGCGCTCGGCAACACCGTGCCGAATTTCGTGATCGGGCCGATCCTGACGCTGATCTTCGCCGTGGGGCTGCAACTCGTGCCGACCGGCAGTTGGGGCGACGGCGGTTTCCGCAATCTCATCCTCCCCGTGATCGTGCTCGCTCTTCCGCAACTCGCGGTCTTCGCACGGCTGACTCGCGGCTCGATGATCGAGGCGCTGCGCGCCGATCACGTCCGCACCGCGCGCGCCTATGGCCTGCCGGCGTCGAGCGTCGTCGGACGCCACGCGCTCCGCGCCGGGTTGATGCCGGTCATCTCCTATCTCGGCCCTACGGCCGCTTCGGTGCTGACGGGATCGATCATCGTCGAGACGCTGTTCTCGCTGCCCGGCGTCGGGCGCTATTTCGTGCTCGGCGCGCTCAATCGCGACTACACGCTGGTGATGGGCACCGTGGTGCTGATCTCGGTGTTCATCGTCGTTCTCAATCTGCTGGTGGATGTCATCTACGCGTTCATCGATCCGAGGGTGCGCTATGAGTGACATGACCCACCCTGCAACGTCTGCCGTGGCAAGCCCCGACACCGGCAAGGGCCGTAGCCTGACGCGACTGGCGCTCGCTCGTCTCAGCCGCAACAAGGCTGCGGTCGCCAGCATTTTCGCGCTTGCGATGGTCGCGCTGATCTGCTTCCTCGGGCCGCTCTTCAATTCGCACGGCTATTCCGACATCTATCCGAGCTATGTCGCCGTTCCCCCGAGCCTCGAGCAATATCCGCACGAGGATACGATGGAGCCGGTGATGAAGGCGGCGGTCGAACGCGGCCGGGCCGAAATGGAGAGTTTCGAAGTCGACGGCTCGACCTACACGGCCCGTATCCGCGCGGAAAAGCCGATCGATCCGCGCATCGTGCGTTATCTCGACCGGCCCGACGAATTCGACGGCGCCGAAATCACCGAGACCGGCGCCGATGGTCTGACCGCCACGGTCACGGGTCGCGTGAACGGCCAGTACTTTCTGCTCGGCACGGATCGCAACGGCCGCGACATGCTGGCCCGCATCATGGTCGGCGGGCAGATCTCGCTGATGGTCGGCATCCTCGCCACGCTGGTGTCGCTGGTGATCGGCGTCGTCTATGGCGCGATTTCCGGCTATCTGGGCGGCCGGGTCGACAATGTGATGATGCGGCTGGTCGAAATCCTCTATTCGTTGCCGTTCATCTTCTTCGTCATCATGCTGGTGGTGTTTTTCGGCCGCCATATCGCGCTGATCTTCATCGCCATCGGCGCGATCAACTGGCTGGACATGGCGCGGATCGTGCGCGGACAGACACTCGCCATCAAACGCCGCGAATTCGTCGGCGCGGCGGTGGCGATGGGCTTGACGGACGGGCAGATCATCCGCCGGCACATCATCCCCAACACGATCGGCCCGGTGGTGGTGTTCGTCACGCTGCTCGTCCCGCAGGTCATCCTGCTCGAAAGCTTCCTGTCCTTCCTCGGACTGGGGGTTCAGGAGCCCTTGACCAGCTGGGGCGTGTTGATCGCCGAGGGCGCGAGCTCCATCGAGGCGGCCTCCTGGCTGCTGCTCTATCCCTCGCTGTTTTTCGTCGTGACGCTGGTGTCGTTGAACTTCATCGGCGACGGCTTGCGCGACGCATTCGATCCGAAGGACCGCTGATCATGACGGACACCGTTCTCGATATCCACGACCTGCATGTCCGCTTCGACGGCGAAGACGGCGAAATCCACGCGGTGAAGGGCGTGAGCCTGTCCGTCGCCAAAGGTGAAACGCTGGCCGTGGTCGGCGAATCCGGCTCCGGCAAGAGCCAGACCATGATGGCGGTGATGAGCCTCTTGGCGGCCAACGGCCGGGTGACCGGCTCGGCGCTCTATCGCGGCATGGAGCTGATCGGCCAACCGATCAAGACGCTCAACACCGTGCGCGGCGTCAAGATGACGATGATCTTCCAGGAGCCGATGACCTCGCTCGACCCGCTCTACACGATCGGCGACCAGATCACGGAACCGATCCGCTATCACCGCAAGGTCTCCAAGGCGGAGGCCCGGGCGCGCGCCCTCGAGCTGCTCAATCTCGTGCGCATTCCCGACGCCGAACGGCGGCTCGATTCTTATCCACACGAGATGTCGGGCGGTCAGCGCCAACGCGTGATGATCGCCATGGCGCTCGCCAACGATCCGGAACTGCTGATCGCCGACGAACCGACCACCGCGCTCGATGTGACGATCCAAGCGCAGATCCTCGATCTCCTCAAGGAATTGAAGGATCGCCTGGGCCTTGCCATCGTCTTCATCAGCCATGATCTCGGCGTCGTCAGACGCTTCGCCGATCGCGTGGCGGTGATGCGCCGCGGCGAGGTGGTGGAAACGGGCGGCGCGCAGGAGATCTTCGCCAACCCCCAACACGACTACACCAGGATGCTGCTGGCCGCCGAGCCGACCGGCCGCAAGGAGCCGCCGCCCGCGGAAGCGCCTATTCTCATCGATGCGCGCAACATGTCGATCCGCTTCAAATATGGCGGCGACTTTCTGGGCCGCGGCGTCAAATATCTGACGGCCGTCGACAAGGTCTCGCTGATGCTGAAGGAGGGCCAGACGATCGGCGTCGTCGGCGAATCCGGCTCAGGCAAATCGACGCTCGGCCGCATCCTGCTGCGCCTCTATGACGGCGAAGGGAGGGTGGTGTTCTGCGGCAAGGACATCTCGAAAGCCGACAAGGCGGCGATGCGTCCGCTTCGTCGTGAGCTCCAGCTCGTCTTCCAGGATCCCTACGGCTCGCTTTCGCCGCGCATGACGGCGGGCGAGATCATCACCGAGGGCCTCCTGATCCACGAGCCGCAGTTGAGCAAGGCCGAGCGTGACCGCCGCGCGATCGAAAGTCTGATCGAGGTCGGGCTCGATCCGGCCAGCCGCAATCGCTATCCGCACGAATTTTCGGGCGGCCAGCGCCAGCGTCTCGCCATCGCCCGCGCCATCATCCTCAAGCCCAAGGTGATCGTGCTCGACGAGCCGACCTCGGCGCTGGACCGATCGGTGCAGAAGCAGATCATCGAACTGCTGAGGGATCTGCAGGCCAAGCACAGTCTCGCTTATCTCTTCATCAGCCACGATCTCGCAGTTGTCCGGGCGCTGTCGGACTACATCATGGTGATGAAGAACGGTAAAGTGGTCGAGCAGGGGCAGACCGACGACATCTTCGACCAACCCTCGATGGACTACACCAAGGAACTCATGGCCGCAGCGATGGTCGGATAGCGACAATATTACGGGCGGCGGCGGCGTTGCCGCCCGAACGTCTTGAAAATCTGCCACTGTTTCGCCGTTTCGGAACATCGGATGCTGCAAGGTCATGTGGTCTGGCGTTTATCCGAAAACGATGCTGTTCCGCGCTGGAAAATACGGATGTTGGGTGACCGCTGTCTCTCCACAAAAGCGAAGAATGCTTGAAAGTGAGGTGTTTCAAGCTGGTCAGGTCTTCGTGGTCGCTTGACAAGTGGTTGCGGCGCTTTCACATGATGCGTCATGGGGGCACATAGACTTACGTTACCGGCATTGTTGGGCGGGGCGCTGATCGGCGCGTCGTCGCTTTGCGCATTCGCCGATCCCGTGCCGAGACCATCGCCGGCGGCCGGCGCCGTGATCGCGCGGAAGACCGGCGAGGAAGTGCGCTTCATCGACGCCTCGCAATGGCGCTTCGTGGACGTCAAACAAGACCTTCTGGTCGGCGATGTGCTGCGAACCAACGCCGTCGGGCAACTCGCGATCCTGTTCTCCGACCGCACCCAAATTCGTCTAGGCCGCAATTCTTCGCTCGTCGTCAAGAACCTGGCCGCATCCGGCGGCGAGGAGACGGTGTTCGAACTGCAATCGGGCTCGATCTGGGCGCGCGCCGAGCGCGGCGGCACGAGCGTGATGGTGGAGACGCCCGCCGCCACCGCCGCCATCCGTGGCACCGACTGGACCATGACCGTCGCCGGCTCCCGCACCGCGCTGCACGTGCTCGATGGTCGCGTGTCCCTGAGCAATCCGCAGGGTTCGGTCGATGTATCACAAGGCCAGGCGGCGGCTGCGACGATCGGCCAGGCGCCGGAGATGCTGGCGATCGTCGATTCCGACGACCGGGAACAGATGCTGTTCTATCTGCCGCGTCGCGAGCCCTTCGAACGGATGTCGCCCACTTTCGGTCGGCCGGTGGAGGTGCGCCGGACGATCACCGCCATCTCCGAAAAGAACGCCGATGCGCGCAGCGCTGAAGAGTGGGTGGCGCTCGCCGAGGGACAGTTGCGGCTGGACGGCGTGCTGGCTGCCGAGCAGACGCTCGCCAGTCTCGACGACAGCAAATTCAGCCGCAGCCAGCGCGCCCGGCTCACCCTCGTCAGGGCGATCATCGCAGGCTTCAAAAGTGACTACACAACGTCCGCCAGGCTGTTCGCCGAGGCGAAGCCCGGGCTCGACAAGCGGCGACAGGGCATTGCGCTCTACGGTGGCTATTATGCGCGCACGCTTGCCGACCCCAACCGTGTTGAGCCGTTGCCGACCGCCGTCGACGGCCCGGAAGCGGCGTTCCTGCGCGCCTATGCGCTGGGGTTTCTGAAAGATCTCAAGGCGACGATCGCCGAATTCAAGAGCGCGGAAAAACGGTTTCCCGACGATCCCGTGCTTCCGGCCTACCGGGCCTGGATCGCGCTGCTTCTCAACGACCGGGAACAGGTTCGGGAGGCGACGGAGCGCGCTCTGGCTCTTGATCCTGATAATCCCGTGGCGCTGGAGGTGTCGTCTCATTACCTTTGGGGGATCCGCGGCGATTTGAGAGGCGCCTTGGCTAAGGTCGAGCGCTCCGTGGATCTAGAACCGGGCTCCGCATCCAGCTGGAACCAGATCGGCAATATTCAATCTGAACTCGGCGGCGTTCGGGAAGCGGAAGCCGCATTTCGCAAATCCATCTCCATCGACCCTTTCAGCGCCGCAACTTACACCAATCTCGCGATTTTCTATCTCGATCTTGATCGGGTGAACGACGCCAAGCCCTTGATCGACAAGGCGCTGTCGCTGGATGCCGGTTTTTCGCCGGCGCTGGTTGCTCGAGGTCGATACTACCTGCAGACCGGCAAAGCGAGACTCGGCGTCGAGGATATCTTCGCCGGATCGGTCTCCGACCCTGGCTATCAACAGGCCCAGCTTGGGCTCGCGGCGGCGCAATATCAGAAGGGCGACCGCATCGCCGCCGATCAGGCGCTGGACAATGCCGAACGGCTGGATGACAACGATCCCGTTGTCTTTGCCGTGCGCGCGCGCATGGCTCTCGACGACTACGATTCGGAGAACGCCATCCGCTATGCGCGCGATTATGTGCGCCTGTCCCGCGCTCGCGGCGGTTATTATGGCGCGCTCGGCGCCAATCAGGAGTCTGGCTCGACCCTCAATGACGCCTTCCGCTTTCAGGGCCTCAACGCGTGGGCGGACTATTATTCCGACGCTGTGTTCGATCCCTTCTCCGGTTCGGCCTTGATCGACCAGGCATTGCGCGGCAACGCTCCGGGTTTCTTCATAAGCTATCCCTACGGCGTCGACATTGTGCAGAACGCCACGACGAGCCGTTCCGCTTCGACCCTTTTCCAAGGCCTGCTTCTGGAACCGCATATGGTGTCCGGGCCGACCAGACGCCCACAGCTTTTGCGAGCGCCGTTCATCGAGACATCGGTCGGGAGCGGAGTGGCGCTGTCGGGGTCGGACGTCGGCCCCATCGCCAATGCCGAGCTACAGGCTTTTTCGAATTCCGGAATCCCCCTGAGCCTCTACGCAAATGTCGACTGGGAGCTTACGACCGACGCACGACCGGTCGATGGCTCCGGCGAAATTTCCTCGACGAGCGAAATCGCCAACGGGCTTCTCTACGCGACATCCAGTCCCACGCCCTATGATCGCGTCATCGGCTTTTTCAATTACTCGACCCGTAAACAGGACTTTCTACAATCTGTGCCCGGTATTCTGCCGGGTGAGGGAGATCTCGAAGACGATGGAGAAGCCATCGCCGCGGGCATGGGCTGGAGCCATACGCTCGCTTACCACGATGTCGTCAATGCCGCGGTATTCTACACCAAAGCCAAGAGCAATGTCTCTCAGGCGGTCGATTTTTACCTCGCTCCAGGCTTTCCTATTCCATACCTGCAAAGCCTGCAGGACATCGATCATGAAGCCGTTCTCGGATCTTTGGGGCGCACCGTCGAGACGGGCGATATCACTTGGCGTTATGGCGTCGAGGGAGGTTGGCAACGCCATTCTTCCCGCTATTCTTATGGCGAGGAGACAGATCCGCCAACGAACATTTCCGCCTCGACCGCCGGCGACAAGTTCAACGGCCGTCTCTATCTCGATGCGCTGCACGACATCGCGACCGGCTGGAAGGCGGAATACGGCCTGACCGCCTCAGCCTTGGGAGCCGGGGAAAAAGGCGTTCGTCGCGTCGACCCGCGCGTCGGTCTCGCCTGGGAACCGGTCGATGGGCAATGGCTGCGTCTCGGCTACCTCGCCGAGAGCCTCGAATTCACGACGCCGACCTTGTCGCCCAGCGGCGTCGTCGGTCTCCAGCCGGCGCAGGTTCCGGTGGACGCGAATGGCGGCGTCGATACGTTGGCGGCGCGTTGGGACGCGGAATGGACGCATCGCTTCTTCACGTCCGTCGAATATCAACATCAAAGCATCGACGAATATTTTGCTGTGGTCCCCAGCCAGAACATCCCGGTTTCGATCGCCGAAGGCATATCTGACAGAGTGAGCGCCACCGGCAATCTGGCGTTGGGCGGCGGCCTCGGCGTGTCTGCGACCGCTGTCCGGACTTGGTCGGAAAATCAGGACGCCGGAACGTTGACCTATGGCAAGAACATGCCCTTCATGCCCTCATGGGCGGGGCAGGTGGCGGCGACCTGGGTCAATGAAAACAACCTCCGCGTCACCGTCGCCGGCAATTATCTCGGGAGGCGAACCGATTGGACCGGCGTGCGTCTCGACGATGTCTGGACGCTCGACGCCGGGCTCACCTGGGAGCCGTTCGACAAACGCTATTCGCTGGAGTTCTCTGCCTACAATCTTCTCGATGCCGATTTCGAGATTTCGGACGGCGTTCCCGGCTGGGGGCCGTCTTTCCGCGGCATGTTCAAGGCCCGCTTCTGATGCTGACATGGGCTCAGGGCCGGCGCATATGGCGACGCCTGGGTGGCCGGCGAGGGCAGGTGGCGTTGCTGTCGGCGCTGCTGTTTCTCGCGGTCGCGGGTCTGGCCCGGCTGCCCTTCTGGCCGTTGGTCGATTATCGCGCCTATGATTATCTGTCGACCATCGGCGCGCCGCCTCTTCCTGATGACGCGCCGATCGTGGTGGCCATCGACGAGCCCTCGCTCGCAGACATCAATCAGCGCTGGCCCTGGCCGCGCAGCCTGCATGGCCGTCTCATCGAGGCGCTGCGCGGGGCCGGGGCGAAGGCCATCGGTTTCGACATCGTCTTTTCCGAGCCTTCGGACGAGGCCGAGGATTCGGCTTTCGAAAAAACGCTCGGGCCGGATGTGGTGCTGGCGGCCGACGAATCCCTCGTGACCTCCGATCAGGCCGATCAGTTGATCCGGGCCATGCCGCTTCAACGTTTTTCGGACAAAGGCGCCCGCGCCGGCATCGCATCGGTCGCGCTCGGCCGTGACGGCGTGCTCCGCGAGGCGCCCTCTTACTCCGACGGATTCGCCGCGATGCTGGCCAAGGCGGCCGGCGAAGCCTTCGATGTGCCGGATACGGGCCGTCTCATCCAGGTGTTCGGCGGCCCGCGCCGATACCAGACGGTTTCCTATTATCAGGCGCTCGACCCCGACAACTTTCTGCCGCCCGGCCTGCTCAGGGGCCGCGTCGTCCTGGTCGGCCTCAGCCTTCAGAATGCGCCGACCCTCGAGGGCGGCGGCGCCGACGCCTTCGCGACGCCGCATACGGTGCATGACGGACGGCTGACTGCGGGCGTGGAAATCCAGGCGACGATTTTCGACAATCTCAGGCATTCGCTTTCGGTCCGGGATGGATCGGACACCCTGCGCCTCGGTTTGTTGCTGTTCGTGGCGATCGCTTCGGCGTTGATCGTTTCGAACAATTCGGGTTGGCAGGGTTTCGCCGTCGGCCTCGCGCTGATGGCCGCCGTTTTCATGGCGTCGTGGTTCATGCTGCGCTATGGCCGACTGTTCATCTCGCCGATGCCCTCGCTCGCGGTCTTCGTTTCCATTCAGGCCGGACAGGCGATGATCGATTACGCCCAGGAGCGGAAATCACGCCAGCGCATCACCAAGGCGTTTGCGCAATATCTCGCGCCGGAACTGGTGCATCAACTGGCCCGAGATCCCTCGCGTCTCAGGCTTGGCGGCGAAAAACGCGAACTCTCCATCCTGTTCTGCGACGTGCGCGGCTTCACCACGATCGCCGAGCAGCTCAAGGACGATCCCGAGCAACTGACCACGCTGATCAACCGCCTGCTGACGCCGCTCTCGGACATCGTGCTGGCGCGCGGCGGCACGATCGACAAATATATCGGCGATTGCCTGATGGCCTTCTGGAACGCGCCGCTGGAATCGCCCGATCACGCCTATTTTTCGGTCTCGGCGGCGCTGGACATGCTGGACGCCATGGAGGCGCTCAACCGCACGCTGGAGGCAGACGCCAGGGCGCATGGCCGACGTCATTTTCCACTGCGCATCGGGGTGGGCGTCAACACCGGCGATTGCGTGGTGGGCAATATGGGCTCCACGGCGCGCTTCGACTATTCTGTGCTGGGCGACGCCGTTAATCTCGCCTCCCGCCTCGAAGGCGCGTCCAAACTCTATGATGTTCCACTGCTGATCGGCGTCGAAACGGCGCGCATCATCGGCGACCGGCTGGCCGTGTTCGAGCTGGATCGGATCATCGTCAAGGGCAAGACGGAGGAAGCGCCGGTCTTTACAGTGCTACGCACTGCATCGGCGGCCGTGCTCGCCCTTCACCGCGCGCTTCTCGACGCCCATTACGGCGCAAATCCGTTGAAGGCGCGGGAATTGGCCATGCGTCTGGCCGATGAGAATCCCGCCCTCGCAGGCTACTATGCGCGGTTCGACATCATCGCGGCAGATGAGGAAACGCTATAGCGTCCGGAGATAGTCGAGTGTCGCCGCGACAATATCCTCGATCGGCAATGTCCCATCCACTTTCAGATGACGTTCGTCGGCGCCCGGTCGCTGCAGCGTGTCGAACTGACTGTCGACCAGACTGGCCGGCATGAAGTGGCCGGGACGGTGGGAGACGCGCGCATAAGACGTCTCGCGGCTGATATCGAGAAAGACGAAGATCAGTTCGGGCGCATGCGCGCGCAGCGTGTCGCGATAGGTCTTCTTCAGCGCCGAGCAGGTCGTCACGGTCGAGCGGTTCTCGCCGAGATTGGTTTCGAGCGCCCGACCGATGCTCTCGAGCCAGCCGGCGCGATCCTCGTCGGTGAGCGGTTCGCCCCGGGACATCTTCTCGACATTCTCGGCCGGATGCAGCGCATCGCCCTCGATGAAATCGGCGCCGAGCGCACCTGCGAGCGCCTCGGCCACCGTCGTCTTGCCGCAGCCGGTGACGCCCATGACATTGATGGCGAGGGGTTTGTTCTGATCGGTTCCGGCCATGTCGTGTCTCCCATCCGCCAATGAATGCTGGCTATCCACGCTCGGGAGAAATGTGTCGCCCGGCGAGGCGTTCCGAATAGCATGATCGGAAAGGCGAATGAAACGGCGCCCTTCGATTTACTCGCGAGCCGAATCGGGAAATCCTTCGCAGCTGCGAAGAGCAGAGCCGCCGGCTCCAGAGGGATTTGAAATGAAAAAGACCACACACCAACCCGTCGACGCCGCCGAAGTCCCGCGCTTCGCGGGACACGCCACCTTCATGCGCCTGCCGGCCGTGCCAACAGCCGAGGGTCTCGATATCGCGCTGGTCGGCGTTCCCTGGGACGGGGGCACGACCAACCGAGCCGGCGCCCGCCACGGACCGCGGGAGATGCGCAACCAGTCGAGCCTGATGCGCCGCGTCCATCATGTCTCCAAGATCGCGCCTTTCGACCTCGCCAATGTCGCCGATGTCGGCGACGTCTCGGTCAATCCGATCGATCTGATGGATGGGTTGAAGCGCATCGAGGACGGCATCGCCTCGATCGTGGCCGCCGGCGCCATTCCGCTCGCCGCCGGCGGCGATCACCTGACCACATTGCCGTCGCTTCGCGCCGTGGCGAAGCAGCGACCCGTGGGGATGATCCACTTCGACGCTCATTCGGACACCAACGACACCTATTTCGGCGGCAACCGCTTCACCCATGGCACGCCATTCCGCCGCGCCATCGAGGAGGGATTGCTCGACCCCAAGCGCATCGTGCAGATCGGCATTCGCGGCTCGAATTACGAACTCGACGAGCATGGTTGGGCGCTCGAACAGGGCATCCGCATCATTTACATTGAAGAATTCGTCCGGCGCGGTGTCGAGGATGTGATGGCGGAGGCGCGCGAGATCGTCGGCGCCGATCCCATCTACGTCACCTTCGATATCGACTGCATCGACCCCTCGCAGGCGCCGGGCACCGGCACGCCCGAGATTGGCGGCTTCACCACGCGCGAGGCTCAGGCGATGGTGCGCCTGCTGGAAGGTCTCGACATAGTCGGGGCAGACGTGGTCGAGGTCGCGCCACCCTTCGATACCGGCGGCATGACCGCGCTTGCCGGCGCGACCATGATGTTCGAATTGCTCTGCGTGATCGCCGCGAAGTTTCGCTGAGAGGCGAAACGTCAGCCTATGGTCATCAGGCTGGCGTTTCCGCCTGCGGCGGCGGTGTTGATCGAGGTCGAGACCTCTTCGAGCAGCCAGTTGAGGCAATAGGCGTCGGGATCGCCGGCGATGGCTTCGCTCGACGCCGCCTGGATCAGCACCAGCGGTCCCGGCAGATCGGCGATGCGACGGCTGACTTCGGTGATCCTGCCGGCGTCGCCTTCCACAAGCGCGCCGGAGAACGGACCAGCCGCCGCCCAGTTGCTCGCCCAGACCAGACGTCCGGACAGGCTCGATGGTAGATCCTTGAGGTGATCCGCCAGTCCGGCGTCCTTGTCGATCACGGCCGTATTGCCGGTGGCGAGCGCCGTTGATACCTGGCGAAACAGTCCCTGTTTCGTCACGGGCGCGAGCAGGATGCGGCCGCGCGGATGCAGCGCATAGAGATTGCGCTCGCCGACCGGCCCGTCGAGCTCGGTCTCGAAGCCGAGCGCCGAGCGGCTGCCGAGCGCGCGGGCGAAATCCGCTTCGTCTTCTTGCCCCTGCGCGTCGAGCCAGGAGGCGAAGTCGCGCAGCGCGGGATCGCTGTGGGCCGAGCTGACCTGCGGCGGCGCCGGCGCCTTTTCTACCAGACGGCCGAGATAGAGCGGACCGCCCGCCTTCGGACCCGTGCCCGACAAACCACGCCCGCCGAAAGGCTGTACACCGACCACTGCGCCGATGACGTTGCGGTTGACATAGATATTGCCGACGCGGACGCGGCTCGTTACATGCGCGATCGTTTCGTCGAGACGGGTGTGCAGGCCGAAGGTCAGGCCGTAGCCGGTGGCGTTGAGCGCGTCGATCAGGCGGTCGAGATCCTTGCGGCGGTAGCGGATGA
Source organism: Rhizobium sp. TRM95796 (assembly GCF_025779995.1). Lineage (NCBI taxonomy): Bacteria > Pseudomonadati > Pseudomonadota > Alphaproteobacteria > Hyphomicrobiales > Rhizobiaceae > Rhizobium > Rhizobium sp. TRM95796. The sequence continues at coordinate 102,127 of NZ_JAOXHE010000010.1, read as the reverse complement.
CATGCAGCACCGGGCCGAAGACTTCGCGCTTCAGGTCCGCGATCGACTTGATCTCGATGATCGTGGGCGCGACGAAGGTGCCCTTTTCCGTTTCCTGGCCGAGCGGGAGCCGGTCGATCTTGCAGCCGAGCGCGGTCATGCGCTCGACATGCGCCTCGATAACCGACTTGGCCTTGGGGTTGATGACCGGGCCGATATCCACGGCCAGACGGTCGGTGGAGCCGATGCTGAGCTCGTTGAGAGCGCCCTTCAGCATGGTCAGCGTCCGGTCGGCGATCTCTTCCTGCAGGCAGAGTATGCGCAGCGCCGAGCAGCGCTGGCCGGCGCTGTCGAAGGCGGAGGCGATGACATCGCCGACCACCTGTTCGGCGAGCGCCGAGGAATCGACGATCATGGCGTTCTGCCCGCCGGTTTCGGCGATCAGCGGGATCGGGCGTCCCGATTTCGACAGCCGTCCGGCAAGATTGGACTGAATGAGGCGCGCGACCTCGGTCGAGCCGGTGAACATCACGCCGGCTGTCTCGGGCGCCGCAATCAGCGCGCCGCCGAGTTCGCCGCCGCCGGGAGCGAGTTGCAAGGCGGAGACGGGAACGCCGGCTTCATGCAGGATCTTCACGCTTTCGGCGGCGATCAGGGGCGTATCCGGCGCGGGCTTGGCCACCACCGGATTGCCGGCGACGAGAGCCGCCGCCACCTGTCCGGTGAAGATCGCCAGCGGAAAATTCCAGGGGCTTATGCAGACGATCGGACCGAGCGGCAGATGCGCAGGCCCCAGCGTGCGGCGCGCCTGTTCGGCGTAATAGCGCAGGAAGTCGATAGCCTCGCGCACTTCGCCGATGGCGTTGGGCGCAGATTTGCCGGCCTCGCGAATGATCACGCCCATCAGCGTCTCGATGCGGGCCTGCATCAGGTCGGCGGCGCGATCGAGGCAGGCGGCGCGTTCGGCTGGGGCCGTCGCGGCCCAGCCTTCCGCGCCGAAAGCTGCGGCGGCCATCACCGTAGCCGCGTCCTCAGCGGCGAGTTCGGTGACATGGCCGACCATGTCGGCGTGATTGGCGGGATTGAGCACCAGCCGCGTCGCGCCGCGCGCTTCGACGCCCGCCAGCATCGGTTCGGCGAACCAACCGGTCGACACCGTGGCCTTCAGGGCTGCTCCAAGTTGCTCCAGCGTCGTTTCATTCGACAGGTCGAGACCCGCTGAATTGCGGCGCGCGCCGAAGAGATCGACGGGGGCAGCGATCTTGTCGTGCTGCGCGCCCGGCGCCGGCGTCGCCCTGACGATGTCGACGGGATCGGCGATCAATTCGTCGATCGAGACATTGGGATCGGCGATGCGGTTCACGAAGGAGGAATTGGCGCCGTTTTCCAGCAGGCGCCGCACGAGATAGGCGAGCAGCGTCTCATGCGTGCCGACCGGGGCATAGATGCGGCAGGGCCGGTCGAGCTTGTCGGCGCCGACGACTTCTTCATAGAGCGGTTCGCCCATGCCATGCAGGCACTGGAACTCATATTTGCCGACATGAAAATCCGGACCGGCCATATGCAGGATGGTCGAGAGCGTCTGGGCGTTGTGGGTGGCGAATTGCGGGAAGATCACATCCGTCGCCGCCAGCAGCTTGCGCGCGCAGGCGATATAGGAGACGTCGGTATAAATTTTGCGGGTGAAGACCGGGAAGCCATCAAGGCCATCGAGTTGAGCGCGCTTGATTTCGGCGTCCCAATAGGCGCCTTTCACCAGGCGCACCATGATGCGGCGACGCGAACGGCGGGCGAGGTCGATGATATAATCGAGCACAAAGGGGCAGCGCTTGCCATAGGCCTGCACCACGAAGCCCATGCCGTTCCAGCCCGACAGCCCTTCGTCGAGGCAGAGTTCTTCCAGCAGGTCGAGCGACAATTCGAGACGATCGGCTTCTTCGGCGTCGATATTCAGGCCGATGTCATAGCGCTTGGCGAGTGCCGCCAGCGACTTCACCTTGCCGAGAAGTTCCGCCATCACGCGGGCTGCCTGGGCGCGAGAATAGCGTGGATGCAGCGCCGACAGCTTGATGGAAATGCCCGGACCTTCATAGACGCCGCGGCCAGCGGCGGCCTTGCCGATGGCGTGAATGGCGTTTTCGTAATCGCGGTAATAGCGTTCGGCGTCGGCGGCTGTGGTGGCCGCTTCGCCGAGCATGTCATAGGAATAGCGGAAGCCGCGCTCCTCCAGCGGCCGTGCGCGGCGCAGCGCCTCATCGATGGTTTCTCCGGTGACGAACTGCTCGCCCATGAGACGCATGGCCATGTCGACGCCGCGCCGGACCACCGGCTCGCCGCAGCGGGCGATCAGCCGGGTCAACGCGGCCGACAGCGAGTGATCATTGACGGTGGAGGCCAGTTTGCCGGTCACCACCAATCCCCAGGTCGCGGCGTTGACGAACAGCGAGCGGCCGCCGCCCATATGCGACTTCCAGTCGCCCTCGGCGATCTTGTCGCGGATCAGCGCATCGCGGGTGGCGGTGTCGGGAATGCGCAGCAGCGCTTCGGCAAGGCACATCAGCGCCACGCCTTCCTGGCTCGACAGCGAATATTCCTGCACCAACCCCTCGACGCCCGTGCCCTTATGCTTGGCGCGGAGCGCGGTGATCAGGCTGCGGGCCGTGGCTTGCGCCTGGACTTGAACCGAAGGAGACAATGTTGCAGCCTCAAGAAGCGGCGGCAGGCATTCCGGTTCCGGCCGGCGATAGGCGGCGGTGATTGCCCGGCGCAGCGCCGATTGGGGCCGCACCTGCGGTGCGAAATCGTTGAACGGGCTGGATTCCGGTTGAAGTGCAGGCGAAGGGGCGGTCTGGGACATGGATCACCTCTATTGAAACAAGGGCGCGACACGGGGGCGGTTTTATGGATTCCTCGTCAAGATCATATCTCTTCCGCGCTTAAAATGCTTGACTATAATTATGCCAAAAAATAATCGTATCGCCTAAAAGGTGATATACAATCAGGCGATCAGATGAGAAAAGCCGTCTCGCATGGTGAATTGGACCAATTCGACCTGAAAATACTCGACGCGCTCGCCGAAGATGGCCGCATCTCCGTGACCGATCTCGCGGCGAAAGTCGGCCTGTCGAAAACGCCGTGCCAGATCCGTATGCGCCGGCTGATCGAAGACGGCTATATCGACGGCTTCAAGGCGGTGCTCAACCCGATCAAGATCGGGCTCGATCACGTCGCCTTCGCCGAGGTGAAGCTGACCGATACGCGTGAAGAGGCTCTGTCGAGCTTCAACGCAGCGGTGAAGCGGATCAAGGAGGTGGAGGAGTGCCACATGATCGCCGGCCGCTTCGACTATCTCCTCAAGATACGCACGCCGAGCATTCATCGCTACCGTCAGGTCTTGGGCGAAAAGATTTCAAGCCTGCCCTTCGTCTCCAGCACGTCCACCAATGTGGTGATGGAGTCGGTCAAGGAAAATTGGGGTTGAGCGGATGCAGAGTCCGCGTCGCTTCCTTCCCGCCCTTCATTATCTCTCCGCCTTCGAGGCCGCTGCCCGCACCGGCAGCGTCACCGCGGCCGCGCGTGAACTGTCCCTGACCCAGGGGGCGGTCAGTCGGCAGATCAAGGCGCTGGAGGAGCAGTTGGGCGTCGAGCTCTTCCACCGCGAGAAGCAGACGATCCGGCTCACCGCCGGCGGCGAGGCCTATGCCCGCGACATCCGCGATGCGCTTAAACTGATCAGCACCGCCTCTCTCAATCTGCGCGCCAATCCGTTCGGCGGAACGCTCAATCTCGCGGTGCTGCCGACCTTCGGCGCGCGCTGGCTGGCACCGCGCCTGCCGCGCTTTATCGACGCCAATCCCGGCGTCAGCTTCAACCTGGTGACCCGGCTCAGTTATTTCGACTTTCGCCTCGACCCCGTCGACGCCGCCATCCATTTCGGCGGACCGGAATGGCAGGGCGGCGAGATGGCCATGCTGCGCGGCGAAACGGTCTTGCCGGTCTGCAGCCCTGATCTTAAATCGAGATATGATTTCAGCGATGCGGCCGCGGTGCGTGAGGCGCCGCTTCTGCATCTGACGACCCGCCCCGATGCCTGGGAACGCTGGCTCCGCCATCACGGCGCGGCCGACGACAGCGTGCGCGGGATGCTGTTCGATCAGTTTTCCACTATCGCAGAAGCGGCGATGGCCGGCATGGGCGTGGCGCTGCTTCCGGAATTTCTCATCGAAACTGAATTGGCGTCCGGCCGTCTCGTGAAAGCCATAGATCTGCCGATGGCCAGCGAAGGAGCCTATTATCTCGTCTGGCCGAGCGAGCGCGCCTCCTATCCGCCATTGCAGGCTTTTAGAGAATGGCTGTTGGCGGAAACCGCCAGCGAAAGGTGATGATGTTTTCGCCCGTTCAGTAGAGGTCGCGACGATATCCGGCGCCAAAGAATGTGCAGGGAGTTTTCGGACTTCGCCAACGCCGGCGCAAGACGTGTCCGAAAGCGACGAAAAGTGATTGCGAGCGTTTTCGGCGGCCCCACTGTAGCGATACCGCCCGGGTAGATCTCTCGCAGCCGAGGCCAGGCGCTGACGAGGCCGCGGACGTCGAAGCTTTCGCGAGGCTTGCGAAGCGCTCCCCGGCGCTCTTGTGCGGTCTCATAAAATTCTTGACGCGACTCGCTGTCTGTCGCACCGTTGTTACGGAAAACGGTGAAGAATGCCAAGTTCGCCGTAATTGACATCGCTTCCTGTTAGTTTCGTCTCGGCGCGTATTTCAAATCGGCGAGAATCGTGGAAGGGGTGTGTCAAAGGTTGACGCTCCGTTAATCGCCGGCATGACGCCGTTAATGCGGAGAGGATACCATCACTTACGGAGATTTGGATGGCTATCCCGTCCAGCATGAATGTCGACAAGGCGGCGGGCCGATCAGCCGACGAGACCATTGCGCTCGATGCGCAGGCTCTGTCGGCGCAGCTGAAGGCCATGCGCGAGCGGCTGTTTCCGCCGGCGTCGCAGAAGACATTGAGGTCGTTTACGTCGGGCGAGGCCGCGCGCCTGATCGGCGTGTCCGACGGTTATCTGCGTCAGTTGACGCTGGCGGGGGAGGGGCCGCAGCCGCAGATCGGCTCTGCGGGGCGCCGCTATTATTCGCTGGCCGATATCGATGCGCTGCGGCGCTTCCTGGCCGACCAGGCGCTGGCAAAGGGCAATGACGCCAAGGCGCGGACCTATCTGAAATGGCGGGATCCGGCGCGCAGCGAACATTTGCAGGTCATTTCGGTCACGAACTTCAAGGGCGGCTCGGGCAAGACGACCTCGGCCGTGCACCTGGCGCAATATCTCGCGATGACCGGCCATCGGGTGCTCGCGGTCGATCTCGATCCGCAGGCCTCGCTTTCGGCGCTGTTCGGCTACCAGCCGGAACTTGATCTCAGCGGCAACGACACGATTTACGGCGCGATCCGCTATGACGACGAGGCGCGCCCGCTGCGCGACATCATTCGCAAGACCTATTTCCATGGCCTCGATCTGGTGCCGGGGAATCTCGAACTGCAGGAATTCGAGCATCAGACGCCACGGGCTTTGTCGATGCGCAAACCCGGCGACGAGAACAGCCTGTTTTTCGCCCGCGTTCAACAGGCTTTGGAAACGGTGGCGGACGATTATGACGTCGTCGTTCTCGATTGCCCGCCGCAGCTCGGCTATCTCACGCTGTCGTCGCTGTGCGCTTCGACGTCGGTGATCGTCACCGTGCATCCGCAGATGCTCGACGTCGCCTCGATGAGTCAGTTCCTGTTCATGACCGCCGATCTTCTGGCGGTCGTGCGCGAAGCGGGCGGTTCGTTGAATTTCGATTTCCTGCGCTATCTCGTGACGCGGTTCGAACCGCATGACGGACCGCAGACGCAGATCGTCGGCTTCCTCCGCTCGCTGTTCGGCGACCGCGTTCTAACCGCGCCGATGTTGAAATCGACGGCTGTCTCCGACGCCGGCCTCACCAAGCAGACACTCTATGAGGTCGGTCGTGAGAATTTCAGTCGCGGAACCTATGATCGCGCGATGGAGTCCCTCGACGCCGTCAATGCCGAGATCGAAAAGCTCATTCACACGGCATGGGGACGGTGAGCATGGCGGGCCGCGATCGCAAGAATTCGCTCAAGGCGCTGTTCGGAGACGCCGTGACGCCGGCGGGTGACGTCAGCAATCTGTCGACGTCGATCAACCCGGAAGGCGCTTCGCAGCCGCCGGCCGCAGAACAGGCCGCGCCGCCGCGCGCCGCTTCCGGCGCCATCAAGGCCATGGGCCTGTCGCTGACCAGCATCACGCGGGAAGCGGAAGAAGCCCGCGTTCTTCGCCAGGCGTTGGAAGAAGGCGAGCGCATCGTATCGCTGGACACCGAGAAGATCTCCGGTTCTTTCGTCAGCGACCGTCTCAGCGAAGAAGAACGGGACGATCCAGACTTTCTGCAACTGGTCGACAGCGTCCGCGAGAGCGGCCAGCAGCAGCCGATCCTTGTGCGCCCGCATCCCGAAAAGCAGGGGCATTATCAGGTCGCCTATGGTCATCGTCGCCTGCGGGCCGTTCACCGTCTCGGTCTCAAGGTCAAGGCGGTTATCCGCAATCTCACCGACAGCGAGCTGGTGCTGGCGCAAGGGAAAGAGAACGCCGAGCGGCGCAATCTCTCCTTCATCGAGCGCGCCCTGTTCGCCAAGGCGCTGATCGGTCGCGGCTTCGAGCGAAAGATCGCCTGCGATGCGCTTGCGGTTCAGAAAAGCGAGTTGTCGAGATTGCTGCAGGTGGCCGACAGTGTGCCGGACGCGCTGATCCGCGCCATCGGTCCTGCGCCGAAAATCGGCCGTGAACGCTGGATGGCGCTCGGCCAGCTGTTCGACGACGACGCGGCCAAAGGCAAGGCGGAGGCGGAAATCGCCTCCGACCGCTTCAGATCAGCGGAAAGCGACGAGCGCTTCCAGATGCTGTTCGAGCGCGTGTCCCGCAAGGCTCGATCAGACAAATCAGCGCCGGAAGCTTTGACGACGCCGGACGGCAAGGTATTCGCCCGGGTCAATCGTCAGGGCAGAAGCGTGAAGATCGAATTCTCCGCTGAGGCGGATCAAGGCTTCATCGAAGCTGCGATCGAGCGCATGACGGAGGATTACGCGCGATTCCTCGCGAAAACGGGATCGTGACCATAGGCTGCGGGGGCTGGAAGCGGCCCCTGTAGCGACGTCGAGAAGAGAGAAAGGGAACATCGAGACAAGAAAAAAGGCCCCAAAACGTCGCCATTTCGGAAGCCCTCTTTGATGTAGCAACCCAAGAGAATCACTTCCCAAGGTCAAAGTCAAGAGTCGGCCGCGCATTTCGTGGGCCGCAGAGTTCGATCGTCGTCCCCATTGGCTTGATCCATCGGCGACGAACCCTTTGTCGCGCCTTAAGTTTTCCGGCTGGATACGCTTCGCGAGCCATGCTTGCGGGAGCGATGACCTATGTCCCGATGAAATGCCGTTGCAGGCCCTCCTTGTCTTCTTGATCAGGGGACTGGACATGACCGAACGAATTGGAACGACGCCTTTTGGCGGCGGCAAGATGTCTGCGCGCCTTTTCAAGCGCCAGATCGACGTGGCGGAGCGACAGCAGGCGCTGCAGGGCGGCGAGGGCGGCAATGAAACCGGCCGCGCCGACAAATGGCGGCTGCTCAGGGCGCTGACGGAAGCCAAGGCGCATTACGGTTTGAACGACCGCGCCATCGCCCTTCTCGAAGCAATGGCGAGCTTCGCTGCCGAGCGCGAGCTGGATGGCGCGAAACCGATCATCGTTTTCCCCTCCAATCGCGAATTGTCCTTGCGCGCGCGCGGCATGTCGCCGGCGACCATCCGCCGGCATGTGGCGGCGCTGGTCGAAGCAGGACTGATCTTCCGACGCGACAGCGCCAACGGCAAACGCTATTGTCGCCGTGGCGATCATGGCGCCGTCGAAGAAGCCTTCGGCTTTGATCTCGCCCCGCTGGCGTTGAAGGCCGATGAAATTTTCGCTCTGGCCGAACAGGCGCGCGAGGACGACAAGCTTTTGCGAGCGATCAGGACCGAAATCACGCTTCATCAGCGCGACATCGCCAAGATCCTGGAGATCGCCCTCGAGGAAGGGCGGGCGGGCGACTGGCTGGACTTCTCGATCCAACTCGCCGGCATCCGGTCCACCCTTACCAGAAAGACGGAAATCGAGACGCTCCGCCAGACGAAATCCGACCTTAACCTGTTGAGGCATAAGGTGGAAACGCTATACCTCGAAGCATTATCTGAGGAAGAAATGAGCGCCAATGACTCACAAATTGAGCGCCATATACAGAATTCAAAATCAGAACAGCTACTTGAATCCAGCGGCAATGAAAAAGAAAAGGCGGAAGCGCCACAGCGTAAAGCCTTGGTGAGCTTGGCGCGATTGCAAAAGGTTTGCCCGCAAATATTGGATTATGCCCGCGAGGGCGTAAGAGGTTGGAGCGATCTCATCAAGACAGCGGATCTCGTCCGCTCGATGTTAGGGGTTTCGCCGGATGCATGGCGCAAAGCGCGGGCAGCCATGGGCGAAGAAGCCGCCGCGGTCGTGATCGCTGTCATGCTGGAAAGGGCAGAAGAGATCAAATCGCCCGGCGGTTACCTGCGCAACCTGACGGACAAGGCGGAAGTCGGCGCCTTCAGCATCCTGCCGATGCTTCAGGCGCTCGAACGAAAGACGAAATAGGCTTGCCGCTTTGTCTACCGGAGTTCTGACCAGTCGGAGCCATGCAACATGCTCCGCAGCGTCTCGATATCGGGGTTCAGAGGTCGGTCGTCCGCATAAGCGGAAACCTTTTGACGGACAGCAGTTTGGAGCCGATCGGTGAGGGGCGCCCGTTCGGCTTGGCCAGACACGAAATCCTGGGCCTGCGCCGCAGCCATGAGTTCAATGGCGAAGATATATTCGGCGTTGTCGAGGGCGGCGAAGAGTTTGTTGACCGCGGGTGTGGGATTGGCGAGGAAATCCTCCTGTAGCGCCGAGGTCACGCCGCCATCGACCGAGGCCGGCATGGCGAGACGGCGGTTTTCGTTGGCGAGCCCGGCTGCCGTATATTGCGCGATCATGAATCCGGAATGGGCGCCGGCGTCCTGGGCGAGGAAAGCGGGCAAGCCGCTGACCAGCGGGCTTACCAGACGGTCGAGGCGGCGTTCGCTCATGATCGACAGTTGCGCGAGCGCTATGGCGAGGCTGTCCATGGCCTGGGCGAGATGCGGCGCCACCGCATGCGCTTCGGACTGCACATGCGGTTTGTCGGGTGTTCCGGAAACAAAAGGATTGTCGCTGACGGAAGCAAGTTCCTGATCGACGATACGGACAGCCGAGGCAAAGACGTCGCGAGCCGCGCCGTGAACATGAGGAACAGCGCGGAGGCTGAGCGCATCCTGGGTGCGCCGACCCTTTGCCGCAGCGATCAAACCGCTTCCGGCGAGATAGGTTTCAATCGTACGAGCGACCTGAAGGCTGCCGGGCGACGGACGGACAGAGACGGAAAATTCGGACAGGGCGTCGATTTGCGCGCCGGCTGCTTCCAATGTGAGAGCGGCGATCGCATCCGCCCAGTCCAACAGCCGCGCCATGCGGGATACGGCCAGGCTGGACAGACCGGTGGCGCAGGCAGAGCCATTGACAAGGCTCAAGCCTTCCTTGGCGCGGAGCGTCAAAGGCGGCAGACCGATTGTCTCGAGCGCCGTTTTTCCGTCGAGGATCTCGCCGTCCAGTTCCGCTTTTCCTTCGCCGATCAGCAGCAAGGCGATTGCGGCATTGTGGGTGAGATAGCCGACAGAGCCGCGAGAAGGTGTGACTGGCGTCAGGCCAGTTTCCAGGAATTTCAGATAGTAGCGAAGAATCTCCGGCCTTACGCCGGATTTGCCATGTGCGAAATTGTTGATCTGGGCGGTGATGATCGCGCGCACCTCCGGTTTCGGCAAAGCCGGGCCGACGCCGGCCGAATGGCTGAGCACGATATGGCGGGAGAGGGCAGCCTGTTGCTCGCGGCTCACCACCCGATCGGCCAGCGCGCCGACGCCGGTGGTTATGCCATAGGCGCGCACGCCGCTTTCGACGATCGCGTCGACGATGGCGCTCGCCTGCTCGATGCGAGCCCAGACATCCGGTGCCAATTCGAGCGTCTCGCCATGGGCTATGCGGGCGACATCCGGCCAGGTCAGCGTGTCGGATAAAAGAACGGTCATTTCGATGCTCCGGTAATGGTCTGGGCAGGCGGGGTGAAGCGCGCGACGAGGGCGTGCCGATCGCCGGGATAGGTGAATTTCACATGCGTTACGGGTCCCGCGCCGCTCCATGTGCGACGCTCGACCGTAAGGCAGGCGGCGCTTTTATCGATATCGAGCCTGACGGCGACATCCTGGCTCGCGGAGACCGCCGTGATCCGGTGTTCCGCGGCGCTCCATGGCACTTCCTGGAGCAGCCAGGGACCGGGGGCGTTTTGTGAGAAATCCGGTTTTGTCGCTTCGGGCACTGTCTCGAGATTGATGATCCGCTCTTCGAGGCAGAAGGGCCTGCTTTCCGCGAAATGGATGCAAACGATATCGGCGACGCGGGCGCCGGACGGCAGTTCGAGACGCTTGCGATCCTCGGCGGTCGCCTTGCGGGTGACGAAGCTGGCGATCTCATATCCATAGGCGAGATTGAGGCTCTGCACTTCGGCCTTGATGTCGTGGATTTCGAGAATGGCCGACTGCGCCTTGGGGAACGCGACGAAACTGCCCGACTTCTTGCGTCTCTCGATCAGACCGGAAGCGGCGATCTGCGTCATCACCTTATTCACCGTCATGCGCGAACAGCCGTAATGTTCGGCAAGGTCGACTTCGAACGGGATGCGATGACCCGGCGGCCAGTCGCCGGAAACGATGCGCGTCTCGATGTCGCTCAGAATTTTCTGATGCAAGGATTCCTTGCTCGTCTCCATGGATCCGCCCCGGTTTGTCTTGGCCCGCGCTTACACTGCCCCTTGCTCGCCGAAAAGATCAGGCGTCGAGAAGCCTCGCCATCGCTTTGTGAAACCGGGTCGATATGGCCTCTCGCTGGACATGGCGGCCGCCCTCGACGCGCTTGACGCCGGCGGTCCAGACCTTGTCGACGCTGAGGCGGCCTGCGAAGATCCAGTGATCGAGGATCTGGTCGTCCTGGAGATGGGACGCTTCGGATAGATCCAGGCTGACGATGTCGGCTGTTTCCCCGATTGCAAGCGAGGCGTTTGAAGCGAGCGCTTTGGATCCGCCCGACAGCGCGCTATCGAACAGCCTCCGGCCGGTCGAGCCGCCGGGCGCCGCCACAACATTGCGGGCCCGGAGCGAAAGACGCTGCGAATATTCGAGCGTCCGGAGTTCTTCCGCGACGGAAATCAGAATGTTCGAGTCGGATCCGATCCCGAACGCCCCGCCCTGGTCGAGAAAACGCGGAGCAGGGAAGACGCCGTCGCCGAGATTGGCTTCGGTGATCGGGCAGAGGCCGGCGACCGCGCCTGACCGCGCCATTCCCGCCGTTTCCGTCTTGGTCATGTGTGTGGCGTGGATCAGGCACCAGCGGTCATCGACCGGCATGTTGCGAAGCAGCCATTCGACGGGAGTTGCGCCAGACCAGGCGACGCAGTCTTCAACCTCTTTCACCTGTTCGGCGATGTGGATGTGGATGGGCCCGCCCTCGGCTAGAGGCAGGATCGTGGTCAGCTCGTCAGGCGTTGCGGCGCGAAGGCTGTGCGGGGCGATTCCGAGTCGCCCGCCCGAAAGAGCGGCAAGTCCGGTTCGGCAGGCGTCCATGAGTTTGGCATAGCTCTCGATCGAATTGATGAAACGCCGTTGTCCGTCGATAGGCTCAAGTCCGCCGAAGCCGGAATGGGCATAGAAGACCGGCAGCAGCGTCAGATGGATGCCCGCCTCGCTTGACGCCGCCATGATGCGGTTGGAGAGTTCGGCAATGTCGCCATAGGGGGCGCCGTCTCTGTCGTGATGGACATAATGGAATTCGCCGACGCGGCCAAAACCGGCTTCGAGCATTTCCATATAGAGCTGCGCCGCCACGGCCTCCATGTCTTCAGGAGTCATGGTGAGCGCGAATTTGTACATGATGCTGCGCCAGCTCCAGAAATTGTCGGCGCCCGGCCCGCGCAGTTCCGCAAGACCCGCCATCGCTCGCTGAAAGGCGTGGCTGTGGAGGTTGGGCATAGCCGGCAGCAGCACGTCAGAGATCTCGTCGCCCGGCAGCGCGGCGACGCCGGTCTCCAATGTCGTGATCCGCCCATCCGCAAGCGTCAACCGGACGTCTTTTTTCCAACCGGACGCGGTGAGAGCGGTTTTGGCGTAAAGTCGGGTCATCGGCGTTTTCTCCGGTTCTCTTGGCCTGTCGGCGGGCGGCTCGAAAATTTCTCTTGCCTGTCAATTATTATGTATATACATGAATCATAAAGATTGAAGCGGAATATCGATCATGGACCAGATTTTTTCGCGACCCGACGCGCTCTACAGAAATGCCCGCATCGCCACGATGGCGCCGGGCGCCGAAGGTCTCGGCGTCATCGAGAGCGGCTTGATACTGGTGCGCGACGGCCGGGTGGCCTTTGTCGGTGTGGAGGGCGATCTTCCCACCGGCGCTGAGCGCGGCATGGATGTGCAGGATCTCGAGGGACGTTGGGTCACGCCGGGTCTCATTGATTGCCATACGCATGTGGTGCATGGCGGCAATCGCGCTCGGGAATTCGAAATGCGGCTGGCGGGCGCGAGCTACGAGGAAATCGCCCGGGCCGGCGGCGGCATCGTCTCCACGGTCAGCCAGACCAATGCGCTGAACGTCGACCAACTGGTCGAAGCCTCGCTGCCGCGTGTGGACACGTTGATCGCCGAAGGCGTCACCACGATCGAGGTCAAATCGGGCTATGGCCTGACGATCGAGGGCGAACTCAACATGCTCCGGGCCGCACGCCGGCTCGGTGAGATCAGACCGGTGCGCGTGGTGACGAGCTATCTCGCCGCGCATGCCACGCCGGCCGCCTATAAAGGCCGCAATGCCGACTATATCGCCGACGTCGTGCTTCCGGGCATGACGGCGGCGAAAGCCGAAGGTCTCGTCGACGCCGTCGACGGGTTTTGCGAAGGCATCGCCTTCTCGGTGGCCGAAATCGAGATCGTCTTTTGTCATGCGCGAGAGCTCGGACTGCCGGTCAAGCTGCATGCCGAGCAACTCTCCAATCTCGGCGGGGCCAAGCTCGCGGCCTCTAATGGCGCTCTCTCCGTCGATCACATCGAATATCTCGATGATGAGGGCGTCGCGGCGCTCAAGGCGTCCGGCACGGTCGCGGTGCTGCTTCCCGGCGCCTTTTACGCCATTCACGAAACCCGCAAGCCGCCGGTCGCTTCGCTTCGTTCCGCCGGCGTCCCGATCGCCATCGCCACCGATTGCAATCCCGGCACCTCGCCGCTGACCTCGCTGCTTCTGACCATGAACATGTCGGCGACGCTCTTCGGCCTGACGGTGGAGGAGTGCATTCTCGGCGCCACCCGCAACGCCGCCCGCGCTTTGGGCGTCTCGGCTGAAACCGGATCTCTCGAAGCCGGCAAATCGGCCGACTTCGCCGTCTGGAATGTCGAGAGTCTGGCGGAACTCGTCTACCGCATCGGCTTCAATCCGCTGCATCTGCATGTCTTCAAAGGCGAAAGGATCTCGCTTTGACCATCACGCTCCATCCCGGCTCCGTGCCGCTCAATGACCTCGAAACGATTTTCTGGTCCTCCGAACCAGCGCGCCTCGACCGCTCTTTCGACGCGGGGATTGACAAGGCCGCGCGGCGGATCGCAGAAATCGCCGCCGGCAACGAGCCCGTCTACGGCGTCAATACCGGATTCGGCAAACTCGCCTCGATCAAGATCGACAACGCCGATCTCGCCACCCTGCAGCGCAATCTCATCCTGTCGCATTGCTGCGGCGTCGGCGCCCCGCTCGCAGACAATATCGTCCGCCTCATCATGGCGCTCAAACTGATTTCGCTCGGCCGCGGCGCCTCCGGCGTTCGCCTTGAGCTTGTCCGTCTGATCGAAGGCATGCTGGAAAAGGGCGTGACGCCGGTCATCCCGGAAAAAGGCTCGGTCGGCGCCTCCGGCGATCTCGCTCCGCTCGCGCACATGGCCGCAGCGATGATCGGCGAAGGCGAAGCATTTTTTGAGGGCGAGCGGATGCCCGCCGCCGACGCCTTGGCCAACGCCGGTCTTCAGCCGGTGGTGCTTTCCGCCAAAGAGGGACTAGCGCTGATCAACGGCACGCAGACCTCGACGGCGCTCGCTCTGGCCGGACTGTTCCGCGCCCATCGCGCCGCGCGTTCGGCGTTGATCACCGGCGCTCTGTCGACCGACGCCGCCATGGGCTCGTCGGCGCCGTTCCATCCCGATATCCATACGCTGCGCGGCCATAAGGGCCAGATCGATGCGGCGACTGCGCTTCGTTCGCTGCTGGCGGGATCCGAAATTCGCGAAAGCCATCTGGATGGCGACGAGCGCGTGCAGGATCCCTATTGTATCCGCTGCCAGCCGCAGGTCGATGGCGCCTGCCTCGATCTGCTGCGCATGGCGGCCCGCACGCTCGAAATCGAAGCCAATGCCGTCACCGACAATCCGCTCGTGCTGTCGGACAACTCGGTCGTCTCCGGCGGCAATTTCCATGCCGAGCCGGTGGCTTTCGCCGCCGACCAGATCGCCATCGCCATTTGCGAAATCGGCGCGATCGCCCAGCGGCGCATCGCGCTTCTCGTCGATCCCGCGCTCTCCTATGGACTGCCGGCCTTTCTCGCCAAGAAGCCGGGTCTTAATTCCGGCCTGATGATCGCCGAAGTGACCTCGGCCGCTTTGATGAGCGAAAACAAACAGATGTCGCATCCGGCTTCGGTGGATTCCACCCCGACCTCGGCCAATCAGGAAGATCACGTGTCGATGGCCTGCCATGGCGCGCGCCGCCTGTTGCAAATGACCGACAATCTCAACGCCATTATCGGGATCGAAGCGCTGACGGCGGTGCAGGGCGTTGAATTCCGCGCGCCGTTGCGCACCAGTCCCGAACTCGAAAAAGCCATGGCCGCCGTCCGCGCCGTCGTTCCGACGCTCGAAGTCGACCGCTACATGGCCGGCGATCTCGACGCCGCTTCGCGGCTCATCGCCGAGGGCGGGCTCACCGATAGCATCTCGCCCGGCCTGTTGCCGCGGCTCGAAAGCTGATTTTCAAGAACACGAACAGAGGGAACAGACATGACCGCCAATCCCCGCCACAATATCCGCGACGTCCGCGCCGCCACCGGCACTGAACTGACCGCCAAGAGCTGGATGACAGAAGCGCCGCTGCGCATGTTGATGAACAATCTCGACCCCGACGTCGCCGAACGGCCGCATGATCTGGTGGTCTATGGCGGCATCGGCCGTGCCGCCCGCACCTGGGACGACTTCGACAAGATCGTCGCGACGCTCCGGGATCTGAACGAGGACGAAACGCTGCTGGTGCAGTCCGGCAAACCCGTGGGTGTGTTCCGCACGCATAAGGATGCGCCCCGCGTGCTGATCGCCAACTCAAATCTGGTGCCGCATTGGGCGACCTGGGATCATTTCAACGAGCTCGATAAGCGCGGCCTGGCCATGTATGGCCAGATGACGGCGGGCTCGTGGATCTATATCGGCACTCAGGGCATCGTCCAAGGCACGTACGAAACCTTCGTGGAAGCGGGCCGCCAGCATTACGACGGTAATCTGACGGGCAAGTGGATCCTCACCGGCGGCCTCGGCGGCATGGGCGGCGCCCAGCCGCTGGCGGCCGTCATGGCCGGCGCCTGCTGCCTGGCGGTGGAATGCGACGAGACCCGCGTCGACTTCCGGCTTCGCACCCGTTATCTCGACGCCAAGGCGCACACCCTTGATGAAGCTCTGGCGCTGATCGACCAGTGGACCAAGGCGGGTGAAGCCAAGTCCGTAGGCCTGATCGGCAACGCCGCCGATATTTTCCCCGAACTCGTGCGTCGCGGCGTCCGCCCCGATATCGTCACCGACCAGACCTCCGCCCATGATCCGATCAACGGCTATCTTCCATCAGGCTGGACGGTCGCCGAATGGCGCGCCAAGCAGGAGAGCGATCCCAAAGCCGTCGAGAAGGCCGCGCGCGCCTCGATGAAGGTGCATGTCCAGGCCATGGTCGATTTCTGGAACATGGGCGTGCCCACGCTGGATTATGGCAACAATATCCGTCAGGTCGCCAAGGACGAAGGGCTCGAAAACGCCTTCGCCTTCCCGGGTTTCGTGCCCGCCTATATCCGTCCGCTGTTTTGCCGCGGCATTGGCCCGTTCCGCTGGGCGGCCCTGTCGGGCGATCCGGAAGACATCTTCAAGACCGACGCCAAGGTCAAGGAACTCCTGCCGGACAACAAGCATCTGCATAACTGGCTGGACATGGCGCGTGAGCGCATTTCCTTCCAGGGTCTGCCGGCGCGCATCTGCTGGGTGGGCCTGGGCGATCGCCACAAACTCGGCCTCGCATTCAACGAAATGGTGCGCAACGGCGAACTCAAGGCGCCCGTCGTCATCGGCCGCGATCATCTCGATTCCGGCTCGGTCGCCTCGCCCAATCGCGAGACGGAAGCAATGAAGGACGGCTCGGACGCCGTGTCGGACTGGCCGCTGCTCAACGCGCTCCTCAATTGCGCGTCTGGCGCGACCTGGGTGTCGCTGCATCACGGCGGCGGCGTCGGCATGGGTTATTCCCAGCATTCGGGCATGGTCATCTGCGCCGACGGCACGGATGATGCGGCGCGCCGGCTGGAGCGTGTTCTCTGGAACGACCCGGCCACCGGCGTCATGCGTCACGCCGACGCCGGCTACGACATCGCGCTCGATTGTGCCCGCGACAAGGGCCTGCGCCTGCCGGGCATTCTGGGCAACTGATGCGCATCCTCCGGCGGGACGCTTATCGCAAAATGCCGTGGAAGAACGGCAAGGGCGTGACCGAAGAGGTCGCGTCCTTTCCCGACGGCGCAGGGCTCGACGCGTTCATCTGGCGGCTCTCGATCGCGCATGTGGCGGAGGATGGACCTTTTTCGGTCTTTCCAGGCATAGACCGCACCATCACGCTGCTTTCGGGTGACGGCATGACGCTCGATTTGCCTGAAGAAAGCGTTGAGCTTCATGTTTCTGGCGACCCATTCGCGTTTTCCGGCGACCTGGAGATATCCAGCCGAAATCGTGGCGGACCGACAGCCGACTTCAATGTGATGACGCGCCGTGGCGTCGCGGTCCACCGCGTTTCGAAACGCCCTGCGGGGGGCGTGGAGGCGGCGGAGCTGACCTTCCTCGTCGTTCTGCATGGCGACGTGGAAGCGGCGGGTCAGCCACTGTCGCAATGGGACGTCGTCCGCCTCGAGAAAGGCGAGTCCTTGCGTGTGGACGGCGACGGGACGTTGCTCGAGATCGAGATTGCCCTGGCTGAAATCTGAGCTTCGGCGCGATGATGAACGTCGGCGCCGAGGCGGTCGATCCAGAGGCCTGATAACCTCCCGCCAAGCGGTTGATCCTGGCGATCAAGCCAGCGAAGCGATCAGGCTCTTCAGTTCCGGCTCCTGCACGCGGCGGGCTGCTTCCAGAAGAGGTGTCCATTCCGCAATTCGCATCCCGGTCTCGGAAAAGAACTCCGCGCATTTTTCCACAAAGACGCAGTGAACGGTGACCAGGCAGACTACGCCTTCCTTCTGCTTGACGTAGATATAGCGGCCGAGCGGCTTGTTTTGCACCGCGCCGGACACGCCGGCTTCTTCGAAGGCCTCGCGGGCCGCGGCCTCGCCGGTGTTTTCCCTTTTTTCGACCGCGCCCTTCGGCAGAACCCAGCGCCTGGAATCGCGGCTGGTCACCAGCAGGACCTCGGACCCGCCGTCGACGTCGCGTCGCAGGCAGAGGGCCGCGGCCTGTTCGACGAGCCGGCCGGCGCGAATTTCGCGCGTCCATGGGGCGAGGGTGGAGAGATAGCTTTGCACTCGGGTCCTGCGCTGGATGTCTAGGCAATTAGACAAGGCAGACTTAGCCCGATGACGCCGCCTCTCGCAATAAAAAACTTCGGTTCGAGATGGACGGCGTTCGCTCGCTGCGACGAAACGGCATGGGTGCGAAGATCGGCGACGTCATACGATGCGGCGGCAAGTCAAGGCTTGCACTCGCTTTTCCACGCGTCGCAGGTGGAGGTCAGCCGTAGAGCGCCGTCAGTTCCGCCTGATGACGTTTCATGATCTGATAGGCCGCAAAATCGCGCTCGTGCAGACGCGCCGCATCCGGATCGGGCGACACGGCGCGTCTGCCCGGATTGAAGGACACCGCTTTCCCCGCGGCCTTCTGCGACAGGCCGGACGCACGTAATGCGTGCAGAGCGCAACCAAACAATACTGAATCCCGGGTGGTGTCGGTGACGACGGTTCTGCCTGTGACATTGGCGTAGAGCGCGGGGATCAGCGGATGGCTCGCGAAACCGCCGGCCATCAGCAAGGTTTCAATATCGCCGGCGCCCGGCATGTTGGACAGGCTGTCGCGTATCGAACAGGCGAGACCGACGCAGGCCCGCCAGAACAGTTTGCACAATCCGTCGAAGCTTTCATCGAGCGTCAAGCCCGCCAGGATACCGGTCAAGTGCGGGTCGGTGACAGGCGAGCGCGCGCCGTGGAAATCAGGCAGAACGGTCAAAGGGGCGCCGTAGGCCGGGCCTTCGACCGCAAGCCGTTCGGCGATGGCGTCGAGCAACGTCATGGGGGAAGGCGGCGAGGCGCTTCGACCGGCAGGGTGAAGCCGGATCAGGTGATCGAGCAGAGCACCGGACGCGGATTGGCCGGCTTCCATCAACCAGAGATCCGGCAAGGCGACATCGTGAAATCCGCCCCAGCAACCGACCTTCGTCTCTGCGATGCGATCGAAGCGGATCACGCAACTGGACGTCCCGGCGATCAGCGCGGCCTTTCGATCATAATCGCCGCCTTCGGAAACGAAGGCCCCGATCGCCCCGGCATAGGCGTCGATCAGGCCATGGGCGACGAGGCAATCTGGACTCAGAAGGAGGTCGTCGGCGGCCGCCTGGCTCAATGGTGCGACGACCTGGCCGAGCGGCGTCGACCTTTCGGGAATTCCTGCCTTGTCCGCCAGGTCGGACAGGCCGATGCGATCATAGAAATCATCGGGCCGGGCGCCGGGCGCGACGGGTTCGTAGCCCCACTTGGCGGCAAGCGGCGAGTGCGAACGCGCGGTTGATCCGGTGGCGCGCCAGGTGAGATAATCGCAGAGATCGAAAATGTTGCCGGCTCGCGCCCAGGCTTCGGGTAGGTGTCGCTTCATCCAAAGCAGTTTAGGGGCCTGCATTTCCGGGGAAAGACGGCCGCCGAAGCGCGCGACGACGGGATTGTCCGCGATCGAGCATTCGTCCGATTCCGTTCGGGCGCGATGATCCATCCACAGCATCGTGTCGAATGATCCTTTACCCGAGGCTGAAATCGAGATCGGCGAGCCGCCCTTGTCGCGGGCGACCAGCGAACAGGTCGCGTCGAAGCCGATCGCCACGATCGCGTCGGCGGGTAAACCGGAGGTTTGGCGCGCTTCGCGGACAGAGCGGCACACCGCCGACCAGATCTCGTTGCTGTTCTGCTCGTAGTGGAGCGGCTGTGGTCGGTGAAGCCCGATGGGCGTCACGGCTCGCGCCAATTGCCGTCCGTCGATATCGAACACGCCAGCGCGCGCGCTGCCGGTGCCCACATCCACCGCGATGACATGTTCACCCATCAATGCCGTCTTTCGCTCTCCTCACCCGCTCGGCAAGTTGCAGCAAATCGGCCATCGCGTCAAATCGCTGGTCGGGTTCGAGAGCCTTGATGGCGGCATGATAGGTCTCGCTGCTCGCATGCGATCCGCCGGAGAAGGCGAAGACCGTCATGCCGGCCGCCCGCGCCGCCTGAACGCCGGCGGGACTGTCCTCGATCACGATGCTGCGTTCGGGGGAAAAGCCGAGCCGCGCGGCGGCGTGCAGAAAAAGATCCGGCGCCGGTTTACCCCGAGACACCATGGTGGCGCTGAAGATGCGGGGGCTGAACCGGCTATGAAGCCCCGTGACTTCCAGGCTTTTGGCGATCCGCTCCGGCTGGCTCGAAGAGGCGACGCAATAGAAGAAGCCGGCCGAGGCCAGATCGTCGAGCGTATCGGCCATATCCGGAATCGGCTGCAATTCCTGCTCGAAGCGAACGAACAGCCGTTTCCGCATCCTGTCGGGAAAATCTTCCGGCAGAGCGACGCCGAATTCCTGCCGGATCAGCGCCGTCATCGAGGAGAGACTACGCCCCAAGAAACGATCGGAGATCGAGTCGGCGTCGAGCGCAACGCCTTCCTCGGCCAGCATGGCGCGCAGCACATCCAGCGCGATCGGCTCGCTGTCGACGAGCACCCCGTCGCAATCGAAGATGATGAGCCAATCGCCGCCGTTGTTCTGTGTCGTCACCCGCCAAGCGTCCCGTCAAGATAGGCGCGCAAAGTCGCCGCCGTGCCTCTGTCCCGCAAACTAGCGAGCGCCTGGCCGAAGCGGGCGACGAATTGCGGGTTCACACCCACATCGCCGAAAATATCGCCGAGCGCAAGGAAGGCTTTCGGGTCTTGGCGTGACGCAAGCGCGGCTGCCTGCAATCTCTCGGCGTTCGCATCGTTGAACGCGATGGCTTTGCCGCTGTCGGAGACGCCTTCGAAATACCGGCACCAGAGCGCCGACACCAACGCCAGACCGACGACGTCGAGGCCCTTGGCAAGGCGATCGCTGGTGGATGGCAGGATGAACTTCGGCTGACGGTTGGATCCGTCCTGGGCGAGCCGCGGAATGGTGTCTCCGATCTTGGGATTGGCGAAGCGACGTTCGATCAGGTCGAAATAGTCGTTGAGACTGGTGTTCGGCACCGGAGGAACGACCGGAATGATCTCGTCATGCTCGAGCTTGGCGAGAAAAGCGCGGATCAGCTCGTCCTCCATCGATTCATGAACGAAATGAATATCCATGAGCGCGGCGGGGTAGGCGATCGCCGCATGGCCGCCATTGAGAATGCGCAGCTTCATCAATTCATAAGGGGCGACGTCCGGCACGAAGGTCGCGCCGACGTCTTCGAAAGCCGGCCGTCCAAGCGGGAAGTTGTCTTCCATGACCCATTGCTTGAATTCTTCGCAGAATACCGGCCAACCGTCTTCGATTCCATAGGAGTCGCGGGCGATGTCGATCTCGCGCTGTCCCGTCGCCGGCGTGATACGGTCGACCATGGAGTTCGGGAAGGCGACATTGTCGTGGATCCAGTGGGCGAAATCCGGATCGGAAAGCTTGGCGAGGCCAGTGACGGTCGCTTCGGTCACTTCGCCATTGCCAGGGATGTTGTCGCAGCACATCACCGTGAAAGGCGCGTTTCCTGCATCGCGTCGGGCCTTCAGTCCGGCGATGATCAGGCCGAACACGGTCTTGGGATGCTCGGGATCGGCGGCGTCGGCGACGATCGCCGGATGCTCCGGGTCGAACTTGCCGGTGGCGGGATCGATGAAATAGCCGCCTTCGGTGATGGTCATCGACACGATGCGGATCTTCGGATCGGCGAGCGTGTCGATGATGCGGTCGAAGTCGGGCGCCGTGATGATGTCGATCATCGGGCCGGTGATGGTGGCGGCCGAGCGGTTGACGTCCTGCTCGACGACGGTGGTGAGATAATCCTGCGCTTGAAGAGTCGCCTTCATCTTGGCGTCGGAAGCCATGACGCCCGCGCCGATGATGGCGAAATCATGGGCTTTGCCCTCGTTCATCAACTCATGCAGATAAACGGCCAGATGAGCGCGATGGAAATTGCCCACGCCGAAATGCACGATGCCGGCCGAGAGATCGTCGCGCCGGTAGCGGGGAACGCTGGCTTTGGCGGACAGCGCTTCGAGATTGGCGAGCGAGAGTTTGGTCATGGGCAGTCTCCGATCCTGGGGTCTGGGAGCCTCAGCTCATCCAGTTGCCGCCATCGACGTTGTAGGTTTGGGCGACGATGTAGTCGGCCTCAGCAGAGGCGAGAAACACGGCCATGCCCGTCAGGTCCTCGGCGCGGCCCATGCGCCCGAAAGGCACGGCTTCGCCGACGAGTTTCTTCTTCTCGCCCAGCGGGCGGTTCTCATGCTTGGCGAACAGGGCGTCGACGCCGTCCCAATGTTCGCCGTCCACCACGCCGGGGGCGATGGCGTTGACGTTGATGCCGTATTTGATCAGGTCGAGACCGGCCGACTGTGTGAGCGAGATGATTGCCGCCTTGGTGGCGCAGTAGACCGCAACCAGCGCTTCGCCTCGGCGGCCGGCCTGGCTGGCCATATTGATGATCTTGCCGCCTTTGCCGCGCTTGATCATCGATTTGGCCGCCGCCTGCATCGTAAACAGCGATCCTGCGACATTGATCGAGAACAGCGTATCGTAGCTCTGGCGGGTGATTTCCACGATCGGCGCGAGATCGAAGAGCGCGGCGTTGTTGACGAGAATGTCGAGGCCGCCGGTCTTTTCTTCGACCGCGGCGATCGCGGCGTCGATCGAGGTCTGGTCGGTGACGTCCATGCGGACGGCGTAGGCCGAAGCGCCGAGCTCCGACGCCGTCTGCTGCGCGCGTTCGAGGTTGATGTCGGCGATCGCCACCGTCGCGCCTTCGCGGATATAGGCTTCGGCGAAGGCGCGGCCGATGCCGCGCGCGGAGCCGGTGATCAGCGCCGATTTTCCGTCAAGCCTGCTCATCGGACGGCCATCCCCTTGTCGTTGAAGCGATGAATGCGTTTGTCGTCCGGCGTCAGATACACCTCATGACCATGCCGGAACGTCGTGTCGCCATCGGCGCGAACCGTCAGGCTGCCGGCTTCTTCGGTGTGGATATGGAGGAACGTGTCCGAGCCCAGATGTTCGGTGACGCCGACCTTGCCCTTCCAAAGACCTTCGGTCGAAGACAGCCGGACATGTTCCGGGCGAATGCCGATCGTATGCGCGCCATGCGGAGCGGCCGCTGCGCCGGTGACGAAATTCATGCGCGGCGAACCGATGAAGCCGGCGACGAACAGATTGTCGGGACGGTTGTAGAGATCCATCGGCGAGCCGACTTGCTCGATATTGCCGGCCTGCAGCACGACGATCTTGTCGGCCATGGTCATCGCCTCGACCTGGTCGTGGGTGACATAGATCATGGTGGCCCCGAGCTGCTGGTGCAGTTCGGAGATTTCCAGCCGCATCGAGCCGCGAAGCGCTGCGTCGAGGTTCGAGAGCGGTTCGTCGAAGAGGAAGGCCGAGGGTTCGCGCACGATGGCGCGGCCGATGGCGACGCGCTGACGCTGGCCGCCCGAAAGCTGGCCGGGCCGGCGCTCGAGATAGTTGGTGAGGTTGAGAATGCGCGCGGCGTCCTTGACCTTCTTGTCGATGGCTTCGGGCGCCATGCCCGCCATTTTCAGCGGGAAGGCGATGTTCTTATAGACGCTCATATGCGGGTAGAGCGCGTAAGACTGGAACACCATGGCGAGCCCGCGTTTGGCGGGCGGCGTCTTGGTGACATCTTTTCCGTCGATCTCGATATGGCCGGAACTGGTGTCCTCGAGACCGGCGATCAGCCGGAGAAGCGTGGACTTGCCGCAGCCCGAGGGGCCGACGAAGACGACGAATTCGCCGTTTTCGATGGAGAGATCGATGCTCGGAATGACCGTGGTCGCGCCGAATGACTTGTTGACCTTCTTGAGTTGGATCGTGCCCATCGTTGTTTCTCCCCTTGTCTCTTATTTTACCGCGCCGAAGGTCAGGCCGCGCACCAATTGCTTCTGCGAGAACCATCCCATGATCAGGATGGGGGCGATGGCGAGGGTCGAAGCCGCCGAGAGCTTCGCCCAGAACAGGCCCTGCGGGCTGGAAAACGAGGCGATGAAGGCGGTCAGCGGCGCGGCGTTGGTGGTGGTCAGTCGGATCGACCAGAAGCTTTCGTTCCAGGCCAGGATGATGTTGAGCAGCATGGTCGAGGCGATGCCCGGCACCGCCATCGGCGTCAGCACATGCACGATCTCACCCCATAGCGTCGCCCCGTCCATGCGGGCGGCCTCGAGGATCTCGCCCGGGATTTCACGAAAATAGGTATAGAGCATCCAGACGACGATCGGCAGGTTGATCAGCATCAGCATGATGGTCAGGCCGATGCGGCTGTCGAGCAGGCCGAAATCGCGAAACAGCAGGTAAATCGGCACCAGCACGGCGACCGCCGGCATCATCTTGGTGGAAAGCATCCACATCAGGATGTCCTTGGTCTTGCTGGTCGGCGCGAAGGCCATTGACCAGGCGGCGGGAACCGCCACCAGCAGAGCCAGGATCGTCGACCCGACCGACAGGATCACCGAATTCATGAACGGCTTGAAATAATCCCGTTGGGTCTGGACCTCGATATAGTTTTCGAAAGTCCCGGAGGGGATGAGGCTGAAGCCCTGGATCGCTTCGCTCTCCGTCTTGATCGAAGTGATCAGCGTGTAGAGGATGGGAAAGAAGATCAACAACGCGACCGACCAGGCGGCGACGGTGAAGAAGGCTTTGCGGCGGGTCGAAACGGCGCGGGCCATGGGTCTCTCCTTACTTGTCCAGGTTCTTGCCGACGGCGCGCATCAGGAAGAAGGCGACGATGTTGGCGAGGATGACGGCGATGATGCCGCCCGCGGATGCTCCGCCCACGTCATAGCCCAGCAGCGCGGTGCGGTAGATCAGGAAGGCGATATTGGTGGAGGCGTAGCCGGGGCCGCCATTCGTGGTGACCAGAATTTCCGCATAGACGCCGAGCAGGAAGATCGTCTGGATGAGAATGACGACGGTGATGGCGCGCGAAAGATGCGGCACGACCAGATAGATGAAGCGGCTCCAGATGCCGGCGCCGTCCATTTCGGCGGCTTCCTTCTGCTCGCCGTCGAGCGACTGCAGTGCGGTCAGGAGAATGAGCGTCGAGAAAGGCAGCCACTGCCAGGCGACGATGACGATGATGGAAAACAGCGGATACTGGGCGAACCAGTCGACAGGCTGAAAGCCGAGCGCGCGGTTGATGTCGGCGAGAACGCCGTAGCCGGGATGCATGATCATGTTCTTCCACACCAGCGCCGCGACCGGCGGCATGACGAAGAAGGGCGATATGACCATGATGCGGACGAAGCCCTGGCCCCACATGTCCTGGTCGAGTAGCAGGGCGATGAGCACGCCGCCGATCACCGTGATCAACAGGACGCCGCCGACCAGCACCAGCGTGTTGTAGATCGACTGGAAGAAGGCGGGATCGGTATAGAAGAAGCGATAGTTGAACAATCCGGCAAAACTCACATTGCCCGGGTTCAACAGATTGTAGTTCTGGAACGAGAACCACAGCGTCATCGCCAGTGGCACAATCATCCAGATCAACAGCAGCCCCACTGATGGAGCCATCATTGCGCGCGCGAGCGTTCTCGTCTGTTGCGTCGCCATCGTTTCCTCCCCTGCGCAGCGGTATGGTGAATTGTCGAGACAATAGATGTCGCGCTTGGGCGCGGAATGATTCTTTGAAAAAGGCTGCCCGGAGGGGCCGGGCAGCAAGGTCAGGCCTGGGAGCCTGTGGATTACTTGATGTAGCCGGCGCGGGTCATTTCGCGTTCGGACACCTGCTGAGCCTGAGCCAGCGCATCGTCAACGCTCATCTGACCGGCGAGAGCCGCCGAGAACAGCTGGCCGACAGTGGTGCCGAGGCCCTGGAATTCAGGGATCGCCACGAACTGGACGCCGACATAGGGGACCGGCTTGACGGTCGGCTTGGTCGGGTCGGCAGCGTTGATGGAGTCGAGGGTCATCTTCGCGAACGGAGCGGCCTTCTGGTAGTCGGCGTTTTCGTAGAGCGAGGTGCGCGTGCCCGGGGGAACGTTGGCCCAACCTTCCTTGTCCGCCACCAGCTTCAGATAGTCCTTGCCGGTCGCCCAGGCGATGAACTTCTCAGCTGCTTCGACCTTCTGCGAGCCTGCGGGGATCGCGAGGTTCCAGGCCCAGAGCCAGTTGCCGCGCTTGCCGAGGCCGTTGTCCGGAGCCAGGGCGTAACCGACCTT
This sequence comes from Rhizobium sp. TRM95796, assembly GCF_025779995.1. NCBI lineage: Bacteria > Pseudomonadati > Pseudomonadota > Alphaproteobacteria > Hyphomicrobiales > Rhizobiaceae > Rhizobium > Rhizobium sp. TRM95796. The sequence goes on along the minus strand of NZ_JAOXHE010000010.1, from coordinate 75,995 downwards.
ATCGGCGACGGTGGAATCCTTGGGGTTGGACACGAAGGATGCGGCGACGGTGGCGTCGATCCACATGCCGCACTTGCCCTGCTGGAAGAGCGCCAGGTTTTCATTGAAACCGTTCGAGGACGCGCCCTGCGGACCGGCGTCGTTCATCAGCTTCACGTAGAAATCGAGCGTGTTCTTCCATTCCGGCTGGTCGAACTGGGGCTTCCAGTTTTCGTCGAACCAGCGGGCGCCGAAGGAGTTGGACATGGCGGTCAGGAAAGCCATGTTTTCGCCCCAGCCGGCCTTGCCGCGCAGGCAGATGCCGTTTACGCCGGTGGCGCGGTCGGTCATCTTGCGGGCGGCGTCGGCGATGAAGTCCCAGGTCGGAGCGTCGGGCATGGTGAGCCCGGCCTTTTCGATCAGGTCCTTGCGGTACATGACCATGGAGCTTTCGCCGTAGAAGGGCGCTGCGTAGAGCTTGCCTTCCACAGTCAGGCCGCCGCGGATAGCCGGCAGCAGATCGTCCACGTCATAGTCCGCGCCGAGATTGTCGAGCGCGACCAGCCAACCCTGCTTGGCCCAGATCGGAGCTTCGTAGGTGCCGATGGTCATGACGTCATACTGGCCGCCCTTGGTGGCCACGTCGGTGGTTACGCGTTCGCGCAGAACGTTTTCTTCCAAGGTCACCCAGTTCAGCTCGATGCCGGGGTTCTTCTTGGTGAAATCGTCCGTCAGCTTCTGCATACGGATCATGTCGCCATTGTTGACGGTGGCGATCGTCAGGGTCTCGGCGTTCGCGAGGCCGAACATCGCCAATGCCGAGCTTGCGCCCAGCAGGAAAGTCTTCAGGTTCATGGTCTTCCTCCCAGAAGAGAAACTTGAGCAAATGCCATGCTCATGGGCAGATATTCACTTCGTCCGGAAAACTGTCAATAGGGATTCTTTTTTGCAGCGCCGAAAGGACGATGCAAGTCTCTGAAATATCGAATAAAAAAAACCGGGACGCACACGCTGCCCGTCTTCCAGGGCGCGCGTGAAGTCCGCTTTGGTTGGAAAGGCGAGGTGGCGGTCAGCCGGTGAGCAGCATCCGGGCTGCGTCTTCATCGGTGATCAGGCCGTTGATTTTGCCGCCGATGACGGCGGCGCGAATGGCCTTGTGCTTGCGGACGCCTCGTCCCAGGCCGATGACCGTTGACGCGTCGCGGGAGGGGATCGGCAGGCTCGCGACGCGGTCGTTCACCCCATGTGCGAGGAGTTTTCCATCCGGTCCGAAAATCCAGCCGCAGATTTCGCCGACCGCGCCGGCTGCGAGCAACTCCTCCATCTCCGCATCGTTCAAGAATCCGTCGACCAGCAGCGGCGCGTTCAGCGCCATCTCGCCGATGCCGACGAAAGTGACGTCGGAATGCTTGCCCAGATCGATGGTCGTGGCCATCAGCGGCTGGCGATGCAGCAGGTCCCGTTCCGCCTGCGAAGACACGATGACGGGCAGCGGCATCGGGAAGTGCGGCGCCTTGACCGCATCGGCCATGGAGAAGATGACGTTGAAATAGGCGGCCGATCCGTCCGGGCTGATATTGCCGGTGAGCGACACAATCTTATGTTGTGGGCACTCCATCGGCGACAGCTGGTCGATGACGGCGCGCAGCGTGCGGCCGGTGCCCATGGCGATCACCAGCGGGTCGCTGCGCTTCAGCCAGCGTTCGAGCTCGGCGGCGCCGGCCTCGGCCACGCCGATCGCCGTGTTTCCAGCATCCGGATCGCTCGGCACGATTTCGACCTGCTTCAGTCCAAAGCGATCCTTGATCGCTTCGGCGAGTTCGAGACAGGCGGCGATAGGGTGATCCAGCCGGACCTTGACCAGCTTTTCAGCCACCGACAATGAAATCAGACGTTGTGCGCTCTGGCGGGAAATGCTCATGATCGAGGCGATTTCGTCCTGGGTGCGGCCGGCGACGTAATAGAGCCAGCCGGCGCGCGCCGCCTCGTCTAAGCGTCCTTGATTGTCCGGTCGTTTCGCCATGGTTATTCTGCCTGCCATCAGTCTGTCGGCCATTTGCTGCCAAGTTTCTGACGACCTGTCAAATATCTTCAGCCGCTTTCGCCCTCGACGAAGGTCATCGGCCAGAGCTGGCGTTGCGGCGCATCCGGATAATGTTCGCGGTAGCCGGGCATGGCGGCCAGCAGGCTTTCGGCAAGAGCGGCCCCGAGATCGCGAAGCGACAGGTCGAAATAAGTAAGGCTTGGCGCCAAAAATTCCGCCTGCGGACTGCGCATGCCGATCACCGCGATGTCGCGGCCGGGCGACAGGCCGACTTCGGCGAGGCCCCGGTAAAGGCCGAGCGCCACCGATTCACTGACCAACAACACGCCGTCGGGGCGCTTGTCCGAACTGAGGATCTGGCTCGCCACATCGTAGCCGCCTTTTTCGCTGGCCGCGGCGTGGTAAATCTGCGCGTCCGGCAGATCGAGACCGTATTCGGCGAGCACCTGACGGCATCGCTCGATATAAACATAGCCGAGATTGAGGTCTCCATGCGGCCAGACGAAGGCCAGGTCGCGTTTGCCCCGCTCGACCATGCGCCGCACCGAGCGTTCCGCCATGCCTTCGAAATCCAGGTCGATCCACGGCTGATCGACGTCGGTGAGGCTTCGGCCGAGGGTGATGAAGGGAATTTTGCGGCGGGCGAGGTACTCGAAGCGAGCCTCTTGCCGCCGGGTCGCGGAGAGGATGACGCCATCGGCGAAACCGCGCGCCACCATGCGTTTCAGGTATTCGTCGGGATCTTCTTCGGACGAGCACAACATCGCCACCAGGTCGAGGCTATGGCGGGCGAGGACGGTCTGGACGCCGTCGAAGACGCTCATGAAGAAGGTGTCGCCGCGACCGGTGATTTCGGGGCCCGTCTGCATCATGAATCCGATGACCCCGGTTTCGCCTTTCCGCAGCGCGCGACCCGACTGATTAGCCACGTAGCCCAGCTTTTCGGCCGCGTCGAGGACGCGCTTGCGCGTATCCGGATTGACGTCCGGTTTACCGTTCAAGGCGCGGGAGACGGTGCCGATCGAAATCTTGAGATGGTCGGCGAGTTGGCGGATGCCTGTCATGCTGTCTCGATGCGCTCCGTGATCGTTTACGGAAACCCTATTGACAAATATCGATTCCTGTAAATAGTATCGTAAACGTTTACGGAGCGCGAAAGAGGAGTTTCGCTTCCGTCGGTGGAGGAAATCAGTGACATATTCAGCCGTTTTGTGCGGTTGCGGAGCTATGGCCAAGGGCTGGCTGCGTGCGATCGCCGAACACGAAGACCTCAAGGACAAGGTCGCCATCGTCGGGCTTGTCGATCTCGATGAAGGCGTGGCCCGCGGGCTGGCCGCGGAATTCGGGCTGACCGACGCCGTCATCGGCTCCGATCTCGCATCCGTCCTGTCCGAAACATCTGCCGATCTCCTGTTCGACGTCGTCGTGCCGCCGGCGCGCAAGGATGTGGTGAAGACGGGGCTTGCCCATGATTGCCACGTCCTATCCGAAAAGCCGATGGCCACCTCGATCAAGGACGCCGAGAGCCTGATCCGGAAGGCGCGCAAAAGAGGTCTGACCCATGCGGTGGTTCAGAACCGCCGTTACATTCCGGGCGTCAGGCGGATGAAAGCCTTCGTCGAATCCGGCGCGATCGGCGCGATCACCGGCGTCCATTGCGATTTTTTCATCGGCGCGCATTTCGGCGGTTTTCGCGATGAGATGGACAATGTCCTGCTGCTCGATATGGCGATCCATACCTTCGACGCCGCCCGCTTCGTCTCCGGCAAGACGCCGAAGGCCGTCTATTGCCATGAGACCAATCCTGCCGGTTCCTGGTATGCGCATGGCGCTTCGGCTTTCGCGATTTTTGAGATGAGCGACGACGTGACCTTCACCTATCGCGGCTCCTGGTGCGCCGAAGGCGCCAACACAAGTTGGGAAAGCCAGTGGCGGATCACCGGCGAGAAGGGCACGCTGCTCTGGGATGGGCTGGATCAATTCTCCGCCCATCGCGTCGCCGCAGACGAAGGGTTCCTGCGCGATCAGGAAGAGATTTCCGTGCCCGACGCGCCTGATCTTGCAGCGACCGAGGGGCACGCCAGCGTCCTTTCCGCCTTTATCCGAGCGATCGAAACCGGAACGCCGCCGGAGACGGCGGGCGAAGACAATATCAAGAGCCTTTCCATGGTGTTCGCCGCCATAGAAAGCGCAAGGCGCGGCAAGCGCGTCGTCATTTCCAAGGAGTAACAGATGAGCAATCCGGCAAAGTCGATCCGTGTCGGCACAATGGTCAGCGCCAGCGGCGGCAAGGCGGCCGAGCGCATCGGCCAGATCGCCGATATGGGCTTCGAGAGCTTCGAACCCTTCTTCTGGCAGACCACCAATGGCCAGGATCTCGCCGATCTCGGCAAGCGATGCACGGACGCCATCGGCGACCGCGACATCACCATTTCCACGCTCGGCATGTTCGGCAATCCGCTCGAGACGACCGAGATCGACCAGATCACGCTTCAGGGCTGGAAGGACTGCATCGACAACGCCCATCATTTCGGCGCGACCTGCGTGGCCGGCTTCACCGGCCGCATCCGGGGCAAGCCGCTGACCGACAGCCTGCCCCGCTACAAGGAGATCTGGAGCGAGCTCGCCAAGCGAGCCGCCGACAAGGGCGTCAGGATCGCCTTCGAGAACTGCGCCATGGACGGCGACTGGCGGAGCGGCGACTGGAACATCGCCCATAATCCCGACGCCTGGGAGCTGATGTTCAACGAGACGCCGGATGAGAATATCGGACTCGAATGGGAGCCCTGCCATCAGATGGTCTACCTCATCGATCCGCTGCCGCAGATCCGCAAATGGGCAAGCAAGATCTTCCATGTGCATGGCAAAGACGCGACCATCCGCTGGGAGGTGATCCGCGAGCACGGCATTTTCGGCAAGGAGAAATTCGTCTTCATGCGCACGCCGGGCTTCGGCGACACCAACTGGACCGACGTGATTTCGGAGCTGCGCCTGGCCGGATGGACCGGTTCGATCGACATCGAGGGCTGGCACGATCCCGTCTATCGCGACGCGCTCGAAATGACCGGTCAGGTCCACGCGCTCAACTATCTCAAGAATTGCCGGGGCGGCGACTTCGTCATCGACCCGCAATGAGAATGCCCAGGCGGCAGGGAGGAAAGCCGCCCGGATCACTCTGAACCTGAATGGAGGAGAACATGGGTATCAGGAAATTTCTCATGGCGGGCGCGCTGGCGCTCGCATCCGTCTCTGCGCTCGGCCTGTCCGCGCATGCCGAGGACGTGAAGATCACCGTCTGGTCGCTCGACCGCGACATCCAGCCGGCGCCCAATCTGATCAAGGATTTCAACGCTCTGAAGAACGGGATCACGGTCGAGTACCGCCAGATCCAGTTCGACGATGTGGTCAGCGAGGCCATGCGCGCTTACTCCACCGGCCAGGCGCCCGACATCATCGCCGTCGACAACCCCGAGCACGCGCTGTTTTCGTCGCGCGGCGCCTTTCTCGACCTGACCGACCGGATCGCCAAATCCACGGTGATCAAGCCGGAGAACTATTATCCCGGCCCGTTGAAATCGGTGATGTGGGACGACAAATATTTCGGCGTTCCCAAGGCCACCAATACGATCGCGCTCTATTACAACAAGGACATGTTCAAGGCGAAGGGTCTCGATCCCGCCAAGCCGCCGCAGACCTGGGACGAATTGGTCGCAGCCGCCCGCAAGCTGACCGACCCGGCCAACAATGTTTACGGCCTGGCGTTCTCCGCCAAGGCGAGCGAGGAGGGGACCTTCCAGTTCCTGCCCTGGGCGCAGATGGGCGGCGGCGGCTATCAGCAGATCAACGCGCCGGGCGCTGTGAAGGCGCTGGAGACCTGGAAGACCATCATGGACGAAAATCTCGCGTCGCCTGACACATTGACGCGCGGCCAGTGGGATTCCACCGGAACCTTCAATTCCGGCAACGCCGCCATGGCGATCTCCGGCCCCTGGGAGCTCGACCGCATGCTGGAGGAAGCCAAGTTCGACTGGGGCGTGGCGTTGCTGCCGGTTCCCGAGGCGGGCGCGCAGCGTTCTTCGGCCATGGGCGACTTCAACTGGGCGATCTTCTCGAACACCCAACATCCCGACGAAGCCTTCAAGGTGCTCGAATATTTCGCCTCGCAGGATGACAAGATGTTCGAAAAGTTCGGGCAGTTGCCGGCCCGCTCCGACATCACCATTGCCGCGACCGGAAAGCCGCTGAAGGACGAGGCGCTCAAGGTCTTCCTGGAGCAGTTGAAATACGCCCAGCCGCGCGGTCCGCATCCCGCCTGGCCGAAAATCTCCAAGGCGATCCAGGACGCGATCCAAGCGGCGCTGACCGGCCAGATGAGCCCCAAAGAAGCGCTCGACCAGGCGGCGGAGAAGATCTCCGCCGTGCTGGGCTGACGCCACAGGCTTTCCTCCTCGCGGGGGAAGGCCATCCGTTCCTCCCGAAGGGGCCGTCTCGCTCGACCGAGGCGGGCGGCCCCGAGGACGTCTAGTTTTCGCGGGGTTCCATGAAGAGATTCCTCACCAGCCTGACCGACGGTCGCGGCTTCGACATCGGCCTCGTGGCGCTGCCGCTCGGCTTCCTGTTCGTGATGTCCGGTCTGCCGCTGATCTACAATGTGCTCATGAGCTTCCAGGAAGTGGACATGTTCTCGCTGGGCACGTTCATCCGGCCTTTCGTCGGCTTCAAGAACTACGTCGCGCTGTTTTCTCAGCCGGAGACCTGGCCGATCCTGCGCAATACGGCGGTCTTCGTCGTCGCCTCGATCGCAGGCCAGTTTTTGATCGGGTTCGGTCTGGCGCTGTTCTTCTGGAACGATTTTCCGGGATCGAGCTGGCTGCGCGGCCTGTTTCTCGTGTCCTGGGTCATGCCGGGCCTCGTGGTCGGCGCGATCTGGAACTGGATCCTTTCCGGCGATTTCGGCGTGCTCAACTATTTTCTGCGCGAGGCGGGCGTCATTTCCGGCAATATCTTCTGGCGGTCCGATCCGCATTATTCGCTTTGGGCGGTGATCCTCGCCAATATCTGGCTCGGCACGTCCTTCAACATGATCCTGCTCTCGGTTGGACTTTCGGGTATCCCGAAGGATCTTTATGAGGCGGCGGAACTCGATGGGGCGGGCGTCTTCCAGCGTTTCGTCACCATCACCCTGCCTATGATGCGCTCGACCATCGGCGCGATCATCTCGTTGGGTCTCATCTTCACCCTGCAGCAATTCGATCTCTTTGCCGGCATCACCTCGGGCGGGCCCAACAATTCCTCGAATGTGGCGCAATACTGGGCCTGGGATCTCTCGTTCAAGCAATATGATTTCGCCCGCGGCGCGACCGTGTCGGTCATCATGATCGTCTTCGTCATGATCGCTTCTGTCGTCTATGTCCGCTCGACGCGGCAGGAGGTGCGGGGATGACCGAAACCTTTCGAAACCGGTTGATGCTCGCCATCGCGCTCGTTCTGGCGGCGATCTATCTCTTTCCGCTTTACTGGATGTATATCACGGCGCTGAAGACCGGCTCGGCAATGTTCGCCACGCCGCCGAACTTCTGGCCGACCGATCCGCAATGGGGCGTCTATGGCGCGGTGTGGCAGGCCAGGGGCGTCGGCCGCTTTCTGTGGAATTCGCTGCTGATCGCCCTGGGATCGGTGGTGCTGATCACTATCCTCGGCGCCGGCTGCGCCTATGTTCTGGCGCGCTACCGCAATGTCTGGATCGATATCGGCCTGTTCCTGATCCTGATGCTGCAGGTCCTGCCGGCCTCGCTGATGATCACCCCCATCTTCGTCGGCTATTCGCAACTCGGCCTGCTCGAATACCCCCGGCTGGCGGTGATCATCGCCATCGCTGCCAAAATCATGCCCTTCTTCGTCGTGCTTGTCCGCGCGACCTTCATGAGTGTGCCGATCGAACTCGAAGAGGCGGCGATGGTCGACGGCAATTCCCGTATCGGCGCCTTCTTTCATATCGTGCTGCCGCTGGCCCGCAACGGCATCCTCGTCTCGGCCATCCTGATCTTCATGCAGGCCTTCGGCGAATTCGTCTATTCCAAGTCGATCATCCAGGCGATCGAGTATCAGCCGGCAAGCGTCGGGCTCTATTCCTTCATGGGACCCAACACCAATGAGTGGAACAACATCATGGCCTTCGCCTCGATGTATGTGACGCCGATCCTCGCCCTTTTCGTTCTTCTGCAGCGCCGCATCGTGTCCGGCCTCACGTCAGGAGCCCTCAAATGATTCCGCAAATCGAGTTGACAGGCGTCAACAAGCATTACGGCGCCTATCATGCGTTGAAGAATATCGATCTTACGATCAAAAAGGGCAGTTTCGTCGCGCTTGTCGGTCCTTCCGGGTGTGGCAAGTCCACGCTGCTGCGGTCGCTCGCCGGTCTGGAAAAGATCAGCCAAGGCCGGATGACGATCGCCGGCCAGGATATGCGCGACGCGCCGCCGCGCAAACGGGACATCGCGATGGTCTTCCAGTCCTATGCGCTCTATCCGCATATGACGGTGGAGGAGAATCTCATGTATCCCCTTCGCATGCGTGGAACCGACAAAGCCGCCGCCAAGGCCAAGGCCGCGGAGGTGGCTGCGATCACCGGCCTTTCCGGTCTTCTCGATCGCTATCCGCGCCAGCTTTCGGGCGGCCAGCGCCAGCGCGTCGCCATGGGGCGCGCCGTCATCCGCAATCCCAAGGCCTTTCTGTTCGACGAACCGCTCTCCAATCTCGATGCGGCGCTGCGCGTGTCCATGCGCAAGGAAATCCGGGCGCTGCACGACCGGCTGGGCGCGACCTCCGTTTATGTCACGCATGATCAGATCGAGGCGATGACCATGGCGGATCACGTCGTGGTGATGAAAGACGGGGTGATCGAACAACAGGGCGCGCCGCTGGAACTCTATGACCGGCCCGCCAACCGCTTCGTCGCCGGTTTCATCGGCTCGCCTGCGATGAATTTCGTGGCCGCAACGGGCGCTGGCGGCTGTCGCGTGGTTCTCGACCTGCCGGGCGCGCCAGAACTCGCCGTTGCGCAGCCCTTCGAGCCAGGCCGCAAATTGCTCGCTGGCCTTCGCCCGGAGCATCTGAAGGTGGCGCATGGCGAGGAAGCCGGCTTCACCCTGCCGGTGTCGCTGATCGAATCCACGGGGTCGCTCACCTATATCGTGCTCGGTTCAGGTCAGAGTGAAATCACCGTGGTGGAGCAGGGCAGGGAGCGTGTGCGGCCGGGCGACAGCCTGCGGCTGACAATCGAGCCGGGACTGGTGCATCTGTTTGACCCGGAGACGGGGCGGCGGGTGTGAGGTCAGGCGTGAACGCCAGCGTCGACGCTGTCGATATAGGCTAAGACCTCCTGAACTCGGCCCTCGCGAACAAGATCGCGAGCGGTCGCGCATCCGTGACCCGGCAACGGCGTCCTGGTCAACCAGTTCCAGGCTTCGTTCTCGTCGCTGAACCGCATGATGATGCGGTTGACGATCTCTTGCTCTTCCACACCAAATGGCATCGTTTCTTTTGTCATGTCCGCGTCGCCTTGATGCTGTCCTTTACCACTATACCATCAGTGACGGGCGGATGGTCAGAAAAACTGCGACAGATGGATTTTCGCATGCCATAAGGGCGCCCGCGTCAACCAGTCCAGATAAGCCATGATCCGCCTCGAAAACATCTCCAAGCAGCTCAGCCACCGCATCCTGTTCATCGAAGCCTCCGCCGCCCTCAACAAGGGCGAGAAGATCGGTCTCGTCGGCCCCAACGGCGCGGGAAAATCGACGCTGTTTCGGATGATCACCAGCCAGGAACTGCCCGATGAAGGCCAGGTTTCGGTCGATAAGGGCGTGACGATCGGCTATTTCGACCAGAATGTCGGCGAAATGGCGGGCCGCAGCGCCGTGGCGGAGGTCATGGAAGGGGCGGGGCCTGTCAGCGCGGTGGCGGCCGAGCTGCGTGACCTCGAAACCCAGATGTCCGATCCGGACCAGATGGACCGGATGGACGAAATCATCGAGCGCTATGGCGAGGTGCAGGCGCGCTTCGAGGAGCTCGACGGCTATGCGCTGGATGGCCGCGCCCGCGAGGTGCTGGCCGGTCTCTCCTTCACGCAGGAGATGATGGACGGCGATGTCGCCAAGCTGTCCGGCGGCTGGAAGATGCGCGTGGCGCTGGCCCGCATCCTGCTGATGCGCCCCGATGTGATGCTGCTCGACGAACCGTCGAACCATCTCGACATCGAGAGCCTGATCTGGCTGGAAAACTTCCTGCGCGGCTATGACGGCGCGCTTTTGATGACCTCGCACGACCGCGAATTCATGAACCGCATCGTCACCAAGATCATCGAGATCGATGGCGGCACGCTGACCACCTATTCCGGCGACTACGGCTTCTATGAGGGCCAGCGGGCGCAGAACGAGAAGCAGCAGCAGGCGCAATTCGAGCGCCAGCAGGCCATGCTCGCCAAGGAAATCAAGTTCATCGAGCGCTTCAAGGCGCGCGCCAGCCATGCGGCGCAGGTGCAGAGCCGCGTCAAGAAGCTCGAAAAGATCGATCGCGTCGAGCCGCCCAAGCGCCGTCAATCCGTCGCCTTCGAATTCCGCCCTGCGCCGCGCTCGGGCGAAGACGTCATCAACATCAAGGGCGTGCACAAGAAATACGGCTCCCGGTCCATCTATGAAGGCCTCGATTTCAGCGTCCGCCGCCGTGAGCGCTGGTGCATCATGGGCGTCAACGGCGCCGGCAAATCCACGCTTCTGAAGCTTGTCACGGGCACGGCGGAGCCGGACGAGGGAACGGTGGCGATCGGCGCCAGCGTCAAGCTCGGCTATTTCGCCCAGCACGCCATGGATCTGCTCGACGGCGACGCCACCATCCTCGAATGGCTGGAATCGTCGTTTCCGCAGGCGGGTCAGGCGCCGCTCCGGGCGCTGGCGGGTTGTTTCGGCTTCTCGGGCGACGACATCGACAAGCGCTGCCGCGTGCTCTCGGGCGGCGAAAAGGCGCGGCTGGTCATGGCCAAGATGCTGTTCGATCCGCCGAATCTCCTCGTTCTCGACGAGCCGACCAACCATCTCGATCTCGACACCAAGGAAATGCTGATCAGGGCGCTCGCCGATTACGAGGGTACGATGCTGTTCGTCAGCCACGATCGCCACTTCCTCGGCGCTCTGTCCAACCGAGTGCTGGAGCTCACCCCCGACGGGGTTCATCGCTATGATGGCGGCTATACCGAATATGTCGCGCGCACCGGACAGGAAGCGCCCGGCATTCGCGGCTGAGACTCGTTTTCGGCGAGCCAGGCCTGTGAAAATCGTTCCGGTTTGGGAAGGCGATGTCGTTCGACGCCTCCCATTCTGGACCATTCACATCTCATTTTACTAAAGCATGGCACTATTTGCCGGTTCCAAGGCACCGGCTGACTGATTGAATGGTGTCCAAAACCCAACCATTGCAGGGACTTAACGAGACCTTCATGATCGCTTTCAAGAAATTGTCGGCGGGCGTCGCGGATGCTCGAGGCAAGCGAGGAAGATTTCGGGATGCAAGTGATCAGCGTGGTGGAGCAGAATGCTCATGGGAATAGATGCGCCAATGACGGCGGCGAGGTTCTTCGTCCGTTGACGGCCAGGGAGCGCGACGCCGTTCGCCGCGCCGGGCTGTTGATCGAGCAGAATTTGTCGAACCCGCTCAGCTTGGGGCAGTTGTCGGACATGGTCGGGCTCAGCCAGCGTCGGCTGTCGCAGGGGTTTAGGGAGCAGTTCGGCAGCACGATTTTCGGTTATCTTCGCGAGAGCAGGTTGAGAACGGCACGTCGGCTGCTGGGGGAAACGGAAATGCCTCTCAAGCAGATCGCTTTCCTGATCGGCTATGGTCACGCCAACAATCTCATCGCCGCCTATCGCGAACGCTTCGGCGTCTCGCCGCGTCGCCATGCGCGGATTTCGGCCCTCGCATCGATGGAGTCCGTGCGACTGAGCGCTTGAGCCGGCGCCAGGCGCGATCAGGAGTCAACTGCCGATTTTGGCGACCCATTGCGACCACATGGCTTGCGGGGTCGCTGCGATGGCCCGCTCCGTGTCCGACGCCGAGAGGTGGCGAACTTCCCGCGGGGTCATGCCGAACAATCGGCGAAAGGCGCGGGTGAAGTTTTCCGGATTGGCGTAACCATGGCTCTCGGCGATCGAGGCGATGGCGACATGGCGCTGGTCGGACGCCCGCAGCGCATCCCAGGCGCGGCGCAAGCGCCGCTCATGCACGTAGGATTGGAAGCCGCCGAACCGCTCGAAAAGCCGATACAGCGAACGGCGCGACAGGCCGAAGCTGGCTGCGACCGTTTCGGCGGAGAGATCTGCATCGAGCAGATTGGCTTCGATGTGACGCCTGATGCTGGCGGTCAGCATCAGGTTCACCGCTTCGGCCTTTTCCTCCGAAAGTTCGGAGTTGATCGCCACAGCGGTGAGATCGACCAGCGGCTTCAGCGCGGCTTCCGCGTCTTCCGCGCGCAAGCGGTCGAGATTGCGGGTATAGCTGAGCATCGATTCCCGCAGCAGCGTCACCAGCGGCCGATCTCCCGGGATCACCAGCTCATGACAATTATCGGGCATTTTCAAAGAGGGTGCGAGCATGCGGCGCGGCAGCGCGAAGCTGATCTGCTCATGATCGGTCGTGGCGGTCGCCAGGGCCTGGGCCATGTCGATGAGATAAAGATCGCCCGGTTTGGCCGTCTGACCGCTGACGCGACCTTCGCTCTGTCCTTGCAGGTAGAACTGCAGCACATAGCCGTCCATCGCATCCTTGGCGATCTTCTTGCGGGAGCGATCGAACCGCTGACCGGCGCCGCGGATATGTCCGATGCCGACCTCGCCGACCAGCCAGGCGTCCACCGAGGCGAAAAATCCGTCCTCGATGCTCTTATGCGGGCGGGAATCGAAAATCACGCTGATCTGGTCGTGCCAGAGGTCCCAGGCGGGTCCTGGCGGCAGCTTGCGGGTGTCGAAGGAAGATCGCGGTATGCTCATCAAGGGGTCCGTGCGCCAATCCAGTCCGGCATTCTGCTCGAAATAGCTGCGGTTGTCAGTCGACGACGACGATTATGGTTTCTTGCGCTATACGGTTTGTCTCGGTGATTTATTCAACGCATCAGAGATTGCGGCTTTATCGGGCTTTACGCAACCGGCGCCGAACATCCCTCGGCTTTTACGCATATTCCAAAGTTCCATAATATAGATTACCACGTTATCCGCTGTGGAGGTGCCATTCACCAATGTGCCGCCTGTTGCCTGATCTCTCGAACCGCTTCATTCTGCTTCATATCAGGAGTCTCCATGCCGCGTTTCGCCGCCAACCTCACCATGCTGTTTACGGAAATGCCGTTCGAGTCTCGGCTTAGGGCGGCGGCCGAAGCCGGTTTCGATGCGGTCGAATTCCTGTTTCCCTATGGTCACGCTCCCGCCGAGATCGCCGGATGGGTCGAGGACGCCGGCTTGCCAGTGGCGCTCATCAATATGCCGCCGGGCGACTGGAGCGCCGGCGATCGTGGTCTGGCTGTCGATCCGCGCCGCCAGGACGAATTCGACGCGTCGCTGAGCCTCGCTGTGACCTATGCCGGCGCGCTCGGGGTCAGGAAGTTGCATTGCATGGCGGGCGTCGCAGAACGCGGTAATTCCGTTGCGGCCGGCGTCTATCGCGACAATCTTTCGAAGGCGGCCGACACAGCCGGCGCAATCGGCGCCGAAATCCTGATCGAGCCGCTCAATCCGCGCGATATGCCCGGATATTTTCTCGGTGATTTCAACGATGCCGCAGAGTTGGTCGATCGGATCGGCCATCCCTGTCTCAGGCTGCAATTCGATATCCATCACCGCCAGATCCTTCATGGCGACGTGTTGACCGGCCTGAGGTCGCTGTTTCCTCTGATCGGCCATATCCAGACAGCGGCGGTTCCGCATCGCGGAGAACCGGGCAGCGGCGAACTCGACGACGCCAGAATCTTCCGCGAACTCGACGCGCTGGGTTATGAGGGATATGTGGGGTGCGAATACCGGCCGATGGCGGGAACGACCGCCGGTCTTAAATGGCTGGACCGCTATCGCTGATCCCTATCCATCACATCGGTGAATCGGTCGAGGCGGATCGATTCACCGAAGTCGTTGGACGTGCGCCGGCGCGGCTGGAAGAATCGCGCCATGACAGGTTCATTCTCGACCCCCTTGCGCCTTCACCGCATCGATCCGACCCGCAACATGGCGCGTTTCTATCTCCTCAGCCTGCAGCACACCCTGTTCGGCGAAGTCTCGCTCATCCGTCAATGGGGCCGCATCGGCGGCGAAGGGCAGAAAAAAGTCGAGACCTTCGCCTCGGAAGACGACGCTGCGCGCGCCTGGGCGCGATTGGAGCGGATCAAGCGGCGGCGCGGCTATGCCTGAGGGGTCAGGCGGACCGGATCATCCGGGCGCATTTGTCGCCGATCATCATCGACGGCGCATTGGTGTTGCCGCCGATCAGCGTCGGCATGATCGAGGCGTCGGCGACGCGGAGGTTGGAAAGCCCCCTCACCTTTAATGTCTCCGGATCGACCACCGCCATGTCGTCGACGCCCATCTTCACCGTGCCGACGGGGTGATAGACCGTAAGCGCCTCGGCGCGGAGATAGGCGCGAATTTCATCGTCCGTCCGGACATCCCGACCCGGGAGAATTTCCGTGCCCTCGAGTTCGGCCAGCGCCGGCTGGGCGAAGATCGAGCGGGCCAGTTTGATGCCTTCGACTAGCGTGTCCAGATCTTCCGACCGGGTGAAGAAGCGATGGTCGATCAGCGCGTTGCGGCGCGTTCCATCTTCCGTGAGCCTGAGTTCGCCGATGCTTTTCGGCCGGAGAACACAGGTATGCACGGCAAAGCCGTGGCCATATTCGACCAGCCTGCCGCGATGGCTGCGATAGCCCGGCACGAAATGAAACTGGATATCGGGAAGGCCCGTCGAGAGCCGCGTCTTGGCGAAGCCGCCGGCTTCGACATAGTTTGTGGTCAGCATGCCCCTGCGGCGCAGGAGGTAATTCAGCGGGCTCGCGAGGATCGCCGGCAGATTGCCGAGCGACAGACCGAGCGTCTCGAGGCTTTTGGAGCGCATGGTGATCATGCCGTCTATATGATCGCGCAAGTTCTTGCCGACGCCGGGAATGTCGCGCTTCACCTCGACGCCGGCGGCGGCGAGCTCAGGCGCGGGGCCGAGGCCCGAAGCAAGAAGAATGCGCGGACTGCCGATGGAGCCTGCGGACAGGATGATTTCACCGCGCGCAACAATCTTGTGCGCAATTCCATCGCGCACGACATTTACGGCGGTTGTCCTGTCTCCCACGATATCGAGATCGACGACTTCGGTGTCCGGCAAAACATGGAGGTTCGCCCTGCCCGCGACCGGTTTTATGAATGCCGTGTGCGACGAAAAGCGGCTGCCTCTATCCTGCGTCACATTGTAGATGCCGACGCCATATTGGCTCGCGGCGTTGAAATCACTGTTTTCCGGCAGGCCCGCCTGCTTGCCGGCCTCTACGAACGCGCGCGCTACAACATTGGGGTCACGCGGCCTGTCGACCAAAAGTTCTCCTTCGAAGCCGTGATAGGTCGGGTCCTGGTCGATCAGGTTTCGTTCGAAACTCCTGAACACCGGCAGCACGTCGTCATAACCCCATCCCTTGCAGCCCAGCGCGGCCCATTCGTCGTAATCCTCGCGGGCGCCGCGGATATAGATCATCGAATTGATCGTGGAGGAGCCGCCGAGCGCCTTGCCGCGATTGACCGGAATGCGCCGGCCGTTCATCTCTGCTTGCGGAACGCCGACATAGCCGTAATCGAAGCGCGGATTGCCGTAGAGCGAGAGGATGCCGGCCGGCACTTTCACCCTGAGACTGTCATCCGAGCCGCCGCCTTCGATCAGGCAGACGGTTTTCGTCGCATCTGCGCTCAACCGGTTGGCGAGCACGCAACCTGCGGAGCCTGCGCCGACGATCACGTAATCGAATTCGAGCTTATCCATGCGCATGTCTCCGCCCTGTCGCGCCAGAAGCCCGGCGCGAGACTGGTATTGCGTGGGTGGAAGGGCGACGACGCTTAGTGCGCGTCGTCCTCGTCATTTCTCAAGAGCTCCAGGATCTCCCGCTTCATAGCGATGAATTCCGGCTCCAGCACGATGTCGGCCGAGCGCGGCCGGGGGATCGTGACCCTGATTTCCTTCTTGATCAGGCCGGGCCGCCCGGACATGACCAGCACGCGGTCCGCGAGCAGGATCGCTTCCTCGATGTCATGGGTGACGAAGAGCACGGTCTTCTTGGTCGATTCCCACACGCGCAGCAGCAGTTTCTGCATCTGGTGGCGCGTCTGGCTGTCGAGCGCGCCGAAGGGTTCGTCCATCAGCAGCACTTCGGGATCGTTGGCGAGCGCGCGGGCGATGGCGACGCGTTGCTTCATGCCGCCCGACAGTTGGGAAGGATAATGGTTGGCGAATTTCGACAGGCCGACCTCGGCGAGATAATGCTCGACCAGATCCTTGCGGGTGGCGGGGTTGACGCCTTTTCGCTTCGGGCCGTATTCGACATTCTGCGCGACCGTCAGCCAGGGAAACAGCGTGTAGCCCTGGAAGACCATGCCGCGATCGGGCCCCGGTTCGGTGACGCTGCGGCTCCCCACCGCGATGTCGCCGCCGGTCCGGTCCTCGAGCCCGGCGATCAGATAGAGAAGACTCGACTTTCCGCAGCCTGATGGCCCGACGATGACGCAGAACTCGTTCTTTTCGACATGCAACGAGATGTCGTTGAGCGCGAGAACCGATTTCTTGCCCGCGCCGTAACGCAACTGTACATGCGAGACGGAAATATCCGAGGAATTGTAATCGAGTTTGGACATGCGGCGCCTCTCAATTGGCCCAGGGCGCCAGATAGCGGCGAATGAGGCGGAAGATCTTGTCGGTGCAGAGGCCGAGCAGGCCGATCATGGCGATCGCCATGAAGATGACATCGACCTGGAAGCCGCGCGCCGCCTTCAGCGAGATATAGCCGAGGCCGGCGCGGGCGGCGACGAGTTCGGCGACCACCAGATAGGTCCAGGCCCAGCCCATGGTGACGCGCAGCACGTCGAGAATGTTGGGCAGGGTCGCCGGCAGAACGATGTGGAACACGGTCTCGATGCGGCGCGTGCCGAGCGTATAGGCGGCGTTGATCAGGTCGCGCGGCACCGAATGCGCGGCGTCGGCGATCATCACCAATTGCTGGAAGAATATGCCGAAGATGATCACGGCCATCTTCTGCTCGATGCCGATGCCGATCCACAGGATGAACAGCGGCACGAAGGAGGTGACCGGCAGATAGCGGATGAAGTTGACCAGCGGATCGAACAGCCCCTGCACGACGCGGTAGGAGCCCATCAGCAACCCGA
Organism: Rhizobium sp. TRM95796; assembly: GCF_025779995.1. Classification (NCBI taxonomy): domain Bacteria; kingdom Pseudomonadati; phylum Pseudomonadota; class Alphaproteobacteria; order Hyphomicrobiales; family Rhizobiaceae; genus Rhizobium; species Rhizobium sp. TRM95796. The sequence goes on along the minus strand of NZ_JAOXHE010000010.1, from coordinate 58,526 downwards.
GGGGGACCGCGAAGACGGAGGAGACGACGAAGCCGAGCATCACGACCTTGAGACTTGAGGACGTGTGTTCCCAAAGTTGGCCGTTCTGAGCAAATTTTAGCGTGGTTTCAAGGACATGGCCGGGGCTCGGCAGAAACATGTCCGGCACGTAGCCGGACAAGGTCACCAGGATCCAGAAGCCGATGACCAGCACCCAGACCAGCACGCCGAGGCCCGCCGTCAGCGTCGGCGGAATCGCGCGAAACGGCGACGCCATGTCTTTGAGAAGAGAACGTTGAGACAAATCGAAACTCCAGCTCCAGCCTTCGGGACAGGCGAGGCGCGTCTTCAGACCGGACGGCTGGGCCGCCCGGCGAAGAGGTGAGCGTTACTTGATGTCGAGGAACTGGGCGTCGACGACGTCCTCGAACTTGGCGTCCATCTTGACCTTGCCGAAGCCGCCCCAGATCTCGTTGCCGAGCTTGATCAACGTGCCGGCCTCACTATCGGCGCCGCCTTTGAAGAAGCGGGCGTTCTCGTCCTTGCCGTAGAAGTTCACCCCGGCGGCGGAATCGGCGAAATCCTTGGGATCGGACAGCCAGCCGCCAACGCCCTTGGCCATGATGGCGTAAGCCTCTTCCTTGTTGGTCTTGATGTATTCATTGGCCTTGTAGAGGCCTTCGACCAGAGCTTTCACGTCTTCCGGGTGCTTTTCGATATAGTCGCAGCGCAGCGACAGCACATCGACGATCACGCCCGGGGTCTTGGAGGAGTCGATCAGCACCTTGCCCTTGTTGGCCTTCTTGGCCAGCGTCAGATGCGGCTCCCAAGTCACGGCGACAGGGATGCGGTCTGCCATGAAGGCGGCGGCGGCGTCGTCGGCGGTCATGTTGGTGACCTTGACGTCCGCTTCCGTCATGCCTTCGCGCTTGAGCAGGATGTTGAACCAGAACTGCGAGACTGAGCCTTCGTTGAGGCCGACTTCCATGCCCTTCAAATCCTTGATGGAATTGACGGTGGTCGGCGTCAGCATGCCGTCGCCGCCGTGGCTGTCGTCGAGCGCATAGACCGTCTTGAAGCAGAATTCCTTGGTGCGGTATTGCAGCGTCTCGTCGATCGTGCCGGCGTCGCCGTCGAGTTCGCCCGAGGCTTCGGCCGCCATGGCGAGCGCATGGTCTTCGACGATCTGCAGATCGACATCCAGGCCCTTTTCCTTGAAGTAGCCAAGGTCGCGCGCGAGGAAGAGCGGGCCGTAACCGACCCAGGTTGTCATGCCGAGCTTCATCGTTCCGGCTTCGGCGGCGCCAGCCGCGAGGAGCGCGACGCCGGCGGCCAGCGAAGTCTTGAACAGGCGAGAAAGAGATTTCATGTGACGTTCCCTTGTCTGTGGTTCGTTCTCGACGTCCTGGCTCCCGACGGATGTCGCTTGGGCGGGAGGAGCCCAAGACCGTGCCGGACCGGCGTCTTTTTTCGTTGCCTATACAAGTAAGCATGGAACGTTCATTTGGAAAAATAGACTTTTCTGACGAATCTGATTAGGAAAAACCTAATCAGCAGCCATTCGCATGAGCTGGTGCGAAAAAAGGTCAAAAAATGTGCAGGCGGCTACAAGGCCTTGGGCGCCTGCCTTTTTGCAAGCAGATCCAGCTTTTCTATCTCGTCAGCGGCGCTTGTGGCCCATCGCCGGCGCCACCATCCCTGGAATATAGGAATCGGAAATGAACGCGCGGGCATGCGCGCTGAAGGCGGAAAGCAGGCGCGATTTTCGCAGCTGCTTGAGCGTCGCGACGCCGATGGTCATCGGCCTGTGATTGCCCGCGAGCCGCACGCGCGTGACGCGGCGGCCGTCCAGCGCCTGCTCGGAGCGCGACGTGACATTGGCGAGCGTATAACCGTAGCCGTTGGCGACCATGGTGCGGATGACATCCGGTTGCGAGAAGCGGAAGCCTATGGTGGGCTGGAGACCCTCCTTGAGGAAGAGCGCCATGAAATACTCCGCAGAAATCGGCATATCCAGGAGGATCAACGGCAGCTCGACCAGTTCCTGCAACGTCACGGCGGATTGGCGGGCCAGGGGATGCGTTTCGCCGACGACCGCATGCACGGGCAGGTCGACGAGCGGTAGGAAGTCTATGCCCTGCGGAATCTGCAGGTCATAGGTGATGGCGACGTCGATCGTCGCCTTATGCAGCCCTGACAGCAGCGTTTCCTGGTGATCGGCGAAGGGGCGGATCGACGCCTTCGGGAAAGCGGACATGAAGGAAAGCGCCAATTCCGGCAGGATCATCGGCGCGAGCGTGGTCAGGCAGCCGATATTGAGCTGCCCCCTCACCTCTTCCGAGGTCGCCGTGGCGGCCGAATACATCGCTTCGGCCTGTTCGATCAGCCGCTTCGCCTCCATCAGCATCACGCGTCCGGCCGGCGTCAGCGACAGGCCCTGGGCGTGATGACGGACGAAGAGCTGCACTTCCAGCTCCTGCTCCAATTGCGAAATCGCCGTGGAGATCGAGGGCGAGGAGATGTTGATGCGCTCGGACGCCTGCGAAATGCTGCCGGTTTCGCCGGCGGCGATGAAATATTCGAGCTGTCTCAGCGTGAAGCGCATACGGCGGATGTCCGGTGTTCGTCGGTTTCGCCGGTCCGGCGTCTCCGTTCAATCGAGCTTATCGTTCGCGAGCCTCTCAGCCCAGCCCGTTCTTGAGGGCGTAGAGCGCGCGAGAGCGCTCCAAATGCTTGATCATGGCGTTTTCGGCAGCATCGGGATCATGGGCTTCGATGGCGGCGATGATATCCTCGTGCTCGGCCAGCGTGAAATTCTCCTTGCCGGTCCAGATCAGCATTTCCGTGTGATAGGCTTTGAGCCAGCCGAGCATGGCCTCGCTCACCGCCTCGAAAATCGGATTGCCGGAGATGCGGGCGATCGCCGTATGGAATTCCATATCGGCGCCGATGAAACCTTCGGAATCGCCGAGCTGCGCTTTCTGCTTTTCGAGCTTGGACTTGAGTTCGCGGATCTGCTCGTCGGTTGCTTTCTCCGCCGCCTCGCGCACCATGCCGCGCTCGAAAAAGATGCGGGCTGACTTCAGATGTTCGAGCGAATCCGAAGAACCCGCCAGCATGACCTTGGCGGGCAGATCCACCTGGCGCAGCAGGGATTGGGCGGTGACCTTCAACACCCGCGCGCGTTCGCCATGCGAGATTTCCACCAGTCCCTTGCCGGCCAAGGCCTGCATGGCTTCGCGGATCGCCGGCCGGCCGACGTCGAACCGCTCCATCAGTGTTCTCTCGGACGGCATTTCGTCGCCGGCCTTGAGTTCGCCGGTTTCGATGAGCGCCTTTAAACGCAAAAACACCTCGTCGGAAAGTTTCCGCCGCACGATCGGTTCGGAGAGGATAGTCATCGCGTCACCTTCTGTTTCGCCGCTGATCTTATGCACGATTGCGCGAAGCAAGAAAACCGTCGGCAGGCCCTTGCATGACAGTGATACTCATTATACCAGTTGCCATCTAGCTGCAACGCGAATGCTCGGGGAGGAGCGGCGTGATCCGGGTCACCTATCGTATCGAAACAGCGGGCTCCATCGAAAAAATGGCCGCCAAGATCGCCAGCGACCAATCCACCGGCACATTCGTGGAGCTGCCTGGGGAAACGGAAGAACTCAAGGCCCGCGTCGCGGCCCGCGTCGTCGAGATCCGCCCCCTGCCCCCGACCGACAAGCCTTCATTTCCGGACGAAGGCGGCGGCGCGAAACTGTTTCACCGCGCCGATGTCGATATCGATTTTCCCCTGGATGCGGTGGGGACTGATCTCTCCGCGCTGATGACGATCTGCATCGGCGGGGTCTTTTCGATCAAGGGCATGACCGGCATCCGTATCGTCGATCTCAAACTGCCCGACGCGTTCCGCGCCGCTCATCCCGGACCGCAATTCGGCGTGCAAGGCAGTCGCAAACTGACCGGCGTCGCGGATCGGCCCATCATCGGCACCATCGTCAAGCCGGCGCTCGGCCTGCGACCGCATGAGACGGCGGAGATGGTCGGCGAACTGATCGAGGCCGGCGTCGATTTCATCAAGGACGACGAGAAGCTGATGAGCCCGGCCTATTCGTCGCTCGAGGACCGGGTTGCGGCGATCATGCCGCGCATTCTCGACCACGAGCAGAAGACCGGCAAGAAGGTGATGTACGCCTTCGGCATTTCGCATGCCGATCCCAATGAGATGATGCGCAATCATGATCTTGTGCTCAAGGCTGGCGGCAATTGCGCCGTCGTCAACATCAACTCGATCGGGTTCAGTGGCATGAGCTTCCTGCGCAAGCGTTCGGGCCTCGTGCTGCATGCTCATCGCAATGGCTGGGATGTTCTCACCCGGCATGCCGGCATCGGCTTCGAATTCTCCGTCTGGCAACAGTTCTGGCGTCTGCTCGGCGTCGACCAGTTCCAGATCAACGGCATCCGCGTCAAATACTGGGAGCCCGACGAGAGTTTCGTGCGCTCCTATCAAGCGGTGTCGACGCCGATCTTCGACGCCTCCGATTGCCCCCTGCCGGTGATCGGTTCGGGCCAGTGGGGCGGACAGGCGCCGGATACGATCAAGGCCACCGGCGGCTCGACCGATCTCCTCTATCTCTGCGGCGGCGGCATCGTCAGCCATCCGGATGGGCCCGGCGCGGGCGTCAAGGCCGTCCGGCAGGCCTGGGAGGCGGCGGCGGCGGATATCCCGCTCGACGACTATGCGCGCGATCATACCGAACTCGCCCGCTCGATCGAGAAATTCGCCGACGGCAAGGCCGCCTGAGACCCCTTCCCGGAGTAGGATATGACCCGCCCCCTGATCAGCTATTACGGCGACGATTTTACCGGCTCGACCGATGTAATGGAGGCGCTCGCGTCCAACGGCGTCGATACGGTGTTGTTTTTGAAGAAGCCCGGCGGCGAGTTGGTGGAGCGGTTTCGGCAGGCGCGCGCCATGGGTCTTGCCGGTACGAGCCGCAGCGAAAGCCCGGACTGGATGGATGTCCATCTGAGCGATGCCTTGAGGTGGCTTGGCGGGCTCGACGCCGAACTCTGTCATTATAAGGTCTGCTCGACCTTCGATTCCAGCCCGGGGATCGGAAATATCGGCAGGGCGATCGAGATCGGCGCAAACATATTCGGAAATCGGACCACGAGCCTCATCGTCGGCGCGCCGCAGATCCGCCGCTACACCGCTTTCGGCCAGTTGTTCGCCGCCTATCAGGGCAGGAATTACCGCATCGACCGACATCCGGTGATGAGCCGGCATCCGGTGACGCCGATGGATGAGGCGGATATTCTGCTGCATCTCGCGCGCCAGACGGAGCTTTCGTCGGCGCTGCTCGATTGCACCGGGCTCACGGGTCCCGATGTCGCCGGCGCGTTGAGTGCGGCGCTTGCGGAAGATCCCGCCATTCTCCTCATCGACGTCCTGGACGCGGGCACGCAGGCCGCCGCGGGGCAGATCTTGTGGAATGCGCTGCGGGATCGCGGCCGTTTCGTCTGCGGCTCCTCGGGCGTCGAATATGCGCTGATCGAAGCCTGGCGGCAGGAGGGGCTGATCGGTGCGAAGCCGGTTTTTGAGCCGGTCGGGCCCGTCGAGCAGATCGCCGTGGTCTCCGGGTCCGTGTCGCCGACGACGGAGCGGCAGATCCGTCATGCGCTGGCGCATGGGTTTGAAGCGGTAGCGCTCGATCCGCTGCATTTGACCGGCGACAATGCGGAAAACGAGGTTGAACGCGGCGTGGTCGCTGGTTTGGAGATCCTGTCGCGCGGCGCGAGCCCGGTCATCTTCACGGCGCTCGGACCCTCCGCCGATCGCGGCAGCGAGATCGATATGCGCGAGGGCGCGCGTCACCGGATTGGTCGGGGGCTGGGAAAGATCCAGAAACGTCTGCTGGTTGAAGCGAAACTTCGCCGCGCGGTGGTGGCCGGCGGCGATACGTCCAGCCATGCGCTCGGCGAAATGGGGATCGAGGCGCTGACGCTGGCCATGCCCTTGCCGCAGACGCCGGGCTCGCCGCTCTGCACGGCGCATGGCGGCGCTCTCGATGGCTTGCAGATCGCGCTGAAGGGCGGTCAAGTCGGCGGCGACGATTACTTTTCGATGATCCGCGCCGGTCGTCCCTGACGTTTCGAGAGAGGGCGGCTGTCCGCCCTCCCCGCGTGAGAGATGGATCAGGCCCTTGCGCGCTGGGCGTCGACGCTGAGCGGACCCGCGCCGGCAAAGACCAGATACAGGAACAGGAAGCAGTAGAGGATCGCCGCGTCGCCGCCATTGTTCATCGGGAAGAAATTCTGCGGCGCATGCGCGATGAAATAGGCGAAGGCGCACATGCCCGAGGCGATGAAGGCAGCCGGACGGGTGAGGAAGCCGACGGTCAAGAGAATGCCGCAGACCAGTTCGATGACGCCCGCCCACCAGCTCAGGCTGAAAGCGGCCGGATTCATGTCGGACAGGGGGAAGCCGAGCAGCTTGGCGGTGCCATGCTCGAGAAAGAGAAGGCCCGACATGATGCGGGTGATGCTGAGCATATAGGGCGAATAGGAGGTCAGTCTGTTGGTCAGCGTCATGTGTTTACTGCCTTGCTTGGCTGGGAGGACTATGCCTCAGCGCCATCGCACGGCTCGAAAAACTTGTCACGTCAACTCCAGATAACTTCCTCGTGAACATGTTTTCAATGAGAGATCAACGCCTTGAGACAGGCGTATGGCGGCAGGGCGACGGTTTCTGAAACCAACCCGGGCCGGAAGCCCTCGCCGAGACTTTCCGTTGTCAGGAGAGAAACTCTGCTGGCGGGGCCGGGAAGCCTGACCGTCCGTTCATACGGGGTCATGTTCGCCGCCAGTACGAAAACGCCCTCCTCGCCTTCCACGGCGAGCCCGAGAATGTCCGAAGGCGCGTCCGAGGTGAGCGCCCAGGCCGGTTGGCCGGAAAGGCGGCCGAGTTCGCCGATGACGTGGCCGATTGGACGGATCGCGCCGGCGGCGCAAGGCTCGCCCTCGCCGGCGATCAAGCCGAATGGCCCTGCAAGTGTGGACAATGTGAGAAGCTCGAGTCCTGCCGGCAGCGTGGCCGCCGCGTAGGCGAGCGCGAAAGCAGCGCCGAACAGGCCGTTATGGCGCGGATCGACATTGGCCATGGGGATGCGCGACAAAGACGGATTGTCCTTGGTCGCCGAACCATAAGGGTTCTGGCGCATGGCGATGGTCGAAGGGCCGATGCGATAGGGCTTGTCGGCGTAGATCGCGCGTGCGGAGGCGACAACATCGGAAAGCGCCTCGAATGTCTGCATCACCGAGAGATCGTCGGCCGCATGCACGATGGGATTGGTGCAATGGCTCACATAATCGACGAGGTCGCCGGGAATGCGCTTGCGGTTGAGTTCGGTGAAATAGGAGAGCATGCCGCCGCCCAGCCGGACGCGCGGGAAGGCCGCCCGCGCCGCCTGATAGAGGTTTTCAAGAGGCGGGCATTCCGGCCATGCCGAGCCCGGCGGCGTCGATTGCCGATCGACCGAGGGGCAGACGAACAGCGTGTCCAGCGGCAGGTCGGCTCGCTCAACGAGGGCGGCGAGTTCGGCCATTTCCTCATCGAGCGGCCGCCGGCAGGGGACGGCGCATTCGAGCGTCATCTTGAGATCAGTCTGCCGCGCCACGCTGGCGTAATGCCGGAGCGCGTCGATGCCGTGTCCGGCGAGAGGGTCGTAATGGGCGATGAGATGGCGCGCGCCGATCTTCGCCAGCAGCGAAAGATGAGACGCTTCGGCTTCCATGCAATCGGGGCGGAGGCCGACGCCGATGTCAGGCAGACGGTAGGACGTCGAAGACAGGGTGAGATCCACAGGCTCATCCGAGTGCGACAACGCCGGCGCGGCGGTCTCCGCGGAGATGACCAGCTCGACGCTCTGGCTGTGCTGCGTGCCGCCTTCGAGCCGGTAGGGCCAGGGGAGCGCCAGGGGCCGGACATAGGTCTTGTAGGAACCGTCGGTCCAGTTGCGCTGGTCCTCCATTTCGAAGATGTCGCCGGAGAAGCGGGCCTCTGCCTTGATGCCTAGTGCAGGCGAATGGGTGATGGCCGAAATCTCCTTGAAAGGTTGCCAGGGCTCTATGGTCTTCGGCCAGACCGCGTCCTCCACCGATCCATCCGCATGCCGCACCGTGACCGGCTGACCGGACAGGCCGACAATGGGGTGCAGCACGGTGAAGCCGGCGCGGGCGGTCTCGAAATCGCCTTCCGCCATGAAATCCGCCGCGAAGCGAATGCGCTCCGCCTCTCCTTCTATGACGATGTCGGCGAAGAGCCTTGCGCCATCGGGAGCGGAATAGCTTGCGCGATAGGTGATGCGGAAATGGGCCTCGTTCTCATGGATCGCAAGGTCGGAAATCTTTCCCGCGCAGGTTCCCCAATCCTTGTCGCGCACCAGGAAAGCGATGGCGCGCAACACTTCGTGGCCACGATAGCGGAGGGTGCGGAGATTGCCGTCCTGCAGGTCGACACTCAGAGGCCCGGCCGTCAGCCGGCGCATCGGCGCCGGCGGCTCATGGGTTCCATAAAGACGGAAATCGAGACTGCTCATGGTTTCCTCATCGTGGATTGCAGCGAGCTCAGCCGAGTAGATCCGCAAGATCGATGGTCATTCCTTTTTCCGCGCTGAGATAGGCGGCCTCGACCAGCGCGAAGGTTTTCAGATTGTCGTCGCCGGAGGTGTCGGGCGCCTGCCCCAAGGCCAGCCGCTCGATCCAGTGCTTCTGGATCAGTGCCACGCTTTCCTGGATATTGTTCCAGGGGCGTGAGGCCCAAGGCAGCAGGTTGGGCGCGACGGTGGAAATTCTGGTTCCCGATCGGCCATGCACGGTGAGGCGATAATCCTTGCCGAGCCGGAGCGTGCCCTCGGTACCATCGATCTCGACGAAGGTTTCCGGAAACGGCTCTTCCGGCAGCTTCGAGGCGTAAGACACATCGACGATGGAGGTGACGCCGTTGTCGTGGTCGAGCAGCATCGTGGCGACATCCTCGCCGGCGATAGCGGGATTGATGCGCCTGGTGCGCGCCGTCATTCGGTTGGCGTCGCCGAACAGATAGCGGGCGATATCGAGCGAATGGATGCCGAGATCTTCAATGATGAAGCGCTTTCCCTTGGCCAGGTAAGGCTGGCCGGAAAACACATCGAAGCCGGAGCGGAAGGAGACGCGACCCCAGAAGGCCTCGCCGATTTCGCCAGACTCCAGCACAGCTTTGACCGCCAGGATTGGCGTCTGCCAGCGGAAATTCTCGTGGATCATTAGGGCAACGCCGGCGTCTTGGGCGGCGCGGACCATGGCCTTGGCGTCATCCAGCGTCGGCGCGAAAGGCTTCTGGCAGATCATCGGGATCTTGTGCCGGGCGGCGAGTTCCACCAGCGCCCGATGGCTGGAGACGGTGGTGGCGATATCGACAAAGTCGAAGCCGCCATCGGCGAACATCGTTTCCGCATCCTGATAGCGCCTGGCGACGCCGAACTGGTCGCCGACGATCTTCAGCCGTTCCGGATCGCGGTCGCAGATCGCGACGATCTCGACATTGCCGGCGTCGCGCCAGCCATGCATCTGGTTGACCGCGAAGAAGCCGCAGCCGATCAACGCGCCCTTGAATGTCGACATCATCGCCCTCCCCTCTTCAGCCGGCCTTGGCCATCTGCATCAGCGTCACGCGCTGCTGCAATTTGCGTTGCGCCTGATCGACCACGACCGCGACGATGATGACGAGACCCTTGATGACCATCTGCCAGAAGGAGGAGACGCCCATCATCACCAGTCCGTCCGACAGAATGCCGATCACGAAGGCGCCGATGATCGTGCCGCCGATCGTGCCGCGTCCGCCCGACATCGAGGTGCCGCCGAGCACCGCCGCTGCAATGGCGTTGAGCTCGAAGGAATTGCCGGTGGCCGGATGCGCGGCCATCAGTTCCGACGAGATCACCAGGCCGACGATCGCGGCGCAGAAGCCGGAAAACATATAGACGAACATTTTCACCCGGTCGACGCGGATGCCCGACATGCGGGCCGCCCGCTCATTGCCGCCGACGGCGAAGATATGCCGGCCGAGCGGCACGAAACGGGCGAAATAGGCCGCAGCCAGCGCCACCGCGATCAGCAGCCACACCGATGTCGGCAGGCCAAGAATATAGCCGGCGCCGAGAAAGCCGAAGCCTTCATTGCCGAGCTCCGGCTTGCCGACCAGATTGGGCAGCGTCTGGCCGTCGGAATAGAGAAGCGCCGCGCCGCGCGCCATATAAAGCGTGCCGAGCGTGGCGATGAAGGGCGCGACATTGAGCTTGGTGATCAACAGCCCGTTGATGACGCCGATGAACACGCCGACCACCAGCACGATCAGCGCCACTTCGAAAATGTTGAAATAGACGGTGTAGCCGATCGGAAGCTGGATGCCGTTGAGGATCAGCCCACCCGCGACCATGCCGCACAGGCCGACGATCGAGCCGACCGAGAGATCGATGCCGCCGGTGACGATGACGAAGGTCATGCCCATGGCGAGAAAGGCGTTGAGCGCCACATGCTTGGACATCAGAATCATATTCGCCGTCGACAGGAAATTCGGGGCGAAGATCGAGAAGAAGGCGATCACGGCAAACAGCGCAATGAAAGTGCGCAGTTTCATAAGCGTCAGGAGCAACGATCCGGAGACTGGGCTCGCGCCCGTTGCGGCATTGGCGGCGGCGGTCATCAGTGAAGCGTCCTTCTTTGTTTATGTCCTTCGGCGGAGGCGGCGATGATCGCCTCCTCGGTGGCGGCGGCGCGATCGAGGATCGTCACCAGTCGGCCGTTGCTCATCACGGCGATGCGGTCCGACAGCGCCATGACCTCTTCGAGATCGGAGGTGGAAAACAGGATGGCGAGCCCCTCGCCCGCCAGCCGGCGCATGGTGCGGAAGACATCGGCCTTCGCGCCGACATCGATGCCCCGCGACGGCTCGTCCATCAAGAGCACCTTCGGCCCGGTCATCAGCGCCTTGCCGATGACGACCTTCTGCTGGTTGCCGCCCGACATCGAGGTGACCTCGAAATCCGGGTTCGGCGCCTTGATGGCGAGATTGCGGATCGAGTCTTTGATCGCCTGCTTTTCCTTTGCGAGATCGATGTGGAACAGTCCCTTCACGAACTGGCCGAGGCTGGCGAGCGTCAGGTTCTCGGCAATCGACAGGCATTGCACGAGGCCTTCGCGCTGGCGGTCTTCGGGGATCAGAGCCAGTCCTTGCTGGATGCGGCGGGTGGTGTCGGGCGCCGTCAGTTCCGCGCCGTCGATGAAGATCCGGCCCGACGCCAGCGGATGGCGGCCCATGACGCATTCGAACAGTTCGCTGCGGCCTGCGCCCATCAAGCCGTAAATGCCGAGGATCTCGCCCTTGCGCACCGAGAGCGACACGTGATCGACGGCATAGCCGCCTTGGGCGCGGGGCAGGCAGATCTCTTCGACGCGCAGCGCCTCGCCGCCGATCTTGTGATCCGTGGCCTTGGCGAAATCCTTGGCGTCCGAGCCGATCATCGAGCGGACGATCCAGCGTGTGTCGATGTCCTTCACCAGCGCTTGGCCGGTAATCTGGCCGTCCTTCAGCACGGTAATGTAATCGCCGATCCGCATCAGCTCTTCGAGCCGGTGCGAGATATAGACGATGGCGACGCCCTGCGCCTTCAGTTCGGCGATGACGCGGAAGAGAATGTCAACTTCGGCGGCTGACAGCGCCGAGGTCGGCTCATCCATGATGAGGATGCGGGTGTCGAGCGAGACGGCGCGGGCGATTTCCACCAGCTGCTGCTGGCCGATCGGCAGGTCTTCGGCAAGCGTCTCGGCGGAAATGCCGGCTTCCAGGCGATTGAGGAAGGCGTTGGCCTTGTCCACCTGCGCCTTGTGGTCGATGCCGCGCAGGCCGCGGGTGATCTCGCGGGTGGCGAAGATGTTTTCGGCCACGGTGAGATTGCCGAACAGGTTGAGTTCCTGAAAGACGATGCCGATGCCATGCTTGACGGCGTCGGCGGGCGAGGAGAGCGAAATGCGTTCGCCGTCCATCCAGATCTCGCCGAGCGTCGGCTGTTCGACGCCGGCGATGATGCGCATCAGCGTCGATTTGCCAGCGCCGTTTTCGCCGACCAGAACATTGACCGCCCCGCGCCGGAGCTTGAGATTGGCCTTCTTGACGGCGAGAATGCCGGAATAGGCTTTGGTCACATCGCGAAGTTCAAGGATGACGTCGTCCTGGGAAGCGTCCATCTCAGCCTCCGATCGTGATCGTCGCCGGCACGAATTGCGGCAACTGACCGGAGGCCGGCTGCGGATAGGCGCCCGAAGCCTTCACGGTCTTGCCGACGAGCGTGTCGCGCGGCAGCTTTTCCAACGTCAGCTTGTTGACATGGATGTTGAAGGATTTGCCGAACTGCGCCCATTCGATCTGGTTGCGGAAGGAATTGAAATCGACGAAATCCAGCGCATCGCGCAGGGCAGTGCCGCGAATGGCCGGCCCGATCGCCACACGCACATCCGCCTTCTGGTCGCCGTCGACATCGACGTCGACATAGCCGGCGCGGGATTTGGTCTCGGCCTTGACGATGACGCCGTCGATCTTGGCGACATAGGTCCAGGGCGCGTTGCCCTGCTTTTCCTTATGGCCATAGGTCTTGTTAGCGGCGTCCGGATCGGAGGCGACAAGGGCCGCCACGTCCTTATAGGGAGCGGATTTCTTGTCGAAATAGGGGATGACCTTGCTGTCCCAGATCTCGGCCACCTGCCGGTCTGGATCGAAGGCGGCCGCGGCCACTTCCTTCTGCTGGTCCGCGGTCTTGACGAATTTGCATCCGGCCAGCGTGAGCCCAGTCAGCACCAGAAGGGCGATGAAGGCGTGATGTCGGGACATGGCGCGCTCCGGTCGTGTACACCAATGATGGGCCGGAGATCGGCCCGGAATGAAGGGAAAAGGCGCGGGGATGCTGAAAAGCGCCCCCGCGCAAAGTCGGCCATTTGGAGGCCTAGGGAAAGACTCGTCCCGACGCTTAGTCCTTCAACGCGAAGGTTTCGAGCTTGTCGGCATTGTCGGCGGTGATCAGCACGCAGTCCATCAGCTGCTTTTCTTCAGCAGGGCCCTTGCCGGTCTTGATGTACTGATCGGCCTGGGTGACGGCGAGCTGGGCCTGCGCATAGGCTGGCTGCATGACGGTGGCCTTGATGCCGCCCGCCTTGATGGAGTCGCGCACATCGTTGGAGCCGTCGAAGCCCACCACGATCACATCCTTGCGGCCGGCGGCCTGGAGTGCGGCGATCGCGCCCATGGCCATGGTGTCGTTGCCGGCGATGACGCCCTGGATGTCCGGATTGGCCTGGAGGATGGTTTCCATCTTGGAATAGCCTTCCGTCTGGCTCCAATTGGCCGATTGCTGGGCGACCATCTTCATCTCCGGATAGTCGTCGATGACGTCGTGATAGCCCTTGGAGCGGATGCCGGCGTTGAGATCGGCTTCGCGGCCGAGAAGTTCGACATAATTGCCCTTTTCGCCCATCAGCTTGACGAATTCTTCCGCGCCGAGCTGCGCGCCCTGATAGTTGTTGGAAACGATCTGCGAGACGGCGATGCCGGTGGCGTTGATTTCGCGGTCGATCAGGAAGGAGGGGACGCCGGCGTCCTTGGCCTTCTTGACGGCGGCGATCGACGCTTCCGAGCCGGCATTGTCGAGAATGATGGCTTTGGCGCCGCGACCGATGGCGGTGTCGATCAGCTGCGACTGCTTGTTGGCGTCATCGTCATGCACGAGCACCAGCGTGTCGTAGCCGAGCTCCTTGGCCTTGGCTTCCGCGCCCACGGCTTCCGCCTTGAAGAACGGATTGTCGTGACTGGGGGTGATGATGGCGATGAGATCGGCGGCGAAAGCCGGCATGGCGGTGGTGGCCGCCATGATGGCGGCGAAGCCGGCGAGCGTCAGTCTACGGGTCAAAGTCATTGTGTTCTCCTCCTCTTGAACAGGTTTTGGCGCGGCGCCTTGGCCGACTATGTCGTTTCAACGACGGTCGCCTCCACGTCCGTCGATCTGTGGCCTCAGGCCTCAGGTAATGCGCTGGATGCTGGCGGCGATTTCTTCGGGCTCGAAGACGCGCAGCCAGTCGTCCTTCATCAGCACCGGCTTGCCGAATTCGATCGCCTTGTTGCAGGCGTCGGAAAACACGCCGGGCGTCTCTTCGAAAATGACCGCGCCGAGCACGTTCATATGGCCGAGCAGGAAGTCGCGGGCCGCTTCCTTGGGCACGCCGCGGCGGACGCATTCGTCCATGGCTTCGCGCATGACCACGAGCAGCGAGGCGCAGACGGTTTCGGAAAGACCCGGCTCCAGCAGCGCCATCTGTTCGACGGTGACGCGATGCGAGCGCATGACCGGCGCCCAGATCGTCTTGGCGATTTCCTCGCCGAGCGCATAGTCGCTTTCCGGACCCTGCATCAGCGCAGACACGATATGCTGCTTGGCGTGCACGCCGCCGAAATGATCCTTCTTGGCGGCCATATCGGTTTCGTCGTTGAAGATCGGCGGATGGCAGGGATGGGTGACGAAATAAGTGAGATCATTGCGCTCCGGCAGATGACCGGCGAAGGGAGCGGCCGCGTCGAGCACCACGACCATCACGCCGGGCTTGAGCTTGTCGGAAATCGAATGGGCGACCTTGCCGATGGCCGTGTCCGGCACGGCCAGGATCACCACGTCGGCGCCGTCGAGCGCGGCGTCGGCGTCTACGGCCGAGACGCCCAATTCACTGGCGAGCCGCGCCTTGCCGGCGTCGCTGACTTCGACGTGACGAACCTCGAAACGCGATCCCTTGAGATTTTTCGCCAGTCGGCAGCCCATTTTGCCGCCTGCTCCGAATAGCGCGATCGCCGTCATTGTGCCGTCTCCGTCTTTGCTGTGTCCATGTGGAGGGGCGGCGCTTCGGGCGCAGAGGGTCGCTGTCCGCCTAGGCTGCGGCGGAGGCCTCCCAGGCTGCCGTTCTCCCGACGGCGCCGCTCCTCACTCTGGAGGAACGGGTAAAGCAACTGGTATGATGAGTCAATGAGGTAATGATTATTTTGTGTGAACACGAAGAAGCCAGCCGGATTGCAGTCGGCATGCCAAGCTTGGCGGGAGAAACGGTCAGTATTTGATCCAGGCGGTCTTGAGGCCGGAGTATTTGTCGAAGGCGTGCAGCGACAGGTCGCGGCCGACGCCGGATTGCTTGAAGCCTCCGAACGGCGTCATCGGAGACAGGGCGTCCACCGTGTTGACGGAGACAGTGCCGACTTTCAGCACATCGATCAGCCGGTGCGCGCGCGACAGGTTCGAGGTCCAGACGGAGGCGGCCAGGCCATAGATCGTGTCATTGGCGAGCGTCACGGCTTCTTCCTCGGTATCGAACACCGTCACCGCCAGCACGGGGCCGAAGATCTCTTCCCGCGACAGCCGATCGTCAGGATCGACGTCCGCAAAGATGGTCGGCTGGATGAAATGGCCTTTGCCGGCGACGGTCACGCGCTCTCCTCCGGCGATCAACTTCGCCGTCGTCTTGCCATGCTCGATATAGGACTGCACCCGATCGCATTGGCGGCCGTCGACGATCGCGCCCATGGTGGAGGTGGGATCGAGCGGATCGCCGGGCACATAACACGCGGCGCGTTCCTTCATCTTCTCAAGGAAGGCGTCGGCGACGCCGCGCTGCACGAGCAGCCGCGAATTGGCCGAGCAGATTTCGCCCTGATTGAAGAAGATGCCGAAGGCCGCCATATCGGCTGCGGCGTCCAGATCCTCGCAATCGTCGAAGATCAGGTTGGGGCTCTTGCCGCCGCATTCCAGCCAGACCTGCTTCATATTGGACTGGGCGGAATAGCCGAGGAAATATTTGCCGACTTCGGTGGAGCCGGTAAAGGCGATGCAATCGACATCTTCATGCAGGCCGAGCGCCTTGCCGGCGGTCTCGCCAAAGCCGGGCACGACGTTGAACACGCCGGCCGGCACGCCAGCTTCAAGCGCAAGTTCGGCGAGGAAGAGTGCGGAGAGCGGCGATTGCTCGGCCGGTTTCAGCACCACCGAATTGCCCATGGCGAGCGCCGGCGCGCATTTCCAGGCGGCCATGTCGAGCGGAAAATTCCAGGGCGTGACAGCGCCAATGACGCCCAGCGCCTCGCGCCTGATCATCGCGACATTGCCGCGACCTGTCGGCGCGATCTCGTCATAGATCTTGTCGATGGCTTCGGCGAACCATTGGAACACGCCGGCCGCGCCCGGCACATCGATGGCGGCGGCATCCGTCACCAACTTGCCCATGTCCATGCTTTCGAGCAGCGCGAATTCGGTGAGATTGTCGCGGATGAGATCGGCAAGCTTCAACAGCACCGCCTTGCGCTCGGCCGGCGTCTTGCCCGACCAGCGACCGTCCTCGAAGGCGATGCGCGCAGCTTTGACCGCGCGGTCGATATCCTCGGCGTCGCAGGCGGCGACGTCGGTGATCACCGCCTCCGTCGCCGGATTGACGCTCGGAAAAGTCTTGCCGGAGAGCGCCGGGACGAAAGCGCCATCGATGAAGGCCTGGTTGCGAAATCGGAGTTTTGCCGCGGCGTCTTTCCAGTCGGCCAAAGTCATGGTCATCGGTTCGGCTCCTTAGCGGTCGTCGCCGGGAACGCCGTAGCTCGGCGAGCCCGAAGGATTGAGGGCGCGGGTGACATAGGCGTTGAGCTGCGGCTTGTAGAGCCGCCAGAGGTCGGCGAGCTGGCCGATCGGATTTTCGTCCGCCCAGTCGACCCTGAGATCGGCAACCGGCCAGCTAACCTGATCGACGATCAGCAGACCGGCGGAATGAACGGGTCCCGCCTCTCCGCCCGCTTCGAGCGCCGCCTGCATGGCGGCGAGCAGCCGGTCGCCGAGATCGCCTTCGGTCGCTTCGAATGCCGCGACCATGCGCTTGGGAATGAAGGGATTGGCTAGCAGATTGCCGGCTGCGGCGCAATCAACGCCCTCAGCCAGGTCGTGAACGCCGAGCGCCTCAGCGCCTGAATACAGGGCAGATCGCCCTTTGGTGTCCAATATGACGATCTGACGCCACTCCGTATGCGGATAACCATCCAGAAGCGCCGTCATCGTCGCATCTGCGTCGAGGCCTGAAGCAAGCAGATCGAGCCCCATTGGCCCGAGCGCGGGGTCGGTGATATTCTGGCTGGCGACGACGCCGGCCCCGGCGCGGGCATGGGCGCAGCGAGCAGCGACCGCAGGAGACGAGGAGGAGATGGCCATGCCAAGCTGGCCGGTGGTCTTGCAGCGCCCGAGGATCGAGAAGGTCATGGCGTCAATCCGGAAAGACGGCGGTGACGTCGACCTCGACCAGCCATTCCGGCCGCGCGAGTGCGGAGATCACAACGCCTGTCGAGACGGGGAACACGCCCTTCAGCCATTTGCCGATGACGCGATAGACGGTCTCGCGATAGCGGGGATCGACCAGATAGATGGTGATCTTGCAGATATGGCCGAGTTCCGAGCCGGCCTCTTCCAAGAGCATCTTGATGTTCTTCATCGCCTGTTCGGTCTGGGCGGCGACATCGCCGATGCCGACATTCTCGCTCGTGTCGAGATTCTGGCCGATCTGGCCGCGCACGAACACCATGGTTCCCCGGGCGACGACGACCTGGCAGAGATCGTTGTCGAGCTTCTGTTCGGGATAGGTGTCCTTGGTGTTGAACATCCGGATGCGCTTGTGGACGGGCATGGTCATTCCATTCTTCTGTTGGCGTTCCCCGGCAGGGCGGAGCTGGCGTCATAGGAGCCGATGTTTCAGGCGGAGGAAAGAAAGCTTTCCGTCGCTGTTGCATCAGGAAAACCGAAGCAAAGCGTTCCATTGGTTAGGTTCGCGGAAAATGCGCAGCGGGTTTGGAGGGCTGCTGCTAATTCGAAATATCCAAATCAGATGTCAGATAAATCATCATTTCCCGAACCAGTCGGCTCCGTTAGCCTTTTCCTCGTCCGGCGACAGGCCGGCTTTTCAGGATTTCGGCAAAGGAGCCCGCCTCATGACGGTGGAAACCATCGACACACTCATCATCGGGGCGGGCCAGGCCGGAATTGCGATGAGCGAGCATTTGTCCAAGACGGGAATTCCCCATCTCGTGCTGGAGCGCAACCGCATCGCCGAGCGCTGGCGCTCAGAGCGCTGGGATTCGCTCGTGGCCAACGGCCCCGCCTGGCATGACCGCTTCCCGACTCGGACCTTCGACGACATCGCCCCGGAGGCTTTCGCCGGCAAGGACAGTATCGTCAGCTATCTCGAAACCCATGCGCGGGAGAATGGCTCGCCGGTGCGTTGCGGCGTCGAGGTGACCTCGCTCAGCCGCAAGCCCGACGGGTCCGGCTTCACGGTCGAGACCAGTCAAGGCGTGTTCGAGGCCCGCAATGTCGTCTCCGCCACCGGCCCGTTTCAGAAGCCCGTGTTTCCCGCCTTCATTCCGGCGTCGAGCGGGGTCATTCAGATCCATTCCTCCGCCTATCGGAATCCGGCACAGCTTCCCGATGGCGGCGTTATCGTCATCGGCGCCGGCTCCTCGGGCGTGCAGATCGCCGATGAACTGGCCCGCGCTGGTCGCAAAGTCTATCTCGCGGTGGGGCCGCATAACCGGCCGCCGCGCAGCTATCGCGGCAAGGATTTCGTCTGGTGGCTCGGCGCTCTCGGTCTCTGGGACGTCAAGGCCCATGATCCGGCGCTCGAACATGTGACGATTGCCGTCAGCGGCGCGCGCGGCGGCCATACGGTGGATTTCCGCGACCTCGCAGCCCATGGCATCACCTTGGTCGGCCGCGCCCAGTCCTATGAAAATGGCGTGCTGCATTTCGCTGATGATCTCGCGAAGAACATCGCCATGGGCGACGCCGATTATCTTTCGGTGCTCGATTCCGCCGACGCTCATATCGCCCGGGAGGGCCTGGATTTCCCGGAAGAGCCCGAAGCCCGGATCATCGGTCCGGAGCCCGATTGCGTCAAAAACCCGGTCCTCGACCTCGATCTTGCCGAAGCCGGCGTCACCTCGATCATCTGGGCGACGGGCTATACGCTCGATTACGGCTGGCTGAAGCTCGACGTGATGGACGAACGGGGACGCCCTTCTCATCATCGCGGCGTCTCCGCCGTTCCCGGCTTCTATTTCCTCGGCCTTCCCTGGCTCTCCCGCCGCGCTTCGCCCTTCATCTGGGGCGTCTGGCATGACGCCAAATATCTGGCGGAGCACATCGCGGCGCGCCAAGACTGATCGGGACTGGCCAAGGTCGCGGCAAGGCGCTAAGGGCGGAAGGTCTATCCATGCGCGAGGCCTTCATGATCGCCTGCCCCTGCGGCTCCGGCCGGTTCGAAATCTCCTGTTGCGACCCCTATCTGGCCGGCAAGCCTGCGCCGACGGCCGAAAGCCTGATGCGGTCGCGCTATACGGCGTTCACGCGCGGCGATCTCGACCATATCGAGCGGACCTGCGCCGGAGAGGCGAGGCTCGCCTTCCATCGCGCCTCTCTCGCTTTGTCTATCGCAAAGACGGAATGGCTGGGCCTGACGATCGAGGACGTCCGCGCCGGCGGCGAGGAGGATGAGAAAGGAACCGTGCGGTTCACCGTGCGCTATCGCGAGGGCGGCCGGCTGTTTTCGCAAACGGAAACCTCTGAATTCCAGAGACTTGCGGATGGCTGGCGCTATATGCGCGGCGATGTCGGCCGGGCGTCGCAGCCCGCGGCCACGGCCTCCGGCCGCAACAATCCCTGTCCTTGCGGCTCAGGCAAGAAATTCAAGAAATGTTGCGGGGCCGGATAGCTCCGGCCCCTGCCGCTTCATGCCGGAATCATCGTCTCGTACTCGTCGCGGAGGCGCGCCCAGACATCCCAGAAGGGTTTCGGATCGGCCTCTTCCAGACGGGCCTTGAGAATATCCAGATGGGCGTGCCAGCCGGCGCCGATCTTGACCATATTGGCGCGGTCGCTGATGCGCTTGTGGATCACCGTCAGCAGAACATCCTCGCCCTTGGGCTCCAGCGTGAAGCTGACTTCGCCGGGACCCCAGGCGAAAGCGAGTTTGCGCGGCGGATCTATTTCCGTCACACGGCTCTGCATGCGATGCTCCTCTCCGAAACCCTCGGGACGCTGGCCCGGAGGGCTGGTCAGCTCGTCATTGCGCCAGACCAGTTCGATGGGCCCATCGATCGTGAGATCCATCGGTCCCGACGCCAGCCACTGGCGGCGGAGGTCGCTGTCGGTAAGATAGGACCAGACGCGCTCGGCGGGGCCGGGCAAGAGGCGTTCGAGTTTCAAGGTCGCTTGTTCGACGACGGCGGCATAGGCGTTCAGTTTGGCATGCTCATTCATCGGGTCTCTCCCTTTGTTGCATTTCCATCGCCGCCGCGGTCTGTCCGCAGCAGATTTTCGAGAATATCGAGACGATCGGTCCAGAAGCGCTGGTAGATCGCCAGCCACTCATGCGCCCGCGCCAAAGGCCCAGGATCGAGCCGGCAGACATGCGTGCGCCCCCTCACCTCCCGGCGGATTAGGCCTGCGCTTTCCAGCACCTTGATGTGCTTGGAAGCTGCGGCGAGCGACATGTCGTGCGGGGCTGCGAGATCGCCGACGCTGCGTTCGCCCGAGGCGAGCGCGGCGAGCATGCCCCGGCGCGTCGCATCCGACAAAGCGTGGAAGATCTGATCCATCTGTTGTGTATTATGTTCAACCATATGGTTGAATATGCGTGATGGGCGCTTAATTGTCAACCGAATGGTTGAATAAATTTGCATGAGGCGACGAGCCGCTTTGCGGCCCGCCTCCTATGCGCTGTAATGAAGGGTCAGGACAGTCGGTCGAGGATCTTCCCGAGCATCTTCCGGCAGGCTTCCATCTGGCTGAGTTCGATGAATTCGTCGGGCTTGTGCCCCTGCTCCATATCGCCGGGACCGCAGACGATCGAGGGCGCTCCGAAGGCCTGTTCGAACAACCCCCCTTCGGTGCCGAAAGAGACCTTGAATTGCTGGCCGCCGGACAGAGACTTCACCGTCTCGGTCGCCTTGCCATGCGGATCGACATTCAGGCCCGGATAGGTGTTGAAGATGTCGAGGCGAATGCCTGTCTCCGGGAACCGCTTCCGACCCTCGGCCGTGATTCGCTCGGCCTTGTCGAACAATCTGGCCATATAGGCCATGGGATCGTCGCCGGCGAGATTGCGGATCTCGAAATCGAGTCGGCAGGCGTCGGGCACGATGTTGAGCGCGGTTCCGCCCTGGATTACGCCTGCATGCAGCGTGGTGTAGGGCACGGTGTAATCGTCATCGCGAGGGCCGGAGTCCTCGATGTCGGCCTGGATGGCGCGGACTTCCGCCAGAAGCTCTGTCGCCATATAGATGGCGTTCAGGCCGGTGGGCGCGAGCGCCGAATGGGCGGAATGCCCGGTGCAATAGGCCTTGACGCCGGTCTTGCCCTTATGGCCGGTCGCGACCTGCATGGCGGTGGGTTCGCCGATCAACACCCATTCCGGATCGATGCCGGCAGTCGCCAATTCATCCAGCATCGGGCGGACGCCGACGCAGCCGATTTCTTCGTCATAGGAAAAGGCGAGATGCAAAGGGCGCGTCAGCCGGCGCTCTGTGGCGGCGACGGCAGCCTCCATGGCGCAGGCGATGAAGCCCTTCATGTCGGTGGTCCCGCGTCCATAGAAGCGGTCGCCCTTGCGGCTCATGCGGAAGGGATCGACCGTCCAGGCCTGGCCATCGACCGGCACGACGTCGGTATGGCCTGAGAGCACGATGCCCCCCGGCCCTTCCGGTCCAATCGTTGCGAACAGCGAGGCGCGGTCGCCATTTTCATGCGGGAAAAGACGCGAGGCAATGCCCGCCGCCGCCAGCGCATCGGCGATATAGCGAATGAGATCGATATTGCCGTCGCGGCTCACCGAGGGAAAGGCGATCAGGCGATCGAGAATGTCATAGGCGCTGGTCATGCGAGGCGATTCCTGTTTTCGCCAAAATAGCCCTCCGGCGGAGCGGCGCGCAAGGACGCATCGCGACGTCAGGGCGCCGCGCGCAGATTGATCGCCTTGCGCATGATCTCTTCGCTGAGCGCCGAAGTCAGCGCCTTGTCGGCTCCACGTCGCTCCACGAGCACGAATTCGACATCTTCGAGTTCGGGAAGACGCCCAGTGGGGATTTCGCGAAGTCCGGTAGGCGCGAGGCTGCGGGGCTGCACGAAGACGCCCATGCCCGCTTTGGCGGCTGCGGTCAGTCCGCTGAGGCTGCCGCAGGTGCAGCTGATCCTCCAGGCGACGCCGGCCTTGTTCAGCGCCTCGAGCGCGATCGATCGGGTGACGCTCGGAGAGGGAAAAGCGATCAGCGGCAAAGGGACTTGCATGAGGGCATGGTCGGGATCGCGCGCCAGCCAGACCAGCGGTTCGCGATGTAGGAGTGCGCCGCGGGTCTCCCCGAGCCGTCGTTTGGCGAGAACAAGGTCGATCTCGCCATTGTCTTGCATCTGGAACAGCGGTCCCGAAAGCGCGACCGTCAGTTCGAGATCCACTGACGGGTGCGATCGGGCGAAGCCTTCGAGGATCAGTGGCAACTGGCTATTCACGAGATCCTCAGACACGCCGAAGCGGATGCGGCCGCGCAGATCGCCGGCGCGGAAGTGGCGTTCGGCGCGGTCGGCGAGGGCCAGCATGTCGCGGGCATAGCCGATCATCGCTTCTCCATCGCTCGACAGACCCACCCGATGCGTGTCGCGGGACAGCAGTTTTCGCCCGACCGTCGTTTCGAGTTTCTGGATATGTTGGCTGACTGTGGATTGGCCGAGACCCAGCCGCTCGGCGGCCATCGTGAAGCTGCCTGTTTCCTCGACGGCGATGAAAGAGCGGAGTTGCGAGAGGTCGAGCATGGTTATCGTATTTCGCAATGAGTGTTATTTCTTGTATTGCGAAATGTGATGAAAGACAATTGACCCGATCACAAGGATTTCGCCATGCGCTGCTATATTCCCAACAGCTTCACGCTGATGCTCATCGCCACCGTTATTCTCGCCTCGTTGCTGCCGGCGAGCGGCGCATTTGCGGATTGGTTCGGGGTCGCCACCGACATCGCCATTGCGCTGTTGTTCTTCCTGCATGGCGCGCGTCTGTCGCGCGAAACGGTGATCAAGGGCATGCTGCATTGGCGGCTGCATCTGGTGATCCTGGCGGTGACCTTCATCGTTTTCCCGCTCCTGGGTTTGGCGCTCGGCCTGCTGCCGGAGAGCCTGCTGCCGCAGCCGCTCTATCTCGGCCTGCTCTATCTCTGTGTGTTGCCGTCCACGGTGCAGTCGTCGATCGCCTTCACCTCCATGGCGGGCGGCAATGTGCCGGCAGCCGTCTGCTCGGCCTCGGCCTCCAACATCATCGGCATGTTCCTGACGCCGCTCCTGGTCTATCTGCTGTTTTCGCTGGGCGATGGCGGCGGCGGCTTTTCGCTGGGCGGTCTAGAAAAGATCATGCTGCAATTGCTGGCTCCCTTCGTGCTCGGCCAGATCCTGCAGCCCTGGGTCGGCGACTGGGTGCGGTCGAAGAAGAACCTTCTTCTGCCCGTCGATCGCGGCTCCATCCTGATGGTCGTTTATCTCGCTTTCAGCCATGCGGTGATCGAAGGCGTCTGGAGCGATTTTTCGCTGCGCGATCTCGCCGTGGTCGCCGTCATCGACGTGCTGCTTCTGGCGATCGTGCTGGCGCTGACCTATTGGGGATCGAAGGCGCTGGGCTTCAACCGCGAGGACGAGATCGTCATCGTCTTCTGCGGCTCCAAGAAGAGCCTGGCGAGCGGCGTGCCGATGGCCAACGCCCTGTTCGCCGGGCCGATGATCGGCTCGATCGTGCTGCCGATCATGCTGTTTCACCAGATCCAGCTGATGGCCTGCGCCGTGATCGCCGAAAAATATGCCGCGGCCGCGCGCCGTCGCGTAGAGTCGAAAGTCGCTATCGCCTGAACTGGATCAGTTTTCGGCGCGAAGCGTGGTCGTATAGGTGAAGCGTTCGGCGGGGAGAACCTGAAAGGCATATTCCAGGAGCCGCCGGCCGGAGCCGTAATAGCGGCGGGTCACCACCAGCGCTAGATCGCCGACCTTGGCGTCGAGCCGGGCGGCGATCTCTTTGTTGAGCGCCATCGGCTTGATATCCTGCTCGATTTCCTGGATTTTCTCGCCGGTATATTGTTCAATGTAGTGAAAGATCGCGCTGCGGGCGATGTCGAGATCCTTCACCGCCGCCGACAGCCGCGCGTCGACATAGATTTCGTTCCAGGAAAATGGTTTGCTGCGATTTGTAGGATAGCGAATTCCGGCCATATGCAGGAATTTGCGGCCGGGGCGGCAGCCGAGCTCGACCGCCAGCCTGCCCTGTGCGGAAATTTCTTCCTTGAACGAGATCACGAATTCGGTTTCGGCGGCGATCTCGAACAGTTCGGAACGGGACTGGGCGATGAACCGGGCCCGCGCCGGATTATACCCCGCTTCGACCCTCGTCCCCACGCCTTTCCGGGCTGAGAGACGACCCTGATTGCGCAGCATGCCGATCGCCTGGCGGATGGTCTGGCGGCTGACGCCGAGCGTTTCCGCCATCTCCTTTTCGGTCGGCAGCAGCGAGCCGACCGGATAGTCGCCATTGTTGATCTTGCCCTCGATGTGGCGGACGACCTGAAGATAAAGCGGCGCGGTGTCGAGTTTCGGCTTCCAGCCTTTCGCCGCGGTCATGTCTTCGTTTTGGGGGTCGCCAAGCGTGGGTGTCGAGATCATGGGACGAATATGCCTTGTGCGCGGCCTTTCAATCCTCTTTTTGCGGAGATTGCAAATGGAATCATCACGACGCGGGCATACGATGTCGCGCTCAGGCGGAGCCCTCGTCGCTGTCCCCGCGTCGGGTTACGACAATGGCGCCGACGATGGTCAAGGCGGCCATCGCAAACCAGGTCAGAGCATATTGGAGATGGTGGTTGGAAAAGGCGACGACCGTCAATCCGGTCACCGGATAGGCGTTCGCCGCGCCCTTGGCGGCAGCCTCGACATCGATGAAAAATGGCGCGGCGGACGACAGGCCGCGCGCGCGCGCGATTGCCGCGACATCGCGGGAGAACCAGCGTCCGGCCGCCGGATCGTTGTCGCGCAGGAAGCCGCCTTTTGGCTCGGTCAACCGCAGAAGCCCGGTCACGCTGATCGCGCCCGACGGCGCGGCGTAGGCGGTCTGGTCTTTCAGATCCTGCGGAATGAAGCCGCGGTTCACGAGGATCACGCGGCCCTCCTCGCTCGTCATCGGCGTCATCACCCAGAAACCGGGCCCGAGTTTCGTCACCGCCTGGGTCAGCGTATCGGCGTCGGCGATATAGGTTCCGGCGATCCGGATGCGGCGATATTCGTCGTCGCCTGTCGCCGTCTCAGGCGGGGCGACGGGGGCGGCATGGATG
Organism: Rhizobium sp. TRM95796; assembly: GCF_025779995.1. Classification (NCBI taxonomy): domain Bacteria; kingdom Pseudomonadati; phylum Pseudomonadota; class Alphaproteobacteria; order Hyphomicrobiales; family Rhizobiaceae; genus Rhizobium; species Rhizobium sp. TRM95796. Next base: position 33,058 of record NZ_JAOXHE010000010.1, on the reverse strand, counting down.
CGGGCGTCGACGCGTGCGATGAGATCCTGTTTCCATTGCAGCCGTTCGATCTGCCAGACGCCGAGGCCGACAAAGGTCAGGAAGGCGAGGCCCAGCAGGCCGAGAAGCAGAATGCGCTTGGTCATGTCGTCTCTCCAAACAAAAAGCCGCGGCGCAAGAGTGAGCCGCGGCTTCGCTGAGCTTATACGCCCGATGTCGCGGCCCGATTATGGGACGTTACGCATCATGTCCGGCGACATCGGCATCATATTGGTGTTGAGGTGATGCATGACCCAGAGCGACCCGGTCAGTGCGATCACCACCAGCAGAAGGGTGAAGACGAGCGCCATAAAGGTCCAGCCGCCTTCCGACTTCAGGTTCATATGCAGGAAGTAGATCATGTGGACGACGATCTGCACGACGGCGAAGCCCATGATCACCAGTCCGGCGGCGAGCTTGTTGTCGCCGAACACATCGGCCATCACCACATAGAACGGGATCGCGGTGAGGATGACCGACAGCACGAAGCCCGTCATATAGCTCTTGAACGTGCCATGCGAGGCCTCATGCCCATGGCTATAGGCATGGTGGGCTTCCATGGCGTCTTCATGTCCGTGAGAATGCGCGCTCATCCGATGACTCCGATCAGGTAAACGAGAGAGAAGACGCCGATCCAGACGACGTCGAGGAAGTGCCAGAACATCGACAGGCACATCAGGCGACGCTTATTCTCATGGATCAGGCCATGCATCGACACCTGCACCATCAGCGTGATCAGCCAGATGATGCCGAAGGTCACGTGCAGACCATGGGTGCCGACCAGGGTGAAAAAGGCCGACAGGAAGGCGCTGCGCTGCGGGCCTGCGCCCTCATGGATCAGATGGTGGAACTCATAGAGTTCGAGACCGAGGAAGGCCGCGCCGAACAGGCCGGTGATGCCGAGCCAGAGCAGCGTGCCGCTCTTGTCGCCCTTTTCCATCCGGAGCATGGCGAAGCCGTAGGTGATGGAGGAGAACAGCAGCATGGCGGTGTTGATCGCCACCAGCGGCAGGTCGAACAGATCCGCCGGAGAGGGGCCGGCCGCATAGTTGCGGCCGAGCACGGCATAGGTCGCGAACAGGATCGCGAAGATGAGGCAGTCGCTCATCAGGTAGAGCCAGAAGCCCAGATTGGTGCTGTTCTCCGGATGGTGATCTTCCGTGAGGTAGAACTGCGGCTTGTCGGTCGAGGTTTGAGGATGCGCGCTCATGATTACCCCTTGGCGGCCAGAAGCGCGGTGCGCTTGGCTTCGGTGTCGATCACTTCATCGGCGGGGATGTAGTAATCGCGCTTGTAGTTGAAGGTGTGGCCGATCGACACCGCGAGGATGGCGATGAAGGACACGGCCGCGAGCCACCAGATGTACCAGATCAGGGCGAAGGCGAGGACGACGCTCAAACCGCCGAGAATGACGCCCGTGCCGGTGTTCTTCGGCATGTGGATCGGCTTGAAGCCTTCCAGCGGACGGCTGTAGCCGCGGCTCTTCATGTCATACCAGGCGTCGCTGTCATGCACGACCGGCGTGAAGGCGAAGTTGTAGTCCGGCGGCGGCGACGAGGTCGACCATTCGAGCGTGCGGCCGTTCCAGGGATCGCCCGTCACGTCGCGCAGTTCTTCGCGCTTGAAGAAGGACACGACCAACTGGATCACGAAGCAGCCGATGCCGGCGGCGATCAGCACCGCGCCGAAGGCGGCGATCACGAACCAGATCTGCAATGAGGGATCCTCGAACTGGCTGAGGCGGCGGGTGACGCCCATCAGGCCGAGCACATAGAGCGGCATGAAGGCGAAGTAGAAGCCGATGAGCCAGAACCAGAAGGACAGCTTGCCCCAGAACGGATCGAGCTTGAAGCCGAAGGCTTTCGGGAACCAGAAGTTCACGCCGGCGAGCAGGCCGAACACCACGCCGCCGATGATCACATTGTGGAAGTGCGCGATCAGGAACAGCGAGTTGTGCAGCACGAAGTCGGCCGGAGGAACCGCGAGCAGAACGCCGGTCATGCCGCCGATGACGAAGGTCACCATGAAGCCGAGCGTCCAGTACATCGGCACTTCGAAGCGAATGCGGCCGCGATACATGGTGAACAGCCAGTTGAATATCTTCGCGCCCGTCGGGATCGAGATGATCATCGTGGTGATGCCGAAGAACGAATTCACGCTCGCGCCGGCGCCCATGGTGAAGAAGTGATGCAGCCAGACGAGATAGCTGAGGATGGTGATGACGACGGTGGCGTAGACCATCGAGGCGTAGCCGAACAGGCGCTTGCCGGAGAAGGTCGAGACGACTTCCGAGAAGATGCCGAAGGCCGGCAGGATCAGGATGTAGACTTCCGGGTGGCCCCAGATCCAGATGAGGTTTACATACATCATCGGATTGCCGCCGAGGTCGTTGGTGAAGAAGTTCGTGCCAACGTAACGGTCGAGCGACAGCAGAGCGAGGGTCGCCGTCAGGATGGGGAAGGTCGCGACGATCAGGATGTTGGTGCAGAGCGAGGTCCAGGTGAAGACGGGCATCTTCATCATGGTCATGCCCGGCGCGCGCATCTTGACGATGGTGGCGATCAGGTTGATGCCCGACAGAGTCGTGCCGACGCCCGCCACCTGCAGGCCCCAGATATAATAGTCGACGCCAACGCCCGGGCTGTAATCGGCTCCCGACAGCGGCGGATAGGCCAGCCAGCCGGTGCGCGCGAATTCGCCGATGAACAGCGAGATCATGATGATCGCCGCGCCGGCCGCCGTCATCCAGAACGAGAAGTTGTTGAGGAAGGGGAAGGAGACGTCGCGCGCGCCGATCTGCAAGGGCACGACGAGGTTCATCAGACCCGTCACAAAGGGCATGGCCATGAAGAAGATCATGATCACGCCATGGGCGGTGAAGACTTGGTCATAGTGATGCGGCGGCAGGAAGCCTTCATTGCCGTTGAAGGCGATGGCCTGCTGGCCGCGCATCATCAGCGCGTCGGCGAATCCGCGCAGCAGCATGACCAGCGCCAGGATCACGTACATGATGCCGATCTTCTTGTGGTCGACGGATGTCAGCCAGTCGCGCCACAGCACGCCCCAGACCTTGAAATAGGTCAGGAGGGCGAACAGCGCGACGCCGCCCACGGCGACGCCGGCGAAGGTCATGACGAGGATCGGCTCGTGATACGGGATCGCGTCCAGCGTCAGCCGGCCGAAGATGAGTTTCAGGAATTCAGGATCGGAAAACATGGATGTCTCGTCCGTTCATCGAATGGGGCGCTGAGACGCCGTGTCAAGGATTGATCTGCGCGGGCGCAGGATCGTTGCTTTGCGGCTGGGCCCCGTCTGGCGCGCCTTGGGAGGGAGCGGCTTCGGCGGGCGCCGGCTCGGGTGCGCCGGTTGCCGTTCCCTCGGGCGCTTCCTCGGACTTGGCCGGATTGCCGGTGGCGGGAAAGGTCGGGTTCAGGCCGTTGAGCGCTTCGGCGTCCTTGTGGGGTCCTTGCGTATAGTGGAACTTCTCATAGAAATCGGTGTAGCGATTGTCGTAGCGCAGCTGGTCGCGGGAGACTTCGGGCTCCTTGCCGCCGCCGCCCATGCGATCGATATGCATGACTTCGTCGACGCAGACCGAGCCGGGCGCGGTGCAGAGATTGACGATGCGGTGGAAGAGATCCGGCTGGAAACCGGCGTAATAGGTCGGCGGCACCTTTTCGCTCGGCTTTTCGAGTTTGAAATAGGCGTCCATGTTCAGCATGGTTCCGCGCGACTTGACGGTCGCGACCCACTGGTCGAAGCCGTCATGGCCGAGCGCATGGAACTTGAAGCGCATATGCGAGAAGCCCGAGCCGGAGTAATTGGCGGAGAAGCCTTCGAAAACGCCTTCCTTGTTGATGACGGCGTGCAGTTTGGTCTGCATTCCTGGCATCGCATAGATCTGGCCGGCGAGCGCCGGGATGTAGAAGGAGTTCATGACCGAGGTGCCGGTGATCGTGAAGGTGATCGGCCGGTCGATCGGGGCCGCCATTTCATTGACGGTTGCGACGCCCTGTTCCGGATAGAAGAACAGCCATTTCCAGTCCAGCGCGACGACCTGCACTTCGAGGGGCTTGACGTCGGCCGGCACCGGCCGGCTGGCGTCGATGCGGTCGAGGGGGCGGTAGGGGTCGAGCTTGTGGGTCGAGATCCAGGTGATGGCGCCGAGCGCGATGATGATCATCAGCGGCGCGGCCCAGATCACCACTTCCAGCCGCATCGAGTGATGCCAATCGGGGGCGTAGACGGCCTTTTCATTGCTTCGGCGATAATGCCAGGCGAAATAGAGCGTCAGGATGATCACCGGAATGATGATCAGAAGCATCAACCCGGTCGACACCAGGATCAGATCCCGCTGCTGCATGGCGATATCGCCCGAAGGAGACATGACGACCATGTCGCATCCTGCCAAAGCGAGAAGCATTGTCAGACCAAGGAGATGACAGGAAAACTTCAGCAGTTTTTGCACGTCTCTCGAACCTCTTTGATTTATGTCAAGCCGCGCCTAAACCACACGAGACGTTAACAAAATGCGGTGTCTTGTCGCATTGCGGAAGAAATATCGCGCTGCGGCAAACTGCAATATTCTAACATTGCGCGAGATGGCCCATCGGGGGGCGCCGAAGCTGTATTTTTGAAACCCGGATGACAATCGTCAAACGATGAGGGAAAAGCGCCGCCATTCCCGTGAGATAGATGGCGCTGGAACGGCGCATCTTTTCACCCGCTAATGCAATCGCAAGTGAACTTTTTGAACTTTTGGGCCTTGATATCGCTGTGAACTTGATCATGATCATCTCGGGACGCTTTGTCACAGGAGCGTAGGAGGAGAGAAAAATGAACACAGCAACCCATTATGACGGTCCCTCGTCATCGGCGCTCGAACGCGACGCCCGGCACATCCATGACGACAAGCCGGTGTCGCCCGGGAGTATCGCACTGGGCGTGATTCTCGGGCGCATGTCCGAATTCTTCGATTTCTTCGTCTATGGTCTAGCATCGGTGCTGGTCTTCCCGCAGGTGTTCTTTCCCTTCGCGCCCGACCGGCTCACGGGCACGCTCTATTCTTTCGCGATCTTCTCGCTCGCCTTCATCGCCCGTCCCGTCGGCTCGGTGATCTTCCAGGCGATCGACCGTCGCTATGGACGGGGCACCAAATTGACGATCGCACTCTTCATCCTCGGCGGCTCGACGGCATCCATCGCCTTCCTTCCCGGCTATGAATCGATCGGCGTCGCGTCGATCTATCTGCTTGCGCTGTTCCGGCTGGGTCAGGGCTTCGCGCTCGGCGGCGCTTGGGACGGTCTGGCCTCGCTGCTCGCGCTCAATGCGCCGGAGAACAAGCGCGGCTGGTACGCGATGGTGCCGCAGCTCGGCGCCCCGATCGGGTTTGCGCTGGCGAGCGCGCTGTTCGGCTTTTTCGTCGCCAATCTCGCCTCGGCGGATTTCCTGAGCTGGGGCTGGCGCTACCCGTTCTTCGTGGCTTTCGCCATCAACGTTGTGGCGCTGTTCGCACGTCTCCGGATCGTCATGACGCAGGAATTCGGCGATCTGCTCGAAGAGAACGAATTGAGCGCGGCGCCCATCAAGGACGTGCTGCGTCTGCATGGCCGCGACATCCTGATCGGCGCCTTCGTCCCGCTGGCGAGCTTCGCGATGTTCCATCTCGTGACGATCTTCCCGCTCAGCTGGATGAATCTCTATGGCGAACAGTCGATTTCCGATTTTCTCTGGGTGCAGGTGATCGGCGCCGCCGTCGGCGTGCTCACCGTCATCGCCTCCGGCCTGTTGGCCGACCAGATCGGCCGCCGCAGCCAGCTCGGCATCGCCGCCGTGATCATCGCCGCCTTTTCGTTCCTCGGCCCCAAGCTGCTCGGCAGCGGTTCAGCCGGCCATGACGCCTTCGTCATCATCGGCTTCGGCGTGCTCGGCCTGTCGTTCGGACAGTCGACGGGGTCGGTGTCGTCGCGCTTCTCGCGCGGTTACCGCTATACCGGCGCAGCCTTCACCTCCGACCTCGCCTGGCTGGTCGGGGCAGGTTTCGCACCGCTCGTGGCCCTCAGCCTCGCAGCCAATTATGGATTGGAATTCGTGGGCTACTATCTGCTGTCGGGCGCCCTCTGCACGTTGATCGCGCTCTATTTCAACAAACTGATCGAGCCGGCCGATCGGCAGCGCAAGGCGCGGTGACCACAGACGAATGCGCCGGCCGCCCTCGGGCGGCCGGTTTCGTTCAGGCCACCAGCGCCATCAGTCCGTAAGAGGCGATGACGATGGCGCTGATATTGCGGCGAAGCATGAAATACCACTCCGGCTGGGCTGAGGCCTTCCGGATCCGCCAGTCCAGACCGAGCAGCAGCGCGAAGGCTCCGGCTTGCAGGGCCAGGCCGAACCCGAGCGGCCCCGGCACGATGAGCGCAGCCCAGGCGACGAGCGCTGCGACATTGCTGAGCGCCAGCAGCTTTCGCGTCTCCACATCCGTCATTTGCGCCTGCGACCAGATCGTCCCGCCCATGAAGCCGGCTATGACTGCGCCATAGGCGATGAAGGCGTTGACAGCCCAATCCTTCTCGAAACCCGCCGCCGCCATGACAGCGAGCCCGACAAAGGGAATCCCGCCGCTATAGGTGAGCGCCTGCGTCAGCCGCTTCTCGCCATACATGGTCATGTTTCTCCCAAGTGTTTTGCGATCGCCTGCGACAGGCTGCTTGCGCTCTGGAAGGCGCATTCGACGCGACCGCCGAGGCACCAGTCGCCCGCGGCGGCCAATCCGAGCCCGGCATCGATTAGAAACGGCGCGCCGAGCGGCGTCTCGACATTGGCGAAGCGCCAGCGATGCAGATCTCGATGCGGGGCGTTTGAAAAATCCTCTCCCGTGAGTTCCACCACTGCGGCGAGGAGTTCTTTCTCGATCCAATCGCGGTCGTTTTCCATATGCGTGTCGGCCCAGTCATTGCGGCTATGGACGACGAGGCAGGGCGGACCGTCGCGGCCGGGCTTGGAACTGTTGAGCGCGATCCAGCCGACAACGGGATGATGGGCGCGGATCGCCTCGGCGTTCAGCTCGGGCGCGCGATCGAGGCCGATCATCAGCGTGAAGCATCCGCTCATGCGGACCTGAGCGAGTCGGGCGCCGGCGGAAAATTCCGATGGCATCAACCGGGCGGTCTGCGGTGCGGGCGCGGTCGAGATCACCCAGTCGAAGACGCCGAGCGCGGCGCCAGCCTTGTCGACCAGCAGCCAGCGCCGATCGTCTGGTTGTATCGCCGAGATCTCCGTCTCGAACGTGATGTTCAAATCCCGGCCGAGCCTGCGGGCCATTCCGTTCATGCCGGGCGTCCCGACATAGCGCGCTTCGGACGAAACGGGCGCGCCCGGCCGGCGATCGTCGATCGTGACGGGCCACATCGCAGTCGCGCCCAGGCGCGTCATCTCGTCGGTCAACGACAGGAAGGCGGGATCGCGCGCGGTGAAATATTGCGCGCCGTGATCGAAGCGATGGTCGCCGCGGCGCCGTTCGGCCATACGGCCGCCGAGGCCCCTGCTCTTCTCGAATAGCGTGACGTCTGCGACGCTCCGAAGCCGGCTGGCCAGAGTGAGACCAGCAAGGCCCGCGCCTATCACGGCGATCTTTATATCCATTAATTTCATTCTCCGCCGCGCGGCCGCAGTTTGTCGTTTCTACGTGGCGGACGGAGCCGAGGATTAGGGTGTCAGCCCTTTGCCATCCAGCCAATCGCGGATCAGCGTCTTGAGCCGCGCGCCGTCGAAACTGGGGAAATGCCCGCCATGCACGAGCCGAACCGGCAGGTCATGCAGTCGTTTCATCGAGGCGATGTAATGGTCGGGATTGGCGTGATAGGTGTCCTCGATCAGCGGCCCGTCATAGACGATGTCGCCTGAAAACAACATCTCCGTCGCCTTCTCATAGAGAGCTATCCCGCCCGGGGAATGGCCTGGCGTATGGATCACCTCGAAGTGCCGATCGCCGAGATCGATGACGTCGCCGTCTTCGAGGATGCGGGTCGCAGGCGCCGCCTTGACTCCGTAGCATTTCGAGCAATAGGGCTCTGGCGGCAGGGCGTCGAAGATCTCGTCGGTCACATAGGGATCGGCGAGCGTGTTGGCGCGGGTCGGGTTGGCGAGCAGATCCGCCTCCGCAGCATGCACCGCGCGGCATTCGAATTCGTGGTGGCAGCCGATATGGTCGAAATGCGTGTGGCTCGCCACCGCAATCAGGTCGCGCTCGGTCACCAATGGCGCCCATTCCCGGAGCGACACCACGCCCATGCCGCTGTCGACCAGCATGTCGCGATCCCGCCCGCGCACATGCCAGATGTTGCAACGGTAGAATTCCTGGATGAAAGGCTCGGAAATGGCGGTCACGCCGTCGGCGAGCCTGCGGGTCGCATACCAGTCTTCGGGCTTCACTCTCTTCATGTCGGTCCTCATTCGGCAGGAAGCACGACGATCGTCTCGGCAGGCGCCGCCAGCATCAGCCTGTCGCCGCGCTTCGGCTCCGCCGATTGCGGCAGATGCGCAACGAGGACCGTATCGGCTGAGCGGGTCGAGCGCAAATGGCAGCGCTGATGCGTTCCGAAGAAGGCTGCGTCTTCCACCAAGGCTTCGCCGAGATCGACCGAGGGACCCTGCCCTTCGCCGCGGAAATGCTCCGGCCGGATCACCACCGTTGCATTCTGTCCCGCGACGGGTTCGCCTGATGTTAAGGCGTCGCGCGGCAGAACAAGCCGGCCTACTGCGGTCTCCATCGCCATCTCGGTCGCGTCGAGCGCGGCGATACGGGCCGGGATTATGTTGGCCTCGCCCATGAAGCCGGCGGCGAAGAGCGACCTGGGCTTTCGATAGATGCGCGAGGGCGCGCCGAAATCCTCGATCCGACCCTTGTTCATCACCACGATCCGGTCGGCGATGGCCATCGCCTCTTCCTGGTCGTGGGTGACATGCACGAAGGTCGTGCCGACGCGCTTCTGGATCGCCTTCAACTCGTCCTGCATCTGCCGGCGAAGCTTGAGATCGAGTGCGCCGAGCGGTTCGTCGAGCAACATGACGTCGGGATCGACGGCGAGTGCGCGGGCGAGCGCCACGCGCTGGCGCTGGCCGCCGGACAACTCATGCGGCTTCTTAAAAGCGGATGTCTTCAATCCAACGAGATCCAGGAAATCCAGCGCTTTGGCGTCGCGAACGGTGCGCTCCTGCCCGCGCATGCGCAGGCCGAAGCCGACATTGGCGAGCAGCGTCATATGCGGAAACAGCGCGTAGTCCTGGAAGACGGTGGTGGTCGGCCGCTTGGACGGCGCCACATGCGTCATGTCACGGCCGCCGATATGGATCTCGCCTTCGCTCGGTTCGAGAAAGCCGCCGAGAATGGAGAGAAGCGTGGTCTTGCCGCAGCCGGAGGGGCCGAGCAGAACGATGAATTCGCCTGCCTCGATCTCCAGCGACACATGGTCCAGCGCGGTGAACTGGCCGAAGACGCGGGTGGCGTTGCGGATCGACAGGTCGGCTGTCATGGGCGGGTCCTTGCTTTTCTGAACACCGTGAACTCGGCGAGGAACAACAGCGCGATCGACACGAGGAAGACGAGGCTGCCGATGGCGTTTGTCTTAGGATTGAGGCCGGAGCGCAGCATGCTCCAGATTTCGACGGGAAGGGTGACGTCGAAGCGCGAGAGCAGGAAGGCGATGATGAACTCATCCCAGCTGAAGGTGACCGACAGGAAGAAGCTGGCGAGAATCGACGGCGCAAGCATCGGCGCCGTCACCAGCGCCACCACCTGCCATTCCCGTGCTCCGAGATCGCGGGCTGCGCGTTCGATATTGACCTGATGGCCGCCTATCGAGGCGTAGATGATCGCAAAGCAGAGCGGCATGTTGATCACGACATGGCCGACGCCGATTGTGAACAGCGACAGCGGCACGCCGAGGCGGTTGAACAGCGCCAGCAATCCCAAGCCGATGATCAGCGTCGACACCGACATCGGCGCCGCCAGCAGCCCGCGCATCAGCGCCGAAGCGGGCAGTGTGTGTCTTGCCAGACCGTAAGCTGCGAGAAAGCCGAGAAGGCAGGACACGAGCGAGGAGACGACTGCGACGATCAGCGAATTGAACAGCGCGTCCATCAGGCCCCGATCGCTCAGCACTTCTCCGTACCAGCGCAACGTCAGACCGTGCAGCGGCGGCACCGGCAGCGACCCATCCTGGAAGGAAAAGATCACCAGCACCGCGACAGGCAGGAAGATGAAGATGTAGACGGCGACTATATAAAGCGCGGAGAGAAGAAGCGTGAGGCGGCGCATCAGTTTCTCTCCATCTTCAGCCAGCGGGCGGCCGCGAGATAGGCGACGACGACGACAGCCATCAGCACGATCGACAGCGCGGCGGCGAGCGGGAAATCCGCCCGGCGTCCCAACTGCATCATGATGATCTGCGGCAGCGTCAATTCATTGTTGCCGCCGAGGATCTGCGGCGTGATGTAATCGCCGATGCAGAGCACGAAGCTCAGGAAAGCGCCGACCATGACGCCCGGCAGCGTCAGCGGCAGGATCACATGCCAGAAGGTCTGGAACGCGTTGGCGCCGAGATCGGCGGCGGCGCGGCGGTAGTTCGGCGAAAGCTGAATGAGATTGGCATAGATCGTCAGCGTCAGCAGCATGACGAAGAAATGCACGAAGCCGATCACCGTGCCGGACCTGTTGGCCGAGAGTTGCAGCGGCTCGGAAACCAGGCCGAGCGTCATCAGCGCATCATTGACCACGCCACCTTTGGACAGAACCAGCAGCCAGGAATAAGAGCGGACGACATAGGAGGTCCAGAAGGGCAGGACCGCGAGGATGAGCGCCAGGCGTCGAAACCGGGCGGGAACGATCTCGGCGATGATGAAGGCCAGCGGATAAGCGATCAGGATCGAGATGATCGTCACCGTCGCGGTGATCTCGAGCGACACGAAGAGCGCCTTGTACATCGGCTCCTTGGTGAGGAACGCCATGTAGTTGACGCTTGTCCAGGGCGGACCGATCTCACGGCCCTGCCGGGTCCAGAGGCTGATCACCGCCATGAACAGGAAGGGGATCACGAAGAACAGCGCTGTGAAGCCGAGCGCGGGCAAGGTGAAGGCCCAGCCTCGTCGGCGTTCGGCGCGTTCGAATGCGGTGGATGACATGGGACGTCACTCTTTGGGAGGCGTTCGCACAGGGATCGATCGTCCGCGCCGGAACCGGCGCGAACGATGAAGGACAACGTCGAAACGTCAGTTCTGCAGCATTTCCGTCCAGATATCCTGCATCTTGCCGTCGAGATCGGCGTCGACGACCGGATAGAGCTGGGTGTTCTTGAGATAGCCAGCCTGCTTGTCCCAGCGCAGCGCTGATTTTTGCTGATCATTCAGCACAGCGCCAGCTTTCTGGTTGGCCGGCATCGCCCAATAGCAGGAGGAGGTCGCAAGCCGCGCCTGACCCTCGGGGCTCAGGATATATTGCACGAATTTCAGCGCCAGATCCTGCTTGGTCGAATCCTTGAAGACGCCGATCGACTGCGACCAGCGCACCGCGCCCTGCTTCGGCACGGTCCAGTCGAGATTGGGCTTTTCCGCCGTCAGGCCGGCCGTCACCCATTCGCCGCCGCCGAGGATGATGTCGACTTCGCCCGACACCAGCGCGGTCTGCGAGGAGACGACGTCGGAGACCTGGCGTGCGTTCTTCTTGAGCGCGATGAGGCGGTCCTTGATGGCCGGGAGATCGGCTTCGGCGAGGCCGGCCGTCTTCTTGCCGATCTCGATGGCGGTGATGCCGATCAGCGGGAGATAATAGTCGTAAACGGCGATGCGGCCCTTGTATTTCTCCGACCAGAGTTTGGAGAGATCCTCCATGTCGGCCGGGTCGACCTTGGTCTTGTCGTAGGAAATGGTGTTGTAGCCGAATTTCTCGGTGACGGCGTAGATCTTGCCGTCCTTGCCATTGTTCTCGTCCATGCGGACTTCCGGGAAGATGTCGCCGAGCGGCAGCTTGTCCTTCGGCAGTTCCGCGAGGATGCCCATGCCCGAGACACGCGGCACGTCGACGCCGTCGACCACGAATACGTCCCAGTCGCCGGGCTGCGATTGTTCGACGATGGAAAGGCCCGCGCCGGTGCCTTCATATTCCTTGAGATTGACCTTGACGTCGTTGGCCTTTTCGAAAGGTTCGATCAGCGCCGGATCGGTGTGGTCGCACCAGACCAGTGCGTTCAGTTCTTCCTGCGCACGCGCCGTGGCCGACAGGCCGAGCATAATGGCGGCGGTTGACATGAGCATGCTGCGGACGCGCGCGCCCGTGACTTGGCTTTTCATGATTTTCCCTCTGGTTGAACGAATGGTTTCGATCAGTCTGGCGCTCGTCGCGGCGCCTTGAGAAAAAAATTGAACGAATTCATTTTTTAAGTCAACATAGAAAATGAACCGGTTCAGGAGGCCGTGCGGGAGAAGAATGACGAGTCTGAGGGAGAGGAAGAAAGCCGATAAGGAAAAGCGAATTCTCGAGGCGGCGACCCGGCTGTTTCGCGAGCAGGGCTATGACCACGCCCGCATGGAGCATATCGCCGATATGGCGGAGGTTTCGGTCGGCACGCTCTACAATTATTACGAGAACAAGGGCGACATTCTCATGGCGACCGTCAATATGGAGGTGACGGAGGTGCTGGACGCCGGCGAGGCGATCGTCGCCGATCCCCCCGCCGATGTCGAAAAGGCGGTCAATCGCCTGGTCGATCAGTATTTCGACCACTCGCTGTTTTATCTCTCCAAGGAAATGTGGCGGGCGGCCATGGCGATCTCCATCCAGCAGCCGGATACGCCGCTGTCGAAAGCCTACACCGAACTCGACCAGCGCCTGTCCGCCCAGATGGTGCGATTGATCGAGACGCTGCAGGCGCGGCGTCTGGTGGGCGCCGCGGTGTCGGCCCGCGCGGTCGGGGAAGTGCTGTTCAACAACCTCAACATGATGTTCATTGAATTCGTGAAGGACGAGCCGCAACCCCTCGCTGTGCTGAAGGCCAGGGTCGCAGAGCAGCATGGGCCGATTGCGCGGTTGATCTCGGGTGAAAGAGCTGCAATCGCCTCGACCGCCCGTTAACCATTGCCATGGGCGCGTGAGCCAAAAGCCGAAACATGCGCGCCACGTCTCAAAAATTCGCTCCAAAATTTTCGACCATCTTCACGCATGGAAATTGTCGTTGAAAATCAGATGCATGAACTGAGGCTACGCGTGGGTGCGTCTCGCGACGCACGGGATTATCAACTGTTTGGCCCCCTGTCGACGCGCCGTCTTGAGACCGCCGGCATGAGCCTCCGAAATGGAATTTTAACCTTCATTTCCTATCAATGATGGTGTTCAAATTCCTTCAATGAGTGATCGAAGTTCATGCGTCTGCCGAGAACCAATCTTACCCCTGCCCAAATCGCTGATCTTGAGCAGGGAGCCGCGCCGGACGGCCTGCAATCTTCAACCTCCGGCGCCGGCAGTCTTGAAAAACTTCGCGAGATGGCCAGCAAGATGCGGCAGAGCCAGGGGGCGACCGACTGGGAGAATCATTTCTTCCTCGCGCCCAATGTCCGCTTCACCCGCACCCCCGAGCGGGTGTTTCTGACCACCGATTCCGGCTCGCTCGACGCCGAAGCCGCCAAGGCGATCGAATCCTCGGCCGGCGGCATGGTCGCGCCCGCCGCGCCGCGCGTGCTGTCTGAACCGGCGCAGCCTGTCGTCGCGCCTGAGGCTATGACTGCCAAGGCGCCGGCTCCCGCGCCGTCGCCGTCCCGTCCGCCGCTGCTTGCGCCGCAGATCCGCGCCGCTCGCGCCGCGGCCGCAGAGCGTCAGGCACAGGTTCAGGCCCAGGCTCAGGCTCCCAAAATCGAAGCTCCCGTGCCGCCGGCGTCGAAGCCCGAGCCGGTCCTGCGCGCGGCCCAGGCACCGACCATCAAGCTGACGTCGGCCGAACAACGTGGCGACGCCGACTTCCAGACCGCGATGTTGCTTACCGGGCGAATGGATGCGCCGTCTTACGGCGCCGAGCCCAAGATCGAGATCCGCCCGACTGCGACGCCGCTCAAGATTACGCCTGTCGAACAGGTTCCAGCCGCGCCGGCGCCGGTCGTCGCATCCGGTCCACTGACGGCGATGTCGCATCTTTCGGACTTTGCTTTCTGGGAAGCGCTGGAGCAGGACGAGGATGCGGTGGCGCCGCCGCCGGTAATCTATGCCGAGCTTCGACCGATCACCAAGCCGCCAGCGCCCGTCCAGCGGCAGCCACTCAAGATCGAGCCAGTCGTTCAGCAAGCTGCCGCGCCGCAAGCGCGGGTCGCGCCGATGCAGCCAGCTCTGTCAATGCGGCCCGCAGATAGCGCGTCGCCGGGTGCGGCGGTGTCCGCGCCGCAGAATGCCGTCGATCCGCTCGCCGCTTCGGGTCTTGCTCTGAAGCCGGTCGAGACGACGGAGGCTCCTGCTGTTGAGGCTGTTCCCAAGATGGCCTTCCCCTGGGCGCGCGGCGCGCGTTCGGCTGCGCCTGTTGTCGCCCCGAGCCTTGTCCAAGCGCCGATCGTGGCTGCGCAGCTGATTTCTCCGGCTTCTGTCGCCATCGCCCCCGCGCCTGTGATCGTCGAGGACATGACCGAGCCGCCGGCGCCGCCGCGCGCGGCCGTGCCGCAAAAGGCGCTGAGCCCGGTGCGCCCCTCCGGCGGAATTCCGGTCGCCATGCCCTTTTCGATCGAGGCGATCGGCTTCAGCCGCGCCGCCGACGGGTCCTACGAGTTCCCGCCGCGCGAATTGCTGCAGGATCCGCCGGAACAGCAGGGTTTCGTGATGTCCCAGGAGCAACTCGAGCGCAATGCCGGGCTTCTGGAAAGCGTGCTGGAAGATTTCGGTATCCGCGGCGAGATCATCCATGTCCGCCCTGGTCCTGTGGTTACGCTCTATGAATTCGAACCCGCCCCGGGTGTGAAATCCTCGCGCGTCATCGGTCTGGCCGATGATATCGCCCGCTCGATGTCGGCTCTGTCGGCCCGCGTCGCCGTGGTGCCCGGCCGCAATGTCATCGGCATCGAATTGCCGAACGCCACCCGCGAAACGGTCTATTTCTCCGAGCTGATTGACAGCCAGGATTTCTCCAAGACCGGCTTCAAGCTGCCGCTCTGCCTCGGCAAGACGATCGGCGGCGAGCCCGTCATCGCCGAACTCGCCAAGATGCCGCATCTTTTGGTCGCCGGCACCACCGGTTCCGGCAAATCGGTGGCGATCAACACCATGATCCTGTCGCTCATCTATCGGCTCAAGCCGGAAGAATGCCGCCTGATCATGGTCGATCCGAAGATGCTGGAACTCTCGGTTTATGACGGCATCCCGCATCTGCTCACCCCCGTCGTGACCGACCCCAAAAAGGCCGTCCTTGCGCTGAAATGGGCGGTGCGCGAGATGGAGGAGCGCTACCGGAAAATGTCGCGCCTTGGCGTGCGCAATATCGACGGCTACAACGCCCGCGCCGCCCAGGCCCGCGCTACCGGCGAGACCGTGTCGCACACCGTGCAAACAGGCTTCGAGAAAGGCACCGGCGAGGCGATCCACGAGACGCGCGACATGGACCTGTCGCCCATGCCCTATATCGTGGTGATCGTCGATGAAATGGCCGATCTGATGATGGTCGCCGGCAAGGAGATCGAAGGCGCGATCCAGCGTCTCGCCCAGATGGCCCGCGCCGCCGGCATCCATCTGATCATGGCGACGCAGCGTCCCTCGGTCGATGTCATCACCGGCACGATCAAGGCCAACTTCCCGACTCGCATCTCCTTCCAGGTGACGTCGAAGATCGACAGCCGCACCATTCTCGGCGAGCAGGGCGCTGAACAGCTTCTCGGCCAGGGTGACATGCTGCATATGGCCGGCGGCGGCCGCATCGTCCGCGTGCACGGCCCCTTCGTCTCCGACGAGGAAGTCGAGAAGGTCGTGTCGCATCTGAAATGCCAGGGCAAGCCTGACTATCTCGACACCGTCACGACGGATGAAGAGGAAGACGGCGAGTCCGAGCAGGACCAGGCCGTGTTCGACAAGACGGACATGGGCGGCGATGACGGCGATCTCTACGACAAGGCCGTCAAGGTGGTGTTGCGCGACAAGAAATGCTCGACCTCCTATATCCAGCGCCGTCTCGGCATCGGCTATAACCGCGCCGCCTCGCTGGTCGAGCGGATGGAGAAGGAAGGTCTGGTGGGCGCCGCCAACCATGTCGGCAAGCGCGAGATCATCAGCCAGCGTGATCAGGCCCCGGTCGCCGAGGAAGAATAATCAACCCGCTGCGGCGCGTCGCTCCCCGGCGGCGCGCGGCGACCTTGGAGGCGGAAGCATGGATTCCTCTTCCGCATCCTGCGGCTCGCCCCAGAAGGCGTCGAGCCGCGGACCATCCTTGATGCGCTTGTCGCGGAACAGGTAATTCTTCCATTCGAAGAACCACACGCGCCGGCCCATCCTGGTGTACCAGCGCATGGCGTGGCGGACATCCTTGTCCGGATGAAACAGGATGCGCGCGAGCGCCTTGGGCCGCGCCTGCATCATCACCTCGATCGTCTTCATCCACAGCGTCAGCCGCCAGGAGGGAAGGCCGGCTTCCAGCACCTGATGCTTGTAGTCCCAGCGGCGCTGATCGAGCTGGATCACCTTGCGGTCGGCGGCGATGCGGAAATAGGGCGTCCAGCGATGCGGCGTCACATAGAGCGCCTGGATCTGGTCCGGATCGTAAGCCAAGAGCACCCGGAACAGCCGCCAGAGATCGGCGTCGCGCTCCTGCTTGAAGCCGGCGACCCAGGTGGCCATGGAAATGATCCCATGCGCCCGGAGCAGCTCGATCGCCTTGCGGTCCTTCGCTGTGGAGCCACCCTTCTTGATGAGATCGAGCGTCGATTCGTCGATATTCTCCATGCCGAGCAGCCAGCGGATGACCCCGGCCTTCTTGTAGAGATGCAGGATATCGGCGTCGCGGACGATATCGTCGGCGCGGGTCGAGCCGACCAGCAGCACCTTCACGTCTTCCGTAATCAGCGCCTCGAGGAAGGCCTGCCAGGCCTTGCGCGACGAAGTCGGGTTCTCGTCGGCGAAATTGAAGACCTCGACGCCCTCCTCTCGATGAAGGCGCGCGATCTCCTTGGCGAACAGCACCGGGTCGCGATGCCGCCAACGGGTCCAGAAGCCCCTCTGGCCGCAATAATTGCAGAGATGCGGGCAACCGCGCGAAAACTGCACCACCACGGCCCGTTTGCCGCCCCAATAGCTGTAATCGGCGTGGTCGATCAGTTCCCAGCCTATTCGGTGCGCGTCGAGATCGGCGATGGCGGCTGAGGGACGAGTAGAGACAATACGGTTCCCAGCGCGATAGGCGATGCCGGGAATGGCAGAGAGATCGGCGCCCTCTGCCAAAGCTTTGATCAGTTTCGGAGCCGTCTCCTCGCCTTCGCCGCGCACGATGGCCGTGACATAGGGCTCTTCCGTCAGGATTTCCCGCCAGTGATAGGTGGGAAAGACGCCGCCATAGACGATGGTGATCTCGGGTCTGAGCGCCACGATCCGCTGCGCAGCGAGCCGGATGACCGGATGTCCGGAGGTGGAGCCGGAATGACCGAACAGGACCGCGTCCGGCTGATGCCGGAGCGTTTCGGCGACAAGAGCGTCGACTGAGAGGTTTTTGAGATCGCCATCCACCAGTCGCACATCATGGCCGGCATCGATCAGCGGCCCGCCGATCGAGAGCAGGCCGAGCGGTGGCAGGTGATCATTCGGAATTCGGCTGCCGATCGATGGATGGGCCGCATTGACGAGTGTGATGCGCATGGCTGTTGTCCCTTCGTTGTTTTTCCTGAGAAGAGACGGGGAAGGTGGCGGTGTTGAGCCGGAATTGTCCGCGAATCGCGGCGGCTTTGCGGAATTGTGAGGGCCGGTCGGTTCCGGGAAGACAGACGCGGAGTCGCCGTGGACAGGCAAACGCCCTCCATTTGCGCCTGTGTTGCCTATCGCATAGGCAGAATGGGCGTTTGCCTGCAAAGCACGCCGTCTCAGACGTTGATTTCCTCGACAATCGCAAACTGGCCCGCCGCTTGCATCGCTATAGCTGAGTTGGCCGCTAGGGTTCCGGCGCAGAATGCGCGACTGGTCCGAGAGCAGCCACCGGCGGGGGAGACATCCCGCCGGGTGCACGGCGGGACAAAAGCCCGGGAGACCTCGTTAGCCAAGGGATTGGCGGCGTTGGTCTATGCCGATCCCTTTCAAGACAAGAAGGGGAATGCACGTGAAGACAATCAGCAAAATACTCGCAACCGCCGCAGCGACTGCTCTCATCACCTGGGGTGGTTTGAGCGGCGCGATGGCCGAGCCGAAGAAGGACTTCAAGGTCGCCTGGTCGATCTATGTCGGCTGGATGCCCTGGGGCTACGCCAAGGATCATGGAATCGTCCAGAAATGGGCGGACAAATATGGCATCAAGATCGAAGTCACCCAGTTCAACGACTATGTCGAATCGATGAACCAATACACCGCCGGCGCTTTCGACGCGGTGACGCTGACCAATATGGACGGCCTGTCGATCCCGGCAGCGGGCGGCGTCGACACGACCGCCGTGATCGTCGGCGACTTTTCCAACGGCAATGACGCGATCATTCTGAAGGGCAAGGACAAACTCGAAGACATCAAGGGCCAGAACGTCAATCTGGTGGAATTCTCGGTGTCGCATTATCTCCTGGCGCGCGGTCTCGAAAGCATCGGCTCCTCCGAACGCGATGTGAAGGTCGTCAACACGTCGGACGCCGACATGGTTGCAGCTTACAAGACGGCGGATGTAACCGCAGTCGTGACCTGGAACCCGCTGGTCGCTTCGATTCTCGAAGATCCGACCGCAAAATCGGTGTTCGACAGCTCCAAGATCCCCGGCGAAATCATGGATCTCATGGTGGCCAATTCAGATGTGCTGAAGGACAATCCCGATTTCGGCAAGGCGCTGGCCGGCATCTGGTATGACACGATGACGGTCATGACTGCCGATAGCGCCGAAGGCAAAGCCGCGCGCGAGGAAATGGGTAAGGCGTCGGGCACGGATCTCAAGGGCTTCGAGGCGCAGATGGCGGCGACCAAACTGTTCGACAAGCCCGCCGACGCCGTGGCGTTCACCGCTTCGCCCGATCTGCCGAAGACGATGAATCTGGTGCGGAACTTCCTGTTCGAAAAGGGTCTGCTCGGCAGCGGCGCGCCTTCCGCCGACGTCATCGGCATTGAAATGCCCGACGGCTCCGTTCTCGGCGACAAGGGCAATATCAAGTTCCGCTTCACCACCAGCTTCATGGATGCGGCGGAAAAGGGAACTCTCTGATCACCCGTCATCGGCGGGCCTTCGAGCCCGCCGCCTTTCCACGTTCGACCGGAGCCCATGATGCGGTGGATCAACACTCATCCCAGCAAAGGCGCGCGACTGGCCCTGATGCTTGCGCCTTTCGTGCTGGTCCTCATCGCCTATGCGATCGGTTCGGCGGCCCGTCTCGCCGAAAACCCCAATGACAAGCTGCTGCCGGGACTTGCAGGTTTCGCCACCGCGATCGATCGTTTCGCGTTTACGGCGGATGTCCGCACCGGGGATTATCTGCTTTGGGTCGACACAATGGCAAGCCTGATCCGACTGGTTTCGGGCCTCGGGATCGCCACGCTGATCGCTCTTATCCTGGGCATGTTGATCGGCATGCTGCCCTATATGCGTTCGGCACTGTCGCTTTTCGTGGCCACGGTGTCGATGGCTCCGCCCTTGGCTTTGCTGCCGATTCTGTTCATCATCGCGGGCCTTGGCGAGACGTCGAAGATCGCGCTGATCGTCATCGGCGTTGCGCCGATCATGATCCGCGACCTCGCTTTGACAGCTGTCAACCTGCCGCGCGAACAGATCATCAAGGCTGAAACGCTGGGCGGATCGTCCTGGCAGATCGGGCTGCGCGTGGTGCTGCCGCAGATATTGCCGCGCCTGATCACCACGCTCCGGCTGCAGCTCGGCCCGGCCTGGCTGTTTCTGATCGCTGCCGAAGCGATTTCCGCCGATGCCGGTCTCGGCTACCGGATCTTCCTCGTCCGCCGCTATCTCGCGATGGACGTGATCTTCCCCTATGTCGTCTGGATCACGCTGCTCGCAGTCGCCGCCGACTGGCTGCTGGATCGGCTGCGCATCCGCCTCTTTCCCTGGTCAGAACTGGAGAAGCAGGCATGAGCGCGCTGAAAATCGACAATGTATGGAAGGAATATGGCGACCAGATCGTGCTCGAAAGCGTATCGATCGATATCGAAGACCGGGCTTTCGTGGCTCTCGTCGGTCCCTCCGGCTGCGGCAAGACCACCTTTCTGCGCATGCTGCTCGGACAGGAGCGGCCGACGCGCGGTCAAATCCTGATCGATGGCGCGCCCTTGCCGCCTGAACCCGGGCCCGATCGCGGCGTGGTGTTCCAGCGTTATTCGGTGTTTCCCCATCTGACCGTGCTCGGCAATGTGCTGCTTGGCCGGGAATTGACCCGCTCCCCTCGCCTCGCGCGTCTGTTCGGCGCCGAACGCAAGGCGGCGATCGAGGATGCGCGGGAGATGCTGGCGCAAGTCGGACTGTCCCGTTCCGAGGACAAATATCCGGCGCAGCTGTCCGGCGGCATGCAGCAGCGATTGGCGCTGGCGCAGGCGCTGCTGATGAAGCCGAAAGTGCTTCTCCTCGACGAACCATTCGGGGCGCTCGATCCCGGCATTCGCGCCGAAATCCATGTGCTGATGAAACGTCTCTGGCACGAGAACCCGATGACGGTGGTCATGGTCACCCATGACATGCGCGAAGCCTTCACGCTCGCCAGTCGCGTCGTCGCATTCGAGCGTCCGCGCGACCGTCCCGAGGAAAAACTGCGCTACGGCGCGACGATTACCCGCGACATTCCCATCTGGCCGCCGCGCCGCGCCGGCCAGGCCTCTCTCATCCGACCAGACCGGGACGGCCCGGCGCCCAAAGGTCTCTAGCCGGGACGACCCGGATTTATGTTAAGGAGAAGAACGGTGCATATCCGACGTTCGCCCGAAGAAATCGCCGCCAATCGCGCCCGCTATGAAGAGCATCAGCGCAAAGGGCTTGAATTTGCTCCCAAGGCCCTGCCCGGAAAGAGCGCCAAACCCGCCCCTGAGCTTGTCGCCGATCAGGTTCTGCACCGGGAAACCGTTCCCGGCGGCTGGTATTGGGCGACCCGGGTCCGCAAAAACGAGATCCTGCGCGTGAGCCTCGATCACGGTTTTTCGACCATAACGCTTGTCGCCTGGAAGGCCGACGAGCCCAGCGAGAGGCTGAACCTGCCGGATACCGTGAAGGTTCAGTGGACCACGGGCCTCGGCAAAGGCCGTGTCATTCTTTCGGATATGGGCACGGTGATGTTTTCGATCACCGAGGATTCCTGTGCTGCGCATGATTGCCTGATGGGCGGATCGACGGCGTCCTCCAATGCGCGGAAATATGCCGGCGCAAACGGCGCCGAGATCCGCAACACGCGTGACAATCTCGTCAAGCTGACCACGAAACTCGGTCTCGACCGCCGCGACATTCCCGCAGCGCTCGCGCTGTTTGCGCCGGTTCGCGTCGATGACGACGGGCGGTTCGTCTGGAAGCCGGAACTGGTGGAAGATGGCGATTATGTCGATCTTCGCGCCGAGATGGACATGCTGGTCGGCTTTTCCAACTGCCCGCATCCGCTCGATCCAAGCCCTGTCTATGCGCCCAATCCGGTGACGATCACGCGCATTGCGGCAACCGAGCCGGCGGCGGACGATCTCTGCCGCACCGCCACCGCCGAAGCCGTGCGCAGCTTCGAAAACAACGCATTGGCTGTGATCTGAGGAGGTCCTGATATGAGCAAGTTTATCGTCACCTCCCCTGCCCGCACGCCCGAAACCGCCGTGCAGGATCATTACATCCCCGCCGAAGCGCCGTTTTCCACCATTGTTCGCAAGGGGCAGGTTCTCCGCATCGAGGACAGCTTCGGCCAGCAGGCCATCGACACGCTGTTCTACAATGCGGAGGATTATTCCGAGCGCTATTCGAACCAGGATACGATGCGGGAACAGGGCGCGGCCTATGTGACCACCGGCACCAAGATCATCTCAAACGAAGGTAAGGTGATGCTGACCATGACGGCGGACAGCTGCGGTCGTCACGACACCTCGGCCGGGGCCTGCTCCTGCGAGAGCAACACCGTGCGGTTTGGTCACGTCGCCAAATATCTGCATGCCTGCCGCGATAATTTCGTGCTCGAAGTGGCGAAATACGGCATGGGTAAACGCGATGTGCCGCCCAACATCAATTTCTTCATGAATGTGCCGATCTCGCCAAGCGGCGAGATGACCATCGTCGACGGCATTTCCTCGCCCGGCGATTATGTCGAGATGCAGGCCGAGATGGATGTGCTGCTGGTGATTTCCAATTGCCCGCAGATCAACAATCCCTGCAACGGGTTTGATCCCACGCCGATCCGCGTGTTGGTCTGGGATGGCGAGGCCGGCTGATGTTCAAGAAAGTCCTGATCGCCAATCGCGGCGAAATCGCCGTCCGCATCATCCGGACGCTGAAGCGCATGGGCATCGCCTCCGTCGCCGTCTATTCCGACGCCGACCGTTTTTCCAAACCGGTGCTGATGGCGGATGAAGCCGTGCGGCTGGGTCCTGCGCCTGCCTCCGAAAGCTATCTGAATGTCGATGCGGTCGTTGCGGCCTGCAAGCAGACCGGCGCGGAGGCCGTGCATCCCGGCTACGGCTTCTTGTCCGAGAATATCGGCTTTGCGGAGCGATTAAAGGCGGAAGGCATCGCCTTTATCGGCCCGACGCCCGACAATATCGCCGCCTTCGGATTGAAGCATACGGCGCGCGAGCTGGCGCGGGACAGCGGCGTGCCGCTGCTGCCGGGCACCGGGCTCATCGAAACCGGCGAGGAAGCCCTGAGCGCGGCTCTTGAGATCGGCTATCCCGTCATGCTGAAATCCACCGCCGGCGGCGGCGGCATCGGCATGCAGCTCTGCCATGACGCGGAAAGCCTGAAAGCCTCTTTCGACAGCGTGCAACGCACAGCGAAAGCGAGTTTCGGCGACGCCCGCGTCTTTCTCGAACGCTTCGTCTCCAAGGCCCGGCATGTCGAGGTGCAGATCTTTGGCGATGGCCAGGGACGCGTCATCGCGCTCGGGGAACGCGACTGCTCGCTGCAACGTCGGAACCAGAAGGTGATCGAAGAGACGCCGGCCCCCGGCCTGAGCGATGCAGTGCGTGAGCGCCTGCATGCCGCAGCAGTCGCGCTCGGCGCATCCGCCAAATACACGTCGGCGGGTACCGTCGAGTTCATCTATGATCCCGCTCGCGCGGAATTCTATTTTCTCGAAGTGAACACCCGGCTTCAGGTCGAGCATCCGGTGACGGAAGCCGTGTTCGGCGTCGATCTCGTCGAATGGATGATCCGCCAGGCCGCCGGAGAGGATGTGCTGACGGGTAAGAATGTGCTTACGCCGAAAGGCGCCGCCATCGAGGCGCGCGTCTATGCGGAAATGCCGCATGCAGGCTTCCGTCCTAGCGCCGGATTGCTGACGGACGTGGTGTTTCCCGAAGGCGTCAGGGTCGATGGATGGGTGGAAACCGGCACGGAGGTGACGCCTTTCTATGACCCTATGCTGGCCAAGGTGATCGTGTCAGCTGAAACGCGGCAGCTGGCGATCCGGGCGCTGGCAGATGCGCTTTCGCAGTCGGCCATCTCCGGCATCGAGACCAATCTTGAGTATCTAAAGGCGATCGCCGCGTCAGACCTGTTCAAGTCGGGCGATGTCGCGACCACCGCGCTCAAGGATTTCGACTTCACGCCCGATGTCATCGAAGTGGTGGCGCCGGGCGCGCAATCGAGCCTGCAGGAGCTTCCCGGTCGTCTCGGTCTCTGGCATGTCGGCGTTCCCCCGAGCGGGCCGATGGATGAACGCTCTTTCCGCCACGCGAACCGCCTCGTCGACAATGCCGATGAGACGGCGGCGCTAGAACTGACGGTGTCGGGTCCGGTGCTGAAATTCTGCGCCGATGTCGTCTTTGCGCTTGCCGGCGCGGACATGCCGATGACGCTTGATGGAGAGCCGGTCGCACACAACAGCACGATTGCGGCGCGCGCGGGCCAGACGCTGGCTGTCGGCGCGATCAAGGGCGCGGGGCAACGCGCCTATCTGGCGGTAGCCGGCGGTTTTGATGCACCCGTCGTTCTGGGATCCCGCGCGACCTTCGGGTTGGGTCAATTCGGCGGCAACGCCACGGGCACGCTCCGCGCCGGCCATGTGCTGCGGCTGGCGCGGGCTTCCCAATCCGGCGCCAGGCCCGCAACAGAGCCTGCGGATCTCACCCGCGAATGGAGCGTAGGCGTGCTCTATGGGCCGCATGGCGCGCCGGATTTCTTTCTCGATGAGGACATCGAGACGCTGTTTTCGACGGATTACGAGGTGCATTTCAACTCCGCCCGCACCGGCGTCCGCTTGATCGGCCCGGCGCCGAAATGGGCTCGCGAGGACGGCGGCGAAGCGGGGCTGCATCCCTCCAACCTGCACGACAACGCCTATGCGATCGGCGCGATCGACTTCACCGGCGACATGCCGATCATTCTCGGCCCCGATGGCCCAAGCCTCGGCGGCTTCGTCTGCCCGGCGGTGATTGCGCGCGACGGACAGTGGAAGATGGGCCAGTTCAAGCCGGGCGACACGATCCGCTTTCATCCGGTGGCGCGGGAGGGGGATGTGGGATCAGCTTCCGCGATACCCCCCTCTGTCCTGCCGGACATCTCCCCCTCAAGGGGGGAGATTGACGGGCGGCAGGGGAGTCACTCACTTTCGACACCACTTTCTGGGCAAGGATCGAGCATCTTGCCAATCTCCGCCCTTGAGGGGGAGATGGTCGGCAGATCAGAGGGGGGTACGGCTTGGCGCGCCCTCGCCGGCTCCCCCATCCTCGCCACCCTCAATTCTGGCCCCGTTCCAGTCGTCTATCGCCGTCAGGGCGACGACAATCTGTTGGTCGAATATGGCCCCATGCAGCTCGATATCGCCTTGCGGCTGCGCGTCCATCTTTTGATGGAGGCGGTAAAGGCGGCGAAACTGCCCGGCCTGATCGATCTGACGCCGGGGATTCGCTCGCTGCAAATCCACTACGACAGTCTGACTCTGTCGCGGTCGCATCTCTTGGGATTATTGGCGGAGATCGAGCAAAGTCTGCCGCCGGTCTCGGAGGTCAAGGTTCCGAGCCGCACCGTCTATCTGCCTTTGTCCTGGAACGATCCGGATGCCGAGCTGGCGATGCGGAAATACCAGGAACTCGTGCGGCCGAACGCGCCCTGGTGCCCATCGAACATCGATTTCATCAGGCGAATCAATGGCTTGGCGGATGAGCAGGCGGTGAAGGACACGATTTTCGACGCCTCTTATCTGGTGCTCGGTCTCGGCGATGTCTATCTCGGCGCGCCGGTCGCCACACCCGTCGATCCCAGGCACCGGCTGGTCACCACCAAGTACAATCCCGCCCGCACCTGGACGCCGGAGAACGCCGTGGGTATCGGCGGGGCCTATATGTGCATCTACGGCATGGAGGGCCCCGGCGGCTATCAGCTGTTCGGTCGGACGATCCAGGTCTGGAACACCTGGCGCCAGACGCCTGTCTTCGGCAAGGACAAGCCCTGGCTGCTCGATTTCTTCGACCAGATCCGCTTCTTCCCGGTAAGTCACGACGAACTAAAGGAGGCGCGCGCGGCCTTCCCGCATGGCGGCTATCCGATTCGGATCGAACAGGGCGAGTTCTCCTACGCCGATTACGAGAAAATGCTCAATGAGAATGCCGCCAGCATCGGGGCCTTCAAGGCCCGACAGCAATCCGCTTTCGAAGCCGAACGGCAGCGATGGAAGGAGCAGGGCCTCGACAGCTTCGTCTCCGACGAAGGGGCCGCCGGCGGACTGGCTGGCGATATTCCCGAGGGATGTTTCGGCGTTGAAAGCGCCGTGCCCGGCAATGTCTGGAAAGTGCTCGTCGACGAGGGGCAGCGCGTGGCGCCGGGCGATACGCTCGCGATCATCGAATCGATGAAAATGGAAATCAACATCACTGCTCATGCCGCCGGCGTCGTGCGCGAATTGCGCGCCGGACCTGGGCGAAATGTCAAGGCCGGCGATGTGCTGGTGGTTCTGGAGGACAAGTAATGCTCCCGCAAATTCTCGACATCGCATCGCTCAAAGCTGCTTATGCGGGCGGCCTGCCGCTTCTCGATCTGGTCGAAGAGGTGATTTCGCGCATGCAAGCGTCGGAAGATCCCGCAATCTTCATCACACCCGTATCATCGGAGGACCTGCGCGCAGCGGCAAAAGCCCTTCTGGCGCGGGCGCCGGAGCCGAACAGCCTGCCGCTCTGGGGCATTCCGTTTGCGGTGAAGGACAATATCGACGTTTCAGGCTTTCCGACCACAGCAGCCTGCCCCGCTTATGCCTACACGCCTGAAGAGGACGCCACCGTCGTGGCGCGGCTCAAGGCTGCAGGGGCGCTGGTGATCGGCAAGACCAATCTCGACCAGTTCGCCACCGGACTCAACGGCACGCGCTCACCCTATGGCGCGCCGCGATCTGTGTTCGACAGCGCGTACGTTTCCGGCGGTTCGTCCTCGGGCTCGGCCGTTGCTGTCGCCTCGGGATTGGCGGGCTTTTCGCTGGGCACCGACACGGCAGGCTCCGGCCGCGTTCCCGCCGCCTTCAACAATCTGGTGGGGGTCAAGCCAACGCCCGGTCTCGTGCCGAATGTCGGCGTAGTGCCGGCCTGCCGCAGCGTCGATGTCGTCACCGTCTTTGCTGCGACCGTCGGCGACGCGACGTCCGTTCGCAAGGTCATGGACGGATATGACGCGCAGGATCCGTTCTCGCGTAAGGCTGATCCGACCGCCCTGCCCTCTTCCGGACTTCGGATCGGCGTTCTCGACGGCGCCGAACGCGAATTTTTCGGCAATTCCGAGGTGGAAGCCTTGTACGACGCCGCGATCGAGCGGGCGAAAAGCCTCGGCGCGACGATCGTGCCCTTCGACTATGCGCCGTTCCGGCAAGCGGCGGAACTGCTCTACAATGGCCCATGGGTGGCCGAGCGCTTGGCGGCGGTCAAGGATTTCATCTCCTCGAACGCCGATGATGTCGATCCGACCGTCCGCAAGATCATCGAAGGCGCGAAAGCCTATAGCGCGGTCGACGCCTTCGAAGGCCTGTACAAGCTCGGCGCCCTCGGCCAGAAAGCCAGAGCGGAATGGGAAAAACTCGACATTCTCATGCTGCCGACCTCGCCGACCACCTACACGGTGGAAGACATGCAGGCCGATCCGATCGTCAAGAACAGCCATTTCGGCCGCTACACCAATTTCGCCAATCTGTTCGGCTATGCGGCGATCGCCATTCCGGCCGGCTTCGACTCGAAGGGTCATCTGCCGGCGGGCGTCACGCTGTTCGGCCCCGGATTCTCCGATGACGCGCTCGCGCCCTTCGCCGACGCCATGCATCGCGCGCTCGGAGCCGGCATGGGCAAGGATCGGCAGGCGGCGCTGCCTGAAGCGAGCAAAATCGCTGACGCGCCGTCCGGCTGGGCGGAAATCGTGGTGGTCGGCGCGCATCTCACGGGCATGCCGCTCAATCATGAATTGACCGGTCCTGGCGGGCGGCTGATCAAAGCCTGCAAGACGGCAGGCGATTATCGCCTCTATGTCCTGCCCAACACCACGCCGCCGAAGCCCGGTCTCATCCGTGACCCCGGCTTTTCCGGCGCCGGGCTCGATGTCGAGGTCTGGTCGATCCCCTATGACGCCTTTGGTCGCTTCGTGGCGAATATCCCCTCCCCGCTCGGCATCGGCAAAGTGACGTTGGACGACGGCAGCCAGGTCTCAGGCTTTGTCTGCGAACCCTTCGCTGTCCAAGGCGCGCGCGAGGTCACCGATCTCGGCGGCTGGAGGGCCTATATCGCCTCGTTGAAGACATAGAGAACGGGGCATGGGGCCCGATGATCGTGTCGGGTCCCCGCTTGCATGGCGCGCGGGCCTTGTTTAGGAAACACAGGATAAGAGGATCCAGGCGCGTGCGCCTGACCGTAGACTGTAAGGCCGCCTTCCCGGCGGTCAGGCGAGACGAGGCTGTCCGTGACCAATGTGATCAAGTTCGAACCGCGGAAAAAGCCGGAAGCCCCGAAGCCCCCTCGTCCGGAATGGCAGAAAAAGGCTTTGATCGGCGCTGGCGTGGCGGCGTTTTTCGTTGTCGTCTGGGCCTATTACGCTTTCATCGCGCCAGCTCAGCCGCCCGCGCCCTGACGCGCCGCACGAGCGAGCGCCGCCTCGAGCTTTCTAAACACCAGTTCATCCGTCATCTGCGCTACGTTGAAGCGCATGAAGCCGGTCGCCGTTTGCGCATGGCTGAAGGCGTTGCCCGGCGCCAGAACCAGATTGTCCTTGAGCGCCGCGCGCGCCACATCGGCTGCATCGAGCCCCTCCGGCAGCCGGCACCACAGGAACATGCCGGCGTTCGGCTCGATCCAAGGCGTGATCCCGAGCTTCTGCAATTTTGTCATGGTT
Source organism: Rhizobium sp. TRM95796 (assembly GCF_025779995.1). NCBI lineage: Bacteria > Pseudomonadati > Pseudomonadota > Alphaproteobacteria > Hyphomicrobiales > Rhizobiaceae > Rhizobium > Rhizobium sp. TRM95796. The sequence continues at coordinate 4,382 of NZ_JAOXHE010000010.1, read as the reverse complement.
GACAGCCGCGCCTGCGACAGCCGCGCCCGCAATGTTTCCAAGTGTTTTCGATAGCCGCCGTCGCTGAGCACGGCGTAAGTGATATCGGCCGACAGCCGCCCTCCCCCGAAAGACGTTGCGATTTTGATGTCGATCAACCCATCGATCCAGTCGCGCTTGGCGGCGATATAGCCGCAGCGCGCCGAGGCCGACAGCGTCTTGGAAAAGCTGCCGATCTGGATCACCCGTTCCAGCCCGTCGAAGGCTGCGAGCCGTGGAGCGGGACGCTCTTCGAAATCGGCGAAGATGTCGTCTTCGATGATCACGAGATCGTGGATTTCAGCCTGTTTCAGCACCCGATGCGCCGTGACGGCCGACAGCACGGCGCCGGTAGGATTGTGGAGTGCGGAATTCGTAAGATAGATCCTGGGCCTATGCTCCCCGGCGGTCCGCGCAAAAGCGTCGAGATCGGGACCATGTGGGGTATAGGGGACGCCGACGATCCTGGCGCGGTGTGCGCGCAGCAAGGCCTGGAAGTTGAAGTAGCAGGGGTCGTCGACCATCACCACGTCGCCCGGCGAGATCAGCAGCCGGCAGAGAAGGTCGATTGCCTGGATGCCGGATTCGGTGAGCATGATCTGGTCGGGGCCGGCCTCGACGCCCTTTTCCGCCATTCGCCGCGAGAGAAGCGTGCGGAGCGGGGCGAGACCGAGCGGAGAACTATAGGCCATCAAGCCCGCCGCCGGCGCGCGCGACGCCTGCCGCAACGCCTTCCGCATCCCCTCCTCCGGCAGCCAGGAAGACGGCAGCCATCCGCAGCCCGGCTTCGCCTCGTCGTCGCCGCTCTCCAGAGATTGTCTCGAGACCCAGAAGGGATCGATGGCCCGGTCGAGGCGGGGTTCGGACGCGGCGACATCGAAGGGCGCTATGGCGCGGGCCACGAAGAAGCCGGCGCCGGGCCGCGACGTTATCGCGCCTTCCGCCAACAACCGATCATAGGCCTCGACGATCGTCGAGGTGGAGACGCCCAGCGTGGCGGCCAGCTTTCGGATCGACGGTAGTTTGGCGCCTGTCGCAAGGCTGCGACTCGCGATGCGCTGGCGGATGACATCCGCCGCCATGACCGCGCGGGGCGCCGCCTTTGGGGAAGCCTCGTTCATCTGTACTGATCCTTGCGCCATAACAGTTCTGTCAAACTGTATCAGACTGTTTCTGGCGATGCGAGCGAGACGCGGTCATAAGCGCTGAAAACAGGAGTGGCCTATGACGCGCGAAAGATCCGGTTTGGTGAACGGCTTGATCGGGGTGATCATCTTCAGCGGATCGCTGCCCGCCACGCGCCTGGCGGTCGCCGATTTCGATCCCTTGTTTCTGACGGCGGCGCGCGCGGCCATCGCCGGTCTTCTCGCGCTCGGTCTGCTGATGATCTTTCGGCAAAAGCGGCCGGCCCGCGGCGATCTCGTTTCTCTCTATCTGATCGCCGGCGGCGTGGTGGTCGGCTTCCCGCTGTTGACGGCGTTGGCGCTGCGCACGATCACCTCGGCGCATTCCATCGTCTATATCGGCCTGCTACCGCTCGCGACCGCAGCCTTTGGCGTCATGCGCGGCGGCGATCGTCCGCGTCCGGCCTTCTGGATCTTTTCGACGCTCGGCAGTCTCTGCGTTGCGAGCTTTGCGCTGCTGCAGAGCGATGTGCGCCTGGCGGCGGGAGACGCGCTGATGGTGGCGGCCGTTCTGGTCTGCGGGTTGGGTTATGCCGAAGGCGCGCAGCTATCGAGGCGGCTGGGGGGATGGCAGGTAATCTCCTGGGCTCTGGTTCTGTCGCTCCCGGTCATGCTCGGCGCGGCCCTTGTGCTGTTGCGATGGCAAACGCATGCGATCGGCGGTCCTGCGCTCTTCGGCCTCGCTTATGTCTCTGTCTTCAGCATGCTGATCGGTTTCGTGTTCTGGTATCACGGCCTGGTTATGGGCGGCGTGGCGGCGGTCGGGCAGTTGCAATTGCTGCAGCCCTTCTTCGGCCTTGCGCTTGCGGGGTTGTTGCTTGGCGAACCGGTCAGCCCGGCAATGCTCGTCGCCACGGCCGGCGTCATCGCCTGTGTCGCCGGCGCGCGTCGCTTCAGCCCCCTGCCAGGCAACGCAATCGGGAAGAGTTGACAGCTGGCAACTCGGTTGACGGCTGCGGGAAAGCCGAGGAAATGTCGCGTTGCTCCGAATTGCCTTGGGTCCCGCGCCGTGCTAGCTCCGATACAGGGTTTTGCGTGTGGAGGCGCTAGCCCTGGGAGGAGACAGCATGCATGTGATGATTATCGGCGCCGCCGGCATGATCGGGCGCAAACTCGTCGACACGCTCGTCGCCGATCCCCGGGCGCTCGGCAGGGATGTCTCGCATCTGACGCTCGTGGATGTCGTTGCCGCTTCTGCGCCGGCAAACCTAGCATCGACGGTCACTGTCGCCAATCTCGCTGAAACCGGCTCCGCTGCACGGCTCATCGCCACGCGCCCGGACATGATCTTTCATCTCGCAGCGGTGGTGTCCGGCGAGGCGGAAGCCGATTTCGAAAAGGGCTATGCGGTCAATCTGGATGGGACCCGCAATTTGTTCGAGGCCATCCGGCTGGAGGGGGCAGGGGAGCCCTATCGCCCGCGCCTCGTCTTCGCCTCCTCGACCGCCGTCTTCGGTTCTCCCTTTCCCGACGCCATCGGCGATGAATTCCTTACGGCTCCTCTCACCAGCTACGGAACGCAGAAGGCCATCGCGGAACTGTTGCTGTCTGACTATTCGAGGCGCGGCGTGTTCGATGGCGTCGGCTTGCGCCTTCCGACCATCTGCATCCGACCCGGCGCGACGAACAAGGCGGCCTCCGGTTTCTTCTCCGGCATCCTGCGCGAGCCCTTGAATGGCGAGGAGGCGGTGCTTCCCGTAGAAGAGGATGTCCGGCACTGGTTCGCGAGCCCGCGCGCCGCGGTCGGCTTTTTCCTGCGGGCGGCGCAGATGGATTTGACGCCGGTCGGGCCCAGACGCAATCTCACAATGCCCGGTCTGTCGGCGACGGTGGCCGAACAGATCGACGCCCTGCGCCGGATCGCCGGCGACGAGGCCGTGCGGTTGATCCGGCGTCAACCCGATCCAGTGATTGCGCGCATCGTGGCGGGCTGGCCGATGAACTTTCAGGCGGATCGTGCGCGCGAACTCGGCTTCCGGGCCGAAACCAGTTTCGAGGACATCATCCGCATCTATATCGACGACGAAAGGGGAGGGCGTGCGCCATGACCGGAACTCAGAGACAGCACAAAGGCGTGGCGCTCGTCACGGGCGGCGGTACGGGTGTCGGCAAGGCGATTGCGCACGGCTTGGCGCTCGCCGGTTGGACTGTCGTCATCAGCGGTCGACGTGCGGAGGTGCTCGACCAGGCGGCGTCCGAGTTGAAAGCAGGCAGTGGCCGGGACGCGATGGCGGTGGCCGCCGACGTCGGCAACCCCGCGTCCGTCGCCGATCTCTTTTCGCGGATCGATGCGACATATGGACGGTTGGATCTTCTCGTCAACAATGCCGGCGTCGGCGCCCCGGCCGTGCCCTTGGAAGAGTTGAGCTATGAGAGCTGGAGCGCCGTCGTCGCGGCAAATCTCACCGGCGCGTTTCTCTGCACGCAGCAAGCCTTTCGCCTGATGAAGGCGCAACAGCCGCGGGGCGGGCGGATCATCAACAACGGCTCGATTTCGGCGACGACGCCGCGCCCGAATTCAGCCCCCTACACGGCAACCAAGCACGCCATTTCCGGATTGACCAAGTCGACCGCGCTCGACGGCCGTCCCTTCGATATCGCCTGCGGCCAGATCGATATCGGCAACGCCTCGACGGAGATGACCACCACGATCGCCAAGGGTGTTCTGCAGGCGAATGGCGATATCGCTGCGGAGCCGATGATCGATGCCGGACTGGTGGCCGATGCCGTCGTCTATATGGCGGGACTGCCGTTGGACGCGAATGTGCTCACGATGACGGTCATGGCGACCAAGATGCCGTTCGTCGGGCGCGGGTAGGATAGGGGCGGGGTCGCGCCCGGACGCCTGCGGAAAGATGAGCGCCGGAACATTTGCCTGCTGTTGTCGATGTTGCCAGCTGTCAACAGAGGGGAGGCCGAGGCGAATTTCGCCGTATGGCCTGAAGGGCCTTTTCCACGCCATGAGTGTTCGCCGACCAAAGCCCAAGCTCGGGCAATCTCAGGCGAAAAATATAGGGCATATAGGCGGCATTCGCCGGCCTCTTCGATACCGGTTGATAATAACGCATATATTTCAACACGTTATCATTTTTCTTTTGTTGCTTTTGATTTTCCGGTTGACGGTGTGGGGGGTGGTTTGTATAAGCCGGGACATCGACGGGGGCGGCGGTTGCTTCTAGC
>NZ_JAOXHE010000001.1:0-1298478 GCF_025779995.1 Rhizobium sp. TRM95796 | reverse complement strand
CCTGTTGCCGGCATACTGCCGTGTTCAAAAGCCGAAAGCCACTTATCTCAACTGTTCAATTTTCCCGAACCACCTCTCTCTTCTCGCGTCTGGATGTCATCCAGGCCGCGCATGAAGAGAAGGTAGGTGATCTGCTCGATCACCTCCAGCGGATTGGAGATCCCGCCGGCCCAGACCTGATCGACCTTCGAGCGGATTTCACCTGTGAGCATGCTGTCTCATTCCAATATTCATTCGAGTCGGTTTGACACTAAGCCATAGAGACGTGTTACAGAAGTTGCATCATAAAGTTGAGTGTTGATGCTGTAGAAGGGGAGGAACGTCGTGGATCCGGTCGGTCGCGTCGTCAAGATCTTTATCACCGGGCAGGATCCGCGCAGTCTGCGAACAGTGGAGCTCGACAACTGGACGGGCGTCGCCATCACCGGCCAGCCGGAGTTTTTCAAGAAGGCGCTTGAGGCGGAAGTTCTCAGTCGCTCATGTGTCTACCTGCTCATCCGCTCCAGCGCCGACGATGACCTGCCGGAAATCTATGTCGGCGAGAGCGATGACTTTTCACAACGCTATACGAGCGGAAAATTCCCGATCGACTTCGACACGTTCCTGATCTTCACCAGCAAGGACGACAATCTCACACGCGCGCACGTAAAGTGGTTGGAACGCGAATTGTGGATGATCCTCAAAGGCAACAGCGGCAAGGCGCTGGTCGCCAACAGCAACAAGCCGACAGGATCAAATCTCCCGCGCGCCGATATCGCGACGATGCGGACCTATCTGGGAAATCTGATCTATGTCCTCGAGGCGCTGGGATATGATCTGTTCTCCGTGGAGGAGCGGACATCGGCGTCGCCGCAAGTGTCCCGCCTGGTTGATGAGCCCGTTACTGAAGCGGCCAGCCCCACGCTGAAGCTCTATTCGCCTTTGCCCAAGCGTCCTCAAGACAAGGCTTTTCTCACATATGCCAACGGCTCATACACTCTGCTGCGAGGGTCGAAGATCAGTGCGAAGACGACCGAAACCTTGCCGGCAAACGTGAAGAGATTGCGAGAGCAGTCAATCGAAAATGGCGAGCTGATCGATCGCGGCGACTACATGGAACTGATGCGCGATATTCCATTCTCAAAGCCCTCTCCGGCGTCCGCCCTGGTCAAGGGCCGCAGGTCTACAGGCTACATGGACTGGCTGAGAGAAGGGGACGGCCTTCAACTCGGCGCCGTTCTGGGTCTCGCCACGCCAGCCCCGCCCAGCGAGGATTAGGCGCAGCCGCGCCACACTGAGCCTCTACGGGTGCCGCCGGGCGCTTGGGAGAACGACCTGAAGAAACCGCCCGAAACCCCGTTTTTCCATCTTGCCATCCTCAAAAATCGTCGCTATATCCGCGCCACGCTTCGCCCCTGAGCCCTCGACCAGCTCTCCACCCGGGCGAAAGCGGACTGCGGAGAGGTGGTAGAGTGGTCGATTGCACCGCACTCGAAATGCGGAGTACCTTTACGGGTACCGTGGGTTCGAATCCCACCCTCTCCGCCATCGGATTTTCACTCTCCGTCAATTAGCCGCAAGCTCTTGGCTTTGTTCGCAATTTCCTGACCGACGGCCCCAATTCAGGGACAATCGTCATGAAAGTATCGCGAAAAGTATCGCGCCCGGTACACCCTCCGGTATCGCTTGCCGGGCCGGAACCCGCAGCCTCGGGGAAACTGAATCGCAACACAAAACAGCGATCATGCGGTCCGTATCTCGTCAGAAGCGGCAATATCTGGCTCTTCCAAATCAAACTGCCGCGGCGGATCGCAGGCGGAGCGGTGAAGCGTCCTCTGCGCGTGAGCTTGGGCACATTGTCCGCCAGCGAGGCGCGCCGTGTCGCGGCGATGCTGGCGGGGCTGGCCTTCAAATGGTTTCAGGAGATCGAACGGCGGATGCAGAATGGCGAAGACATGGATGATCTTACGAGCGATAGCGAAGGCGACGCCGAGGACGCAGATTTGTTGTGGTCGTTCCTGACCACACGGATGAAAGCGGTTCTTTATGACATCCGGACACCGATTCCGACGCCATCGCCGGAGGACGAGAGACGGTTCGAGGGATGGCGCGATCTGGTCCAGATTTCGCGGGAGGTGGTGGCCAAGCAGGAGGGGCGGCCGCACAACAGCCTGGTCGCCGACAATGCGTCGATACTGGTAGCGTCTGCGGCGAAGAAGTTCGATCCGGTGACTCAGGCCGAACCGCCCCTTCCAACGCTCGCGAGCACACCGTACACGTCCGGCGACACGGTTCTGCCATCACCGTCCGCGAAGCTAGACTTACCCCCGTCACCCCAAACGCTCCCGCGGACCACGGCAGTCGAAATGCGTGTGATACCCGCAGCGCCCAGGGTGACCTCAGGGCCGCAATCCGACCTTCCTCCCGCCATGCAAGACCGCCGCTACGTGGAGCGTCCGTCGTCGAGCATGAAATCGTTCAGCACGGTCGCAGCCGAATATTTCGCACAGCGCGAAATCAACACATCTGCCGACGACAACGATATCAGAACCGCCCGTTTCCGCGCGAACCTGTTTCTCGAATTGATTGGCGACCACCCCGTTGACACCTACGGTGTTACGGACCTGCAAGCCTATGTCAATCTGCTGAAACACTGGCCTGCGAACAAGGAAGAGCGGCCGGAAACAATGTCTGCACGCGAAATTCTCAAGGGCAATGCCGATCTCCATCTGGCACCGTTGTCGAAGAAGACCTTGCGGGAGGGCTACCTCACGGTTGTCAAATCGATCTTCGGATATGCCGAACGCCATCACGGACTGACGAACGTCATTCGGGGCGCGAAACTTGATTATCCGGACACGGCGCGGCCGTCGATACCCTCGGAGCCGCTGGCCTATCACAAGATCACTCAGTTGTTGCAGGCTGGTGTTCAGACCGAGGAACTCGACTATGCTATGCTCCCGTTGCTTGGCCTGCTCACAGGGCGCAGGCTGGCCCTGCTGGTTCATCTCCGGGGTAGCGATCTCCGGGAAAAGTTCAAGGGAGTCTGGGTAGCGCAGACACCCGGCATCATCCTGGACGGAAAAGTCTGGAAACGCATCCCCTACAAAACCGACGCCAGTATCACTTTCTTCGTGCTCCACGAATTTCTGGTGGAAATCGGTTTTGTGGAATGGGCCGCTGGTCTCGGCGACCGCTTCATCTTTCAGGAACTCGCGCGGCTTGTCGATCCGAGCAAAAGCGCCTCCCAATATATGGCGCGCCTGTTCGGTCGAGCCGGGATCAAGGATACTCGTGGGGAGGTCTTCCATTCGCTCCGGGGTGGTTACATCGACGAATCCCGTGATCAGGACATCAGCGAGCGCGACAGCAAATTGCAGGTCGGGCACGAAGTCCGCACGGACGAGCATGGGAAGTACGGTTTCCGGGTGATTTCAGAGAAGAAGGCGAGGCGCATCGCCTCGATGGAACTGAATCCGGAAATAGACCTATCCTGTTACCGAGGTCTAGATTTCGAGAGGATGGACGGCAAGAAACGCAGCTCTGGGCGAAAGCCCTCCAAGACCTGATTTCGGACGCGCCCTCAAAGTCTCGATCCTTTAATCGGCGATTGACCCACGCGTCTCCGGCGCGGACCATGGAAAAACGCCACCTGAATATGGGCTGGAACCCTCAGGTGGCGCTTCTTTCATTGGAGTCATCATGATAGCTGCCGGCGCAGACTACGAGAAACAGTTTTCTCTCACCGATGAATATGAGGCCAGTATCGAGCGCTCGCCCACCTCGGTCGGCGACCAGTCCACCCCGCATAGGCAGGCGGCCGCCCTCGCGCAGCGCCTCGAAGCCATTGGAATCAACCCGTATCAGTCGGACAAGGAGCGATACCTCGTGGCCTTGCAAGACGGTCCCGGCGAGGTCATCGACCTCGGACGACCGCTCCGGGGAACCCGGCTTTTCGCGAGCCATGCCGTTCGCAAGAATCGTCCCGTCGTGCAGGATTTCGAGTCCTTCGCCGTCGAGGACGGCTTGAAGGATTGCCTCTACTGGGGGATCGGCCTGACTGGCGCGAAAGCGGAGGCAGCCGATCTTCGCGAAGCCATGAAGCGGTTCAATGACAGGATCAACATCGAGTTCTCGGAATTGCGCAAGCGGTTTGCATTCGAGCTTCTATTGCTTGTCGTCCACCCCCGTTTCGATCCCGTCTCGGGCCTCTTCGATTTACATGCGCATTTCGTCGCCCGGATAGCGCCGGAAGGCCGCGAAGCCGTCCGCCGACGTCTCATGACGAAATTCTCGAAGATCGACCTTCCGGACAGCCCGATCCGAAAGGCCGCGGCAATCGCAACCTACATGCTTTGGGGTATTTTCCGGAACAAGGTCATGATCACATGGCCGGATTATGCCCTCAAGGCTGTCTGGGGTCTCACACAGAGCCGTTTCCGCTTCGTGAGGTCCGGAGGCGCATTTGCAAAATGGAAGGCATCCAGGCGGTCGCCGGAGGAGACGGTGGCGGTTGCCGTCGACAAGGGGCAACGGAAACGAAATCGTGCAGAAACCGCCGGTCCCCGGCGGCAGGTATTCACGGGCGATCGGCTGCTGTCGAAGGTGATGGTCAAAATTCGAGGCGTCAGGGTCGCCGCGCTTTTGTTCGAGGCCGCCAGAAGCGAAGACGCCGAAGTCGTGGAGACGAGCCAGGCGGACGCCGGGTCTATGTATCCCTCAGCGACTGTTCGCGTAACTCAGGAATCTCAAGAGAGGCACGCCGACACCTCATGCTCAGCTGGCCGACCATCCACTGACCCGTTCTGGCATGGGCTTTCAAACCGACTATCTCGGGCCAAAAAGGTCGTAAGCTCGTGGGGAACCAAAATCGTCGAATTCGCTCGTGCCGCGATCAGGTGGCTCTTATAGCAGGGCGCTGGAAAGCATGACGTCGTTGAAGGGTTACAAGACCCCGAGCGCCTTCTTGCCATCCTCGCGCAAGACCCCGTCTGGCCCTACGTGCCGATAGAGCGTTTGTCGGGATACAGCCAGTTCCTTGCAGAGATCGGCAACCACGGTTTCGGGTTTGCCCATCGACGCCTGAGCCAGTCTGATCTTGGCCGACGTCATCGAAGACTTCCGACCACCGACACGACCTCGGGCGCGGGCGGACGCCAGCCCGGCAAGGGTTCGCTCACGGATCAGCTCTCGCTCGAACTCCGCCAACGATGCGAAGATTCCGAACATCAACTTCCCCTGCGCCGTGTTGGTGTCGAGCGGCGTGTCACCCGCCAAGACTCGAAAGCCAACGCCGCGCTTCGACAGATCATCCACCGTCGTCACCAGATGTCGGAGATCGCGACCCAACCGGTCAAGCTTCCACACGACGAGTGTGTCCCCGGATCGCAGTGCCTTCAGGCAGGCATCCAGTCCGGGTCGATGGTCTTTCTTTCCGGACACGAGGTCTTCATAGATCATCTGGTCATCGACGCCGAAGAGCATCAGGGCATCTTTCTGGAGGTCCAGCACCTGGCTGCCGTCCGCCTTTGACACCCGCATATACCCGATCAGTTCCCCCATGGAGCCTTGCCTTTCAATCCGTCATGCAAACGGTCGTTTGCGTGACACAGAATGAATCTCCGCTTCGTCGGCCGCAAGACGTCACGATTCCCGTCATTTTATCTACGTCCCGCAAACGTCGGCGAAACCTCTTTCAGCGAGGCGACAAGCAAGCGATAATCAGGATGAGACGAGGCTTCAGGGTCATTGGTCCGTCTCACTTTGCCCGCAAGCCTACTCCTTCCCGACACCCGGCTTGCTACGGCGACGAGGGTGAGAAATTTCAATCGGAGTGCGACGCCGGGCGCAGTCGGTCCCGCCTCCGGGCTTATCTCGCCCGCCGCTGCGCTGAGGCTCCTGCGGCTACGCTTCGTCCGGTCGCCGCACACGCGAACTCCCGAAGTCCCGCCAAGCGGCGGCGCTATGCTGACTTCTCCGGTATGCTCATTTTGCCATGGGGCTCGGACACGCGCCGGAGGGGAAATGGACAGGGAAGTTGCTTAACCGCGCTCCACGCTCCTCTATTGCGGCTCGTAGAGCGTCGTTACCATCGGAGGCAGGTTAGGACCTATCAGATTCCATTTCCCATCCCATATGCCGCCAGCTTACCACCGGGCTCGCTTGGTCAACGGCGTTGCCGTCCGCCGCGACGCTTCGGCCCCTTCGGGGTGACGGGCGCTGCGCGCGGCGGCAATTCCGAGGCATCGGGACGAGGGATTTCGGTTCCGCCCCGCAGGCGGGTTCGCCCTGCCTCCGGCGGATCGAACAAGGGATAACGAAAGAATTGGAAGACGCGAAGACCGCGCGCGGCGGTGGAAACTCAGTCGGCACCGGGAGCGGCGAAGGTCCGAAAATCGTACTAAAGACCTCGAAACTCGAAAGGGTCGCGTCGAAAGTCGAAGGGTCCAACACTTGGCCGACGATTGGCCCTAGCATCACGTACCTGTACGTGACGGCTAGACCCGGCGAGGCCGGAACGAAAATCCGCCCGTCCCAATGCTTTCGCAGTATCCCCGACGATCGTTCGAACGTCGAACGATTCAGTTCGAGAATCGAATGGAAGACTTCGAAAATCGAACCATCCATCAAAACGACGCTTACAGACAGTTCGATTTTCGGCCGATCGATTGTTCGGTTTTCGACGCATCCGGGACGTTCGGAACGATGAATTCGACCGTTAAGATTCCGCATAGTCCGTTAACAGACGATCGGGCATGACCCGCGGTGCCCGTTTCTGTTCCTGGGCTCGCTTCCAGTTTTTTGCTATTCTTCATCTCGTTGAAACGGCATGGAAATTGACAATCTGACATGACCTCGAAACTGAAAACAATCCCCGGATTGACCTTCAACCTTCTTGTCGAGGAAGTTAACGAGCGTGACCGCGAGGGCCGACGTTTGCTCTATCTTGCGTCTGTATATCTTCAGGTCCGTGGTTCCTCCCGGCTGTACCTCATCCGCCGTTCGCGCCTCCCCGGTGCGGCGATCCTATTTGAGCGCGACGCTCGGCTTGGTCGGATCGACGTCGGCCACTTCGTCGATGTCATGAAAGTCAATCTACCGATCGCCTGAAGCGAAGACCCCGCCCTTTGCGCCGGTGAAGTCCAGAACCCAAAATCTGCGAAGACATGAGGGGTAGCCAGCAATGGCGTGTGGATACACGCCCCGCAGGTCAGGGGAAACCCCCGTGAACCCCTCAATTTCCGTGCCGGGCCAGGGAAGAGCGGCAATGCGCGACAAGATCATTCGAGTTCGAGCCACCACGGACGAACTGGCTCTAATTCAGGACCTCGCGAAGTCCCGCGGCATGTCGCTGTCGGAAATGGTGCGTCGTTCTGCGCTGGGCGTGCGTATGCCCGCCGCGGCACTGGACAGGCGCGATCTGGCTGAACTCGCCCGAACACTTGCCGCACTTGGCCGGATCGGCGGGCTCCTGAATCAACTCGTGCGTCGGGCACATAGCGGGAAATTGACCGGGCACGATGCCGAATTGTCGAAGACGCTCGCTGGCGTCGACGCGTTGCGCGCGCACCTGCGGGAGATCATCCGATGATCATCCAAAGTACCCGTATCCGTAGGGAAGGCGGCATCGCCTATCTCGCTCATCACCTCTTGGACAAGTTGGAAGAAAATGAAAGCATTGAAGTCTTGGCGGGCGACCGCAATTCCCTCTTCGACGCCCATGCGCTCGCTGACCTCAAGCGTTGCCGATATAGTCTGCGCCACATTTCCATCTCGCCGGAGAAGGAAATGTCGGCCTCAGACCTGAGTGCCTTCCTGCGGATGGTGGACGCGGAGTTCCAGATCGGCCCGGAGAGGCCCCGGCTGCTTGTGAGGCACATCAAGCACAGCCGATCGCATTTCCACGTCGCCGTCGCCGAGGTGGACCCCGTCTCGTTTCGAGTCCTCGACTGCCGCAAGGACTATGCGCGTCTCGAAGAGCTCGCCCGGCGCTACGAGGCCGACCATGGCGAGAATGTCCAGCCTTCCCGTGCCGAGCGTCGTGAAGCACGGATCGAGGGCTTCTCGGACACGGCGCGCAAAAGGGCCGAACGGACGTCGCCCGGCTTCAATCGTACCAGATTGAAGTCCGCCTTCGCCATAGGCACCGCGGCATTCCGCGCGGAGTTGAAGGCCCAGGGTCTTCGCCTTGCCAACGGCGAAAAGGGCGCGATCCTGGTCACCCGCGACGGCGTCTTCGTGGCGGCCGCCAACCGTGCCGCCGGAGTCCGGAGAAACGAGTTCCAGAAAATCATTGAAGGAGAATTCGACAATGAACGACTTATCGGAAACCAGAAGTCAGCACCCAAACATGCTGGCGACGGTCGAACGCAACACAGCGCGTCTCCTGCCGTTGCTCACACTGCTCGAAACACCGGAAGGACCAGACCGGGTCGGGCAACTAACGGACTTGCTCCGTCTAATTCTGGACGCCCAGCAGCGTCAAGCCATCGCGTTGAAGACCGTCGCCGACAAGCTCGATCGCCTCTCCCAGCGATAACCGGCCGCCGCCGGGAGGACATCATGCTCGCCTGCCTCAATAGGGAATTGGACGAACTGCTACGCCGCGCCCAAGAACTCGCGGAATGGATCAGGTGGGCATTCGAACCCGCGACCTCACGTCTCACCCGTCAGATCGAGGAAGCTCGACGGAAGCGGAAATCATTTCCGTATTCACCGGCCGAACGCGCAGAGCGGCCCGAGCCGACCTATGATTATCGGCGGAGGACGGCACCATGACCAATGAGAAATCGAAGACCCCGAGAAGGCGACGCCGCAATTGCCATGACAGGCTCCGCGCCATGATGCTCGAAGCTCGAAGGCGACGCCGCGCCAATCCTGCGGAGTCGGTGGCGGTGCAGTTACTAGCCCTCTTCACAATCCTCCTGGGTCGGATGCCGGTTGTTCCGAGCGTCGTAACCCCAACTCCCTACACCTCGCCACCGCTCTCACCGGGCGAGGCATATCGGAGGGATATCGGTCGACGTCTTGGAATTCCCCCTCGCTACGTCGGCGTTGTTCTGGCGCAGGGCATCGTGCCGTATTCCGTCTTGTTTGACCATGTGCGCCGCGGTGGCAAGAGCCGAGACGACGCCATGAAGGTTCTCCGGCAGCGGGCACCGGAGCCTTGCCGGGACTGGCTCGATCACGTCGAGCAATGGGGTCTCTGGAGTAGCCTCTTGCTTTGCCACGTCCGCAGCGGTCTTGACGAAGACACCGATGTCCGGCTCCTGAGATCAACCCTTGCTTGGCTGGACGTCGAGACCCCAGATGACGGCGTACCTGGCCCAGCCGGTGCGGGCGCTCCGGCAACGCCCGGGCTTGGTCCTGACATACCTGACCCCGACGAGGACCCGAAGCCGCCGAAGCCCTAAGGGCAGGGAAAAGGTGACTTCAACTCTTGCCATTTCACTTCCCCTTCTACACTTTCTCGATGAAGTCCTGGAGGGGTGAAATGGCAATACCGGATTACGAGACATTGATGCTTCCGGTCCTCAGGCTGTTTGCCGAGGGTGCGCCCAACGTCGCTGCTTGCGTTCCGTCCCTTCAGAAGCAATTCGACATTTCCGACGCCGAGGCGGCCGAGCTCATCCCCAGCGGACGGACAACCGTACTGCAGAGTCGCGCGCATTGGGCGCGGACTTATCTTTCGAAAGCCGGGTTGCTCGCATCCCCCCGCCGGAACCATCACGAAATCACCGACCTCGGTCGGCAGGTGATCGCGTCAAGCCCAACCAAGATCGACAACGAGCTGCTTGCCGGGTTCGAGGGCTTCACCGAATGGATCGAGCGCTCACGGCAGGGCGGTGACGCCGAGCCGCCGCAGGGCGGACTTCCCGCGACCTCGATAATTGTGGACCTCACGCCAATCGACGAGCGGCAGACGCCGGAAGACGCCATGTCCGCCGCCGCGTCCCTTTTGGACGCCGCGCTGCGCGACGAACTCCTTGGGGTCCTGCAACAGCTTTCCCCGCAGCGCTTCGAGCGCCTTATTATCGACCTCCTGATCGCGATGGGTTACGGCGGGGGTGATCTCGCGAACGGCTTGATGACGAAGGCCACGGGCGACGGCGGGATAGACGGCATCATCCATGAAGACGCCCTCGGCCTGGACGCCGTCTATGTTCAGGCGAAGCGTTATGCACCGGAGAACAAGGTCAGCCGTCCCGATGTCCAACGCTTCATCGGATCGTTGACCGGAGAGGGCGCGACCAAGGGCGTCTTCGTGACGACATCCGACTTTTCCAAGGACGCGCACGACTACCTCACGCGGGTCCAGCATCGTGTTGTTCTGATCAACGGACAACGGCTTGCGCGCCTCATGATACAGCATGGCGTCGGCGTGCGTGTCCGCCAGACGTACCGAATTCAAAGCATCGACGAAGACTATTTTGCGGACGTCACCGGCTGAGCGGATTTGACCGCAAGATAGTATTGGAAGACCTCAATCCTTCGCATGACGACTCAACCCCCATCCGCTATTGATCTTTCCCAACAATCTCCGATCCTCCACCGCGAGGGTCGGCATAAGAACAAGGGAATGGAGGACGTCGCCCGATGAATGCCGTCGAGATCGAAGAAGCCGTGTCCGTGCTCGCCAGCGAGCCGTTCGACGCCGTCGAGTTCCCGTTCGCCTTCCTGGCCGCATTCGGCAACAAGGAAACGACGATCAAGCGTCTCAGGACATCGTCGGCAAATTCGTCGGATGTCGCGGGCGGGGTCCTTCAGAAGAGCAATATCCATATCGCGACCTGTGCCGAGGGCAGTGTCGGTGAGACCCTTGTGACGCTGCGCAACAGCCCGAAGACGGCGTCGAACAAGGCCAAGTTCATCCTGGCAACGGATGGCAAATGGTTCGAGGCGGAAGACCTTACCAGCGGCGAAACCGTCGCCTGCCCCTATCCCGAGTTCCCGGATCATTTCGGCGTCTTCCTGCCGCTGGCGGGCATTACCACCGTCAAGCAAATCCGGGAAAGCTCGTTCGACATCCGGGCGACCGGCCGGTTGAACAAGCTTTACATTGAGCTTCTGAAGGACAATCCGGAATGGGCGACGGCGGCGCGACGTCCGGACATGAACCACTTCATGGCGCGACTGATTTTCTGTTTCTTCGCCGAGGATACTGACATCTTCAACGGCGAAGGTCTGTTCACGGCTACCGTGAACCAGATGAGCGAGCGCGACTCCTCGAATACACACGAGGTCATCAGCACGATTTTCCGGGCGATGAACACGCGCACCACGCATGAGGGGAAACCCGACAACCGCCATCGCAAGGCGGCGGACATACCCAGATGGGCAGATGGCTTTCCCTATGTGAACGGAGGCTTGTTCTCCGGCAACACCGAGGTGCCGACGTTCAGCAAGATCGCCCGTTCCTATCTTCTGCACATAGGCGGCTTGAATTGGAAGTTGATCAATCCTGATATCTTCGGGTCCATGATCCAGGCTGTCGCCGACGATGACGAACGTGGTGCGCTCGGCATG
This sequence comes from Rhizobium sp. TRM95796, assembly GCF_025779995.1. Lineage (NCBI taxonomy): Bacteria > Pseudomonadati > Pseudomonadota > Alphaproteobacteria > Hyphomicrobiales > Rhizobiaceae > Rhizobium > Rhizobium sp. TRM95796. Next base: position 1,286,973 of record NZ_JAOXHE010000001.1, on the reverse strand, counting down.
CACTACACCAGCGTGCCGAACATCTTGAAGGTCCTGAACCCTCTATTTCTCGATGACCTTCGCGAAAAGTTGGCGGAGGCCGGTGACAACGCTCGCAAGCTTCTCAACCTCCGCAACCGGATGTCCCGGATCAGGGTCTTCGATCCTGCGTGTGGGTCTGGGAACTTCCTGGTCATCGCCTACAAGCAGATGCGGGAGATCGAGGCCGAGATCAACAAACGCCGTGGGGAGCCGGATCGGCGCACGGAAATTCCCCTCACGAACTTCCGGGGCATCGAACTGCGCGACTTCCCTGCGGAGATAGCCCGTCTTGCGTTGATTATCGCGGAGTATCAGTGTGACGTCCTTTATCGTGGCCAGAAGGAAGCCCTTGCCGAGTTCCTGCCTCTGGACGCCGAGAACTGGATCGTCTGCGGGAATGCGTTGCGACTTGATTGGCTGAGCATCTGCCCTCCTGCAGGGACTGGTGTCAAACTTCACGCCAACGATCTGTTTCACACGCCTCTCGATCAGGCTCAGATTGATTTCGAGAACCAGGGTGGGGAAACCTACATCTGCGGCAATCCGCCCTATCTTGGTAGCAAGTGGCAGACAGACGAGCATAAATCTGACCTCAAGGCGATCTTTGAGCGACGAACGAATAGCTGGAAGTCACTCGACTACGTGGCAGGTTGGTTCATGAAGGCCGCAGACTACGGTACGCAGACAAGCGCCGTCGCCGCATTGGTGGCCACAAACTCAATTTGCCAAGGAGTTCAGGTTCCAATTCTGTGGCCGCTAATTTTCAAGACGAACCACAAGATTCAATTCGCTCACACGTCATTCAAATGGTCTAACCTGGCGAGCAACAATGCGGGCGTCACCGTTGTCATCGTTGGTATTTCTAACAGACAGCAAGCAGTAGGCCGCCTATACTCCGTAGATGACAGTGGCAAAGTGGTGGTGCAGGAGGCCAGCAATATCAATGCTTACCTTGTTGCTGGAAGAGATATCGACATTCAGCCTTCGAAAAAGTCGATATCGGGGACTGCGTACATGGATTTGGGGAACATGCCCAAAGACGGTGGAAATCTGCTCCTTTCCTTCGATGAGGCAGTGGCAGCGACAAGCGCGGAGCCAACAATCTCTCGCTTCGTCCATGACTTTGTTGGATCGCAGGAGTACGTAAAAGGAATTGTCCGACGCTGCCTATGGATAGAAGATTCTGAGGTTGATGCCGCGCTAGAATCGAAATTCGTTGCCGCCCGCCTGGCTGGAGTTCGGGAAATGAGGTTGGAAAGCGATGCCGAGTCGACACGGGCATTCGCTGACCGCCCGCATCGCTTTAAGCAGATTCAAGGTAGAGGGCGTACGTCATCAATCGTTGTTCCGAAGGTGACGTCTGAAACCCGTCCCTATCTTCCGGTTGGGCTACTGTCACAACATTCCATCGTGTCTGACAATGCATTCGCCCTTTACGACGCCCCGCTCTGGAACATGGCCTTGATCGCCTCGCGCCTCCATCTTGTTTGGATCGCCACCGTATGCGGCAAGCTGGAAACGCGATACCGTTATTCCAACTCACTTGGCTGGAACACCTTTCCAGTGCCGCCATTGACGGAGAAAAACAAGTCCGACCTGACGCGGTGCGCAGAAGACATCCTCCTGGTCCGGGAAGCGCACTTTCCGGCGACGATCGCTGATCTCTACGAACCGGACACCATGCCCGCCGATCTGCGCGCGGCCCATGAGCGCAATGATGAGGTACTGGAACGCATCTATATAGGTCGCCGCTTCCGGAACGACACCGAGCGGCTGGAAAAGCTGTTCGAACTCTACACGAAGATGACTTCGGATGGCAGCCGGGCAGTCAAGCGGAGGGGGGCAGGCAAATGACCGCCACCAAGGCCACGATGGCCGATGCTCGCACCCTGGCTCTAGTCGATGACCTGAGGAGCCTTCCGGCCGAGACCTCATGGGTCGAGTTCAAAGAGAACAATGAAGACCCGCAGATGATCGGCCGGTTGATCTCGGCGCTATCCAATTCCGCCCGTCTCGCCGACCAGCATTTTGCCTATGTGATCTGGGGCGTGAGGGACGACGATCACACGGCCGTTGGCACCAGCTTCGAGCCGACGAGCCAGAAGCAACAGGGCCAGCCACTCGAACTCTGGCTGGCTCAGCGGCTACAGCCGTCGATCGCGTTTTCTTTCCGGCCGATCGAGTATCGAGGGGTAAGGATCGTCCTCCTGGAAATACCCGCGGCGGCAACCAGCCCTGTGGAATTCGAGCGAACGGCCCATATCCGTATCGGTAGCGCGACACCGCGGCTATCCGACCATCCGGAACGCCTCAGGGCGCTATGGGCAAGATTGCAGCCCTACGCGTGGGAAACCGGGATTGCGGCGCAGTTCCTGTCGAGCGATGACGTTCTCGCGCGCCTGGACTATCCGAGCTATTTCAGCCTGACAAAGCAACCGCTGCCGGACAACCGTAGTGGCATTCTCGAAAAGCTTGATGCCGATGGCCTCATAAAGAAAGACGTCGGCGGACATTGGAATATCACCAATCTCGGCGCGGTTCTTTTCGCCAAGCGGCTCGGCGACTTTTCCCCGTCCATCGCCCGCAAGGGCATTCGTTTCGTCGCATACGACGGATTGAACCGTGCGGGCATCGTGACCCATCGACAGGATGGGCAGAGAGGCTACGCGACCGGGTTCGAAGGCCTGATCCAATATCTCGATCACCTGTTGCCGCATAACGAGCATATCGGCAAAGCCTTCCGCGAGGAGCGGCCGCTTTACCCATCCATCGCCATTCGCGAGCTTGTCGCCAACGCCCTTATCCACCAGGACATGACAATCACCGGGGCAGGCCCGCTGATCGAACTGTTTGCCGACCGAATGGAAATCACCAATCCGGGTCAGCCGCTCATCCAGCCCGAGAGGTTTCTGGATTCGCCACCGCGTTCACGCAACGAGGCGCTCGCATCCTTGATGCGCCGCATGAACCTGTGCGAAGAACAGGGAACCGGGATCGACAAGGTGTTCGCCGCCGTCGAACTGCATCAATTGCCGCCGCCAGATTTCCGAGCGGAAGGCGACGCAGTGCGGGTTGTTCTCTTCGCGCCCAGACGCTTTGCGGACATGACTCCGGACGAGCGGGTCCGGGCCTGTTACCAGCATGCGGCCCTGAAATATGTCAGCGGTCAGCGCATGAAGAATTCAACGCTCTGCGAGCGGTTTGGGATCGACCCGCAGAATGCCGCACAGGCATCCGGCATCATCCGGCAAGCCCTCGGTGGAAATTGGATCAAGCCTGCCGACCCTGCCCATCCGCGAGCAGGCTATGTTCCGTTCTGGGCTTAGGTTTGAAAAGTTTTGATCGGGTTTTGATTTCAGAGAGGGAGAAGCATGGCAAACGAGAGAACTGATAAATGATTTCAATATCTTGCTTTGTAGATTCATTCTTGATCGGGTTTTGACAAAATGGGCAAGGTCATTCCATCCGTTTCCATGCGCACCGCCGGAACTGGCGCTTCGACCAAGGCCAATGAACTCGGCATGCGCACGATGCAAGAGCGCGCCTACGAGCACCGTGGCGAACAATATCTGCTGATCAAGTCGCCTCCGGCATCCGGCAAGTCTCGCGCTTTGATGTTCATCGCGCTCGACAAGCTCCACAATCAGAATGTCCGCAAGGCGATCATCGTGGTCCCGGAACGGTCGATCGGTGGCAGTTTCGCCGACGAGCCGCTTTCGAAATACGGCTTCTGGGCCGACTGGGAAGTGAAGCCCCAGTGGAACCTCTGCAACGTCGCCGGCATCGAGAATTCGTCCGTCGCCAAGTCCAAGGTCAAGGCCGTTGGCCAGTTCCTGGAGAGCGACGACAGGGTTCTGGTCTGCACACATGCGACATTTCGGTTCGCTGTCGAGGAATTGGGCGTCGAAGCCTTCGACGATTGCCTCATCGCCGTGGACGAGTTCCACCATGTCTCCGCCAATCCGGACAACAAGCTCGGCGCGCAGCTCGGACAGTTCCTGTCCCGTGACAGGGTGCATCTGGTCGCGATGACGGGGTCCTACTTTCGCGGCGACGCCGAGGCCGTTCTTGCGCCGCAGGACGAGTCGAAATTCGTCACCGTCACCTACACCTACTATGAACAACTCAACGGCTACGACTACCTGAAGTCTCTCAATATTGGCTATTATTTCTATTCCGGCCGATATCTCGACGCCATCACCGAGGTTCTCGACCCGGCCCTCAAGACCATCGTGCATATCCCGAACGTGAATTCGCGGGAAAGCACGAAGGATAAGGTCAAGGAAGTCAACGAGATCATGGATGCACTCGGAAGCTGGGAGGGCGAAGACCCGGCGACGGGGTTCCACCGAGTCCGGCTTGCGGACGGGCGTCTCATCAAGGTTGCCGATCTGGTGGACGACGAGCCGTCGCGGCGCGACAAGGTCGTTTCCGCATTGAAAGACCCGGCGCATCGCAACGATCGTGATCATGTCGATATCATCATCGCGCTCGGCATGGCAAAAGAAGGCTTCGACTGGATTTGGTGTGAACACGCCCTGACAGTCGGCTACCGCGCCAGCCTCACCGAAATCATCCAGATCATCGGCCGGGCCACCCGCGACGCGCCGGGCAAGAGCTCGGCACGCTTTACGAACCTGATCGCCGAACCGGATGCGAGCGAAGAGGCTGTCGTGGACGCCGTGAACGATACGCTCAAGGCCATCGCCGCCAGCCTGTTGATGGAACAGGTCCTAGCGCCCCGGTTCAATTTCACGCCCAAGAACGCCGAGAGCGGCCCGCTGCCGGACTTCGATTATGGCGACAAGGGCTACGACCCCAAGGGTACGAATGTCGGCTTCAACGAAACGACGGGCCAGTTTCATTTCGAGATCAACGGCCTTGTCACACCACAGAGCAATGAGGCCAAGCGCATCTGCCAGGAAGACCTCAACGAGGTGATCACCGCCTTCGTGCAGGACAAGCCCGCCTTGGAGAAGGGCTTGTTCGATGACGAGACCGTGCCGGAAGAACTGACGCAGGTCCGAATGGGTAAGATCGTCAAAGAACGCTATCCAGAACTCAGCGACGTCGACCAGGAAGCCATTCGGCAGCACGCCATCGCCGCACTTAACCTGACCCAGAAGGCCAAGGCTATCGCGGCGGAAATGGAAGACGCCGGACAGTTGAAAGGCGGATCGGCGCTGATCGACGGAGTCCGCAAATTCGCCATGGACGTCCGCAATCTGGACATCGACATGATCGACCGGATCAATCCGTTCGAGGCTGCCTATTCGATCCTCGCGAAGTCCATGAGCGAGCAAACCTTGAAGCAGGTCGCCGCGGTCATTGCGAGCAAGAAGGTCAGTATTCCCTATGAAGAGGCGCGAGACCTTGCCCTTCGCGCTCGCAAGTTCAAGGAGGAGCGGGGCCGCGCACCGGACATCACGTCGCCGGACGCATGGGAGAAGCGACTGGCAGAGGGCGTCGCGGCGTTGAAACGACATGTCGAGCTAAAGCAGAATGGTTGATATTTCCGACGAAGACCTTCTCGCCGAACTGGACGCAGCCCCGGAGGCCAAGAAACAGGCTGCCAGGACGCCGCGCGAGGAACGCATCATTGCCGGATTTGAAGACATCGTCCGGTTTCGGGAGGAACATGGCCGTGTTCCCCAGCACGGAGAATCCCGGGACATCTTCGAACGCCTCTATGCCGTCCGGCTCGATCGGCTGCGCGAGCAGGAGGATTGCCGAGCGCTATTGCAGGACTTCGATCGGTACGGGCTGCTGGTAGCGGCTCCGGCTTCGAAGGAAGAAATCGAAGACCTTGATGACGACGCGCTTCTCGCCGAGTTGGGCGTCGAACCCGTTGGCGACGTGGACCTCACCAACCTTACGCATGTGAAGCCGCGGGCAGAAGTCCGCGCGGCCGAGGAGGTAGCCAACCGCACTCCGTGCGCAGACTTCGACGAGTTCAAGTCACTGTTCGACAGCGTGCAGCAGGAACTCGAGTCCGGAATTCGCCAGACACGTCCGTTCGAACTCAAAGCGGAAATCCGACCGGGTGCCTGGTTTATCGTCGGCGGGCAAAAGGCATATGTGGCTGACATGGGCGAGCAGTTCACCACAGAGCATGGGCGAACCGACGCCCGGTTGCGCGTCATCTTCGACAATGGCACCGAAAGCAACATGCTCATGCGGTCGCTACAGCGTTCGTTGAACAAGGACGACGCTGGCCGCAGAATTACAGACCCCGTTGCCGGGCCGCTCTTCTCCGGGGAGATGACAGACGGAGATATCGAGAGCGGCACGATCTACGTGCTGAGAAGTAAGTCCGACCATCCTACGGTCGCCGAAAACCGAGACCTCGTGCACAAGATCGGCGTCACCAACATGTCGGTTGAGCAACGGATCGCGGGCGCTCGACTCCAATCAACCTACCTGTTGGCCGATGTCGAGGTCGTCGCCACCTACAGGCTTTTTAATATCAACCGGATCAAGCTGGAACACGTGCTTCACCGCGTCCTGTCTCCGGCGCGCCTGGACCTCACGATAAAGGATAGGTTCGGCAACCCGGTGAAGCCGGAGGAGTGGTATCTGGTGCCACTGCATGTCATCGACGAGGTCGTGGAGAAGGTGAAGGATGGGTCAATCACGGGGTACGAGTATGATCCAGCCGAGGCGCGGTTGAGGGCGATCTGAAAATTCTGTCGAGATAAATTAACTGGAGATTCAAATGAGTGAAAACATGGAGGTGCTGAAGGGGCGGGTTCTGGCCTTGTCGCCCTGGGAGCAAAAGGACATTGTAGGTGGTCTGCCGATTCAGGTGCTGCTCTCCGCTCTGTATGACAAGACCTCCGATCTAGGCTCAATTTACAAAGAGTTGAGAGACAAAGATTCGATGCTCAATGTTTTCGATGAGAGAGCTCGTCTTCGAACCGTTGTTGAAAAATTCGGTGAGACAATTCTCCGGTTTACCGACGCTCAATTCCAAAAGGGTGAGCGTAGCAACGGATGGCGTGATCTCAGCCATACAGAAATGCAAGATATCGTAATCGAAGCTCTGATGACCTCGCTTGGCAACGCTATGAGGGTCAGGAAGGAAACAAGAAATATCGAGGGAACCGCGGGAATGGCGGAACGCTGAAGACTATCTTGCAAAAGTCTGCGTCGGCGAAATCTGTGCACGACCGAGCGCAGCGTATCGGTTGCGGAGGACATAGTGACAAAATTCAAAGAGCCTTTTTTCCGCGTTAAGCTTTCTGATCAGCTGATCGAGTCCATGACGCTTGCGGCGCTCGAGGCTTATGTCTTGGGCGATCAGCGAAACAAGAAGAATAAGGAGAAGATAGAGACGCTCGGTTATATCTGGGGATTCAGGAGAATAGAAGGCGAAACGGTCAATCTTTATCTGGACAGAATGAGCCTTAGTCTTTCGGCAAGGCGAACAAACGGTTCGGTGACGCCACATGAGCATGCCGCCGAATTGAAGCACAATTTGATTGAACGTTGGTCGCCACATCTGCTGCTGCTGGGGGATTTTCATACACATCCGTTTGACGATTTGACTGAAGTTAAGTCCAACTCCGGATGGGATTTTTCTCAGGCCGATCTCGACTACTTGGACGGCGACGAATTCCTATGGGAAAAGTCGGATCAAACACCAGTCAACTTGGTGATGACCGTATGTAGATTGGGCAGAGTTCGGGAGACCTTTTCAGCAGAGATGTGCGATCAAAACCTCTGGCAGTTCGATGCCGGAGAGTTCCGCTTCTGGCTGAATGTCAATGTCGGATTCGTCAACCGTGATGGTGACCGACGTCAGACTTTCAAGGACAAGAGCGGTGTCTTCCTTGATTTGAATACTCGCTTCTACAACATGCCTGGTGACCGGATAGCGTCTCATATCTTGCGGGACGCATAAAAGTTTGGCAAAGAAATGACTGGTACTTGCAACGGTTATAGCCCCCAGCAACTTGTCAGGATCGCTCCTTCCTATCGCAAGCTGACCGGGAAACACGCCCCCTTTTTGAGGAGAGCCCAGCGGAATGTGCGGCGACCATGACCGTCCGCCAGGGGAATGGCATTCGGAGGACTATTCCGAGCCATTCATCTTCCAGCCACCTGCATACTACCCGCTCTGTAAACCCTGCTATGCGCGACTACACAAACGTTTCAATGCCCCGTCAGGCGAATGGGAGTTGTTCTATCTTCACCTTGAGGCGGGCGGGTCTGGGAAGGAATTCGTCGAATTTCGAGGCCTGGCCGAGCGCCGGAATCTGTGCGGCCGAGTCGCATCGGGCGCGCCTCTAGGCTTGCCGCATATCCGGAACAGAGAACCAGGACCCTATTGGTGGTGCGAATTGACGCTTGATCCGGAATCTCTTCACGCCCGCTGGGCCAGACCGCGCCCATTGCGCCAAGGCCCGACGAGGCGGGACTCCGCCGAGCGATCGCAAATGCGGAACTGTCAGATCGTGAGATTGCACTCCGTCGGACGCATGCCAATGCCCCGCTTCGAACGGCTACCATAAGGATGCTCGCCCCAGAGACGCTATCCTGCGATAGCTATAGGACAGACCGCAAATCAGGTGTACTGCGGATTGACGAAACCACTGACGTCCTTGCTTGCGTGGGAACCGGATCGTCGGGAGGACGGCTCACCCTTCTGGGTGAGCCTTATGGCCGAGGGTTGGAACCCGCCTGGGCGCGAGTTCGAATTGACATTGGTGCCTTCGGCGGCCGCCGCCGTGCGGATGTTCGAAATGCGGTAGACGACCGAATGCGGAATTTGAAACTGGCAGATCAGAGGGCAAGATTCGACACAATTCGTCGAGCCTTCTCTCGCCCTGTATCGATGATTGCGGCATTCGTCTTCTGCGAGAGAAGCGCCCTTTGCTTACGCTCCAGAAAATAAGCGATCCTCTCTGCGTTCGCCCCACTGGCATGCGGCATGCCAGTGAGAACGCGTTCCGGACGAATGAGGCCTTTCCCGACGAGCAACTGAATTGCTTCCTCCACCTTACCGCCAAGAGGAATCCAGAGCGCATTCGGCAGAGCGATAGCTTCCTCGACCAGCGACGAGGTAATGAAAGATTTCAACAGCGGAGACGAGGTCATGGGCGGTGATGAACCGCCGTAATCTTTGGCTCCAACGAATGTCGGATATCTGATGGCCGAGGTATAGTGCACGAGATGAGCCGATGAGCCGAACAAGCCCGCGCTCGATTGGATACCCAATTTCTCGTGCAGCCCAAGATAGTCCAGCATGGCAGTTATGTTCGCGCGCATCGATCCGGCGAAGCTTGCAGTCGCTTTGGCGGCCCTGGCCGCAGATGCGACGTCCGCGCCGCGCAAGAGCTGTCGTCGCGCTTCCAGCAAGGCATCAGTAGCCTGCCTCCTTCCGGGCGTGATGCCGCAGATCACCACTTTTGCCTTCTCGTTGATCGTTTCGAAAGGCGCGTATGACGTGGTAATCGGACCTTCCGTCGCAAGTCTCAGGCTGCCGCCCAAGGTAAGATCGTTGGTGATCTGTGACACCGAGGCCGAGGTAATTTTCGCCGAGAAATCGGCAAGTGTAGGCAGTGACGCAATGTTCGTCATTAAGGTCTCCATATTCAATTGTGTTGAAAAATTAGTCTGAGAGACGATCGCGAGTGGGAATTCGGAAGTTTGCAGGCAACCCGTGCAGTTCATCGGTGGTAAATCTCTTCCATTCGACACCGCGAATGATACCCCAATTCCCAACGTCATTCGGACGTCGCCAACTGGGTGCAGGCATCCGTTGCAAGTGCGCCAAGGCATCCGAAAAATCGGCTATCTGGACCTCATCCCCCTTTGTGCCGACCGTGTAGTTTCCTCCACGGATCAGCCCGGGATGGAACGGGGTCCCATCGCGCCCCACCGGAATGAAGAGTACGGTGGAAGCGGCATCAATCGGCTGCGAAGGTTGCTCAGGCTCATCAACCGATTCCCAGATAGAATCGAAGAACTCGGCCCTATCCTTCAACCAGGCAAGCGCATCGGCTGCGGGTATTCGTCCTCCTTCGTTCCCGAGCTTTCGATCATTACCGGACATCATGTTTCGAATGCGCCCTTCGGACACGCCGCCAAACTCGGCGAGTGCCGCGGGCTCCACCAAGCCGCCGTCATCAAGTGCCATTCGGTTCGCCGCCAGCCGAACGATTTTTGTCAGCTGGATATCTTGATCTGATGCCGAAATCTTCCAGAGTGCGAGAGGAGACTTGTCGATAAACTGCATCATCTCGCTGACCAGCGATTCGATGTACCGCCGCCGCTCCGACGGGGCGACGTCCTTCTGCAAGATCACTCCGTAGATCGCGTATGCAGCGGCCTCTTCGAGCCGCCGCGCGATAGGCCAGATGCCGTAGATGGCAGGCATGGCATCTTCGAGAATCCGCCGCCACTCGTTGCCAGAGTAGGTATATCCGGTGGCGGCCCCGACAGGAGCGAGCATAGTGGTCAGCCCTTCCGCCGCGGCCTGCTCTCCAACTATGGCCGTCAGATACTCTCCCGCAGCCTCCACGATACTGACAATCCACTGGCCGAAGTCCCAGTCGTTCAAAAGCTCGACATCGAGCAGGTTGATACGTTCTTCTCTTGAAAGGTCTGCGCGCAAAATCATCCTCCATGAATTCGTGATTTATCGAATTCATACATTTTCCCTCAGTCTATTGCAAGAGGGAAATTTCGTTTTTATGTGATAAAACGTATTTGACAATTTTCCCTCAATAAGTATTTTCTGACGTCAGAGCGTTGTTCGACGCTTCGGGGCGAACCCCGCTTTCTCTATCGTTGCGACAGTCAGCCGCGAACACGGTTGGCCAATTGAGGCGGGGCGACCCGCCTCATTTTTTTGTTGACGCTCTTGTCTCGGGTTTAGAACAGGGCTCGACGTGGAGCCTCGGTATCGCTAAAAGTATCGCTCTCGGTATCGCAATTCGGGTGATTGGTCCGTGAGTTGCGAGCAGTGCACGGAAAGTGCGATAATTGACGGAGAGTCCCACCCTCTCCGCCAAGTTGTATTCCACTCTCCGCCTATTTATCTCAAGGCCTTGGCTTTCTTAGCGAATTTCTGATCGAACTGCCCAGACCCAGGGAGTCCGACCATGAAAGTATCAGCCAAAGTATCAGGCCGGGTACAATCTGAAGTATCCGCAGCCGACGCGGAAATCATTTCCGCATCGAAACCGAATCGCAAGAAAAAATCGCCATCCTCCGGCCGATACCTGGTCCGCAACGGCAACTCCTTGCTGTTTCAGATCAGGATGCCGAAGAGCCTCGTCTCAAAAGGCAACGGGCTTCTGCGATTGAGTCTCGGGCCGATGCCTCTCGCCAAGGCGCGAGCGCTCGCCGACGAACTCGCCGGAATTGCCCGAAAGGCCTTTCGTGATCTGGAGAGAATAATGAACGACGACGACAACATCGATCACGAAGAGGATAGCGAAGAGAGCCGCAAGAGAAAGATGGCGGCACTTTTCGGCCTCGACGGAGCCGATGACGAACGTCTGACGATTCAGGTCATGACGGCGCATATGAAAGCGGCGCTGTATGACATGCACCAACCGGGCGCTCCGCTGTCTCCACAGGAGGCGCAGGGACACGAGATGATCCGCAACCTCGTGTCCATCACACGGGAGGTGACAGCGAAGCGAGAAGGTCGAGAACATAGCCCACTCATCGCCGACAACGCCGACCTGTTGGCTTCCACGTACATCAGTAAATGGCAGACCAGTACGGCGGCACCGGATAACCCTCTGGCTCCAACTGCGGCATCCATGTTGTCCCCGGCCGCTGGGGCTCCCTCCCAAACGAACTCTTCGCCTGGGCCGATTGTTACCGTTCCGCCGCCCATTCAGGTTCCGCCTCTTGTCTCCGGGGCGTCTCCCCCCGAGCCGCAATATCGCGAAGAAGACGATGAGGAAATCGCGGCCTATCATCTGGATAGACGCGTCGCTCGGCGTGCCCATTCCACTCGTCCAAAGTTCAGTGTCGTCGCGCGAAAGTACTTCGCTGCGCGCAGGCTCAAGGACTCTGACCGGACCAACGACATCGAAATTGCGGAAGCACGGGTCGAATTGTTCTTGGACCTGATTGGCGACCATCCTGTAGACACTTACAATGGCACCGACCTCCAGGCCTTCATTGAGTTCCTGAGATACTGGCCATCCAAGAAATCTGATCGTCCCAAGGATATGTCGCCGCGAGAAATCGTCGAGTTCAACAAAGACCTGCATCTCGTGCCGCTTTCGCGCAGCACCCTCGAAGACGGCTATATTGCCGTGGTCAAATCGGTTATCAACTCCGCCCAGACCGAAATGGACTTCGTATCCAAGTTTCGAACGGCTCGTCTCATTTACCCGAGCACTGCTCGGTCTAAGACTCATTCCGAACCATTGGGCAGCGACAAGATCAGCAAGCTGTTTGCAGCAGGCGTGGCAACGGGCTACATTGACGAGGCCATGCTGCCGCCTCTCGCTTTGTTGACGGGCAGAAGACTTTCGCTTCTTTCATATCTGATCGGCGATGATTTCCGTGAGAAGTTCACAGGGGTTTGGGTCGCCCAGACCAGCGGCATCGTTTATGTGAACGGCAGACTTACGCGTGTCCCTTATAAGACCGACGCCTCCACAGAATATTTTGTGCTCCACCGCTTCCTTGTGGAGATTGGGTTTGTCGAATGGGCGATGTCCCGCGGCCAAGATTTCATATTTCCTCAGATCATGAAGAGTGAGGACCCATCCAAACGAGCCTCGCAAATCATGCAGCGTCTGTTCAAGCGCGCCGGAATCAAGGGCGCGCGAGGTGAGGTATTCCACTCACTCCGGGGCGCTTACATTAACGAGTCGACCGAACAGAAGGTAGACAGGCGCGAGCGCAAGCAGCAGGTCGGGCACGAACTCGGCGAAGACGAGCATGAGATGTATGGCTTCTCCTCACTAACAGAGAAGCAGGCGCGACGCCTTGCTCATCTTGAGCTCAGCGCCGAGATCGATTTTTCGGTGTTCCGCGGATTGGATTTCGAGAAGATGGCGGCGAAGGAACGGAAGAAGGGGCGCAGGGCATTCGAAGACTGACATCGCTGTAATGCGCCATCGACGAAAACTATTTCCGCTTCGCTCCAAAGGCGCAAAGCGGAGTTAGCCCTGCCTGCTTCGCACGGCGGATCGTCTGCATCCGAGGCTCCCCAACCAGCCGAATTTCACCAAGGTCTTCCGCGATTAATCGGTGTCGCTGGGCCGATATCGGGCGGGGGACAAGGTTTCCGGGAACGCGCCCTATATCTCCGTATGATTGATCGGCGGCCGCTGATGTGATCGGCTCTATGCTCGGGCCTTGAGCCAGGCAGGGAGAGCAAATTGCGAATCCATCATCTCAACTGTGGATCACATTGCCCCGTCGGCGGCGCTCTTTTCGATGGATCGAGCAAGGGAGCCCTCGCGCATATCTGCACGCATTGCCTCCTCGTCGAAGCGGCCGACAGCCTTGTGCTTGTCGACACGGGGTATGGCCTGAAAGACGTGACTGGGTTTTCGGGACGAAGGCTGCCCGTTGCCTGGTCGCTCATCCTGAACACACGGCTGCGCGAGCGGGACACCGCGATCCGTCAGATCGAGGCACTGGGATTTTCCGGGCGCGACGTCCGCCACATCGTCCTCACCCATCTCGATTTCGACCATGCGGGCGGGATCGCCGATTTTCCTCATGCCCGCGTCCATGTCATGGCGACTGAGAGAGAAGCCGCCGACAACGCGCGCGGTTTCATAGCCCGGCAACGCTATCGGCCCGCCATGTGGAAGGACGTGCGGGAATGGCGGACATACGAGCCGAGCGGAGAGGCCTGGTTCGGCTTCGAGGCCGTCCGCGGTCTCGACGGACTTCCTTCCGAATTTCTCATGGTGCCGTTGCCCGGCCATACGCTGGGCCATGCAGGCGTCGCGATCCGGGGAGACGACGGCTGGTTGTTGAACGCGGGCGACAGCTTCATGCACGATGGCCAGCTCGATCCGGCGCATCCGCATTGTCCCATCGGGATCGACATCTACCAGGCAATCATGAGCAGCGACCGCGACGCCCGCCTGGCAAACATTGAGCGGCTGCGGGGACTGAAGCGTGATAATGGCGCGTCCGTCCGGATATTCGCCTCCCATGACGGCACACAGTTTACGGCCATGCGTCATTCCCCGGAAGCGTGATCAAAATGCGCAGATCAATTGTTCGAGCCCCTAGACCGCTCGCGGGAGCCGGGTTGCCGTGGCATCGCGGGCTATGTCGAGGGCGAGCAGAGGCACTTCCTGGGAGATTGTCAGCGGCTGCGATCGCGTCCGGTTTCCAACGGAATGCGTGCGCTTGTCAGCATCGGCGATCGGTTATCTTTCTTCCTTCTGAATACTGCCCGCGATGCGGGCGATCACTTCGGCCGAGGACAGGATTTCGGAGGCGTAGGACGGCGCGTTTATCTCCACCGTCACCCTCACCTCGTCCATGCTGAAGGCCGCAATGGCATCCTTGACCAGGGTGACGTGATAGCCGAGCTCGGCCGCATACCGCATCGTGGTGTCGACGCAGGTATTGGCGCGCATGCCGATGATGATGACCTTCTCGACACCGCTCTGACGCAGGAGGAGGTCGAGGTCCGTATTCTGAAAGCCGCTCGACACCCAATGTTGCTGGGCAACTGCGTCGCCTTCCTGCGGCGAGAAAGCGGGATGAAACTGTCCGCCCCAGGTCCCTTCGGCGAAAGACTGCGTCCGGCTCGCACCGGCCTGCGCCGGAGGCTGATGCTTCCAGCGGAGGAAGTCGCCCTTGCACCAGCGATGGTGGGGCGCGATGAACACGCGGATACCCGCCGATCGGCATGCCTTCATCACGTGCTCCATGTTATCGACCGTGTCGAGCGCCCTGATGGTCTCCTCGCAATAGATATAGAGCTTGCCACCCTCCGAGATGAAGTCGTTGTAGGGATCGATGATCAGGAGTCCGGTCGACCCGGGTTCGTAGGCCAGATGCGTCATCAGGTTCGCTCCATCGCTTCGTTAAGGCAAAAAAGTGGGTCGGCCCCGGCGGTGGGAGCCGACCCAACTGGCACGTCCGGGACGGGTCACGTGCCTCGCGGCCGGGGCGGAGGGGAGGACGCCGGCCGTGTTCGATGGATTGAAGTTAGCGCCGATCGGTCTTCGAATATTGTGGAATCCCGCTGAATTCGGACGACGCTCACCTGCGTTCGACCATCCATCCGGCGCGTCGGCCATACCTTCGTTTGCCGATATCCAACCGAATGTACAATTCATCGGAGGCAGCGAGGCGAGCATTCTGGGCATCACTTGATCACTCAGGGAGAGCCCGATGAATGCCATTCTGCATTCAGACTTCGAAGCTGGGGCCGCGGTCGCCGCCACACTCGCCGATCTGCTCCTTCGACTTGAGACCGGCCCGTCAGCCGAAGCCAGAACGGCGACGGATCGCCTTGGCGACCTCGCCGTCGATTTCCGCCTTGCCGACGAGAAGCCGGGCCAGGGTCTGTCTTCGTGGCAGCGTCGCAAGGTCATTCGAGACATTGAGGAAAACCTCGGCGGCACGCTTCGTGTGGCCGAACTGGCGAAAGGAGTCGGGCTCTGCGAAAGCCATTTCGGTCGCGAGTTCAAGACGTCGTTCGGCATGACTCCCTACGCCTACGTCATCTCGCGCAGACTCGCGCTTGCCAGGACGCTGATGAGCACGACCGACCTGCCCCTGAGCGAGATCGCGCTTGCCGTCGGCCTCAACGATCAACCCCATTTGTGCACGCTGTTCCGACAGGCCTTCGGAGCGACGCCGGGGCGTTGGCGAGCAGCGAGGTCGACCAACAATGCAATGTCCGCAGACCTACGTGTAGGCCACCTGCACTAGAGGAGACGATAGTATGGGGAATGTCTTCACCAGCTCAGAAAGCTCGACCCGTTCGGCATGCGCGATGGCGAAGAGGAACGCGGCCTACAAGCAGGGCAATCCGCTAGGTCCCCTTGTTATCGGCATCGCGACAGCCTCAGTCTTGGTCGCATCGCTCCTGTTGGCGACCGCCAGCCTGGGGTCGCCCAATCAATCCGGATACGGTGTCGCCCCCTCCGAAAAGGAATGATCGGAAGGCTGGTCAGCCAAAAATCAAGCCTGAACATCGCGAAGCGCAATAAACCGAAGGGGCGCTGATGACGGTCAGCGCCCCTTCGGTTTGAAGGATCGACAGAGTTTATTGGATGTCACGCTGCCGTATGGGTGATCGAAGCCGCGTCGGTGCCCTTGAGCATCTCCGCCATGCGGACCAGGTCCGGGAGCGTCTTTGCGCCCATCTTGCGCATCGCCGACCCGCGGTGGATTTTCACGGTGATCTCGCTGAGGCCAAGCTGTCCCGCCACCTGCTTGTTCAGGAGGCCGGAGGTGACCATGGTCATCACCTGCTGCTCTCGGAGCGACATCGCGTAAAAGAGCTCGGCGACCTTCGAGACGCTGGAATTCTTCTGTCTACCGGAGCGGTCCTTCTCAATCGCGACACCGACGGCGTCGAGCAGCTCCTGTTCGCGAAACGGCTTGGGCAGGAAGTCGACCGCTCCGGCCTTCATCGCCTTGACCGACATCGGGACATCCGCATGTCCGGTCATCATGACCACGGGGAGGTCGACACCGTACTGGGCGAGCTTGTGCTGGAAATCGAGGCCGCTGATTCCGGGGAGCCGGACATCAAGGAGAAGGCAGCCCGGCTCCGGCCCACGCTTGGCAGCGAGAAATTCCTCCACGTTCGGGAAGGTGCGGCAGCCGATACCGACGCTCTCGAACAGGAGCGATAGCGCCTGAGCGAGAGACATGTCATCGTCGATCACATAGACAGTCGAAGCGTTCCGTGACATTGCCCTACCCCCTTTCGATCCGACGCCCGCCGTGGGCTCTCTTGATGAATGGCAATATTCCACAGGCCATGCGAAGATGCGAATTAAAACTTGTAAAGACCGATCAACATCGGCGTATCTGCCTCATCTGCGGCCTGTACTCCATGGCCTCATGCCGCCGCGGGAAGAATGATCTTGAAGAGAGCGCCTGGTCCGGTGTTTTCCACGGTGAGCTTGCCACCATGGGCTTCGACGATCTGCTTGCAGATCGCGAGACCCATGCCGAGACCGGTCGTCTTCGTCGTGAAGAAATTGTCGAACAGGAAGGGCATGTTCTCGGCGGGAATCCCAAGCCCGCTGTCCTGAACCTCGATCGAGACATGATCGCCGCCGACACCCGTCCGGAGCGTTATGGCACGCCGGGCGTGCGGCAGCTTCTGCATTTCCTGGATCGCGTTTACCACGAGATTCACGATGACCTGCTGAAGCTGAACAGGGTCCACCGCGATCGACGTTTTGGCGTCCGAGAATTGCTTCTCAAGACGCACGGCATTCATCTTGAGCTCGTGGTCGACGAATTTGAGCGAGTCCTCGACCAACGACGCCGCGTTCACAACGAGCTTGTCAGCTTGCTTGCCCGTCGCCATCGCGCGGGTTCGGGCGATGACATCGGCGGCCCGCCGGGCGTCGGCGACGATGTTGTTCTGGATGACCGCGAGTTTGTCCTTGTCCACAGTAGGCCGTTCCAAGAGCCGTCGTCCCGCCGCTCCGTAGGTCATGATGGCGCTGAGCGGCTGGTTGATCTCATGCGATATGGATGCCGTGAGTTCTCCTAGGAGCGCCAGCCTTGTATGGTGGGCGAAAGTCTTCTTCAGCTCCGCCAACGCCTGCTCGGCCGCGACGCGTTCGCTGATGTCGATGAGGCCAACCAGCAGACGACCTTCCGCCCTCAGTGCGGGGGACGGATTGAACGAGAGGTGAACCGCGATCGGCGTGCCGTCGACGCGAAGCTGCTCGGTTTCCTCCTCGAACCCTGGCAGCAGATAGAATCCCGATTCGAGCGCGCGAATGAACGTCCGCATGCCCTTTGGGGACCAAAGGCTCCTTACAGTCGTGCCGACGAGTTCGCTTGCCGACTTCGCCCCGTAGAGCGCGACCGCGGCGCTGTTCACCTCGGCGACGACAGTCGCCTCCATTGCCTCCTGAATCAGGTGTGGGTTGAGCTCGATATGGGCGCGGAGATCGGTCACGCCCTCGTCCTTGAGGCGGCGGAATATCTGCCAGAGCCGACGGGTGTCGAGGTGCAGGAGACCCATGCTCATCGCCTGGAACAGCTCGCGGTAGCGGGCTTCGCTTGCGATGAGCTCCGCCTCGGAGCGCTTCCGGTCCGAGATGTCGATTGCGCCGACCAAAACAGACCCCTTACCCTCGTGGCCGGGAGGCCAGCAGACGGTGAAGAGGGCGTTGAACGGGGTGCCGTCCATCCTCGTCAGGATCGTCTCGGCCGACAGCCGCGGCTCCCTGCGGATAGCGTAGAGCAATGCGTCGGCGAACAGATGTCTGCTCTGCCTTGGCCAGGCGGCTTCGACGTTGCCGCCGATCATCGCCTCGCGGCTCTCCGCGCCGAACATTTCCACCGTCTTCTCATTGACGTCGAGGACAATCGTGTTGCGCAACGCCTGTTCGAGCCATTCCTCGTCGTTGTGGAAATGGTGGGCGAAGTCGGTCACTCCGCGTTGCATCAGCTCTCCGATCATCCGGCGCACCCCGGAGAAATCGAGTTCCCAGAATGAGGCCGCCATGGCCTGAAAGATGTTCTCGTAGCGGTGCGAGGCGATGCGGGCCTGCTCTGCGATCTCGTCGAGACGGGCGAGATCGCGGCTTCTCTCGACCACGAACGATGGATATCCGTGGTCGTCGCGTTGCAGTGTCCAGTCTACTCCGGTCTTCAACTCGGCTCCGGCAGCCGACCTTCTGTAGAGCTCGCCGGACCATTCCCCCGCGTCCAGCAAGAGACCCTTGATGGTGTCGAGGCCATGAGGATGTCTTGTCGCCAGGAGTTCGTCCGTGTTGCGGCCCGCGGCAGCGTCGGCCGAGTGTCCGTAGAGGTTCTGCGCCGACCGGTTGACGAACATGATCTCGCCGTCCATTCCGAAGACCATGACGGCATCGGAAACCGTGTCGAGCGCCGACGCCAAGGCCCGCACGTTCGGAATTGGCGTTCTTGCTGGGACCAATAGCTCGACCGTCATCCCGCCCCTCTACAATCTCAATGCCTTGCGAAAACCCTGTCGAGACATTCGAGCAGAAGCTCGCTCTCGAAGGGCTTCGCCAAAAGGCACACTGGACCGCACGCCAGCGCGGCATCAAGTGTGGATTTCTCCTGCAGGGCCGTCATCATGATGACGGGCAGCCCGCCGCGCCTTTCGCTCATGGTGCGGTTGAGCTCGATGCCGCTCATGCCTGACATGTGGATGTCCGTGATCAGGCAATCTGCTGTGTCGGCTTCCGCCGAGCGGAGAAACGCCTCGGCGTTGTCGAAGCCCGTCGCCTGATAATCCGACGCCTGGAGAAGGTCGACCAGCGCATTGAGCAGCGACTTGTCGTCGTCGACGACGGCAACCGAGATTTCAGCCACGAGCATATCCTATCCACTGGCACATGAATGGCAACATTAGCGATCTCAAAGACTTCTCGGAATCATACGATGGTTTATCCCGGCCGAAATCTGTCGCCTTGGCGCGGCCTCATGCTTCTGAACTTGGTTAGAGTTCTTCAAGAAGGGTGTGGCGCGCGCCGCGGTGCATTCGACAAATCCAATTTCAACAGGGAGCCGCCCGATCTGATCAAGGTCTGGTTCTAGAAGCGACTGCGGTTCACCGTGAGGCTTCTGCCGTCCGATTGCCGCGCATTAATTGGCGAGAGACCGCGCAGTTCCGAACTCGGCTCCACGCGGTCTGGCGAGACGGCTTCTTGCATCTTGCCCGCGGGTTTAAGCGAACATCCTGGCCGCGATCCTGGCGACATGCGCGCCCTGGAATCTTGCTCCGTCGAGCTCGATCGGAGAGGGTTGCCGGGAGCCGTCGGCACCCGCGATTGTCGACGCGCCATACGGAGACCCGCCTTTCACCTCTTCGACGCCGGTCTGCCCTGCGAACGCATACGGCAGCCCCACGACGACCATGCCATGGTGAAGCAGGGTCGGCACGAACCCGAGGATCGTGGTCTCCTGGCCGCCGTGCTGTGTTCCCGATGACGTGAAGACGGAGCCGATCTTGCCGACCAGTTTGCCCTGAGCCCAGAGGCCTCCCGTCTGGTCGATGAAGTGGCGCAACTGGGCGGTCACGGTGCCGAAGCGCGTGCCGGAGCCGAAGATGATCGCGTCGTATTGGTCGAGCTCCGAAGGTGACGCGACGGGCGCGGCCTGTTCGGTTTTGTAACCGCGCGAAACGCAGAATTCGTCCGAGAAAAGCTCGGGGACACGCTTCACGGCGACGTCAGCGCCTTCGGACCGCGCGCCATCGGTGACAGCGTGGGCCATAGTCTCGATGTGACCGTAGGCCGAATAGTAGAGAACGAGTATCTTTGCCATTTCAGTTTTCCTTTTTGTGCGGTCATGCGGCGGCGATCGCGGGTCTTTGCCGGCACGCCGTCACGTCTTGCAGTTGGGGGATGGGGTCGGTGTCGGCCGACCCTCTGGTGATCAGAGCGGCTGCGTCAGGAAGGAGCGGATGTAGGCGGCTGCCAGGTCGGGATACTGGTGCTGAGGACCGTGCCCCGTGCGGGGCAGGATCACGAGCTGGGCGCGCGGTATCTTGCGGACGAGCGGGAACCAGTTGTCGACCTTGGTGCTGGGATCGTTGGCTCCGCCGAGGACCAGCATCGGAACTGTCGATTTGGTGAGCGCGTCGCGGACACCTTCCTTGTCCTCGTGATACTTCTGGGCGGCGACGAAGAAGAGCTTGAACTCGTCCATGGTCGAGGGGATGTGTTCGGTCACGCCGGGTCGGGCGTAAATGCGATTGCGAGAGGCCTTGGCGGCGGCGAGGCTTTCCTTGAAGGCCGGATCGAAGAACAAGGTCTCTTCATCCTTGAGGTCGTTGACGGGCTTCACCGCAAGTTTGAACCAGTCTTCACGCATGCGGTGTTCGACTGCGCCTGGGGGATTTGTACCCATGAGGACAGCCCGGTCGACCAGTTCGGGATGCTTGACCAGGAAGACCTGGGCGAGAGCGCCGCCCCAGGACCAGCCGACGAGGTCGAACGTCTTGAGGTCCAGCGCCTTGGTGAAATCGGCCATTGTGTCGGCGACCACGGCCATGTCTGGCGTCAAGGTGCCGTCCGAATAGCCGACGCCGGGATAGTCGACGATGATGACGCGGTGACCCTTGGCTAGCGCGTCAAGGAAGGCCGGGTCCCAGGTGTCGAGAGTGCCGCGGAGGCGGTTGAACATGACGAGAGCGTTGCCGGCCCCGATGTCCCTGTAGCCAAGCTTCACGCCGTCAACTTCGACGAACTTTGTCTCGACCGTGGCGGCGGATTCGTTGGCGAAGGCCTGGGACGGCAGCCAGACGAGCAACATGAACAATGCGAATGCGTATTTCATTGACGTGATCCTTGGGTTTGGGCTGAGAAGGCCGCCGTCGTCCAGCGGGCATAGATGGAGGGCACGCAGCCCGCGGGAGGAACGGGCTGCGCGATGAGGGCGATCACGCGTGGCGGCGCGCGATTTCGACGCCCTTGGAATGGAAGTTTTCGACCTAGTGAGTGGACGAACTCAGGTATCGCGCCGCGGGCCTGTCGAGCGACAGGTGCGGACCAAGCTCGTGACGAGCGCTGTCGAGGGCCTTCCAAAGGTCCTCGTTGCCCAACGACGGGATGGTGACGACCTCGCCCGCGTCGAAACCCGCGAGCGCGGCGTCCACCATGTGTCCGGCGTCCATCATCATGCCAGCCGGGATCGCCGCTTCGTCGAAACCGGCGCGCTCGAAAATCTCTGTTCGCGTGAAGCCTGGCAACACGGCCTGTATCCGAACGCCCTTGGACTTCAACTCGACGTCCAGCGCCTGTGTCAGCGAAAGCACAAACGCTTTGCCTGCGGCATAGCTGCCATTGAACCGCTCGGGCATCAACGCCACGACGGACGCGATGTTGACGATCGCTCCCGAACCCTTCTGGGCGAAGGACTTCGCGGCCGCGGTCGTGAGAGCGTGCAGAACGTTGACGTTGAGATAGACCATGCGGTCCAGGTCGTCGTCGTTGGAACTCAGGACACTGCCGCTCGGTCCGATGCCAGCGCTGTTGACGATCAGTTCGATGTCCCGATCCTCGCGGATACGCTTGATGAGCAGGTCGAGGTCGCCACGCTTGCCAAGGTCGAGGGGCAGCGGGGTGGTGGCGACCGCGTACTTCCCGGTCAGGCGATTGGCGGCGTTACGCAGCCTTTCGTGGTCGCGAGCGACCACGATGAGGTCGTAACCGCGGGCGGCAAGCCTATCGGCATAGACAGCGCCGATGCCGGATGACGCCCCGGTGACGATTGCGATTGGTCTGGTCATGATGATCTCCTTGCTCGGTTCCAATCTGCGAATTTGGGGTCGTCACGCCGGACCACTGCGATCCCGCGTGACGACTTCAGGCGGCGTTGACGACAGCGAGCCGCTTCACCTTCGACATGTCCCGACGTGCGTGGCTCACCGCCCAGTCGAGCGCGAAGTCGGCGACCTCTTCCCAGCCTGCCTCGATGCAGGTGAAATGCGACCGGTCCTCGAAAATCTTGAGAGCCGTCTGGGAGGGCGCGCGCTTTTGCTTGTCGTAGATCGCCCTGGTCATGCTGGCGTCGGCGATCAAGTCACGTCCGCCGCCGATGAGGAGCAACGGAGCGCGATCGGGATTGTCCCAGTTGATTTTGCCGATGGACGAGAGGATGCCGTCCCAATAGACCTTGCCCGCCGTCGGCACGATGTAGCGGTCGTAGTAGTAGTCGACCTTGTCCCTCGGAAGCGCGTTGGCGAAGCGATTGGCGAAGAACTTGCGCGACATGTGCATCGTGCGGCCCCAGCTGCCCCACGAACCCAGGACCGGGAAAGCGGAGACGATCGAATGGATACCGAGCCGGACGCCCGTTGTCGGCGCGGGGTCGATGGCCACGCCTACAGCGCCGAGGCCGCGGTCCAGCAGAATCTGGGTCCAGACCGCGCCCGCGGAGTGCCCGATGAGGATCGGCGGCTCCGGAAGCTTCCGGATTTCCGCCTCGAAGTGGTCGACGATGCCCTTGACGCCGACAGTCTTGAGCATGGGATGCGGGTTGGCGCGGAGATCGGCCGGATCGCGGTCGTCAAACGGCCAGTTCGGGGCGACCACGGTATAGCCTCTGGCCTCGTAGCGGGCCTTGAAGCCCTCCCAACTCTTTGCGTTCAGCCAGGCTCCGTGGATGAGCATGATGGTCTTGGTCATCGGAATTCTCCTTGATCAAACTGATTGCGGAGCAGCGCCGTTCAGGCCGAGGTCTTGAAGAACGCCAGCAGGTCGGCGTTGATCACGTCGGGATGGGTGGTGCACATGCCGTGCGGCAGGCCCGCATAGGTCTTGAGCGTGCCGTTCTTGAGCAGCTTGGCCGACAGCGGCGCGGAATCGGCATAGGGTACGATCTGGTCGTCGTCGCCGTGCATGACGAGTAAGGGCAGTTCGATCGTCTTGAGGTCCTCGGTGAAGTCTGTCTCCGAAAAGGCCTTGATGCAATCGTAGTGCGCCTTGGCACCACCCATCATGCCCTGACGCCACCAATTCTGGATCACGCCTTCCGAGACCTGAGCACCGGGACGGTTGAAGCCGTAGAACGGGCCGGCGGGCACGTCGCGGAAGAACTGGGCGCGGTTGGCGATCAGCGCGGCGCGAAAACCGTCGAAGACCTCGATCGGCAGACCGCCAGGGTTCTTCTCGGACTTCACCATGACCGGCGGGACGGCACCAATGATGACGGCCTTGGAGACGCGGCCCGGCTTGGAGCGGGCGACGTAATGGACGACCTCGCCGCCACCCGTGGAGTGGCCGACATGAATGGCGTTCTTCAGGTCGAGCTTTTCGGCCAGCGCCGCGACGTCGGCGGCATAGGTGTCCATCTCGTTGCCCGTGTCGGTCTGGGTCGAACGGCCATGGCCACGGCGGTCATGGGCGATGACGCGGAAGCCCTTCTCGAGGAAGAACATCATCTGGTTGTCCCAGTCGTCGGCCGACAGCGGCCAGCCATGGTGGAAGACGATCGGCTGGGCGTCGCGCGG
Source organism: Rhizobium sp. TRM95796 (assembly GCF_025779995.1). Taxonomy (NCBI): domain Bacteria; kingdom Pseudomonadati; phylum Pseudomonadota; class Alphaproteobacteria; order Hyphomicrobiales; family Rhizobiaceae; genus Rhizobium; species Rhizobium sp. TRM95796. The sequence goes on along the minus strand of NZ_JAOXHE010000001.1, from coordinate 1,262,813 downwards.
ACCCCAATCCTTGTAGAAGATTTCGGTGCCGTCGTTCGTGGTGATGGTGGACATGATGAAGTTCCCTTGCTCGGTTGTGTTTGCTGCGTTGGCGGCCGGAGCCATTTTCGGAAGAGCCGCGACGGCGAGCGCCGTGGCTCCCCCGAGAAGCAGGTCGCGCCGGGTCGTGGTGATCGAAGGATGTGTGATCGTGGTGGCGTTCATGTTCGTCTCCTTGGCGGCGTGAATGCCTCTGTTCGACGAGATGAAGCTTGGCCGACCGGGCCGTGTAACGCGAGTAAAGGGTCGTAAATCGGTGATAATCGAAGTTCGTTTCAAATCCGGCCCATAAGAAAGGGACCGGGCATCGAGCCAGGTCCCTTCAGACATCTCAGCAATGGTGGATCAGGCGGCTACAAACCGATAGGCGTCGCCCTTCCGTTCGGCGTAACCGACGCCGGGATACGTCCAATGATATCCCAGGAGCTTGAGCTTCTCGCTGGCGGCGCGGTCGAGGAGATCGAGGCGGTTCTTGAGCGCCAGCTCGGCGTCGGTGTCGAAACCGAAATGCCATTGCGGATGCGCAAAGAAGATGACGTCGTTGGTGCAGGCATCGCCCGTGATGATCAGGTTGTCGCGCCCGGCGAGCTCGACGGAAATGTGTCCCGGCGTATGGCCCGGGGTGTTGATGATGGACATGCCGGGCACGATCTCGTCGCCCTCCTTCACCCGCGTGATGCGACCCTCGACGGCAAACAGGTCACGCTGTGCGCCCTTGGCGAATCCGTGAAGCACGGCCGGCCGCCGAGATTCGAAATCCTTGTCCGTCCAGAAATCCCATTCGGCCTGGCCAACATAGTATTGAGCGTTGGGATAGAGAACCTTGCCGTCCGCAGTCGTTGTCGCGCCCGAGTGGTCAGGATGGGCATGGGTGAACACCACCCTGGTGATCGAGGCCAGATCGACGCCCGCCGCCGTCAGATTGTCCGCAAGCCGCCCGGTGCTCGGCTGGAAGTTGCCGCCCGCGCCGTTGTCGATCAGCATCAGTTCGCTTCCGTACCGGATCAACGGTACATTGGCCTGGACCTGCGCGCCCGTCATGTCGCCGCCTAGCGAGGCCAGGATCGGCGCGCGAACCTCCGGCGATGCGTCGGGCAGCAAGACGTCTGCCGACAGCGTGAGGAAACCGTCGCTGAACACCGAGATGTCGAAATCGCCATGGGCGAAACGATGGGTGTTCGTGGCGTAGGCGGGAACGCCCGCAGCGCCAGCAAGTGCCGCGCCCGCGGCAAGCGAGAGGAATTCCCTTCGATTGGGCTGAAAACCGGTCATCGACGTGTCTCCGTGGAATGGATGAGGCACGGCGATTGTGGGGTCACGCCCGCGTAGGGGCGAGTGAATGCTTGTAAATCACTGCGAAGGGAAACCGCGCCGTCACGCCGTCAGTTGGCGAAGCCAATCGAGATCGGTTGCCGAAGTCCGGATGATTGTGGAAGGCTGCGGGCCGTGGTCCGGCTGCAGCCCATCGGGAATCACGACAGTCTTGCCATGATCGAGGAACGCGCGCATGAGCCCGGAGGCGGGTCCGAGATCGGCCGCGTCGATCGGAAAGAACACCGCCATGTCGAAATCGTTGATGACGATCTGATCGATACCCAGCGCCTCGGCTATGTCGCTGCGGGCGGTGTGATCGGCGAGGAAGCCCGCGATGACCGGATCATCCGAGAACTGCCGCATATGCCCGGCGACCAGCGGAAACCCGCCTCCGTCGCATGCGAAGACAGCCTCTGCTCCCGCGTGTCGAAGCTCGACATAGGCCATGGCGACACCACGCGCCAATTCTCGGTCCGGCGTGCCCGAAGAATTTTCGCCGTCCAAGACGAGAAGGATTCTGGGTTGAACGGTCGCCATGCCACTGCCTCTGTTGTCCAAAGGCTATTCGGGCGCGAGGTGGCGGGCCAGTGAGGAGTTGTAAATCAGTGTAAATGCGGCCGATCAATGCAACGCGCGACGATCGGGCCGTGCCGCGTCCGTCTTGGGCGGTCCAGTGAATTCGACGTTGTCGGCGGGGCCAGAGCTTTTTGGTATCTTCGAAACATCAAGGGATACCCGGCATTCCCATGCGACAGCGCCTTGGAAGATCGCTTCGTCCCCAGCGGCTTTGAACCATTTGTGTGCAGCCGCGGCACCGTTTGTCCCGCCCTCTTCGTAGGCTAACAGCCCTTTCACGCGGAGCAGCTCGGGTCTGCACCACCGCTCGCCAGAGGATTCACCATGGGCAAGCGCTTGGTCAATGACCTCGTGCGCCTCTGCGAAGCGTCCCAAGGAGGCGAGCGCTCTCGCCTCCAACGCCTGGAAATACGTCCTGAACAGATTGAAGCCCGCGTGATCGAGGACCGCCATGCTCCTGCGCAACGAAGCGAGGCATTCCTCGGCACTCCCTTCCAGAAATCTCAGCTCTGCTTCGAAGCAGTTCGCGTAAGAGTGCCAGACGTCCAGGGACAGGGACTTGGTGTGATCCTTGAGGAGCGCGATGTAATCCTTGGCGAGGTCGATGCGACCTTCCAGAAGGGCAAGTGGGCAGGCCGCTTCGGCAAGGACGTTGGTCAACGACAGCTCATGACCGATCGAGATCGCATGTTCGACGTTTGCCTGGGCTTCGGTCAAGGCGGCGTCCCCGTCGCCGAGCATCCAAAGATCGCGTGCAAGAATTATCCTCGCGGTGATACGCTGATCGAACTGAAAGCGGGTCGTCTGCCCGGAGGGCAAAGCATCGTACTCGCCTATCATCTGCTCCAGGAGTTCGCGGGACTGCTCGTGGCGGCCGAGCCAATGCAATGTGGCTCCCCTTATGCGTTTCGCCACCACCGTGTCGACCGGATCGGTCGATCCCGCAGCGACGCTCGCGAACTTGTCGGCGAATTCGAGACCAAGTTGTGGTTCCGCACGGTTTATGGCGTCCACCCACATCGCCCAGATCGCGCGCAGTTGATAATCGACATCGCCGAGGCTCTCCGCGATCCGAAGCGCGGCTGTCCAGGCGTCGACACCTTTCTCCGGCACGTCTGTCGACCGCATCTGTGGCCAACCGAGCGCCGTGTAGAGCTTCATTCTTCGTCGTTCGTCGAGGTCAGGATGGGCATCGAGATAGGCGATGGCCTTTGTGACGGAGGTCAGACATTCGTCCAGCAGGGACAGCCGGAAGAACAGGGGCAGCGCGGCGACGGTTAATCTGACGCCCACCAGCTCGTCGCTGCCGGGTTCGAACGCCCATTCGAGCGCGAGTCTCAGGCTGGCGACATGCTGGGCGAAATCTTCCGGCCAGTCCTCGGTTGACGCAGAATAGAGCTCCTGCTCGCTGATCTCGAAGAGTTCGCAAAGATACTCGGCGAGCCGCGCAATGGTTGCCGGATAGCGGCCACTCTCAAGCAACTTCTCGGCGGCGTAGAGCCGTGTCGTGTCGAGGAGCCGATAACGTGTCGTGTCTGATAGCGCTTCGGCGACCACCAGCGACTTCGAAACGAGGCCCTCGACGACGTCGTCGGGATCATCCAGCACCGCCGAAGCGGCGTCGGCCGTGAACCAGCCGCGGAAGATCGACAGCTGCTGAAGGGCTGTTTGCTCCTCGGGCGTGAGGACGAAGTAACTCCAGTCCAGCGTGGCGCGCAGGGTTTGGTGTCGCAGGAGCGCGGTGCGCCTGCCCCGGCTCAGAACCCGGAAACTGTCTTTCAAGGACGACGAGAGCGCCTTGGCAGACATCGTGTCCATGCGTGCCGCGGCCAGCTCTATGGCCAATGCGATGCCGTCGAGTTGCTGGCAAAGCTCCACGACGTGGACGACGTCGTCGTCCGTAAGCTTGTAGCCGCCGCGGCAGGCGGCGGCGCGCTCCACGAACAACTGTACCGCTGACGACGCCAGCGCTTCGGCGACACTTGCAGTCGCCTCCGGAAGGTCGAGTGGGCTAAGGCGGCGAACCCATTCGCCGGCCGCGCGCAGCGGTTCGCGGCTTGTCGCGAGGAACCTCGGCGTCGATGTGCGGTCCAGGAGGAACTCAACGAAGAGCGCCGCCTCGTCGACGACATGCTCGCAGCTGTCGAGGACGATCACGATATCGCGTCCTTCCAGCGTCTGGGCAATGTCCGCGTCGATGTTCTCGCTTCGCGCGAGGATTTCGAGCTTCGACGCCACTTCCGTCGAGATGAGTTCGCCCGAACTCAATTCGGCGAGATCGACCCAGACGACCTCGGCGGACGTCCGCTGCAGCAAGGCGCGAGCCACGGTGGACTTGCCGATCCCGCCTGGTCCCACAATGGTGATGAGCCGGGCGTCCGGAAGCTGCTCCGACAAAGCCTCGATGACGTTGGCCCGTCCGAAGACCTTCGAATTGGTACGGCGCTCCGACGGAACGGCACGCAGCGGGACGGGCGCGCGCGCCTCCGAAGGTGCGGCCGACTTTCGAGTCACCTCGGCAATGAAGGTGTATCCGCGCCCGGGCACGTTGGTAATGTAGACCGGCTCCCGCTTGGTGTCGCCGAGCGCGCGGCGGATCGCCGAGATATGGACACGCAGGTTCGTCTCGTCGACGAAGGTGTCGGGCCACGCGTGGCGTATGATCTCGGCGTTGGTCAGGAGCTTCCCGGCATGGGAGGTCAGGCAGGCCAGGATGTCGACGGCGCGGCTTCCGAGCGCCACAGGGCTGCCGGCTCGCGTCAGCGTGCGCCTTCCAGCCCTCAGAACGAACTCGCCGAAATGGACCTCGTCTTCCACGATCTGTCTTCCTCGCGTCGATCATGACGATAGTCAATTCGGGGCTCACTTCCAATCATACGATGGCATGATCGAGCTTCTTGCGAACACCCTGCGGTTACCTCGGCTCGTTTGGGATTCAAGGTCCTGAGGCGAAGCCGGAGGACCGTCGCGGGCATCGCGTTCCGCGCTTCCCGATTTGCAAGAAGGGCCGAACATGCCCGGATCGGTCGCGCCCGAGCCCGGTCACGTCGCGGCTGCGACGCTCTGGCGCAGAAAGGGCAATCTGATCAACGGACGTAGAAGATGTAGTTGCCGTTAAGGGCTCTCTTCCGTGAGATGATGTGGCGGATGGGAACGCCGCGTGCCAGAAGCTTACGGCCCAAGGCAGGGTCGGCGTCGATCTCGCGCTGAAGTGCTGCGACCTTCGCCTTTGTCGCCATTGTCTTGATGAAGGCCTTTTCTGCCTTGTTCGTGATTTCGCTCAGGTAGATGACCGAGAAGGGCGTGGGCCGCCGAACGTTGGAATCGACGTCGCCTGCGAAGACGGACGCTGCGAATGAAGCGAGGACGCCGAAGAAGGCGATCGCCAATGTTTTCTTCTGCATGGAACTCTCCGTTGAAAGGGCGCTCAGCGCCGTGTCGTTGCGGAGAGATCATTCCAGAGCGTGGGATGCATCGCCATTATACGCCCCGTCATGACGGACCTACAAAGGTTTAGTTAAGCGGCGAAGTGAGTGAGGCAAGCGGTTACCGGAGTACCCCAGGTGGATCAAGTAGACCAAACGGCCGGAATGCGCCATTAGCGGTCATCGCTGTCACGTCGATAGAAACAAAGGGCGGCTCACGCCGCCCTCCCGAGGTTACTCGGCGGGTGCCATCGCGGCCTTGCCGCTGCGGAGGCCGATCAGCGCCAGCACGGCTCCCGCCGCAGCGACGACAGCCGCTCCGGAGAACGCGGCCTTGAAGCCGGGGAGAAGGTCCGCCGCTTCGGCCGAACCGGATTGATTGGCAGCCGCCACGGCCACCATCGCGGCAAGGCCCACCGCCGATCCCACCTGGTAGGTCGTGTTGATCAGACCAGACGCAAGTCCGGTCTCCTCCGGCCGCGCGCCCGAGACGCCGACCATCGTCGCCGGAATGTAGGCCAGGGACATGCCGAAGGCCGCGAGCAGCGATGCTGGCAAAACGTCGGCCACAAAGTCCCCGTCAGCGGGCAAGCGCGAAAGCATGACCAGCACGGCCGCCAAGACTGAAAGACCGACGACTAGAATGGTCTTGGGGCCGACGAGCGCGATGAACTTGCCTGACAAGCCCACCATCAGGCCATGATGGCCACCGTCATCGGCACCAGCGCCAAGCCGCCTTCCCATGCGGAGTAGCCAAGGGTCTAACGCCCCAGTAGCTGAGATTGAACTGGATCAGTCGATCCTCGCCCTGCGTAGCCTCAAAGGGTTTGCGATTGAGCTGACTGACGACAGCGCCATCACTGCGGCGGCAATGATCGGGGGGAGAAGCAGGCCAAATGCGGGATGGAGCACCCCAGCGCCGATCCTGCCGCGTTGTTAACGCGGGCCAAGGAAAGCTGCTGGTTAGTGTTGCTAATGGTCGCATGCGAAAGGTCTCGCGCGTTGAGCAGTCCCTCCCTAGAATTTGCGCTCTAGCAAAATCCGCCAACGTACTCGGTCCATGGCATGCACCAACTGCACCGCGGGCGCATAACCGGCAAGCTGTTCGACACGTGGTGCCCAGCGGGTGAGTGGAAGCAAGACCTCGAATCTCCATTTCGCGGTGACTAAGTCCAATGGCCGGAGTTATTCGGTATGGCCCAGGGGTTCAGGCGACGACCCGATCACGGGTGCCTTGCCGCGAACCTCGGATACGGGTTAGCGGATTGGAGTTTTATCGTACAAGCACATGTTAATACTGCTTTCAGAGTAATGACTTAATATCGTTTCTGTAGCAAGGCATGATGCCGCTGGCCGCCCATGTGCAGGGGCATTAACGTCGCATTGGATCGTACATGGCACTGAGCTCCCGACTGCGTTTGCGCCTCCTCGCTGTCCTGGCCACGTGCCTCTTTATCCTCTCGACGCTCGCAAGCCTTGCGTATGTGGTTTCAAACGCAATCGGGTCGATGGCCTTGTCGGCGGACCAAATGGATGATGCACGCGCCCTAACTGCCACCACGGGAGCACTTTCTGCTCTAAAAAAGCAGCTGGGCGCTACGGTTCGTGACAATGCCTACTGGGACGATGCCTACAAGAGTCTAAATGGTGATGGGGCCGCGGAATGGGCAACAGAGAACTGGGGGGCGACGACGGAGGACTATCCGCTTTACGATACCGCCTTGGTAATCAATCCCGACGGCAGTTCCTTGATTGCTTACCACAAAGGCGTTTCGATTAGCGATTCGGATGTCGACAGGTTCCTTCTAGGAAACCTCGGGGATGTCGTGGCCGCCGCGCGCCGATCTGGAATTACGGCAGAAAACCTGTCGGTCGGGTTTGTAAAAACCAGCAGTGGGGTGGCTCTGATCGGCGCTGCAGCTGTCCAGCCTTCACAGGAGGATGCCACCTTCGACATTCGAAAGGCGAAGGTCCTCGTCTATTCCAAGCAGTTAACTTCGAGTGTTGTGGCCGAAATCGCTGAGACCTTCAGCATTGAGGGTCTCTTGTTGACTGAAGCGCCTGGCGAACCTTCCATTCTCCATGCCGATATCGTAGACATCAAAGGCCGCAAGATTGCCAGCATGACATGGCCACCTATTCATCCGGGAACCGCGAGCTATCATCGAGTCCGCCCCGCCTTTCTTCTTTCGGCATTAGTCCTTTTGGTCCTACTTGGAGCCGTAGCGGCGTGTGGCTTCGTCGTCTTCCGCGTCCTACGAAACGGCGAGCGCGTGGCCAACCATAAGGCGAAGCATGATGCGCTGACAGGCCTGTTGAATCGTGCAGGATGCCTTGAGCGGCTTGAGATGGCTCTTTCCATTAGAAGCAAGTCCCCGGCGACCCTCCACATTCTTGATTTGGACGGTTTCAAACCCGTCAATGATGCGTGGGGGCATCTGGTCGGGGACAGGCTCATACAGGATGTAGCCGACAGACTTGTTGCGAGCCTCCCATCGACCGCCTCTGTGGCGCGCCTCGGCGGCGATGAATTCGCCGTGATCGGAGACGCGCCTATGCTCGAGACGGACCCGAGCTCGCTCGCTGACTTCATACTCGCGGCGTTGAAGCCACCATTCAATATCGACGGCAGGATCATCGAGATTGGCGGCAGCGTCGGCTCGGCCCAGGCAGAGGCTGGAGTGACTGACAGCGTCGAGCTCTTGAGAAGGGCCGACCTTGCCCTCTATCGGGCAAAGGACCTCGGACGCGGCGTGGCGGTTGGGTTTGAACCTTCGTTGGATGAAGATGCTGGAAGGAACTCCGAACTCGAGCAAGAGCTGCGACATGGTATTGCAAATAAAGAAATTCGCGTCGTGTTCCAGCCGCTAGTCGATGCGTCAACGCGGGAAGTGACGGGGGTCGAGGCGCTTGCTAGATGGACCAGTCCAACTCGGGGACCTGTTTCGCCGGAGATATTCATAAGGGTCGCTGAGAAGGCGGGTCTTATCGACCAGCTCGGCTTTCAGGTTCTAAGGCTGGCCATTCTAGAAGGGGTGCGCTGGCCCGGGATCGGAGTCGCGGTCAACGTCTCGCCACTGCAATTGAGAAATCCAGACTTCTGTCGTCAGGTCCGAGATATACTCGCGAAATCCGGCTTCGACCCGGCGCGACTGACCATTGAGGTAACGGAGAGCGCCCTCATCTCGAATCCTGATCAGGCGAAGCGGGCATTCAACGGTTTGCGTGAGGCGGCGGTGAAGATTGCGCTCGACGATTTCGGCTGCGGCTATGCCAGCATCGGAACGCTCCGCGAATTCGGATTTGACAGCATGAAGGTCGACCGCTCGCTTGTCATTGGGCTACACCAGGATAACAATGGAGGGGCCATACTTCAGGCGACCGTAGCACTCGCGAACGCCCTGCACCTGCCGGTCACCGCCGAAGGCATCGAAACCGAGGAACAGGCGACGGCAGTTAGATTGTGCGGCTGCGACAAACTCCAGGGATTTCTGTTCAGCAAACCCGTCACAGCCGACGAGATCACGGCAAAGTATTTCGCGCACCTGCTTGTACGGTCTGCCTGAGAATCCATTCACCAAACGCTGTCGCTTGAACCACGTTAGTTGCGGTATTGATTGACAAGCGTGATCGCCGTTCCGGGCGTGCCCGTGATGACGATTGTCTTCCATTTTCGCCTCCTCGCCGCGTCAGGCCTTCGGCCGAACGGCTTCGAACAGATAGGGCTTGCCTGACAGGGGCACGGCGACCACATCGTAGCTCGCGGAAGGATCGTCGCCCATCCCGAGCGAACCCGAGGGCATGCCCGGGACGGCGAGGCCTTTGACCGGTGGCCGCTCCGCAAGAAGCTTGCGCACGGACGAGAGCGGCACATGGCCTTCGAGGAAGTAGCCATCGATCTCGGCGGTGTGGCAGCCCTCAAGTTCTGCGGGAACACCAAGGTGGGCCTTGATCGGCGCGAGGTCCCCGAGGTCGTTGAGCTGGACGTCGAATCCGGCGTTCTGCATCGCCTCTGCCCAGAGATGGCAGCAGCCGCAGTTCGGGTCCTTGTGGACCGTCATGACGGTCGGGGAGGCTGAGGTGGGCTTTGCAAGAACGGCCAGCAGGAGCGCCGAGACGCTCCCCGCCAGAAACTGTCTGCGGTCGGTTTTCATGGTCGTTTCCTTCCCTGATGAAGCGTCCGGGCGGCACGGTCGTGATAGACCATGCCGCCACGCGTTCATTTGACTTCGGTCACCGTGATCTTGCCGTTCACCCGATCGGCCGAGAACTCGATGTCGGACCCTGCCTTCAACTTTGCGGCGTCGACGCCCTCGCCAATGCGGAACACCATGGTCATGGCGGGCATGTCGAGGCTCTTGAGTTCCTCGTGGATGATCGTGACCTTCCCGGCCTTTTCATCCAGCTTCTTGACCTTGCCCTTAGTAAATTCGGCCGCGAAGCCGAAGGTCGCCGAAAGGGCGATGGAAAGGGTGATAGCGATGAGCTTTCTCATGATCGTGTTGCTCCTTTAGGTGTCACTTCTCTGCGACGGTGACGTCACCATGCATGCCGGCGTCGTAGTGGCCGGGAACGAGGCAGGCGAACTTGAATTCTCCGTCCTTGGAAAACTGCCAGATGATCTCGCCCGCCTTACCAGGCGCAAGACGGATTGCATTTGGATCGTCGTGTTCCATCTCCGGGAACTTCTCCATCAGCGCCTTGTGTTCGATGACTTCCTTGTGCCCATCGAGCACGAATTCGTGATCCAGTTCGCCGACATTGTGGATCGAAAGGCGCACGGTCTGCCCCTTGCGCACCTTGATGGCGGCCGGCTCGAAGACCATCCTGCCGTCGTCCGTTTCCTTCATCGTGATCTTGATGGTCTCGGTCACCTGCGCCGCCTTGCCGGGCTTGCCGACGACCAGTTCGTCGTGGTGTCCGCCCTCATGCGTGCCGGATGCCAATGCGGCGAATGCGAATGCCGATAGTGCCAATGCGATGATCTGCGTCTTCATGGATTGTCCTTTCAGTGATGGTCTTTGTGGGAGGAATTCGTCGTCGCGCCGTCCTTCGGCGTTACCTTGGTCTTTGCGTCCTCGGCTTTGGCATGATCGGGCAACGATCCCGTCCACTCCCAAGCTTGGGTGCCGGGCGGGTTTTCGTACCAGCCCGGATCGCTGTAATCGTCGGCCGAGATGCCCTCGCGGACCTTCACCACCGAGAACATTCCACCCATCTCGATCGGGCCGTGCGGGCCCCAGCCCGTCATCATCGGCACGGTGTTGTCAGGGAGTTCCATCTCCATCTCGCCCATGTCGGCCATGCCCTTGGTACCCATGGGCATGTATTCGGGCTGGAGCTTCTTGATCTTTTCACTGACCTTGCTCTTGTCGACGCCGATGAAGGTCGGCACGTCGTGGCCCATGGCGTTCATGGTGTGGTGCGACTTGTGGCAGTGGATCGCCCAGTCGCCGAGATACTTGGCGTCGAACTCGTAAGCCCGCATCGCTCCAACAGGGATATCGATCGACACTTCAGGCCAGCGCGCCTCAGGCCGCACCCAGCCGCCGTCTGTGCAGGTCACCTCGAAGTCGTAGCCATGCATGTGGATCGGATGGTTCGTCATGGTGAGATTGCCCACCCGAACGCGCACACGGTCATTCTTCGAAACAACGAGCGGATCAATTCCGGGAAACACCCGGCTGTTCCAGGTCCAGATATTGAAGTCCGTCATTGTCATCACCTTCGGCACATAGGTGCCGGGATCGATGTCGTATCCCGAAAGCAGGAAAACGAAATCCCGATCCACGGGCATGAACTTCGGGTCCTTGGGATGAATGACGAAGAAGCCCATCATGCCCATCGCCATCTGCACCATCTCGTCGGAATGCGGGTGGTACATGAAGGTCCCTGATTTCACGAGGTCGAACTCGTAGACGAAGGTCTTACCGACAGGGATATGCGGCTGGCTCAGCCCGCCGACGCCGTCCATGCCCGAGGGCAGGATCATCCCGTGCCAATGCACCGTAGTGTGTTCGGGCAACTTGTTGGTCACGAAGATGCGAACCCGATCGCCTTCTACCGCCTCGATGGTCGGTCCGGGCGACTGGCCGTTGTAACCCCAGAGGTTGGCAGTCATACCCTCCGCCATCTCGCGCTGGACAGGTTCGGCGACGAGGTGGAACTCCTTGATGCCGTTGTTCATGCGGAAGGGCAGAGTCCAGCCATTCAAGGTGACCACGGGCTGGTAATCCGGCCCCGAAGGCGGATGGAGCGGCCCCTGGGTCGAGGCCTTGTCCATGAGGGCTGCCTCCGGCAATCCCATATTGGTGGTGGAGGCCCAGGCAGAACTGGAGACCAGTGCCGCGCCCGCGCCGAGGATTTGTCTTCTTGAGAACATCTCTGATCCTTCCCTAATGTCCGCCGGGGGCGTTGGACGGCGCGGCGGATGCAGCCTCGGCCGGGGCCGAACCTGCGCCGCCGCCATAGACGGCGGCCGTCAGGTTTGCCGCCGCGAGCCAGAAGTCGCGCTTGGCGTTGATGGAGAGTTGCTGGGCGTTGACCTTGTCCCGGGTGTCGGCCAGAAGCTCGAATGTGTTGGTGATCATGCCGTTATAGGTCAGCAATGACTGCTGCTCGATCGTCGTCCTTAGCGGCACGACGCTGTTGCGATAGAGCCGGGCGATGTCATGGCTGGACCGATAGGCCTCATAGGCAGACCGCGACTCCGAGCGGACGTTGACCGCCTTTTCCGCGAGCTGGTTGGCGGCCCGCATGTAGGCAAGCTCGGCCTTGCGCATCCGCGCCTTGCCGCTGTCGAAGATCGGGATGACGAACTCCAACTCCTTGGAATAGGTCGTCTCCTTCCTGATCTTGCCGTCCTCCTTCTCGCGCTCGGTCTCGAAGCCCGAGACGATCTCGAGGTCGGTGACGAAACGGGTCGCTTCCGTCAGACCGTAGGCTTTGGCGTTCGCCTCCAGTTCCAACTTTGCCACCTGGAGATCGACGCGGTTGGCAAGCGCCTGCGCCTCGATGACATCGGTCGTGATGAGCTTTTTCGGCAACGAAGGAAGTCGGTTGGGAAGCTTGTAGGCAGCATCGTTCCCCCAGAGACCCATCAGGCGCGTGAGTTCCTCCTTGGACAACCGCTCGGCCAAGCGCGCCTGTGCGGCCTGGCCCGCCAGTTCGGCGTTGAAGGCGTGCTCCCGCGCCTGGGAGGCCTTCGTCATTGAGCCGGCCTTGCCAAGCTCCTGCGCAAGTTCGGAGGCCGCGTCTGCGGCGATCTGCGCCTGGCCCAGTTGCACGACGATCTCGCGCGCCGCGACCGCGTTGATCCATGCCCGCCGCGTATTGGCGGCCAGTTCGAGCGTCTTGATCGCGGCGTTGAGCTGCGCCTGCTCGAAACGGACCTTGGCGACCTTGATCGTCTTCTCCCGCGTGGCTAGCGCCAGGAGGTTGACGGCGAGCGTCGCTTCGATCGCCCGGTAGGCTTCAAGGCCTGGCGTGCCGAGCCCTACCGAAGCGGTCGGATTGACGAACATCGTCGATTGCCAGACGTCGGCCCCGGCGTCGCCGAGATCGGCATAAGCCGCCTGAAGGCCCTTGTTGTTGAGGAGAGCGATCTGCACAGCCGTCTCGGCGTCGAGGGTCTTGGACGTCGCCAACAGCGTCTTGACCCGCGCTTGGGTCTTTTCGGCCTGGGCGCGGCTCTGGACCCAAACGGTATCTTTGGCGAGGACGGCCGTCTTATCGCCGACGGTGGTGAACCCGGCATCATCAGCCGAGAACTCGGCTCCGGTCGTGCATCCGGCGAGCAGGATCACGGCGGCCAATCCGCCGATAGTAAGGGAGGGCTTCATGAAGCATCTCCCCCATCGGAGGAGAGGTCCTCGTTGAGCTTTTTCCATGGCTCAGGTTCGACCGGAACACGCGCCGTGTAGGCTACGGGACTGTGATGATGGCTCGATTTTGCCTCTATGGACGGGTCAGCCGGGTCACGGTAGGACGTAACCTCGGGTGGCTTTGTGGCTGCGCATCCGGCCAGCAGAACTGGCAGGGCGGCCACCATTAACAGGTGTTTCATGGATGGATTCCGAACATGAACTGAGGTTCGGTCGCGAACGACCGCCTTCAGCCGCGGATGCGGCCGTCAATCATGTACGGGAACAGGGGGGCCGAATAAGTCCTATTGGGTCGGCGAAAACCAGCAGGTCGTTCGAGTATTCCAGCGCCGCCGAGACTCTGGCGACTCGGAACTCAGGCGCATCATCGACGACGGCCATGTTCAGGCAGAAGTTCGAGCAGCAGTCTTGTTTGGACGTGTTCTCGTGATGGTCGGCCGTCCGTTCGCCATGGTCGTGAACCGCTTCGGCCGCGTCATGCGAATGGGCGGCATGCGCATCGGCGGAGGCCGCCTTCTGGGCGTAGCTCGCGGCAAAGTCGCCATGCATCGCAAAGCTCACAGTCGGCAACATGTAACCCGCCAGCGAGGCGACCAGGGCCAGCCGGAGAAAGAACATCAGCCTATGGGCGGCGATTGCGATCACGAGTTCGGTTTCCTTGACCGTCTGCATACAGAACGATTTGCGGTCCGCCGTCAAGCGAAAGCCCAATCGACAACCATTACCACCTCGTAAGCCTTCCAACACTGGCAAGGTCAAGGGGCTTTTCAACGCGCAGTTTCTCAGCTCGACATTTCAGGGTTCGGAACTCTCACCACATGGCCTGTGTTGATGCAGGACAAGGCGGATCGGGGCCCATGGGCTACCGTCCGGCCCCGAGGCGCAACTTGCGCCCATCAAGGAGACATCACCATGAGAACCAAGCTCGCCATCCTTTCCGGAGCTGTAGCATTCCTGGGACTCGCCTTGGTCCAAGCCCAGGCTCAGGAAGCAGCCATGCCCGGGAAATGCAGCAGCGCCGCCTCTGAAATGAACATGCCCATGGGCAAGATGATGGACATGCCGATGGGAGCTATGATGGAGCAGATGCACGGCATCGAGCTCACCGACTTCAACAAGAGCTACATGGAAGGCATGCGCAAGACCATGCCGCCGATGATGCAGGCGATGATGGCTGGTGACCCCGACATCGCGTTCGTTTGCGGCATGATCGCTCATCACATGGGAGCGATTGAAATGTCCAAGACCTTACTCTCGTATGGCAAGAACGATGAGGCCAAAGCGATGGCAAAGAAGATCATCGACGCTCAGCTCAATGAGATCGAGGAGATGTCGAAGTGGGTCGAGACGAACGCAAAGTGATCTGATCTTCTCGTCCTGGGATGCTCGCCACAGATCAGCGGAACATGATCTCACGGACAGCGACCACCACCAGGATCGCTCCTGCCAGGGCCTCGACCGTTTTGGTCGCGCCAGCGATCAGCTTTGGGTGTCGGGACAACAGTTTGGCAACTCGTTGACGGAAGACGATGGCAGTGAGCGCCGTGGCCGACAGCGTGACGGCGACGCCGATCATCATCACGGCGGCGAACATGACGCCCGCGATCGGAACGCCCCGCGCCATGGCGAAGCTCATCACGAACAGCGTCAGCGGACACGGGACAAGCCCCGCCATGACACCGACGGAAAGGCCTTCGCCATCGCCGTGAGTGTGCGGTGGACGGAAAAGCGCGCTCCACAGCATCCAGAGACCGATCAAGCCGAGCAGCCCCCGGCTGAGGTTCTCCAGTATCGGGGCGTCGCCCGCACTGCCGAGCATTCGCGATACGAGAGGCAGCGAAAACCAGGCGATGAGGACTGCGGTCGTGACATGGACGAAGGAAAGCGTCAGGGACACGGCGAGACCTCGACCCAGTCCGGCTGAGGACCCCGTCAGGTAGGTGGCGAGGAGCGCCTTGCTATGGCCCGGCGTCATCGCGTGAACCGCGCCGAACACGACGCCGAGCGGCAGGAAGGCGAGGAAGGCGGACCAGCTGCCACCTGCGGCAAACGCCTTTATGTGCTCGGCGAGCGCCAGATAGATGTCCCTTTGGATGTCGATCAGCGCTTGGAACACGAGCTCTACAACTCCTTGCGAGTTCGCCTAACCCGGGAATCAGGGCCTCACTGCGATGTTTCGACGGCAGGAGCCGGGCCATGGTGCCCTGCCTCCAATCCACGCCAACCCTGCACCCCAACATAAAGGCCGACCGCGATGATGAGCAGGCTCGACACATAGGGCGCTCGCCGGGCGACCGTCTCGAACCAGGAGATGCGTTTGGTGGCGTGCCGCACGCTCAGCGCCGCGAGCGCCCCCACGGTGACCAGCGTGATGGCAAGCCCGATCGAGAAGCAGAGCACCAGCACGAAGCCGAGACTGAACTGCTTGAGCTGGATGCAGAGGAGCAACACGGTGATCGCCGCCGGGCAAGGGATCAGGCCACCTGTCAGGCCGAAGAGAACGATCTGCCAGTTTGTCACCTTCCGGTCGGCAAAGCGGCGGCGGATATCGTTGGCGTGCGCCAGTTCGTGCGCATCCTGGTAGCCGTCGGTGGCGACTTCGAGACCGCGAAGTTCCTCGTGGATGTGGTCGTGGCCGTGATCATGACCCTCGGTGAAAGCGAGATCGTAGTCGTGGCTATGTCCGCCGTGTCCGAGGTTGAGCCGCGCCATGAATTCGTGCGGCTCGGGGATTTCGTCGACCGACTCCATGAAGCCGTCGCGCTCGACGAAAATGAAGGACTGCATCGCGCCATCCGGGCGTTCGATGGTCAGGGTGACGTCGGCGGCGCGCCAGCCATGGCCTCGCTCGTTTCGGATACGCCAGCGCGGCGGAACGCCATCCTCGAATACCTCGACCGCGACAACGCCATGTCCCGTATCGATCCGTCGGATGTCTTCTCCATGACCGTGATGGCGCGCATGGGAATGCGAGTGGTCGCCATGGTGTCCGTCATAGGAATGCCCGGCCGCAGCTTTGGCGGCCTGCTGGTCACGCCACGTTTGCCGGAACATCCAGAGCGCCACGCCGATGATGATGACCGCCGAAGCAAGCTGGAAATACGGCTCGATTTCTTCGGCGTCGATGCCTTGCCAGATATACATGCCGACGAGCGCGATGCCCCAGACGATCGCCGTGTGCGACACGGTGGCCGCTAGTCCGAGCATGACCGCCTGCGTCACGGTTCCCCGGATCGCGACGATGAAGGCCGCCATCATGGTTTTCGAATGGCCCGGCTCAAGGCCGTGGAGTGCGCCAAGCAGGATGGCTGACGGAATGAACAGCCATGCATGGGCGGTGCTCTGCTGGAGCAGTTCGGCGAAACCAGGCATCGGCAAACTCACAGATACTTCGTGATCGTCTTGAACTCGTCCATGGAAGCTCGCTGGGCGCGACCTTCCTTTCCGACAGCATCCTCAAGACAATGATCGATATGATCCTGGATCAGTGCACGCTTGGCTGTCGAGATCGCCTTCTCGACGGCGTGCAACTGCTGGGCGATGTCGACGCAAGCGCGGTGCTCCTCCATCATAGCGATGACGCTGCGGAGGTGGCCCTCAGCTCGCTTGAGCCGTTTGGCGATTTCCGGATGGCTTTCATGGATATGGTCTGTCATGCGCTTGACCTATCCCCCTGGAGTGGATTAGTCAACGCGCTAGCATTCGTTCGGATTTCAAGGAAACAGCCTCGCCCATGCTATTGTGGGATAGTATTCGTGCTCCCTCACGGGATCGACTCTCAACCCCGGCGCTCCCGCGCCACAATGATGGTGTGCCCTTGCGAACTTGCCTGGCGGCCCTACTTATGATCGCGGTAATGTTTCTTCCCTTGAGCGGGCTGGGACATGGCCCCCTCGATCATGGACCGTCGTTTGCATTCGCTCTTGCCGAGCACGACGAGGACCACGGGCATAGCCACGACATCGATGCAGAGGACTTCGAATCGTTTTCTGGCGAGGCCGACCATCACCACGCTGACCACACCCACGAGAAGGCGAGCACGCCGCCAGGGTTGGGTCAGGTCGTCATGAAGTCCTCATCTGCCGCCTTCACGCTCGGGCAGGATGACGCCCGCGCCGGCCGTCTCTACGCAATAGATAGACCACCGAGACCTTCCTCGCTCGTCTGAACCGCCGCGCTCGCGGCAACTCAACGAACGACAAGGTATTCTCATGCGACCGATCCACGGACGGGGTAGCGACGCCATGCGGCTCGCGCTCCTACCGATGCTCGCGATTCTCCTGATGCTCTTCACCGCCGGACTGGCTTCTGCACATGCGGTTGCCGAAGGCGACAAGGGCTATATCCAGGAAATCTCGGGCATCCACATCCTGCCCTTCATCTATCTCGGAGCCAAGCACATGGTGACGGGATACGACCATCTGCTGTTCCTGTTCGGGGTGATCTTCTTCCTCTACAGGCTCAAGCACATCGCGATCTATGTCAGCCTGTTCGCGATCGGGCACTCGACCACGATGCTGCTCGGCGTGTATTTCGGCTGGAACGTCAGCGCTTACCTGATCGACGCCATCATCGGGCTGTCGGTCGTCTACAAGGCGCTCGACAATCTCGGAGCTTTCAAGGTCTGGTTCGGCCATCAGCCCGACACCAAGCTCGCGACCCTGATCTTCGGCTTCTTCCACGGCCTTGGTCTGGCAACCAAAATCCTCGAATACGACATCGCGCAGGACGGGCTGATCCCGAACCTGCTCGCCTTCAATGTCGGGGTCGAGATCGGCCAGTTGATCGCGCTTGCCATCATCCTCATCGCCATGAGCTACTGGCGGAAGACATCGAGCTTCCTCCGACACGCCTACACCGCCAACGTCATCATGATGACCGCCGGCTTCGTGCTGATCGGCTACCAGCTAACCGGCTATTTCGTCTCCTAATCCCCCAGCAAAGGAACTCGACATGTTCAATTCCAACGCGCCTTCCAAGGACGACCTTCCCACCTCCCGCCAGTTGGCGATCTCGACCGTCAGCGCCGCGGCCGCCGCGGTGGTTATCCTCGCCACCATCGTCCTGCCGTCAGAATACGGCATCGACCCAACCGGGGCCGGAAAGGTCCTGGGGCTCACCGAGATGGGCGAGATCAAGGCCCAACTCGCCGAAGAAGCCGAAGCGGACCGCGTCCAGCAGATGGAGGCTCCGGCGAAAACCGATCTTCCCAAGGATCAGGGCACAAGCCTGATGGAAACTATCGGGAGCTTCTTCATCTCCTCCGCTCATGCTCAGGAGGCGTGGAAGAAGGAGATGACGGTGACGCTCGCGCCCGGCGAGTCCACGGAGATCAAGCTCGAGATGAAGGCTGGCGCGAAAGCCACGTATTCCTGGACTGCGGAAGGCGGCACACTGAACTACGATCTCCACGCCGACGGTGATGGCTCCACGACGAGCTACAAGAAGGGCCGCGCGCAACCCGGCGACGAAGGCGAGTTTGAAGCCGCCTTCGACGGATGGCACGGCTGGTTCTGGCGAAACCGGAGCGATGCCGACGTCACGCTCACCATCAAGGCTTCGGGCGACTTCGCCGAGATGAAGAAGATGTAGTTGATACGGTGGCGGCCCGCCCATTCCCGGCGGGCCGCTCCCATATGCCCGCAACCACCGCCGTGAACGGTCCAAACCCGCGTCCGCCATCTCGCCGGGGCCCGTTATGCCTTTTGTACGCCAACGTTCCCTCCGATCCCAACACCACCCGATGTTTGACTGGTTTCGGCAAATCACTGCTCAAGTCCGAATTCACCGCGCGTGACGAAGCTGGCCGCGTTGCCCTCCATAGCCAAGTGCGGTTTCACTCCCGGTGGAAGGCACCACCAAGGACGTAAAATTGAGAATTTACAGATGCCTGCCCACCGAGACCAGGCAGCCAATCATGGATATGACCACCCCCGATGCGCGGCCTTGAGAATGGAATGCGGTCGCCGAACGGGGCAGGACCGACGCCAGTGCATTTGACCTTCACCTCGGTGGTTGCGCTCCAGATCGGCGGGCGATGGCACTTCGTCGAAACGGCGGATCAAGCGCGCCAATGCCTCCGCGACGAGTTTGACGGGCACGATGGTCCTTCGTTTCAACGTGCCTTGAGCACGTGCGAGGCGGTCTTTGCCGGACTCGTGCCTGCCGATGGCTTGCAAGCCGCTTTCACGGTCGCCGCAATGGAAGCCGGATACCCATTCGAGGTCCATGACAGAGACCAGTCGCTTTTAGAGCGGCGGGTGGCTGCAGAAGCGGAGAACGCACTCACCGACATGTTCTTGCGTCCAGAGGATTGAATCGGCTTGGCCTGGACGTCGAAGGGAACCGGCCGAACAAGCTCCGCTGGGTCATATGTAGGCGACATTAAGCGGAAGTTTGCGGCCGGGTATCGCCACCGCCTTGGAATCATGCCACGCGGCCAACGTTCCAGCCGACCGTGCGGCGAACTTCACGTCTTCCGAGACGACAAGGGTCGCACCGACTGATTTGGACACGACTTGAAGACGCTGCGCGACGTTCACGACGTCACCGAGGACCGTGTACTCGCTGTGGCATCCAGCTTCGAGGACCCCGGCCATCGCGGTTCCCGCATGCAGCCCGATGCCCGCCTTGAGCGCTGGTCGTCCCGCGGCCACTTCGCGCTTCCGCCAGCGATCGAGTTCGTCCACGAGCTCCAGCGCGCAGGCCATGGCCCGGTCGTCATCGTCCTCCCGGGGAGCCGGATGTCCGAACACAGCCATCACACCGTCGCCGAGGAATTTGTCGACAGCGCCGCCGTGCCGGACGACCGCCGCCGATACGATGTCCCGAAACTCGGAAAGCATGTGGCGCAGTTGTTCGGGAAAAGCGGACTCCGCGAAACTCGTAAAACCTCTCAGATCGACGAACATGACGGCCACCTGACGGCGCTCGAGCTGGAGGTCGCCGCCGCCTGCAAGCTGGTCGACGACCGCCGGAGAGAAGAACCGCGCGAGATTGCTCCCGCGCCGTTGGGCGGCCTCCGCGGCCGTCGCTGTTTCGGTATGCTGGCGCACGATGACATGGACGGCAAGCGCGGTGACGCCGAAGCTGAGCGCAAGCCCCAGTTCACGTTGGACTTCGGGATCGAACAGGGCTTCGGACAGTCCAAGTCCCGTGTTGGCGACGGCTGCCGCGATGATGGCGATCCAGCCGAGAAAGACCACCGACGAAAAGCGACCGACGAGCTTCGCGTCGGACGTGAGCGCGGCGTTTATCAGCAGGACGAAGACGACGACCAAGCCCGGCGGCGTCAGAGCGCGGCCGTGGTCCAACGGCCCCTGCGCGGCGTGCATGCAGAGCATGAGCAGGATGGCGACCGCATCGGCGAGCACGAACAGCGGTTGCCGCCATGCGGCGTCGGGACGCCTGGCGGCGACAAGCAGTGAAAGCAGCGTCACGATCAGATATCCGACGATGAGCGCGGTGTGGACAGTGCTTCTCTGATAGGTGCCGATCACGAAGTTGCCGACCAGAACCGCGACGGCGGCCAAACGCAAGAGCTCGCCGCCGAGCAACCGTATGCGAAGCCCATCGCCTGGTACGGCGCGCGCATGTGCGGCGTGGTGCGCCGAATGATTGGACATATCTATCCCCTGTCCGGTGTGGTGCCTATGAATGCCGTCTGGGTGCGTGAGGATGGAAGACCTGCCGAGGGCTTGAACCTGGATCGGCTGCGCACCGAGCAGCTGCTGTGGCGTCGAGATACTAGGGCCGTGACCCTTGTATCGCTCCATCTTCCTTCATGCGCAAACGGATCGCGCGGTTAACGTTACGTTCAGACGGCGGCGACGCCGAACTTACGGCCTTCCTTGGCGGGCGTGGCGTCGACCTTGCCTTTGCCCTCCGCGAAGCCTTCGATGATCGGACAGTCGGGACGATGATCCCCTTGGCAGCTGTTCACCAGATGCTTGAGGGTCTTCGTCATCTCCGCGATCGCCGCCGCCTTCCGCTCGAGTTCGGCGACCTGTTCGAGGGCGATCGCCTTGACGTCGGCGCTGGCGCGGGAGCGGTCACGCCACAGAGCGAGCAAGGTCTTCATCTGCTCCACCGAAAACCCGAGGTCCCGCGCCCTGCGGACAAAACGCAGGGTGTGGATGTCGTTCTCGGTATAGGTCCGGTAGCTCGAGTCCGTCCGGTGGGCGGGTTTGATGAGGCCGATCTGCTCGTAGTAGCGGATCATTTTTGACGAGACCCCGGTGGCCTTGCTTGCATCTCCGATGTTCATGTCCGTCTCCTGGGATGGTGGAGGCCCGTGCCGATGTCGACGCGGTCGATTGAAATCATGCTGTCCGAAAAGTCCGCAGTCTCAGGGCATTCGCGAGCACGAAGACGCTCGACATGCCCATGGCGGCGGCGGCGAGAACTGGGGACAACAAGGTGCCGTTCACCGGATACAGGACACCCGCGGCGACGGGGATCAGGACGACGTTGTAGGCGAAGGCCCAGAACAGGTTCTGCTTGATGTTTCTGATGGTCGCCTGGCTGAGCGCGATCGCCCGTGGAACCCCCGTCAGCTCACCGGACATCAGGACGACGTCGGCGCTTTCGATGGCGATATCCGTGCCTGTGCCGACGGCGAGGCCGACATCGGCTTCGGTCAGCGCCGGAGCGTCGTTGATGCCGTCGCCGATGAAGGCCACCTTGCGGCCGCCCGCTCGCAACCGCTTGACCGCGTCGACCTTGCCGTCCGGCAGGACTTCGGCGACGACCTCGTCGATGCCGAGCTGTGCGGCCACGGCATGGGCGGTGTGGGCGTTGTCGCCCGTGATCATCGCTACCTTCAAGCCGAGCGCATGCAGAGCATTGATGGCTTCAGGCGTCGTGTCCTTGATCGGGTCGGCAACCGCGATTACCGCCGCCAGCTTGCCGTCGACGGCGGCGTAGAGCGGCGAGCGCCCCAGACTGCCCAACTGCTCTGCGCGGGCGGCAAAGCCAGTGACGTCAATCCCGGCCGCGGCCATTGCGCGGTCAGCGCCCACCAAGACCTTCTTGCCGTGGACCACACCACTCACGCCGAAGCCGGGCTTGGCTTCGAACTCCGCGACGTCGGCCAGCGCGATACCTTGACCCTTTGCTCCGGCGACAATGGCCCCGGCGATCGGATGCTCGGAACGCACCTCAACGCTGGCGACCAGGCGCAGGACTTCGGTCTTCTCAAATCCGTCGGCGGCGTCGAAGTCCGTCAGTTCCGGCCTGCCCTTGGTCAGCGTGCCCGTCTTGTCGAGCGCAACGACGTTGACGTCGCGCAGGCTCTGGAGCGCCTCGCCCTTGCGGAACAGGATGCCGAACTCGGCGGCGCGGCCGGTGCCTACCATAATGGAAGTCGGCGTGGCGAGACCCATGGCGCAGGGGCAAGCGATGATCAGGACCGCGACGGCGTTCACCAACGCATAGGTGAGTGCATGGTCAGGACCAAGCGCGAGCCATGCGACGAAGGTGATGGCGGCCGCCGCGATGACGGCGGGCACGAACCAGCTCGTGACCTTGTCGACCAGCGCCTGTATCGGAAGCTTCGAGCCTTGCGCCGCTTCGACCATGCGGATGATCTGGGCGAGCAGCGTGTCGCCGCCGATCTTGGTCGCCTGGTAGGTGAAGGACCCGGTCTTGTTGATCGTTCCGCCGACGACCTCGGAGCCGACGGCCTTCTTCACCGGAACGGGTTCGCCTGTGATCATGGATTCGTCGACATAGGAGTCGCCGTCGACGACGGTTCCGTCGACCGGGACCTTCTCGCCGGGGCGGATGCGGACGATCTCGTTCCGCCGTACATCATCGACCGGGACCTCGACGAACGCGCCATCGCGTTCCACATGCGCCGTCTTGGGCTGGAGCCCGATCAGGTGCTTGATCGCCTGACTGGTCTTGCCCTTGGCGCGCGCCTCGAGGAAGCGGCCGAGCAGGATCAGCGTCACGATGACGGCCGCCGCTTCGTAGTAGACGTTCTCGGTTCCATCAGGCAGCACGCCGGGGAAGAAGGTCGCGATGACGGAATAGCCCCACGCCGCCGAGGTGCCCAACACCACCAGCGAGTTCATGTCCGGGGTCCAGCGGATGAGGTTCGGAACGCCTTTCTGGAAGAAGCGCAGACCTGGCCCGAACAAGACCAGCGAGGCGAGCGCGAACTGAAGGTAGCGGTTCTCCTCCATGCCGATAGTCTCCATGACCCACACATGGATGGCGGGGATGAAGTGCGATCCCATCTCCAGAATGAACAGCGGCAGCGTGAAAGCGGCGGCGAAGGCGAGCGACAGGCCGAGCGCCTTCAACTGCTGCTCCTTTCGGTCCGGCTCCGAACCAGCCGCCGCCTCGCGCGGATGGATGACCTCGTATCCGGCTTTGCGCACCGCGCCCTGGAGCGCGGAGACATCGCCGCCTGTGAAACGGATGGTGGCCTTCTCGGTCGCGAGATTGACGGTGGCCTGCAGCACGCCGGGCACCGCCGATAATGCCTTCTCGACGCGGCCGACGCAGGACGCGCAAGTCATGCCTTCGATCTGGAGTTCGCGGGTCTCAATGCGTGGCTCATACCCGGCCTTCGAGATCGCCTGGATCACGGCGTCGGCCACGGACGGATCGCTATAGGAAACGGTGGCGCGTTCGGTGGCGAGGTTCACGTTGGCCGTCTGGACGCCCGGCACGGCGGCGATCGCCTTCTCGACGCGGCCAACGCAGGAGGCGCAGGTCATTCCATCGATGCCGAACTCGGCCCAGGAGGTGTCGAAGGTGTCTTGTTCAGTCTTCTTGAGCGCAGTCATGGGGTGGTCCCTTTCAGTAACTGCACAGATAGATAATCCTTCCAAGCTTGGTAAGGTCAATCGGTCTTTTGCGGAATCTTCAGATAAACCGTGGCTTGCTCGGAGACCGCTTCCTGCGAGCGGAAAGTTCCCGGTACAGCGCCTCCGGCGACACGCCGATCTCCTCGGCGACGTCCTTCCAGAGTCCTTTCTCCGGCATGCCGCCTTCATTCCAGACAAGCCAGAAGTCTAGCCGTTCGGAGACCGTCCGCAGCGACATGAGTTGAGCCCTGCGCCTCGCCGTCTGGAGTTGATGCGACATGCTTGCCGCCCAGGCACGGCAGAAGCCGATGTCGGTTTCCAGAAGCCGACGGATATCGGCGACGGCGAAGGCATCCGTCACCGAGTCCGTCAAGGTGACGGCATCGCAGTGGTAGTACGCGGAGAAGACGGATGCCTCGGCGAGGATGTCGCCTCGGCAGGCCCGCTGGAGGACGACCGGATGTCCATCCTGCTGGTGGCGCAGGAGCCTGACGGTCCCGCCCCTGATGATATGGAGCCGCTCGACCGCGTCGCCGCGGTGGAAGACGGCGGCACCCGGCGCGAAGACACGTTCCGTGCCGCGAAGGCTGGTGAACAGTTCGGCTGACATGACAGATATCATGTCACAGGGGTGCTGCGACGTTCAAGATGGCGCGAAACGGAGACCTTCGATGCCGAAACGCACAGCCCTGATTATGGCCACCCTCTTCGCGGTCAATCCCGCGCTCGCCGCTGACCCCCATCGTGAGCATGTCCACGCATCGCCTTATGCCGGGGAGAAATCGCACGAGATTAAATCGCTGTCGCAGGCGGATGTCGACGAACTGCTTCGCGGCGGTGGATGGGGCCTCGCGAAGGCCGCCGAGTTGAACGGCATGCCTGGACCGTCCCATGTCCTCGATATGGCATCCGAGTTGAGTCTGTCGGCGGAGCAGGTCGAGAGGACGCGGAAGATACGCGATGCGATGCGCCGCGAGGCAAAGACGATCGGCGAACGGTTCGTTGCGAAAGAAGCGGCGCTCGAGACGAGGTTCCGTGCAGGCGACATCGCAGAGCCGGAACTAAAGACGCGGGTGGCGGAAATCGAATCCATCAGGGCGGAACTCAGGACCGCGCACTTGTCGGCGCATATCGAGATGACGCGCGTCTTGTCGGCCGAACAGGTCAGGCGCTATGCGACGCTTCGCGGGTACAGGTGAGCGGGCCGTTCCCGGCCCGCCCCACCCGAAATCAGGCGGCTCTGTAGGTCGCGGGATAGCCGGCTTCGTCGAGGGCCGCGACGATCGTGCCGGGATCGGCCTTGGTCTCCACGGTTGCCCTGCGCTTGCTCAGGTCGACATTGGCGACAGCGGTGGGGTCGACCGAAATGATCGCCTGGGTGACGGTGCCGACGCAGTGGCCGCAGCTCATGTCGGGGATGTCGAAGTCGTACATGGTCAAATCTCCTGTCATTGGGACATGAGATGATATGGGGTTTCCAACGCTGGCAAGGTCAAGGGGCAGTCCCACAGACATGGTGCTTCGCGAAAGCGATGGCGGCTTTGGGTCAGATGCGGAAATCATTTCCGCTTCCGCCCTCACTCCTCGACGAAGAAGTCCTCGTCGAGCCGCTTAACCTCCACCGTCCGCGCCACCCTGACCCCGACGCCGTGCTCGATCATCAAGTCGGCGAGGCGGTCCCCGTCAATGAGGATGACGCGCTGGGGCAAGTGGCGGACGAAGTCGGCGGCGGGGGCGCTGAAGCTTGAGGTCGTGACAAAGACGCCCTTGGATGCGCCATTGCCGACGAGGCTGCCGACGAAGGCCTGCACCTCCGGACGGCCGACGCCCACATGGACCGCGTAGCGCTTGGCCTGGACATAGATGCGGTCGAGGCCGAGCCTGTCTTCGTCGATCACGCCGTCGATGCCGCCATCGCCGGACTTGCCGATCCGGCGCGCGGCGTCTTCGTGGCTGCCGCCATAGCCCATGGCGACTAGGAGGTCGACGATGGCGCGCTCGAAGAAGGTCGGGCTTTGCGCCAGGATGCGCTGAAGGAGATCGGCCTTGAGGGCGGCGTGCAGCACCGATTGGGCGGCGTCGATCTGTTCTTCTGGCGTCGCGCTCGCTTCCTGCGCGCTCGGGGAAACTGGAAGGTCGGACGATGTTTCCGCGCGGCTCGCTTCATAGAACTGGACGAAGGCAGGATAGGCCCTGAGCGTTTCGACGTCGATCGATTGGGGATTGCCGGCCAGCAGTTTTCGTCCCTCGGCGCTCGCAACGAAACGGCCGCGCGAAGGGCTGTCGATCAGGCCCGCCTTGCCCATGTAGAACTTGGCCCAGTGGATGCGGTTGTGAAGGATGCGCTGTCGGCCGCTCGGCAGAATTTCGTCCCGCTCGGTCTGCGTGAGGCCAAGCTCGTCAGCGATAAGCTCGGCGATGTCAGGTACCTTTGTCTCGCCTTGAGCGGCAAAGCGGAGGACGGGCAGCATCAGGGATTGGTAGTCCGGAATTGTCATGATCCACCATATGGGCAGGACACTATGTTTCGCAACCTAACTTAGTTGACCAGCGACCCCGAGTATCCAGCCCTCGACGCCGGCAACCACTTTCTCCGCATCACTGATGTTCGGGCGAAGCATATCCCGCAAAGCATCGGAACGGTCTGCCATGGATAACTTGGCGGCAATCACATAGGCGTCGTGCTGATCGCCAGTTCGATCCTCCATGGCAAAATCGCGCGACCAGAGGGCGGGATAAACCTCAGCGATCGCGGAGTGTCCGGCTGGTATGTCCCATCCATCGAACGGCCAGAAATGAACACGCTGGCCGAGCTGCCGTCGGATGTAGAGCAGCCAGGGAATTCCGGAATGGCTGGACTTTGCCACCAATCCCTGGACGTCGAAATGGAAAACAGATTTTGCGCCCCGTGCTCGCTCCTCCGTCAATCGCCGCCAGCGGGAGTTGCCGCTCCGCGCAGCACCATTGCCCGCCACGCCTTCCCTGACGAAATCGACATAGACGTGATCCTCATCGGTCGGCCAATGGCGCTGAAAGTCCTCCAGAAATCTTGGCCAGTCCGGCAGGAGACCGTGTCTCGAAATAGCGCAATGGAAACGAGAAGGCGTGATCGATACCGACGATCGTCGGCACGTCTTCGGAGAGAATTTGGACCAACCACTCGGCCACACCGCGGCGTGTCCAGTATTTCCTGTTCGATGGGGGCGGCAGAATTTCGACAGGCGGATTGCCGCCGCTGGCCATGTAGACGCGGAGCCCCTTGAGACTGGACGTCGGCGTCTCCGCGCCGGAATAGTCGATACCGATGTAGCGCTGGAAGTTTGGCATCAAGTCAATCTGTTCCCCGGCACGCCAACAACTCTTCTATCCGCTGCTGACGAATGCCGACGTCCGCCAGTAGCTTGCGCGCCTCTGAGATGGCGGCGTCTATGACCAGCAAGTGTCCAGCGATCTCGGCATCGATTCCGGTTGACGGGCGTTTCACTGCTGAAGCGGACGGTCGAGTTATCTTGGTTTCGGGGAGGCCCCCATGTCGACCGGTTCTCTTGTCCAGCTTTTTCTTGCGGAGATCAGCGTACTGCGGCTGCGCTCTGGCCCACGGAAAGATGCCGCCCTTCGCCGCAATCTCGGTCTCAAGCAACATCTTGCCCTTTTTCGGCAGAGAGCGAGGTACCGTTTGCGTGACTTCTGCATCGATCACCGAATGGAGAAATTGGAGCCTCCAATCGTCGTTGCGCTGAACACGGCGGGAGCTTTCGTTCGGACTGTTTACCTTCTTTGCCACGCCAGGTCTCTTCGGTTTTGGATCGGACTTTCCAAACCAATCCGAACCCGGCCGGATGATGGTGCTTCCACCATTGTAAGCTCCCCTAGCCATGTTTTCCTCCAAACCCTACGTTTCACTCAGTGGCAGAATGGGACGCCGACAACTCCACTACCCTACCTTCACGCCGAATCGCGACACACCGGGGATTGTCGCAAACACGCTCAGCGCCGCCGTCCAGTCACCGCGGAAGAACTCGCCTCCCAGGCTTTGTAGCCGCTTCTCGGCGGCATTCTTGAACGTCTGCTCAGCAGCTTCGGCGGCGGCCTTCCCATCGTAGAGTTCGGATTTCAACTCTATCTTCCAGCGGCCTTTGGCAGCGGGTGGGAAGCCGCAGTTGAGCTCCTTCTGCCGCCGCTCGACGTCGTTGGAAACGCCGATCTTGATGAGGTCGGATTTGTCGAACTGCGGCTTGGGCATACCCATCATGGCAAACCCGTCGCCTTCAAAACGGGCGAGATAGAGATGAGTCGGACCATCCTCGTAGTTGGACGTCCGCTCGCCAAAGCTGCCGGGAAAGGCCCTTGATGGGCGGAAGGCTTCGAGCAGCGTGACCTTCTTGCCCGCCGTCTCTGCCACCGGGGGTTCACCGAAGACATTGACCTCGGTCACCCTCACCTTCAGCGCAAGATCGATTTCTGCCGGGGTCAACTGCGGACTCCAGACAGCGATGGCTTGGCCGGCCTCGGGGCGATAGGTCTCAGGTGCAATGGTTTCGAGTAGCGTCGGTTCGTCGACACGCCACGCCCGCACGACGGGAATGGCGTAACTCCACTTTTCAATGAAGCCATTGTCCCGCTTGCGCTTCATGCCAGCGGCCGACGACTTGTCGACATCGCGGATTGCTCCACGCACCACTTGGAGGAAACCCAGCACACGGTGGCGCTCATCCGCGTCTGGTTTCTGACGAGGTTGCGCCATAGATCAGGAACAGGTCGCCATCCACGATCTGGCCCAGCATGCGATCACGCGCTGTCTCCTCACTCCAGCCGATATAGCCATCCTCCTCGGGGTTGAAGCCATAGAAGGAGCGGAGTCGAATAGAGCGCGGCTTATCGGGCAGGCTAGTCATTCAGCCGCTTCCTTCAGTTCGTTGGCGTCAACGGGCGCAAGCGCCTCGGCCAGCAGCGCGTCGAGCAGCTTCTCGCGCGTCTCGTCGGCGCTGCTCAGGCTGGTTTCCAACTGATCGCAGAGCGCCATGAGTTCATCGACCTTGGCGACGATGCGGTGTTGTTCAGCTAGCGGTGGGAGAGGGATGAGCATGTTTTTCAATGCTGAACCGCTGACGTTCGCCTGCCCAGTTTGCTTCTTGATAAGGGGCACAATTTGTGTCTCTCGGAAGCAGGGCGCGTTCATCGCAATGTTTAAGTACACAGGATCGGAATGTGACAATGAGGGACGCAGACGGATGAGATATGACGCAAATGTCCGCGCATCGCTGTCGCCTAAGTAAATACCAGTCTTCCCGACGAGCTCGGCGCTGTTCGTTCGGTTGTACAATATATCGAACTTTTTCAGGTACAGAGCTGGCAAGTCATCGGAACTTTCTGGAATGCGCTTCTCGTTTCCCCAGATGACTTTTCCGTCTTGAATGTTGCCCATCGTCAGAACTGGAACGCCGCTTTGCGATGCATGGGCTTTTTGTGACGTGCCGTATTGAGTGAATAGAAAAGCATCTCCAGCTTGGCACCATGCCCACGACCCTGGGATGGTATGAGGGTAGTCGTGAGCGCCCGCGGGCTCCAAGGGCGATTCCCTGCGAATTTCCTTTTTGCGAACCAGCGCATCTCGCTCTGCCGCAATCCGCTTCAACAACGCCTCCGCTGGCTCATCCGCCGGGTCCCGCGGCACAAGCTTGCCGCGGACGGCGAGGTTGAGGATGGTCTGGCGCAGCTGCTTGATCTGGTCCGGCCGGGCGGTGAGGGCCGGCAGGGCATCGAGGGCGAAGCGGGCGTCGTCGCGGAAAGTCTCCGAGTCGGGGGTGTTGAGGCGGGCGAGGCTTGCCGCCGCCAGCCGGTCTCGCTTCGTCTCCCGCTCCGTTCGCGCCGCTTCCAGCTCGTCGCACAGCGCCATCAGTTCATCGACCTGTCTTTGGACGGAAGGTGGAACTAAAGGAATCGGCACTTCTTCTATCCGACCGAGCGTCAGAGTTACATTCGCGGTTCCGGACATTCTGGAGACAAGCAACTCATCCTTGAACGCCGAGAGGTATTCAAACAGAAATCGAGCAGAGAAAATGGCTTCATCAAATGGTAGTACTGCAGCGAGGATCGTCCCGAGCGCAAACTGACCCTCCTGATAGTGCAGGCGGTTGATGCTCGCGTTCCCATGTCCGGTTGATGACACCAATGGGACAATGGCGGCAGCGCCATCGAAGTCAAAGTGATCGGCTGTAAGTCTGTCAGCAGCTGTTACGACAAGCGGATATTCCCCAGGCTTCGCCTGTTGGATACCTGTTTTACCCTTTTCAACGCGCGCAACTTCCCCAAGCGAGACAAAAAGCGAAGGATCGGAAAAATCCTCTGGCAATTGTTCAATCGTGATTGCTTCCCTGCGCTTCTGCTTTGGTAGCGACCGTTTGGCAATGAGGCTCGCTTTGCCTTCTTCTAACAGACTGAGCAGTTCGTCCGGTTTGAGTGAATTTTCTCGTTGACCCAGCCTTCCCGACACAGCCAGTGCGACAACGATTTTTCGAAGTTGCAGCACATGCGATGGGTGATCGCTGATCGCCTCAGAAAGCGCGGACAGAAGCACTGCATTCATCGGGCAAGCGCCTCCGCCAGAATGCTTTTCAGCTGATCGCGCAGCCGCGCCGCATTGGCCTCGGCAGCCACCAGCTCTTCCAAGAGCTCTTCCGGATCGCCGTGGTCATCGGCTACCGCATGCGGGTTCTTGAAATCGAGATTGTAGCCGCGTGCCTTGATGTCATCGAGCGTCACCCGCCAGGCCTGCGGACCTTCTTCGCGGCCCTTGCGCTCCTTGCCGCCCCACCATTCGGCGCAATCGTGGAGATGCTCCTGCCGGATCGGCTTGGTCATGGAATAGGCCTTCTGGCCCTCCGGCACCCGGTGCTCCCAATACCAGATGTCCCTGGTCGGCGTGCCCTTCTCGAAGAACAGCAGGTTGGTGCCGATCGAGGCATAGGGCTTGAAGACGGAGTTAGGCAGGCGGACGATGGTGTGGAGGTTGCACTCTTCCAGCAAATGTTCCTTCAGCCGCGTCTTGATGCCTTCGCCGAACAGCGAGCCATCGGGCAGGACCACGGCGGCGCGGCCTCCATCCTTCAACAGGCGCACAATCAACGCCAGAAACAGGTCTGCTGTTTCCTTGGTGCGGAAGGTCGGGAAATTGTTCTCGATGCCGTCTTCCTCGCGCCCGCCGAAGGGCGGGTTGGTGAGCACCACATCGACGCGCTCATCCTTGCTCCAGGAAATCAGCGGCCGCGCCAGCGTATTGTCGTGGCGCACGAAGCTCGGGTCCTCTATGCCATGCAGCAGCATGTTGGTGACGCAGAGCATATGCGGCAGCGGCTTCTTTTCCACGGCCCGCAGCCCGGCCTGCATCAACTCGCGCTGTTCGGGCGTGCGCACATGGTTCTTCTCCATGTGGCGGATGGCGCAGGTGAGGAAGCCGCCCGTTCCGCAGGCGGGATCGAACAGCACTTCGCCTGGCTTGGGATCGATGCGGTCGACCATGAAGGCGGTGAGTGCCCGGGGCGTATAGTATTCCCCGGCATTGCCGGCGGACTGTAGATCGTTGAGAATCTGCTCATAGATTTCGCCGAAATGCTGGCGCTCGGTCAGGCTGTTGAAATCGATATCGCTGATCTTGTTGACCACCTGCCGGATCAGTTGGCCGGACTTCATGTAGTTATAGGCGTCCTCAAACAGATCGCGCACCACCCGACGGCGATCACCCGGCTGCGCCGACAAAGGAAGGCCTTTCAGCGCCGGGAAAAGCTCGTTGTTGACGAAGGCGAGCAGCGCTTCCCCGGTGATGCCTTCCGGATCAGCCGCCCAATTCCGCCACTGGAACTTTTCTGGGATCGGCGAGACATATTCGTCTCGGGTCAGTTCCAGTTCCTGATCCTGGTCGTCCATGATCTTGAGGAAGAACATCCAGCAAAGCTGACTGATACGCTGGGCATCGCCATCGACGCCCGCATCCTGGCGCATGGTGTCCTGGATGGATTTAACTGTGTTGCGGACGGACATTTCTATTCTCTTTAGCTTTCATGAAGAACGCGGCTTCAACGTCACTGACCCGAAGTGTCTCTCTCCAGCAAGGATCGAGGACTGGGGAAGCCTTTAGCAGCGTGAGCGCATCTCTGCAGTCCCGGAGAAACGCTGCATACCCATCGATGTCGTTGGGATAGCCTATTCGCTCCCTGATGACACTATCGAGAATCACGCATTTCGCGGGATCGAGGAACCGAGCGATCTTGGAGGCATATGACATTCCGAGATGCGGAATCTTGCAGAGCGTTTGGATAGCTTTGGGCTCGTCGCCATCGTCGATTTGCTGAGATGCCGCTCTTAGTTTGGCTGCAATCTCGAACCCACTTGCTTTCTGCACCCGGTCGGCATTGCGACGCATCCTCGACCAATTGTAGACATCCCCTACAAAATTCACGCTCGCATTTTCAGCAAAGCCATAGGCTTTAAGCCTGTTTGCGGCTTCCTCGATATCTGCGCTTCCCGAATATTTTGTTCGATGCCGCTCCAGAAGGATCGGAACCTCAGCAGGCAGAAGGACAAAGCGAAAAATTGCAAGTCCATCTGTGACCTGGAGAATCGGCATCGTCAGGCGATCTCCGGATAGAGTTCGCTCTGCATGTCGTGTACGGCCTGTTCGAATTGCGCTTTGCCGCCGAAAGCGCGCACCAGCTCGACCGGAGTACCAAGGGTGTTTGCCGGAGGGATTCGCAGGACATTGGTATCGTCGAGGTTCAGGACACCCTCATCGGCATATTTCGAGAGCAACACGTCGAGGACCGCGCGGGCCTTTCCCTCATATCGGCCGAAAACATCACGCTTCTTGACGTTGTCGGCTCGTTCCTGGCGGGTCAGCGGTTTTCTGTCGAAGGCAACGTGGCAGACGAGATCAAAGGGATCGAGATCGACGCCGAGCTCCTTGGCGATGGCATCAAGCGGCAGACCTTCGGACGCAAGTTCCTTCACCAGCGCGTCCTTGCGCTCCTCCGATTTCCAGCGCTTCAAGAAATCATCGAGGCTCGCAAAGTGCTTGAGGAGCGCCGCTTTTGTATAGTCGCGGAGGCTCTCCGTGACGAGCTTGCCATTGGCATCAAGATATTCGATGCGCTCGGCGACGATGCGGGCTGCGACGCCGTCGACGAAGACCTTCTTCTGACGCTCGCCACCACCGGGCGGGAAGACTGCGCCGTCGTCTTCCCCAGCTGGATCGTCGGCCGTGTAGTCGCCCTGTTCGCCCTCGCCGAAACCGTCTGGTTCAACATCCGGCGGTGTGATTGGGTCATCCTCGCCGGGTTCATAGATTTGCACGGGATCGCCGTCGAATTCCGGGTCGGCGAAATGGTTGGTCGCGCCGCGGAAATCCATGAGGGTGAAATAGAACTTCTGTGTGTCCTCGTGAACGCGCGTGCCGCGACCAACGATCTGCTTGAATTCCGTCATCGAGCCGACCTGACGGTCGAGGACGATGAGGCGACATGTTTGGGCGTCGACCCCGGTGGAGAGCAGTCGCGACGTCGTGACGATCACAGGATAGCGCGACTCCGGGTCGATGAAGTTGCCGATCTGGGCCTGGCCCAAGGCGTCGCTTCCAGTAATGCGCATGACATAACGCGCATTCTCGTCGCAGAGGTCCTTGTTCTCGTTGATGAGTGCCTGGCGCATGCGCGCGGCATGTTCTTCGTCCACGCAGAAAACGATGGTCTTCTGATAGCGGTCGCCGCTCTCCTTGAGGAATTCGGTGACTTTGGCCGCGACCAATTTCGTGCGCTCGTCCAGCACCAAGGTACGGTCGAAATCCTTGGTGTTATAGATGCGGTCCTCGACCTCCTCGCCATCGCGGTCGAGCTGACCCTTTTCCGGCCGGTAGCCTTCGACATCGCGGTCGATGTGAATCTTAATCACCTTGTAGGGGGCCAGGAAGCCGTCGCTGATGCCCTGCTTCAAGGAGTAAGTGAAAACTGGCTCGCCGAAATAGGCAGTGTTGGAAACATACTCCGTCTCCTTTGGCGTCGCCGTCAGGCCGATCTGGGTGGCCGAGGAGAAGTATTCGAGAATTTCGCGCCAGGCGGAATCCTCGGCGGCGCTGCCGC
Source organism: Rhizobium sp. TRM95796 (assembly GCF_025779995.1). Taxonomy (NCBI): domain Bacteria; kingdom Pseudomonadati; phylum Pseudomonadota; class Alphaproteobacteria; order Hyphomicrobiales; family Rhizobiaceae; genus Rhizobium; species Rhizobium sp. TRM95796. The sequence goes on along the minus strand of NZ_JAOXHE010000001.1, from coordinate 1,228,632 downwards.
GGTGGCATTCGTCGATCACGATAAGATCGAAGAAGTCCTGGGAGAATTCGCGGAATAGCTTCTGCCTCTCCTCCGGTCCGGTGATCGCCTGATAAAGGCCGAGGTAGATTTCGTAGGCGGTATCGACACGCCGCTTTCTATCCAGCGCCAGCGGGATATCGACCTCGCTGCCGTCAGCACGCTCGATCGTCTTCGACTTGGTCGAAAGCTTCGCCATCGCGCCGCCGAAGGGCCGGAAATCGTTGACCATGGTCTGGTCGATCAGGACGTTTCGATCCGCCAGAAAAAGGATGCGCTTCTTGCGACCGGCCTTCCACAGACGCCAGATAATCTGGAACGCGGTGTAGGTCTTGCCTGTGCCCGTCGCCATGACGAGAAGGACTCGATCCTGCCCTTTGGCGATCGCCTCGACTGCGGCATTGATCGCGTTGACCTGATAGTAGCGGGGAGCCTTTCCGCTGCCATCGTCGTAGTAGTCCTGAAGGACCAAAGCCTCTGCGGAACTGTCGAGACCCTTCCATGAACGGAACAGACGCCACAGCTCTGCGGGAGACGGAAATTGATCAAGTCGGAGCGTTTCCTCCTTGACCGCGCGTTGACCCGTCCGATCATGGAAGACGAAGCCATCGCCATTTGAAGAAAACACGAAGGGGATCGAAAGGGTCTCTGCGTAGTCGAGACCCTGCTGAAGACCGTCGCCGACCGAATGGTTGTTGTCCTTCGCCTCAATGAGCGCGATGGGGATATTCGGCTTGTAGTAGAGAACGATGTCCGCCTTCTTCGCATTCCCGCGGGCAACGAGCTTGCCGCGCACAGTGATGCGGCCCTTGGTGAAGTAAACCTCCTCGCGGACCTGCAACATCATGTCCCATCCAGATTGTTTGATGGCTGGCAAGATGAACTTCGTGCAGATATCGCGTTCCGTAAGTGACGGCTTGTGCATCCCAATGAATCTCCCCATGCAATTGATGGCATGCATCAACTCGTTTTGCATCCATAATTTGTCGACGGACACCAATTGAAACTTGGCCGATGCGGAAAACATTTCCGCATCTTCAACTCGGAATCTCCGATTCTTTTGCAAACGCCGTTACTCGAAGTAATGGGGGGACAGCGCATTGAAACGAACAAACAGTGTTTGCAGAAGCGACAAAGGCCGCCCGCCTTCGGCGAGCAGCCATCTGAATGTGATAGGTCAACGGAAGCTGGATAGATCGAAGTCGCGGTGGTAATTTGCGACGTCAGGAAGAAGGCAGTTCGCCAGCTTCGCAGGAACGGCCGAGATGCCGCTTTATCCGGCCGGGACCGATCTGGCTCGGATACTTGTGTTCCAGCATCGCGAAGACGTCCTCGGCCTCGTCGGCGTCGAAGCCTTGGAGCTCGAGATTCGACACCAGGATGGTGCAGAGCGTGTCGAGCGGTGCACGGGATTGTTGCTTGCGGGCCTCGGCATGGGCCTTCCGGATCGTCAACCAGAGCAGCATGCGGGCGAAATCGTCTCTGCCCGGTCTACGCCGTTCTTTTGCTGCTTCCCGCACTGCCGCCTGGCGCTTCCTCTGTTCTTCCCGTCTGGATTTTCGGGCCATAGTTGTCTCCTCTCATCGGCCTTACTGGGGACAAGACTGCGGCCCACGGATGCAAAGAACAAACGGCGGTGTTCCCGGAATCGCGCTTTCCGGGTTCAGCAACGGAGTCTCGGAGAACGGAATCGCGGGTTGGCAGCCATGAATCGGATCATGGTAAATTGAGATGCATCGAGTTGACTTGTCTCGACTTACGCACAACGCAGGCCAGATCGAAGTGAGGTCTCGGCGATTTGACTGCCGTTCCGCGCGTCCTGAAATCACACTAAAAGCAGCCTTTTGCGCCGGAGCAGCCCTGAACGGCGGTGAGAATAACGAAGCGAACCCGACCGCTGGGGACCCATCTGAACATGCAATCTACCATCAGCTTCAGAGCGCCGCCGCAACGATAAGACTTCTGTCTCAAACACAGACGGGCGTTTACGCCGGAATCGCATTTCCGCATTTCGGAATCTCAGGTAGCGCGTCGCGAATCGTGGGCCGGCGCCATCTGAATCGCCATTTCGATGGCCCGAATCGAATATTCCGCGATCAGCAACGTTTGTTCGAAACCGCGAAACAAAATGCCCGGTTTGCGCAACGGCAACCGAGACTTCTGAATCGCGGTTCACTATGTGGTTTCAGTTGCCTGCCTTCGCCGCCGCGATCTCCCGCCGTAGTTCCTCGCCCTCGAGAACGACCTGCTCGGCAAGGCGTGCTGCCAGCTTGGCCAGCAACATCGGGAAGTTCGCGAGCAGGTCACGTGCGATCGTCTCTGCGACTTCCAGCCGACTGTTCACATGTGCGGCGAGGACCGGATTATAGTTGAGCGTTTCGGCCGTGTTAGCGGGTGGGCGATAGAGAAGCGGCATGTCCTCACCGGTGCCGAAGGCGGTCTCAAGTTTGAGGGTGAGTTCCGTCGCTCTGGCCAGATCACTATCATCCGCACCGCCCGCCCCAATCAGCGCCGATCCGAAGATGAGCATTTCGGCGACGCGTCCGGCGAGAAGGCATCCGATCAGTTTCATCGCGCCTTGCTCCGACTGAACGACGTCGACGTGCAGTCGCGTACGCGTTTCGCCACCATGCTGGCCGCCAATCCGAACGGTCTCGACCGTGCCAACACCGAGCTCTTCATATGCAATCGCGTGGCCGATCTCGTGGACGGCGATCGGCAGCGCGACTGAAGAGTGTGGCAGATTGCTTCCCGTGAGTAGCGCCTTCTGAAGCGCCGTCCACGTCAAGGGAACGCCTTGCCTGCGGCAGCGGCCTCGCAATTCCCGAACCAGACGTTCGATATCGGCACCCGTCATGCCCGCGGCGAGTACGGCCAGCGGTTTCAGGTCCGCATACTTGCTTTTGGTGTTGTCTTGCATCCTGCTCATGACCGACCTCCTTTGACCGTGTCTTCGATTTTAGGAGTGTTTTCAGTGAGAGGAGGCATAGGCGTGCTGAAGATATCGGCCTCGGTTTGGAGCTGCGACATAGGTCGGCTTTCGAGAACGCGCGCGAGATCGTCACCGAGATGGTGAGCGAGAATGCGCGTCAGCGCCGCGCCATCCGGCTGAGGAATGACGATGTGGCGCTCAAGCCGTCCTGAGCGCCTGAGCGCCGGATCGATCTTGTCGGGGTGATTGGTTGCTCCGACGACGATCACACCCTCCGACTTGCCGACGCCGTCGAGAAGTTCCAGGGCGCGGTTGATGACGCTGTCCCAATATTCAGCGTAGTGGCGGGAAGAATCGCCGCGACGGCCGATGCCATCGATCTCGTCGACGAACAAGATTGCGGGTTTGTGTCTTCCCGCGGTCTGGAACGCCGCGGACATGCATTTGAGGACGTCTCCGAGATACCCCGGTTCGAGCCATTGTGCCACCGAGGTCGCCAACATCGGAACCTGAAGCGTGTTGCAGAGCGCTTTTGCAAAGGTGGTCTTGCCGGTGCCGGGCTGGCCAGACAGCAGAAGCTTGGTGCTCAGGTCTGACCAATCGAGTTGTCCATTCCGCCACCGCGCCAGATCAGACTTGAGGTCGAGTGCCCAATCGCGTGCGGCACCATAGCCTGCCAGGTCCTCAACTAGCAGGAGGCGATCTGTCGTTGTCCCAGCCCTCCAGTTCGACTTGGCCTCTGTCTGTCTTGGCTGAACGATCTCGAACGTCGTTTCTGTCGTCTTCCTGCTCTTGTAACTCTGGCGGCTGCGTCCGGCCGACTCGTCCTCGTCATCATCGTCATCTGCGGTGGCTTCGGTTGCCGCCTGGACCTTCTGGAGGATAGCGATCATCTGCTCGGCGGACCGACCTGGCCGCAGCGTGACGACCAGGTCGTCGATCGAGAGATTGCCCGGCTCGTATCTCGCCTTGTTCATTGCGGCCAGCGACAACTTTGGCGGAATACCAAGGCAGACCTGCATTACCTCGGCCACGATTGCGGTGTCGATTGTGGGACAGACGAGCGTCAGGTCGGCCGCGGCAGCTAGGCGCAGGGGCAGGTCCGCCGATACTTCGTCGATCAGGATCACGGGCATGGTGGGCTTGAGCAGCGCCCTGGTCAGCAATTCCGGACCGAAGTCGTCATCCTTCTTGCGAATCTGCTTGCCCGAGAAAACTGTCATGCGATGGGCGTCGGCCGGATTGTCCCGATAGCGGCCAGTCAAACCCTGGCCGCCGAAACCGTCGACCAGGTTCGCCTTGAACGGCAGGATCAACGCGCGTTCGAGTGCCAGCGCGCAGAGCCGTTCGAAGGACACCACCGGGACGCGCAGTGCGACCATTGCATTGGTCCGGCTGAGCACGCCGAGAAGGGCTGAGACGTCCGACACGCTGCTGCCGACGGCACGGGCGACAAGCAGTGCCACAGCGGCGTCGGCGACTGATGGGCGCGCGACATGCTGGCGCATTAAGCGCAGCCGCTCGAACCGTTCGGTAAGTCGATCAGCCGCTTCATCGGCCACTGTCGTCGCCTCGGCAGTCCGCTCATCCCCGATCAGGTGTCCCTTCGAAATGGACCTGTTGCAGCCCAACTCGATGCCATCACCGAACTCGTCACCTTCGGCCTCGGTCGGAAGGCTTCCCCGGCGGAGCGCACGCTCAAGTGTGTTGCTTCCGGTCCTTGCGTCGGCAGCCAGCAGGCGGGCTCCCGCCGCTGTCACCAACCAGGCCTCGCCGGACTGGTCGTCGCCCGCAATCATGAAGTTACTCTCCGTCAGACCAACGGCTTCGGCACGGTGGTAGAGATCATGGACAGCCTTGCGCCGAAGCCGGCGGAGAAGATATCGCGCGATGCGATCGGTAACATTCAGCATGTCACTCACCTCCCGACGGCATGGCATGGCAGGTCGAGGATGGCTCAGCATGCCCGCGGGCAAGTTCGTCCTGAATCCGAATGCGTTCCGGAAGGCGGCAGTCGAGCCAGTCTCTGAACACCATCGCAGACGGGTCTCCAGCGTCGCAATGCCGCTCGAGCAGGTCGGCAACGAGCTTCGGCAGGCTGGCGCGCTTGCGGCCGCGGCGGGCGACCCACCGCATGCCGGTCCCGATCACCCAAGCGGCATCGGGCAGGTCCGCAAGTGACGGCTTTGGTGACGAAGCACAGATCGCCAGGGCGCGCAGCAGCGCATCGCCGCCGGACCGTTCGGCGAGCGGCCGAGGACCGAAGGCTTCGACAACAGACAGGGAAACTACCGAGTCTAGGGATGTTGGTGGCCGTCTGTCTGTGGTGGGGAAGGGAAGAATATCTGCCATGGCAATGTTCTCCTGACGCCGGGAGCGATCTCGACCGGGGGGACTGTTGGGTTTCTTGGGAAGGAGGTTACTATTCCGCCCGCGCCGGCCGATCCGACACTGGCGGATTTGAACTCAATGGGCTGTCGGCGGCGGTGGTGCGACGCCGATCCGCAGCGCGCGATCCAAAGGAGCTGCATTTTCGGGGTCGCCGCCGGGAAGCGTGCCAGCAGAATGACCGACGACGTCGTGCCCGCCGTCCCTACGATCGAAGCGAGGCCAGCTAAGCCGCTGGATATCGGTCGGTGCGTATGACGCCGCCGCCGGGACAGCAAGTTTCCGGCGAACCTGCTCCCTTGCCTCCGAGAGTGTCGCGTCGGTCAGCCGATCGAAGTCCTGACGGACCTGACGTACGAGATCGGCGGCTCCGATGACGCCAAGCAGATGATCGAGATGTGCGAAGCTCCAGATGCCCTGCCTGAGGTCTGTGCGCCTGCCTGCCGCCTCAAGGATCACGACGCGCACCTCATCGACGGCGATACGCTGATGGTCCTTCCATAAGAGATCGGGCGCGACGAGTGCCCCCGCGAGCATACGCTGGCGCAGTTCAACGATGCGCGCCGTCTCGTAGGAGCCAAGGCTTCGCTTGATATCCACCACATGCGCCACCCGTGTGGTCCGATCGACGACGATGAGGTCGGCGACATAGACTTTGCGCGTCCGCGCATTGGCATCGAGGGTCAGACCGCGATAGCGCGTTTCGGGATTGCGGTCGACGAGATCGAGCGCATCCTCGCGCACAGGCAACCGGACCTGCGTCAAAACGATCAGGTTCGGATTGCTCTCGGCAATCACGGCGATCACTTTTTCGAGCAGGCGGCCCTCGGCGACCGACGCCGCGTTGGCCAAGCTCGCTAGCCCGGCAATACCGCTATCGAGCATCGCAGTCATCGCTTCGATCGAAAGGCTGCGGGCGAGTTCGTCGCGAACCAGTTGATCGAGCGTGCGAGCGAGTTCGGCGGGGTCGGCTTGTTTGACGATCGAGGGGATAGATGTGTGTTTCATACGTTCTTCTCCTGACGGAGATCGATCGAGGCTCGAGCAACGCGGATGCGGAAATGATTTCCGCATCGCACCACCATGAGCGTACAGGAAGACCCATGCGCATCGGGTAGGATGCACGAGCACTTCGACCGATCTATTACCTTTCAGTGGCTGCGGCTCAGACGCACGCGCTTGTCGGCGCAAGTGCAGCCGGGCGCATGGACGCCGCTCGCGGGATCACAGGTGATCGCCGATGCGGGCGTCGACACGGGTGTCTGAGCTGAGGTTTCAGCGGGAGAAGAAAGCAGAGAGGCTTCCAGGGTGGAAGCGGATTGGTTATGGCTGTTCATAGCCTGGTTCCTTTCGAGAGAAGGATGTCGGGTTAGGCCCTCGTCTGGAATTGCCGTTCCGGCGGGGGCCGCTTACTAAGAGCAGGATTGCCGTCTTGCTCGTATCCCTGGCATACAGGGCTCCGGTTACAACTTGCAAGCCGGTATCGGAATACCGGTGAAAGTGAACGCGGGAATGGTTAACGGACGACGCGGAGAAAAAGAAACCCTGCCGATGCAGGGTTGAGTCCTCGATTGCCGGATCGCCTATTCGGCTGTGACCAGCGCGACGTTCCGACGCCGCGACGTCAACGGCACCACATTCTCGGACGGCTGCGTAGGGGCGTCGACCTCATTCAGCAGCGCGATCTCAGATTTCACAGTGACGTCTGCTTGGGCCTCTACGCTCTCTTCCGACACCGCTTCTGCATCGGCGGGCGCTTCGCTTTCGATCGCAAACCGGAGCTTTGGATAGACCTCCTCGATGAGCCAGGTGGAGAATTCCTCGCGGCCCGGCCACTGCTCCTGGCTGCCCAGACGGTGAAGGATCGCCTGGAACTGACCCCAACCGGTCGTAGCGTCGATCGTGGTGGGCTTCCAATTGATGTAAGGTTCCTTGGCTACATAGTACGGAGCCATCGTCAATGCGAACAGGTCGTGGACATGACGGCAGTCATACTGAATGGCGGCGGCCAGCTCGCTTTTGATCACGCGCTTGCCCTCCTTGATGCGGGCAACCGCACTCTCGACATGACCCAGAACGTTATCCAGAAGGGCATAGAACGTCGTCATCTGGGACTTTACCCGCTGCTCGGCAACCTTCCTGAACCCCGCGCGCCCAGGCATATTCAGTGGGTCGATTGCCATCGCCGGCAGCTTTTCGACCTGAAGCATGTCCTTCGCTTTGGCCGCGGTCACAGGTTCGCCGCGCGCTATCATCGCCACGACATCATCGACCCGTCCGTCATCATGGGACGCGGCGAGGGCGAACATCAAGGTCGAGGGCGCTGCCGCAATCTCGAGCGTTTCCTTATGACGCGTGAGCTTGTGGTAGACGGAGGTGTAGTTCTTCGCCCACTTGGTCGTGTAACCACACCGCTTCTTGACCCAGGCACCGAAGCGCTTCGGCGGAAGAATGGCCTGTGCACGGGCGAGCTGTTCTCCCAGGGCGAAAGCCTGTTCGGTGGTACGACGTCCGAGCGCCCGGATTTTGTCCGCGGCGTCCTCCAGCTCCCATTCCTGTTGCTCGGTCAGGACCACCTCCTTCGCGGGTGGCATGTCGCTTTTTGACACGCCCGCCAATACCGTGGAGGCTTCGAGCGCCTCTGCCAACTTCTTCTTCGTTCTCGCCATTTCTGTACTCCTGACTGTTTGAGTGACGATCAACATTGCCACACTATGATCTGTCGAAGCAGACAGGCTGTCAATTACTATCTATCTGAATAAACTTCGTAAAGCGTGATTTCGATGGTCAGAATAGGGGTAAAACGACCCCAAATCTGCACTCAGACTGCGCCATGTTGTCGCAGATGAAGAGGTGTTTGATTCAATTCTTACTGGATTGGATTTCGAGCGCAGATTTGCCCGATAGCAGTCAAGAACGACCTAAAACGATGTTGAAAATGCGACATGAGAGGCAGGGCCTCAAAGCTGGCGGAGAATTCGCTCGCAACGCTTACCAATGGCATGTTCGGCGCGTTTGAGGACATCGTGACCGCCAGCAGGCATCGCGTCGACACGAGCCAGCGCCTCGGTAGTGTTTGCTTTGACGCGTTGGGCAAGCTCACGGACCCGGGCAAGCGTGGCGGCCGTGCTTAGCCCGGCCGAGCTCGCGAGCGCCCGCCAGTCGTCGCCATTAAGTTCATTCGGATTGGTCCTTTTGCCAATGACCTGAGGCAGGGACTGATCGACGTTGCGATAGACCATCGCGCACATGACGTCGTAGAGTGGCGCGAGCTTCGCCGTCCCACTCGCACCGATAAGGGTCGAATAGTTCTTGGCGTGCGAATCCGAATTGCCGACGAGCACGTTGAAGATGACGCCGTCAAGAAGATTGAGGCGCTCGGCGGGTGAGACAAGGTCGGCGAGGATGGAAAACATGGCGGCGATGCCAGCGCCGCCTCGCGCACCAAGTCCCGTCCGCTCGTACTTGGCCGCAGGCAGGACACCCAGCAACTGACAGAAGTCTTCCTGATGGATGCGGCGGACGATGCCGCTCGCGTCCACCAGACGATCATAGCGCCTGACGAGCAGGTAGCATCGCTTTCCCGCCACACCTGTGGTCACCACGGCGGCCGACAGCCCACATAGATCAGCCAGGACCATACAGAAGGCTTCGTTCTGCACCGATCCAGAGAGTCTCCGGGTGTCAGGCTTGAGGATGTGTGTGGAGGGCGTTCCGTAAAGCGGGATGGCGATCTGGCCCTCACCTGTCATGTAGACCGGGAGCTTGTCCTGCACGCCCGCGAGCGACATCGACACACCGCTTTCGCCCGCGAGGAACGGGCGTTCGGGAAGCTCATCCAGGATGCGCTCAAGCGCTGTGGCATCGGGTACGATGCTGAAATGATTTCCGGATCGGCGAGGTTCGCCGAAGGAGAAGGCTCCCGCGGTGTCACGTCCCAACCTCAGCAAAAGTCCTATGACATTCTGCGGCGCGACCTTCAGCATCATGCCGAGTTCGCTCAAATGGGCTTCGGGAAGAAGATTGGCGAGCCAAGGCAGAACGCGGTCGCTTCTATAAAGGCCGCGGCCGAGAGGCATTGTGAGAGATAGGGGAAAGGCGGCACGTCTGTTGGCCCAGTCCAGATCGTAGCTCAGAACCACTCCGTCGCGGTCATCGAGACGGGCGACCGGAATGGCGTCGTAGAAGATCGGGATCATGCGTTAGCCGCCGAACCGGGGAAGATGGGAAAGCGCGTCGTCGTCGGCCCCGGCTGCTGGTTCGTGCGTTGATCTCACGTCGCCAAGCTCGATGCCGACGACGCGTGCGGCGATCAATGCCTTCTCGAGATGACAAGTTGGTTTACCGCGCTCCAGTTCAACGATGAAACGTTCACCCGTACCGCATCTTGTCGCGAGTTCGGCCTGGGTCCAGCCCAGCTCTTTTCTTCGGGCACGGACGGCCGCGCCAAATTCCACCGCTGATTTAATCATGAGCTTACCGTAGAGGAAGAATCGTGGCGTAGCAACGGAAATCGCACCGAACGGTAAGATCGCGCCCGTCGCAAATGACTGTCCTCCCGATCGGTAAGCAATCAGGTTGGAGGCGGGCAGCTCGTCATCTGCGCGCGCCTTGAGCAACCTGACCTTCGTGATGACCATTCCGCAAGGCAGACCGTCATCCTAACACCAAGGTAGCGAACGGGCTTGAGGCGTGAAAAACGGCTCTCCGGAAGGAGGGCTCTTGCATCGAAGTATCAGCGAAAGTATCCTACGAAGTATCAAATTCGGCAGTTTTTACAGACTCTTGCTCTGAAGGCCGTGGAATCCCTGTATCAGGCGGAGAGTCCCACCCTCTCCGCCATTTGATCCCTTCGTCTTTCCTGTCAGCCAATCCATCATTCCATGCTTGCGGCCGTCTTGGCGCGGCGCGCTTTTTTCATGGCGTCGGTGATCTCCATGGTCTGGATGGAGACCTCGGTGACGCGGGCGATGAGGTCGATGACCTTTTCTTTGTAATCGGCGAAGCGGTAAGTATTGAATTTCTCGCGGATGGTCGGGTCCTTCGGGGTCTTTTCCTTGTACTGGTCGAGGATCCATTCGAGGCCAGAGCGGTTGCCGAGGCGGTAGGCGAAGGCTTGAGAGGGGATGCCGGAAAGGGTGGTTTCGCTGTCGATGCGGATCACCCCGGCGGCGGGATCGGCTTTGAGAATCGGCTTGGGAGCAAGGCCGGCCGCGCGGGCGCCGGCGTCTGGCGTGTCGATTCGAGTAACTGCGAAAGGCTCGACCGTTTCATAGCCGATATGCAGCGCCATCAGCTTTTCGCCCCAGCCAGCCCAGGCCCAGAAATCGGGATAGAAGGGAATGCGCGGGAAATCGCGCTTCAGGTTCTGCGCGTAGGTTTCGCGATAGATGGGGTCATGCAACACGGCATAGACATAGTGGAAAACGTCCTGCTTGCCGAGCGCGCGATTGCCGGCGGACGCCTTGCATTGCGGGACCGCCGCAGTAGGCTCCGCCGACATCTCTTGCGGATCGACTGAGCGCAGGCCGTCGCGCCCATAAGCCTTGTGAAACTGCTTCAGGCCCCAGTCGGTGATGTTGTCGATGCGCTCACCGGTGGCCGTGTAGCGGTAGAGGGGAAGAAACTGCGCAGCATTAGGAAGAAAGAGATCTTTGTTCGGCACAGCATTGGTTGCTAATGCCGCGAAAGGCACACGATCTTCAACGCTGACAGAAATTCCAAGATTTTTTGAGTTTTGAAAAGGAAAAAATTCAAAATTTTGATAAGGCCTGTGTGTGAAGACAGGCGAAAAATATGTGAATCGATGAACAAATGGGCGATAGTTGGATTTATATATGGCATTTTTGCTCAGCTTAATAGGGGTGCGGCGTTGCAGGTGTCTTTCTAGCTCCGATGTCCATTTAATCTCACGGTTAATACTAAAATTAGACCTTTCACTCCTTCGTAGTTGGTGCCAAAAATCCGTGTCCCGTTGATAGACGCCCACGAAGTGGGAAACCTTGTTTAGCAGGGTGTCCTCTGTCTCACCGTAAGCCCACTCGTCTCGGTTCGTCACAATGCCTAACGAAAACAACCGGAAGATAGCCCGTTCTTGCGAGGACGTCTTAGCTGTCTTGGTTTTCTTATCTGCAACAGGAATAAGACTTTCCCAGTCATTGTCTGTCTGGTTGATCCAGTTGCCCTTCTTGTCCGGTTCGATGCGCTCGCATTTCAACGTCGCGAGTTTGGAAGCGCCGAGGAAACTCAGTTTTTCGGAGGCTGTGTCGAATTCCGGGCGCCTGACATAGAAAATCTTGCAGCCCTTTTGCTTGCGGCGCTTGCCGAGGAAGGAGATGGCAACGCCGGTCTGGATGCCGAAGACATTGTGCTTGGTGCCCGACAGTTTCGGATTGGCCCTGACGTCGCCGCCGAGATCGACGACGTGGATTTCATGAAATTCCTCCGCCACCGCCTTGCGGAAACCGTCGAAGGTGCGGCTGTCGATGAAGGAGCGATTGGTGACGAAAGCGAGCACGCCATCATCATGCATGCGGTCCGACGCCCAACGGAAGAAGCGGGCATACATGTCATAGACCTTGGTCTTCTGCGCCGTTGATAGACGGATGTAACTCGACTTGATCAGCTCGTCGATGCGCGGATATGCCCGATTCTTGTTGTTGTCGTTCTCGTTCTGCTGGTTGGCGTTGTAAGGCGGGTTGCCGATGATCACCGAGATTTTTCGAGCGTTCTGCCGCTTCACGCGCTCGATATTCTCGTCCGAGAGCGCGGCGAACATGTCGTGCTGGTGGCCGGCGCGGATGCCGAGGCCTTCGACATTGTCGAGCGTGTCGACGAAGCAGAGATTGGGAAATTCCGCGAACTGGCCCGAGATCGCCGCATAAGTCGCTTCAATATTCAGGTTGGCGACATAATAGGGCAGGATTGCCACTTCATTGGCGTGCAGTTCGTTCTTGTATTTGTGGGCCAGCTTCTTCGGGTCGCCGCGGAAATAATCGAGCAATTCGCAGATGAAGGTGCCGGTGCCGGTGGCCGGATCGAGGATCTCGACATGCGGGTCGATGAGATTCTTGCCGAAATGCTTCTCGCATAGCCAGTCGGCGCCTTCGATCATGAATTTGACGATCTCGTTCGGCGTATAGACCACGCCCAGACGGTCGGCCTTCTTGGTGTCGTAGACCTTGTAGAAATTTTCGTAGATCACCTTGAGAAACGTCTGTTTCTCCGAATGGCTGGTGATCTGTGCGGCATTGGCTCGTATGGCGGCGTAATAGGGCTCCAGACCCTTCAGCGTCTCCTTCTTCACCGCGCCGGTGAAGAACTTGCCTTCGAGCGCGTAGAGCTCGCGCGCGATGTTGTTTTCGTGGTGGAAGTCGCCTTCGTTGAACACATTGGCGAATATTTCCTCGGTCAGGATGTGCTGGATCAGCATCTCCCGTACATCGGCTTCCGTCAGCGTCGGATTGATCGTTTCCTTGCAGGTTTCGAGAAATTTCTGCGCCGCCGCTTTGAAGGGCGCGTTGTCGGCATAGGCGGTCTCGATCCTGGATCGTAGCGCGCCCAGCACATGCGGCAGATAGGTCTTGAATTCCTCGACCGCCTTGCGGAATTCGCGGATTTCCGCCCGCTCATAGCCGAAGAACAATGTCAGCAGCTTCAGCAGCGCGCCGTTATCGGTCATCGCGCAACGCAGCACCTCGGCCCGATCCTGAATGAGCACGGCGGTGTGGGAGTTTTCGAAAATGATATTGTCCTGAGGATAGCCCTTGGCGAGCTTTTTGCGGATCTCTACGTCGAGATCGTCGGCGGTGTCCTTGGCCTCCCAATAGCCGAAGGGAAGGCCGATCGAATGGAAGATGGTGCCGTCCGGCCGGATTCGGGACTTCTGATTGGATGCGAATTCGTATTGCGCGGCGAACTGCCAGTTGAGCTGACGCGCCCAAGTCTTCAACAAATCCTTGAAAGCCTCAGAGATCACGCCTTCCGTCACAGAGCCGGAAAATTTGCGCAAACGGTCGATTTCATTCAAATATTGATTGATCAGCTGCTGGCTCATGCGGTCCCCCTGCGCGGGTGACATTAACCGGAAGGCTCAGCTTTCGGTAGTGGCTTTCTGACGCCGGTTCACCGAAACGACTGGATGCGGCCCCTCGTTGTCACAGCGGCAGGCCGTCCGCATGAAAACGCCCCGCCATCGCTGACGGGGCGTCTTTTTTGGGCGGGGACGGCTCAGAGCGCGAACTGATCCGCCGTGAGCGACACCGCGCCGGACAGATGCAGGGCGAAGTCGCGTTTGCCGTCGCCGTCGGTGTCGCCGGCCAGATAGGTGTCGCCGTCGCGGGTGAAGGCGCGGAGTTCGCCGGCATGGCCGGAGAAGGCGTCGGAGCCGATGAATTTGAAGGCCTGGTCGCCCTTGCGGTTGCTGTTGGCGTCGATGGCGCTGAGATCGAGGATGTCGCCGGCGCGGCCGGAGAAGTCGTAGATCACATCGGCCGCGTTCAGCCTGCTGGAGCTGTCGCCGCTCGCGAAGACGAAGACATCGGCGCCCTGGCCGCCCGACAGCTGGTCATAACCCGCGCCGCCGTCGAGCCTGTCGGCGCCGGCGCCGCCGATCAGGAAGTCGCGGCCTGCGCCGCCCGATAGCGTGTCGGCGCCGGCCTGGCCCTCGAGGATGTCGTTGCCGCCGTTGCCGGCGACGATGTCGTCGCCAGAGCCTGACAGCAGATGGTTGGCCCGGTCGCTGCCGGTCAGCGTGTTGGCGGCGGCGTTGCCGTAGCCGGTCACGGCCGAACCGGCGAGGGTGAGGTTGGCCGCGCCCTTGACGAGATGGAAGTCGTCGACCGAGGTCGAAATGGTTTCCACCGTCGCGCCATGCTCGAGCGCCACAGAGCCGCCGGAGACCGTGATGCTCACGCCCGCATCGCCATCGATCACATTCACCGCGTCGAGCGTCAACACGCCGGAGGAGACAGTGAGCGCGCTCGTCGCGAAATGGCTGGCGAGGGTGACGCCCTCGGCGATGGCGCCGCTGATGGCGACGTCGCGGGTGACGGTGATCGAGTCGGTCTCCACCGTCACCGTCTCGCCGGCGAGGGCGGCGGCGAAGCGGATGGAATCGCCCTCTGGAAGCTTGGCGAAGGCTTCGCGCAGCGTCAGCGCATAGTCTTCGGCATCCGTGGCGTCCGAGCCGGTGTTGACCGACCAGGCATGGTGCAGGTCGGCATTGCCTGAGCCGCTGTCGTCGAGCACATAGGTGAACAGGCGCGTATAGGCGTCGCCTTCATTGTCGCCGCTGGGATCGATGATCAGCTCGACGGTGATCTCCACCTCGCCCTTGTCATTCTTGCGGACTTCGAGACCTTCGGTTTCGGTGCGTCCGCCCGATGGCGTGGGCAGCTGGAACAGTTCTTCGACATGGCCGGTGGAGAGATCGAGGCTGTAGACCGAGCGGGTGGAATCATGGGCGGCCATATACATCACGCCGTCCAGCACCTTGGCGCCCTGGATGTTCTTCAGGCTCTTGTCCATCTGCAGCGTGCCGGTGAAGCTCCAGTCGTCGAGATCATAGACATTGATCGTGTCGCCCGACTGCCATTCCTTGCCATAGCCGACGCCGGCCTCGCCATCGACAGCCACCCAGCTTGCGACGTCGTCATGTTCATTGGTGGGATCGCCCTTGAGCTCGTACAGTTCGCCTGTGTAGCTGAGGTCGGAGGCGTTGAGCACGGCGACATGGCCGTTCTGGTAATCGCCTTCCTCGCTGTCGAGCGAGATATAGACGCGGCCGTCATAATAATCGATGTCGCCGATATGGTCGAAGCCCATCGCGGCCAGTTCCGCCGGGATGCCGGTCTTGATGTCGAAGTTGGACAGATCGATCGAGCCGGTGGTCTGCAGGAAATTGAAATCAGCGTCGAGCCGCGCCATGCCGTATTGCCAGGATGAAATCCATTCATTGGCGTCGGCGTTCCAGACCAGGCCTTGCGTGAAGCGAAGGCCCGACAGGTTCGAATCGAGATAGTCGTAATCGGTTTTGCTGGCCAGGCGCCAGGTTTGGGTCTCAGACATGGATCGCTCCGTCAGATCGAAAAACAAGTGAATGGTCCCGCCCGTCATGGGCGGCGATACCGGCAGCCGATGCGGGATCAGCCGATGTTCGCGGCTGGCCGACCTTTGGGAAAATTCGGTCGCGGCCTCGACATGCGCAGTTGGTAATGGCTGGAAATGACAGAGGAATGACATTATTCGTATTATTCATACGAATAGAAAATGACAGACTCGGCGCCCGTCCGCCCGGCCGAAGCAAAACCGTCATCTTGGGTCGCTAAAGCGGGCGACCATTGTCATGCTCAGGAGAACGATGATGCTTCCGATCTCGACGCTCGCTCACTATCCCAGCCTGGCCGGGCGCTCCGTCTTCATCACCGGTGGCGGCGGCGGCATCGGCGAAAGCCTGGTGCGGCGGTTTTGCCGGCAGGGCGCGCGCGTCGCCTTCGTCGATATCGCCGAAGAGGCGTCGCGGGCGCTTGTCGCCGAACTGGTCGGCGAGGGGCTGGCCGCGCCGCTGTTCATCCCCTGCGATCTCCGGGATATCGAGGCTTTACGCAGCGCGATCGAAGAGGCCGCAGACGTCTGCGGGCCGATATCGGTGTTGTGCAACAATGCCGGCAATGACGACCGGCATCAGACCGAAGACGTCAGCGTCGCCTATTGGGACGATCGCATGGCGGTGAATTTCCGGCATCAGTTCTTCGCCGCCCAGGCCGTGGCGCCGATGATGACTGAGGCCGGCGGCGGCTCGATCATCAATCTCGGCTCGATCACCTGGATGGTCGGCGATCCCGATTGTCCGGCCTATGTGGCGGCGAAAGCCGGGATTTATGGGTTGACCCGGGCGCTGGCCCGCGAATTCGGGCCGAAGCGCATCCGCGTCAACTGTCTCGTCCCTGGTTGGGTGATGACGGAGCGGCAGAAGACGCTGTGGCTGACGCCGGAGGGCGAACGGCAGATTGACACGCGGCAATGCCTGCCGGGCCGGCTCGATGCCGACGACATCGCCAGCATGGCGCTGTTTCTCGCCGCGGACGACAGCCGCATGTGTACAAGCCAGCAATTCATCGTCGACGGCGGCTGGGTGTGATGGGCGCTTGACGTCGTCATTGCCGATTGTTCATATCGTATGAAGAATCAGGCGGAGGCGGCGCAATGCGATTTCAGAGTTCCCGAATGGCCGGGTCGGCTGTGGCCAGCCTGCATGCCAAGGTGCTGGAGCAGATCGGCCTCGCCATCGTGCGCGGCGAGCTTGCGCCCGGCGATCCCATGCCGAACGCCGATGACTGGGGCGCGGCCCATGGCGTCAGCCGCACGGTGATGCGAGAGGTGATGAAGGTGCTGGCCGGCAAAGGCATGGTGGAATCGCGGCCCAAGATCGGCACCCGCATCCGCGACCGCAGCGAATGGAATTTCCTCGATCCCGACGTGCTCGCATGGCGGTATGGCTCGACCTCGTCGCATGAGGATGCGCGGGCGCTGTTCGAACTCCGCCGCGGCATCGAGCCGCTGGCCGCCGCGCTGGCGGCCCGGCGGCGGACGCCCGACGACATTGCCAGACTCTACACGCTCTATGAACGCATGGAGCAGGCCGCCGACGACAATGACCGTTTCACCGAGGCCGATCTCGCCTTTCACCAGGCCATTCTGCGCATGACCGGCAATGAGCTGGTCGGTTCGCTCGCGGCGCTGACGGAGACGGCGATGGTGATCAGCTTTCGCCTGTCGGACGACAATCCGCTCGGCCAGCGGCCCTCCCTGCCGCTGCACAAACGCGTCTGCGACTGCATCGCCGCGCGCGACGAAGAGGGCGCGCGCGCCGCGATCACGGAATTGCTGGATCTGGCGGAGGAAGATGTGCGCCGCTCGCTGGCGGCGCGCGGCGGCGGCGGCTGAGACGCCGCCAGGTGAAACTCACGCCGCCTGCGCTTCGCCCGCCACTTTCTCCCCGAAGCTGGTGAAAAACTGCGCCGCGAGCTTCTTGGCGGTGGAGTCGATCAGGCGGCCGCCGAGCTGGGCGATCTTGCCGCCGACATCGGCTTTCACCGTGTAGCTCAGAAGCGTAGTTCCGTCGGCCTGCGCAGTCAGCGTCACATCGGCGCCGCCCTTGGCGAAGCCCACCATGCCGCCCTTGCCTTCGCCCGAGATGGTGTAGGAATGCGGCGGGTTGAGGTTGGAAAGCTGAACCGCGCCTTCGAAGCGGGCTTTCACCGGACCGATCTTCAGCACGACGGTGGCGGTCATGTCAGTGTCAGACGTCTTGTCGAGGGCCTCGCAGCCGGGAATGCACTGGCGGAGGATGTCCGGATCGTTGAGCCCCTGCCAGACCGTGTCCACGGGCGCGGCGATGATCTCGCTGCCGTTCATATCCATTGTCTATTCCTCCCTGTTGGCGTCCTGTATGTGACTGTCAAGTTCCGCCCGCTGGCGGCCGCGCCTGACGGCGACGATTTCGGCGAGGATGGAGAGCGCGATCTCATCGGGCGCGATGGCGCCGATATCGAGCCCGGCGGGGGCCTTGACGCCGCCTAGCCGCCGGGCCCGGTCCTCGCTCGGAACGGGTAGAGTCGTGAGAATGGAGTTCGACAGCGTCGCGAATTTCTTGCGACTGCCGACGAAGCCGCAATAGTCCGCCTCCATGCCAAGCGCCGCTTCCAGCGCCGCGCGGTCGCCGCGGCCTTGCGTGGAGACCACGACATAGCGTTTGCCTTGGTCGGGCGCGGACGGTGAGAAGCCGTCGGTCACGCGATCGGCGTCGGGGATGACGGTCAGATCGGCATGCGGCGCGGCGAGATCGACGTGATAGCCGAACTGGCGGCCGAGCGCGGCGAGCGCCAAGGCCACCGGGCTAGCGCCCAAAATCACCAGCGCCGGTTTGGGCAGCACCGGCTCGATGAAAATGTCCATCGAGCCCTTGCTCGGACAGCCATTGACGAAAAAGGTCGCGCCATTGCGCTCCTCGCCGCCCTTCAGGCCCTGATCGGCGAGCAGGTCCTCCGGCTGGATGGAGACGAGGCGCGGCTGGCCGTCGGCCAGCGCCTGCCGCGCCGCTTTCAGCACCGCTGCGCGGGCGCAGCCGCCGCCGATCCAGCCGGCGACGATGGTTCCATCCGGGCGGATCACCCCCTTGGCACCGGCCTTGGCGGCGGTGACGGAGACGGTGCGCACCACGGTCGCGACCGCGAAACTCTCTTCGGCGGCTTTCAGCTTCGACATGATGTCCATGACGTCGACGTGAACGGTCATCGGTTCTGTCCTCACAGGCGGGCGAGATAGGGTTCGAGATCGGCGAGCGAGGCCAGCGTATGGGCCGGCGCATGCAGCTGGACGTAAGGCAGCGCGGCCCTGATGCCGGCGGCGCGGGGCTCATAGCCGTCCCAGCCCAGCATCGGATTGAGCCAGACGACGCGGCGGCAGCGGCGCGCAAGCTGCGCCATCTCTTGTCCGAGGGCGCTCGCGTCGCCGGTCTCGTAGCCGTCGGAGACGATCATCACGCAGGTGCGGGAATGGATGACGCGAGCCGCATGCCAGCGATTGAAGGTCGCCAGGCTTTCGGCGATGCGGGTGCCGCCGCCCGCGCCGCGCGCCATCAGGCCGAGGCGATCGAGCGCGCGGGCTGGATCGCGCTCGCGCATCGCCGAGGAGACATGGGCGAGACGGGTGTCGAACAGGAAGGCTTCGGCCTCGCGGAACTCGTCGAGCACGCCATGGATGAAGCGCAGGAAAACGCCGGTATAGGCCTGCATTGAGGCCGAGGCGTCGAGCAGCACCACGAGCCGCAGCGGCTTGACCTTGCGCTTCCGCCAGACGAGATCGAGCGCGGCCCCGCCATGGCTGATATTGGCGTGGATGGTGCGGCGGAGATCGATCCGACGGCCCTTGGCCCGCATCTCGTCGCGCCGCGTCAGCCGCGTGCGCATCACCCGGGCGAGCCGGGCGGCGATGGCGTGGGCGCGGGCGATATCCTCGGGGTCGGAGAGTTTTCTGAAATCGGTGCGGTCGAGCGTCTCTATCGCCGAGGCGCCCTCCATGCGGCCGGTCGCGCCGTCTTCCGTCTCTGTTTCGCCCGAGACGGGGACCTGATCGGCGCCGCCCGCCTGTGAGGCGCTTGCGGCGCGGTCTGCCAGCGATTTCATCGCCGGATTGGCCTCAGGACCACTGCTCGCTGAGACGAGGCTTCGGCGCTTCACCCGCTTGCCCAGCCAGAAGGCGTCGAACAGACCGTCGAACCGCTGCGATTCCTCGCGCCGGCTGGTGAGCAGATGTTTGAGCGCGGATCGGAATTGCCCGGGCGCAGCAGCGAAGCCTTTCGCCATCAGGAGCGCCGCATCCTGCGCTTCCCTCAGGCCGATTGCGAAAGCGTTGTCGCGCAGCGTCGCCAGGAAAGCGGCGAGGCGTTCGGCGATCACGCGGTCGACATGATCGGATTCCTCTGAGGTCAGGGGCGTTCCGCAACAGCTCATGCGACCCTCCCGGCCAGACGCGCGGTGACTTCGGGCGTGATCCGCGCCCGGTCCTCGCGGGTTTTGAGCAGGCACAGCAGCGTTTCATGCACAATCTCGGGATTGTCTCCGAGGGTTTCGACGCCGAGGCCCGAAAGCGCCACCGCCCAATCCAGCGTTTCGGCGACGCCGGGAACCTTGCGCAGATCCTCCTTGCGGATGGCTTCGACCATGCGGGCGATGGCGAGCGCAAGCGACGCGCCGGCAGTCTGGATCCGGGCGAGAATGATCCGCGCCTCGCGATCGACATCGGGATAGTCGACATAGTGATAGAGGCAGCGGCGGCGCAGCGCATCCGAGAGTTCGCGTGTTCCGTTGGAGGTGAGCACGACGAGCGGGACGGACGTGGCCCTGATCGTGCCGAGTTCGGGGATCGTCACCTGATAATCGGAGAGCAGCTCCAGCAGAAAGGCCTCGAATTCCTCGTCGGCGCGGTCGATCTCGTCGATCAGCAGCACCGGCGGCGAGGCCCTGCGGATGGCCTTCAGCAGCGGCCGCTCCAACAGGTATTTTTCGGAAAACACGTCGTCGGCGAGAGCGTCGACATCGCGGCCGCGACCGGCCTCGATCGCCAGCAACTGCCGCTGATAGTTCCATTCATAGAGCGCGGCAGCCTGATCCAGCCCCTCATAGCATTGCAGCCGGATGAGTTCTGCGCCATGGACCTCGGCGAGGGCAGTGGCCACCGACGTCTTGCCGACGCCTGCCTCGCCTTCGAGCAGCAGGGGGCGGCCCAGCATCTGCATCAGCTGGAGGGCGGTCACCAATTCGCTGTCGGGGATATAGCCGGCGGCGGTGAGGCGGGAGGCGATGTCGGGGCGGGGGATAGGGGTCATGATGCAAACCAGGGCGATAAAACCCCCTCTGGCCTGCCGGCCATCTCCCCCACAAGGGGGGAGAGACCCTGCAGCTGCGTCTTTCCCGCCAATGAGTGACACTGGCAAGGCCGGCTTAGCCCCTCCCCCTTGTGGGGAGGGGTTGGGGAGGGGTTCTTTTCCAACCGGCTCCCGATGATCTTGACGGACCGCCAAGTCATGGCCGCGCTCTACGCCGCCACGCCGAGATCGCGTGCGGCCTTCCAGTTGCGCCAGTGGTCATGCGGCATCTGGATATGGGTCGCGCCGAGAAAGGCGAAGGCGTCGTTGACGGCGTTGGAGAAGGCCGGCACGCCGCCGACATTCGGGCTTTCGCCGACGCCCTTGGCGCCGATCGGGTGATGCGGCGAGGGCGTGACGGTGAAATCCGTTTCCCAATGCGGGGTTTCGACGGCGGTGGGGATGAAGAAATCCATGAAGGACCCGCCCATCACATTGCCCATCTCGTCGTAGCGGATCTCCTGGCCCATGGCGATGGCGAAGGCTTCGGTGAGGCCGCCATGCACCTGGCCTTCGATGATCATCGGGTTGATGCGCGTGCCGCAGTCATCCAGCGCATAGAAGCGCCGGACCTTGTAGACGCCGGTGTCGACATCAATGTCCATCACGCAGAAATAGGCGCCGAAGGGATAGGTCATGTTGGGCGGATCGTAATAGCTGACCGCCTCCAGTCCCGGCTCCATGCCCGGCGGCACGGAGTTATAAGCCGCCCAGCAGATCTCCTTCATTGACTTGAACTTTTCCGGCAGGCCCTTGACCCGGAAGCCGTCGATGTCGAATTCGAGGTCGTCCTCGTGCACTTCGAGCAGATAGGCCGCGATCATCTGCGCCTTGGCCTTGATCTTGCGGGCCGCCATGGCGATGGCTGCGCCGGCCACCGGCGTCGAACGCGAGCCATAGGTGCCGAGGCCGTAAGGCGCGGTGTCGGTATTGCCTTCCTCGACCATGATGTCGTCGGCGGGGATGCCGATTTCGGTGGCGATGATTTGCGCCCAGGTCGTCTCGTGTCCCTGTCCCTGGCTCTTGGAGCCCACGCGGGCAATGCCGGCGCCGGTGGGATGCAGGCGGATCTCGCAGGAATCGAACATGGCGATGCCGAGAATGTCGCAATTCTTCGACGGGCCGGCGCCGACGATCTCGGTGAAGAAGGACACGCCGACGCCCATGATCTCGCGCGTCTCGCCGCGCTTGAAGGCTTCGCGTTTCTCCGCCTGTTCGCGGCGGAGGCCGGCGTAATCGATGGTCTCCATCGCTTTGGCCATGGCGGTGTGATAGTCGCCGGAGTCATATTCCCAGCCGAGCGCCGAGTGATAGGGGAATTGCTCGGCCTTGATGAAGTTCTTCATCCGGAGTTCGGCCGGGTCCATGCCGAGCTTCTGGGCGAGGATGTCCATGCCGCGCTCGATGCAATAGGCGGCTTCCGTGACGCGGAAGGAGCAGCGATAGGCCACACCGCCCGGCGCCTTGTTGGTGTAGACGCCGTCCACCGCCAGATGGGCGACCGGGAAGTCATAGGACCCCGTCACGATGTTGAAGAAGCCGGCCGGCCATTTGGACGGATCGGCGCAGGCGTCGAAGGCGCCGTGATCGGCGAGCACATGCACGCGCAGCCCGGTGACCTTGCCCTCCTTGGTGGCGGCGATTTCGGTGGTCATGTGATAGTCGCGGGCAAAGGAGGTGGTGGTGAGGTTTTCCATCCGGTCCTCCACCCATTTCACCGGCTTGCCGGTGACGATGGTGGCGACCGCCGCGCAGATATAGCCGGGATAGGCGCCGACCTTGTTGCCGAAACCGCCGCCGATATCGGGCGCGATCACATGGATCTTGTGTTCCGGGATCTTGGCGATCAGCGCCACCACGGTGCGGATCACATGCGGCGCCTGGAACGTGCCCCAGATGGTCAGTTCGCCCTTGATCTTGTCGAAGGAACAGACGCATTGGCAGGTTTCGAGCGGCGAGGGATGGGTGCGGTGATAGGAGATCATCTCTTTCACCGTCACATCGGCCTTGCGGAAGGCGGCGTCGGTCAGGTCCTTGTCGCCGACGGCCCATTCGAAAATGTGGTTGTGATGCTTGCGGGGGCCATGCGCGCCCACGGTCTTGCCGGCGAGATCCTCGCGCAGGACAATGGCGTCCTCCGCCATGGCCTGGAAGGGATCGACCAGCACGTCGAGCGGCTCATACTCCACCTCGACCGCGGCGATGCCGTCATCGGCGGCGTAGCGGTCGGTGGCGACGACGAAGGCGACTTCCTGGTTCTGGAACAGCACCTTGCCGTCGGCCAGCACCATCTGCACATCGCCGGCCAAAGTCGGCATCCAGGCGAGATTGACCGTCTTCAGCGTTTCGGCGGTCAGCACCGCCAGCACGCCGGGCACTTTCAGCGCCGCTTCCGTGTTGATCGACTTAATGCGGGCATGGGCATGCGGCGAGCGGACGAAATCGCCATGCAGCATGCCGGGCAGCTTCACATCGTCGACATAGTTGCCCTTGCCCTGGGTGAAGCGGATGTCTTCGACCCGCTTGCGCTTGCAGCCCATGCCTTCGAGGCGGGCTTCGCGCTGTTCGCGCGTGGGTGTCATGTCGTTCATTCCGCGGCCTCCTGGAAATCGGCGCCGTTCAGCTTGGCGGCGGCGTATTGGATCGCTTTGACGATGTTCTGGTAGCCGGTGCAGCGACAGAGATTACCGGCGATGCCGAAGCGGATTTCCTCTTCGGTCGGGTTCGGGTTTTCCTGCAGCAGCCGGTGGGCGCGCATGATCATGCCGGGCGTGCAGAAGCCGCATTGCAGGCCATGCATCATGCGAAAGCCTTCCTGCAGCGCCGACAGCGCGCCGTCCGGATTGGCCATGCCTTCGATCGTGGTGATGTCTGCGCCATTGGCTTGCACGGCGAAGACGGTGCAGCTTTTGACCGAGCGTCCGTCGATATCGACGGTGCAGGCGCCGCAATGGGACGTTTCGCAGCCGATATGGGCGCCGGTGAGCGACAGCGTCTCGCGGATGAAATGGATGAGCAGCATGCGCGGCTCGGCCAGTCCCTCCATCTCGGCGCCGTTGACGGTCATCTTGATATGGGTTTTCGCCATTTGAACCTCCTCAGGCCGCGCGCGCGGCGGCGCGCTGGATCGCGCGGGCGACCATGATGCCGCCGACATGGATCTTGTACTCGGCCGGGCCGCGGGCATCCGCCGCCGGGGCCATGATCGACCGCGCCAGGTCTGCGGCGCGCGCAATGGATGCGTCGTCCAGACTGGAGCCGATCAGCGAAGCCGCCGCCTCTTCCGCCAGAAGCGGGATGTCGGCGAGATTGGTGAGGCCGATAGCGCATGCGGCGACCTTGCCGCCCTCCATGGTGAGCACCACGGCCGCTGCGGCAGTGGCGTAGTCGCCCACCTTGCGCTTCAGCTTCTCATAGGCATAGCCATGCCTCTCGGCCGGCGACGGGATCGACACCGCGGTCAGGATCTCGCCCGGTTCGAGCGCGGTGAAGTAGGCAGCTTCGTAGAAATCGCGAGCGGCGACGTCGCGCGTCCCGTTCGGCCCTTCAAGGCGATAGTGGGCGCCCAACGTGATCATCAGCGCCGGCATGTCGTTGCCGGGGTCGCCATTGGCGACATTGCCGCCGATCGTGCCGCAATAGCGCACTTGTGGATCGGCGATCAGCTTCGCCGCCTCATGCAGGATCGGCAGCGATTGCGCGATCTCGGCGGATTGCAGCAGCTCGTGCTGGGTGGTCATGGCGCCGATGACGATGTCGGCGCCGGAGCGACAGACGCCCTTCAGCGCCTCGATCCCGCCGAGATCGATCAGATGCTCCGGCGAGGCCATGCGCAGCTTCATCATGGGGATGAGGCTGTGGCCGCCCGCGAGCGGCCGCGCCTCCTCGCCGAGATCGGCCAATAGCTTGATCGCGTCCGCCACGCTCGACGGGCGGTGATAGTCGAAAGAACCCGGGATCATCTTCTCCTCCAGATGATGGGCACGCCGCGCTCCCGACGCGGGTGTTGGAGGAGCCTGTGTCCCAACCTCGTTTTCGGCAAGGCGAGCCGGCGGCGGGCGTCACGAAACGCGGCGTTTTGCACGAAATGCGGCTATCCGCGCACGAACTGCGTCAGTCTTTCTTACCTATCGTGGGAAGGTGGCCGTCAGGCGCCGCTGCGGGTCATGCCGAGCCGGGCCTTGACCTCGGCGACGCGGGCGCGGCTGACTGGGGCCTGATGCGGATGGGGCCCATCGAGCTCCACCACCGCCGCATCGCCTTCCTTGCGCACGAGCGTCACATGCGGCATGGCGACGATATGGCTGCGATGGACGCGGATGAACATGGTCGGATCGAGTTGCGCCTCGGCTTCGGAAATCGACCAGCCGCACATGCGCTCGCGATTGCCGTCATGCACCCAGGTGTAATGCGCATCCGCCCTGATCGACCTAACGTCGCCGACCGGCACGAATTGCGTCGCCCCGCCGCTCTGCACCGGGATGCGCTCGATCCGACCGCGCTGCGCCGGCATCGGCGTCGGATCGGGGTCGATTGCCGGCGGCTCTCCGATCGCGGCTCCATCGGCGGCCGCGAGCGCGGGTTGAGGCTCGGCGCTTCCCCATTGCTCCGGCAACAGGAACAACAGAAAGCCGGCCGTGACGAAAAAGCACAGACAGGCGACGACCAGCGAGACGAATTGCGAGGACATCTGGAAGCTCGCGCCCATCGCCGCCATGTCATGGCCGGAGCCGGCGGGGACAATATGCATGCCCCACATGGCGGTGTAATGCATGCCCGACACCGCCAATCCGAAGGCCACGGCGGAAAGAGCGAGCCGCAGGCCGACCTGCGGATCGAGAAAAATCCGCAGCGCGCCATAGGCGGTGGCGATGGCGATCACCACCGACAGCAGCACTTTCAACGGGTCGTGTTCGATAGCGAAAGAACCCGCCAGCCCGTGAATCCCGACATAATGCATCGAACAGATGCCGACGCCGAGCAGCAGCGCCGCAAGTCCGGTCCCGAACGCGCCGGGACGGCTGCCGACCACGAAGAAGATCGACACGCCGACGACCAGCGCGCAGATCAGAAAGGACACGATGGTCGGCAACACCAAATAGGCGACGTCGACGGGCAAGGGCGCCGCCAGCATGCCGATGAAATGCATCGTCCAGATGCCGGTCGACAGAAAGCCGGCCGCGCCCACCAGAAGCGCGCGGCGTTGCAGATCGGTCTTGCCCAGAATGCGGCCCGCGAGGCCGAGGCCGGTATATCCGCCCAGAACCGCGATCGCCAGGGAAAGCGCCACGAGATAGGGATTGTGGCCTGCCAGCATATGATGTCTTCACGCGCAGCCTCCCCGCCGCGCGCTTCCTCCCAGGAAAGAGAATACAGGCGAAGGCGCGCGACTGGCAAGTTCGGCGAGCGATAAATGCGGCGCTGCGGCTAGTGGCCGCCCATCTTGACCCGGTCGTGCTCGGGCGCTTCTCTATCGCCGCCACGAACCGTGTCGCGGCCTGCCGCTTTTGCGTCGTAGAGAGCGGCGTCCGCCAATCCGACGAATTGGGCGGGCGTGAACTGCTTTTCGGCGGAGTGGAAAACGGCGACGCCGATGCTTGCCGTCACCACGCCCTTTTCGCTGCCGACATGGGGAATATCGAGGGCGCGCACACGCTTGCGCAACTCTTGCGCTATCGTGACCGCATCCGAGGCGGTCGTGTTCGGCAGGATCACCGCCATCTCCTCGCCGCCATAACGGGCGGCCCGGTCGCCGCGACGGCGCGCCGCGCCGCGCACCACCCGGGCGACCTGCCGAAGACATTCGTCGCCGGCGGTGTGGCCATAGGTGTCGTTATAGGCTTTGAAACGATCAACATCGATGAGCAGCAGGCTGAGGTCGCCGTCGACCTCGCGGCATCTGTCCATTTCAGCGACGAGGGACGCGTCGAAAGCGCGGCGGTTGAGCAACTCGGTCAGGCTGTCCGTCATCGCCATCTCTTCGAGCTTTTCGTTGAGGTCGCGGAGTTTCTGCTCGTCACGCTTGGCGCGGGTAATGTCGGAGCAGACGACGAGGCAACCGCCATCTTCGGAAATGGTCGTGCGCGATTCGATCCAGCGCCCGTCCTCGAGCCGGAATTCGACCGTGCCCGCGAGCCGGAGTTTCGCAATCGCCGCCTCGATGAAATCCTCCTTCCCGTCGGGCGGAATGCCGATGAACTCGCCACGTTGGATCGCTCCCTCGAGGATATCCCGAGCATGGGCGCCCGGTACGCGAAGGTCTGCGGTCAGCGGAAACATGGAGCGATACCGCTCGTTGCAGAAGATCACCTTGAGATCTGCGTCGAACATGATCAGGCCGTCCGCCATGTTGCTGAGCGCCGCCTGGGCGATTTTCTCGCTGTCGGCGAGAGCCTGGATCAGCTTCCTCTTTTCGGTCAGGTCCCGGTTGTGCGTGATGATGCCGACGAGCTCGCCGGCGTCGTCGTAGAGCGGGGCCTTGAGGGTCGACAGGATGATCGGGTCGGATCCTCGCCAGGCGATGGTCTGCTCGATCATTTGCGCCCTGCCGGAGGCCAGGATGTTTCTCTCCTCGGCCTGAAAGCGATCGGCGAGTTCGGCGGGATAGAAATCGTGGTCGCTGCGACCGAGCAGCGCATTCACGGGGCCTGCGCGCATCAGCGCCGCCGTTGCGGGATTGGCCAGCAGAAATCGCCCCTGGCTATCCTTGACGTTCAGGCTTTCCGGAAGCGACTGGATCACCGCCTCGCACATCTTCAACCGCTTGTCGGTCTGTCGCCGCCTCAATTCGTTGAAGGTCGCCAAAGTCGCGAGACTGGTGGTCACGAAGACGATCAGGATCCAGAGAGGCGCCTCCCGATGAAGGGCCGCCACATTGGAATTGAGCGGCAGAATCATGACGACGAACAGGTCGCAAGCGGAAACAAAAAAGGAGAACAAGATCGATTCACGAAGGCTGGCGATGCGGCCGGCGAGCAGGAGCGAGCCTCCCGCGCCGATGGCGGCGACAAGTCCGATCACGGCGAGACCAGGTCCCGCGCCGGCCCCGCCCAGCCAGAGACGATACGCCCCTGCGATGACGGTTGCGACCAGAGCGCCGGGCCAACCGCCGACGAGCCCGGCGATGGAGATGGGGATCGTTCTGAGATCGATGTAAACGCCGGTGTCGACCTCGATGGGCCGGGTCATCACGGCGAGCGCGCCCAGACCGAAGACGACGCCGAGCTTGAGCTTGTCGGCCAGGGGGCTTCCTTCGCGCCGGGGCGCGAAATTCGTCCAGGCCAGAATGACGAAGAGTATCATGGCGCAATTCGCCAGGACATGGTTCCAAAATGCGCTCACGCCAACACTCGCAGTCTATGTCTAATGGCTTATATGACGATGAACTTACGAATTGTTGGTTACCGAACCGCCCTATCATTTTGCATGATGGGTAAAGAGTTTCGATCCCGGTACAGGCTGGTTCGGCGCCGAGCTATCGGTCGTGACTGCGAGACGTCAGATAAGTCGCAACCACTTGTGAAAGACTGGGGAGAGTGGATCTGCATCCAGCCCAGGCTGCGTCGACGACGTCTCGGCGCGACCACCGAAGCGCAGGTCTCGAGGCGTACAGTCGAAATACGCCTTGAAGGCGCGGCTGAAATGCGCCTCGCTCGAAAATCCGAAATGTTCGGCGACGTCCGCAATTCGCAGGGTCGTCTCGGCCCGCGCCAGAATGCGCGCAGCCGCGCGCAGTCGGGTTTCGCGGATGACGGCGGCAACGCCGCCGGCCGGCTCGAACAAGCGATAGAGCGCCGAGCGTGACAGGCCGGCGGCGCGCGCAACGAAATCGGGCGTCAGATCCGGCGCATGCAGATGATCTTCTATCACCCGTCTGGCCCGGTTCAGCGCCACGCCTGACAGTTCGCGGCGCGCCCTGACGATATTGTCCGCGGTCGGGCGAAGACAGGCCGCAGCCAGCGCCGGCGTGACTTCGGCAAGGCCCAGGCCCGCATTGGGGGACAATCCTTCGGCGTGGCGCATCAAGGATTGGAGGTGATCCGCCAAGACGAGCGCGGCGCCGTCGCGCAGAACCAAACCATGGCGGCTGGCGGCCGCATCCGCAGCGTCGCCCAGCAAACGACGAGGAATGACGACCGAGACATTCTGCCCCGGCGTAATGTCAGGTTGTGTGGGTTGGCCGAGATCGATGATCTTCAGCCCTAGGCCGCTACCGGAGAGGCTGTCCGGATCCAAATCGACGCGCAGCAGCATGTGATCGACGAAATCACGCATAAGCCGCCGCCGGGAGCGCGAATGCTGGAAGGGCTTGGTGCGCATGGAACTGACGAGAACCGAACCGAGGTTGACGCTGTCGATCGCTCCGCAAAATTCGGCGGTCGTGTCGGACGTCGGCAGCCGCTCCATATCGAACATCGTGTTGATCCGACTGCGAAACGCCTCGAAGCGGTGTTTTGGAGCGACCATGTCGGTGCTGAACCGCCTCTTCGCCAAATGCGGGTAGTTTTCCGACGCCACGGATATCCTTTCCAAATAAGCTTTTCTTAACATTGGAACGGGATGCAAAAAAGATCCCTAGCCTATGGGATTCTACGCATAACGCCTGATTGATGGTTCACGTTAAAAACCTGCGCGGTAAAACTCGACGCATGCAGGGAGATGAACATGGCTGTCAAACGAGGTTCCAAGGGCGACGACACCCTTTTCGGAACGACTGCGAGTGACCGATTCTTCGCCAGCAAAGGACAGGATCGGCTCTATGGTGGGGCCGGAACAGATACTCTCGTCCTCACAGGCGCGGCAAAGCACTATGAGTTGGCTTTGACCAAAGACAACGGTTTGGTCACAGGTTCAGTGATCGATCTTCGCAAGGGCGCGCCGGATGGCGTCCAGATCATCGACAGCATCGAAACGATCAAATTCGCGGACGACACTCTGGAAGTTCTCGGCGCTAATCTTCCGCCTCACAGCATAACTCTGTCGAGTTTGTCGATCAACGAGAATGTTACGAAGAATATTCCGTATATAACCGTATCGGCGCAAGATCCGGAAGATATGCCGATCATACGTTATTCTCTGCTCACTGAGAACACGCCGTTTAAGCTCGCTCAGGATCCTTTGCGGACCGCTTCGCTCTATGTGAGCGGTAAGCTCGACTACGAAAAACAATCGAGTTACGAAATCGTCATCCAGGCGAAAGACCTTGCGGGCGGCGTCTCGACACAGACATTCACGATTGAAGTGCGCGATGTCGCCGAACGCTTGCTCGGCACCAACGCGAATGATGTTCTTGTGGGCGACTCCTCGATGAACATCATCCATGGCATGGCTGGAAACGACAGGATGTCCGGCGGCAATGGCGACGATCAGTTGATCGGCGGGATCGGCAAGGACCGCCTCACCGGCGGCAATGGCGACGACGACTTCATCTTCAAGAGCCTCGCCGACTCCACCGCCAATGCCTCCGGTCGCGACGTGATCACGGATTTTGCCCGCGCTCGCTACGAGCATATCAATTTGGGAGCGCTGGACGCCGACACCTCTCGGCGCGGCAACCAGGATTTTGACTTCATCGGCAGCGATGGGTTCAGCAAGACAGCCGGTGAATTGCGTTTCACCGACTCCAAGAACGGCGTCACGGTGCAGGCGGATGTTGATGGCGATGGCAAGGCCGAGTTTTCCATCGATGTTCTCAGCATTTCCAAGCTGGACGCCGGCGACTTCTTCCTCTGAACCTCTCGATCAGGCGACAGCCTTGGAGATGAGCGCGGGGTCCACCCCTGTATCCCGCGCCTCGTCGCGGGCGGACGTGTGACGTCCGCCCGCTTTTTTCTATGAATTCCCATGCGTTGTTCGCTCCTGAGTGGCTTTCTCCGTCATACCGGCTAGAATTTACGGCGATTTCGGTCGATGCGCTTTCAGGAGATCCCCATGCGAACATACATCCTTGCCGCCGCCTTGCTGGTCGCTGCATCCGGCGCCTTGGCGGACGATTGCGCCTTGTCGACCGCAAGCGCCTGCCAGACGGCGAACACGCTGCTCTGGGCCAAGGACTTCAAGCCGGCCCTGCGGGCTTTCGCCGGGAAAAAGAAAGTGACGTGGCTGGGGCGGGCGACGCCGCTCTGGGAGGTCGTCAACGAGGCGATGAGCGGCGTTCCTGACGACAGGGCGGAGACCGCGCCGGGCGTCTACAGGTTTTCAGCCTCCCGCTATCAAAGCGCGATGGAGCGCGGCGCGGTCGTCGTCGAAAAGGGCAAGATCCGGGCGGCAGGCGTGCTGCACTTCAATTGCGGCAAGCAGGGTTGCGACAAGGCTTACACCTTGTCGGTCATTCTCCGGAACAAGGATGACGCGGCGGCGGGATGGATCGAGGCCTGGGGGCGGGAGCAGATGACGCTCAATGCAGAGAGTGGCGGCTATAGCGCCGGGGAAACCGCCATTTCCCGGACCGAGGTGATCATGACGGGCAAATGATCGTCGGACGAAGGCCGGAAAGGGATCGCCCCGATATGTCGTAGGGCGATCCAAAAATCGCGGATGACGTCAGCGGCGGATTTCGCCGCGCGCCACCGCTTCGATGTCGGCGCGACGCAGGCCGAGATCCTGCAACTCGCGTTCGCTGATGCGGCCGAGTTCGGAGAGGGTCTGGCGATATTTGCGCCAGTCGTTCAGTCTTTTCATGAAGCTCATTTTGTTATCCTTGGCCTTTTCGGCATCTATTCAACGCCCGTGATATAGGCGCCGGCGCCCAAGGAATGAACAGCCACGATCGCGCGGCAAATATGCATTGCATGCATAGCAATTATTGCCGAATGGTAAAAATGCGAAGGGCCGCCCGAGGGGCGGCCCTTGCTCAACCGACATGCGGCGTATCAGACATGCGTCGGGCGCTTCGTCCTGAACAACCTGAGCACGAAGACGAAGAAGGCCGGAACGAAGATGATCGCCAGGATCGTCGCCGATATCATGCCGCCCAGCACGCCGGTGCCGATGGCGTTCTGACTGGCCGCGCTCGGACCGGTTGCGATGGCGAGTGGCACGACGCCGAGGGCGAAAGCCAGCGAGGTCATGATGATCGGGCGGAAACGGATCTTGGCCGCCTCCACGGCCGCATCCTTGAGGCTGCGGCCCTCGGCGAAATAGTCTTTCGCGAATTCGACGATCAGGATCGCATTTTTGGCGGAAAGACCGATGATGGCGATCAGGCCCA
Organism: Rhizobium sp. TRM95796; assembly: GCF_025779995.1. Classification (NCBI taxonomy): domain Bacteria; kingdom Pseudomonadati; phylum Pseudomonadota; class Alphaproteobacteria; order Hyphomicrobiales; family Rhizobiaceae; genus Rhizobium; species Rhizobium sp. TRM95796. The sequence continues at coordinate 1,196,658 of NZ_JAOXHE010000001.1, read as the reverse complement.
CTTTGAAGTAGATGTCGTTGGGCATGTCGCGCAGGAACACAGCCAGCACCGCGCCGATGACGCCGAGCGGCACCACCAGCATCACCGACAGCGGGATCGACCAGCTTTCATAGAGGCCGGCGAGCAGCAGGAACACGAACAGGATCGAGAAGCCGAACAGGAACGGCGCCTGCGAGCCCGATTGCAGCTCTTCGAGCGACTGGCCCGTCCATTCATAGCCGAAGCCTTCGGGCAGCTGTCGGGCGAGTTCCTGCATCTTTTCGATCGCCGCGCCCGAGGCCACGCCCGGCGCCGCCATGCCCGAGATGCGGACGGAGGGATAGCCGTTATAGCCGATGACCTGGGCGGGACCGCGCTGCCACTTGACGTCGGCGAAGGCCGAAAGCGGCACCATGCCGCCGCTGGCGTTGCGGACGTTCAGCTTCAGGAGATCCTCCGTCTGCAGGCGGCTCGTTTCGCCCGCCTGGATGATCACCCGCTGCATGCGGCCGGAGTTCGGGAAATCATTGACATAGCTGGAGCCGAGATTGGCCGTGATGGTGTTGTTGATGTCGGCGAAGGTCACGCCGAACGTGTTGGCCTTTTCGCGGTCGATGCTGAGCAACACCTGGGCCGCATCCGGCAGGCCTTCGGGACGCACGCCGACGATCATGCCGCTCTGCTGGGCCTGGGCCATCAACTGGCCGGCGGCCGCCTGCAGCGCCGCCTGTCCCTTGCCGCCGCGATCCTGCAGGCGGAAGGAGAAGCCGTTGGACGTGCCGAGACCCTGGATGGGCGGCGGCGACAGCGCGAAGGCCATGGCGTCTTTCAGCCCGAACAGTTGCATGTTGGCGCGGTTGGCGATGTCCTGCGCCGATTGACCGTCGCCGCGCTCGGACCAGTCCTTCAGCGTCACGAAGGCGAGGGCGGCGTTGGGGCCGGTGCCGGAGAAGCTGAAGCCCTGGATGGCGACGATGTTTTCGACCGACTGTTCGGCGCGGAAGATCTTCTCGACCTGTTCGAGCGTCGCCACGGTGCGGTTGTTGCTCGATTCGGCCGGACCTTCGATGTTGACGATCAGGAAGCCCTGGTCCTCGTTCGGCACGAAACTGCCGGGCAGCTGGATGAAGAGATAGCCGAGGCCCGCCACGATGGCGAGATAGACGATCATCAGCCGACCGGCGCGACCGACGATGCCGGTGACGCCGCGGCCATATCCGTTGGTCAGACGGCCGAAGCCGCGATTGAACCAGCCGGCAAGCCCCTTCTTCTCATGATGCCCTTGAGGAATGGGCTTGAGGAAGGTCGCGCAGAGCGCCGGGGTCAGCGACAGCGCCAGGAAGGCCGAAAACAGGATCGACACGACCATGGTCAGGCTGAACTGGCGGTAGATGATGCCCGTCGATCCCGGAAACATCGCCATGGGAATGAACACTGAGGCGAGCACGAGCGTGATGCCGAGGATCGCGCCGGTGATCTGGCCCATGGCCTTCTTGGTGGCTTCCTTGGGCGACAAGCCCTCTTCGGCCATGATGCGTTCGACGTTTTCGACCACGACGATGGCGTCGTCGACGAGAATGCCGATGGCGAGAACCATCGCGAACATCGTCAGGACGTTCACCGAGAAGCCGCTGACATACATGATCGACAGCGTGCCGAGCAGCGCCACCGGCACCACCAGCGTCGGTATGACCGTGTAGCGGAAGCTCTGCAGGAAGATCAGCATGACGACGAAGACCAGCGCCACGGCCTCGATCAGCGTGTGCACGACCTTTTCGATGGAGGCGGAGACGAAGGGGCTGGTGTCATAGGGCACGGCATAGTCGATGCCCGCCGGGAAAAAGCCCTTGATCTGCTCCATCTTGGCCTTCACCGCGTTGGCGGTGGCCACGGCGTTGGCGCCGCTGCTCATCTGGACGCCGACGGCGGCGGTGGGCTTGCCGTTCAGCCGGCTCGAGAAGCTGTAGCTTTCGGAGCCGATGTCCACCCGCGCGACGTCGCGCAGACGCACCGTCGATCCATCCGGATTGGCGCGCAGCACGATATTGGCGAATTCCTTGGGATCGGTCAGCTGGCCCTTGACCAGCACGGTGGCGGTCAGGTCCTGGTTGATGGGATTGGGCGCGGCGCCGATCTGGCCGGCGGCGACCTGGGCGTTCTGGGCGGTGATCGCGGCGGTGATGTCGGACGCCGTCATCTTCAGGCCGACCATCTTGTCGGGGTCGATCCAGATTCGCATCGCGCGCTGGGCGGCGAACAGCTGGACATTGCCGACGCCTTCGATGCGGCGCAGTTCGCCCATGATGTTGCGGCTGAAATAGTCGCCGAGCGCCACGGCGTCTCGCTGGCCGTCGGTGGAGGTGATGGCCACCACCATCAGGAAGCCGGAGCCGGCCTGCTGCACTTCGATGCCCTGCTGGGTGACGGTCTGCGGCAGACGCGGCTCGACGCGGCGAATGGCGTTCTGAACATCCACCTGCGCCTGGTCGATATTGGCGCCGGAGACGAAGGTGGCGTCGATGGAAATGCGGCCCGACGAGTCCGAGGTGGATTCGAAGTAGCGGAGGCCGTCGACGCCGTTGAGCTCTTCTTCGATCGGCTGGGTGACGCTCTGGTAGATTTCCTGCGGGGAAGCCCCGGGAAAGTTGGTCGAGATCGACAGCTGCGGCGGCGCGACGTTGGGATATTGCGCGATCGGCATGAAGGGCAGGGCGATGAGGCCTGCGATCGAAATGAAGATCGCAAACACCCAGGCCAGAATGGGTCGTTGAATGAAGAATTGTGCCATCAGGACGAGCCTTTAGTTCTTGGGCTGGGCGGCGGCGGCTTCGGGAGCCACTTTCGCGCCGGGCTGGACCTTGGAGACGCCGTCGACGACGATGCGTTCGCCGCCCTTGAGGCCGCTCTCGACGGTCCATTGCGCGTCGATCACGGCGCCGAGGGTCACGTCGCGCAGCTGGGCGACATCGCCCTCGCCGACGACATAGACCTGGGCCCGGCCATCCTGGGTGCGGATGACGGCGCGCTGCGGAATGAGAATGCCGTCCTTGTTGACGGCCTGTTCGATGCGGATGCGGACATATTGCCCGGGCAGCAGATCGCCTTTCGGATTGGGGAATTCGGCGCGCAGCGTGATTTGGCCCGTGGTTTCATCGACGCTGGCGCTCGAAAACAGCAGCTTGCCTTTTTCCGCATACATATCGCCGCTGTCGAAGACCAGTTCGACGCGGGCCTGACCAGGGGCGGGGCTTTCGAGGCGGCCCGCCTCGACGGCCCGCTTCAGCGACAGCATTTCGTCGACCGATTGGGTGAAGTCGGCATAGACCGGATCGATCTGCTGGATCTGCGCCAGATTCTGCGTGCTGTCGGCGGTGACGAGCGCGCCTTCGGTCACCAGCGCCCCGCCGATGATGCCGGTGATCGGGGCGCGCACTTCGGTGTAATCGAGGTTGATCGTCGCTTCATCCAGCGCAGCCTGCGCCAATGCGACATCGGCGGCGGCCTGGGCGGCGGCGACGGCGGCATTGTCGTATTCGACCTCGGAGACCGCGTTGCGCTTGCGCAACTGGTCCTGGCGTTCGAGCTGTTGACGAGCATTCTTTTCCGTCGCGACCGCGCGCTGAAGCGTGGCCTGGGCGCTGGCGACGCGCACCTTGAACAGTTTCGGGTCGATCCGGTAGAGCACGTCACCGGCCTTGACCAGGCTGCCCTGTTCGAAGACGCGCTCCTGCAGGATGCCGGTGACGCGGGCGCGCACCTCCGCCGTGCGGGTGGCGGCGATGCGGCCGGGCAATTCGCTCATCACCGGCACAGCCTCGGTCTTCAGGGTCACAACGCCGACGGCTGTCGGCGGCATCTGCTGCTGCTGGCCGAAGCTTTGCGAGGCGATCATGGCGGACATGGCCAAGGCCGTCAGTCCGAGGGCGATTTTTTTCATCGTCTTACCTTCAATCGGTTGTCTGAATTCGGAGAAATTCGGTGGCGGCGGACGCCCGGAGCTCGGATCATGGTTCGGGAAAGGCGGCGTACATTGTCCCGATATCCCGTAGCAATCCGGCGCGCTCGACCTCGCTCCAATGATGGAGGTCGAAATATTCCATGATCGTCAATCCATAAAATGCGAGATAGGCGATCAGCGAGGCCCGCGGACGCCTGGCGTCGCGGGTGACCGCGGCCAGATCCTCGGCGGTGCATTGGCGAAACAGGGACTGAACGCCCTCGTCGTGCGAACTGGCGGCGCAGATGGCCAGCGCCACGGCTCTTTCGCTGTCGGAGGCGAGGGCGCCGGCCGCGGAGAGCCGGCCGAAGAGCGGAGGATTGTCGCTGTCCTGCTGAATGCGCACGCTTTCTGCGACGCGTTCGCGGTCGATACGGATGCGGCGTTCGACCAGCGCGTTCAGAAGGCCCGACTTGGTCTTGTAATCATAGACGACGCGGGACTTGCTGATGCCTGCTTCGCGCGCGACTTCGTCGATCGACAAGCCCACCGCTCCCAGGCGCACGACCACTCGTTCCGCCGCATCCAGCACGTCGTCGGTCGAGATTTTACGCGTCTTGGCCATCCAGCGGTCCATGCAGTCGGAATGCGAACGATCGTTCTTTTATGCCGGTATAACAATCGCCTCGACAGATCTTTGTCAACCGTGGAAAGCATTTCAAGCTAAGTTTTTTCGCGTGATCCGGCAGGAATTCTGATTTTCCCGAAATCAGGCCGCATTTTCCTGCGTCGAATCGAATCTGGCGCGGGCGATGCGGATGTCCGCATGGCGACGCTCGGCCCAATCCATCAGAGCGGAGATGGGGATCATCGCGTCGCGTCCCAGCTCGGTCAGCGCATATTCGACGCTGGGCGGCTTGGTGGGAAACACTTGCCGGCTGACCAGTCCGTCCCGCTCGAGGTCCCGAAGCGTCTGGGTCAGCATCCGTTTGGAAATATCGGGAATGTCGCGCGCCAGGCTCGAGAAGCGGCGGTTTTCCGTCGTGAGCGACAACAGGATCAGCACTGTCCATTTGTCGCCGATGTGATCGAGCACATCGCGGATCGGGCAGTTTTCGCGACTGAAGCCGAGAGCGTTCCATTTCTCCATCCGGTCGCCGGACCTCAGCGGTCCCTGTTGGTTCTTTGCAAGTAACCTGGGCATCGAAAACTGCCTCCTTTTCAGTCGGGTCGTTGGTCTCTATTGTAGACCTGTCTTCAAAATAAGACCATACCCAAGGAGAATGTGATGTCTCACGACGCCAAGACCTATCTGGTTACCGGAGCGAATGGACAGCTCGGCCTGCTCGCCGTGCAAAGCCTGATCGAAAAGGTTCCCGCCGCGCAAGTGATCGCGCTTGTCCGCAAGCCCGAAGCCGGAGCCGATCTCGCCGCTCTCGGCGTGACGGTGCGCATCGGCTCCTATGACGACCCGGCGAGCCTCGACGCCGCCTTCGTCGGAGTCACCCATGTTCTGCTGATTTCGTCGAGCGAGGTCGGCCAGCGCCTGGCGCAGCACGAGAATGTCATCGCCGCCGCCAAGAAGGCCGGCGTCGCCTTTCTCGCCTATACCAGCATCCTGCGCGCCGACACCTCGCCGCTCGGCCTGGCCGTCGAACACCTGGCCACGGAGAAGGCGATCGTCGCATCGGGGATTCCTTACGCCTTCCTGAGGAATTCCTGGTATCTCGAAAATTATCTCGGTTCGATCGGCCCGGCGCTCGAGCACGGCGCCGTCGCGGGCTCCGTCGGCGAAGGCCGCATCTCCGCGGCGTCGCGGGCCGACTATGCCGAAGCGGCCGCCGTGGTGCTTGCCAATTCGGACGCTTACGTCAACGCGGTGCTCGAACTGGCCGGCGACGACGCCTTTACGCTCACCGATCTCGCGGCGGCGATCGGCGAACTCGCCGGTAAGCCGGTCGTCTACGCCTATATGCCCGAAGACGCCTACAAGGCCATGCTAGTGCAGGTGGGTCTGCCGGAGGGCTTTGCCGGCCTGCTCGCCGACTCGGATGTCGGCGCGTCCAAGGGCGGGTTGTTCGAAGACGGCAAGACGCTGAGCCGGATCATCGGCCGTCCGACCACGCCGCTGAAGACGGTTCTGGCCGGCGCGATGGGCAAGTAACGGAATCGGCCGCGCCGCCGCTCCCGACGGGCGGCGGCTCTTCCTCCCCCGGCGCAGCTTCGCCACCGCATGCGAATGCAAATCTTTATACATTGGAAAGGCTGAGGGGCTAAAATAGCGACTGCGCAATAACGCGTGCTCTGTATCAGGAGCCCCTCTTGTCGAGCCTGTTTGGTGTATTTCGTCTGTTCATCGGGTCGCGTCGCGGAAATTTCGCCCTGACGGCGGCCCTGGTGCTGCCCGTGCTGCTGGGCGGCGTCGGCCTGGCGTTCGACATGGCCGCGATGGTCAATCAGCGCACGGTGTTGCAGAACGGTCTGGATACGGCGTCGCTGGCGGCGGTCAGCGCGCTCGCGGCCAAGGACAAGACCACTCTGAATGTCAAGAGCTACGCGATCGATTTTCTCGTGGCGCAGCTTTCCGGGCAATTGCCGAGCAACGTGGTCGAAGATCTCAAGACCTCCACCACTGTCGTGCCCGATAAGAACACGGTGGGCACCCAGACCACGTACACGGTGGCGATGTCGGCGCGCATCACGGTGGAACTGACGCCGTTCACGCGACTCCTCGGCTTCACCAACCGCAAGATCGCGGCGCGTTCTTCCACATCCTCTGTTGTCGTCGGCAATGCTCTGTCGCTCTACCTCGTCGTCGACCGGTCGGGATCCATGTCCTGGGTGACCAACACAGCCTTGTCGACGCCTGCCAGTTGTCAGAATTACGCCGATCTCGAAGACTGGGCGTATTATCCGGATATCGCAGCCACATCCCCCTGTTACCTGAACAAGATGGGAGCGCTCAAGCAAGCCGCCGCCACCCTGTTCGATACGATCGATTCGATCGAGACGTTGGACGCGAACAATCATGTCACCCGCACCGGGTCTGTGACGTTTACGGACAAGGAACAGGCGGCCTCCGCTCTCGCCTGGGGAACGACCACCGCGCGCGCCTACATCTCGGCCTTGCCTTCCTATCCCTCGGGCGGAACCGACATGTCCGACGCCATGGACACCGCCTATGCGGCGCTCACCGCCGCCAGCGAGGCGACGGAGCACGCCAACCACGGCAACACCCATGTGCAGAAATTCATCGTGTTGATGACCGACGGCGAAAATACAGGGGCCAGCAGCAAGCACAAGCCGTCGCTCGACACCAAGACGCTCAACGCCTGCACCTCGGCCAAAAATGCCGGCATCACCATTTATACGGTCGCCTTCATGGCTCCGACGCTCGGCAAGACCCTATTGCTCGCCTGTTCCGGTTCATCGAGCAATTCCTACACGGCCGACAACGCGTCGGAACTGATCACCGCTTTCGAAGCCATCGCCAAGAAAGTATCGGATCGCTCGACCAAGCTGACCAACTGAGCATCCTCTCCGCCCTCATCATGAGGGAACCCCGGGAAACGTCATACGTTTGCCTGTTCGGGCGAAGACAAAGCGCGGACGCGCATGTCCGAACAGACGAGGTGTTCATGACGACGGGAATTCATAGGCGCAGCCTGATCCTGGGCGCGCCATTGCTGCTTGCGGGCTGCGCGAGCGAGAGGCGGGTCACCAGTATCGGAAGACCTGCGGGGCCGCGTATCGATCCCTATTACCAGGCGATGTATGGGCCCGTCCTCGGCGAACCTTTCCCGGTCGCCGCCGTCGATCTTCGTCGCGTGGATCCGAAATTCTGGCGGCAACAAGTGGCCTATGACAGCTATGAACCTGCCGGCACGATCGTCGTCGACGTGCAGCAACGCTTCGCTTATTACGTTTTGGGCAATGGCGAGGCGATCCGCTATGGCGTCGGCGTGGGACGCGAAGAGGGCCTCAACTTCCAGGGTGAGGCGCGCATCGGCCGCAAGGCGGCATGGCCGCGCTGGACGCCGACCCCCGACATGATCGCGCGGGATCCGGAAAAATACCTGCAATACCAGACTGGCATGGATGGCGGGCCGATGAATCCGCTCGGCCCGCGCGCGCTCTATCTTTATGTCGACGGCCAGGACACGCTGTTCCGTCTGCATGGAACGGTGGAGCCTTGGTCGATCGGCACGATGGTGTCGTCGGGCTGCATCCGCTTTCTCAACCAGGACATCATCGATCTCTACGGCCGGACGCCGGTCGGAACGCGCGTCGTCGTCCAATCCGGCGGCTACGCCTGAGAGATCAGCGCGCCACGTGGAAGACGCGCAGCCGATGGCCGTCGGGGTCGACGGCCGTGAAGGTGCGACCGAAATCGGCGGCCATCGGCGGCTGGATGAGTTCAATGCCGCGCGCCGTCCAATCTTTGGCCGTCGCGTCGACCTCGTCGTCGGAGCCGAGGGGGAAGCCGAGTTCGAAACCACCCGGCGGCGTGGCCGCGGGAATGACGCCGTCCCTGGACCAGAGAGCGAGTTTCAACCCGTTCGGAAGCACGTAGAACGAGAAGGTCGGCGCGGCCTCGATCGGTTGAAGGCCGAGCAACGCGTCGTAGAAAGCGCGGCTTGCGGTCATGTCGGCGACGTAGAGGAGAATATAGCTGGGGGTCATGATCTTGTCCTTTCTGATCTCGGGGCTTCGGCGTCAGGGTCGGCGTCGGCCTCGAAGGACGGTCTAGCGCTGCCTGCTGTCAGTTTTTGTCAGCAGCGTTCGGGCCGACGCCTTGTTCGCGTTTCCACTCCTTGAGCATGGCGGCGCGGCGGCGGGGATAGCGGCGGTCGAGCGGGCGCAAGCCTTCGATCCGGTCGGCGCGGAAATGGCGGAAGCCGTTGCGCAGCGCGCACCAGGCCACCACGACCCGGACATTCTCGAAAAAACCGAGCGCGAAGGGCCAGATCTCGCGACGCGTCGCCGCGCCGCTGGCGTCGGCATAATCGATCTCGGCGGCCTGCTCTTCCCGGATCAGGCGACGCATCAGCTTGAGGTCGACGCCCGAGCCCGCGCGGGGGGAGGGGCCGACCAACAGGCTCGACGTTTCCAGCCGCTCGGCGAGATCGGCGGGCAGCACGGCGCCGATCTTGGCGATCAGATGTCCGGCGGCGTCCGACAGGCCTTCGTCCGCCCGGCTGGCCACCCAGCGGGCGCCCAGCACCAGCGCCTCGATCTCGTCTTCGGAAAACATCAGCGGCGGCATCAGGAAGCCGGGGCGCAGCACATAGCCGAGACCGGCCTCGCCTTCTATGTCGGCCCCTTGAGCCTGCAGCGTGGCGATGTCGCGATAGAGCGTGCGGAGACTGACGCCGGTTTCCTCGGCCAGCGCCTGGCCGGTGACCGGCCGCCTGTGACGCCTGAGCGCCTGCAACAACTGCATCAAACGTTCTGAGCGGGGCAGGGCGGAACGGGACATCGAAGAACCTGTTTGACCGCTGTCGGCTGGCTGCGGGTCGCGTCTTTCATATCCTTTTTGCTCGACACCGCCAGCCGAGTTTAGTAGGTCTGCCTGCAATTCAATCGTTTTAAGGGAGCGGCGACATGAACGCCAAGACCGAGAACCTTCTCTCCACGCTCAAGCTGCAACCGGTCGTGCCGGTGATCGTGATCGACGATGTGAAATCGGCCGTGCCTTTGGCCCGCGCGCTGGTGGCGGGCGGCCTGAAGGCCATCGAAATCACGCTGCGCACGCCCGCGGCGCTGGACGCCATCAAGGCGGTCGCAGAGGAAGTCGAAGGCGCAGTCGCCGGCGCCGGCACCGTCCTCGATGCGCGCCAGTGGGAACAGGCCGTGAAGATGGGCTCGAAATTCGTCGTGTCGCCCGGCGCGGGTCCCTCGCTGCTCGACGCCGCCGACCAGAGCGACGTGCCGCTTCTGCCCGGCGCCGCCACCGCCACCGAAGTCATGCATCTGCGCGACCGCGGCTATAGCGTGCTGAAATTCTTCCCGGCCGAACAGGCCGGCGGCGCCGCCTATCTCGGCGCGCTCGCGTCCCCGCTCGCCGGCATCCGCTTCTGCCCAACCGGCGGCGTCTCGCTCAAGAACGCCCGCGATTATCTCAGCCTCTCCAACGTCGTCTGCGTCGGCGGCTCCTGGGTCGCGCCCAAGGCCATGGTGACGGAGGGCGATTGGGACGGCATCACCAAGCTCGCAGCGGAAGCCGCAGCGCTGGCTGGGTGACGCCTAGGGTCTTCGGCTGATCGACAAGGAAATGCCTGCCGCCGCCTCTATGGTCTACTCGACGTGAGGCGGCGTTAGGCGTCGACCAACTCGATTTTCAGTCGCTTTCCGAGCGACCGCGCAGCGCGCTCAAGCGTGTCGAGAGAAATGCCGATATTGGCCGGATCGAGAACACGGTCCAACTGAGAGCGGCTCGTGCCCATTTTTTAAGCCATGTCGGATTTCGAAAGCGCCTGCAGTTTTCGCTCTTCATCGATTTGCCAAGCCAGAACCTGCTTGATCGCCGCGCCGTAGACCGCTTCTTTCTCGCCGAGGTCTTCGAGGAAGTTTTCAAGCGAGCCGCCGACGACAGGATGATTGTCTGTCATATCTCGAAAGTCCTCCGCTTCATTTTCGAATTTGATAATCTTTCCAACGCTTGATCGCCAATTTGATTGCCGCCTGCTGGCCGCCTTTGCCTTCTGCGCCGTGAAACAGCAGCATGACGCCGTCATCGATCCCAAATTATGTTCTTGCTTCGACGCGACCATTTCTGATGCTTGACCGCACTTTGAGCACCCCGTCTCGCAGCGGTCTGCATGTCGGCAACCCGATCGGCCAGCCAAACTCGACTTTGGCGATATCGACGGCGACCACCTGACGATCTGTCTTGTTCAGTGACATCAGCCATTCTTTTACCGGCTGGACACCGCTCCGGGTCGTGTCGAACCGGGCGACAATCCGCCTCGACTGGGCAGAGTGCACCATATTTGGTTCGAACTTCAATGGGAGAGTTGGGGCGTTCCGGTTCGTCCCAGGGTTGCGCAAAGTGTGCGTCTTTTCCAGGGGTATTGGTCATAGACGCCGCGAAATTTTCGGTGATGGCGTGACCTGCGTCATCCTCTTTGCATAATCCGCGCGTCATACCTATCTGCTGACGAGATCATCTCAACCGGAGGATATGGAATGTTCGACGCCAAGAAAATTCTCGACCAGTTTTTAGGCTCCAATATGCCTGGAGTCGGCGGTTCGGTGAAAGACCGGGCCGGACAGGTGACCCAGATGGCGAAGGACAATCCACTTGCCTCCGGCGCGATCGCCGCCGTGCTGCTGGGCACCGGTACGGGACGCGAGCTGACCGGTTCGGTTCTGAAGCTGGGCGGTCTCGCCGCCATCGCCGGTCTCGGCTATCAGGCCTACAAGAACTGGCAGGCTGGCAATCAGCCTCAGCCGGTTGGCGGCGCGCCTGCGCCGGCTCAGGGACAGGCCGCGCCGGATCTGCTGCCGGCGCCTGCCGGCACCGGCTTTTCGCTGGAAGATCACACCAACAATGACGATTTTGCGCTGGTGCTGGTGCGCGCCATGATCTCGGCCGCGCGCGCCGATGGTCATATCGACGAGGCCGAACGTCAGGCGATCCTCGGCAAGGTCAAGCTCGCTGGGCTCGACGCCGACGCCGAGGCCTTCCTCACCGGCGAACTGACCAATCCCGTCGATCTCGACGCCATCATCGGCGCCGCGAAGACCGAAAGCCAGAAGGTGGAGCTCTACACGGCATCCCGCATCGCCATCGATCCGGACACCCGCGCCGAACGCGGCTATCTGGATCTTCTGGCGGGCCGGCTGGGTCTCGCCGATGGGCTGATCGATCATATCGAGGCGACGGTCGCTTCCGCAAAGGTCGGCTGAGCCGCCGCCCATCACCGAAATTTATTTGTCGATCTCTCGGCGTGGTGATGAACATCATCCCCGGTTCTGTTAAGGAGACGGGGATGAAGAAGGAAGATCTCAGCAATTGGACGCCGCGGCCCGCGCCGAAGGCGGTGCGGCTCGAAGGCCGTTACGTGACGCTCGTTCCCTATGTGCGGAGCGAGCATGCGCGGGCGCTATGGACGGCGCTTGGCGAAACCGGCGTCAATGCGCGTCTGAAATACTTCGCAGCGCCCGATTTCCAGACCGCGGACGCCTTCGCCGACTGGCTTGACGCCGTCGAAAAGGCCGGCTGGCTGCGCGAAGTGTTTATCGACAACGAGACCGGCGACGTCGTGGGCATGGCCCATTATATGCGCGCCGATCCCGCCAACGGCGTGGTCGAGGTCGGCGGCGTGGCGCATGGCCTGGCGATGGCGCGCAGCCCGATGTCGACCGAAGTCCATTACCTCATGGCGCGGCATGTGTTCGAGGATCTCGGCTATCGCCGCTACGAGTGGAAATGTCACAACGACAACGCGCCCAGCCATGAAGCGGCCAAACGTCTCGGCTTCTCCTTCGAAGGCGTGTTCCGCAAGCACATGATCTCGCGCGGCGAAAATCGCGACACCGCCTGGTACGCGATGATCGACGATGACTGGCTGCGCCTGAAAATGGCGTTCGAAGCCTGGCTGGCCCCGTCGAATTTCGACGCCGCAGGCCGACAATTGCGCGGTCTCGCCGAGATCCGCTCCACTATCACGGAAGGTTGACGTGTCACAGTCAGAGCACAAGCGCGAGACGCGCAGGAACGCCATCGCGGCCGCCATCATTCTCCTGGGAGCGGGCGTCGCGCTCGCTTTCATGCCCAGGATCGTTCTGGGGCTGGGCGACGTCTCGCCCTGGCTCGGCTTCGGCGCCGGCGTGGCGATCATCCTGTCCTTCTTCGCCGTCTTCTGGCTGCGCGCGCGCTGGCAAAAGCGCCGTTCACGCTGATTTGACGCGCGGCGTTGTAACAAATGCCGCGTTGCCTCGTATAAGCTTGCAAGACCTGACCTGAAGAGGATCCGTCATGCCGGCTTATCGCTTTCCCAAGATCGCAGCTTCGGAGATCACTCCGCAATCCGTTTTCCTGCGTCGACGGGAATTCCTGGCAGGCGCGGCGGCGGCCGGCCTGATCGGCGCGACGGCGTCGCCGTCGCTCGCGGCGTTGGCCGCCAAGCCGTCCGCCTACAAGGTGAACGACAAGATCACCCCTAAGGAAGACGCCACCACCTACAACAATTTCTACGAATTCGGCGTCAACAAGAGCGATCCCGCCGATTACTCCGACAAATTCAAGCCCCGGCCCTGGACGATCAAGATCGACGGTTTGGTGTCCAAACCTCTGGAGATCGATGTCGATCAGCTGATCGCCAAGATGTCGGTGGAAGAGCGCGTCTACCGCTTCCGCTGCGTCGAGGCCTGGTCGATGGTCCTACCCTGGAGCGGCTTCATGCTGGCCGATCTTCTCAAACTGGCCGAACCGCTCGCTAGCGCCAAATACGTCGCCTTTCAGACGGCCCTGCGTCCGGACGAAATGCCGGGGGTCGGCGGCTTCGCGCCCATTCTCGACTGGCCCTACAAAGAAGGACTCAGGCTCGACGAGGCGATGCATCCGCTGACGTTGATGGCTGTCGGCATCTATGGAGACCTGCTGCCCAATCAGAACGGCGCCCCGATCAGGCTCGTCGTTCCCTGGAAATACGGCTTCAAGAGCATCAAGTCGATCGAGCGCATCACGCTGGTCGAGGCCCAGCCGCCGACCGCCTGGAACACGGCGGCGCCGGATGAATACGGCTTTTATTCCAACGTCAATCCCAAGGTCGATCATCCCCGCTGGAGCCAGGCGACCGAACGGCCGATCGGCGAGGGCGGCGGCTTTTTCAACTCGCCGAAGAAGGATACGCTGATGTTCAACGGCTATTCGGATGAAGTCGCCTCGCTTTACGCCGGCATGGATTTGAAGGCGAATTACTGATGGCCGTCTCGAGCAGCGATGCGTCGATGGACTGGCCGCGCCGCATCAATCGCACCGTCGCCAAAATTTCGCCCTGGTGGATCTACGGGCTCGGGATGATCCCGGCCGTCTGGTATTTCTGGCAGGGCGCGACCGGGAAGCTGAGCGCCAATCCGGTGCAGTCCTTCGAGCACCTCCTGGGCGAATGGACGCTGCGGTTCCTGATCGCGACGCTGCTGGTGACGCCGATCCGCGATCTCACGCGCGTCAATCTCTTCCGCTTCCGGCGTGCGCTCGGGCTGATGAGCTTTTATTACGCGCTGATGCATGTGCTGACCTACGCCATCCTCGACCGGGCGCTGGTGCTTTCCGAAATCGTCGCCGACATCATCAAGCGGCCCTATATCATGGTGGGCATGGCGGCGTTCGTGGGCCTGGTCGCGCTGGCGGTCACGTCCAACAACTGGTCGATCCGCAAGATGGGCCGCAACTGGGGTCGGCTGCATCTCCTGATCTATCCGGCCGCCATTCTCGGCGTCACGCATTTCATCATGGCGGTCAAAAGCTGGCCGCCGCGGCCGCTGGTCTATATCGCCATCATCGCCGTGTTGTTGCTCTACCGGCTGGCCAAATACACGGCCGCTCAGCGGCCCTTCGCTTCGGCATAAGCGCGCACGGCGTCGCCGAAGGATTTGAACAGGCGTGCGGAGGTGGCGTCGCTTTCGACCCAGTATTCCGGGTGCCACTGCACGCCGATGGCGAAATTCGGCGCGTCGATGACGGAGACGGCCTCGATCGTGCCGTCTTCGGCCACCGCTTCGACGGCGAGGCGAGGCGCAGCGACGCCGATCGCCTGGCGGTGCAGCGAATTGACCTGGAATTCGCCGGCGCCGAGGGCTGCGGCGATGCAGGAGCCTTCCTTGACCTTCACGGTCTGCCGGATGGCATACATCCTGTCGCGCTCCGGCACGTCGGGACGGCGGTGATCCCAGACGCCGGGCTTTTCCTGAATTTCGGTTTCCAGCGTGCCGCCGAGCGCGACATTGAGCTCCTGAATGCCGCGACAGATGGCGAGCAGCGGCACGCCGCGATCGATGGCGCGGCGGATCAGCTCCATACTGGTGGCGTCACGCGCCGGATCATAGGGGCCGTTCTGTTCCGAGGCGTCGCCACCGTAAAGCGAGGGATGCACATTCGAGCGCGACCCGGAAATCAGTACGCCGTCGACACGGTCGAGGATGGCGTCGATGTCGTTGCCGCTTTCGAGTGCGGGCACGACGATGGCGGTTGCGCCCGCGCCCTTGACCACGGCGTTGACATATTGTTGCGGCGTCGCATGCCAGTAGTAACCTTCGATTTCGCGCGTGTCGGCGGGAATGGCGATGATCGGGCTGGGCATGCTCGTCTCCGGCGTCGTTGGGAACGGCCATCAAGTGGCGCGTCGGCTTTGTGATGTCAATCGCCTCATTCCTAAAACGAAGCGCCTAACTATCGGTAAGCACTATCTTACTGCGACGGAAGCATAAGGAAAATCCGATGTTCGCGTCTTGCGGGCGCCATGGGGGCATGCTTAACATCCGCGTCGGGCGAGGGCGACCTCGCTGGGGAAAGCAAAACTGCAAGATCCGTTTTACTGGGAGGTGTCACATGGATCGTCGTTCATTTTTCAAGAAGGCTGGCGTTGCGGCGGCCGGCGCGGCTGGCGCGGCCTCACTGGCTGCGCCTGCGATCGCGCAGTCCAATCCGAAAGTCACCTGGCGCCTGACCTCGTCCTTCCCCAAGGGGCTGGACACGATCTATGGCGGCGGCGTCGACATCGCCAACCATGTGCGCGCCGCCACCGACGGCGCTTTCGACATTCAGGTCTTCGCCGCGGCCGAAATCGTGCCGGGTCTCGAAGCGGCCAACGCCGCCGGCGCGGGCACCGTCGAAATGGCCCATACCGTGCTCTATTATTACTACGGCAAGGAGCCGACCTACGCGCTCGGCGCCGCCATTCCCTTCGGCCTCAACGCCCGCATGCAGAATTCCTGGTATTACACCGGCGGCGGCGACCTGATGAACGAGTTCCTCGCCACCCAGAATCTCTACGGCATGCCGGCCGGCAATACGGGCGTGCAGATGGGCGGCTGGTTCCGCAAGGAGATCAATACGCTGGAAGACCTCAAGGGTCTCAAGATGCGCATCGGCGGCCTCGCCGGGAAGGTGATGGAGCGGCTCGGCGTCGTGCCGCAACAGATCCCGGGCGGCGACATCTATCCGGCGCTGGAAAAGGGCACCATCGACGCGGCCGAATGGGTCGGCCCTTATGACGACGCCAAGCTCGGCTTCAACAAGGTCGCCAAATATTACTACTATCCGGGTTTCTGGGAAGGCGGCCCGGTGGTTCACGCGGTGATCAACCTCGCCAAATGGAACGAGTTGCCCAAGCATTATCAGGCCGTGCTGTCGGACGCCTGCGCCACGGCCAATTCGATGATGCTCGCCAAATACGACGCCAAGAACGCCGTGGCGCTCAAGGAATTGGTCGGCGGCGGCGCGGTGCTGAAGCCCTACAGCCAGGAGATCCTCAACGCCGCCTACGAAGCCTCGCTGACGACCTATGCCGAGCTCAGCGAAAAGAGCCCGCATTTCAAGAAGATCTATGACCACCAGCTGGCCTTCAAGAAGGACGCCTATCTCTGGGCGCAGATCGGCGAATACACCTTCGACACCTTCATGATGATCCAGCAGCGCGCCGGCAAACTTTGAAACCGCAGCGCTGATCCTGCCCGGCCCGGAACGCCCGTCGTTCCGGGTCTCTTTTTTTGATTTTCGACGTCGCTTTCAATCGATTTTATGTCGCTTGGGGGCCCGTCTGAGATTGCGCGGCCCTAGACCTTTGTGTAAGGCCTGAAGCAGCGCCGAGGTTCAGCCTCAGGCTGTAGGGGAGTAGGACAAAGCGCCGGGAGACAGTATTCCGCGCTTTCAGAATGGGAGAATTCGAATGGCCGAACATCACACCGGACCGGCGGAAGTTGGCGCGTCGATGGACTACGCCGAACATGAGAAGACCTATAGCGGTTTCCTCTGGGCCGCCAAATACGGCACGATGGCCGTCGTGGTGTTGCTGATTGCGATGACGGTCGGCTTTTTCACCGGCGCCGGTTTTATTTTCTCGGTCCTGCTGTTCATCGTCCTGACGATGGCCGGTTTCTTTTTGATCTGACATTTCGATCCGCGCGAAGCGACGTCCGGCCGTGACTGCGGCCGGAGCCTTTCGTGCGCCTTAAATTTGGCGAAGAGGAGAGCCGGCGCGTGGGCAGTCTGATATTCGTGGCGAAAGAGACCGAGGGAGCAGAGCCGCGGGTGGCGGCGTCTCCCGACACGGTCAAGAAAATGAAAGCACTGGGCTTCGACGTGGTCGTCGAAGCCGGAGCGGGCTATGCGTCGCGTATCCCGGACGCTGAATTCGAGAAAATGGGAGCCCGCGTCGGGGGCGGCTCGGACGCTGCTTCCGCCGATGTGGTGTTGAAGGTTCGTCGGCCGACCGCAACAGAGCTCGCGGGCTACAAGCCCGGCGCCATCGTTCTCGGAGTCATGGACCCTTATGGCAATGACGAGGCGCTTCAGGCCATGGCTGCAGCCGGCGTCTCCGCCTTCGCCATGGAGCTGATGCCGCGCATCACACGCGCGCAATCCATGGACGTGCTGTCGTCGCAGGCCAATCTCGCCGGCTATCAGGCGGTGATCGACGCGGCTGCGGAATATGACCGGGCCATGCCGATGATGATGACCGCAGCCGGCACCGTGCCGGCGGCGAAGGTCTTCGTGATGGGCGCGGGCGTCGCGGGCCTGCAGGCCATCGCCACGGCGCGGCGTCTTGGGGCGGTGGTGTCGGCGACCGACGTGCGTCCCGCCGCCAAGGAACAGGTCGCCTCGCTCGGCGCCAAGTTCATCGCCGTCGAGGACGAGGAATTCAAGGCGGCGGAAACCGCTGCTGGTTACGCCAAACCGATGTCGGCGGAATACCAGGCCAAGCAGGCGGCGCTGGTGGCCGAGCACATCGCCAAGCAGGACATCGTCATCACCACCGCCCTCATTCCCGGTCGTCCGGCGCCACGGCTCGTCAGCCGCGAGATGCTGAAGGCGATGAAGCCGGGTTCGGTCGCGGTCGATCTCGCCGTCGAGCGCGGCGGCAATATCGAAGGCGCGGTGGCGGGCGAGATCGTCGAGGTCGAAGGCGTCAAGGTCATCGGCCATCTCAATGTCGCCGGCCGCATCGCCGCCTCCGCCTCGCTGCTCTACGCCAAGAACCTCGTGACATTTCTGGAGACCATGGTGTCGAAGGAGACGAAGACGCTCGCCCTCGACATTACGGACGAGCTGGTCAAGGCGACCATGCTGACCCATGGCGGCAAGGTGGTCCACCCCAATTTCGGCGGCGCGCAGGGAGGCTGAGATGGCGACGGAAACTCTGGATAAAGCTTTACAGAACCTCGATGCAGCGGTTGCTGCGGTTCATCAGGCCGTCGAGACGCAGCCTTCGATCGCGGATGCGGCGCATGCGCTGTCGGGCGGGGCGATCGATCCCTTCGTCTTTCGACTGGCGATCTTCGTCCTGTCGATCTTCGTCGGCTATTACGTGGTCTGGTCGGTGACGCCGGCGCTGCACACGCCGCTGATGGCGGTGACCAACGCCATTTCCTCGGTGATCGTGGTGGGCGCGCTGCTCGCGGTCGGCCTTTCGGCGAGCGGTTTCGCCACCGGCTTCGGCTTCGTGGCGCTGATCCTCGCCTCGATCAACATTTTCGGCGGCTTCCTGGTCACCCAGCGCATGCTCGCCATGTACAAGAAAAAAGAAAAGTAAGGGGCGAAATCCATGTCCGTCAATTTCGCAGCCTTTCTCTATCTCGTTTCCGGCGTGCTGTTCATCATGGCGCTCCGCGGGCTCAGTCATCCCTCCACCAGCCGACAGGGCAACCTCTACGGCATGGTGGGCATGGGCATCGCCATCGTCACCACGCTGCTGCTCGCCAAGCCGACATTTGGCGGGCTGGCGCTGATCGTGCTTGGCCTCGCCATCGGCGGCGGCGTAGGCGCGGTCATCGCCCGGCGCATCGCCATGACGTCGATGCCGCAGCTGGTCGCCGGTTTCCACTCGCTGGTCGGTCTCGCCGCGGTGCTGGTGGCGGCGGCGGCGCTTTACGCGCCGTCCTCCTTCGGCATCGGCGAGGTGGGTCAGATCCATGGCCAGGCGCTGGTGGAAATGTCGCTGGGCGTCGCGATCGGCGCGATCACCTTCACCGGTTCGATCATCGCCTTCCTGAAGCTTGATGGACGCATGAGCGGCAAGCCGATCATGTTGCCGATGCGGCATGCCCTGAACATCGCCATCTTCGCGGCGATCGTGGTGCTGATCGGCGTTCTCGTGGCCACCGAAAGCCATTTCGTGTTCTGGCTGATTGTGGCTCTCGCGCTGGCCTTCGGCGTGCTGCTGATCATCCCGATCGGCGGCGCCGACATGCCGGTGGTTGTGTCGATGCTCAACTCATATTCGGGTTGGGCGGCGGCCGGCATCGGCTTCACGCTCGGCAATCTGGCGCTGATCATCACCGGCGCGCTGGTGGGCTCGTCGGGCGCGATCCTCAGCTATATCATGTGCAAGGGCATGAACCGCTCCTTCGTGTCGGTCATCCTCGGCGGCTTCGGCGGCGACGCGGGGGCTTCCGCCGCCGCGGACAATTCCGACAAGACGGTCAAGCAGGGCTCGGCCGACGACGCCGCCTATCTGATGGCCAACGCCTCCAAGGTGATCATCGTGCCGGGTTACGGCATGGCGGTGGCCCAGGCCCAGCATGCGCTGCGCGAGATGGGCGACAAGCTCAAGGAAGCCGGGGTCGAAGTTAAATACGCCATCCACCCGGTCGCGGGCCGCATGCCCGGCCACATGAACGTGCTGCTCGCCGAAGCCAATGTTCCCTATGACGATGTGTTCGAACTCGAGGACATCAACTCCGAATTCGCCCAGGCCGACGTCGCCTATGTCATCGGCGCGAACGACGTCACCAATCCGGCGGCCCGTGACGACAAGTCCTCGCCGATCTACGGCATGCCGATCCTCGATGTCGACAAGGCCAAGACCTGCCTGTTCGTCAAGCGCTCGCTCGGCTCCGGCTATGCCGGCATCGACAATACGCTGTTCTACAAGGACGGCACGATGATGCTGCTCGGCGACGCCAAGAAGGTGACGGAAGACATCGTCAAGGCTTTGGCGCACTGACATCTCGCCATCTCGGCCATCAAACCCCGCCCTGAACAGGCGGGGTTTTTCGTTTGCACGTTCCGCGCGATCTCGATAGCTTCGATATGCTTGTTGTCTTCAATAAATGCGGATCGTTTGGGACGAAATCAAGCGGCAGGCGAATTTGCGCAAGCAAGGCTTCGATTTCGCTGCGCTGGATGTGGGGTTTGTTGAACGCGCCCTCATCTTTCCAGCGAAACAGGGGCGTCGTCAGGCCATTGGCCTGTTCGTCGAGCAGATGGCGGTGGTGATCTTTTTCCGACTTGGGGAGGAGGGGCTGTCGATCATCTCGATGCGCGCGGCGAACCGTAAGGAAAGGGCTCTTTATCATGTCGCAAAAAATGACCAAGCCTGATGATCCGGATTTCATACACGGCTTTCCGCGCGAGATCTGGGATGAAGTGTCCGACAATCCCGAACTGACCGAAGAGGATTTCAAGCTCGCCAGGCCCTTCCGCGAGGTGTTTCCGGAACTGGCCGCGGAGATCGAACGCAGCCGTGGGCGGCCCGCGTCCGAGAACCCGAAGAAGCAGGTGACGCTCAGGCTCGATGCCGATGTGGTCGCCCGTTACAAGGCGGGCGGCAAGGGATGGCAGAGCCGCATGAACGCCGATCTTCGCAAAGCGCTTGGCCTCTGATCAGGAAAAGCGCGACAGGCGATAGGGCGCGAGCAGCGGCTCGGCTGCGCCCTCCAACAGTTCTTTCGCCGCGAATTCCCCGATGGCTGGGGCGAGCGTGATGCCGGAATGGGTGACCGTGATATAGAGGCCGGGAACGCCCTCGGCGCGGCCGACGATCGAGAAACCGTCCTCCGGGATGGGGCGAAAGCCGATGCGGTATCCTTCGAGCTCCAACTGGTCGCCGCCGACGAGGCGCGAGCACATGTCGTCGAACACCCGCCTGGCCGTGGCGGCGGGATCGGCGCCGGGATCCGTGCCGTTGAAGGAGGTGGAGGCGATGATGCGGCCATCCGGCGCCTGGCGCATTTCCATTTCCGGCGCAACGACGATATGATTGAGCAGACGAGGGGCGGGCTTGGTGTCGATGATGAGGCCCGGCGAGGAACTCATGGGCACTTTGACGCCGGCGGTTGCGGCAAGCGCCGCAGTCTCAGCGCCGGCGGCGAGGATGACCTCGTCGGCCTCGACGACGCCGTTCGCCGTCACGACGCCGACCACACGGCCGTTTTTGAAGGACAGCGCCGAGATCTCGGCGCCGTCATGGACAATTGCGCCGAGACGTTCGGCGTCCGCCAGCAGCGCGAGCGCGACGGGACGCGGCTCCACCATGCCCTCGCCGGAAATCTTCAGCGCCCAGTCGGGAGCATGTCTGATGGCCGGCTCGAGGCGCAGGATCTCGTCCCGATCGATCCGTTCGAGATCATAGCCCCAGCTTGCATGTTCCTCCGCGAACTTTTCCAAACCCTCCGGCGGCAGGTCGTAGCAGATCGAGCCGCACCAGTCCGGGCTGACGCCGGGGACGGCGGCTGCGAGCCTGCGCCAGCCGGCCATGGCCGCCATGCGCAGGCGGAAATATGGTTCGGGATTGCCCCAATTGGCGTTGATCCATGCGAAGGAATTGGGCGTGGCCACGCCGCCGCGCACGCCGCAGAACACCGTCACCCGCGCTCCCGCCTCGGCCAGATGCCAGGCGATGGAGGCTCCGATGACGCCGCCGCCGATGACGATGATGTGTTTGCCCGACATGCCGATTCCTCTGTTGCGCCGCCAACTTAGCGTCGAAAGCGGAAAAGGGAAGGTCTAGCTTTCCATGGGATAGGAGACGAAGGCGAAGCGCCGGCCATCCGGGGACCAACTGTTGACGTTGACCGTGCCCTGGCCGCCGTGCAGGCTCGCTATTGTTTCCGCCGCCGCCCAATCGCCATTCCGCACCAGTTGCAGTTCGACCGGCCGGTTTTCGGGATGTCCCCGCGTGCCCTCGGGATAGGAGAGGTAGCAAGCGAGATCGCCTGTTGGCGCGAGATGCGGAAACCAGTTGACGCCAGCGTCGAAGGTCAGCTGTTCGAGATCGCCTCCGTCGCGTCTCATCCGCGCGATCTGGGCGTGTCCCGGCGTCGCGCTGAAATGCTCGGTGTTGAAATAGATCCACTCGCCGTCGGGAGAATATTCGCAGCCATCCGCGGGTTTCGCACCATAGGTGAGCTGGCGCAATGCGTCGCCATCGGTTCGCATCACATGGATATTGGCCGCCCCCCAGGGGCCATGCGGCCCAGGCTCGACACCGACGAAAGCGAGCTCGGCGCCGTCGAGGCTGACGCCGTGCAGGAAATGCCGGAGCGGGCGATCGGGAGCGGGGCGGCTGACGGGCCAAAAGCGCCGCGTCGCGAGCGACACGCCGTAAATGCGCCAATCGTAACAGGAGACATAGATCGTATCGCCATCCGGCGCAGGCACATGGTCATTGTTGACGAAGGGTAGGCCGGGGATGTCGAGTTGCTGAAGATCGCCTGACGCGAGGTCGAGCGTCCAGAGAAGGCCGTCGCCGTTCAGAAGAAGCCGGTCCGGCCAAGGCCAGTTCGGCGCTTCCAGGAGAAGATCGCGGGTGCGGAACGCTTCCCTCGTCTGTCCGGTGTCTGCGTCGAAGATATGGACGGTGCAGCTTTGCATCGGCAGCAGCCGTCGATGATCTCTCTGGACATCTTCGTGAGCCACGCCGATTCTCCTTCGCACGCGCATCCATGAAAAAGGCCGCTCGCGGCGGCCTTCACTCCGTGGTTATTGCGCCGCGACGCCGGTCGCGGCCCGTGTTCTCGCCACACCGTCGCGGGCCGGCTGGTATTTGAGATCCAACGACAGAGCATGCGCATAAGACTTGTAGGCGCGTCGCGCGTCGCCCTTGCGCTCATAGATCAGCGCCTGGTTGGCCCAGGATTCGGCCAGCGATCCATCCAGTTCGATGGCGTGATTGAAGTCGGCGAAGGCGTTGTCGTCGTCGTTCATCGCCACATAGGAAATGCCGCGGCCGTTATAGGGCTCTGCGGAATTCGGCGAGAGCGAGATGGCGGTCGAGAAGTCTTCGATCGCCTTGGCGTGATTGCCGCGCTTCTGGTAGATCAGGCCGCGATTGTGATAGGCGCGCGGATCGGTGGTGTCGAGGCCGATCGCCTGATTATAATCGTTCATCGCCGGATCGAGCTGACCGGCCTGGCGATAGACATTGCCGCGGCCGATAAAGGCGACGTCGTAACGCGGATTGAGCTTCAGCGCCGTGTTGTAGTCGGCGAGCGCCGCTTCGGGCTGGCCCATGTTGCGGTAGATAAGCCCGCGATTGGCGTAGGCCTGATAGAAGCGCGGGTTGAGCGCGATTGCCTGGTTAAAGTCAGCCAGCGCGCGCTTGAATTCGCCGGCGCGGCCATAGGCCGATCCACGCGTGTTATAGCCTTCCGGATCCTGCGGGTTGGATTCGATCACCGAAGTCAGCGACGCGATGTTTTCCTCGCCGCCCTGGGCCTTGTTGATGCGGATCGTGTCCGTCGTATCGGTCGTGTTGCAGGCGGCGAGCGCGAGCGTGAGCCCCGTCATGGCCAGGCCGATACGGACCTTTCGACCCAGGCCATTGGCCTGTGCGAGGAGGGAAGTGGCGAGGCTATTGTGTCGGAGCATGATCGGTTCTTCGCGCAAGCTGCCGGAGCAGGGGACAATCAAAAAGGCGGCGGCGACTCACATCGCCCCCGCCAGACAACATCGAATTTCGTCAAGACGACGGCGGTTCAGCGCGCGGCAGCAGCGCGACCCGTCACGAGGCCTTCGCGCTGGGCGCGCTTGCGCGCCAGCTTGCGAACGCGACGAACAGCCTCGGCCTTTTCGCGAGCGCGCTTCTCAGAAGGCTTTTCGTAGTAGTCGCGCATCTTCATTTCACGAAAAATGCCTTCGCGCTGCATCTTCTTTTTCAGAGCGCGGAGAGCCTGATCAACATTGTTGTCGCGAACCAGTACCTGCACGTGAATCCCGTTCCTTGTCTCGAGTTGAGCCCGGCCTTGAGGCGCAGGGCGAACAAAATAAATTCGCTAAGCCGGACGGCCAAGCGATTGACGCAAGCAACTACCAGATCAAATGCGGCAAGTCCAGTGGTTCCCGTCATATTTTGAACCGCAGCCAGCGGTTATGCTGGCTGTCGCGGCTTTGGCGGAGACCCGCCCGACTGCGTCGCAAAATGGACGTTGTCAGAACATCTTTTTTGCGATTTCCTCAGGCTCATCAAGGCTGCTGACGCCGGTATCTGGAGCAAATTCGCGATGCGCAAATATTCTGTTTTCGCCGTCGCCCGCGAGGCCCTTCGCGGGCATACGGGCTGGGAAAAGCAATGGACGTCGCCCGAGCCGAAAAAGGAATATGATGTCATCATCATCGGCGGCGGCGGTCATGGCCTCGGCGCGGCCTTCT
The DNA here is from genome assembly GCF_025779995.1 of Rhizobium sp. TRM95796. Taxonomy (NCBI): domain Bacteria; kingdom Pseudomonadati; phylum Pseudomonadota; class Alphaproteobacteria; order Hyphomicrobiales; family Rhizobiaceae; genus Rhizobium; species Rhizobium sp. TRM95796. Next base: position 1,172,146 of record NZ_JAOXHE010000001.1, on the reverse strand, counting down.
ATCTCGCCAAGGAGCATGGAATCACCAATGTCGCGGTGATCGAGAAGGGTTGGCTTGGCGGCGGCAACACCGGCCGCAACACCACCATCATCCGCTCCAACTATCTCTATGAAGAGAGTATGGACATCTATGAGCATTCGCTCAAGATGTGGGAGAACCTGTCTCAGGAGCTGAATTACAACGTCATGTATTCGCCGCGCGGCGTAATGATGCTGTCGCATACGGTGCATGACAAGCAGACCTTCATGCGTCACGTCCACGCCAACCGCCTCTATGGCATCGACAACGAATGGCTGACGCCCGAGCAGGCCAAGGATTATTGCCCGCCGCTCGATATCGCCGCTTCCGCCCGCTACCCGATCAATGGCGCGGCGCTGCAGCGTCGCGGCGGCACGGCTCGCCATGACGCAGTCGCCTGGGGTTACGCCCGCGCCGCGACTGATCGCGGCGTGCATGTGATCCAGAACACCGAGGTCACCGGCATTCGTCGCGGTCCCGACGGCGCGGTGATCGGCGTCGAGACGAACCGTGGCTTCATCGGCGCCAAGAAGATCGGCGTGTCGGCTTCGGGCCACAATACGGCGATCATGTCCATGGCCGATGTCCGCGTGCCCTTGCATTCCAACCCGCTGCAGGCGCTGGTGTCGGAGCCGATGAAGCCGATCTTCCCCTGCGTGGTGATGTCCAACACCGTGCACGCCTATATCTCCCAGTCCGACAAGGGTGAATTGGTGATCGGCGCCGGGACGGACCAGTATGTGTCCTATTCGCAGACCGGCGGTCTGCAGATCATCACGCATACGCTCGACGCCATCTGCGAAATCTTCCCGATCTTCCGGCGCGTGAAGATGATGCGCCAGTGGGGCGGCATCACCGACAACACACCCGACCGTTCGGCGATCCAGTCCAAGACCCCGGTCAAGGGCCTTTATGTGAACTGCGGCTGGGGAACCGGCGGCTTCAAGGCCACGCCGGGCTCGGCCCATCTCTTCGCCCATCTCATCGCGCGCGACGAACCGCACAAACTCGCCGCCGGCCTGACGCTCGACCGCTTCCGCTCCGGACGTCTGGTCGACGAAGCCGCCGCCGCCGCCGTTGCGCATTGACAGGTTAGGTCAAGACCATGTTTCTCATCCACTGCCCCTATTGCAACGAAGACCGTTCGGAGCTCGAGTTCCGCGGCGTGGGCGACGCCCATATCGATCGTCCGCAGAACATCACCGAAATTTCGGACGAGGACTTCGCCGAGTATTTCTTCATGCGCGACAATCCAAAAGGCCTGATCTACGAGCGCTGGCGCCATATCCATGGCTGCGGCCGCTTCTTCCGCGCCATTCGCCACACCGTCAGCGATCGTTTCGTCATGACCTACCGGCAGGAAGAGCCGCGTCCTGACGAGGCGACCGTCCAGGCCAAACTCGCCGGCATTGGAGGCCAGAAATGAGCGGAGCCAACCGTATCGCAGGCAAGGGCCGCCTGACCCCCGCCAAGACCGCCCGCTTCACCTATGACGGCCGCATTCTGACCGGTCTCGAAGGCGACACCGTCGCCTCGGCGCTGCTCGCCAACGGCATTCATCTCGCCGGCCGGTCGTTCAAATATCACCGTCCGCGCGGCATCCTGACGGCCGGTCCGGAAGAACCGAACGCGCTGATGGACGTGTCACGCGACCCGAGCCGCAAGACGCCCAACGTCCGCGCCACGATGCAGGAGCTCTATGACGGCCTGACAGTGTCGTCGCAGAACCGCTGGCCGTCGCTCGCCTTCGACATCGGCGGCATCAACAACCTGTTCGCGCCCTTCTTCGCCGCCGGCTTTTACTACAAGACCTTCATGTGGCCGAAGGCCGCCTGGCACAAGGTCTATGAGCCGCAGATCCGCAAGGCCGCCGGCCTCGGCGTATCGCCGACGCAGGACGATCCCGACCACTACGCCAACCGCTTCGCCCATTGCGACGTGCTGGTGGCGGGCGGCGGCGCGGCTGGCATCGCAGCAGCGCTCGCCGCAGCTGAGACCGGCGCGAGCGTGATCATCGCCGACGAGCGCGCCGAATTCGGCGGCGCCCTGCATTTCGACACCAACGTCACCATCGACGGCCAGGACGGTTACGTCTGGGCGCAGAAGACGATCGCAAGGCTCAAGGCCCTGCCGAATGTGACCGTGCTGCCGCGCACCACCGTGTTCGGCTATTACGAGCACAATTTCATCGGTCTCGCCGAGCGCGTCACCGACCATATGGCCAAGCCCGCGCCGCATCTGCCGCGCGAGCGTCTGTGGCAGGTCCGCGCCAAGCGCGTGGTGATCGCCACCGGCGCGATCGAGCGCCACATGGTGTTTGACGGCAATGACCGTCCGGGCGTGATGCTGGCGTCGGCGGCCCGGACATATCTCAATCATTATGGCGTGGCCGTCGGCGCCAAGGTTGGCGTCTACACCGCCCATGATTCCGCCTATGAAGCCGCCTTCGACCTCAAGGCCGCCGGTGTCGAGATCCCCGTGATCGTCGACAGCCGCGACAAGCCGGGCGAAGCCGTGCTCGCCAAGGCGCGTTCGATGGGCATCAACGTGCTGACCGGCCATGCGGTGCTGACCACGAAGGGCAAGCTGCGCGTCTCCTCGATCGTCGTGGCGCGTCGCGGCCAGAAGAGCGGCGAAAAGATCGCCGTCGACGCGCTGATCATGTCCTCGGGCTGGACGCCGTCGGTGCATCTCTTCTCGCAATCGCGCGGCAAGCTGGCCTTTGACGCCGAGAACCAGCGCTTCCTGCCGGGAACCTATCTCGAGGACTGCATGTCGGTCGGCGCCTGCAATGGCACGAACTCGATACAGGCTACGATCGACGAGGCGCTCGGCGTCGGCGAATTGCTCGCCCGCGCCGCCGGAGCCGAAGGCAAGTCCACCGTCTCCATCGCCGCGAACCAGGCCTTCGACTGGACGGGCGGCATGGCGGGCAGCGCCGAAGGCGCTGGCCCTGACGACACCTCGGCCAAGGCTTTCGTCGACTTCCAGCACGATGTCTGCGCCAAGGATATCCGTCTCGCCGTGCGCGAAGGCATGCATTCGATCGAGCATGTCAAGCGCTTCACCACCAATGGCATGGCGACCGACCAGGGCAAGACCTCCAATATCCATGGTCTGGCGATCGCGGCGGAAGCGCTGGGCAAGGCGATGCCCGAAGTGGGCCTCACCACCTTCCGCGCGCCCTATACGCCTGTCACGTTCGGCACGCTGATCAACCATTCGCGCGGGCCGCATTTCGACCCGGCCCGCAAGACGCCTATCCATGCCTGGCACGAAGCCCAGGGCGCGGATTTCGAAAATGTCGGCAACTGGAAGCGCGCCTGGTATTATGCGCGTCCGGGCGAAGACATGCATCAGGCCGTCAATCGCGAATGCAAGACGGTCCGCACCGTCGCCGGCGTGTTCGACGCCTCGACGCTCGGCAAGATCGAAGTGGTCGGCCCCGACGCCGCCGCCTTCATGAACCTGATGTACACCAACTCCTGGGACACGCTGAAGCCCGGCCGCTGCCGCTATGGCATCATGCTGCGCGAAGACGGCTTCGTCTATGACGACGGCGTCGTCGGTCGTCTGGCCGAGGATCGCTTCCATGTCACCACCACCACGGGCGGCGCGCCGCGCGTGATGCATCACATGGAAGACTATCTGCAGACGGAATTCCCGCATCTCAAGGTGTGGCTGACCTCGACCACCGAACAGTGGGCGGTCATAGCCGTGCAGGGTCCGAAGGCGCGCGAGATCATCGCGCCCCTCGTCGAAGGCATCGACCTCTCCAACGAGGCCTTCCCGCATATGAGCGTCGCCGAAGGCAAGATCGCCGGCGTGCCGACGCGTCTCTTCCGCATGACATTCGCGGGCGAACTCGGCTTCGAAATCAACGTGCCGGCCGATTACGGCCAGGCCGTCTGGGAAGCGATCTGGGAACGCGCCGAGCCGATGGGCGCTTGCGCCTATGGCACGGAGACCATGCACGTGTTGCGCGCCGAGAAGGGCTATATCATCGTCGGTCAGGACACTGACGGCACGCTGACGCCCGACGACGCCGGCCTCGCCTGGGCTGTCGGCAAGAAGAAGACCGACTTTGTCGGTATTCGCGGCTTGAAGCGCCCTGATCTCGTCCGCAGCGGTCGCAAGCAGCTGGTCGGTCTCAAGACCAAGGACCCGCGCGAGGTGCTGGAGGAAGGCGCGCAGATCGTCGCCGATCCCAACCAGCCCAAGCCGATGACCATGCTCGGCCATGTGACGTCGTCCTATTGGTCGGAAATTTGCGAACGCTCGATCGCCATGGCCGTTGTTATCGACGGTCGCGCCAAGATGGGGCAGACACTTTATGTGCCGATGGCCGACCGGGTGGTCGCCGTCGAAGTCTGCGACGCCGTGTTCTATGACAAGGAAGGAGGCCGCATCAATGGCTGACGCTCTCTCTGCTCTCCGAAAGTCGCCGATCAAGGCGGGCCATGGCGGCTCGGCGGTCGCCTCCGTGACCTTTGCTCCGGCCGCCGCTCGCGCCTCGCTGCGCGCCGGCGCGGACGCCGTCTCTGCTTTGTCTTCGGCGCTCGGCTTGGAACTGCCGACCAGGCCCAAGGGCACGGCTTCGGCCGACGGCAAGCATGCGCTCTGGCTCGGTCCCGACGAATGGCTGCTGATCGGGCCCGACGGCGTCGATTTCGTGGCGCTCGCCGGCCAATCCGGCGCGCTGCATTCGGCGGTGGATGTGTCGCATCGCAATGTCGCTTTCGTCATCTCCGGGTCCGGCGCCCGCGCCACTTTGGCCTCGGCCTGCCCCTTGGATCTCGGCGACGCGATCTTCCCGGTCGGCGCCGCCTCGCGCACGGTGTTCGGCAAGGCCGAAGTGGTGATCTACCGCACCGGCGAGGAAAGCTTCCGGCTGGAATGCTGGCGCTCCTTCGGCGAATATTGCTTCGGCATGCTCAACGAAGGCGCGGAAGACGCGGCGATCTGACGGATCGCTTTGCATCGGCTTCGCCCTGCGCTATTGTCTAACGACATTCTTGCGTGGGGCGAAGCTCAATGATTTCACTGACGCTGACAGGCGAATTGGAAGAGCGGCTGAAAGCCGCCGCCGACGAGAGCGAAACAACGGCCCCGGAAATCGTCGCGCGCGCCGTCGAGCACTATCTCGAACTTCGGGATGTCCGCCTGAATTCCGCCCGCGCTGCTGCGGCGGAGGCTGACAAGGGCTATTTCGTTTCTCAAGCCAAGATGCATGCATGGATGGACAGTTGGGGGACGGAGGATGAGCTGCCTCCGCCGGAAGCGGATACCAACTGTTTTTCCACGCATTGAGTCCAGATCAGAAAGAGAGCGTATAACCTGATGTTGGGGCCTGTAAAGCTCAATACGAAAGCAGCCAAAATGGAAGTCTCATCATGAAGATTGATAGAGATAAAATTATATACCACTTTCTGCTGGGGCCACTTGGATTCAGATATCGAACGATTATCGCAGCGCTTGTTGCGGCACTCATTAATGGCGTTCTATTTCCCTCAAACCCCTACATATTCGTGATAATTATGGCGCTCTATCTCGCCTTTGGGATGAGTGGCATTGAGCGCAAATTGATACTGAAGTGGCGGCAAAAAAGTAAGTAGAAGGCTTCATTGCGTCCGCTTGTCATCAATCAAACTGACGACGAATCGGACCTTCGAAGCATAGGCCGCCTGCCTGTGGCTTTCACCGGAGGCATACGATTCACCACCCCGCCCACCTGATCCATCGGCCGTGGAAATCTCCGCGGCCGATTTCTTTTTTCGCGCCGCCGGGCCAGATCTCGAGCGTGAGGGCGGCGCCGTCATGGGATCTGTCGTCGGCTTCGAGCGCGAGGCGGGCCAAAGGCGCGTCGTCGGTGGCGTGCCCGCCGGCGGCGGCGATCAGCGCCTCTCCCTCCGCCTGCAAAGGCGCCGGCAGATATTGCCAGGCGATGGTGTGGAAGATCACATGAACGGCGCCGGGGCGCGGGGAGGCGAGGCGGGTTCCAAGCCAGTCGATAGCGTCGGCCTGTTCGACGGTCACGCCATGGCGTGCTGCGATGTCGAGCGCGGCGCGGGTGCGCGACAGACGATCCTCCTGATCCGCCCAGATGTAGGACAACATGCGCAGGCGGTGGGCGGGATCGGCGGCATTGACGGGGTGGAGATCGCAGCCGGCGCGCTCCAGCACCGAGATGCGCGCTTCGGGCGGCGCTTCGCCATGCCAGTCCGGCGCGATTTCGACGGTGGAGGCCGGATCGCCCCAGGCGAGGTCGCCGAGGCGGTAGCGATAGCGGTCCCATTGCAGATTGAGCCCGGCGCTGGCGCCGACTTCCGATAGGACGAGCGGCTTGCCCAGGAGTTCGGCGATGGTTAGGAAGCCGGGAAGGAGCGCGCCGGAGCGGCGCACTTCATTGGTTTGCGGCGCGGATCGAAGACGCGCGAGAATGAAATCGGCATGATCGGCGAGGGCCTTTTCGACGGCGTTCCAGAGCCGATCATCCGGCGCGTCGTGCGGCGGGTAGACGGAGATGAGATCCGGAGCGAGCCCTTCCAGCACCAGGGCGTGCAGGCAACCGGCCAGTCGCAGCGGTACGGAATCCGCCTGGGGCGAGGGATCGCCTGACCAGTTCAACAGCCGATCGGCTATTGCGCCCCCGGGCGTCAGCCGCGCGGAAATAAGCCGGCAGAGACGGGCGGTGAAGGGCGATCCCAGCGCGTCGCAGGCGGCGGACTGGCGTTCGAAGGCGTGGCGGACGGCGTTGATGGTCATGCAAGATGTCCCTGTGTTCACCCGGCTGAAGTTAGAGCCGATTGACGACAGTTTCTATGTCGGTGTCCTGCAACTTTGGCGCCGAAACGCTCAGGCGGGCGGACCGAGATAGAGGCTCACTGAGCGAGGCGACACAGTCATGCCGTCGCCGACGAGGCATTTCCAAAGCCGCGCGCCGCCGGGCAGGCGGATGGGTTTTGCTTCATTGGCGCGATTGAAGGCGACGGCCAGCGTGGCCTGGCGACCGGTGACGCGGTCGTTGGTCTGCAGGGTCATGATCAGCTGGTCGGCATGATGGGATTCCCAATCGGCCACCTGCATCGGTTCGCCCTTGACGGTCAGCCAGGCGACGTCGAGGTCAGTCAGGAATTCCAACCCTTCGAAGATGGTGAAGCGGCGGCGGAGCGCCGAGAGCATAGACGCATGCTCCAGGATCTCCCGGTCGATCATGGACCAGTCGATCCAGGACAACGCGTTGTCCTGGGCATAGGCGTTGTTGTTGCCCTGCTGGCTGCGGCCGAATTCGTCGCCGGCGGTCAGCATGATCGCGCCCCGGGACAGGAACAGGGTTGAGAGAAGCGCCATCACATCCGTGCGGCGACTGGCGTTAACCGTGGCGTCGTTGGTCGCGCCCTCGACGCCATTGTTCCAGGAATAGTTCTCGTTGTGGCCGTCGCGATTGTCCTCGCCATTGGCCTCGTTGTGCTTGTGGTCGTGGGAGACGAGGTCCCAGAGCGTGAAGCCGTCATGGGCGGCGACGAAATTGACCGTGCGGGTGCGGCGACCCTCGTGCCGGCTGAAAATGTTGGACGAGCCTGATAGCGCGGTGGCGAGCGGGCCGATGCGATGATTGTCGCCGCGCCAGAACAGGCGGATGTCGTCGCGGGCGCGGTCGTTCCACTCCAGGAAGGAGGGCGGGAAATTGCCGAGCTGATAGCCGCCGGGACCGACATCCCAGGGTTCGGCGATGAGGATGCGATCCTTCAGGATCGGGTCGGCGCGCATGTCCGAAAGCAGCAGAGCGTCCGAGGTAAAGCCCTGAGGGCCGCGTCCAAGGATCGGCGCGAGATCGAAGCGGAAGCCGTCGATGCCGGCATGGCGCACGAAATGGCGGAGGCTGTCGAGAACGAGATTGCGCACCGGCGCGTGATGACAGGCCAGCGTGTTGCCGCAGCCGGTGTCGTTGATCAACTCGCCCGGCTTGCCCGGCGGGTGGCTGTAGTAGGTCAGGCTGTCGAGCCCGCGCATCGAGAGCGTGCCGCCCTCAGTGTCGCTTTCGCCGGTGTGGTTGAAGACGAGATCGAGGATCACGCCGAGGCCATGGCTGTGCAGCGTGGCGACGGTTTCGGCGAGCTCACGCAAGCCGCCGGGGCAGAGGCGCGGGTCGAGCGCCATCAGCGCGATCGGATTGTAGCCCCAACTGTTTCTCAAGCCGAGCGGCGGCAGGTGACGCTCGTCGAGCCAGGCGGTGATGGGCATCAGCTCGAGCGCAGAGACGCCCAGCGTCTCGAAATGCGCGAGAATGGCGGGATGGGTGAGCGCCTTGATCGTGCCGCGCTCATCCTCGGGAATATCGGGATGCAGCATGGTGAAGGCGCGGACATTGATCTCATAGACCAGCCCGCCCGGCTTCCAATGAGGCGGCTGGGCATGGATGGGCGACAGGTGCTGGAGAATAGCCCGCGGCGCGATGTCGGCGGTGTCGACGCCATAGGCGGCGAGACGGTGATCCTGTACAAAGGGCCGGTCCAGCTCCAGCGCATAGGGATCGACGAGAAGCTTGGACGGATCGTACCAGAGGCCATGGCTCGGCGCATAGTCGCCGTGGGCGCGGAAGCCGTAGCGCTGGCCGGCGCGAACGCCCTCGACATCGGCTCGCCAGACATGGTCGTGTCCGCATGTCATCTCGGTCAGGCTCTCGCGTCCCTCCGCATCGAATAGACAAAGCTCGACCTTGCCGGCATGCCGCGAGAACACGCCGAAATGCGCGCCGGCGGCGGTGAGCGTGGCTCCGAGCGGATGGTGGGTCATGGGGTGGTTCCTGCGGGTCTGATCGATTTCGGCACATCCTACTCCGAAACACTTACGAAGCGTCAATCACCGATGTGATGCTTGACGAGGTACCAACCGGTTGGTATGTATGGCGTGAGAAGACGGGGAGGAATGCTGTGGCTGACCTGCGGCAACAGACGCGGATGAAACTGCTGGACGCCGCGCAGGCGTCGATCCGAGCCAAAGGTTACGCGGCGACATCGGTGGATGACATCTGCGCCGGCGCCGGCGTCACCAAGGGCGGTTTCTTCCACTACTTCAAGAGCAAGCAGGACGCGGTGCTGGCCGCCGTCGATCACTGGAACGAGTTCACGGGCGAAATCTTCGCCACGGCTCCCTATGCCCATCTCGCGGATCCCCGCGACAGGGTGCTGGGCTATGTCGATTTCCGCATGGAAATCCTCGATCGTCCGGTTCCGGAATTCACCTGCCTTCTCGGCGCGCTGGTGCAAGAGCTCTATCAGACGCATGAGGACATTCGCGCCGCATGCGACGCCGGCATGAGCGCCCATATCGCGACCATCGAGGCCGACATCGCCGAGGCGCGGTCGACATATGCGCCGGATGCGGACTGGTCCGCCGAGAGCCTCGGCTACTTCATCCAGTCCGTGCTTCAGGGCTCGTTCATTTATTCGAAGGCCAAACACGAAGCGGAGACGGCGCGCGCCAATCTTCGCCATCTCCGCCGCTATATCGAAAGCCTTCTGCCGATATCATTGTAAGAGGAGACCGTCATGCCCTACACCATCCGCCTGCACCGTATCATCAAGGCGCCGCCGGAACGCGTCTATCGCGCGTTTCTCGATCCCGCAGCCAACGCCAAATGGTTGCCGCCACAAGGCTTCACCTGCACGGTCGACCATATCGACGCCCGCGTCGGGGGCACATACCGGATGACCTTCACCAACTTTTCGACCGGCCAGGCCCATTCCTTCGGCGGCGTCTATGTCGACCTCGTCCCCAACGAACTCATCCGCAACACCGACACGTTCGACGATCCCAATCTGCAGGGCGAAATGGTCACGACGGTGCGGTTGACGCCGGTGTCCTGCGGCACCGAGCTGCATGCCGAGCAGTCTGGGTTGCCCGACATGATCCCGCCGGAAAGCTGCTATCTCGGCTGGCAGGAATCGCTCGCCCAGCTGGCGCAACTGGTTGAGCCTGAGATTCCGGGCTGACCAATCTGCGACATGACATCCGGCCTCTTGATCTTCATCAAGGCTCGGCGGGCCATGTGTTATAACAGATAAGGCGTGATCGCGGAGATATGTCTTGTTTGAATATGTGCTTGGCCTGATTGCCCTGCTCCTGACGCCGGGGCCGACGAACACCTTGCTGGCGCTGGGCGCGGCGGAGCGCGGCGTGAAGGCCGGGATGCGCTATGCGCCTCCGGCGCTCGCCGCCTATCTCATCGTCGTCATCCCGCTTGCGACCGTGGCCGGAGAGGCGCTGACCGCATTTCCGACAGTCGCCCTCGTCATCAAGGCGCTCGCTGCGGCCTGGGTGTTCTGGCTTGCGGTCAAGCTTTGGCGTCCCGACACGGGTGCGGCGCGCGTGGTGACGGCGCAGGAGATTTTCGTGACCACGCTTCTCAATCCCAAGGGTTTGGTCATCGGTCTCGTGTTGACGCCGCATGGGTCTCTCGCAGAGGTGCTGCCTTATCTCGGCTGTCTCGCGGCGACGGCGCTGGCTGCCTCCATGGCCTGGATTCTGTTCGGCGCTCTGGCGATCGGACAATCGGGTCGGGTCGCGCCGCGGACGATGCGGCGGGCAGGGGCCGTGATGCTCGCCGGCTTTTCGTTGTTTCTCACCTCGAGCCTGATCAACTGACGGCTTGAGCGCGCTTGCGCACCACCGTTACCGTACAAGGCGCATGCGCAGCCACTTCGCCGGAGACGCTGCCGATCAGCGAGCGCATGGCCGAGGCGGCCCGCGCGCCCATCACGATGTGATCGACATTGTTGGCGCGGGCGAAGTCGAGAATGGCGTCGGCCGGATTGACCGCCTCGATGACGTGATAGGTGATTGCGCCGTCGCGAGCCTGCAGGGGCGCGGCCCAGCCCTTGAGCTCCACCAGCCGACTGACATGCTTGTTGTTGCCCTCTTCATCCAGCGTCGTGTCGAGGCTGATGCGGTTGATGCGGAGAATATTGAGGCAGGCGATGCGGGCGCCGGGCGACTTCTCGACGATGCGGGAGACGTTCAGCCTGAGCGCGTCGAGGAGATCCTGGTCGGCGCGGGCGAGGTCGATGGAGACGAGCACGATCGGCGCATCGGCATATTGGCCCGCCACCACCTGCGGCTCGACGCGGTCCCAGGGTTCGGGATTGAAGCGGCGCCGGAGCACGGCGGCGAGGCCGTCGCGCCTGAGCTTTTCCGATCGCGCCGTCAGCTTGACCTGGGCGAGATCCTTGAGGTCATTGGCGAGTTGCGCCGCCGTCTGGTAGCGCCAGGCGGGATTGACCTCCAGGCATTTCAGGATGACTTCCTGCAGCGCCGGGGGAATGTCCGCCTTGAGTGCGCGGGGTGGATAGGGATCGCGCCAGAGCCGCTTCTTGAGCCCCTTCAGCCGCTGTGGATCGCCGAACGGACGCCGTCCGGTGGCGAAGAAGTAGAGCAGCGCGCCGAGCGCGAACAGATCGCTGCGGAAATCGGTGCGTTTGCCGAGGATCTGTTCCGGCGCCATATAGGGCGCAGTGCCATAGGGAAGGCGGAACTCTTCCGCCATCAGATCCGGTAGTTGCGTATGGCAGGCGAGGCCGTAATCGATCAGCACGGCCTCGCCCGTGTCGCGGAACAGGATGTTGGACGGCTTGATGTCGAGATGGACGACGTTCTGGCGATGGAGATCATCGAGCGCCAGCGCGATCCGTCGGCCGAGATCGGCCAAGTCGAGGGGAGGGCGCGGCAGTTTCTCGAGCATGGGATAGAGCGAGACGCCGGGAACCTGCTCCATGACGATATAGGGCTGGCGGGCGAAATCGCCATTGGCGATGAAGGCAGGCGCATGCGGTCCGGTGATGCGTGGCAGGATCATCTGCTCCATCTCGAAGCTGACAATCGCGGCCGGGTCGTCTCCCTCGCTCATCTTCGGCGTCTTCATCAAAAGAGGGACGCGCTGGTCGGGATGCGTCACGCTCCAGAGCCGCGCCATGCCGCCATTATGCTTCAATTCGCCGATCACGAAGCCGTCGATGACGTCGCCGGGGGCGAGCCTGGGTTTCGCCATGTCAGCGGCCCACCATCAGGCGGCCCGCGAGGCTTTCCGGCAGGCAGGCGGCGTGGATCTTGCTCACCGTTTTGTCAATGTCGTAGCTGACGCGGAGATAGCGCAGCGTGTGCGCCTCGGTGTCGTAAAGGCCGATCGCCGCCTTGGAATTGTCGTCGCGCGGCTGTCCCACCGCGCCCATCACGGCCAGCCAGCGGCGCGAGGCGGAGAGCGGGATCGCCTGGTCCGAACAGGGCGTGAAATGAGTGACCTTGCCGGTGGACGACAGTGAATAGAGGGCCGGTCGGTGGGTGTGGCCGCAAAAGCTGACGGTCGCCGTGCAGGCGCCGAGATGGCGGGCGGCTTCGACTGATGACAGCACATAGCGCCAGCGCGCCGGCTCGCTCGCTTCGGCGTGGATATAGAGCCTGTCGTCGTCGACGAGGTTCATCGGCAGCGAACCGAGATAGCGGCGGGCGTCCTCCGACAGTTGGTTGCGCGTCCAGTCCATGGCGCGCCGGGCGGCGTCGGTCATCGTCTGGGAGGCGTCCTTGCAAGCCTGGTCGTGATTGCCGCGGATGACGAGCGCGCCTGCCTCCTGCAGCGCGCGGGTCTTCTCCACGCACCATTCCGGATCCGGCCCATAGCCGACGATATCGCCGAGGATCACCAGACGCTCTGCGCCGAACCTGTCGGCAACCGCCAGACAGGCTTCAAAGGCTTCACGATTGGCGTGTATGTCCGACAACAGCGCGATCAGCACGATGACGTCCTCCCCGCCAAGCTTTTAGCAGAGGCGAAGATGGCTCGCCATTAGCCGAGAGGCTAACGCCGTCAGGCGGCGGTTGTCCGCTGAGCGCCGGGCTTTTCGTCGTCATCCGCAAATTGAACCCGGTTCCGTCCGTTGGCCTTGGCCTGATAGAGCGCCCTGTCAGCCATCTTCATCAGATCCTCGATGTGAAACGTGACGGGCGAGGCCATGGCGACGCCGAAGCTCGCGCTGACGCTGAGATCGACCCCGAGATCGTCGAATGTGATCTCGGCCACGGAAAGACGCAGCCGCTCGGCCACCGCCATCGCCACCTGTGGCGTCGCGCCTTCCAGAAGCACGGCGAATTCTTCGCCGCCCATGCGCGCGATCACGTCATGGTTCCGCAGCGTGCGGCGGCAGGCCTGTGTAACACGGGTCAGGACCTGATCGCCGATGAGGTGGCCATGCCGATCGTTGACATGCTTGAAGTGATCGAGATCGAAGGAGATGAGCGCGACGAACGGCCTTGCGCTGGGGGTGGGGGACAGAAGTTCCCGGGCGAAACTGTAAAAGGCCCCCTTGGAGGCCGCGCCGGTCAGCCAGTCCAGGCTGGACCGCAGGCGAAGCTCCATCTGGTCCATGGCGACGGCCGCGAGGCCGGCGAGAATATTGCTCTTTTCCTCGGAGAAGTCGCGCGGCGCGAGATCCATCACGCTCAGCGCGCCCAGCGCGAAACCGTCCGGCGTGATCAGCGGGGCGCCGGCATAAAACCGCACATGGGGTTCGCCGGTTACATAGGGATTGGCGGCGGTGCGCGGATCCAGGCTCAAATCCGGAAACACAAGCGGCGTCTTGCCTTCGATCGTCATGCGGCAGAAGGAGTCCGCACGGTTGATTTGACACAGCGTCGAGCCGCTTTCGGCCTTGAACCATTGCCGATCCCGGTCGATCAGCGAGATATGCGATATCGGCATGCCGAAAATGTTGCGCGCCAGTTCCACGATGCGGTTGAAATGCGCCTCGTGCTCGGTGTCCAAGATGCAATAGCCGGCAAGCGCTTCAAGCCGACGTTCTTCGGCGCTTGCTCCATCGCTGTCGTCCTGCATGCGCTTCCCCCCAAATCACCATGCAGGCATCTTATCACGAGTTCGTTTAGTCTAAGCTAATTGAGGGGCATGGTTCGGCGCCCCTCAAAACTCGTGCCGGGTCGAGATCAGGTGATCACGCTCGGGGCGTCGCGACCCGTTCTTTTCCTGATGCCGGCGATTTCGTCCGCGACGGTGATCAGATCGGCCAGGGCTTCCTGCGTATTGATGTCGTGGCGGCTGGCGTCGGGCTCGTAGCGCTCGACATAGACCCGCAGCGTCGCGCCGGAGGTACCGGTGCCGGAGAGGCGGAAGACCACGCGGCTGCCGCCTTCGAACAGGATGCGGATGCCCTGGTTCTTGGAGACGGAATTGTCGACCGGATCGTGATAGGCGAAATCGTCGGCCGCCTGGACCTTGAGATCGCCGAAGCTCTTGCCCGGCAGGCTGGCGAGCTGGGCGCGCAGATTGTCGACCAGACCGTTGGCGGCGTCGGTCGCCACTTCCTCATAGTCGTGGCGCGAATAGTAATTGCGGCCGAAGGCGGCCCAATGCTTGGTGACGATGTCCTTCACCGGCTCGTTGCGCACGGCGAGAATGTTGAGCCACAGCAGTACGGCCCAGAGGCCATCCTTTTCGCGGACATGGTTCGAGCCGGTGCCGGCCGACTCCTCGCCGCAGATCGTGGCCATGCCTTCGTCGAGCAGGTTGCCGAAGAATTTCCAGCCGGTCGGCGTCTCATAAATGCCGACGCCCAGCTTTTCGGCCACACGATCAGCAGCGCCGGAGGTGGGCATGGAGCGAGCGATGCCGGCGATGCCTTTGGCGTAGCCGGGGGCCAGATGGGCGTTGGCGGCGAGCATGGCGACGCTGTCCGACGGCGTCACGAACATGTCCTTGCCGATAATCAGGTTGCGGTCGCCGTCGCCGTCCGAGGCGGCGCCGAAATCGGGCGCGCCCGCCCCGCTCATCATCTCGTCATAGAGTTCCTTGGCGTGGACGAGGTTCGGATCGGGATGATGGCCGCCGAAATCGGGAAGCGGGATGAAGTTGCGCACCGATCCCTCGGGCGCGCCGAGCCTGCCTTCGATGATCTCCTTGGCGTAGGGGCCGGTGACGGCGCTCATGGCGTCGAAGACGACGCGGAAGCCCGAGGCGATCTTGGCGCGGATGGCCGGGAAATCGAACAGGCTCTCCATCAGTTCGGCATAATCCTTGACGGGATCGATGACCTCGATCTCCATGCCGTCCAGCGTCACCGTTCCGACAGTGTCGAGATCGACGTCGGCGGCGTCGGATATCTTGTAGCTGGAGATCTTCTTGGACAGATCATAGATGGCGTCGGTGATCTTCTCGGGCGCCGGGCCGCCATTGGAGGCGTTGTATTTGATGCCGAAATCCTCGGTCGGGCCGCCGGGATTGTGCGAGGCCGACAGGATGATGCCGCCGAAGGCCGCGTATTTGCGGATGATGTTGGAGGCGGCCGGCGTCGAGAGAATGCCGCCCTGGCCGACCATGACCTTTCCGAAGCCGTTGGCGGCGGCCATCTTCATGGCGATCTGGATGACCTCGCGGTTGAAATAACGGCCGTCGCCGCCGATCACCAGCGTCTTGCCCTCGAAGCCTTCGAGGGAGTCGAAGATCGACTGGATGAAGTTCTCGGCGTAGTTGGGCTGCTGGAAATGCGGCACCTTCTTGCGCAGGCCCGATGTGCCGGGCTTCTGGTCGGAATAGGGCGTGGTGGAAACGGTCTTGATCATCGCGGTCATACCTTGGCTCGAAGCGTTTCGTAGAGATGGGCGTATTGGCGGGCGCTGGCGGTCCAGGAGACGTCGGAGCGCATGGCGGCCCGCTGCATGCCCGTCCAGAGGGCGTGGTCGGAAAAGAGTTTGAAGGCCCGGGTGAGCGCGCCGCCGAGGCCTGCGTCGCTGACGGGCGAAAACTGGATGCCGGTGGCGACGCCAGCCGACAGCGCCGCGCCATTGGCGTCGATCACCGTATCCGCCAGTCCGCCGGTTCGGGCGACGATGGGAATGCAGCCATAGCGCAGGCCATAGAGCTGGGTCAGGCCGCAGGGCTCGAAGCGCGAGGGAATCAGGATCGCGTCGGCGCCGGCCTGCATCAGGTGAGACAACGGCTCATCATAACCGAGCACCAGGCCGACCTTGTCGGGATGGCGTTCGGCCGCATCGCGCAATTGCGCTTCGAGCGCGCTGTCGCCGGCGCCGAGAACGGCGAGAGAGCCGCCTTCGGCGACGATCCGGTCGACGGCGGAGGCGATGAGATCGATGCCCTTCTGATGGGTCAGGCGCGAGATCACGCAGAACAGCGGGCCTTCGCTGGGCGACAGGCCGAAGCGCTTTCTGAGTTTCAGGCGGTTCTCGGTGCGCCGTTCCAGGGTCGCGGCGCTGTAGTTCACAGCCACCGCGCTGTCGCTGGCGGGGTCCCAGACCTGCGGATCGATGCCGTTGACGATGCCGCTGAGGTCGGCTTCGCGCGCCTGCATCAGGCCTTCGAGGCCCATGCCGTATTGCGGCGTCTTGATCTCCTCGGCATAGGTGGGGCTGACCGTGTTGATCGCCCAGGCGGTCCTGAGACCCGCCTTGAGAAAGGCGACGTCGCCGTAATATTCGACATCGCCCGAGTGATAGGCGTCCTCCGGCAATTCGAGCCCGCCGAAGATCCCGCCCCAGAAGCGGCCGGGAAAGGCGATGTTGTGGATCGTCATCAGCGAGGGCACGCGGGCGCTGGCCGGGCTGTATTTCAGGTAGACGGGCGCAAGACCGGCCTGCCAGTCATGGCCGTGCAGAAGTTCGGGCGTCCAGGACGGATCGAGCCCGTTGCACAGCCGGTTGGCCGCCATCGACAGCGCGGCGAAGCGCCGCCAATTGTCCTCGTGATCGCGACCGCCCGCATCCGTATAGGGCCCGCCCGGCCGATCGAAATATTGTGGCTGGTCGAGCACGTAGAGATCGAGCCCGGCATGACGGACGAACAGGATGCGCGCCGGCGCGCCGATCAGGCTCGGCAGTTCGGCGACGACCGCGGCGTCGCCGATCTTGCCGAGCACTGAGGGATAACCGGGCAGCAGCGTCCGCATCTCCACGCCGAGAGGGGCCAGCGCGAGCGGCAGAGCGCCCGCGACATCGGCCAGGCCGCCGGTCTTGATGAGCGGAAAGACTTCCGAAGCGACCGAAAGGACTTTCATCTGCGCCTCAGCCAAGACGATCGATCATCGCCTGGGTGATCAGGCAGATGCCGCTCTCGGTGCGGCGGAAGCGGCGGGCGTCGATCTCGGGATCTTCCCCGACCACCAGGCCGTCCGGAATGATCACGCCCCGGTCGACGACGCAGTTCTTCAGACGCGCATTGCGATGCACGGTGACCTCGGGCAGCACCACGGCGTGGTCGAGCTGCGAATAGGAGTTCACCCGGCAGCCGGTGAACAGCAGCGTGCGGTTGATGGACGCGCCGGAGACGATGCAGTTTCCGGAGATCAGAGACGATACGGCGGCGCCGCGGCGGCCATCCTCGTCATGGACGAATTTCGCCGGCGGCGTGATTTCCGAATAGGTCCAGATCGGCCAGTTGCCGTCATAGAGGTCGAGTTCGGGCACGATGTCGGTCAGGTCGATATTGGCCTGCCAATAGGCGTCGACCGTTCCGACGTCGCGCCAGTAGGCATGCGTCTCGGTCTCGGCGCGGACGCAGGATTCGGCGAAGCGATGGGCGACCGCCTTGCCGTGCTTGACGATATACGGGATCAGGTCCTTGCCGAAATCGCGGCTGGAATTGGGATCGGCGGCGTCGCGGCGCAGCAGATCCATCAGGAACTTGGTGTGGAAGACATAGATGCCCATCGAGGCCAGCGCGAATTCCTCGTTGCCGGGAATGCCGGGCGGATCGGCGGGCTTTTCGATGAAGTCGATGATCACGTCTTCGGGATCGACATGCATGACGCCGAAACCGGTGGCTTCCATGCGCGGCACTTCCAGGCAGCCGATGGTGACGTCGGCGCCGGAATTGACGTGCTGGCGCAGCATCAACTCATAGTCCATCTTGTAGATGTGGTCGCCGGCGAGGATGACCATGTATTCCGGATTATAGGGCTCGATGATGTCGATGTTCTGATAGACGGCGTCGGCGGTGCCTTCATACCACTGTGTCTCCGACACGCGCTGCGAAGCCGGCAGAATGTCGAAGCTTTCGTTACGCTCGGGGCGGAAGAAGTCCCAGCCGCGCTGCAGGTGGCGGATCAGCGAATGCGCCTTGTATTGTGTGGCGACGCCGATGCGGCGGATGCCCGAATTCAGCGCGTTCGACAAAGCGAAGTCGATGATGCGGGTCTTGCCGCCGAAATAGACGGCGGGCTTGGCGCGCCGGTCCGTCAATTCCTTGAGACGGCTGCCGCGGCCGCCGGCGAGAACATAGGCCATAGCGTCGCGCGCCAGGGGTTGAATGCGTTTTTCCGCCATATTGAAGTCCTCCCGTATTGCTTCGTCAGTCTGCCAGTTCCAGCCACAGTGTGGCCAGTGGCGGGAGCGTGCAATGCGCCGCTGCCCGTCCGAGTTCCCCGGGCCCGGCGATAACCGCGCCCATATTGCCGATTCCGGAGCCGCCATAGACTTCGGAATCGGTGTTCATGATCTCCCGCCACGTGCCGGTTTCCGGCAGCGGTATCCGGTAGTTCTCCCGCACCACCGGCGTG
Organism: Rhizobium sp. TRM95796; assembly: GCF_025779995.1. Lineage (NCBI taxonomy): Bacteria > Pseudomonadati > Pseudomonadota > Alphaproteobacteria > Hyphomicrobiales > Rhizobiaceae > Rhizobium > Rhizobium sp. TRM95796. The sequence continues at coordinate 1,153,559 of NZ_JAOXHE010000001.1, read as the reverse complement.
AAATTCGTGACGACCGCGATCGGCTTCTCCCCCGGCGCCTTGCGCAGCCAGACATAGACGGATTGCTCATGCGCGTCCGCCATCAGCCATTCGAAGCCTTCCGGCTCGCAATCGCGGGCGTGCAGGGCCGGCTTGTCCTTGTAGAGATGGTTGAGGTCGCGCACGAGATTGCGCATGCCGGCATGGCTGGGATAGTCCAGCAGGCCCCAGTCGAGACCGCGCGCCTCCGACCACTCGCTCCATTGGGCGAATTCCTGGCCCATGAACAACAGTTTCTTGCCGGGATAGCCCCACATGAAGGCGTAATAGGCGCGCAAGTTGGCGAATTTCTGCCAATCGTCGCCCGGCATCTTGGCGATCAGCGAACCCTTGCCATGCACCACTTCGTCATGGCTGAGCGGCAGCACGAAATTCTCGGAGAAGGCGTAGAGCAGGCCGAATGTCAGCTCGTTGTGATGGTGCTTGCGATGCACCGGGTCGCGGGCCAGATATTGCAGCGTGTCGTGCATGAAGCCCATGTTCCACTTGAAGCCGAAGCCCAGGCCGCCATCATGCACGGGTGCGGAGACCTTCGGCCAGGAGGTGGATTCCTCGGCGATGGTGATGATGCCGTGATGCGAGCCGTAAAGCTGCTTGTTCATCTCCTGCAGGAACTGCACGGCTTCCAGATTTTCCCGTCCGCCATATTGATTGGGCACCCACTCGCCGTCTTTGCGCGAATAATCGAGATAGAGCATCGAAGCCACCGCATCGACGCGGAGCCCGTCGATATGGAACTTCTCCGCCCAATAGAGCGCCGAGTTGACGAGGAAGCTCGCGACCTCCGTGCGGCCAAAATTATAGATCGCGGTGTTCCAATCGGGATGGAAGCCCTGGCGCGGATCGGCATGCTCGTAAAGCGCCGTTCCGTCGAAGTCGCGCAGGCCGAATTCGTCAGTCGGAAAATGCGCCGGCACCCAGTCGAGGATAATGCTGACGCCGACTTTATGCGCGCCGTCGACGAAGCGCGCGAAACCTTCAGGCTCGCCAAAACGCGCCGAGGGCGAAAACAGGCCGGTGGTCTGGTAACCCCAGGACGGATCGAAAGGATGTTCGGTGACCGGCAGGAACTCGATATGGGTGAAACCCATCTCGACGCAATAGGGGATCAGCGCGTCGCCGAGCTCGTCCCAGCTCATCATTTCGTTGTCGGCCTTGCGGCGCCAGGAGGCCGCGTGGACCTCGTAGATGGAGATCGGCTGGCGCCGGGCGTCGACGCTCGACCACCAGGCGCGATGGGCGGCGTCCTGCCAGTCATGCGCCATTTCGCCCGTCGTCACCGAGGCGTTTTTCGGACGCAGCTCCGAGCGTCGTGCAAAGGGATCGGCCTTGAGCGGCAGAAGCGCGCCGTCCTTGGCGAGGATTTCGAACTTGTAGGTTTCGCCCGTGCCGATGCCGGGGATGAAGATTTCCCAGACGCCGGTGTCGGCGCGGTGGCGCATCACATGGCGGCGACCGTCCCAATTGTTGAAATTGCCGACGACGGAGACGCGGGCGGCGTTCGGCGCCCAGACGGCGAAATGAAAGCCGTCCGCTCCCTCATGACGCAGCGGATGCGCGCCGAGCCGATCGAACAGACGCTGATGCGATCCCTCGCGCAGATAGAAGTCGTCGAGCGGGCCGAGCACCGGGCCGAAGCCATAGGGATCGACCACGTCCCAGGAGCCGAGCGCGTTCTGGGCATGGTAGCGCAGCGGTTGCCGGCTCTTGATCGAGACGGGGCCTTCGAAGAAGCCGGCGGCGTCGCGGCGGGGAATTTCCCCCGCGACATCGCCGCCGAGCGTATAGGCGATCACGCTTTCGGCGCCCGGGATGAAGGCTCGCGCGATGAACTGCTTGCCGAATTCATGCACGCCCAGCACCGCGAACGGGTTGGCGTGCACGCCGTTGACGATGGCCGCGACTTCCTCGTTGAAGATGCGGAAATCCCTGTTGTCCTTCGCGCGCTCGGGCGCAGGCGCGCCGGAGCCCGCCTCCGCAGAAGCATCGGGCGCAGCCCGGTCGTTCGCAACTCCTCCCCCAGAACCTGTCTTGCGTCCGGCCGTTCCCGCCTTTTGGCTCATCCCGCTCTCCAGATTTCCTTGGCGTATTGCCGGATCGTGCGATCCGACGAGAACCAGCCCATGCGGGCGGTGTTCTTGATCGCGGTGGAGAACCAGGCGGACTCATCCGTCCAGAGCTCGTCCATATCGCGTTGGGCGGCGGCATAGGCGTCGAAATCGCCGGCCACCATGAACCAGTCATGCTGATAGAGGCCATCCACCAGGCTCGAAAAGCGGCCGGGATCATCCGGCGAAAAGACGCCGGACGAAATGGCGTGCAGCGCCTGGGACAATTCGCGGGAGCCTTCGATGAGGGCGCGGGGATTGTGGCCGTCGGCGCGCGCCTTGGCGACTTCTTCGGCGGTCATGCCGAAGATCTTGATGTTCTCGGGACCGACGCAATCGCGCATTTCCACATTGGCGCCGTCGAGCGTGCCGATGGTCAGCGCGCCGTTGAGCGCGAACTTCATATTGCCGGTGCCCGAGGCCTCCATGCCCGCCGTCGAGATCTGCTCGGAGAGATCGGCGGCCGGCACCAGCATCTCGGCGAGCGAGACATTGTAGTTCGGCACGAAGACGACCTTGAGCAGGCCGCGCACGGCCGGATCGGAATTGACGACACGGGCGACGTCGTTGATCAGCTTGATGATCAGCTTGGCGTTGTGATAGCTCGGCGCCGCCTTGCCGGCGAAGATCTTCACGCGCGGCACCCAGTCGAGCTCGGGGCGCGAGCGCATCTGGTCGTACAGCGCCACCGCTTCGATGATGTTGAGGAGCTGGCGCTTGTATTCGTGGATGCGCTTGGCCTGGATGTCGAACATCGCCGAGGGGTCGATCTTCAAGCCCATGCGGCTCTGGATCAACTGGGCGAGACGGGCCTTGTTGTCGCGCTTGACGGCGGCGAACCTTTTCTGGAACTCGGCGTCCTCGGCGAATTTATTGAGATCCTGCAACGCCTCGGTCTCGTCGAGGAATTTGTCGCCGATCGTTTCGCGCAACAGGTTGGTGAGATCGGGATTGCATTGCTGCAGCCAGCGACGCGGCGTGATGCCGTTGGTCTTGTTGTTGATCCGCTCCGGATAGAGCTTGTGCAGATCCGAAAACACCGTGACCTTCATGAGGTCGGTATGAAGGGCCGAGACGCCGTTGATCGAATGCGAGCCGACAAAGGCGAGATTGCCCATCCGCACGCGACGGTCGCCGCCCTCGTCGATCAGCGAGATCGAGCGGATCTGAGCGTCGGTGAAGTTGCGCTCCTTGCGCGCTTCCAGCAGGATCTTCGCGTTGATGCCGTAGATGATCTGCATGTGACGCGGCAGCAGGCGTTCGAACAGCGGCACCGGCCAGGTTTCCAGCGCTTCCGGCAGCAGCGTGTGGTTGGTGTAGGAGATCGTGTTGCGCACCAGGTCCCAGGCGGCGTTGAATTCGTAGCCGTGCACGTCGCAGAGCAGACGCATCAATTCGGCGACGGAAACGGCCGGATGGGTGTCGTTGAGCTGGATCGACACTTTGTCCGGCAGATTGTCGAATGTGTTGTATTGCTGGCGGTGCCGGCGGAGAATGTCCTGCAGCGAGGCGGAGGAGAAGAAAAACTCCTGCCGAAGACGCAGCTCCTGGCCCGCCGGGGTGGCGTCGGCGGGGTAGAGCACCCGCGCCAGGCTTTCGGCCTTGTTGCTCTCGCGCAGCGCGCCGATATGGTCGCCGGCGTTGAAGGCGTCGAGCAGGATCGGGTCGATCGGCTGGGCGGTCCACAAGCGCAGCGTGTTGACGCGCTTGCCGCGCCAGCCGACGATCGGCGTGTCGCAGGCCACCGCGATGACGCGCTCGGCCGGCTTCCAGACATAACGGGCGTCGCCATCGGGGGCGAGCACGGATTCCACCTGGCCGCCGAAGCCGACTTCATAAGCGCTTTCGCGGCGCTCGAATTCCCAGGGATTGCCGTGGGCGAGCCAGGTTTCCGGCAACTCCACCTGCCAGCCGTCGGCAATCTGCTGGCGGAAGAGGCCGTGGACATAGCGAATGCCGTAGCCATAGGCGGGAATGTCGGTGGTGGCCATGGATTCCATGAAGCAGGCGGCGAGGCGGCCGAGACCGCCATTGCCGAGCGCCGCATCCGGCTCCAGCGCCGCGACGAGGTCGATCTCGACGCCGAGCGTCTTCAGCGCGTCGCGCAACTCCTCCATAAGGCCGAGGTTCGAGACGGCGTCGCGCATCAGGCGGCCGATCAGGAATTCGAGCGAGAGATAATAGACGCGTTTGCCGCCGGAATCGTAGGTTTCGCGCGTCGAGGCCATCCAGCGGTCGATGATGCGGTCGCGAATCACCAGAATGGCGGCGGTCAGCCAGTCATGCGGCTTGGCGACTTTCACATCCTTGCCGATCCGGTAGGTCAGTCGTTCGACGATGTCCTTGGCGAGGGCTTCTGGATCGGTCGGACGCGGCGACGGAAAGGGGATTTCGGACGTCTCAGTATGTATGGTCATGGTCTTCTCGATGTCGCTACCGAATTGGAAATGTCGATGCAGCCTTTATGCGCATCGAAGGTGACGGGACGATGAGCTGAGCGGGTTCATGCGACGCATAAGTTCCCTTCGGCCTGGCATTTGTTGCAGACAATGCGACCTTGCCCAATCTGGCGTTTCCCCTTTGCGATGCCGGTCTGTCCCCGCCGAACATCTTTGTTGTTTCGACGATAATAGGCATTCCGCGACGACAAGATCAACTGTTGATCGACAAACAAAAAAACCGCCGGCGCGGGGCCGGCGGCAAGTCGTGCGGGGCAGGCAAAAGAAAACGGGTCTACTGGGTCAGGCGAGTCGCCGTCTCCGTGGCGCGTTCGCCGATATATTCGAAGGCGGCGTTGAGATCGTCGGCGTCCTCGGCGGAGAAATAATGCGCGCTGGTGGTGGCGCAGTAATTGAGCAGCGCCTTGCCGCGATCCGGCGCCATGAAGGCCACGGAATAGACTTCGATGCCGGCGGTCCGGGCGGCGTCGCACCATTGTTTCGTGGTCGTGTCCGCGGAGGTGTAGTTGTTGTCGCCGTCGGTCATGAAGACGATGAATTTGGAGGGAGTCTGGCCGTTGACGGCGGCATGCGCCGCGTCCTCGGTCGAGGCGTTCAGCGCCTGATAGGCCGTCTTGAGGGCGGCGCTCGAATCCGTGCCGCCAGTGGCGGTCAGCGCGTTTATATAGGTTTTGGTCCGGCTCTCGCCCCAGGCCAGATTGACCGGCGTCTGCATGGCGGAATTATACGACACGGCCGCCGTGCGGACGAGGACCGTGTCGGGGTCTGCGTCGCCCAGCTGCGTCATCAGGTTGTTGGCGGCGTTCCGAAGCGCGGTGATCTTGTCGTAATAAGTGTAGCAGGTATAGGTCTTGCGGCCGTAGCGGCAGGTGTAGGAGCCCGAAACCGTGTTGGTGTATTCCGCCATCGAGCCCGAACGGTCGAGCACCAGATACATCGACAAGGCGTTCTTGCTTTCGGTCGTCGACATGGTCGATGCGCTGACGGTGATGCGCCCGCTGTCCTGGCCGAGAAAGTTCGACAGGGTGGAATAGTCGACGTCGTAGCAGGTCGTGACCGTGACATTGTATTTCTTGGCTGTGCCGACCGTCGTCGTCTGCGTCGCGTTCACATGAGTGCAGGAAGCAAGGTCTGACTCTCTGTTCTGCTCTTCCGCTTCGTCGACATTGGCCTGGTTGGACATCTGGCCCTTGACGAAATCCAACGCGAAGGCCTGGGCCTGATCGGTCGTGATCGTTTGCTTGGCGAGCGCGGAAGCCGTCGCAAGCGCCGCGGCGTCGGCTGCGGCCTGCAGGGCGTTCTTGTTGGCGATCAGTTGCGAGGCGTCGATGGCGAGGCCCGCCGCGCCCAATCCCACCGGCAGGATCAGGGCGCTCATAATCGAGAAATTGCCGCGCTTGTCATTCAGCAGGCGGCGTAATTCGGTATAACATCTACCGTTCAGTCGCATCATGCTACTCTCGTCATGGAGTGGACATGCGGCGAAGGTTAACAGCGATGTCTTGTCGTCAGGTTTCCCGGCGAACTCGGATTTAAGGCAAATTTTACCGGTCTTTACAGGGTGTTAAGTCTTGACCGGAATCACGTCGACGGCCTGCGTCGTCGAATGGCTGCCATAGCTCTTGAGCACGCCGATGACGGGGGCGACATCGGCGTAATCGCGGCCGAAACCGACGCGGATATGATCCGAGCCCGCCATGATGTCGTTGGTCGGATCCCATTCCATCCAGCCGGTCGCCCGCCCGCACCAGACGCGCACCCAGGCATGCATGGCGTCGGCGCCTTCGAGCCGCTCCTTGCCGGGCGGCGGGATGGTGCGCAGGAAGCCGCTGACATAACCGGCGGGCACGCCGAGCGAACGCAGCGCGACGATCATGACATGGGCGAAATCCTGGCAGACGCCTTTCTTCAGCCTGAAGGCTTCCTTCGCAGGCGTGTCCACCTTGGTCGCGCCGGGCAGATATTTGAACTCCTGATAGATGCGTTTGCACAAAGCCGTCGCGGCTTCGCGGATCGACATCTCCGGCTTGACGATGTTTTTCGCCCAGGCGGCGATCTCGGGCGCAGGTCCGAGCCGCGGGCTGTCGTTGAGAAAATGATGCGGGGCATCGGCATCCACCGACCAGCAGTCGGAGATCTCCGAACCGAGCTTGGCGACCGTCGGCGAAAAATCCGCCTGCGGCGGCAGGTTCTCGACCTGTACGCGCGCCTGCAACCGGATCTCCATCTTGTCATGCGGTCGACGGAAGCTGACTGCGACGGCGGGATTCTTGAAGAAGTCGACGAAGTCGGAGCGCTCCTCCGGCTGAGGGGCGAAGCTGATCGTGCCGGCGATCAGCCGCTGACAAGGCCCGAGCGTCAGCGGAAGAACGCGCACCATGTGGCGGGCGCCGCTGGCCGGGACCTCGTAGAGATAGCCGATCTTCATCGTAATGTCGTAAAGCATGGCGGAGCCTAGCCGATATAGGTGCGGGCGAGAAGGTCGGAAAAGGTTTCCATTTCCCGTTCGAGACGACTGTATACGTCGTCGGACATGCTTTCCGGCGTCATCAATGCGAGAGTCGAATAGAGCCTGAGCGCCTCGCGGTGCACCGGCGACATCTGGCCGTTGACGATGGCGTTCGGCAATTGCTCGACTTCGGTTTTGATCTCGTTGAGCTGATAGAGCACCGAACGCGGATTCAGCGGATCGAGCGCCAAGAGATCGGTCACCGTCATCCGGGCGGTGGCGACATTGTAGCGACGGCGATGGGTCATGACGCTGTCGCCGATCTCGATCAGCATGTCGAGCGCGCCGTCGGGCGCATCCGGTCCCGACAGATGGCCTAGCAGGCGGGACATGTGCAGGCCGCGTTCGAGATAGCGGCCGATCGACAGGAAGCGCCAGCCGGTGAAGCGGTACATGTTTTCATGCACGAGACCGGCGAAACCGGCGAGCTTGCGCAAGAGAACGGTCATGGCACTGGTGGCGTCGTCGCCGGGCTGGATCTTTTCGCGGAACTCGCGCGCGGTCTTGGAGAGATCGTTGAGCGCCAGCCAGCCATCGGGCGAAAAGCGGTCGCGGATGTTCGACGCCGAATAGAGCGCGCTCGAAATATTCATCAGCAGGCTTTCGGGCACAACCTCTTCCGTGTCGATGTCGAGCGCGGCCAGATAATCGGAGACATTGGCAAGCAGCGGCTGCTTGCGGTCGGCATATTCGGCGAAACGGCCGTGCCAGGCGCGCAGGATGCGCAGCGCTCCTTCCGCCCTCTCGATATAGCGGCCGAGCCAGAACAGATTGTCGGCTGCGCGGCTCGGCAGGCTGCCGGGCATGTTGCGGGTGAAATTCTCTTCCGACGGCAGAAGCGTGGACCATTTCACCGGTCTGTCGGAGACGATCCAGACATCGGCGACCGAGCCGCCCTTCTGCATGGCGATGGCCGACACGTCGTCGCCGGCGCCGATGCGAGCGAAACCGCCGGGCATGATGGTCCATCCGTCGCGGGTGCGGGCGGCGAAGACGCGCAGGCTCATCGGCCGGGGCGCGAGCTTGCCATCGACGAAGGCGGGTGTGGTCGAAAGCTTGACGATTTCCTGTCCGACCAGGCGGCCGCCGCGCTCGGCGAGCGTTTTCAGGATTTCCGGATCTTTTTCGCGCAGCAGGCGGCCGGGTTTGGATTCGCCGGCGTCGTCGAAAAATGGCAGGCGGGAATAGGCCGGACCAATCACCATCTTGTCGAGATTGCGCGCCACATGCTCACGCTCTTTTTTCTGTCCGCACCACCAGGTGGCGATCGACGGCAGTTTCAGATCCTCGTTCAGCAGGCGTCGACAGATGGCGGGCATGAAGGCGAGGAAGGCGCGGGTCTCCAAAAGTCCGGCGCCGAGCGCGTTGACGATGGTCACGGTCTCGGCGCGCAGCGCCTGGGTCAGGCCCGGCGTGCCGATCTGCGAATGCTGGTTCAATTCGAGCGGGTCGGCATAGCTGGCGTCGAGGCGGCGCCATAACACGCTGACCGGCTTAAGGCCGGCGACGGTGCGCACCATCACCTGACCGTCGACCACCGTCAGGTCTTCGCCTTCCAGCAGCATGAAGCCGAGATAGCGGGCGATGTAGGAATGTTCGAAATAGGTTTCGTTGGCCGGGCCCGGGGTCAGGATGGCGATGCGATCGTCGGCGTTTTTCTTGTAGCTCTGCAACTCATCTCGGAACGCTCCGAAGAAAGAGGCGAGGCGATGGACATGGGTTTCGGCATAGATGTCGGAAAAGGCGCGGGTGGTGGCGACGCGGTTTTCGAGCGCAAAGCCGGCGCCCGAGGGCGCCTGCGTACGATCGGCGAGCACCCACCAATTGCCGTCGGGGCCACGGCCAATCTCGAAGGCGACGAAATGCAAATAGTGACCGCTGACCGGCTTCAGCCCGGCCACAGGGCGAAGGTATTCCGGATTGCCGGCGATCAGGCCCGGCGGCAGGAAACCCTCCTGCACAAGCCTGTTGTCGGAATAGACGTCGGCGGCGATAAGTTCCAGCAGTTCGGCGCGCTGGATCAGTCCCTCGGCGAGATTTTCCCATTCGCGGGCGTCGACCAGCACGGGAACATGGCTAAGCGGCCAGGAGCGTTCGGCATTGGGCGCGCCGCCATAGGCGCGATAGAAAACGCCGGCGTCGCGGAGATAGCGGTCGGCCTTGTCGAGACGGCGCTCAAGCTCAGCCTCCGGCATGCGGGAAAGCGATTCGACGAAGTGACGCCAGACCGGGCGCACTTTCCCGTCCGGTCCCAGCATCTCGTCCGGGGCGCCGGCGATCGGCTTGTAGTCGAAAGCGCGGTCCGCCAAGGCTTTGTCGTCCTTCCTGCCGCTCGCTTCAATTCTTGCCAATTCAGACTCCTGGCGGCCTTCTGAGATCCAGCGTCAACGGGAACTCGGGATGAGGTTGCTCGGGCCAGAGCTGATAGAGACCGGCCGTATGCCCCCAGGGTTCGAAGCGCGCCAGCCGCCGGGCCTGCGCTTCATATCCATTGACGGGGAAGGTCTCATAGTTGCGCCCACCGGGATGGGCAACATGATAAATGCAGCCGCCCACCGCCTTCCCCGTCCATTGATCATAAATGTCAAAGGTTAGCGGCGTGTTGACCGGCAAAACCGGATGGATCCCGGCTGCCGGCTGCCAGGCCTTGAACCGCACGCCGGCCACTGCCGGGCCGCCCGCGTGAGTCTGCGTCAACGGCACGGGCCGTCCATTGCAGGCGACAGCGAAGCGTCCGGGATTGGCGGTGTCGAGTTTGACCTGCAGGCGCTCGACGGAGGAATCGACGAAGCGCGCCGTGCCGCCGATCGCGCCGGTCTCGCCTGTCACATGCCAGGGCTCCAGCGCCTGGCGGAGTTCCAGGCGGGCGCCGTCGTAGGAGATTTCGCCATAGAAGGGGAAGCGGAATTCGAGCTGCGCTTCGAACCATTCGGGGCGGAAATCGAAACCATGCTGCCGAAGGTCGGCGAGCACGTCCATGAAATCGGCCCAGACGAAATGCGGCAGCATGAAACGATCATGCAGCGTCGTGCCCCAGCGGGTGAAACCACCCTCGAGCGGCGCTTTCCAGAACCGGGCGATCAAGGCGCGGATCAGCAATTGCTGGGCGAGCGACATGCGCGGCTCGGGCGGCATTTCGAAACCGCGGAATTCGACCAGCCCCAGCCGGCCTGTCGGGCCGTCAGGCGAAAACAGCTTGTCGATGCAGACTTCCGACCGGTGGGTGTTGCCCGACGTGTCGACGAGCAGATTGCGGAACAGACGGTCCACGAGCCAGGGCAGGGGCGGTATGCCCTTGCCGGGCGCGGGCACCTGCGCGAGCGCGATTTCCAGCTCATAGAGCCCGTCATGGCGCGCCTCGTCGATGCGTGGCGCCTGGCTGGTCGGGCCGATGAAAAGGCCTGAGAACAGGTAGGACAGCGACGGATGGCGCTGCCAATAGAGCACGATGCTCTTGAGCAGGTCCGGGCGGCGCAGGAACGGGCTGTCATAGGGCGTGGAGCCGCCGACCACAACGTGATTGCCGCCGCCGGTGCCGGTGTGGCGGCCGTCGATCATGAACTTTTCGGCGCCGAGGCGGCAGAGCCGCGCTTCCTCATAGACGGCGGTGGTGATGTTGACGCAGTCCTTCCAGTTGTGGGCCGGATGGATATTGACCTCAATCACCCCCGGATCGGGGGCGACGCGGATGACATTCAGGCGCTCGTCATGCGGCGGGGTGTAGCCCTCGATATGGACGGGCAGCTTCAGGGCCGCCGCGGCGCGTTCGGCCGAGGCGACGAGATCGAGATATTCCTCGAGCGTCGCGGTCGGCGGCATGAAGACGCAGACGCGGCCGTCGCGCACTTCCACCGAGATCGCGGTGCGCACACGACCGCCGATTTCCTCATAGGACTGGCCGACCGGGCGGTCGCGCAAAGCGATGTCGCGCTGAAAGGAATGCTCGTGCATCACCCGGCCCTTTTCGGTCGAGAAATCCGGCAAAGGCGGCTTCTCGATCATCGGATCGGTGGGATTGATATAGGGATACCAGGAGGGCGAGACATAGGGCAGGGAATTGAGCGGCAGGCGGAAGCCGACGGGGGAGTCGCCTGGCACAAGATAGAGCCGACCACGCCGCGTGCGCCATTGTTCCGACACCCAGGTGCGGCCCGAGACGCGGCCCTGCCAGGCCTGAACCGGCAGGACATAACCCGCCGGCGTCGTCAGGCCATTGGAAAACACCTTGGCGATGCGGCTGCGCTCTTCGGGATCTTTGAGCTTGGAATTGGACGGATCAACATTTTCCGGCAAACGGGCCTCGCGAACGATCCATTCGGCCGGGTCCTCATAGGCAGCCACGACATTGTCGGTCTTGATGTCGAGTTCAACGGCGATGGCCTGCAGCAGCCGACCCGCATCCTCATGCGTGATCTGGTGATCGCGCGTCTCGATGGCGATCAGGCCCGGGTCGTTCCAGATCGGCAATCCGTCGCGGCGCCAATAGAGCGAGAAGGTCCAGCGCGGCAGACTTTCGCCGGGATACCATTTGCCCTGCCCGTAATGCAGGAAGCCGCCTGGGGCGAAGCGGTCGCGCAGGCGGCGGATCAGCGTATCGGCGAGGCCGCGCTTCATCGGTCCGACCGCGCCGGTGTTCCATTCCTCCGCCTGGAAGTCGTCGATGGAGACGAAGGTCGGCTCGCCGCCCATGGTGAGCCTGACATCCTCGGCCTTGAGATAGGCGTCGACCTCTTCGCCGAGTTCGTCGAGCTTTTCCCAGCTGTCTTGCGGGAAAGGCTTGGTGATGCGCGGATGTTCGGAAACGCGCGTCACGGTCATGTCAAAGGCGAATTCCGTCTCCGCCTTGCCGAAATAGCCGCCGGTGATGGGGGCGGCATTCTTGAAATGCGGGGTGGCGGCGAGCGGAATATGACTTTCGCCCGTCAGCAGACCTGATGTGGGATCAAGGCCTACCCAGCCGGCGCCGGGAATATAGACTTCGCACCAGGCGTGCAGATCGGTGAAGTCGACCTCCGTTCCCGAAGGTCCGTCAAGCGCCTTGATGTCGGGCGCGAGCTGGATCAGGTAGCCCGAGACGAAGCGGGCGGCGAAGCCGAGATGGCGCAGGATCTGCACCAGGAGCCAGCCGGTGTCGCGACAGGAGCCTTTACGGGTCTTCAGCGTTTCCTCCGGCTCCTGAACGCCGGGCTCCATGCGGATGACATAGCCGATTTCCTGCTGGAGCCGCGCATTCAGCGCCACCACCATGTCGACGGTGTGCTGGCCTTCCGTCCGATCGAGCGTTTTCAGGAAGGCGTCGAGAAGCGGGCCAGTCGGCTCCGGCTTGCGGTAGATCGACAGGTCTTCGACGAGATCCTCGGAATAGTCGAACGGCCAAGCCTGCGCCGATTCCTCGACGAAAAAGTCGAACGGATTGTAGACGGTCATGTCGGCGACGAGATCGACCTCGATCTTCAGTTCCGTCACCGGTTCCGGGAAGACGAAGCGGGCGAGGTAATTGCCGTAGGGATCCTGCTGCAGATTGACGAAATGATTGGACGGCGTGACTTTCAGCGAATGGCTGAGCACCTTGGTCTTGGAATGCGCCGCCGGTTTGAGACGGATGATCTGCGGGCTCAGGACAACTGGATTGTCGTATGTGTAATGCGTGAGATGATAGATGCTGGCCTTGATCGACATAAGCGCGGTTGTTCCCCTTGTTTGAACAAGAGTTTGTGCAATGCAACGGGGGAAAGCAAGCGGCAATTCCCGCTTGCCAAAAGCAAATTCATCGAGGAGTTCCTGGTCATTTCAGGTGGATAGAGGCTGGTTTTCCGCTTCGACAGCGGCCCAATCGTCACAAAGGATCATTTCCGCCGGGATGTTCACATCCTTCGTCCAGCCATAGACGCAGAGAAATGGAACATTTCCGGAACGAAAAGCATGCGGAGCCCAGGCTTCGTTCCAGACGGGCTCATGCGCCGGCCGCCAATCAAGCGGGTCGCCGGGCTGAAATCGCCAACCGTTCGGGCCGGTAAAGGGCGCGTAGAGCTCTGGGGCGGCGTGTTTGTGATCGCGGTAGAGAATGTTGGGGCCAAAGCCGAAAAGGCCGAGATCGAAATCCTCCGCCTGGATCAGCCCATGTTCGCCGATCAGGATCGTCGCGCAATGATTGGTCGCGTAGGTCTCGCCGATGATCTCACGCGGATAGGGATCATAGGCGCGCCAGTCGAGATAGGGCATGGCGGCGCGGATAGCGCCGGCAAGCGGCGCCTCTCCGTTGGCGGTCATCCAGTCGAGCGCTACGTCGACGTGATCGACGGCGGCGATGCGATGCGGCGTCTTTTCCCGCACCGGCCCGCCGCGGAAACGGCCGATGCCGGCGCGGACGTCTGCGACGCCCACGCTATCGAAACGGCCGAGATATTCATCCAGCGCCGCGATCAGCGCGCGGACAGTCTGTTCGCGGTTCTGGGCAGCAGACATCAGACTATCCTTTTCACGCCCGGCAGAACGCAGAGCATTTCATAGAGGATATTGGCGCCGATCAGCGCGGTGTTGCCCGAGGGGTCGAAAGGCGGGGAGACCTCGACCAAATCGCCGCCGACAATGTTGAGACCGGCTGCGCCGCGGACGATTTCCAGCGCCTGCCAGGTGGTCAGCCCGCCGACTTCGACCGTGCCGGTGCCCGGCGCGAAAGCGGGGTCGAGGCTGTCGATGTCATAGGTGAAATAGACGGGCGCGTCGCCGATCTTGGCCCTGACATCGGCCATCAGCGGCGTCATGGATTTGCCCCAGCAATCCTCGGCCTGCACCACCGTCCAGCCCTTGGAGCGGCCCCAGTTGAAATCGTCGGGCGAATAGCCGGAGCCGCGCAGGCCGATCTGGAAGACCTTGTCGTTGATCAGCAGGCCGTCGTCATAGGCGCGGCGGAAGGGCGTGCCATGGGCGATCTTCTCGCCGAACATCTCGTCATTGATGTCGGCATGGGCGTCGATATGGATCAGCGCCACAGGGCCGTGTTTCTTGGCGATGGCGCGGAGGATTGGATAGGTCAGCGTATGATCGCCGCCCAGCGTTAGCGGGATGCAGTCATGACTGAGGATCTCGTCATAGGCTGCGGTGATGATGTCCACCGTCTTCTTGAGGTCGAAGGTGTTGATGGCGACATCGCCGATATCGGCCACCTGCAGACTGTCGAAGGGGGCTGCGCCGGTCGCCATATTGTAGGGCCGGATCATGCAGCTTTCCTGGCGGATCTGGCGCGGCCCGAGCCGCGTGCCGGAGCGGTTGGACGCGCCGATGTCGAGCGGTATTCCGACGAAGCAGACATCGAGGCCTTCGGCCGTGGCTTGCGTGGGCAGGCGCATCATGGTCGAGGGGCCGCCGAAGCGCGGCATCTCATTGCCGCCGAGGGGTTGGTTGAACTGGGTCATGCTGTTCTTCCTTGTCAACTTTTGTTCCCTCCCCAACCCCTCCCACAAGGGGAGGGGCTTAACCTGCCGTGCTCTCAGTCGTCCTACAACCCTTAATGCAAAGCCGGCAGCAATTGGTGAGACAGTTTCGGCCAGGCTAGCCCCTCCCCCTTGTGGGGAGGGGTTGGGGAGGCGTGTTTTATGCGATCGCCTTCATCGCCTGATCCCGCACCTCCGGGCCAAACAGAACCAGCGTCGGCTCGGTGTTCCTGGCGGCGGCTTCGACGAGGTCGAAGAGATCGTCGAGCGTGTCGGCGCGGGCGGTCTCCCAGCCATAGGCCTGGCCGAGCGCGAGGAAATCCGGGGTGAACAGATCGACGCCCAGCGGCGGGATGTTCTGCGACACCATATAGGACTTGATCTCGCCATAGCCCTTGTTGTCGTAGAGCAGCAGGGTGATCGGCAGGCGCGCTTCCATGGCGGAGGCCATTTCGGCGATGGCGAATTGCACGCCGCCGTCGCCGGCGAGCGCGATGACCGGGCGTTCCGGGGCCGCGCGCTTGGCGCCGATGGCGGCCGGCAGGCCGTAGCCGAGCGTGCCGTAACCGGTGGCCGAGTTGAACCAGGAGCCGGGCGCCGCCGAAGCGAAACCGAGATTGCCGGCATAGACGAGCTGGGTGGAATCGCCGACGAAGATGGCGTCGGGGAGCCGGTCGCGGATGGTCTCGAGGATCCTGAGATCGCCGAGCATCTGCGGCGAGACATCCTGGTTGGGATTGGAGGCGACATGGGCCGCGCGGGCAGAGCCGTCGCGCGATGCGGGCTCGACGAGGGCGGCCAAGTGGCTGGCGGCTTCGGCGCTGTCGGCGACGATGCCGATTTCGGGCAGGATGGTGCGCATGATCTGGGTCGGGTCGATGTCGACGCGGATCAGGCGGCCCGGTATCGTGAAGAAGCCGTCCTCATACATGTCGTAATCGGTCGGGCCGAATTCGGTGCCGATGGCCAGCACCAGGTCGGAGGCCTCGATCATCTGCCGCGTGGCGGAATAGCTCGCCGAGAGCGACACGGCGAGGGGATGGCCGACGGGCAGAAGACCGCGGGCGTTGGTGGTCATGACCACCGGGGCATCGAGCATTTCGGCGAGCGAGCGTATTTCCTCGGCTGCGCACACGGCGCCGCCGCCGGCGAGTATCACGGGGCTTTTTGCGGCGTTCAGCAACTCCGCAGCGGCGGCGATGTCATCGGATTTCGCTTCGGGGCGGCTGAGGCGTGGGATGGAGCGGGGAACGGTCAGATGTTCGGCGGAGGCCAGCATCACATTGATCGGCAGTTCGATATGCACGGGGCGGGGCCGGGCGCTGTCGAAGACGGCGAAAGCGCGGGCCAGCGCCGGGGCGAGTTCCTCGGGCCGGTTGACGGTGTAGCTGAAGGCGGCGACGTTTTCGACCAGCGCCCGCTGGTTCGGCAATTCATGCAGCCAGCCTTCGCCAGAACCCATGCGGCCGTGGCTGTTGACGGTCGAGATCACCAGCATGGGGATGGAATCGCCATAGGCCTGGCCCATGGCGGTGACGATATTGGTCATGCCCGGGCCGGTGATGATGAAGCAGACGCCCGGCTTGCCCGAGACGCGGGCGTAACCGTCGGCCATGAAGCCGGCGCCCTGTTCGTGCCGGGGGGTGATGTGGGTGATCGAACTGCCGGCGAGGCCGCGATAGAGCTCCACCGTATGCACGCCCGGAATGCCGAACACCGTGTCGACGCCATAGGCTTCCAGAAGCCTGGTGAGATACATGCCCGTGCTGATCACGTCGCGCTCCCTTGCTGCGAGTCTGTTATTCTACAATTGTATAATTTCACGGCGACGGCAAGTCAGGCGGCGGGCTTTTTGTCGCCGCTCGACAGGACCGTCTTCACCAGCACGCCGATCACCACCAGCACGATGAGGATCACCGAGATCGCGGCGATGGCGGGGTCGATATTGTCGCGCAGGCCCATCCACATCATGCGCGGCAGGGTGACGGCGTTGACCGAGGTGATGAACAGCGTAACCCCGATCTCTTCCCAGGAGAGAACGAAACCCATGAAGGCGGCGGTGATCACGCCGAAGCGGATATTCGGCAGAATGACTTTGAAGACGCGCGTGAACACGCCGGCGCCGAAACCGCGCGCTGCCAAATCGATGCGCCGGTCGACCTGCGACAGCGCCACCAGGATCAGCACCACGCCATAGGGCGCGATCATCACGGCATGGGCCAGCGCCACGCCGAGCGGCGTGTCATAGCCGATCCAGTCGTTGAGTTTCGACAGCGAAGTCAGGAAGAAATACAGCGTGATGGCCGAGACGACCGGCGGCGCCACCATCGGTATCAGCACGAAACCGATCAGGATGCTGGAGAACCACGGGCGGAACATCCAGACGCCGAGCGCGAAGGCGAGCGCCATCGCGGTCGCGAAGGCCGTGCTCATCAGCGCGATGGTGAGCGACAGCCAGGCTGCCTGAGCCCATGCCGGATTGGTGACGAGCGCCTGGTAATGCCTGAGCGACCAGACGCCGCTCGGCATCGACAGGAAGCGGGCAGGGGTGAAGGACACCGGCGCGACCGCGATCAGCGGCATCAGCAGAAAGATCGCGACGAAGGCGGCGGCGATGACGGCGAGGGTTGAAGGCTTATACATGGCGCGACCTCACTTGAGCATGCCGCTGGGGCGCGCATAGCGCATCAGCAGGGACAGCAGCAGGCCGACGACGATCATCATCAACACGCTGATCGCCGCGCCCAATCCCCAGTCGGGGCTCTGGAAAATGCGGAGATAGATGAGTTCCGCCGCCATCACGGAGCGGCCGCCGCCGAGGATCGCGGGCGTGATGAAAAAGCCGAGCGCGAAGACGAAGGTGAGGATGGCCGCGCCGAGAATGCCGGCGCCTGTCATCGGCAGATAGACCTGCCAGAACACCCGTCTCGGCGTCGCGCCCATGCCGCGCGCGGCGAGCAGCACGCGTTCGTCGAGATTGCGCATGGCCGAGGCGATCGGGAAAACGGCGAAGGGAATGAGGAAATGCGCCATGCCGAGCACGACGCCAAATTCGTTGCGCACCATGGTCAGCGGTTCGGAAATGACGCCGAGTTGGGTAAGCCAGGTGTTGAGCAATCCGCGATTGGAAAGCAGCGCCACCCAGCCGAAGGCGCGGGTCAGGACCGAGATCCAGAACGGAATGAGGATGCAGAGCTCCATCGCCAGCCGCTGACCGGGCGTGCCGCGCACCCAGATATAGCTGATCGCATAAGCCGCGGTGACGGCGACCAGAGTGACGATCAGGCAAATGCGGAAGGTGCGCACCATCACCGACAGGATCAAGGGATCGGTCGCAGCGGCGGCATAGTTCTGAAGACCCGGCTCCGGAAGGGTCACGCTCCATTCCAGCACGCCGAGAAACGGCATTACATAGGCCGCCGCCAGGAACAGTATCAGCGGGCCGATTAGGACGAAAGGCTTGAGACTGTGCGGCATGGGGCTGGGTCCGGGACTTGGGAAATGTTGATGACGGCCCCTCATCCGGCTGCCGCCACCTTCTCCCCGCGCGCGGGGAGAAGGACGATTTGGCTATGCAGGCGCTTCATCTCCCTTCTTCCCGCCTGCGGGGAGAAGGTCCCGGCAGGGGGATGAGGGGCGAGCCGCCGACGTCAGGCCGAAATAATCTTGGTGTAGGCGTCAAGCGCCGGACCGTAATTGGTTTCGTACCAGCCCATGTCGAGCGCGATCTGCTTCTTCATGTTTTCGGGATCGACCGGGTTGAGGCGCTTCTTGTCCTCGGCGACCAGTTCGTCGGCCGCCGGGTTGGCCGGGCCCTGGCCGAGCATGTCGAACATGACGATCTGCTTTTCCGGATCCTGGGCGGAGGCGATGAACTTCATGGCGGTGTCCTTGCCGCCTGGATTGCCCTTCACCACGCCCATGGCGCCGGGCGAGATCAGGCCCTGGTCCCAGACGAACTTGATCGAGCCGCCGGAATCCTGTTCGATCAGGCCGGCGCGGGTCGACCAGATCAGCGCCATGGACGCTTCGCCGTTCAGCAGCACAGACTGGCTTTCGGCGCCGCCGCCCCAATAGGAAACGACATTGTCCTTGAAGGCCGCGAGCTTCTTGTGAGCGCGATCGAGATCGAGCGGGTAGAGCTTGTCGGGCGTCACGCCGTCGGCGAGGAGGGCTGCTTCCCACATGCCGGCGCCCCATTTGTAGAGCGAGCGCTTGCCGGGAAATTTCTCGACGTCGAAGAAGTCGGCCATGCCGGTCGGGACCTTGTCGCCGAATTTCGAGGCGTCATAGGCGATGATGTAGGAGAAGAAATAGGTCGAGGCCGCATATTTCCAGCCGAAGCCGGGGCGCATCTTGTTCTTGTCGACGATCGCATAGTCGATCTCTTCCATCATGCCCTTCTTGCCGAGCGCTTCGGCGGAGAAGGGATCGACGTCGACGATGTCCCAGCTCGGCTTGCCGCCCTTGACCTGCGCTTCGATCGCGCCTTCGGTCGGGCCGGAGCCGTCCTGCTTCACGGTGACGCCCGCTTCCATCAGGAAAGGCTGCCCGTAGGCGGCGTCATAGGCCGTGCCGGCGTCGCCGCCCCAGTTGACGAAGACCAGTTCGTTGGCGGCCGCTTCAGCGCCCTTGGCCCGCAGCGCGAGCGGCGCGCCTGCCAGCAGGAAGGCGGCGATCTGGGTAAAGCGGCGGCGCGAAATCTCCCCCCGCGCGGCTTTGGCTTCCAATATGTCCAGGCAATCTCTTTCGAATTTATCAGTCATGTCGTTCACCTCTGTTTTATGGTTCTGGCAGGCGCATTCCCTCGGGCCGCTCGGGCCCGGCCGGAAACTCAGAGAAAATAGCCGCGCTCTTCCGGCCAGCCCGCGAAGGCGCGGGCTCCGGGCGCGAAATCGGCTGGCGTCAGATGGGTCGGCAATTCCGCGACGAGCGTCGCGCCGTCGCCGGTCACGGTGGAAAAGCGGGTGACGCCGCCGAGATAGGTCGAAGACGTGATGGTCACCGGCAGGGCGTTGCCCTGCGTTTCCCGCGTCTGCGTCAGGGAGATATATTCCGGCCTGACGGCGATGGTGTTCGACAAAGCGCCGGCGTCGGGCGCCAGGCGGACGATTTCGCCGGCGCAGCGCGCCACATAGCCGTCGCCGCTGAAGATGGCGTCGGTGACCGGGAGAATGTTGATGTCGCCGAGGAATTCGGCGACGAAACGGTTGGCGGGCCGGTCGTAGATCTCGCGCGGCGGCGCCACCTGCTGCAATTGTCCATGGTTGAAGATCGCGACCCGGGTCGACAGCGCCAGCGCTTCCGTCTGGTCATGCGTCACGAAGACGAAGGTGGTGCCGGTTTCCTTGTGCAGCCGGCGCATCTCCTCCTGCATCGAGCCGCGCAAATTCTTGTCGAGCGCCGAGAAAGGTTCGTCGAGCAGGAGAACGGACGGTTCGAAGGCGAGCGCGCGTGCGAGCGCCACGCGCTGCTGCTGCCCGCCCGAGAGATCCGCAGGACGCTTTTTCTCGTGGCCGCGCAGGCCGACGGTGTCGATCATCTGGTCGACGCGGGCCTTGATTTCCGAGCCGCTCCGGCCCTGAACCTGCAGAGGGAAGGCGATGTTCTTCTCGACCGACATATGGGGAAACAGCGCATAGCCCTGAAACACCATGCCGAAGCCGCGCTTTTCTGCGGGAAGACGGGTGATGTCGACGCCGTCGCGCGTCAGCGTTCCAGAACTCGCCTCGACGAAGCCGGCGAGGATCATCAGGAACGTCGTCTTGCCCGAGCCCGAAGGACCCAGCAGCGTCAGGAATTCTCCGCGCCCGATGGTCAAGGACACATCGTCGAGCGCTTTGAAATCACCGTAAGTCTTCCCGATTCCTTGAGCGGAAAGTTCTGCCGCCCGTCTCGCAGTCTGCATCGCTGTTCCCTTTTTTTGGGGAGCCTATGGGTGATGCGGCGCTTGCACAAACGAAATCTTTTCGCCCTACCGACAAATTTCATTCACCTATAATGCGATCGGCGCCCCACAGCCTTCGCTGCGCTGCATCATTTTTCATCACCTCCGATTTCAACCAGGACGAAAAGGCGGCGACGGTCTGATTGTCGGCTTTGGCTTCGGAAACGACGAGGTAATAGGCGCGGCTCGACTGGATGTTGAGGTCGAAGGGGCGGACCAGATGGCCGAGATCCATTGCGCTGCGGCAAATGAATTCATCGCCCATCGCCACGCCTTGTCCCGCCATGGCGGCGGCATAGACGAGGTTCATGTCGGAGAAGAGGATGCCGCTCTGCGCCAGCGACCTGTCCAGCCCCGCCTGCGTCAGCCACAATTCCCAATCCTCGTGGTCGACGAGATGCAGCAGGGTCAGCTTGCCGATATCCGCCGGACCCGACAGGGCGGCGCCCTTGTTGAGGAGAACCGGGCTGCAGAGCGGCGTAAACTCCACCTCCGCCAGCAGCTCCACCTGCATATCCGGCCAATGGCCATGGCCGAAGGCGATGAACACGTCGACGTCGGGATTGGAGACGTCGTCGAGGCGGCCGGGCGTGGTGATGGACAGGCGAACGTCGGGATGGATGTCCTTGAAGCCGCCCACCTGGGCGCAGAGCCAGCTGGAAGCGAAGCCGGGAGGGCAGGAGACTTTCACCGAGCCGGTGACGCCGCGATTGGCGTGGCGCGCCGCAGAGCCGGCGATGGTGGTCAGCGCCTTGCGCACATCCAGCGCGTAACCCAGGCCCTGCTCGGTCAGCTCGACCTTCGTGCCGATGCGGTTGAGGAGTTGAAAGCCGAGATCGCGTTCGAGCAGCCGCAATTGGTGGCTCACCGCCGACCGTGTGAGGTTGAGCTCGTCGGCCGCCTTCCAGACGGAGCCGTGGCGGGCGAAGCTTTCCAACGCGCGTAGCGCCTGCGTAGAGGGAATGCGGGTCATGATCGATCTCCCATGATGCCCCAAGGCTAGCCAAATCTTGGGCAATGGTGAACCGAATTTGCATGAGGCCGGAAAACAATTCACTTTTTCGAATAAGCGAGTTGCGCTGTAGTGCCCATCGACGAATTTCCCAAGGAGAAGCGGCCATGGCCGACACGGCGGCGCAAGCCCACGCCCTAGCCCAGATCGATGCGACGGCGTCGACGCGTTCGACCTGGACGTCGACGATCTTCGACTTCGGCGAGACGGCCTGGCGCGAATATCGCTCCGCCGAATGGTATGTGAAGACGCTTCGTGCGCATGGCTTTTCCGTCGAGGAAGGCTCCGCCGGCATGCCGACCGCGTTTGCTGCGCAATGGAGCAATGGCCCCGGCCCCTCGCTGGGGCTCTACGCCGAATATGACGCGGTGCCCGGCAATTGCCAGGCGGCGTCGGTCGAGAAGCGGCCGCGCGAGGGCCTGAGCGTTCATGCCGGCGGGCATACCGATCCGCATTCCGGCCTGGGCACGGCGGGTCTGGCTGCGCTTCTCGCGATCAAATCGGCGATGGAGCGGCATGACATCAAGGGAACGCTGCGCTTCACCGGCGAGCCGGCCGAAAAGGTGCGCGGCTCCAAGCCCATCCATGCCGCCAGGGGCTATTACGACGGTCTCGACGCCATGCTGTCCTTCCACCCGTTCTATATGCTGCCGATGTGCAACACGGTGCGGCTGGAGACGCATTGCGGCGCCGCCTATTCGATGATCTATCGCTTCCTCTGCGACGAGCCGGAAGGCTGGGGCCGTTCCGACGGCGCGCCGATCCCGCAGGCGCATTCCGCCGTCCGCGCGCCGGGCGCCAATGACGCGCTGATGCTGATGTATATGTCCTCCAAAGGCCTGCGCGAATCCATGCTGCCGCATATGGGCGGCTGGTCGGTCTCCGAAGCGATTCTCACAGCCGGACAGGCGACGGCCGACAATCTGCCGGCCGGCCTCGCCGAGATCCAGTACATGCTGCGCATGCCCACGATCGACATGGCCGAGCAGGTGATCGCCGTGCTCGACCGCAACGCCGAGGCGGCGGCAAAGATGTCCGGCTGCCGGGTCGAGCGTCACTGGGTGTGCAAATCGCGCCCCGGCCTGCCCAATCTGGCTTTGGCCGGAACGGTGTGGGAGACGATAAAGTCTGTCGGCGCCCCGCAGTGGGACGAGCAGGCGCGCGAGATCGCTCGCGCCGTGCAGAAGAATTGCGGCGTCGAGCCGATGGATAATCCCTTTCTCGACGAATGCGAGCGGCTGATCGATCCCGAGGAGGCCGAGGCGATCCTGAGGCGGGATCTCGCGCCGTCGCAGACGCATTCGACGTCCGACGATTACACCGATATGAGCTGGCACGCGCCGCTCGCCCGCTTCTACATCGCCCGCCCCACGCTCAAGGGCCCCAATGGATTTCGCTATCCGGCCTGGGCGATGAATGCGCTCGGCGGCATCCCCGAGACCATCGACCCCATGGTGACGACGGCTGCGAAGGTGCTGGCGCATGCGGGCCTGCGCATTCTCGAAGACCCCGCCGCGCGCGCCGCCGCCAGGGCCGAGTTCGAGACCCGCACCGGCGGAGGCGTCGGCGGCGACCGCTGGCTCGCTCCGCTCTGCGACTACGACCCGCCCATCCAGTTCCGTTGGCCCGAATATGTCGAGACGCCGCGCGGCCGCGACTGGTGGATACCTTCTCTTTGAACCTGCGCCCTTTTGAACCTTGCCCCCGTCAACCCAGGAGAACCCGATCATGACCAGCCCTTTCAACGAGCCTTTCTCGCTTCAGCGCCGCAGCCTCACCGGAAACACGCCCAGGCTGACCACCTGGGGTTTCCAGAACGAAACCGATCCCCTGACCGACGTGCTGCTCGGCTCCCCGGCCTATCTGCGCCACATGGCGACCAGTTCGCTGTCGCGCAAGCATCTGCGCGAAAACCCCTGCAACATTCAGACAGCCCAGGCGCAGCACAAGGAACTGGTGTCGGCCTATGAGCATTTCGGCGTGCGCATTCACTGGCATGAGCCGACGCCGGAATTGCCGATGCAGGTTTATAGCCGCGATTCCTCGGTGATGACCCCTTATGGCGCGATCATCACCGCCATGGCGCAATGGTGGCGGCGCGGCGAAAATTACGCCGCCATCCGCACCTATGAAAAGCTCGGCATACCCATCTACGACATGGTCACCGCCGGCACGTTCGAAGGCGGCGATTTCAACGTCATCGAAGACGGCGTGGTGCTGATCGGCTGCGGCGGCGCCCGCACCCAGGAAGAGGGCGCGCGCCAGGTGAAGGAATGGTTCGACAAGGAAGGCTGGGAAACGCGGCTTGCCTTCATCGACGAATATTACGTGCATATCGACCTGATGGTGGTGCCGATCGCCGAGAAGCTGACCGCCGTCTGCCTTGACTGCACCGATCCCGCGATCGTAACTTGGCTCAAGGACAAGGGGCATGAGATCGTCAACGTGCCGTTCCAGGACACGATGGCGCTCGGTTGCAACTTCATGTCGCTCGGCAAGGACCGCATCATCGCCCCCACCACGAGCAAGACGCTGATCGAGCAGTTGAAGGCGCGGGGCTTCGAAGTGGCCGCCGTCGACACCAGCGAGATTTCCAAGACCGGCGGCGGCATCCACTGCATGGCGCAAGCCCTGAAGCGCGAAGCCGCCTGATAGACAGGAAGGCATTGATGGCCGATTTGAGCCGGCGCTTCCCCTCGGTGGCGCATATGAAGGAAGAAGCCCGGACACGCATTCCGGGCTTCGCCTGGGACTATATGACCGGCGGCATCGGCCCGGAAGAGAATGTCCGGCGCAATGTGGATGATCTCCAGTCGGTGCTGATGACGCCGCGCTATCTGAATGGCGAGGCGGATATTCCGCTGATCTCGACATCGTTGTTAGGCGCGCAATTGGATGCGCCGTTCGGCGTCGCCCCGATGGGGCTCAACGGCTTGATCTGGCCGGGCTGCGAAAAGCCGATCGCCGATGCGGCCCGCGCCCACAACATCGTACATGTGCTGTCGACGCATGCGACGCAATCGCTCCAAGACATGAAGCGGCATTCGGGCGGCAATGGCTGGTTTCAGCTCTATCCGCCCAATGACCCGCAGATGGAGAGCGATCTCATCCGCAAGGCGCGCGAGGCGGGCTATCAGGTGCTGGTCGTCACCGTCGACATTCCAGCGCCCACGCGGCGCGATCGCGACATCCGCAACGGGCTCTCGGTGCCGCCGCAGATTACCGCGCGAACGCTGGCGCATGTGCTGGCGCGACCGCGCTGGCTCATGCGGCTCGCCCGGCATGGCATGCCGCATTTCCGCAATCTCGAACCCTATGCGCCGCCAAGCCTGAGCATCACCCAGCTCGGGACTTTTCTGGGCGAGATCCTGTCGGGGCACATTACCGCCGAGCGGTTCAAGCGCATTCGCGACCAATGGCCGGGCAAGCTCGTCGTCAAGGGCGTGCTCGATCCCGATGAGGCGGCCGCCTATATGGCCTCCGGCGCCGATGGCGTAATCGTCTCCAATCATGGCGGACGCCAGCTCGACGCCGCGCCGTCCTCCGCCGCCATGCTGCCCAAGGTCCGGGCGAAGCTCGGGCCGGACGCGCTGGTGATGGTCGATGGCGGTGTTCGCTCCGGCCTCGACATCGCCCGGATGATCGCGCTGGGGGCGGATTACGTCTTTCTCGGAAGGCCTTTCCTGTTCGCTGCGGCGGTCAGCGACGAGGGGCCGGCGCATCTGATCGACGTGCTGAAACAGGAATTGTTCGGCACGATGCAGCAGGTAGGCGCGGCGAGGCTTTCGGATCTTCCCTCCTTTTTCCATCATGCCTGAGACTGTCATGACCCAGCCGTTCGACCCTTTGTTGCAGGATCTTCTCGATGTGCTGGGCGAGGGCGTCGTGTTCAGCGGAGACCAAATACCCGGCAAGGCGAAGTCCGACGAAAGCCGCACCGGGCGCGCCATGCCTGCGATCTATCTCCGGCCGCGCACGGCGGTGGAGGTGGCGGACGCTTTGCGGCTCTGCAACGCGGCGCGCCGACCGGTCACCATTCAGGGCGGCATGACCGGGCTTGCCGGCGGCGCCAATCCGGACGGCGGCGACGTGGCGTTGTCGCTCGATCGCCTGGCCGGCGTCGAGGAGATCGACCGCGACGCCGGCGCGATGACGGTATGGGCGGGAACGGTGCTGGAGACGGCGCAGAAGGCGGCGGAAGAGGCCGGTTTTTTGCTGCCGATCGACCTCGGCGCGCGGGGCTCCTGCCAGATCGGCGGCAATCTCGCCAACAATGCCGGCGGCATCCGCGTCATCTCCCACGGCGTGACGCGCGACAATGTGCTCGGCCTCGAAGCGGTCCTCGCCGATGGAACGGTGATCTCCTCGCTCAACAAGATGCAGAAGAACAATACCGGATATGATCTCAAGCAGTTGTTCATCGGCTCGGAAGGCACGCTCGGCGTCATCACCCGCGCCGTTCTGAAGCTCAAGCCGATCGGCGAGGGCCGTGAAACCTGCCTCTGCGCGGTAGAGAGTTACGAGGCGGCGGTGTCGCTTCTGCATGCCGCGCGCAAGGACATGGCGGGCTTGTCGGCGTATGAGGTGATGTGGCGAAACTTTTTCGATTTCAGCTCCAAGGCGGAAGGATTGCGCTTCTTCGAGGAGACCCCGCCCTTCGTGGTGTTGATCGAGCAGACCGGCGCAGCCTCGATCGAAGCGTTTCTGGAGGCCTCATTCGAACAGGGCCTGATTGCAGACGCCGTGATCGCGCAATCGGAAAAGCAGAGGCTGGACGTCTGGAAAGTGCGGGAAGGCTATGCGCTCGACCATCTGCCGGACCTGATGAATTACGACGTCAGCCTGCCGATCGGCGATCTCGACGCGTATGCTCGAGAGGTGACCGACGACATCCTTGCCGATTATCCGGAAGCGCATGTTTCGGTCTTCGGCCATATGGGCGACAGCAATATCCATCTCTGCATCTCCGTCGGCCAGGCCGGCGAGGCCGAGCATAACGCGGTCGATGGCATCGTCTACGACCATGTTCGCCGCTTCAAGGGCGCAGTCTCGGCCGAACACGGAGTCGGTCGGTTGAAACGCGCCTATCTCGGCCATAGCCGCAGTCCAGAAGAGATCGCCCTGATGCGCCGCATCAAGGCGGCGCTCGACCCCAACGGAATCCTCAATCCCGGCCGGGTGCTGCCAGCGAGCGAAGGCGACGATTCCGGGCGATCTGTGAGCGTCCGAACGACCGTCCAGAACAAAGAGAGACGCCGGCGCCGATTTGATCCGTCGTGAGCGTCGGCGCGGATCTGCGGGCGTCAGCGCGTTTGTTCGAAGAAATCTCGACCGAATTCGCTGATCAAAAACTCCTTGGCCGGGGCGGTTTGCTGCACCAGCTTATCCGTCACCCAATCCGGGATCTCGATCTTCTGGCTCACGTTCACACCTTCCTCGGCCGCGACATAATTGCCGAACCGCGGCGCTCCGATAAAATCTTCGATCGTGGTCAACAGGGTTTCGGGCTCGTTCTTGAGCATTGCGAACGGCAGGAACAGAAGGCGATCCGTACCGGCTGCGTTCTTCCAGTTGGGGATGCTGCGGTGGTACAGGCCGCGGGGGCCTTGCCGCATATGATGAAGGAAACGCCGCCATGACGTCTCGTCGATTGTAGTTAATTTGCTCCTCTCCGCAGTCATTCTGATCTGAGAAACGGCGCGAGCAAGTGGATCGCGAATGATCGCAATGAATTTGGCATCTTTCAGCATTTTTGCTGCTTTTTCGACCCTGGGCTTTTCCATGTCCAGGTAGGCAGGTGTTATTTCTCCAGAAATCCTCTCAAATGCAGTTCTGTGATCAAATATTCTGCTGTACCATGAGTCCTTTAGGAAATCATCCGACGCAAGAGAGGTTAAATAGTTCAATTCATAAACATATTCATCATTTTCAACTTCCGGTTTCGCCTTTTTATGCTTCTGAATTGCTCGCTTGTATCTGTTAAAATTCTCAGAAAATGATTTTTTATTATCAATTGATCTATCAAAGAAATGTATTTCTTTTACAGGAGGTAGCCATATATCTGGATGTTGTTTCAGCATATGGTGCAGCCATGTGGTGCCTGCTTTCTGTGCGCCGATGCAAAGAAAGTTTGGAAGACCCATAATCGTTTCCTTTTACACTAAAATATCCGGACGGTTTTATGATTGATTCCGAGAGGAAGTCTGTCAAACAGAAAACAAAAATATAGACATATAAATATGCTATACTAAAATATTGAAATTAAAATTGCGATCATATCCATCTTTTGTTGATATTTTCAATATCAGATTTATATTTATTATGTTAAAAACTTTACATTACTTCGTGAAAGATGAAATTCCTAAAATTATTGAATTATAAAATTAGTTGATTGCACTTTTTGATTTTGCTGTGGCTTCCGAAGCCGCGAACAACTTTTGTTTCGCAGAACTAATTCCGCTGCCGGCAAGGGTCGCAAATATACTTCGAAGCTCCCAGATGCATTCGAGGAAAGTTTTATTTGCACTTTCCGGAATAAATCCGAAATGGTATTAACTTATGTCTGTCGGGAGGAAATATTCAGCTGGTCCGGCTGTCGGTCGCAGGAATGGAATTCTCCTCCATCTGGCCCTTGGAAAGAAGCGGGAGACATGTGATCGGACCCTGGGGCCGAATCACATGCGGCCATAACGCCGCCGCCGGTCCATTTCAGGAGCGCGGAAAATGGTTGATCGGGAGGGGTGTCGGCGGCTGCCTGACTGGCCGGCTGTTCTAAAAATCGCTGTTGCAAGGCAATGTTCAACGATGCGCGCGGCAGCCTTCAAGATGTCGCAATGCGGCGAAAAACGTAGAAAATGTCATAAATTTGCTGTGAGTCGGGCCGCCCGTCCATATCCTGATCTGGACGGCTGGAAAGAGATGGCGTTCGGAATTCTGCGCAGTATCGCGCAAGAAAGTTGATTTCAGATCCAAGCAGTTTTGTCAGCCGCAAATGATGCGCAAGCCGCGTCCGTCCACCTCGTCAATACCAGTCATCGCGCTCGGCTTCGATCGGCATTCGCGCCGGGCGTCGGTCGAGGAAGGCGTCGTTGTGGATGATCGTCTGTTCTTCGCTCAGATGCACCACGGCATAGGCGGGCGGTTCGTCGCTATAGACGGTTTCCACCGATCCGCCGACCAGCGGCAATTGATGATTGGTCGATGGCAGGGCGGAGTAACTGATGCCGCGCCAGACGCCGGAGACGGCGCGATGGCCGTGACCGAAGAAGATATGCCTGACATCGTAGCCTGAAAGGATCTCGGCGAAATCCTCGGGATCGTCGAGCATGATCTTGTCCATCAGGGGATGGGCGATGCCGAAGGGGGGATGATGCATGAAGAGATAGATCGGCTTGCCGTCGGCGGCATCCAGTTGCTCGGCAAGCCATTCGCGTCGCGCCGGGCAATAGAGGCCGGCCGACGAGGGCGGTCCCTTGAGCGTGTCGAGGAAGAGAAGCGTGCGACCATCCGCCTCGATGGCGAACTGGACGAAGCCGTTTTCATCCACGGGGCGATCGGAGAACACGGCGCGGAAATTCGCCCTGTCGTCATGATTGCCGAGAATGAGATGGCAGGGCAGGGGGAAACGCGCCAGCCGCTCCTTGAGCCGCTGATAGGCGGCGGCTTCGCCCCTGTCGGTGAGGTCGCCGGTAACGGCCACGAAACCCGCATCGGCTTGATGGGCGGCGATATCGTCGAGGCAGGCCTCGAAACGTTCGAACGGATCAAGCCCCCAGAGCTTGCCGCCTTCTGGAAGCAGATGAAGATCGGTGACGTGGATGAACTTCATGCGCGGCTCCCGTGTCAGGCTTGCGTTTAGGTAGCGTAAGGAGGCGTCAGGGATGTGACAGGAGGGTTGTGATGCGTGTCGTGCACCGCCCCTCATCCCCCTGCCGGGACCTTCTCCCCGCGCATGCGGGGAGAAGGAGGATGTGGCAATGTGGGCGCTCCATCCTCCTTCGCCCCGCTACTGCGGGGAGAAGGTCCCGGCGGGGGATGAGGGGCTATCCGCGACGTATGCTTACTTCCACTCTTTCCATGCCGCATCCAGCGCGGCCTTCAGCCTCTTGGCCATGAAATCCACCTCCTCTTCGGTGATGATCAGCGGCGGGGAGGCGAGCATGCGGTCGCCGGTGGCGCGCAGGATCAGGCCGTTTTCGACGCAATGATTGCGCACCCAGGTGCCGATTGCATCCGGCTTTTCGAAGCGCTCGCGGGTCTTCTTGTCCTTGGCCATCTGCAGGCCGGCCATCAGGCCGACGGCCTGGGTTTCGCCGACGAGATCGTGATCCGTGAACGCATGCCAGGCCTTGGCGAAATAGGGGCCGATGTCGTCGCGCACGCGCTCGACGAGCTTTTCCTCTTCGATGATGCGGAGATTTTCAAGCGCTGCGACGGCGCAGACCGGATGGCCGGAATAGGTGTAGCCGTGGTTGAAGTCCGTCTGCATGATGACATTGGCGACGCGGTCGCTGACGAGCACGCCGCCGACGGGTAGATAGCCCGACGACAGGCCCTTGGCGACCGGCGCCATATCCGGCTCGAAGCCGAAATGCTGATGGCCGAACCAACTGCCGGTGCGGCCAAAGCCGCAGATGACTTCATCGGCGACCAGCAGAATGTCGCGTTCCTTGCAGATTCGGACGATTTCGGGCCAATAGGTCGAGGGCGGCACGATGACGCCGCCGGCGCCCTGGATCGGTTCGGCGACGAAAGCGGCGACATTGTCCGCGCCCAGTTCGTCGAGCTTGGCTTCGAGTTCGCGGGCGACCGTCACGCCGAAGTCTTCCGGCGAGAGATCGCCACCCTCCGCATACCAGTAGGGCTGGCCGATATGGTGGATCTTCTCGATCGGCAGGGAGCCCTGCTCATGCATGTATTTCATGCCGCCCAGGCTGGCGCCGGCGACGGTGGAGCCGTGATAGCCGTTGCGGCGGGCGATGAAATGGGTCTTTTCCGGCTTGCCGAGCGCCGCCCAATAGACGCGCGCCATGCGGAACCAGGTGTCTGTGGCTTCCGAGCCGGAATTGGTGAAGAAGACATGGTTGATGTTGGCGCCGGCATGAGCCGTCACCTTCTGGGCGAGCAGCGCGGTCGGCGGCGTCGTGGTGCTGAAGAACGTGTTGTAATAGGGCAGTTCGTCCATCTGCGCCCGCACGGCCTCGGCGATCTCGGTGCGGCCATAGCCGATATTGACGCACCACAGGCCGGCGAAGGCGTCGAGATAGCGCTTGCCGTTGGTGTCGATGATGGTCGATCCCTCGCCGCGGGCGATCACACGGGAGCCGGCTTCGTTCAGCTTCTTCATATCCGAGAAGGGATGAATATGATGGGCGGCGTCGATGGCGGCGATGTTGGAGAGCGCGGCGGTGCTGGTCATGTCATTCCCCCTTGCCGCAGAAAGCCCTCCCGGCTCCGGAGGGATGCAAGGCGAGGGACGCGGCGGTTTTGCCTGATTGAAAGGCGACGTGTTATCAGCTACCAAATTGGCCTGACTTCCCGATTTTGGCAAGAGATCAACGGCTTTTTGCCCGTTTCGCCAGACAAACCTGCTCAGCGAGGCCCAAACTCATCATGACATCATCGAGACCGGACGCCGGCATTTCGAACCCCGCGACGCCGCCGCGCATTGAAATCCTCCTGGTCGACATGAATGGCCGCCTGCGCGGCAAGCAGATCCCGATCGAGGCCGAAGACAAGGTCTGGAAAGGCGCTGTACGGTTGCCGGCCTCGACGCAATCGCTCGACATCTGGGGCGACGACAATGACGATCTGACCCAGATTTCGCTGACGCTCGGCGATCCCGACGGCGCCGTCATCGCCGACCGCGCCAGCCATCGGCCGATGCCCTGGGCGCCCATGGGATCGAGCCAGACGCTCGCCACCATGCACACGCTCGCGGGCGCGCCGCATTTCTGCGATCCGCGCGCCAAGCTCGCCGCGATCCTCGAACGCTTCAAGGAGAAGGGGCTGACGCCTGTGGTGGCGACCGAGCTCGAATTCTACGTGATGGAGGGTTCGAGCCGCGAAACGGGCGTGCCCATGCCGCCGTCGATCCTTACCTGCAAGGGCGCGCCCAACGGCTTCCAGCTATACGAGATGGACGCGGTCGACAGCATGCAGCCCTATCTCGATCTCGTGCGCGCCTATTGCGCCGAGATGGGCCTGCCGGCCGACGCCACCACGGCGGAATTCGGCGCCGGCCAGTATGAGATCAATCTAAATCACAAGGCCGACGCCATGGCGGCGGCCGACGATTGCATCTATCTCAAGCGGGTGGTGGAGCAGGCGGCGCGCAAACTGGGGCTGAAATCCACCTGCATGGCCAAGCCCTATTCCGACCAGGCCGGCTCCGGCCTGCATGTGCATGCGAGCCTGATCGACAAGGACGGCCGCAATGTGCTGGACGCCAAAGGCGGCGAGCCGACATTGCTCAAATCCGTCACCGCCGGCATGCTGAAGACCATGCGCGAGAGCCAGTTGCTGTTTGCGCCTTTCGCCAATTCCTACCGGCGCTTTCAGCCGAGTTCGTTCGCGCCTGTCGATATCGACTGGGGCTTCAGCCACCGCGGCACGGCGGTGCGCATTCCGGAAAAGGATGGGCCCGGCGCGCGCGTCGAACATCGCGTCGCCGGCGCCGACGCCAATCCCTATTTTCTGCTGACCGCCATTCTCGGCGGCATGCTGCTCGGACTGGACGAGACGCTGGATCCCGGGCCGGCGACCTCGCCCGAAGGGGGCCCCGAAAATCCCGAGCGGCTGACGCATGACTTCCTGACGGCGGTCGAGGCTTTCGCGTCCTCCGCCTTCATCGGCGACATCCTCGGACGCGACTATCAGAGGCTCTACGCCGACACCAAGCGCAAGGAAGCGCTCACCTTTCTCCGCACCGTCTCCGATTTCGACTACCGCACCTATCTTCCGCGGATTTGAGAGGCCTGAGGCCCGATCTTTTTCAGGCGCGCGCTTCCGGCGCGCGTCTATGGTTTTGGCGGAGATCTGCTAAGCCTAACCCGATACAGCCAGCCTTCGGAGTCGCTCATGTCCGGCATCACCCCCATCCTGATCGAAAACGCGTCCGTCCTGACCATGGATCCGGCCAATCCGCGCGCGGAAGCGGTCTATGTCACCGACGGCAAGATCGCCGGCGTCGGGTCGAACGCCGAGATGCGTGCTCTGGCGGATAAAAGCGCCCGTGTCATCGACGCCGGCGGCAACACGCTGACGCCGGGTTTGTCGGAAAATCACCTGCATCTGTTCTCGGGCGCGGCGGAACTCGACCATCTCCCGCTCGCCGGCGTCGAGGGCTTCGAGGCGCTCAAGGAAAAGGCGCTCGCCTACGGCGCCGCCATGCCCGACGAGGCGGTGCTCTATGGCCAGGGAGCCAATTACACCATTCTCGGCGACGAGCGCATGACGCGGCATCACCTCGACCGGATCTTTCCGGATCGTCCCTTTGCCGTCTTCGCCCATGATCATCACACTGTCTGGGCCAACACCAAGGCGCTGGAATTCGGCGGCTTGCTGCATGGTCTCAAGGTTCGTCCGGGCAATGAAGTGGTGATGGGCGAGGACGGGCTTGCGACCGGTGAACTGCGGGAGATGGAAGCCTTTGGACCGCTGCTGCGCGCGTCGGGCTTCGAGCGCTACCGGCTGGGTCTCGCCACCGGCGGCGAGCCCGATCCGTATCCTGAAGAAGACGAGTTCGAAACGGACATCGTCGTGATGCGGCGTGGGCTTGACTACTGCGCCCGCCACGGCTTCACCTCGCTGCAATGCATGGACGGCAATCTCTACCAGTTGCAACTGCTGGCCGAGATCGAGAAGCGCGACGGCTTCCTGCCGCTCCGCGTGCGCATTCCCTTCCACTACAAGAGCTTCATGGACCTGCCGATGCTCGAAAAGGCGTCGGCGATGGCGCAAGCCTATAACTCCGACTTTCTTTCCTCCGGCACGGTCAAGCTGTTTCATGACGGGGTCATCGACAGCTGGACGGCGGTGATGATCGAGCCCTACGCCAACAAGCCCGACGCCCATGGCGAGAGCCTGTTCGAGCCCGAGCAGTTCCGCGACGTGGTGATCGAGGCCGATCGACGGGGCCTGCAGATCGCCGTGCACGCCATCGGCGACGGCGCCGTGCGCGCGGTGCTCGACGCCTATCAGGCGGCGCGGCAGGCCAATGGTCCCCGCGACAGCCGCCACCGCATCGAGCATATCGAAGTGATCCATCCCGACGACATCGACAGGTTCAAGGAACTGGGCGTCATCGCCTCCATGCAGCCGGCGCATGCGCCGGGCGTGATGTCGCTGTCGCTCGAGCCGACGATTTCGATGATCGGCCGGGACCGTTGGCGCTATTCCTACGCCTGGCGGACGATCAAGGACGCCGGGGCGCATATCCCCTTCGCCTCGGATTGGCCGGTGTCGCCGATCGATCCGATGTATTCGGTCCAGGCGGCGCTGACGCGCAAGACGTGGCAGGACGGCGATCCCGACCAGCGCTTTACCCTCGAGGAGGCGCTGGCCGCCTATACCGCCGAAGGCGCCTATGCGGAATTCAACGAAGATCGCAAGGGTATGATCAGGACGGGCTATTTCGCCGATCTCACACTGCTCGACGCCGATCTGGAGGCGCGAGATCCCGAGGCTATCCATGGCGTTACGCCGTCGCTGGTCGTCTGCGGCGGCCGCGTGACCTACGAGGCCTGACGCCACCGCAAACCGTTCGGCGTCTCAGGCTAAAAAATTTTAGGTCCGGGACGCCGAAAACAGAGTTGTCAATTTCGTTTCGCTGTGGTCAGTTAATCGGGCGATCGCTGAAATCAGCATTTCAAAAATTGAGAAAAAACAAAGCGATCCGGGGAACATCTACATGCCGACGACTTTTTGACGAGGCTCGAGGCATGGGCGGAGAGCATCATGACGATGCGCACCGAAACCTGGGATGTGAGTCAGAATGAGTGACACCAACGCGATCGACATTCGCGGCGTGACCAAATATTACGGCCATGGCGACTACCGCGTGGCGGCCGTGCGGGAAGCCGATCTCTCGATCCGGCAAAACGAATTCTTTACGCTCCTGGGCCCTTCCGGCTGCGGCAAGACAACACTGCTCCGGATGATCGCCGGCTTCGAATTCCCGCAGGAAGGCGACCTGATCCTTTACGGCGAGAACATCGCCGAAATGCCGCCGTTCAAACGGCCGATCAACACGGTTTTCCAGAATTACGCGCTTTTCCCGCATATGTCGGTGGCCGACAATATCGGTTTCGGCCTGAAGATGCTCGGTAGACCCAAGACGGAGATCCAGGCGCGCGTCGCCGAGATGCTGAAGCTCGTGCGGATGGAGCATCTCGCGGGACGCGCCACCAGCCAGTTGTCCGGCGGTCAACAGCAGCGTGTGGCGCTTGCCCGCGCGCTCGCGCCGGCGCCCAAGGTGCTGCTGCTCGACGAGCCGCTCTCGGCGCTGGACTACAAGCTTCGCAAGGAAATGCAGGTGGAGCTCAAGCGGCTGCAGGCCGAAACCGGCATCACCTTCATTTTCGTCACGCATGACCAGGAAGAAGCGCTGACCATGTCGGACCGGATCGCGGTGATGTCGGCGGGCCGCATCCTGCAGGTCGGCGCGCCCCGCGACATTTACGATCGGCCCGCCGATCGCTTCGTGGCCGACTTCATCGGCGAGACGAATTTCCTCAAGGGCAGGATCGGCGCGATCGAGGCCGGCGCGGCGAAAGTCGACCTCGCCTGCGGCGTCTCGCTCACCGGTCCCCTTCCCGACGGCGCCTCGGCCGGCGACGAAGTGACGGTGATGATCCGTCCCGAGCATAGCCGGCTAACCCGCGAGGGCGGCGCGCTGTCCGGCGAGGTCGCGTCAATCGTCTATTTCGGCACCGACACCTATTTCAACCTTCGTCTTTCCGACGGCTCCACCTTCACCGTGCGCCAGCAGAACCGGCCGGGCGAGGAGAGCGCGATCGGGGAAGGACAGACCCTCGGCGTCATGCTCCCCGACGCCGCCATCCGTGTTTTGAGGGGTTGAGATCATGGCGCGTCACGAGGCTCTCATCGAGGCGCAGCAAAGACGGGATGTTCGCAATCGCTGGCTTTTGTCGCTGCCGGCGCTGCTGATCATTCTGTTCGCAGCCACCGGCCCGCTTTTGATCGTGCTCGTCTACTCATTTCTGATGCCGGGTGAATATGGCGATGTCAATTGGACATTCTCTACGGAATCCTGGGTCGGCGTCGTGCTGCAGCGGGATATTTTCGACGATACGCTGACCATCGCCGATGCGCATGTGTCGATCTTCCTGCGTTCGGTGCAACTCTCGGTGCTGACGACGCTGCTGACTTTGTTTCTCGGTTTCCCGACAGCCTATTTCATCGCCACGCGGCCGGCGGGCAGCCGCGATCTCTGGGTGTTCGCGATCACCATCCCCTTCTGGACCAATCTTCTCATCCGCACCTTCGCGATGCTGGAGGTGATCCGCAATCAGGGCCTGATCAACACGCTATTGATGAAGCTGGGCGTGATCGATGCGCCGATCCAGATGCTGTTCACCGATGGCGCGATCCTGGCCGGCATGGTCTATGTCTATCTGCCGCTGATGGTGCTGCCGCTCTACGCCAGTATGGAGAAGCTCGATTTCAGGTTGGTCGAGGCTGGCTATGATCTCTACGCCACGCCGTTCCAGGTGCTCCGTCGCATCGTCATTCCGCTGGTCAAGCCGGGCATGATCGCCGGCTCGATTCTTGTGTTCATCCCCTCGCTCGGCGCCTATGTGACGCCTTCGATCCTCGGCGGCGGCAAGAATCTGATGCTCGGCAACCTGATCGAACTGCAGTTCGGACAGGGGCGCAACTGGCCGCTCGGCGCGGCGCTGTCGATCGTGATGATGGCGCTGGTGATGGTGGCGCTGATCGCCTATGTCCGCAATTCCGGCTCGATGGAGAAGAGCCATGGCTAACCGCATATTCGACGTCCGTCGCCAGCGCGGCTTCACCACCATCGCTTTGCTCTCCTTCGTCGCGCTTTATGTGCCGATTGCGGTGCTGGTGGTGTTTTCCTTCAATGCGGGGGAGAGCATTTCCGAATGGGGCGGTTTTTCGCTGGACTGGTATCGCTCGGCGCTGGGCAATGTGCGGGTGATCGAGGCTGCGGGCCGTTCGTTCCAGATCGCGACCGTGGCGGCTTTGGTCGCGACCGTGGTGGCGACGCTCGCCGCGGTGGCGATGACGCGCACCGCGCCCTATCGCGGCATGACCGCGAAATACGCCTTCCTCAATCTGCCGCTGATGGTGCCGGAAATCGTCACCGCCGTGGCGCTGTTGATCTTCTTCTCCAGGCTCAAGATGTGGACCGGCTATTCGGGCATGGGCTACCTGATCGCCGCGCATACGGCTTTCTGCGTGCCGTTCGCCTATCTGCCGGTGCGCGCCCGACTTGAAAGCATGGACACCACGCTGGAGCGCGCGGCGGCGGATCTCTACGCCACGCCCGTGAAGGCCTTTCGCTACATCACGCTGCCGCTGCTCTGGCCCGGCATCATCGCCGGCTTCATGCTGGCCTTCGTGATCTCGCTCGATGACGTCGTGATTACCGAATTCGTCAAATCCGGCGGGCAGGACACGTTGCCGACCTATATGCTCGGCCAGATCCGCCGCGGCACGACGCCTGAAGTCAACGCCATCTCCACGATGTTCCTGCTGCTCTCCTTGCTGGCGGTGACCATCTTCTTCTTCATCAACCGAAAACGAAGTTCATAAGAAAGGGAACCAAAATGACAATGGGACGGAAAATGCTGGCGGGCTTCGCCATGCTGATGGCGTCGGCCAGTTTTGCTCATGCCGACGGGGAATTGCACATCTACAACTGGGGCAATTACACCAGCCCCGAGATGATCAAGAAATTCGAGCAGAAATACAACGTCAAGGTCACGATCACCGACTACGACTCCAACGACACCGCGCTCGCCAAGGTGCGTCAGGGCGGCACCGGCTTCGACATCGCCGTGCCGAGCCAGAGCCATCTGTCGATCTGGATCAAGGAAGGCCTGATTCAGGAGACCGACCCCGGCAAGATGGAGAACGCCAAGAACATCGCTCCGGAATGGGCCAATCCCGAATTCGATCCGGGCCGCAAATATTCTGTTCCGTGGCAGTGGGGTTCGGTCGGCGTGGTCGTCAACACCGATGTCTACAAGGGCCCGGCAGATAGCTGGGGCATCCTGTTCGATCCGCCGGAAGAGCTGAAGGGCAAGATCAACATCGTGCCTGAGATGTCGGATGTCCTGTATGCGGCGATCGCCTATAACGGCGGCAAGCTGTGCGAGACCGACAAGGCGATCCTGAAAAAGGCCCGCGACACGCTGGTCAAGGCCAAGCCCAACTGGGTGGCGATGGAGTACAACACCATCGAAAAGATGACGGCCGGCGATTTCGCCGCGACCTCGGACTGGAACGGATCGGCGCTGCGCCAGCGACTCGCCAAGCCGAACATCCACTATTTCTATCCGAAGGAAGGCATCACCTTCTGGTCCGACAACGTGGTCGTGCTGAAGGAAGCCAAGAATGTCGAAAACGCCAAGCTGTTCCAGAACTTCATCATGGACCCGGAAAACGCCGCGATGATCTCGGCTTTCGCGCGCTATTCCAACGGCATCAGCGGTTCCGACAAGTTCATGCCCGAGGACATGAAGGGCGCGCCCGAGCTCAATCCGCCGGCCGACGTCAAGGCCAAGGCCGAATTCATGAAGCTTTGCGACCCCGCCACCCAGGATCTCTACACCAAGATCTGGACCGAACTGCAGAAGTAAGGTCTTCGTCTTCGTCTCCCGCCGCGAGCTCATCGCGGCGGGTTTTTCATTCACCGGAATTCCGCCATGAAAACGATTTTTTCCCCCCGCCATCTGGGCCACGCCAACAATCTCGAGCTCGTCGCGGGGGCCATCGTTCCCGCCTATGAGATGCCCTCTCGAGCGCAGTTCATCCATGACCGGATCATCGAGGTCGGCCTCGGCCCGATCCTCGGACCCGACGAGCATACACTCGACACCGCCGCCCGCGTACACCGCAAGGATTTTCTCGATTTCCTGCCGACGGTCTATCCGCGCTGGAAAGAAGCCGGCCGCGACGGCACCGCGCTGCCCTTCACCTGGCCGACGCGCGGGCTCCGCGGTGACGTCGTTCCCGACTTCATCGACGGCGCGCTCGGCTACTATTCCTTCGACGCCGGCATCGGCATGGTCGAAGGCTCGTGGGACGCGATTAAGTCCTCGCATGACGTGGCGCTGACGGCGGCCGCGCTCGTCAAGGGCGGCGAGAGGGCCGCCTATGCGCTTTGCCGTCCCCCGGGGCACCATGCCGGGGCCGGCTTCATGGGCGGCTATTGCTTCATCAACAACGCCGCGGTCGCCGCGCAATGGTTCCTCGATCAAGGCGCATCGCGCGTGGCGATCCTCGATGTCGACTATCACCATGGCAACGGCACGCAGGAGATCTTCTACCGCCGCAAGGACGTGCAGGTCATCAATCTCCATGCCGACCCGATGCAGGAATATCCCTATTTCCTCGGCCACAAGGACGAGATCGGCGAAGGCGAGGGCGAAGGCTTCAACCTCAATTATCCGCTGCGCTGGGGCGCGACGTTCGAGACCTGGAACGAGGCGCTGGAAGACGGCTGCCGCAAGCTCGTCGACTACGCGCCCGACGTCGTCGTCGTCTCGCTCGGCGTCGACACATTCGAGAAGGATCCGATCAGCAAGTTCAAGCTGAAGACGGAGGACTTCCCGAAGATCGGCGCGCGCATCGCCAAGCTCGGTCTGCCGACGCTGTTCGTGCAGGAAGGCGGCTATGCGGTCGCCGATATCGGCGTCAACGCCGTGGGCGTCCTGCAGGGCTATGAGGGCGCATGAGAGCGGCTGGCCGGCTTCGGCCGGCCTCCTTACTTTTCGATACTCTAAATTACGTAGGACTATCAGCGGGATAATCCTGATTCGTTTCAAAATGAAACGATAATTTAATGTCGTGGGGATAGTTTTTGCCGGACTTTTCCGGGATCGCCCATGTTTAGAGCTCTGTTTTTTCGTCGTTTGTCGTCCATTGCCCTGACCGCGATTGTTCTGTGCGGCGCGCCTGTCGTCGCCGTGGCGGCCGAGGACGACATGTCCTACAAGGCGCAGATCGACCTGACCTGGCTGATGACGGCGTCGTCCCTGGTGATGATGATGCAGGTCGGCTTCCTGCTGTTGGAAGCCGGCATGGTTCGATCGAAGAATTCGATCAACGTCGCCCAGAAGAACTTGCTCGACTTCGTCTTCGGCATCGTCGCTTTCGCCTCCGTCGGGTTCATGATCGCCTTTGCGCCGTCTGCCGGCATGTTCATCGGCATCAGCCACGATTTCTTCATGTTGAACGACCTCGAGCCTTGGGAGGCCGGCTTCTTCGTCTTCCAGGTCATGTTCTGCGGGACGGCGGCCACGATCGTGTCGGGCGCGGTTGCGGAACGGATGAAGCTCTCGGCCTATGTCGCCGGCTCGATTGTCATGTCGGCGCTCATCTATCCGGTCTTCGTGCATTGGGCCTGGGGCGGCGCGCTCGGGCCGTCGTCCGGCGCTTTCCTGTCCAATCTCGGCTTCGTCGATTTCGCCGGCTCCACCGTCGTGCACGCCACCGGCGGCTGGGTGTCGCTGGCCGCCTGTCTGGTGATCGGCGCGCGGCGCAACCGATTCCGCGAGGACGGTTCGATCACCCGGATATCCGGGCACAGTCCCGTTCTGTCGACCACGGGCGCATTCCTGCTGTTTTTCGGCTGGCTCGGCTTCAACGGCGGTTCGGCCATGCGCATGAGCGCCGATGTGCCGATCATTGTTCTCAACACCGTGCTCGCCGGCGGCATGGGGGCTTCGATCGGCTATGTCATGGGGCTTCGCAACGGCGTCATCCTGCCGGAAAAATCCTTCACCGGCATGCTGGGCGGCCTGGTCGCGGTCACAGCCGGCTGCCACATTCTGACGCCGGCAGGGGCCATGGCCATCGGCGCCGTCGGTTCTGCGGCGGCCGTCTGGAGCACGCATGCGATCGAGCGCTATTTCAGGATCGACGACGCGGTGGGAGCGGTCGGCGTCCATGCCGTCGCCGGCGTCATCGGCACGCTGATGCTGGCTTTTCTCGCGCCCGTCGACAATCTGCCGAACGGCGGCCGTTGGGCGCAGTTCGAAATCCAATTGCTCGGCTCCGTCGTCAATTTCCTCTGGGCTTTTTCGGTGGGCTACGCATTCTTCTGGCTGCTCGACAAGGTCTCGCCGATCCGGGTCAGCGCGCAAGCCGAGGATATCGGCCTCAACGTCGCGGAGCACGATACCCGTCTGGGCGTCGGCCATGTCGAGACGGCATTGTCGGATCTGCTCGGCGGCTCCGGCAATCTCAAACATCGGCTGCCGGACGACAATGGCGGCGAGGCGGAAACGCTGACCGGCCTGTTCAACCGCCTGATGGACACTCTGGAAGAACGCGAAAAGGAGCGCCTCGACGTCGAGCACGCCAAGCGCGACCTGCAGGAGGCCGACCGCGTCGCCGCGCTCGCCAATGCGGCGCTCGAAGCCATCCTCGTCCATATCGGCGGCACGATCGTCGACGCCAATGACCAGTTCAGCAAGCTTTTCGGCGGGCAGCGCCACGAGGTCATCGGTCGCGGCCTGTTGGATTTCGTCACGCCGGAAGAAGCCGAAAGGCTGAAGTCGCGGCTCGGCGCGCAGGGCGAGCAGACATTCGAGACCGTGATGGTCAGCGCCGACAACGAACATATCCCCATCGAAGTCCGCAGCCGCGACATCCATTATCGCGCCCAGCAGGCGCGGGTGGTCTGCATCATCGATCTCAGGGAACGCAAGGCCGCGGAGCAACGCATTCGCTACATGGCCCAGCACGACCCGTTGACGGGCCTGCCGAACCGCGTGCTG
Source organism: Rhizobium sp. TRM95796 (assembly GCF_025779995.1). Classification (NCBI taxonomy): domain Bacteria; kingdom Pseudomonadati; phylum Pseudomonadota; class Alphaproteobacteria; order Hyphomicrobiales; family Rhizobiaceae; genus Rhizobium; species Rhizobium sp. TRM95796. The sequence continues at coordinate 1,112,055 of NZ_JAOXHE010000001.1, read as the reverse complement.
TTCAACGAGGAACTGGCGCGGCGCACGACATCCACGACGCATGGAGCCTCCCATGCTCTCGCGCTGGTCGACATCGATCATTTCAAGGATATCAACGATGTCTACGGCCACCAGGCCGGCGACAAGGTGATCTGCGAAGTGGCCCGGCGTCTGTCCGACATTTCCGGCCCCAACACCACAGTGGCGCGGCTCGGCGGCGACGAATTCGCCGTCATCGTGGTCAACACCGCCTTCGAGAACCAGCTCACAGATCTCGGCCTGCGGCTGATCCGCGCCTTCCGCACACCGGTCGATATCGGCGGCGGCGCGATGTGTCCGGTCAGCGTCAGCATCGGCATGGCGCGCTGCCCGGATCACGCCGAAACGCCCGACGACCTGATCGCGCTGGCCGATATCGCGCTCTACGAATCCAAGAACGCCGGCCGCAATCGCTGGACGATTTTCCGACCCGGCATGAACGAACTGACCGAGAAGCGCCGCGAACTCGAGGCCAAGCTCGCCCAGGCGCTGGAGCGGGAGGAATTCGAACTCTACCTCCAGCCGCGGGTCGACACCGCCTCCGCCTCAATCTCCGGCTATGAAGCGCTGTTGCGCTGGCGCGACGGCGATGGCCAGATGATCAGCCCGGCCGATTTCATTCCGGTGGCCGAAGCGTCGGGGCACATCGTGCCGATCGGTCTGTGGGTCGTCTCGGAAGCGTGTCGGATCCTCGCCGAGCACATTCCCGACGGCAAACTCAGCATCAACGTGTCGCCTTTGCAGTTCCGCCAGCCCGGCTTCGTCGATTCGCTCGTCGGGATCGTCGGCAAGGCGGGAATATCGACCGACCGTCTCGAACTTGAGATCACTGAAAGCGTTCTGATCGACGACGACGCCCGCGCGCTCGCCATTCTTCAGGATCTCAAGCGCAAGGGCTTCGAAATCGCGCTCGACGATTTCGGCACCGGCTACTCCTCTCTGTCCTATCTCAGCCGCTTTCCGTTCGACACGATCAAGATCGACCGCAGCTTCGTCGCCAATCTCGACGAAGCCGAGAGCTCCGGCGTCATCATCCGCACCATCGCCGAACTGGGCCGCGGATTGGGGATGACGCTGGTGGCCGAAGGCGTCGAAACCATAGAGGCGGCGCGCTTCCTGACGCAGATCGGCTGCCACGAATTGCAAGGCTATCTGCTCGGCAAGCCGGTCGCCGTCGAATCGCGCGCGCGCGACGTGGACGCGGCGGTCGCAGAGGTTATTCTGTCCGCCGCCAGCGCCGCCTCGACCTTCACTCAGGATCTCAAGGACGCCGCCGACCGGCTGAAACTCGCGGGTTCCGAGATCCCGCTCCAGAAAACCGCATGATAACAACGCCGCCGCTTGCATTGCCCCCGCAAAGCTGTTAGAGGCTGCGCACCGCAAACGGGAAGCCTGCTCCGGCTGGTTTTTCGACAGGATGGGCGTGTAGCTCAGCGGGAGAGCACTTCGTTCACACCGAAGGGGTCACAGGTTCGATCCCTGTCACGCCCACCATCCTAAAGTTATCCCCTTGATTTCATTTCGTTTTTCTACCTAGATCCCGCACCGGGTTTTGGGTGCGGGATTTTGGCGGCCTCTATTTGTTCTGCGAGCATGCGCGAATTCTTCATTCCAAGCTTCGCGCGCTCGGCGCCCTTGGTGTAGATTTCGGCCTGTCGGGATGTCGTCCATCCATATTGCGCCATCAGGTCATGCACCGTTGCGCCGCCGTTCGCCGCCAGCGTGGATGACAGCTTTCGGACACCGTGCGCCGATTTGTTGACGCCAGCAGCCCTACACGCCTTCCGAAACCAGTTCGAAAAACTCTCGGCTGTGTAGGGCTTTCCCTTGTCGCTGACGATGAAATGCAGATCGCCGGTCTTCGTCCTGTTGATGATGTCCATCAACGCATCGGGAAGCTCCAGTGTGACCACAACGTCGTTTCCTCGCGTCTTGTATGGGCGGATCGTCATCACGTTGCCAGCGAGATGCTGACGACCAGCAATGTGCATACAGGCGGCTAGGTCGTGCTTCGCCATGACGATGTCGCCCTGTTGGTAAATGACCCCCGGCTGCAGGCGACAGAGGTCGCGATGCCGGCGCAGGCCGGAATTTCCGGGGGCGCGTTGCATGACATTGTCGCGCAAAGGATGCTGACTCGATCAGGTGCGAAACGAACTGGGGAATGGATATCTTTCGTCCCGCGCGTTCACCGTCACCGACATCTCGGATCTTCTGGGCTTTTCCGAAGTCGCCCGTTTCCCGAGCTCCTTTCAGCGCTGGAACGGCGCCGCGCCGCAAGCCTATCGCACCGCTCTGGCGGGGAAGCCGGAGCAATGGCGGCCGGCTCGCGGCGTGGGCTTCCGTGCGACCGAATTCGGACAGGGCTGAGCCGTCCGGCTGTCGCGACGAAACGGGGCGGCGTCAGTGGATGGCAGCGTTGAGGATGGCCTCGGCGGTGGCGTCCTCGCGGGAGAATTCGGCGGCGATCGCGCCGCCCTTGGCGACGAGGATGCGATCGGAGAGATCGAGAATTTCCGGCAGGTAAGACGAGATCAGCATCACGCCCGCTCCGGCGTCGGCGAAGTCGCGGATGATATTGCGGATTTCTGCGATCGCGCCGACGTCGACGCCGCGCGTCGGTTCGTCGAAGATCACCAGCCGCGGTTTCTGGGCAAGCGACTTGGCGATGACGACCTTCTGCTGATTGCCGCCCGACAAGTGCAGGACCGACTGGTTGTCGCCGATGCTGCGGATGGAGAGACGTTGCGACCAATGCGTCGCCAGCCCGCGCAATCTCGCCATGGGCAAGAGGAAACGGCCGCGGCCGAACTTCGCGAGCCAGCCCAGTTCGATGTTTTCGCGAATGCTCATCGTATCGAAGAAGCCGTCGAGCTTGCGGTCCTCGCTGACATAGGCGATGCCGTCCGCCACCGCTTGGGCGGGCAGCGCATAGCGCACCTCGCGGCCATCGAGCCAGATGCGTCCGCCGTCGAAATTCCGTTTGGTGTGGCCCATCACGACTTTGGCCATTTCGCTGCGGCCCGAGCCGATCAGTCCGGCGATGCCGGTGATTTCGCCGGGAAAGATGGAGAAGGACATGTTGTTGACCATGCTGCCCATGCGCAGGCTTTCCACCCTCAGCACCGGCAGTGCCGAGCGCGGACGCGCCTCCGACGGGCCGCGCCCGGAGGTCTCCAGCAATTCTTCGCCGACCATATGGTGAATGAGGCGGGCGCGATCGAAATCGGCGGCGGGGCCCGTCGCCACCAGCCTGCCGTTGCGCAGCACCGAAATGCGATCGGCATAGGTCAGGGCCTCTTCGAGCGCGTGCGAAATGAAGATCATCGCCACGCCGCGCTTCTTCAGGGCGCCCATCAGTTCGAACAGGTGTTCGGTTTCCTCCGGGGTGAGGGCCGCCGTCGGCTCGTCGAGGATGATGACCCGCGCATCGTTGAGCACGGCGCGAGCGATCTCGACCATCTGCCGTTTGGCGGCCGACAGAGAGCCGGCCAGCTGTCCCGGATCGACGTTGAAATTCAGCCGCTGCAACACTTGCCGGGCCGCGCTGCGCACTTTCCGCACGGAATTGAACACGCGCTCGCGACCGAGAACGATGTTTTGCGCCACGGTCAGCTGCGGAACGAGGGTCGTTTCCTGATAGACCATCGAAATTCCGCGGCGGCTGGCATCCTTGGGCGCTGCGAGCGTAGCCGGAGCGCCATCGATCTGCAGCGCGCCTTCGGACGGCGTAATGACGCCGGCGATCAGCTTGCAGAGCGTGGATTTTCCGGCCCCGTTCTCGCCCGCCAATGCGTGGATTTCGCCGGGATGGAGATCGAAGTCTACGCCGTCCAGCGCGGCGATGCCGCCATAGCGCTTCGTGACTTTGTCGAGGCGGATGATCGGCGGGGCGGCTGTCTCGGTCATGTGACGGATCCCAGATTGAGGATTTCGCCGCTGGCCCGGCTGACGGCGACCAAGTCGCCTTTCCAGGCCAGCGCATTGCTGATGGCGTGGCGACGGCCGTTGGCGCGCGACTGGGCGGAGCCGATCGGCATGAAGTCCTCGTCGAGCAGGATGATCAGCCCGTAGGAGAAAGACGGCGCCCATGGCTTGATCTCGCCGAACAGACGCGTCGCTCCGAGCTCGATCGGGAAATCGGCGCTGAATTCGGGGTTTGCGCGCGGCGAGATCCAATGGCGCGGATCGATCGTCGACTTCATCTCGTCGACGAAACGGCGCTCGGTGCGCAGGAATTCGATCAGCGGATCGCGCCTGGACAGGCAGGCGAGCGCGAAGCCGCCGTCCACTTTGCGGATTCGGCCCATATAAGCGGGAAAGCCGGCGCGGCGAACCCGGCCCTTTGCATCGATTACCCGGGCGGCGTCGAGTTCGGTGATGACGAGGTCGCCGGCGCGATCGCGAGTGACGCCCATCGGGCAATGGAGTTCGCCTGCAAGACGACGGACACCGCCGTCCGGCAGATGCGCCGCCAGAACGCCTCTGCGCGCCGGTTCCCAAGGAGCCATCGACAGCGCCGCGTCGGCCGAGGGATAGCCGCTCTGCAGCGTGACGATCTCGTCTCCGTCGCCGAACAGGCAGTCGATCACCGGCCCGGCATCGGCGTTGGCATGGAAATCCCAGGAACTCGCTTTCCCGGCCGGGTCGAGGACATGCATCCGGCCCGTCGCGAGACCGATCGCCAGCCGTCCGTCAGGGCTCGCCGCCAATGCGGTGACCGTGTCGTCGAAGGCGTGTACGAGGCGCGGCGCATCATTGAAATGGTCGAGCGCGAACACCGATGCGCCCGAGGAGAACACCAGCCGGCCGGCCGCGTCGATCGCGATCGCATCAGGGCGATCCACCGATATCGATCGGGCCTCGTCCAGCCGACTGTTCGGCCCCAACACGCCTTCCAGCGTCATGACCGGGGGCTTGGCCGTGGCCCGCTTGAAGAACCAGCTCATGCTTTCCCCCAATAGCTGTCTTGACCGGTCCAGCGCGGATCGGCCGATGGGAGCGCCAGTCGGCCGATCTTGTCGTTGGTGACGCCGCCGAGATAGAGGACGCCTTTGTGTTCGCGCATCGAGGTGATCATGTAGAGCGGTCCGCTCGCATCGTCCCACAGCGCATCGACGATGGCGCCCTTGCCGTCGACCTTGAGCACGCCGCCGAGATTGAGGTTGCCGAACAGCCAGTTGGTGGGCGGCACCTGTTTGGTCATGCGTCGCCGCAGGGCGGGGTGTTGCATGGCGAGGTCGATCACCGGATTGCGCATGCCGGCCAGCGCCACCCAATACCCGCCGTCCGACGATCGGTTTATGTTGTCGGGGTAGCCGGGCAGGCCATCGAGGAAGACGCGGGGGCCGGCGTCGAGATCGTCGAGATCGAAGGCGAGGATGGAGCAGCCCCAGGTGCTGGCGACCAGCAGATGCCGGCCGTCGTGGCTGAGACAGACGCCGTTCGGGAAAATGAGGTTGTCGCATACCGTGCGCGTCCGGCGCGTCTTCGGATCGAAGCTCAACAGACGACCGTTCGGGCGGCCTTCGAGCAGATCGAGGCCCCAGTTCTCGATATCATAGCGCTTGGTGGCGTCGGTAAAATAGATCACGCCATCCGGGGCGATATCCAGATCGTCGGCCATGCGGATGACGGTGTCGTCATTGACGCTGAACAGCGAGCGTTCGGTCTGGTCGGTCAGGAGCTCGACGGCGCCGTCCATGGTGACCCGCACGAGGCCCATGCCGGCGACGCAGGCGATGATGGCGCCGGCCCGATCGAAGGCGAGGCCGAGAGGTCGGCCGCCGATCTTGGCGAGCGGCGTCGCCCGCGCGCCGTCGAGAGGAGAAAGCCGCATGATATAGCCGTCGCGCGTGCCGCAATAGAGATTGCCGTCACGATCGATCAGTACGTCTTCAGGTCCGTCGACTTCGCCCGCCGCCAGCAGCGTCGCATCGCGCAGTTTCGGCGCGCCGTCGCCGGGCATCAGCCCCGCCATGCCCTTGATCGGTGAGATCGCCAGCGCCACGGGATCGAGATAGGCGGAGGCGAGCAGCCGATGCCGATTCTTGCGAAAGCGGACATCGATGGCGAGAATGGCGATCAGGATCGCGCCGAGGGAAAACTGGACGAAATCGCCGCGCAGACCCGCATTGATCAGCGCGTTGTTGAGAATATAGACCGTCAGGAAGCCGATCAGCACGGGGATGACCGCGCCGCGACCGGGAACGAAGCCGCCGAGCCCGACGACCAGCGCCGTCAGGGCGAAAAACTCCATGCCCAGCCCGGTGTCGGAGCCGGCGCTGTTCTGCCGCGCTGCGAAAAGAAATCCCGCCAAGCCGACGATGAGGCCGGCCAGAACATAAGCGAGGAAAATGGTGAAGCGCACCTGAATGCCGCCATGGCGCGCCGCCTTGCGATTGCCGCCGACCGCCAGGATGTGCCAGCCGAAACGCGACTGCCGGAACATCACGAAGGTCGCGACCGCCACCGCCAGCAGAACCCAGAAACCCACCGGCATGGTGAGCAGCTTCTCGAAGCCGATGAAATCCCATGTGTCGTCGAGGCGGCTGCTGCTGGAAATCTCCACCAGCCGCGCCTGCGACGCCAGCGTATAGAGGCCTCGCACGGTGATCATGGTTCCGAGCGTCGTCAGAAGCGCGCCGCAACCGATGATGCCGGCGAGCAAGCCGTTGATCGCACCGATCAGCGCGCCGCAGGCAAGGCTGAGACCCAGCGTGGCGGGAACCGGAAGTCCGAGAATGTGAAAACCATATAGCGCAACGAAGGCCGATAGCGCGAAATTCGATCCCACCGACAAATCGATGCCGCCGACCGCGACGACGATCAGCAGCGCCAGCACGATCAATCCGCCGTCGGCCGCATATTGGGCGAGATTGCGCAGATTGGATGCGGCGAAATAGCCGTCCGTCGTCACGAGCACGCCGACGAGTACGCAAACAAATGCAATGAAGGGGATGGCGCTTTCGATCCAGCCTTTCGACAGGAGATCGGTCAGGACTCGCCGCGGCGAGATCACGACCTTTGGCGCAGGCTGGCGTTGCAGATTGGAGAACTCGAAAGATGCGGTCATTGCGGGATCCGTCGGTGTCGGGCCTGCGAAGGGGCCGGCCTGGCGCAGGCCGGCCCCGCACTCGCAAGGGTGATTACATCTTCCAGCAGAGATCGGCGGAATAGGTGTCGCCGGCCTTGATGATCTTCATCGGGGATTCGAGGGAGAGCATCGCGCCGTCCGGTCCCGACGCGCCTTGCAGCAGAAGGTCGATGAGCGTGCCGGCGTCGCGGCCCTGGCCGTCGGCGTCGTAGCTCCAGACGCGATCGAGCACCTTGTCCTCGACCGCCTTGCAGGCGACGGAATCGCCGCCGCCTGTGGCGTAGACCAGAACCTTGTCCTCGAGGCCGGCGTCCTTGACGGCGTTGCCGGCGCCCATCGTGTGGACGTCCCAATGGCCGAAAATGGCGCAGAGGTCGGGATGTTGCTGCAGCACGGTGGCGGTGATCTGGCGGGCCTTTTCAGGCTCCCAGTCTGAGGCCTGGTTGGACACGACCGCGATTTCCGGATGCCGTTCGAACACCTTGAAGGCGGCGTCGTTCATCATCACGCTGTCGGCGGCTGTGAGCTGGCCAGGAATGATCGCGACCTTGCCGGATTTTCCGCTGTCCTTGCCGCATTCCTTGACGATGTCTTCGGCGATCTCACGGCCGATCCGCTCCCAATTGGCGCCGACGAAGGCGGAGGAGGGCTGGTTCGATTGCAGGTTTATTTGCAATACCTTGATGCCTTCGGCCTCGGCCTGCTTGATCTGACGCGACAGCAGTTGCACCGTCGGATTGTGTACGACGAGCAGATCAGGCTTCTCGCTGATCGCCTTGGCCAGCAGTTCGGACATCACGCCGGTATTGAAGGCCGCATCGCGAACATCGATCGTATAGCCGTAGATCGCCGCATGCTCCCTCATGCGGCGCGCCCAGCCTTCCGTCAGCGAAATGCCCATCGAGATCGGCACGAAGATCACCTTCTTGCCGGCGATGCCGGATTGCGCCATGGCCGTTTCTGGGCCGCTCATCAAGCCGCACGCGCCGATCACGGCCGCCGACAGGGCGATGCAAAGCCGTCTTCCCAATTTATTCAACATGGTCTCCTCCTTGGTTGAATGGATTGCCCTCAGAGATCGCCGATCGTATCCGTTTCGGCGTCTCGCGGGTTCAAATAACGATCCGCGACGATCGCGGTGATGAGGACGACGCCTCTCAGCACGTCCTGGGTCTGCGACGAAAAATCCAGCAGGGTCATGCCGTTGCGCAGCACCGCGATCAGCGCCGCGCCGATCAGGATGCTGCCGACGCCGCCACGGCCGCCGCGAAGCGGAATGCCGCCGAGGACCACGACGAGGATCACCTCGAACAGCAGGCTGCCATTGGTGACGGTGCGGAAATCGACCGTGCCGCTGGCCGACGACACCACGACGCCGGCGATCAGCGCCGTCAGCGCTGCAAAGACATAGATCATCAGCGTGGTGGTGCGCACGGGCAGGCCGGACAGGCGGGCGGCCTGGGGATTGTCCCCCATCGCATAGAGCGTGCGGCCGGGAATGGTGAAGCGCAGCAAGAGCCAGGTCGCAATCAGCACCGCCGCCATCAGCGCCACCGGCGCGGAAAGGCCCGGAACGACGTTGCCCGAGAGAAGGATGACGGCCGGATTGCTCTTGGGCAGCAGCAGAAGATATTCGCCGCGCAGAATGGCGAAGCGGAAGAGGCCTGTGATCAGCATGGCCGACGCCAGCGTCGCGAGCATGGCGGGAATTTCGGCGTAGGCGGTGAGCCATCCGTTCATCAGACCGACGAGCGTCATCGCGAGCACCGTGAGCGCAAAGGCCGACGCGCCGCCGAAGCCGGCATTGATGAGGATGCTGAAGGTGGCCGCCCCGGCCACCATCTGCGCCACCAGAGAGAGGTCCAGTCCACGCGAGATAATCACCACCGCCATGCCGCAGCTCAGGATGACGAGCGAGGCCGAATTCGACAGGATGACGCGCAGATTGCCGAACGTGGCGAAGCCGTCGATCGTCAGCGAGAACAGAAGCGCCAGCAGAAAAGTCGCCGCAAGCACTACGGCGGCGAGCATGTTGACCTTGCCGCGCACGGGCATTCGGAAAGGAAGCGACGCCTCAGCCATGGATGACCTCGCCGACGAACGCGCCGCGACGAGCAACCTTCTTGGCGGCGTCGAAGCCTCGGCCGGTCGCCCGGCGCTTTTCTTCCAGCTCCATGATATCTCCCTCGCGACCTCCCGCCGCGTCCTCTGCCCAGCATCATGCACATTTTTTACTAACCCACAAGAGAGTGAATATTGACTTGCAAAAAAAGTTGCCGCATTGATCGGGTTAAGGGGCCGCCTGTTCGAAGAGGCGGTCGGGAGGAAAGCCATGCGCCTGTTCGCGTCCACGATCCATTCGCGCCGCCTGCCGCAGGGCGGGGCGCTCGTCTTCCTTGCGCGCTATGCGGCGTCCGCCGCCGAGGTGGACCAATGATCCATGGTCGCATGCAGGATTTCCCGCTGACGCTCGACAAGTTCCTGGTCCACGGCGCGACCTGGCACGGGAATGCGGAAGTGGTGACTTCGAGCCAGGAGGGCATGACGGCGCGCGTCAGCTACGGCCTGCTTCTCGCCCGCGCCCGTAGCCTTTCCGCCGTATTGCTGGACCGCGGGGTCCGCCCCGGTGAGCATGTCGCGACACTGGCGTGGAACAGCGCTGCGCATGTCGAAGCCTGGTACAGCATCATGGGCATCGGCGCCGTCTGCCACACGCTCAATCCACGGCTTGCGCCTGCCGACATCGCGGCGATGCTGCGCCAGTCGCAGGCCCGCATCCTGATCGTCAGCGCCGATCTGCTTCCACTTGCCGAAGCCGTCGCGGAAGCGGCGCCCGACGTCACCACGCTTTTCACGATCGACGGCGCGCCCGCAGCCGATCGAGCCGTCGACCGATTGTCGCGGGAGGCGATCGAGCCGCTGCTTTCCGACGCCGCCGGCGAGGCCGTCGAGTGGGGACGGTTCGACGAGACGGCGCCGAGCGGCCTCTGCTTCACCTCGGGCACGACAGGCGCGCCGAAGGGCGTCACCTATACGCATCGGTCGAGCTTTCTGCATGCGCTGAGGTTGCTGCAGGCGGATCAACTGGCGATGACGGCGCGCGACAGCGTGCTCGCCTGCGTGCCGATGTTTCACGCCAACGCCTGGGGCATACCCTTCGCCGCGCCCGCGGTCGGCGCCCGGCTCGTCCTTCCCGGCAAGAGGATCGACGGCGAAAGCCTCGCGCGACTGATCAATGACGAGGCGGTCACCATCGCGGTCGGCGTCCCGACGGTCTGGCTGGGGCTGGTGGAGCATCTGGAAGCGGTCGGGGGCGACGTTCCAAGCCTCGAGCGGATCCTGGTCGGCGGCGCCTCGCTGCCGCCCGCGCTGATGAGGCGCATCGAGGCGCGGCTCGGGGCGACGGTGCAGACGAGCTGGGGCATGACCGAATTGTCCCCCTCCGGCACGGTGGCCGTGCCGGGCGATCCGGAGCGCGACCCGGCTCTTTCCGGCCGGCCGGCGATCGGCGTCGAACTGTTGCTGACGGATGCGAAAGGCGCGCCGCTCGCCGAGCAACGCAACGTCGAAGGGCATCTGCGGGTGCGCGGCGCAGCCGTCATCGAGCGCTATTTCGGCCAGACGACATTGGCGACGGACGCCGATGGTTGGTTCGCCACCGGCGATCTCGCCCGCATCGACGATAAGGGACAGCTGATCATCACCGGCCGCGCCAAAGATCTGATCAAATCCGGCGGCGAGTGGATCAACCCGGCCGAGATCGAGGCGATCATCGGCACGCTGCCGCAGGTTTCGCTGGCAGCCGTGATCGGCGCGCCTGATATGAAATGGGGCGAACGGCCGTTGCTCCTGGTGGAAATGCGCCGGGGCGAGGACGTGCCGGACGCCGAGCTGCTGGATTCGCTTCGCGGTCGCGTCGCTTCCTGGTGGATCCCCGACCGGGTCGTCCGCATCGACGAAATGCCGCGCGCGCCGACGGGCAAGATCGACAAGATGCAATTGAGACAGCAATACGCCAACGCCTGAGGGCCGGCGGGGAGAACGTGATGAGAGAAGCAGTGATCGTCAGCACAGCCCGCACCGGGATCGGCAGGGCGTTTCGCGGATCGTTGAACGCGACGAAATCCCCGAGACTGGCGGGCCACGTGCTGGCGCAAGCCATTGCGCGGGCCGGCGTCGAACCCGGCGAGGTGGAGGATGTCGTCCTGGGCGTCGTCCTGTCGGCCGGCACAGCCGGCATGAACCTCGCCCGCAACGCCGCCCTCGCGGCCGGCTGCCCGGTCTCCGTCGCCGGCCAGAGCCTCGATCGCCAATGCGCCTCCGGCCTGATGGCCATCGCCACGGCCGCCAAGCAGATCATCGTCGACGGCATGGATGTGGTGGCGGCCGGTGGACAGGAAAACATATCCGCGGTGCAGAACCCCTATTTCGCCTGGGTCCAGAAAGAGGCGGACCCGGCCGTAATCGCAGCGGCTCCGCATGCCTATATGCCGATGCTCCAGACCGCCGAATATGTGGCGCGCGCCTATTCGATCGGCCGCGAGGCGCAGGACGCCTATGCGTTGCAGTCCCAGCAGCGTACGGCCGCCGCGCAGGCCGCGGGTCGGTTCGACGCCGAAATCGTCCCTTTCTCCGCCACCATGACGGTTACCGACAAGTCGACGGGCGAGACCCGCGAAGAGGCGGTGACGCTCGCGCGCGACGAAGGCAATCGCCCGGAAACGACGACGGAGGGGCTCGCCGCCCTTCGTCCGGTGATCGAGGGAGGCGTGATCACCGCCGGCAACGCCAGCCAGCTTTCCGACGGGGCCTCGGCCATGGTGCTGATGGACGCGCGCCTGGCGGAAAAACGCGGGCTTTCGCCGCTCGGCATTTATCGCGGCATGGCCGTGGCCGGCTGCGCGCCGGAGGAAATGGGCGTCGGGCCTGTCCACGCCGTGCCGAAGCTGCTGGAGCGGCACGGGCTCCGCGTTGGGGACATCGGTCTCTGGGAACTCAACGAAGCCTTCGCCGTCCAGGCCCTCTATTGCCGCGACAAACTCGGAATCGACCCCGAACTCTACAACGTCAACGGCGGCGGCATCTCCATCGGTCACCCCTATGGCATGACCGGTGCCAGGCTCGTCGGTCACGCGCTGATCGAGGGCAGGCGGCGAGGCGTACGCTATGTCGTGGTCACCATGTGCGTCGGCGGCGGCATGGGAGCGGCGGGACTGTTCGAAGTCTGCAGGTAGAAGGCCGCGCTCGTCGGCGCGGTGGATGCAATTGACGCGCGCGCCGGGCCGAGGCAATAACAAATCGAGACCTTCGGAGACGATCCGGAGAGCGAGCTAAGAGGTCCGAGTGTGCCTGTCGAACGCAAGAAAACCCCGAAAAGATCCGTGAAAGCGGAGCGGCGCGCCGAAATGATCGAACAGATCCTGGACGCCGCCGAGGCTCTTTTTTCGCGGCACGGTCTCTATGGCGTCACCCTGAAGGATGTCGCCCAGAGCATCGGCGTCCATCACACGCTGATCAATTACTACTTCGACGACAAGAAGCAGCTGTTCGACGCCGTATTCTCCCGCCGCGCCTCGGTGACCAGCGAACGGCGCATGAGAATGCTCGATGAATACGACGCCGCAACCAAAGGCAGTCCGACCGTCGAAGGCGCGTTGCGCGCCTTTCTCGATACGGATCTCGATCTATATATCGAAGGCGGCGAGAACTGGAAAAACTATGCCGCGCTCGGCGCGCAGGTGGCCAATACTCCGGAATGGGGCGCCGAGATGATGGACAAGCATTTCGATCCCGTCGTGCTGCGCCTGATCGATATCCTCAAGAAGGCGCTGCCCGACAGCGCCGAGGAGGATATTTTCTGGGGTTATCATTTCGTCACCGGCGCCCTGATGCTGACATTGGCGCGCACGGGGCGCATCGACAAACTGTCCGGCGGCCTCTGCCGTTCGGAGGATCTGTTGGCGGTCAAGGCGCGGATGGCGACCTTCATGGCCGCCGGCTTCAACGCCATCTGCAAGCCTCGCTCCGAGGGTTCCGCCTCGACCAACTGACCGGCGCATCGACGCCGATGCCCTTGCTCAAGTTTATTCATTATCGAGTGAGTTAATAAAACAACCAGGAGACTGTCTCATGAAGCTGAAGGGCCGCACCGCCATTGTCACCGGGGCCGGCGGAGGGCTCGGCCGTTGCCACGCGCTGCAGTTGGCCTCTCTGGGCGCTGCCGTCGTCGTCAACGATCTCGATATCGGCCAGGCGCAAGCCGTCGCCGACGAAATCAGCGCGCAAGGCGGCGATGCGATCGCTTTCGCCGCGTCGGTCACCGACGAGCAGAAGATTGCCGAGATGGTGGAGACCGCCATGGCGCGCTTCGGACGCGTCGACATCCTCGTCAACAATGCCGGGATCCTGCGCGACAAAAGTTTCGCCAAAATGTCGATCTCCGACTTCCGTCTCGTCCTCGAGGTGCATCTGATGGGGTCGGTAATCTGCAGCAAGGCGGTGTGGGACATCATGCGAGAGCAGCGCTTCGGCCGCATCGTCATGACCACTTCGTCCTCGGGGCTCTACGGCAATTTCGGGCAATCGAATTACAGCGCAGCAAAAATGGGGTTGGTCGGGCTGATGCAGACGCTGGCGCTCGAAGGCGATAATTACAATATCCGCGTCAATGCGATCGCTCCGACCGCCGCGACGTCGATGACGGAAGGACTGCTGTCTCCGGACGCCTTGGATGTTCTGAAGCCGGAAAGGGTCAGTGAGGGACTTTTGGCTTTGGTCGGCGACGACGCGCCGACCCGGACGATCCTTTGCGCCGGCGCCGGCCATTTCGCCGCCGCCCATATCACGTTGACGACCGGCCTCGGCATCGAGACCGGCCCACAGACCCCGGATGTGGTCGTGGCCTCGCTGGACAGGATCACCGATCGCAAGGGAGAAATCGTCCCCCGCTACGGTTTCACACAGGCCGAGCGCGAATTGGCGAGCGTCGGCGCCGCCGCGCCGATCCTCGCCAACACAAGGCCCTGACGTCAGGACCATTCGAGGCAAGCCGGTCGGCTCTGCATCTGTCTGTCGAACGGATTGGAGACCGTTCAGTCCTGCCGACGAGAGCGAGCCGCTATTTGGGGTTTGGCCTCTTGTCCTGAGCGTCTTTCGGCGCCTGCTTCTGCTGGCGGGCGAGCTCGCGATCGATGACGGCGGGATCACCCTCGGCGGCGTCTTCGTTCGCGGCGGGTCTCGGGTCTTCGGGCATGTGAGATCTCCATTGAAAAGAGCGGGATGACCCAACATCCCGCTCCTCGATGCGTTCCCAGGCGTCTTACTATTTCGTCGGCAGACTGTAGGCGATGACGTAGTCGCCCGTCTTGGTGCCGACGGAGCCGTGGCCGCCGGCGACGATCAGCACGACCTGCTTGCCCGACGCGTCGGTGTAGGTCATCGGCGTCGCCTGGCCGCCGGCGGGAAGGCGGCCCTTCCAGAGCTCGCGCCCGGTCTTGATGTCATAGGCGCGGATATAGTCGTCGACAGCCGCGCCGAGGAAGGCCACGCCGCCGCCGGTGATGATCGGGCCGCCGATGCCGGGCACGCCGACCTTGAAGGGCAGGGGTAGCGGCGTCATGTCATAGACCGTGCCGTTGACATGCTTGTAGGCGATCTCGCCCGTGCGGAGGTCGGCTGCGGCGACATAGCCCCAGGGCGGCGCCTGGCAGGGAATGCCGAGCGGGCCCAGGAACGGTCCCATATACACGCCATAGGGCGCGCCTTCGTTGCGGTTGAGACCCTGCTCCGAACCCTTCTCGTCGGCGCCCTTGGGCGGCACCTCGGCGCGCGGCACGAGCTTGGAGGTGAAGGCGAGATAGGTCGGCATGCCGAACATCACCTGCCGGACCGGATCGACCGCGACGGACCCCCAGTTGAACACGCCGAAATTGCCGGGATAGACGAGCGTGCCGTTGAGCGACGGCGGCGTGTATTGACCCTCGTAGTTGAGTTTGTGGAACGAGATGCGGCAAGCCATCTGGTCGAACATCGACACGCCCCACATATTCCGCTCTTGCAATGGCGGCGGACGGAAGGTGAGGCCGGTCAGCGGCTGCGTCGGCGCCGCCCGGTCCTCGGGGATGGTCGTTTGTGGGGCGGGAACTTCCTTGATCGGGATCAGCGGTTCGCCCGAACGGCGGTCCAGCAGATAAATGTCGCCCTGCTTGGTGGGACCGACGAGAGCGGGAACCGTCGTCCCATCTGGCCTGGTGATGTCGAGAAGCGCCGGTTGAGCAGGCACGTCCATGTCCCAGAGATCGTGGTGCACGGTCTGGCGCACCCAGCGCACCGCGCCCGTATTGACGTCGAGCGCGACGATCGAGGACGAGAATTTCTCCACCGCCGGGCTGCGGTTCATGCCCAACTGGTCGGGCACCTGGTTGCCGAGCGGAATGTAGACGAGGCCGAGCGCTTCGTCGGTCGAAAACACCGACCAGCTGTTGGGCGAATTGGGCGTATAGGTTTGGCCGGGGGCGATCGGGGCGGTCTGGTCGGGATTGCCGCTGTCCCAGTTCCAGATCAGGGCGCCGGTGCGGACGTCGAAGGCCCTGATGACGCCGGAGGGCGACTTGACCGAATAATTGTCGTTGACCGCGCCGCCGATGATGATCTTCTCGGCGGTGATCACGGGCGGCGATGTGGAGTAGTAATAGCCGCTCGGATTATAGGGCATGCCCTGCTGAAGCTGCAGCTGGCCTTGTTCGGCGAACGTGGTGCACACCTGGCCCGTCTTGGCGTCGAGCGCGATCAGGCGCGCGTCCGACACGGGCAGATAGACCCGCTCCTTGCAGGGAGTGTCGATGGCGGCCTCGGCGTCATTGAAATAGGTCACTCCGCGGCAGGTCTGGTGCTGGCGTGCGGCGTCGAGCTTCACGCCCGGGTCGAAACGCCAGACTTCCTTGCCGGTGGTGGCGTCCAGCGCGATGGCCCAGTTGTGCGGCGTGCAAAGATAGAGCGTGTTGCCGATCTTGAGCGGCGTCACCTGATAGGTGGTTTCGCCGACGTCGTCGGGACCTTTCTCGTCGCCCGTCTCGAAACGCCACTTTTCTTGCAGCGAGCCCACATTCGCCGGGGTGATTTCGGCGAGCGGCGAATAGCGCTGGCCGAGCTGGGTGCGGCCGTAGCGAGGCCATTCGCCGGGCGCGATATTGTCGGGCGTCGACGCCTGAACCTGCGGCGGCGGATCGGGTAGAACGCCCGGCTGATCATGCGGGGTCTGAAACATCGCATAGACGGCGACGACGATGGAGACGAGGAGCGGCGCGCCGAGGGTAAGGGACGAGGCCCTACGGCCCTCCGCCCGATCCAGGGCGGCGCCCAGGCGCTTGCGCACGAAGGGGCTCACGAGCCAGAGGCCGAACACGATGATGAAACCGCCGCGCGGTCCGAGCTGCCACCAATCGAAGCCGACTTCCCACACCGCCCAGGCGAGCGAGCCGAGCGTGAATAGGCCGTAAAGCGCCAAGGCTTCCTTGCGCCGCAAGACGAGCAACGCCGCCACGATCACGAAGACCGCGCCGGCGATGGCGTAATAGGGGCTTCCGCCCAAGGTCAGAAGATTGATGCCGCCCACCAACAGCACAACGCCCGAAGCGGCGCTCACGAGCGCCGTCAAAGCAAGTATCAACATACGTCAGTCCCCTATCTGTAAGACGCAGATCTCCGGCCGCGAGGTCTTCAGCCTCAGGCGGAGAGGTCTCCATCGACTTCCAGTGAAATCTGGTGACGGGCCCGATTGAGGCGACTCTTCACCGTTCCAACGGCGCAATCGCAAACCTGCGCCGCCGTCTCATAGCTCTCGCCCATCACCGCCACGAGCAACAGCACCTCGCGGTAATGTGTCGGAAGGCGGGAAAGCGCGCGCTCGAGTTCACGCCCGCGAACCGTCCACTCCTGGGTGGCGGAAATAGCGCTATCGTCCGAAACACAGGCGTCCGATCCCGGCGCCTCGCGCTTGGCGACGACGATCCGGGTGTAAAACGTGTTTCGCATGATGGTGAACAGCCAGGACTTCAACCGTGTCCCCGGCTCGAATTTTTCGATATTGGCGATCGCCTTGAGAAGGGTTTCCTGGACGAGGTCGTCGGCGTCCGAAGCGTTGCGGCAGAAGGAGCGGGCAAAAGCCCTCAATGCCGGGATGAGGTCGACGATCTCGGCGCGTATCGTTTCCCCCTGTGATTGCGACGCAGTCATATGGGCGTTCCCTCTCGAATAAACACGCATGACGGGTTAACGCCGCCGCCGTCGGTCCGGTTCCGGAAGGGCGCCGATAAAGGTCGGGGTCATGCCGCCCGGGATGCGGTCGCCGGCGCCTCGTTCGGAAGAAAGGCCGCCAGCAGCGCTTCCTTGCGCGTCAGGCCACGCGGCGTGTCGGGCGGATCGGCCAGAAGCGACGCCAATGCGTCGCGTCCCGCCACGCCGTCGGGGAGAGCCAGATCGAGCACTTTGGGATGAATATAGCTTTTTCTGCAGATGGCGGGCGTATTGTGCAGTTCCTCGGCCGCCGCCGCGCAGAGCAACTTGACCGTCGGCGCCTCTTCGTTCGCGATGGCCGCCATCGCGACGCTGAAGGCGGCGACGCTGCCGCCCCAGGTGCGGAAGGTCTTGGCGGACACGGTCAAGCCGGTGGCGTCGCAGAGATAGGCGTTGAGTTTGCCGGAGTCGATCGCGTGATCGCTCCCCGCCGCATCGCGCCAGGCGAACAGACGCCGGCCAGGCAGGTCGGCGATGGCTTCGAGGCTTTTCTGCAGCCGCGGATGTTTGAGGGTGCGCTGAACGCGTTTGCCGCCTTTGGCGCGGAACTTCAGTTCGATGCGATCCTCGAGGATCCGCACATGCCGCTTGAGCAGCGTGGTTGCGCCAAAGGTGTTGTTCTCGCGTGCATAGGCGAGATTGCCGACGCGGATATGGGCGAGGTCGAGCAGCATCGCGACGGCGGCGAGGATGCCGGTCTCATTCTCCGCGCCGGTCGCCAGATCGCGGGCGACCCTGCGGCGAAAACGCGGCAGCGACGCGCCGAAAGCGGCCAACTGGTCGAACTTATGGCCCGAGCGCTGGCTCTGCCACTCCGGATGATAGCGATACTGCTTGCGTCCTCGGGCGTCGAAACCCGTTGCCTGAAGATGACCATGCTCCGACAGGCAAATCCAGACGTCGCGATAGGCCGGAGGTATGCCGAGCTTGCGGATGCGGGCCAGCGTTTCGGGATCTTTCACGATGCTTCCGCAAGGCAGGCGGAAGCAGAAACCCTTGCCGCGTCGCTGCCGCAGAATACCGGGTTCGACGTCGCTGACATAAATGAGATTCGAGACGGTAAGCGGCAACTCGACCATGATCAACCTCCTGAGAGCGCTGATCAACGCGCGTCTCCTCTGGAGTGTTCCCGACGCCCATCGGCGCCGAAAAGATGATTTATTTGGAACCATCTCGGCCCCGGGCGGTTCTGAAAGCGAGGTCGCGGGCCGTGCCAAACGGACGCGACGGCGCTGAAGAACATGAGGGTTTTTCCGTTTTCACCTCATGGCCAACGAAATGGCAGACGAGCTTCTTACCCGTCCGGTCCCGCCTCAACCGTCCACGATCTACGACAAACACGGAGACGAAGCATGGCCCGCAAGGAGAATGCCGAAGCCGCCGCCGCGCCCATCCCCGATGATCAGCCGACGACCGCGCGCGACGCCGAAATCTCGGAAGCCGCCGTGGATGGCGCGCTTCAGGAAGCGGACGGTTTGGTTCTGCCGGACATCAGCGAACTCGAAAGCGAAGGCGCGACCCAAGCCTTCGCCGTTCCTTTGACGCCGCCCTTCATGCAGGACGACGACGCGGACGAGATGGACGGCGAAGACCAACAGCGCGGCTGAGGCTCTGCGCCGACACCGCTCCTGCGACGTCAGTTGATCAAGCGGTGTTCACCGATCCCGGTGGTTTCCAGCAATGTCACCAGCCATTTTTCGACGGGCACATCGGCGGGACAGTTGTCGATCTCTTCGATCGCTCGCTCGAGCGCACGCTCGACAAGCGTTTCGGCGGATTCCTCGGTCGGTGTGATCTGTCTCGCCCGCTGGCGAAGCAGCGGCAGAAGCGCGAGAAAGTCGCGTTCGGCGCCGGATGTGTCCTGTTCCGTATTCTTGGCTTCCGCTTCGGCCTTCTCCAGCGCGCGCCGGATGACGGGCCAAGGGGCCGGCTTGGCTACGCGAGCGGCGTCGCGATAGGCTTCCGGCACGATCGCGCTTTCGTATCCCGTATAGAAAATATAGGGAATATTCCGCTTCACGAGTTCGGCGGCGAGATCGAAGGCGATATGGCCGTTCAGGTTGAGGTCGAGGATTGCGGCAGTAATATCCCGATCTGCTCTGAGGGCGACGAGAGCCTCTTCAACGCTCGTATAGGGACCCGACACTGCATAACCGTCCGCAAGCGGCTCAGACGCCAGTTGCTCGCCGATAATATAGTCGTCTTCCAGCACAAGAAGTTTCCTGCCGGGAGTGGACGTCCTGGCCGACTTGGCGCTACGGCCGGAAATGGGGAGCGGATGGGCGGAGTCCGCAGTCTCGCGCACGTCGTTCGCTCCATGGTTTTCGCCTGATGTCCGTGCTCCGGCCAATCTCGTTTCTCCTGCGAAGCATGCGCCGTTCTCAATCAGACCATGGCATATTATGGGTGTTCGTCTGGCGCAAAGCTAGTGCGATTTATGCGATGGTTCGAATTTGTGCGGGGAACGTTTATCCCCACGGTTTGGTTTCCCCCAGGCAACAGGGAGAAACGACATGTCATCTCTTGCCATTTTGAAAAGGTTCGCCGCGCCGGCGGCGGCCAGCGTCGCGCTGTTGACGGCTGGGGCCGCCGCACTGGCGCAGGATGCGAAGCCGGCCGCCCAAAGAGAAAACTGTCAGGTCCGACCGGATGGACAGGCGGCTCCCGCACAGCCCCTGACCGAACGTTTGCAGGACTGCAACAGCGTGCTTCAACCCAAGGGGCTGGGAGATCCGGACATCGTGACGGTTCCGCCCAAGGTGAATGATCCCATGGCGATCAAGCCGCAGCCGCCCGTCGCGCCGGCCGACCCAGGCGTCGGCGGTTCAAGCGCCACCCCCGGCTCTCCGTAAGAACTTCGACGCGCGTTCCACAATAGAGGATGACGAAATGAATGCGGATGAACTGGAAAGACGATTGAACGCCCACCGTGAGGTGCTGACCACGATCGTGGCGGCGCTGGCCGGCAAGGGCGAAGTCGATATTCTGGACGACCTGAGGCCGGACACCCTGTTCATGAACGGGCAGGAAGACCCCGGCGTGCTGCCGAGCAGCGCCTTCGCGCTCGAACAGGCGCATGCGGACGAGATCAAACGGATCGTCGACGCTGCGCGACAGCGCGTCGAGAAGCGTTGACGTCCAACGCGCCGGGAGGGAACAACCATCCCCGCTCCGTGTTAGTCAGACAGGAAGGAGATATGCGATGTTGAAATACGAACCACTCTCTTCGTCCCCTGAGCCGGGCTCGCAACCTCCCGAGCCGGATGTGATGCCGCCGCCCGTGTGGAAGCCGGATCCGCCGATTCAGGAGCCGGAGCCCGATCGTCTTCCCGACGAGGAGCCCCTGCCCAATCCCGACGAAACACGCGCGCCGCCGAAACAGGTGTAGACTGTCGCGGCGACGCGGCATCATCGATTTCGCGTGCCGCGTTCGTCATAGTTTACGTCTCAATCGCCCGGGCCTTTCTTCTGGCCCGGGTTTTTCGCGTCTGTGGCGTCTTCCTGTCCGGTAATGACCGTGGGTTTGGCGCTCGCCACGCCGCTCGCCTTGCGGTCCGCCTGACTTGGCGCGAACTGTCCCTCGGCGTCTTTGCGGATCTTGCGCAGGTCTTTGTCGGTCTGTTCCATGGTGGTCTCCCTGGGTTTTCCTCAAGAACCGCCGAATGTGGGAGAGGTTCCCGTCCATTTGGGCGGGGAGGGAACCCGAAGCGCGCGCTTACTGTTGTTGTCGACAACGACGTCAAAGGAGAAGCCGCATGGTGTTCAAACCCCAGACCTTTCATGGCGATACGCCTGAGATCGACGAGCCCGCCGGCTCCGCCGGAACCGAGGCGCGGGTGGCCGACGCGCTTGCCCGCGCCGCCGATCTCGACGCCACGCAGGTGTCGGTGACGGAAGTCGACGGGGCCATCGTGCTCGGCGGGATGGTGCTCTATCCTGAGGAAGTGGCGATCGCCGGCGATATCGCCGAGCGTGTCGGCGGTCTGCCCGTTCGAAACACAATTCGCTGTCAGAGCGAAACGCCGCGCGGCGCCAGATCTTGAGTCGCAGACCGCAGCCGCTTGTCTTCGACGGGCGATCGCTTCGCTCTGGTGCTATGATCGGAACGGCTTGCTCAGATAGGGCGAATTCCGGACGCCGAAGCGGAGCAGTTCCTCCGCAGCTTTGGTGATGCCGATGCGGGGCCCGATCACCATATCGGGTCGTGCGGGGCTCGTCCGGATTTCGAAGGGAAAACCTATCATCTCCGTCCCGTCTTCCGCGCCCGTGACGCCGAGCGCTTCGGTAAGGCGGCCCGGACCCGCGCAGAGTAGCCGGTCAGGTAGGCCGCCGCGGCGTTCGCGCATGGCGTCCAGCTTCTCTGTGGGGGCGAGGGCGCGGATCAGCACTGCGCTCGCCGGTTCGCAGACCGCATTCAGGCACCAGTGCATGCCGTATGAGCGGTAGACATAGGCGAAACCAGCGGGGCCGAACATCGCGCCGTTGCGCGGCGTCCGGCCGCGATAGCTGTGCGAGGCGGGATCGTGGCGATGATAGGCTTCCGTCTCCACGATCACGCCGCCAGCACCGCGAAAAAGAAGAGTCATTCCAAGAAGATCTCGCGCCACGCTTTCGGCCGGTCGATTGAAAAAGTCTCTGTCGCGGAGCACTGTCGTCATGTTTCGTCACTCTTGGCGAACCCAACGGAAGCTGTCTTCCCTAACGTCAGAATATTGTATTTCGCAGACTTGAACGACAAACTTGACGAGTATGGATTCGGCCATGTCTTTGCTCCGTAAGTGATGACGAAGATTGGTTTGATCATAAGCGAACATCCATCCGAATTACTTCCCACCGTCAAAAATATTTTAATAACTTCAATCTGATGATAATGTCTGCGGCACGGCCTCTCCGACAAAATGGACATGATTCGGCGATAGGGGAGGAACCGGAAAAGCCCAGCGAAGTTGTAGTGGATACCAGATATCATTTTTGGAACCTAGCCGGGGGGCCGCATGCCGCAGAGATCAGCACCCATCAGTGGGAAACGTCCATGAAAATCCTGTCCGTCACTTCTGAGGTTTTTCCCTATATCAAGACTGGCGGGCTCGCGGATGTGACTGGTTCTCTCCCGAAGGCCTTGAAGGTGTTCGGCGTCGACTCCATTACCCTTGTGCCTGGTTATCCCGTCTTCGATACGCTGCTGGCGGCGCAACCGCCGCTGTTTCGGTTCGACGAAATACTCGGCGAGGACGCCGCGCTGCATTTCGTGCAGACGCCGGACGCCGCTCTGTTCGTGCTGGATATTCCCGCGCTTTATCGCCGTCCCGGCGGCCCCTATGTCAACGAGCATGGCGTCGATCATCCCGACAACTGGAAGCGGTTCGCGGCGCTGTCGCTCGCCGGCGCGCTGATCGCCAATGGCGAATTGCCCGGCTGGAGCCCCGACCTCGTTCATACGCATGACTGGCAGTCGGCGCTGACCTCGGTTTATATGCGCCATATGGGCTGCGATAAGCCGGTCGTGCTGACGATCCACAACATCGCTTTTCAGGGACAGTATCCGGCGGCGCTCCTGCCTTATCTTCATCTGCCGCCCAGCGCGCTCAGCGTGGATTGCCTGGAATATTACGGCGACATCTGCTTCCTCAAAGGCGGACTGATGACGTCGGATCTCATCACCACCGTCAGCCCGACATATGCGCGGGAAATCCTCACGCCGCGTTTCGGCATGGGGTTGGACGGCGTGTTGCGCCATCGCCGCGAGGATATGCGCGGCATCTTGAACGGCATCGACGAGGATGTCTGGGATCCCGCGACCGACCCGCTTCTGCCGCAGGTTTTCGATGTCGACAGTCTCGACCTCAAGGCGGTGAACAAGAAGGCGCTCAATGCGCGGCTCGGCCTGCATGACGACGATGCGCCGATCTTTTCCTGCATCAGTCGCCTGACCTGGCAAAAGGGCATGGACATGGTGGCGTATGCCGCCGATTATCTCGTCTTCAATGGCGGCAAGCTGGTGATCTGCGGCAAGGGCGATCCCGAGATCGAGGCTATGCTGCAGTCCATGCAGGCTCGTCATCCCGGCCGCATCGCCGTCAATATAGGCTATAGCGAAGAGCTCGCCCATCTCATCCACGGCGGCTCGGACGCCATCATCCAGCCTTCGCGCTTCGAGCCCTGCGGGCTGACCCAACTCTACGGGCTGCGCTATGGCGCGATCCCCGTCGTGTCCCGAACCGGCGGACTGGCCGAAACGGTGATCGACGCCAACGACGCCGCCATGAACGCCGAAGTCGCCACCGGCTTCCAGTTTCATCCGGTCACCACCGACGGCCTCTGCCACGCCATTCGCCGCGCCATGGATGTTTACGCCGATCCCCTCCAGTGGCGGCAATTGCAGACCCAGGCGATGAAGGCGCGGTTTTCGTGGGAGCGCAGCGCCGGCAGATACGCGGCGCTGTTCCGCAGCCTGGTGAGCCGCTCAGGGGCGACAGGGTTCGAGATGCGGCTGGCGGCGGGGTGAGGCGGCTTCAGCCACGTGTTGAATCTCGGCGACGTCTGTTCGGTGCCGCGGCTGTGTGACCATTTTCGGTGTTGTATGACTTACTCTCCACCTTCGTCCGTTAATCGGACTGAGGCAGCGCTTGCCGTTTTGCGTTCCGCGCCAGAAAGAAGAATTGGACGACGACTCCCACGATAAACATCGCTGCGACGATCTCGAGCGCCGCCTTCAACACCGGGGAATTCTGGTCGGCGGCAATCGGATGGCCGTCCGGAACTCGGCGCAGAGTTTCGGAAACGGACGGAACCATCAGCAGAAATACGGTGACGCTGAGAAGAAGGGTTTCAACGTATTTTTGGAGGCGTCCGAGGAAAGTGAGCCGGTGGGCGGCATAACCGGCTATGAGACAAAGCAAAGTGACGATGGCGATCGCCGGGCTTATCGGCGCTTTGGCGACCAGAAAGATCGTCAGACTTCCGATCAGCATGCAGATGAAGTAGATGCGCCCGGCAATGCTGTCCGGTTTTATCCGCCCGAACCTGACGATCATGTACAAGGCGGCGGGTATGGCGGGAAGGCTTCCCAGAGTGTGGATCCATCCAAGCGTCGTAATTCCAAACATCATGGTTCCTTTCGCGTGATTTATCTGGCCGATACCGGCCCGTTTGGGTCAAAGGCCTGGAAACAAGGCTTCCATCCTACTAGTTGGTAGCCAAGCCGGGCGCGCTATTGCGACGCCGCGTCCGGCGCTGGCGCTCTGTCACTGTTGCGTAGTGAGCTTCGCGACTTTGACGTGGTCTAACGCCGCTGACGCTATCATGGAAAACTTCCCCGCATCCCCGTAAGTCCGCGCCGACAGCATGGCCCCATGGATGACCGCCATGAACAACTCCGCTTCATCACGAGGGGTATGTCTGAGGTGAATGAGACCTTCTTTCGAGGCGCGCTCGAATACTCGTGTCAGCCATCCCGACAGAAGATGGAAATATGCCTTGACCTCGATGGCGACGTCCGACGGCAGCAGAGGCAACTCACTCGCCAACAAGGCGCAGACACAAAATGGGCGACTTCCTTCCTCGATGCACTCTGCCCAATGGCCGATGAAAGCCTGCAGTTGTTCGATCGGGTCTGTGACGTTGCGCTCAAGCATGTCAAAGGCCGTCTCGGCATCCTGGCGATATCGTTTGACGAGAGCCAGAACCAGATCAACTTTCGTGGGAAAATGATGGTGGATGCTTGCCTTGCGGATGCCGACGATCTCGGAAATGTCCGCATAACTGAAACCATTGTAGCCGCCGGAGACGATCAGCTTTTGCGCGCTGGCGAGGATGTGCTCGAAATTGGACAGAATGTTGCTCATGCCGAATGTCTACCTTCTAGTAGGGAGCCTGTCAAACCAAAACGGTCATGGTCGCGGGCCCGGTTGGAGAAGATGATCGACTGCATCGGCTTGAAAGCGCCGCGTCCCGGCAACGCCGCGCGCCCGGGCTTTAACAACACATCGCTTCTAGGGATCAAGGAAGCACTGACGGCGGGCAGCGCGACACCCCCTTTATAGAAGCAGCAACAAAAAAAGGGCCGCCTCGCGGCGACCCTTCGATATCGAGATCCAAGGCCGATGTTACTTGGCGGCGGCCTTGTATTCCGGCTGAGCCTTCAGCGTGTCCTTGTTGGCGTCGATATAGACGCGGACATCGTCACCCTTGGTGTTGCGCATGATGTTCAGCTCTTCCGGGCTGACGGCGATTTCACGGGCGCCGATGCCGAGGAAGCCGCCGACGTCGAGCACGACGTCCTGGATCTGGCCCTGCTCGTTCATGACGAGACGATTGATCGTGGCGACGTCTTCATCCTTCGGTCCATAAACCGTCGCGCCCTGCAGCTTTTCAGCGGTCAGTTCGGTTGGCTGTGCGGTCTCATAGCCATCGCGGGTCACGGTCGGTGGGGTAAGACGCGTACGATTGTCGGTCATCGCCGTGTCGGTCGCATTTTCGGTGTTGGTCGAAGCCGTGGTCTGCATGTCCTGCTGGGCTGCGGCGTCGGTCTGCGCCTGATCGGCGGCCGGCGGCGTGGCCGTGGCGGGGGTGTTGGCGGCCTGGGTGTCGACGCCCGAATTCATGCCGGTGTTGTTGCCGTTTGCAGCCGTCATGTCGGTCGAAGCAGCGCCGGTCGCCGCCGGGGCAGTCGCGGCCGGTGCGGTCGCCATGGTGTTGCCGGTCGCGTCAGCCGCCGGAGCGTTGGACGCGGTTTCTTCCGGAGCCGTCCAGGCCGGAGCATCGTTCAGCGCCTGCTTGTTGGCGTTGATCACCAGGAAGTAGTCATCGGCGCCGTCGCCGTTCTTGACGAACTTCACCTGGTCCATCGGGACGGCGACGTTCTTTTCGCCGATGCCGAGGAAGCCGCCGACGCCGAGAACCACGGCCTTGACGTCGCCCTGACGATCCATCAGCACTTCGTTGATTTCGCCGACGTCATCCCAGTCGCGCTCGGCGCCCGGCTGAACCGCCTGATCGGCCGCCATGGCCTGCTCTGTCGCATAAATGCGCTGACCGATGAATTCGGACGCACGCACATCATTGGGGCCCGCCTGGTACGAGCTGAACTGCATCGACTCGCCAGTGGTCGCGGCGGGGGCCGTGGTCGACTGGTCCGAGGACTGTGCAAAGGCGCTGCCGCCCATTACGAGCACGATTGCCGTCGTTGCCAAAAAGCTTTTCATCACGCGATCTCCTTGAGTTAAACTTTATAGTTCGTGTTCATGCTGCCGCATTTACTTTGAACTTTCGGCGCGCCGTAGCGTGTCGCCGTGTCCCAGAAACTGCTCGCGACGGGAAAGGTTCCGATGATCGGCCGATTAAACCGATGTATCGGCCCTCAACCTCACGTGGAGAATTTCTTGTGAATCTTGCTCACATTCAGGAACTTTCCCGATGCAGCCTTCGTTTGGGGCCCGCGTGACGCGATGCCTTTCTTCTTACGCATATGTGAGAAGGGCGCGCGAACGTGACGCGACAGGATGCGGTTCGGAGGTTGACGCCTTCGCCGCAAATGGGCGGAGTTTGGCGTTTCAAAGATTATATCCAATCTCTCTCCCTCAATGGAAACTATTCCCTAAGGAGAAAAACATGGCTCAGAAAATGCTCGAAGATCTGTTCTACGACACGCTCAAGGATATCTATTATGCCGAGCGCCAGATCCTCAAGGCGCTGCCGAAGATGGCGCGCAGCGCCAACGACCCCAAGCTGAAGCAGGCTTTCGAAAAGCATAAGGAAGAAACCCAGGGCCAGATCGAGCGCCTGCAGCAGGTGTTCGAGCTGATCGGCAAGCGCGCCCAGGGCAAGACCTGCGAAGCGATCCAGGGCATCATCGCCGAAGGCGAAGAGATCATGGACGAATTCAAGGGCGCCCCGGCGCTCGACGCCGGCCTCATTTCCTCGGCCCAGGCGGTCGAGCATTATGAGATCACCCGTTACGGCACGCTTCGCACCTGGGCGAATCAGCTCGGCTACAAGGACGCCGTCAAGCTGCTCGAGATGACCCTGGAAGAGGAGTCGCGCACCGACGAGGACCTGACCAAACTCGCTGAAACCGCGGTCAACGCGGCAGCTCAGCAGAAGGCCGCCTAAGGCTATTCGATCGGATCCCGGCGCAATTTGCGCCGGGGTCCTTTTCGGCCCATGATCTGGGTTCGCGTGAGACACGCCGCGAAGATGCGCCCATACTGCTGTTGCTACGCAGTGCCATCAGCGGGCGCCCGCCGTTTGGTCGATTTCTGACATCGCTCACCATGTGAGCGTTCTATCCAACACGGTACCCGCAACTAATCCTCATTGTCCGTTAAGTTTCAGGTCCGGTTGGCGATCGCGAACCCCGCGTTGCCTAGGGCGGCTCAAAATACGTCTCGTTTCCGGAACGACCTCGCGCGCTCGAAGTTTCCCCAAGACCGGAGGTTACCAGATGACGCCAGACCAGACGACGCAGCCCACCGAGGACACTTCATCTCACCGAAGCGAATATCGCGTCGATCCCCATAGCTGGGGCGCCAATTATATCGGGGCGGGCGAAGTCCTGTTTCGTCTGTGGGCGCCGGATGTGGCGAGCATGACGCTCCGCCTCGACGGCGCCGACGAGCAGATGACGGCGGCGGGCGACGGATGGTTCGAGCTTTTGGCGACGGGCGTATCCGCCGGCGCGCGCTATCAATTCGTGCTGCCCGACGGCTCCGTGGTCGCCGATCCGGCGTCGCGCGCGCAGGACGGCGGCGTATACGGTCCGTCGATCGTCACCGACCCTGCCGCCTATGCCTGGGGAGACGCCTCCTGGACCGGTCGTCCCTGGGAAGAGGCCGTCTTGTATGAGATTCACATCGGCGCATTTACCGAGGAGGGCACGTTCCGCGCCGCCATCGGTCGGCTCGCCGATCTCGCCGCTCTCGGGATCACCGCCATCGAAGTGATGCCGGTGGCGGAATTCGCCGGCGAGCGCGGCTGGGGCTATGACGGCGTGCTGCTCTATGCGCCGCACCACAGCTATGGCGGGCCGGACGATTTCAAGGCTTTCGTCGATGAGGCCCACCGGCAAGGACTGATGGTGTTTCTGGATTGCGTCTACAATCATTTCGGCCCGGCCGGCAATTCGCTGCCGCTTTATGCGCGCTCCTTCTTCGACGCCGAACGCGATACGCCCTGGGGCGCCGGCATCGACTTCTCGGAGCGGCCGGTGCGCGACTTCTTCATCGAAAACGCGATCTACTGGTTGACCGAGTTCAATATCGACGGCCTCCGGCTCGACGCCGTGCATATGATCGAGGACCAGACCGACGCGCATTTCCTGACCGAGCTCGCCGCCCGCATCCATGCCGAATGCCCCGGCCGCAAGCGGCATCTGGTGATGGAGGACAGTTTCAACAGCACCATCTTCCTGAGCGGCGATCTGCCTGCGAACAAACGCCACGACGCTGCTTGGAACGACGATTTCCATCACGCCATGCACGCCTTTGTAACCGGGGCCGGAACGGGCCATTTCGCCGATTTCGCCGATCGTCCCTTCGAGATGATGGCGGCGACGCTCGCGCAGGGTTATGTGCGCACGCTCGAGCCGGAACTCGTCTATGAAGGGCATTCCATGCCCGCGCCCGCCAGCCTCAGCCCGACCGCCTATGTGCATTTCCTGCAGAACCACGACCAGATCGGCAATCGCAGCTATGGCGACCGATTGCGGCAGCTGGAGCGGGGGGAACTCTATGATCTTCTGACGTCGATCCTGTTTCTGTCGCCGCAGATACCGATGCTGTTCATGGGTGAAGACTATGGCGACACACAGCCGTTCCTGTTTTTCTGCGATCATGAAGGCAGGGTGGGCGAGGAAGCGCGTGAAAACCGCATCCGGGAAGGGATCGCTTTCGCCACCTTGACCGAGGGTGAGCGGCCGGACGATCTCGTCGACCCCAATCTGCCAGAAGCGTTTTCATCGTCGAAAATCGTCTGGAGCCGCCGCGAGGCGCCTGAAGGACGGCGACGGCTGGAGCAGGTGAAGGCTCTCATCGATCTTCGCCGCCGCTTCGTCATACCGCATCTCATCGATATCGGCCGCGGGGCAGGCCGGCTTCTGCTCGGCCAGAGCGGCCTCCTGGCGATCGACTGGCGGCTGAACGGCGCAGTGTTGCAACTGCGCGCAAATCTCGGCGAAGAGGCCGCGCGACTGCCGGCGACCGAGGGAGACATCTTTCACCGACATGGCGCAGATCGTGCCGAGGACGGCGCGCTCTCGCCGTTGTCGGCGTTGTTCGCCATCACACCGACTTAGCCGTTCAAGGACGCCCGTTGGTGAGATCGGCGCCGTTGATCGACGCCGGCACGCACATCTGCTGATGGCATGGTTTCGGCAGCGGCAGATCGATCGCGTCGGGCGCGAGAAATCTTGGCTGAACAGGCGGCGTGTTGCGCCGGATTTCGATCTTGGTCAGCGTCCAGGCGAGACGCGGGCTGGCTGCGTGACGTCCGGTGCGGTGCTGAATGAAGCGGATGGTCATGATCTTTCCTCCTCTGATCCACAAGGTACAACAGCCTCGGGCTCTCGTAGGTTCCGCTCCACAGCGTATGACCAAGGAACCAAAGCGATGCCTGTCCGTTGCTGGTCAGCTTCAGGAAAAGAGGGCGACCATGGATATGAAGGCGGATCAATTCACCATCGAGACCGGACACGGCATGCGGCTCGGCGCCAATGTCGAAGAGGGCGGAGTCAATTTCGCCCTATTCTCGGCGCATGCGGAAAGCGTCGAGCTTTGCCTGTTCGACCCCACGGGATCGATGGAGATCGCGCGGCTGGCGTTGCCGCAGAACACCAACGAAATATGGCACGGCTTCGTGCCCGGTCTGCAGGCGGGCGCGCTGTACGGTTATCGTGTCCACGGTCCTTACGACCCCGAAAACGGCCATCGTTTCAACGCCAACAAACTGCTCGTCGATCCCTATGCGCGCGCCTTCCACGGCGATCTCGTCAAGTCGGATGCGCATTTCGCTTATGACCTCTACGCCGAAGACAAGGATCTGACCTTCGACAGCCGCGACAACGCGCCGGAGATGGTCAAATGCGTGGTCGTCGATTCCAAGGCGGGCAGACGGCCAGGCAATCGTCCCCTCATTCCCTGGGCCGAGGCAATCGTCTATGAAACGCATGTGAAAGGCTTCACCAAGCTCAATCCCAAAATTCCCGAAGAGCTGCGCGGCACGTTCGACGGTCTCGGCCACAAAGCGGCGGTGGACTATATCAAGGCGCTCGGCGTCACCTCGGTCGAGCTTCTGCCGATCCATGAATTCTTCGACGACTTCCATCTGATGGACAAGGGCCTCACCAATTACTGGGGCTACAACACTTTCGGCTTCTTCGCCCCGGCCTCGCGCTATTTCGGCCCACGCGGTCGCGAAGGCTTCCGCGACATGGTGCGCGCCTATCACGACGCCGGCATCGAGGTGATCCTCGACGTGGTCTACAATCACACCTGCGAGGGCAACGAGCTCGGGCCGACCTTCTCCTTCAAGGGCATCGACAATTTCTCCTACTACCGCACGCTGCCCGACCAGCACCGCTATTACATCAACGACACCGGCACCGGGAATACGCTCAACACCTCGCATCCGCGCGTGTTGCAGATGGTGATGGATTCGCTGCGCTACTGGGTCGAGGAGATGGAGGTGGATGGTTTCCGCTTCGACCTCGGCTCCATCCTCGGCCGCGAGCCCGACGGCTTCGATCAGCGCGGCGGCTTCTTCGACGCCGTCACCCAGGATCCGACGCTTGCGCGCGTCAAGCTGATCGGCGAACCCTGGGATATCGGCCCCGGCGGCTATCAGGTCGGCGGCTTTCCGCCCGGCTGGGCGGAATGGAACGACAAGTATCGCGACAGCGTGCGCGAATATTGGAAGAACGACGACGGCAAGGCGCAGGATTTCGCTTCGCGCCTGCTCGGCTCCGGCGACATTTACGACCAGCGCGGCCGCCAGCCGTGGTCGAGCGTCAACTTCATCACCGCCCATGACGGCTTCACGCTGCACGACCTCGTCGCCTATAACGAGAAGCACAACGACGCCAACGGCGAAGACAACAATGACGGCCACAACGACAACCGCAGCTACAATTACGGCGCGGAAGGCCCCACCGACGACGAAGGCGTCAATGCGGTGCGCGAACGGCAGAAGCGCAATTTCCTCGCCACGCTGTTTTTGTCGCACGGTACCCCGATGCTGCTGGCCGGCGACGAGATGGGCCGCAGCCAGGGCGGCAACAACAACGGCTATTGCCAGGACAACGAGATCAGCTGGCTTGCGTGGGAGAACCTACCCGCAACCTGCGGCACCTTGCTCGACTTCACTCGCAAGGTGATCGCGCTGCGCAAGAGCCAGCCGCTGTTTCATCGTGAAAACTGGCGTGACGGCATGGCGGTCAACTGGTTCAATCAGGATGGCGGCCAATTGATGCCCGAACAATGGGAGTCGGAGAATCCTCTCTGCCTGCATCTCGGCCGCGACGATCTGGTCGACGACGAGGCGCTATGGTCGCATAGTCTGATGATCTTCAATCCTAAGCCGGAGCAGATGGAGTTCCAGATCCCGGATATCGGCGGCTTTTCCTGGCGGCTCGAACTGACCACCGAGGATGACGCCCGTCGCGGAGAAGAATTCGCGCCCGGCCATCGCTTCGAAATGGACGAACGCTCGATGGCGGTGTTCCGCCGGGTGTAACCCATCTTGATTGCCACGCCCCCGTCCATCCCGACGGGGGCGTTTTTTATGTCGAGACAGGACGATCGGAAGCGGGCTGGTTGATGCGCCAGCCGGCGATCCACGCTGCTCGAAGCCGGTCGCCCTGTTTCAAGAAATAATCGCCTGTCGGCGAACAGGATTCCAGGCGGTCCATCCGGAAATTGCGGATCGCCTGACGTAACTCGCACCATGCGACGACGACGGCGGCGCCGGCATAGTAGATCAGCGCCAGCGGCCAGACGGTGCGCGATGTCCTGACGCCGGCTTCGTCGCGATAGCCGATCGATAGTTTTTCCTCGTCGCGTATGGCCGTGCGGATCGACTTGAACTCCGCCCCCTCCGGCGCCGGCGCGCTTCCGCCCCAGGCATGCAGCGCCCTCGACGTCATCGCCTGGCGCAGCGGCTCCGGCATGGCGGCCGCGATTTTTGCGACGACCCGTTCCGAGGCTTTTTGAAGATCGCGATCCCCCGTTCGTTCGATCAGCGCCATGCCCAGCACGATCGCCTCGGTTTCCTCGACGGAAAACATCAGCGGCGGCAGATCGAAGCCGGGACGTAAAATATAGCCGATGCCGCGTTCGCCGGCGATCGGCACCCGCATCGCCTGGAGCGCCGCGATATCGCGGTAGATCGAGCGAACGGTGACTTCCAACTGTGCAGCAATGTCTGCGGCCGTCACCGGCGCTCTCGACACTCTCAAAATCTGGATGATCTCGAACAGCCTTGACGCTTTGCGCATCGATTCCGCCTTCACTCCTGACACGTCGCTGTCAGTTGGACTGGAGTATAGCACGCCGCAACAGACTGGAAAGTCTGAAAAAAATCATCTGCTGCTTACAATGGACGGTGCGGTACTGACATGACTTACGCTGAAAATCTCTGGCTGTTTTTCGTTCTGCTGACGGGCGTCATCGCCGTGCCCGGCATGGACATGGCTTTCGTCATCGCCAATTCGCTGTCGGGCGGACGACGATCCGGCCTGGCGGCGACCGCGGGGATGATGGCGGGGGGAGCATGTCACACCCTGTTCGGCGCCGCCGCCGTGGCGGGACTGACGCTGTGGACCCCGTTCCTCGCCCGGCCGATGCTGATCCTCGGATCTGCATATATGATCTGGATCGGCTACACGCTGACGAGGAGTTCAATCGTCTTGGCGACGCTCGACGAAAGCGGGAGGTCGACGCGAAGGAAGGTGTTTTTCCAAGCCTTCATCACCTGCCTGCTCAATCCGAAAGCCTGGCTTTTCACACTCGCCCTTTATCCGCAGTTCCTGAAGCCCTCCTTTGGACCCTATTGGGTGCAGGCTCTGGCGATGGGGTTCATGACGGTGTCTGTGCAACTGACGATTTATGGCGGCTTGGCGCTGGCGGCGGCGCGCGGTCGCAATGCGATCGCCGCCAGGCCGCGACTGACGATATGGCTCGGGCGGGGCGCCGGCCTCATGCTCATGGCCATCGCGCTTTACATTCTCGTTCGCAGTTGGGGAGACCTGTGACGGCGCAACCGGCTCCTGATATGAAAAGGCCCGCAGCGGTGTCGTTGCGGGCCATCGTGTCGGAAAAGGGATACCGCTCAATCGGCGTCGCGCGGGATGTGGCTGTCGACCCCGATGAGCGTGATGCGATTGATCGTGTCTTCGACGCCCGGCGTCCCGAGCGCGATCTGGTTGATCAACTGGCGGTCACGCTCGGTCTCGACCTTGCCGTCGAGCGTGGCGACGCCGTCATGCATGGTGACCGTCAACTGATTGTCTTCCCAACGACGTGTGTTCGTGAGGCGTTCGTAGATGGTTTCCTCCACGCCGTCGTCCTCCACGGCGGCCTTGGCGGTCTCCGGGAAGAGGTTGGGTCCGCCCTGGCTTTCGATGGCCGGCTCGTCGGATATTTCGACGCTCGTCTTGTCCTCGTCATCGAATTCGACGCCATAGGCTTCGTTTTTCTTGGCCACGACCTCCTCGTCGGCATAGGGCCAGCCTTCGGAAATATCGCGTTCATTATAGTCGCGATAATCTTCTTCCCGGGTCTTTGGCCGCGGCGTTCTGGTCAGGGATGCCATATCGTTCTCCTTGATCTCTACAGTCAATCCTGTCTCTGCCCTTCGACCGGCTGGGAAGGGTCGGCGTCCGGAGGCGGAGGCGGCATCGGATCGAAGCCGTGTTCACGAATGCGTCTCGCCTCGCGGCGAAGACGATAGACTTCGAGATCCACGACATTGCTCGCCGGTCCCTTTGGCGTCTGGCTCGGCTTATCGACCATCTGCTGCTCCTTCATGAGTGCCTGTGGCTAGAACGCTGCGTACGGGGAGGGGTTCCCTCGATAGGGCCGACGCATCCGCAGTGCGAACGGGTGGTTTCCTCTCCTGGCTGCACGTAAAAAAGCGCGGTCCTCGAAAAAAATTACGCCATCGCGGGAACCTTCTTGTTTCGGCCGCATTGTCCGTCTCGCGGGACTATGCGCAACAGGCGGCGTTGATGCGAGTTCTGCGGCAAGTACTTGAAGGCGATACTAAATTTCTTGAGTTTAGGGTTGGTGGGGATGTTTGATGCTGGCAAATGCGGTCTGCGGCGCTCGTCCGAAGCTGCGCGGTGGCTCCGATGAACTATAGTGCATCCGATTTCGCCTTTTTGTCCGGGGGCGGCAAAGCGGCCGATCTTCTCGCCGGTTTCGATTGGGAGAATACGTCTCTCGGGCCGATACCGACCTGGCCGCAATGCCTTAAGACAGCCTGCAGCATTCTTCTGCAATCGCCGGTGCCGATCGTCATGCTGTGGCGCGAAGACGGCTATATGATTTACAACGACGCCTATTCCGTATTCGCGGGCGGCCGGCATCCGCAATTGTTCGGCTCGAAAGTGCGCGAAGGCTGGCCCGAGGTCGCCGATTTCAACGACAATGTCATGAAGGTCGGCCTGGCGGGCAAGACCTTGGCCTATCGAGACCAGGAGCTGACGCTTCATCGCCATGGACGCCCCGAACAGGTGTTCATGGATCTCGACTACTCGCCGGTGCTCGACGAAGACGGCAAGCCGGTCGGGGTTATCGCCATCGTCGTCGAGACGACCGAGAAGGTGATGGCTCAGCAGCGCATCCGCGGCGAAAGCGAGAGACTGCGGCGGATGTTCGAGCGCGCGCCCGGCTTCATGGCGACGACGTCCGGCCCCGATCACGTCTACGAAAGCGCCAACGCGGCCTATCTCGCTTTGATCGGCCGTCAGGACCTGACCGGCCGTCCGGTTAAAGACGTGCTGCCGGAGGTCGTCCAGCAAGGGTATATCGACATTCTGGACGATGTGTTTGCCAGCGGCCGGCGGTTCGTGGGCGAAAATGCGCGCGTCTTCTTTCGTCCCGTCGGCGAGGGTGAGGCTCAAGAGCGGTTCGTCGACTTCGTTCTCGAACCGCTTCAGGACGATCTCGGCGTGACCACCGGCATCTTCATGCAGGGCAATGACGTCACGCATCGCAAGCGCGCCGAAGACGAATTGCGCGAGAGCGAACTGCGCTTCAGATTGATTGCCGACAGCGCCCCGGTGATGTTGTGGATGGGAGACAAGGACGGCGCATTCGTCTACCTCAACGCGGCTCAACGGCGTTTCCTCGGCGTGTCGGAGGACGAACTGCCAGCTTTCGACTGGAAGGCGAGCATCCATCCGGATGATCTGGAGGCGATCAATCCCGAATATTCCGCCGCTATGGCGGAGCATCGAAGTTTTACGGTGGAAGCGCGATATCGCAACTCCGCCGGCGCATGGCGGCTTATTCAGACCAACGCCAAGCCGCGTTTCGATGCGACCGGGGACTTTCTCGGCATGATCGGCGTCAATGTCGACGTTACCGACCTGCGTAACGAGGAGCGGCGGCGGCTGGCGCTGATCGAGTTGAACGATCGATTCCGTCGACATGACGATCCCGCCGACATCGCTTACGCCGCGGGGGAAATTCTCGGCAAGACGCTGAAGCTCAGTCGCGCCGGATATGGAACCATCGACCCGGTGGCGGAAACCATCGTCATCGAGAGGGCCTGGACCGCCGACGGCGTGCCTTCTCTAGCCGGCGTGGTGCATTTCCGCGACTACGGAGACTTCATCGAAGACCTCAAACGCGGTGAGGCGGTCATTTTTTCCGATGCCGCCGCGGATCCGCGCACCCGCAACCACGTCGAGGCTCTCGAGGCGATCGGCGTCCGCTCCATGGTCAACCTGCCGATCAACGAACAGGGTGGCGTCGTCGCGCTTCTCTATGTCAACGACCGCAATGTGCGGGAGTGGACCGCCGACGAGATCAGCTTGATCCGGGATGTCGCCGAGCGGACCCGCACCGCCGTCGAGCGTCGGCGCGCCGAGATGGCGCTGGGAGAATTCGCAGAATCGCTGGAACGCCAGGTGGAGCAACGCACCGCCGAACTCGATCGCGTCTGGCGCAATTCGCAGGACATTCTGCTGATCACCGACGAGAGCGGAATCGTGCGCGCGGTCAATCCGGCCTGGACCTCAATTCTCGGCCATAGCGGAAGGCTGGTGAACGCCCATCTTCTCCAGAGTTTCGTGACGGCGGAGCATCGCGCCGCCTTTATCGCGACATTCGCCGACGTCAAGACCGGGCCCTACACCAAGGTGATCGAGGCGCGGATGCGCCATATCGACGGCTCGCCGCGCTGGATCGCCTGGCGATTGTCGTTCGAGGATAATCTCGTCTTCGCCTATGGCCGCGACGTCACGGCCGAAAAAGAGCAGGCTTTTGCGCT
This sequence comes from Rhizobium sp. TRM95796, assembly GCF_025779995.1. Classification (NCBI taxonomy): domain Bacteria; kingdom Pseudomonadati; phylum Pseudomonadota; class Alphaproteobacteria; order Hyphomicrobiales; family Rhizobiaceae; genus Rhizobium; species Rhizobium sp. TRM95796. Next base: position 1,075,163 of record NZ_JAOXHE010000001.1, on the reverse strand, counting down.
CAAGCAGGCCGAGGAGCAATTGCGCCAGGCGCAGAAGATGGAGGCGATCGGCCAGCTGACCGGCGGCATCGCGCATGATTTCAACAACCTGCTTCAGGTCATTTCGGGCAATCTGCAGATGCTCGCCCAGGATCTGCAATCCGACGACAAATCGGCGCGGCGCATCCAGAACGCGCTGGCGGGCGTGCATCGCGGCGCGAAACTCGCCAATCAGCTTCTGGCTTTCGGGCGCCGGCAGCCCTTGGAGCCGAAGGTCGTCAACATCAGCCGATTCCTCCAGGGCATCGGGGAAATGCTCCGCCGGACGCTCGGTGAGACCGTGGAGGTGGAAACGGTCACCAGCGGCGGTCTCTGGAACACATTCGTTGATCCGACACAGATCGAGAACGCGGTTCTCAACCTCGCGATCAACGCGCGCGACGCCATGGACGGGCAGGGCAAGCTGACGATCGAAGTGGGCAACGCCTTCATCGACGAAGTCTATTGTCGCAACCACCCCGAGGTCGAGCCCGGGCAATATGTCATGCTGGCCGTAACCGACACCGGCGTCGGCATGCCGCCGGAGGTGCTGGAACGGGTGTTCGAACCGTTCTTCTCCACCAAGCCGGTGGGCAAGGGCACCGGGCTAGGCCTTTCGATGGTCTATGGCTTCGTCAAACAGTCGGGCGGCCATGTGAAGATCTATTCCGAAGTCGGACACGGCACGACGATCCGCATCTACCTGCCGCGATCGATGCAGGCCGAGGACCTGTTGACCGACATGGAGCACGGTCCGCCGCGCGGCGGCACCGAGACCATCCTCGTCGCCGAAGACGACGACGAGGTGCGCGCCACCGTCGTCGATATTCTCGGCCATCTCGGCTATCGGGTGCTGAAGGCGCGCGATGCGGCCAGCGCGCTGTCGGTGATCGAAAGCGGCGCGCCGATCGATCTCCTGTTCACCGACGTGGTCATGCCGGGCCCGCTCAAGAGCACCGAGCTCGCGCGCAAGGCCAAGGAGCGGCTGCCGGATATCGCCGTGTTGTTCACGTCCGGCTATACCGAGAACTCCATCGTCCATGGCGGGAGGCTCGATCCCGGCGTCGAACTGTTGTCCAAGCCCTATAGCCCCGAGGCGCTGGCGCGGCGCATCCGGCATCTGCTCGGCAACCGCGCCCAGATGATCGACTCTCGCCGGCGTCTGGAAAAGATTGCGCCCGTGCCCATCGGCGGCCCCGAGCCGGTCGGGACCCCGGCGCCGCCCGATCCGCAACCGGTCGAGCCGGCGCAGAAATCGGTGTCGCTCCGCATCCTCGCCGTGGAGGACGAGCCGTTCATCCGCCTCGACCTCGTGGACATGCTGACCGACGACGGCCATTTCGTGGTGGAAGCCGGTTCGGGCGAGGAAGCGCTCGAACAAATGGAAAAAGGGCGCTTCGACATACTTCTGACCGATCTCGGCCTGCCCGGCATCAGCGGCGAAGACCTCGCGCGGCGCATCCGGGAGGTCGATGCGGGCATCGGCGTCGTCTTCGCCACCGGCAACAATGCCGCGCCCCCGCTCGAGACGGGGCGCCCGCCGGTGCTCCTGCGCAAACCTTACGATCCCAAGGATCTGGCCCGAGCCGTCGAAGAAGCCGCGTCGACGACCTGATTTCGGCGCCGACCGCCGGCGCCGTCAGTCCAGAATGTCCTGACAGAGGATCGCCGTGAGATGCGCGACGTTGCGCGCCTTGTAGCGATCCTTCAACTGGCTGATGCGGTGCTCCACCGTTCGGTGCGAGACCGCCATCTCGCGGGCGATCTCCTTCGCCGTCAGCCCCTCGCGCAGCATCTGGCTGATGATCGATTCTTCCACACTCAAATTTTCCAGCTGCGGAACCGGCTGCCGGACCGTGCGGATGTTTTCGAGACACAGCGCCCAGCGCGGCGCGGTCGCGCTCTTCTGCGGCAGTACGATGCGGTCGAGCGACAGGCGAAATCCGCGCAGGAACGTGACGCAGCTCTCAATGATCGGTTGTCCACTTGTTCGACTTTTTTCGATCGACGGAAGGAAATGTTCGCGCAAATAGACATGGTCTTCGAAGGCGCCGAGCGGGCCTGATTGCGGAAGATCGGTCTCCCTCAGGAAGGAGGAGAAAGGTCCGGCCCCGCGTATCATCCGCAGGTTCCAGAGGAGGGGGTCCATTCCCTCCAGCATGAGCACAAACAGGCGCATTTTCAGTGTCATGCGCGCTTCGATCCCGATGAGAACGCTCTCGGGATCCTCCGTCTGTGATGGATAATTTTCGACCCATCGGTCCATCAGACTCCGGCTGATGTCTCGAAAAAAAGCGTCCCTGATCATTCCCGTCCGCCTGGAATTGATTTTTGTCAAATTAGGAAAATCTACTTCTAAAATAGGCTGTAGAGTTTTTCCTAGTATCTTATTGGTTCTTTATAGGAATTCAATCTCCGGTTAAAGCGTCTTGTATGGATCGATTGCGGATAAATGTCGGGAAAATCATGATATTCGCGCCGAGGCTTGAGCAGACGCGCCCGCGTCGGGCCTGAGAGAAGGCGATGCGAAATATTTCCATTTGTTTGCGGCATGCTCTAAAGGTCGGGGCTCCAAAGACGGGATTCGAATTGATGAGCGAAAACAACCCCACCACGCCGCAGCAGCTTCCGGCTTCGGCCGATCTCGCCGAGCAGGCGCTGTTCTTCCACCGCTATCCGCGTCCGGGTAAGCTCGAGATCCAGGCCATCAAGCCGCTCGGCAACCAGCGCGACCTCGCGCTCGCTTATTCGCCGGGGGTGGCCGCGCCCTGTCTCGCCATCAAGGACGATCCGGCGGCCGCAGCCGACTACACCTCGCGCGCCAATCTGGTGGCGGTGGTTTCCAACGGCACGGCGGTTCTGGGGCTCGGTAATATCGGCCCGCTCGCCTCCAAACCGGTCATGGAAGGCAAGGCCGTCCTGTTCAAGAAGTTCGCCGGCGTCGACGTTTTCGACATCGAGATCGACGCGCCCGAGATCGACGAGATGGTGCAGGTGATCTCTGCGCTCGAGCCGACCTTCGGCGGCATCAATCTCGAGGATATCAAGGCGCCGGAATGTTTCGAAGTCGAACGCCAGCTGCGCGCCAAGATGAATATCCCGGTGTTCCATGACGACCAACACGGCACGGCCATCATCGTCGCCGCCGCCATCCTCAACGGATTGGAACTGGCCGGCAAGGACATCGCCAAGGTCAAGATCGTTGCGTCGGGCGCGGGGGCGGCCGCGCTCGCCTGCCTCAATCTGCTGGTGGAACTCGGCGCGCAGCGCGAGAATATCTGGGTCCACGATATCGAGGGTCTCGTCTACAAGGGCCGAGAAGTCCTGATGGATCCTTGGAAGTCCGTCTATGCGCAGGACAGCGACAAGCGCGTGCTGGCCGATTCCATCGGCGGCGCCGACGTGTTCCTCGGCCTGTCCGCCGCCGGCGTGTTGAAGCCGGAGCTTCTCAGCCAGATGGCCGAAAAGCCGCTGATCATGGCGCTGGCCAATCCCAATCCGGAAATCATGCCGGAAGAGGCCCGCGCCGTCAGGCCGGACGCGATGATCTGCACCGGGCGCTCGGATTTCCCCAACCAGGTCAACAACGTCCTCTGCTTCCCCTATATCTTCCGCGGCGCTCTGGATTGCGGCGCCCGGACGATCAACGAAGCCATGAAGATGGCGGCGGTGAAGGCGATCGCCGGCCTTGCCCGCGAAGAGCCCTCGGATGTCGCCGCCCGCGCCTATTCGGGCGAAACGCCGATCTTTGGGCCCGACTATCTGATCCCGTCGCCCTTCGACCAGAGGCTCATCCTGCGCATTGCGCCGGCCGTCGCCAGGGCCGCCGAGGAAACCGGCGTCGCAGCCCGGCCGATCCAGGATTACGAAGCCTATCTCGATCAGCTGAACCGCTTCGTGTTCCGCTCCGGTTTCGTCATGAAACCGGTCTTCGCCGCCGCCAAGGCCGCGCCGCAGACGCGGGTGATCTTTGCGGAAGGCGAAGACGAGCGCGTGCTGCGCGCCGCCCAGGTGATGAAGGAAGAAAACATCGCCCGTTCGGTGCTGGTCGGCCGCCCGCAGGTCATCGAGACCCGCCTCAAGCGCTATGGCCTGCGCATCCAGCCGGGCGAAGACTTCGACATCGTCAATCCTGAAAACGATCCGCGCTTTCGCGACTATGCGGATCTCTATTTTTCGCTGGTCGGCCGCCAGGGCGTCAATCCGGAAGCCGCGCGCACCACGGTGCGCACCAACAACACGGTCATCGGCGCGCTCGCCGTCAAGCGCGGCGACGCCGACGCCCTGATCTGCGGTCTCGAAGGCCAGTTCGACCGCCATCTGCGCGATGTCGAGCAGATCATCGGCCGCAAGCAGGGCGCCTGCGCCTTTTCCGGCCTCAGCCTGCTGATCACCGCCCAGAGCGGCGCGCTGTTCTTCGCCGACACTTTCGTGACGCATAATCCGACGGCGGCGGAAGTGGCTGAAATGACGGTGCTGGCGGCCGAGGAGATGCGGCGCTTCAACATCGCGCCCAAGGCGGCGCTGCTCGCGCATTCCAATTTTGGCTCGCGCGATTCCGAAAGCGCCAGCAAGATGCGCGAGGCCCTGGCCCTTGTGCGCGAACGCGCCCCCGATCTCGAAGTCGATGGTGAAATGCAGGGCGGCTCGGCGCTTAACGAAGCGCTGCGCAAACGCGCCATGCCCAATTCGACCCTGACTGGCGAAGCCAATCTGCTGGTCTTCCCCAATCTCGACGCGGCCAATATCTCGCTCGGCATCGTCCGGACCATGATGGACGCGCTGCATGTCGGACCGATCCTGCTGGGCGCGGCGCTGCCCGCCCATATTCTCTCGACCTCGGTGACCTCGCGCGGCGTGGTCAACATGGCCGCGCTGGCGGTGGTTGAGGCGACGAACAAGGGATGATGGAGTGTGAGGGCGCCGCGCGAGCGGCGTCCTCGATGGCGCGCGGTTGCAATCGGCTTGTTTTGCGCGTTGAACGGCGTCATCATGTCGAGATGGACCGATTAAAGAGCAACGCCCTAAAATTCACCATCCGCAATCCAGAGACCGGGCAAGTTGTTGTCGTGGAGGGCGCGGGGGCTCTAGCAGACTATCGCCTGTCTCTTCGGGACGATATTGACCTTACCAAACCTATCTTCGAACAAATTTTGAGACGTGAAGATGGTCGGAAGCGCTGTTAGCGATGAAGGATGTCCACCTGATGACAATACCGACCAGCTTGCCGGCTCTAATTGCCTGCGTCAGGCGTTCAGTCGGCTTTTCCTCGAAAACGCTTCTACTTAAAAGGCTCGAACATGGGTTTTAGGATTTGCTGGATCGCGCTGGAATCTGAGGATCGCCAGCGTTGCCTCCAAACATTTGGCATGGTCGAAACCGGCAGATCGGATGAAGAACTTGAGCTGCCTTTCTCTCTGGCAACCTTGCCCACCGGCTGGACAATCCTGTTCAGCAATGACGAGAGCAATCCTTCAGAGGCGCAGGCTGGCGTATATTCTCGGGCGGCGAGGGTCATACGGTGTCAGGTCAATGAAAACGAGATGACATCGGCTGTCACGTGCTACGCAGAGGGCGAACTGCTGTGGAGCTTGACGCATAATTCCGAACTCGGCTTCTATCATATCGCGCCAGCGGGCGCGGCGCCGTCATTCGTTCACGAGATCATTGCTCGCCTGACGGCCGAGCAGGACGCCAATGGCGGAGAGAAATCGGATGTCGATTTTCTCTTTGAGGCCCCGATCGAGCTTGCGGCTGAATTGACCGGGTTTCGTCATGACGAATCCGAGTTCGACTGGGGCGAAGCGAACTTCGTGGAAGTCAGGCCAATCGGCAAGAAGGCTGATCTCGGAAAAAAGTCTTTGTGGCGGCGCATTTTTTCCAGGGATCATGTCGGCTGATGCGGCGCGGTCTCTTTGTCGGGAAGCGATCAATCCGGATGAAAGGTCTACCCATCCGACCAACTTCGCATTGACCCCCGCTCTCCCAGGCGCGACACTCTCCCGCAAAGCATGAGAGGAGGACGTCATGGAGGCACTTGATCGCTGGCGGCATATGCGGAGCGCGCCGAGGGATGGCAGCCGCATTCTGGTGACCATTCGCGCCACCGAGCAGGGGCCGGGCGCGGTCGATCTCGCCTATTGGTCGAAGGGTGATCAGTATGGCGGCGAAGCCTGGCGGTCTTCGGACTCCGCGCCTGGCCGGATCATCGAATATGCCGAACCGGAATTGAAATGCTGGATGCCGTTGCCTTCGGCGGAGCTCGACAGTCTCGCTTTTCCTGCGCCCTGGAAGGGCAAGGATGACGAGGAACTGGACGGGTCTGGCATCTGATCGGCGCGGCGCTATGATCGGAGCCGGAATTTCCGGCTCCGCGCCAGCCGCCCGTCACTCGCCTGCCTGCAGCTCAAACCCCTCATCGATCCAGCCCGTCAGGCCGCCCGCCATGATCTTGACTGGCAGGCCAAGACGCGCGAGCCGGAGAGCGCCGCGGGCCGCGCCGTTGCAATGGGGGCCGGCGCAATAAGTGACGAAGATGGTCCCCTCCGGCCATTCGGCCATCTTGTTGCGGGTGATCTTGCCATGCGGCAGGTTGATTGCGCCGGGCACATGGCTCTTGGCGAAGAGGGCGGGCGAGCGGACGTCGAGCAGCACGAAATCGGCTCCGCGCGCCAGCGAGTCGTTTACGTCCCAACAATCGGTCTCGAAGGTGAACTCCTGGGAGAAATGGGCGATTGCGGCCTCGGGGGACGCGGGCGGGATCTCGGTCACGGCAGTGGTCATGGGTAGCTCCTTTCGTTGACCGGAACATGCCCGTTTCCCCATGAGGCTTGCAATTGGCGTGATTGACAATATACGTAAAGATCATGCCAAACCCCTCGGGTCCTCTCGTCGTCGCTCTTCTTTATGATGGTCTCTGCACCTTCGAATTCGGCATCGTGGCCGAAATCTTCGGGCTATCACGGCCGGAAATGGGCGAGGGCTGGTATCGTTACGCCAGTTGCGCCATCGAGCCGGGGCCTCTGCGGGCCCATGGCGGCTTCGTCATCCAGACCGAGGACAACAGCCATCTGATCGACGAGGCCGATCTCATCATCGCGCCCGGTTGGAAAGGGGCGGGGGTCCCCGTTCCGCAGGATCTGGTCGAACGGCTGAGAGCGGCGCATGCGCGCGGCGCGCGGCTCGCCTCGATCTGCTCGGGCGCCTTCGTGCTCGCCGCCACCGGGCTTCTCGACGGCGGCGTTGCGGCGACGCATTGGCGCTATGCCGAGGCGCTGGGCAAGGCCTATCCCGAGATCGAGGTCGACGCCGCCTCGCTCTATCGCGAACATGGCCGTCTGTTCACCTCGGCCGGCAGCGCCGCGGGCATTGATCTGATGATCGAGATCGTCCGGCGGGATTTCGGCCCGGACGCGGCCAATTCCGTGGCGCGGCGGCTTGTGATGCCGGCGCATCGCAGCGGCGGGCAGGCGCAGTTTCTCGAACGGCCGGTGCCGCGGCGCGAGGGCGCCGAGATCGCGCCGCTGCTCGACGCGATCAGGGCCGATCCGGCCTCCGCCTGGACGATTTCCCGCATGGCCGAATATTGTCGGATGAGCGAGCGGACCTTCGTCCGCCGGTTCCGCGACGCGACGGGCGTCTCTCCGGGCGACTGGATTGTCGCGGAGCGGGTGGAGCAGGCCAAGGAACGGTTGATCCGCGGCCGCGAAAGCGTCGACGAGATCGCCGTCCTGCTGGGCTTCGGCGGCGGACATGCGCTGCGCCATCATTTCCGTCGTCGGCTCGGCGTCAGTCCGGCGGACTATCGGGCGCGCTTTTCGGTCTCCGCATGATCGGGCGCGAAAAACACTCCCCACCACCGGAATTGCCGAACCAAGCATCGTCGTGGCGCGTTATGAGGCGTCTCGCCGCGCATGCTTGATGATGCGGGACGGCAATCCTATGTTCCTCCGGGACCTCCTCTCGCCCATGGGCCTGAATGTTAGACATCTTCAGAGATTACTGGCCGCATCTCCTGTTCGTCATCTCCATCGCCGCAGGCGCCGTTGCGGCGGCGCATGCGGCCATGACTAAGGAAGACGCCCGCGCCGCGATCGGCTGGGTCGGCGTCATCCTGCTGTCGCCGCTTCTCGGCGCCGGCCTCTATCTGGTGGCGGGGGTCAACCGCATTCGCCACAAGGCGCTGGCCAATCGCAAATCCGGCCATCGTCGCTTCGACAAGCAGATCCATGAACATGCGCTGTCGCCCAACCGCATCGTCGCCGAATTCGGCCAGCCCTATGGAGCGCTCAACCGGTTGGGCGACGCCATCACCCGCTTCTACATGACCTCGGGCAACACCATCGCCATGCTGGAAAACGGCGACCGCGCCTATCGCGAGATCATTGAGGCCATCGACGCCGCCCAGCATTCGGTTCTGCTCGAAAGCTATATTTTCGACAATGACGAGATCGGCCGTCGCGTCGCCGACCGGCTCCTGGCCGCCAAAGCGCGCGGCGTCGAGGTGCGGGTGCTGATCGACGCGGTCGGCGCGCGTTATTCCTTCCCGAGCATCGTCAACTATCTCCGTCAGCGCGGCCTGTATGCGCGGAGCTTCAACGGCAATGTCATCATGGGGTTGAGAATGCCCTATGCCAACCTCCGCACCCACCGGAAGATCGTCGTCATCGACGACGACCTTGCTTTCACCGGCGGCATGAATATCCGCGAAGCGTTCACCACCGAGTTTGCCGGCGACGAGAGCGCGCATGACACGCATTTCCGGGTGACCGGACCGGTGGTGCGCGACCTCTTCGCGGTGGCGTCGGAAGATTGGCATTTCGCCACCGGCGAACGCCTGGCGCCGATCGCCCGCAACGGTCTGAAGGAGATCGAGCCGACCTATATGCGCGTCGTTTCATCCGGGCCGGATGGCTCGATCGAGACCAATCGCAACGTCATCATCGGCGCGCTGTCGGTGGCGCAAAAGCATGTGCGCGTCATGTCGCCCTATTTCCTTCCCGACCGGGAAATGGTCAGCGCTTTCGCCACCGCCGCCAGGCGCGGGGTGCGCATCGACATTCTCGTGCCGCAGGAAAACAATCTCCGGCTCGTCGATCTCGCCATGATGGCGCAGTTCGATCAGGTGGTGAAGCACGGCTGCCACGTCTGGCGCGTCGGCGGCATGTTCAATCATTCCAAGCTGATGACCATCGACGGCGTTTGGTCCTATGTCGGCACGTCCAATATGGACCCGCGCTCGATGCGGCTGAATTTCGAGGTCGATCTCGAAGTTCTCGACAGCCGGTTCGCCGCCGAGATCGAGAGCCGTGTCGACGCAGCCTTGGGGCAGGCGCACGAACTCAGACTGACCGACATCCGCGATCGCCCGCTGGCCTATCGTCTGGCGGAAAAGGTGGTTTGGCTCGCGTCACCCTATCTTTAGAGAGGTCTGCGACACTGCAGCCGGAAACCGCAACGTCCCGGGCTGCGTTCTCTGATAATGACCATTTGGAATGACGACGCCATGATCCTCACCGCCTGGAAAAATCGCAAGAGCCGCCCCGTCATTGCGCCGGCGCTGCCGCGCGTCGGCGAGGAGCAGTTGATCGTAGCTTCCTACAACACCCATAAAGGGGTCGGGGGAGACCGCAAGCGCGACCCCAACCGCATCGTCGACGTCATCGCCGAGATCGCGCCCGACATCATCGCGCTCCAGGAGGTCGACACCCGCTTCGGCGAGCGCAAGGGGCTTCTCAATCTCTCGCGGCTGGAGCAGGATTGCGGCCTGACGCCGGTGCCGCTCAGCCGCGCCACGGCGGCGCATGGCTGGCACGGCAATATCGTGCTGGTGAAGAAGAGGATGGTCAGCGCGGTGCATGAACTGCATCTGCCGGGGCTCGAACCGCGCGGCGCGCTGCTGGCCGACATCGATCTCGAAGGCGGGCGCAGCCTTCGCATCATCGCCGCCCATCTGGGGCTGTTGGGCCGCTCCCGGCTGATACAGGCGCGACGGCTGATCGCCATCATGGCCGAACATGCGTCGAGGCCGACCGTGCTGATGGGCGACTTCAACGAATGGCGGCTGGGGTCGAAATCGGCGCTGAACGCCTTCCGCGACGCTTTCGGCCATCTGCCGCAGCCCGCGCCCAGTTTTCCGGCGCGGTTGCCATTCCTGGCGCTCGACCGCATCATCGCCGACCGTCCAGGGCTGGTGAGCGATGTGGTCGTGCATGACAGTCCGTTGGCGCGGGTTGCGTCGGATCATCTGCCGATCAAGGCGGCGCTGACGCTGCCGTCGCCGGTCTCCGTGTAGTCAGCCTCAGGTTGCGGCGGGTTTGCGTCCCGCCAGCCAGACGCCGAACACCACGACCACGGTCCCGATGATCATGTAGGGACCGAGCGGTTCGCCGAGAAAGATGAAGCTCTCGATCGCTACCGCCGGCGGCATCAGATAGATCAGCGAGGCGGCGCGCGACACCTGGCCACGCCGGATCATATAGAGCAGCAGGCCGACGCCGCCCATCGACAGCACGATCACCGACCAGGCGATGACCAGCCAGAGTTCCAGGCTGCCGTCGAAACGGGTTTCCTCGCCGAACAGCGCCAGGGGTCCGACGATCATCACGGCGCCGAGATATTGCCAGACCGCGGTGGTGCGCATGTCGCCGCCGGTCACGAAGCGCTTCTGATAGAGCGTGCCGAAGACGACGCCCAGCATCGCAGTGACGTTGATGGCGATCGGGACGATCCGCGCCGCGAGCATACCGGGCTCAACGTTTTCGAAACTCGGCACGAGCGCAATCAGGATGCCGGCGAAGCCGAGAACCAGGCCGGCGAGCTGAATGGGGCTCAGCCGCTCCTTGACCAGCCAGGGGGCCAGCGCCGCCGTCATCAACGGCTGCAGCGCGGCGATGACGCCGGACACCGAAGCCGGCACGCCATGAAAAATCGCCCACCACACGCCGCCGAGATAGCAGCCATGCATCAGCGCGCCGGAAACGAGTCCGTGCAGGATGGCGCGGGGGCTTTTCGGCCAGGCGGCGCCCATGGCGATGCTGAGTGTGGCAAAGGCCAGCGCGGCCAGGCCGAAGCGCACGGTGAGAAACAGCTCCGCCGTCGAATGCCAACTGCCGTAGACCGGGGCGATCCAGCCCGAGGACCAGAGCAGGACAAACAATGCGGGCGCGATGCGCTCGAGGGACACAGGCAAACTCCGGCAACGGGAACTCGCGGGTTCGGTTAAAGGAAGCCCTCAGGCGGCGCAAGCCGCGATGTCAGAGTTTCGGGGTCAACATGTCGAAGCGGTCCCGGATCGTGGCGCAAGTGTCGCCGCCCAGCCGGGCGATCGCATCGACGCCCGCAGGATCGACATGGAGTTTGTCGTCGACCAGGCCATCCCGAAAATGCGCGTAGAGAATTTCTCCCAGAATGATCTGGCGGGATTTGCCGAGCTCCAGCGTCACATGCCGGCGACATTCGAAGGCGGCCGGCGCTTCCCTGATCCAGGGCGAGGCGACCTTGACGCCGGGCGCGGCGGTAAGGCCGGCAGCCTTCAGTTCATCCTCGCCGCGCGGATATTTCGCGCCGCAGACATGCATCGCCTCCGCCATCGCGAAGGACACGATGTTGACGGTGAAGACTTCCGTCATGCGAATATTCTGCGCGGTGTCCTTGAAGGACATATCGGGATTGTTCTCCACGCCGATCGCGAGAATCGGCGGATCTGCGGACAGGCAGTTGAAGAAGCTGAAGGGAGCCGCATTGTGTCGCCCCGTTTCATCGATCGTCGTCACCAGCGCGATCGGCCGCGGGATAATGGCGCCGATCATCAGCTTATAGCGCTCGCGCGCGGAAATCGTCGTAAAGTCGAATTGGGCGCGCGGTGCGTCATCCCCGATCGGATCGCGTGGCGACATGTGGCGTCCCTCCAGTCTCGAGCGTCAGGCGGCGCCATCCCGCCTTCGGATGCGTCGACGCCACATGTCGGCAAGCAAGAGACGGGCCAAAAAAATCGGCCGCACGAGGCGGCCGGGGGAGGAAGCGTGGTGGGAGAACAGGCTCAGATGCCGACGAAAGGCTGCATCACGCGGGCGATCCAGCCATGCGGGATCATCTGTCCCTCGATGGCGGCGAGACAGATGCATTCGCCATCCATCTCGACCCGCGGCTGGTGATCGCCGTCATCATCCTCTTCTTCCAGATCGCCGCGGCCGTAACGGCCGTTTTCATCGCTGAAGGCGCCTTTCAGAACAAGCGTCAGTTCCGTGCCGGTATGTCCATGCTTGGGCAACGCCTTGCCGGCGCCGATGCGCAGAAGAACGACGTTGTAGGTCGGATCCTCCGGAACCTCGACTTTCGCGAAGCGCATCCCGGGCGCGACCCATTTCCACTTGCCGATCTTTCGCTCGCTCAAGGGAGCCGGAATGTCGACGCCCATGTCGAGGCCGCGGTGATCGTAGCCAAGGGAAATCGGCTCGGCGGAGGAGGGGGCCGCGAGCTTGCCCAACATGCGCTCGAAGAGATCGGGCGACACATCCGTCATCGGTTGTTCGTCGAGAAGCGCGCCGCCGAGCCTTTCGAACTCGGCGAGCCGCTTGTTGCTGTCCCGCGACATCGCCAGATGGCTCTGGAGCACCAGCGCAGGCGCAGGGCTGAGTTTGCCCGCGGCGAAGCTCAGCAGCAGATCATCACTGGCGTGATGCGTAATCGTCATTTTGCGTCTTCCATCATCATTTGGCGCAGGCGCTGCAAAGCAAGCCTCACCCGAGATTTCACCGTGCCCAGGGGAATGCCGAGGATCTGCGCGATTTCGGCCTGGGGATTCTCCGAATAAAACGACATGCGGATCACCGTCGCCTGCTCTTCCGGCAGTCGGGCGATCGCCGCCCGCACCGCCGTCTCGTCCTGCCAGCCGATCAGTCGCTCTTCGGCGGACGGATCTGTGTCGGGCTCGTTGACATCGGGCTCCACAGGCGTCGAAACGAGCCGCGACGTACGCCGCCGCCGGTCGATGCCGCAATTGCGGGCGATGGTGAAGATCCAGGTCGATACCCCCGCTTTGGACGGATCGAAACTTTCGGCTCGCCTCCAAAGGTTCAGCATGCTCTCCTGGATCAGGTCTTCGCTCTCCACATCCGTAAAGCCCTGCCGCATGAGAAAGGACTTCAGTCGCGGCGCGTAGAAGCGAAACAGCGCGGCGAAAGCCTGCATGTCCCTGTTCTCCGCAACCCGCCGCATCAACGCCGCGAGTTCCTCGGGCGGCGACATGGCGTCTCGATCCCCGGCCGCTACCATATAGGAGGCCTTGGATGGGCGTTGGTCGGGCCGCGTGGCCGGGATGGTTCTGATCTCATTCATGCCTCTCTTACGCCGGAGCCGGAAGCGCGGATCACGGTCTGTATATCAAGGTTAAGTAATTCATCTTCGGCGGGCTGGCAAACGGCTGCGAAGCCAAAGCCGCGACAAACCGGGGCGGGTGTGGAATTTCCACACCGGACCGCTCCAGCGGCGCTGCCGCTGTTTTACGCATATGCCTAATTCTCGCTCCGGTTTCATGCCCTTCAATTGAGCAGCGCTGAAGCCGTGGCGATAAAGCACGCAAAAAATACGCAGACGGGACTGCGCATGCTTCTTGCATTGCTTCCGACATTGGTTTCAAATGCCTGAACAATAAACGGGGAATTGAGATTTGGCGTTCGACGAAATGATCGACGCGGAGGGCAATCCGCGAGAGCCTTACCGCAAATACTTTGAATGGTTCAACGAGCAGGACCCGGCCTATCTGGCGGCGAAGGCGAGGGATGCGGAGAACATTTTTCGACGCACAGGCATCACTTTCGCCGTTTACGGCCATGAAGACGCCACCGAAAAGCTGATCCCCTTCGACCTCATTCCGCGCATCATTTCCGGCAAGGAATGGCGCAAGCTGGCCCTGGGCATCGAACAGCGCGTGCTGGCGCTCAACGCCTTTCTCGAGGACATCTATCACAAGCAGGAGATCATCAAGGCGGGCCGAATCCCGCGCGACCTGATCGAAAAGAATTCGGCCTTTCTGCCGCAGATGATCGGCATGCGGCCGCCAGGCGGCGTCTATACCCATATCATCGGCACCGACATCGTCCGCACCGGCGAAGACCAGTTCTACGTGCTGGAAGACAATGCGCGGACGCCGTCCGGCGTGTCCTATATGCTGGAAGACCGGGAAACCATGATGCAGATGTTCCCGGATCTGTTCCACAAGGTCCGGGTGCGCCCTGTCGAGGACTATCCGACGCAGCTGCGCCAGAGCCTCGATGCGCTCGCGCCTCCGGGTTGCAAAGGCAAGCCGAGGGTGGTGGTGCTGACCCCCGGCATCTTCAACTCCGCCTATTACGAACACGCCTTTCTCGCCGACCAGATGGGCGCCGAACTCGTCGAGGGGTCCGACCTCCGCGTTATCGACGGCAAGGTGTGCATGCGCACCACGCAAGGCTATGAATCGGTCGACGTGATCTATCGGCGCGTCGATGACGACTTCCTCGATCCGCTGACCTTCCGGCCGGACTCCTGTCTGGGCGTCGCTGGCATCATGGACGTCTATCGCGCCGGCAACGTCACCATCGCCAATGCGCCGGGCACCGGCATTTCCGACGACAAGGCCATCTATTCCTATATGCCCGAAATCGTCGAATTCTACACCGGCCGCAAGGCGATCCTCGAAAACGTGCCGACCTGGCGCTGTTCGGAGGCCGACAGCTTCAAATATGTGATGGAGCATCTGCCCGAACTGGTGGTGAAGGAAGTGCATGGTTCGGGCGGATACGGCATGCTGGTCGGACCCACCGCGACCCGCAAGGAGATCGCGCTCTTCGCCGAAAAGCTGAAAGCCAAGCCAGGCAACTACATCGCCCAGCCGACGCTGTCGCTGTCCACCGTTCCGATCATGGTCAAGAAGGGCATCGCGCCCCGGCATGTCGACCTCCGGCCTTACGTGCTGGTGTCGGACAAGGTGCATATCATCCCCGGCGGGTTGACCCGCGTCGCGCTCAAGAAAGGCTCGCTGGTGGTCAATTCCAGCCAGGGCGGCGGCACGAAAGACACCTGGGTGCTGGAGGACTAATCGATGATGCTCGGAAGAACCGCGAACGGCCTGTTCTGGATGTCCCGCTATCTGGAACGCGCCGAAAACACCGCCCGCCTCATCGACGCCGGTTTCCGCATGTCGCTGACGCGCTCCACCGAAAGCGAAGACGATTGGGACGGCGTGCTGCAGAGCGCCGGCGTCCGCGAACTCTACGCCGCCAAATATGAGAAACTGTCCGGCGCCGACGCGATGGATTTTCTCATGCGCGACAAGACCAATCCGTCTTCGGTGATCAACTGCCTGGAATTCGGCCGCAACAACGCCCGCATGGTGCGCACCGCGCTGACCCGCGAAGCCTGGGAAAGCATCAACGAGACCTGGCTCGAACTGAAGACCGTGCTGGCTAGAAAGGTGACGCACGCCACGCTGCCCGACGTCATCGACGCCATCAAGCGTCGGGTCGCGCATATGCGCGGCGCCTTTTCCGGCACCCAGTTGCGCGACGAACTCTACAATTTCGCCATGCTCGGCTCGTTCATCGAACGGGCAGACAACACCGCGCGCATTCTCGACGTCAAATATTACGTGTTGCTGCCGTCGCTCCTGCATGTAGGCGGCGCCATGGACAATTTTCACTGGCAGTCGATCCTGCGGTCGGTGTCGGCCTTCCGCTCCTATTCCTGGGTCTATGACGCGGAATACAAGCCGTCCAACATCGCCCATTTCCTGATCCTCAACCGGCGCATGCCGCGGTCGCTCGCCTTCTGCTACGAGCAGATCAATTCCAATCTCGCCCATCTCGCGCGGGATTACGGCAGCCAGGTCGCGGCGCATGATACGGCGGCGCGCACGCGCAACATGTTGCTGACCACCTCGATCGACGAGATCATGGACCAGGGACTGCACGAGTTCCTCGAAGACTTCATCCTGTCCAACGACACGCTGGCCAGCGAGATCAGCGACGGTTACCGGTTCTACAAGTGAGTTGAGACATGCGCCTGAAAATCAGCCACATGACGGAATACAACTATGATGAGCCGGTGGAGTTCGCGCTGCAACGACTCAGGCTGACGCCTCGGGACTGGCCGGGACAGAAAGTGCTGGCCTGGCAGACGCTGGTCACGGGCGCCGGGCACCAGGCATTCTACGACGATCACTTCGGCAATCGCGTCGAGCTGGTCAGCGTCATCGAAGGTCAGACCTCCATCCGCATCATGGCGCAGGGCGAGGTGGAGACGGAGGAGTTGCACGGCGTCTTCGGGCCGCACAAGGGCCATGCGCCGCTCTGGCTGTTCCGGCGTGAAACGACGCTCGCCAAGCCCGGCAAACTGGTGCGCGATCTCGCCAAGGGCATCGAAGGCGAAAGTGATCTCGCTCGCATGCATGCGCTGATGGCGGCGATCCATGACGCGGTGGCCTATAAGAAGGGCGTCACGACGTCCGAGACGACGGCCGAACAGGCTCTCGAACTCGGGGCGGGCGTCTGCCAGGATCACGCCCATGTCTTCATCGCGGCCGCGCGTCTGATCGGCCTGCCGGCCCGCTACGTCTCCGGTTACATGCTGGACGGTTCCGACATGGCCGCCGCAAGCCATGCCTGGGCTGAAGCCCATGTCGACGGCCTCGGCTGGGTCGGCTTCGACGCCGCCAACAAGATCTGCCCCGACGAGCGCTATGTCCGCGTCGCCAGCGGTCTCGACTATACCGACACCGCGCCGGTGTCGGGCATGAGGCTCGGAACGTCGCCGGAGATGATCATCGTCAATGTGACGGTCGAGCAGTAAATCCGTCCCGTCACACAGATTTTCAATGGTGTCGCCCGGCTTGCCGTCGGGCGCTCTGTCTGCGGAGGGGCGGGTCGCGCAGCGGTCCGACACGTATTCTCACGACGCTCGCCGATCGCGCGGCGCGAAGAGAACCCTGCCGTCAGAGAATGAAGTCGCCGCCGTTCATGCTGTTCACGTCCTTGAGTTCGATGGCCAGATCGGCTTTTCGGTCCCCGTTGACGTCGCCGAACACGAAGCCGTCCTCGAAGCGCAACTGACCGGCCGTCCCGGTGAAGTCTCCGCCGCCGATGAAGCGGAAAGACTGATTGCCGGATTGTCCGGTTTTGGCGTCGATCGCGGAAAGATCGACGTCGTCGTTCTGCCCGCGATTGAAGTCGCCGATGACGTCGTAATTGCCGTTGGCCCTGCTGTCGGAAGTCGCGACGAAGACGAAACGATCCGAGCCGCCGCCGCCGATCAACGCATCGGCATCGGCTCCGCCGATGAGGACGTCACGGCCGCCCAGGCCGTTCAGACCGTCTACTCCGGCCAGGCCGACCAGCGTGTTGCCCGTGTTCGAACCGATCAGCGTGTCGCCTTTGATCGTGCCTTCGGCATTTTCTATGCCGACCAGCGTTTCCTGCCGGTTGGCGCCGGTCTGGGCTATGCCCTGTGCGAGGCTGAGAGCGATGCCTCCGAGGCGCGGATCGTCGGACCGCGGCCTGTAGCTGATCGTATCGACGCCCGCGCCGCCGTTGAAGACATTGGCCCAACCTTCGGAGAAGAACACATCGGCGCCGTCCTCGCCGAAATAACGGCTCTTGAAGGTCGAAACGGCGATGGTATCGGCGCCGTCGCCGGCGCGGACCAAGTCGCCTGCTTCGGTCGCAAACGACGCGAAGCCGAGGCCGACATAGGTATCGGCGCCCGCGCCGAGCCTGATATCGTTGCCCTTTTCCTTGTGATTGACCACGCCGTCATCGCCGGAGCCGGCGTCGACGAAATTGCCGCCGCCCAGATCATCGTCGCGATTGAGCACAATCGCGTCGTCGCCGCCCTTGGCGAAGACCCGAATTTCGATGTTCGATCCCTGTTCGATGCGGTCGGCCTTGTTCGTGCCGTTGATCGTCTTGCCCATGCCGGTCGTCTCCTCGCTTGATCTGTTGGGGTGTCCCGTCTTATCAGGTTCGCTCTCGTGACGAGTTTCCCGGGGAACACCGGCCCGGTCTAAAGACCGCCGAGGGGCTGGCCGGGCGCCGCCGCAGTCTGTTTTGTCCCGTCAGCGGCAAACGTTTGGAATGTCGAGCTGATAAGTCGTCTTGCCGGGACCTTCGGGCAGCACCGGGATCAGATACACTTTGAGATCGCAGTCCTGAACCCGCACGGTCCATTCCTTCGCG
Organism: Rhizobium sp. TRM95796; assembly: GCF_025779995.1. Lineage (NCBI taxonomy): Bacteria > Pseudomonadati > Pseudomonadota > Alphaproteobacteria > Hyphomicrobiales > Rhizobiaceae > Rhizobium > Rhizobium sp. TRM95796. The sequence goes on along the minus strand of NZ_JAOXHE010000001.1, from coordinate 1,056,936 downwards.
CCGTCTTTGCGTGTCCCGGTGTTGGAAATCGCGCCGATAGGAGCCTGATGGACGGCGTTGGCGACTTCGCTGCTGCCGAGGATGATGCCGATCTGTTCGACGCTGTCGTAGTAACCCGACACCGCCGCCTCGGCGGAGCCGAAACCCGAAACCATGGCGATTGCCGCCCAGACCAGCCGTCTCATCTCAATCCTCGCCCAAGAGGTCGCCCCGCGACCGTTGCGGACGAGGATTAACACGGCGGAGGCCGATCGCGCCATGGGCGTTCGCGACGGTGGCGCCGCCTCAGGCGGCTCGGTCGCGTCTCGGCGCGCGCTCCGCATGGTCCGGTTCCCGTATCGTCTTGCGGCGATTGAGCTTGAACTGGTTGACGAGGTCGCTGAGTTTCGTCGCGCCGGATGCGAGGTGCTCGCTGATCGATTTGCTTTGCTTGACCATCGTGGCGTTCTGTTGCGTCATCGCGTCGATCTGGGAGACGGCGCTGTTGATGTCGGAGAGGCTGGAAGCCTGCTCCGCCGCGCCGGCGGTTAGCGCCTGCATGTTGTCGTCGATCGCCCGGACGATGCCGGCGATGCGCTGCAGACCGTCGCCCGTCGCGTCGACCAGCCGAACGCCGTCCTGCACCTCCCGACCCGAATTTTCGATCAGCGCCTTGATTTCCTTGGCGGCGTTGGCCGACCGTTGCGCCAGTTCGCGCACTTCCTGCGCCACAACGGCGAAGCCCTTGCCAGCGTCCCCGGCGCGGGCCGCCTCGACGCCCGCATTGAGCGCCAGGAGGTTGGTCTGGAAGGCGATCTCGTCGATGACGCTGATGATCTTGCCGATCTCGGCGGACGCGGTCTCGATGCGCTCCATCGCGGCGGTGGTGTCCTGAAGCACCTGGGTGGAGGCGTTGACGGAATTCATCGCGTTAATCACCAGATCGCGGGCGCCCTGCGTCGCGGTCATCGAAGAATTCACCCGTTCCGTCACCGCATCCAGGGAGCGTGTCGTCTGTCTCAGCGCGTCGGCCTGATCATGGGTGCGCAGCGACAGTTCGTCCGCGCCGCTGTTCATTCGCTGGCTGTTGTCCTTCAGCGTCTGCGTCTCGGCGAGCACGCTTTCCAGGGTTTTCTGAAAAGCGCCGAGCGAGGAATTGAAGTCGTGCCTCAGGGGTTCGAACTCCGCCGAGAACGGCGTGTCGATGGTCTGGCGAATATTGCAGTCGGCGAGCCGCGCCAGTCCGGCGCCGAGTTCCTTCACGACCCGCACGCGCGCCGTCACGTCGGTGGCGAATTTGACGACCTTGAAGACACGGCCACTGTCGTCGAAGACCGGATTGTACGATGCCTGGATGAAAACGGGGTTGCCGCTTTTGTCGAGGCGCATGAACTGGTCATGGGCATGCTCGCCGGAAGCCAGCTTCTTCCAGAATTGCCGATAGGCGTCGGAGCGCGCATAGTCGGGCTCGCAGAAGATGGCGTGGCGCTTGCCGACGATCTCGTTCAATGAATAGCGCATCGTCGAGAGAAAATTGTCGTTGGCGGTGAGGATCTCGCCGTCTGGCGTGAACTCGATGATCGCCTGGGTGCGCGACACCGCTTCCAATTTGCCCCTGTCCTCCGCGGCCTTCTTGCGCGAGGCGGTGATGTCGGTGGCGAACTTTACCACTTTATAGGGCCTGCCGCCCCGCAGGATCGGGTTGTAGGACGCCTCGATCCAGACTTCCCGACCGCCCTTGGCCAGGCGCCGATATTGATTCTGCGCGAAAGAGCCGGAGTTCAGGTCGCTCCAGAATTTCTGATAGTCGGGCGAGGAAGCATAAGCGGGATCGACGAACAGCCGATGATGCTTGCCGACGATCTCCTCGGCGCCGTAGCCCATGACCTTGAGGAAATTCTCGTTGGCTGACAGGATCTTGCCGTCCATCGAGAATTCGATCACCGCCAGAGATCGATTGAGGGCGTGGACGATGGCGGCATTGGACGTGAGATCAAATATCGAAAACATAGGACGGGTGAGCTCCCACTCAATTTGAGGAATGTTTGCGATAAATGAGTAAAATATTATTTAATTATGCAATAAAATCATACAATTGAAAAAAAGTCGTCGCGCAAGAAATGCGAGTGTCGGGGCAGCCTCGAGGGAGTTCTCCCGACACAAACCGGCAGCCGACCTGACGTCCGCAGGCAATTCGGAGGATAGCCCGAGTTCACGCCGCATACGAAAACGGGGGCGTCGCCGCCCCCGTCACAGTCCTCGTCATAAACTCGAATTCAACCGCGGGATTGGCCCTTGGCGCGGTTGGGGCGGCCGCCGTTCGGCCGGCCGTCGCGCTTTGCGCCCTGATGCGGCTTTGCGCCTTCGGGGCGCGCGTCGCCATGGGGACGGCGGTCGCGCTGCTGCGGGCGCTCCTCAGTCAGCAGATTGGCGTCTTCGGCGTAGCCGGCGAAGCGAGCCGGGCTGTGGCGCGAGGCGCCCGGAGCAGGCTTGGCGTCGCGGCGCGGGCCGCGATTGTCGCCTTCGGGACGCGGACCGCGATTTTCCGGGCGGGGGCCGCGGCCTTCGGGACGACGCTCGCCGTTCTGGCCCTGGCGGGCAGGACGTCCCTCATGGTCGCGCTTGCCTTCCGGACGACGGTCGCCGCGGGCCGGGCGTTCGCCCGTGACTTCGCTGCGGTCGCGCACCGGGCGGAATTCGCCGCCGTTCAATTCCTCGACTTCCGAGAAGCTCGAACGCGGCTGGCGCTGCGGGCGATCGCGACGCGGGCCACGCTCGTTGCGCTGTCCATCCTGGGCGCGCGGCTTGCGGGCGGGGCGTTCGCCGTCGTTCGGTTCGATTTCTGTCACTTCGGCGAAAGAGCCGCGGGCGATGGCCTGTTCACGGCGTTCGCTCGCCTGTTCACGGGCCTCGCGCGGCGCGCGGCTTTCGGGCCGGCGACCGCGATGGCTTTCGCCGCCGCCCTTCTTCTTGCCCTGCCACTCCGGACGTTCGCCCGAAGCGACCGGCACCGGCTGGCCCATCAGCTTTTCGATGTCGTAGAGCATCTTGAGTTCATCGGGCGCGCAGAAGGCGATGGCGATGCCCTCGCGGCCGGCGCGAGCCGTGCGGCCGATGCGGTGGACATAGGTGTCGGCCACGGTCGGGAGATCGTAATTGTAGACATGGCTGACGCCGGGCACGTCGATGCCGCGGGCGGCGACGTCGGTGGCGACCAGCGTGCGGATGTCGCCGTCACGGAAGCCTTTGAGCGCGCGGTCGCGCTGACCCTGGCTCTTGTTGCCATGGATGGAGGCGACGGAGAAGCCGGTCTGGTCGAGATGCTTCATCAGCTTCTCGGCGCCGTGCTTGGTCTTGCAGAACACCAGGTTCAGCGCGTCCTTGCCGTTGGCGCGCAGCTCTTCCTTGAGAAGCGCGGTCTTGTGGTCGCGGCCGAGCACGAAATGCACCTTCTGGACCACCTTGTCGGCGGCCTTGCCGGGAGGCGTCACGGACACTTCTTCCGGATCATGCAGATAATCGCCGGCGAGTTCGGCGATGGCCTGCGGCATGGTGGCGGAGAACAGCATGGTCTGGCGACGCTTGGGCACCAGCTTCACGATCTTCTTGAGATCATGGACAAAGCCGAGGTCCATCATCTGGTCGGCTTCGTCGAGAACGAGATAGCGAACGGCAGAAAGGTTGAGCGCGCGGCGATTGCAGAGGTCGAGCAGACGGCCCGGCGTGGCGATCAGGATGTCGACGCCCTTTTCCAGGATCTTGGACTGGACGTTGATCGAGGCGCCGCCGACCACAGAGGTCTGCTTGAGCGGCGACTTGCGGGTGAAGACCTTGATGCTTTCGCCGATCTGGTTGACGAGTTCGCGGGTGGGCGCGAGGATCAAAGCGCGGCAGGCCTTGGGCTCGGCCTTGACGCCTTCCTTGATGAGACGGGCGATGATGGGAAGGCCGAAGCCGAGAGTCTTGCCGGTGCCGGTCTGGGCGAGGCCGATGATGTCGCGGCCTTCGAGCGCCAGCGGAATGGCCTTGGCCTGGATCGGGGTCGGCGTGGTGAAGCCGGTTTCAGTCAGTGTGTTGAGAAGATATTGCGAGAGGCCGAGCGTTTCAAAGCTGGTCGTAGTGGTCACAGTCAGTCTACCTTTCGGGGGCCAAACGGCTCCGCCGGAAAGACATCATTGTCCATCCGGTGCGTCTGGCTCAAGAACCCCGCGTGACATGGGAACTTGTTGTTCGTTTATGAAATTCGCTTTCCGGCGCATCGAACGCATCGGGCGTTCGAGACCGCGCTTTGCCTTTATTGATCGACGCTCACCGGTTCCCCCATAACGAGGGCTCTCATCCGTGGTCGTGCGGGCAGCTCACGCGGCGCCCTTCAGGGGAAAGCTGGCCTGCATGTCGTGTATTTCACGATGAAAGTCAAGGACTGTTTCGCATGTGCGATATGCGCAGGGCGCAGATCGCGGCGCTGGTCGCCGCGATCGAGCTTCGGGGCCCGCCGATCAGAAGTCGGTCGGCACGCCGCCTTCCGCCTTGCGGCGGGCGACGAAAGCGTCGAGTTCTTCCTCGATGGCCGGATCGAGGGCCGGCTGCTCATAGGCGGCGAGCTTCTCCTTCCAGACGCGGTTGGCGTGCTGGAATGTCGTTGGGCTGCCGGCCTCGACCCAGGTCTCGTTGTTGCGCCAGTCAGACAGGATCGGCGAGTAGAAGGCGGTCTCATAGCGCGACAGCGTATGCGCCGTGCCGAAGTAATGGCCGCCGGGTCCGACATCGCGGATTGCGTCCAATCCGAGCGCATCGTCGGAGACGTCGAGCGGTTTCAGGAATTCCGCCACCATCTGCAAGAGATCGACGTCGAGGATGAATTTCTCGTAGGAGGCCGTCAGGCCGCCCTCGGTCCAGCCGGCCGAATGCATGATGAAATTGCCGCCGCCTTCGACGACGCCCCAGAGGGAGAACACCGATTCATAGGCGGCCTGCGCGTCGAGCGTGTTCGCGGCATTGGTGTTGGAGGTGCGGTAGGGGAAACCATAGCGACGGGCGAGCTGGCCGCCGGCGATCACCGCCTTCATATATTCGGGTGTGCCGAAGGCGGGGGCGCCGGTCTTCATGTCGACATTGGAGGTGAAGCCGCCATAGACGGCGGGCGCGCCGCGGCGAACCATCTGGGTAAACGCGATGCCGCACAGCGCTTCGGCGTTCTGCTGCACGACGGCGCCGGCGATCGTCACCGGAGCCATGGCGCCGGCCAGGGTGAAGGGAGTGAGGATGACCACCTGGTTGCGCGAGGACATTTCGATGATGCCTTGCAGCATCGGTCCATCCAGGCGCAGCGGCGACGACGAATTGATGATGGTGAAGAGCGAAGGCTCGCGCTCCATCTGCTCCCAGCTGATGCCGCGGCCGATGCGGGCGATCTCCAGCGCGTCCTCGTTGCGCTGCTTGCCGAGCGAATAGGCGTGGAAGGGCTTGTCGGTCAGCTTCACCATGTCGGACAGGCAGTCGAGATGGCGAACCGAGGCGTGGATATCGACCGGCTCGACAGGGTAACCGCCGGTGGTGTGGATGATGTCGTAGCACTGGGCGAGCTTGACGAGATTGCGATAGTCGGCCTGGTTGCCGGTGCGGCGGCCGCCATCCATGTCGGAGACGAAGGGCGCCGACGCGATCTGGGCGAAGACCAGGTTGTTGCCGCCCATTTTCACATGCCGCTGCGGATTGCGGGCATGCAGCGTAAATTCCTTCGGCACGGTGGCGATCATGTCCATGATCAGGCCGCGATCGAAGCGAACGCGCTCGGAGCCTTCGGTCACCTGGGCGCCATGGGCTTTCATGATTTCGCGCGCCTCGGGCAGCATGATGTCCATGCCGATTTCTTCGAGCACCGTCAGCGAGGCGTTATGGATGGCTTCCAGCTGATCGGCGGACAGGAGTTCGGTGCGCGGCCGGTCGTTGACGAGATTGAGATAGGACGGGCCCGTGGAGCGACGCGAGCGGTCTCCGCCCCTGCCGCCGGCGCGACGGCGACGGCCTTCGCCGGATGCGTCCTCTTGCATGATGACTGCCTGTGTGCCTTCCGCGCTCATGTCGTTCTCGCTTTTTGTCATTGCCTCACCGGGCGCGAACGGCGCCGCTCCCGCCTGCGGGGACAGGGCCTCGCCGGCTCACGGCATCATGTCAAACGCGGCTTCGGGACCCGCTTGTAAAAGCGACAGAAAAACGGCGCGGCTTGCCGCGCAAAGACCAGCGCCTGTTCTGCTTGCGGCAGTTGCAGAAAACGGTGGTTGCGCGGCGAAAATCCGTCAACGGCACAAAAAACCAATATGGTTCACCTCTTATTAAACGGCCTGCTGATAAAAAACGGCGATGATTTGCGCCGGCGCCGGAGAGATATGTGCGGCATTCTGAGGATCCATTGCTGAGGACGGTCTGCGATCGGGTTCTCGAACTCGACGCGCCCGCCTTCGTCAAGGACGGGGAACTCAGATATGTCGCGGTCAACGAGGCCTTTGCGCGCCTGTTCGACGTAAAGCCGGAAGAGCTCCGCGGGCGAACGGGCCGCGATGTCGGTCTCGACGCCGGTCTCGACCTGCATGACAAGGAACGGTCCTGCGTCGTGTTCGGCGACGAGCAGACCAGCCATTATCTCGATCCGGCGGGCAAGGGCTTCTTCCACATCGAGCTCGAGCGTTTCGAGCTCAATGACGGGCGGTTCTTCCTCTACTGTCGCTTTGCGCCTCAAGCGGACAAGAAAGGCGACATCCAGATCCCTGCAGCGGCATGGGCTCCGGAAATCGACCTCGGCCAATTCGATTCGATCCTCGACATTCTCGATGTCGGCGTGGTGCTCTGGTCGCCGGACGGGTGTCTCGCTTACGCCAACGAGCGGCTCTGGGCCTTCTATTCCGGCATAGACGGGCTGAAGGTCGGCATCGGCTTTCGCGACTTCAGCAGCCGGATGTACGACTATTTCGCCCGTATCTGGCCCGACGCCTATCCGCCGAACGAAGACGCCAAACAGGACTGGATCGAGACGCGGGTCGAATGGCATTCGCGCGACGTCGCGGCCGATCAGGTTCTGCTGCCGAACGGTCGCCATATCCAGTTCATGAACCGTCGTCTGGCCGACGGCTCCGTGCTCGGCATGCGGATCGACGTCACGGATATGAAGCGGCGCGAAGATCTGCTCGACCAGCACGTCCAGGAGATCTCGCTCTATCGGGAACTCCTCGACCGCCTGCCGGTCGCGACGTTCGCGCGCGACACGGAGCACAAGCTCGTCTACGCCAACAGACGGTTCAGCGAATTATGGGGCCTGGATCCTGACAAACTGATCGGCCTGACCGAACACGAGATGTTTCCCCCCGAACGGGCCGACTACCTCGCCGCATCCAACGCCATGACCCTGAGCGAAGGCGAGACCGTCCAGCATGAAATCGACATTCCGGTCCGCGACAGCATTCTCCGCGGCATGGCGCGAACGGATCTCATCCGCACCGAGCGCGGCTTGACCTTTCTCGTCGGCGCCATCACCGACATAACGGGTTTGCGCCAGCGCGAGTTGATGCTGGAAGAGGCGTCGCGCAAGACGACGGATCTGCTGAAGGACATCGAAGACATCATCTCCAACATCGACGTCGGCATCCTCGTGCTGGATTCGTCGCTGAACATTCAGATGATGAACGAGGCCTATCATCGGCATCTCTGGAAGGACATGCCGCGCGACAGGCTCGACGGCCTGAAGGGACAGTCGTTCACCGTTCTCCTCGAAGAGAGTCATCGTCGTCTGGGCATCGAGACGCCGTGGGAGGATTATCGTCGACAGCGTCTGACCGAAATTCAGTCTTCGCCCATCGCGCCGCGCGAAATCGTGCTGCATGACGGCATGAGCTATCTCTATTCCAGCATCCATCTGTCGCGCGGGCGGATCATGCTCTGCTATTTCGACGTCACCGATCTGCGGCGCCGCGACCAGGAAGTGAGCGAAGCGCGCGCCGAGGTGGACAGCGCCTATCGACTGATCAAGAATGCGACCGAAACGATGCCGCAGGGCGTCTGCGTCATCGAGAACGACCAGATCGTCTTCGCCAACAACGCGCTGGCCCGCATCTTCGAGGTGCCCGTGGACGCGGTCGCCGTCGGCAACGACTGGCGCGTCGGCTTCGACGCGATTCCGCTCGGCGGCGACGACGAGGACCCCGTCATGCTGCGGCGGGAAGCCGAGCAGGCCATCGGCAGCCGCCGCGATTTCACGCGTCTCTACCAGTTGCAAAGCGGCCGCTGGTTCAAGGTCGAGCTGCGCTGGAGCGACGCTCAGGGCGTCATGCTGGTTTCCGACCAGACCCGCACCGTCGAGCGCGAGAGCGAACTGCAGCGGCTCGTGGCGAAAGCCGAGACCGCCGACAAGGTCAAATCCGAATTCCTCGCCAATATCGGCGTGGAATTCCGCACGCCGCTCAACGGCATTCTCGGCATGGCGGAATTGCTCGGCAAATCGCCGCTCGACACCCGCCAGCGCGCCTTCATCGAAATCATTCAGAAATCCGGCAAGGCGTTGATGGCGATCATCAACGACATCATCGAATTCTCCAAGCTGGATTCCGGCCATATCCAGCTGAAATACGCGGCCTTCAATCCGGCCGAAGCCCTGGACGATGTCGCAACCCTGTTCGCGAGCCGCGCCGGCGAGAAGGATCTCGAGTTGATCGTCGAGCGCAAGGGCGAGTTGCCGGCCAAGGTGATGGGCGACGCCGGGCGCTTTCGCCAGGTGCTCACCAATCTCATCTCCAACGCCATTCAGTTCACCGACCGCGGCTATGTGCTCGCCTCGGTGCAGACGACGCCGGACAGCGCCGGCAATGTCATCCTGCAGGTCCGCGTCGAGGACACCGGCGTCGGCATTCCCGCCGAGAAACTCGATACGATCTTCGACAAGTTCTCGCAGATCGACCTGTCCATCTCCCGCACGGCCGGGTCCGGCCTCGGCCTGGCCATCGCCCAGCGCCTGGCGCAGATTCAGGGCGGGGTGATCACCGTCCACAGCGTCGAGGGCGTCGGCACCGAATTTTCCTTCGCCTTGCCGGCGCAGGTGGCGGCGGAGAGCCGCCGACAGGAGCCGCTGCCCGCCGATCTCGCCGGCGCGCGCATCGTTGTCATCGACGATCACGAGCAGACCCGCACCATACTCTGCGACAACATCGCCGGCTGGGGCTTCGATTGCGTCGGCGCGGCTGATGCGCTGACCGGCTATTCGATCATCCGCACGGCTTTCGAAAGCGGCCTGCCCGTCGATGCGATCGTGGTCGACGAAACCATGCCCGGCGAAAGCGGCTGCGATCTCGTCGAGAAGCTCCGCGCCGAAGCCGATTACGCCGGTCTGCCGGTGATCATGCTCGCGTCGGGCGAGCTCGCAAGCGGCGCTCCCGCCGCCTCGATCCCGGTCGACGCCTATCTTCCCAAGCCGGTGCGCATGCCGGTTCTCCGCGCCACGGTGATCGACGTCATCCGGGCGCGGCGGTCGACCCACGGCGTGACCCCCGTTGCGATCGAGGCGGCCGAGGCCCCCCGCGACGCCGAATGCGGACCCGACGTGCTGGTGATAGAGGACAACGACATCAACCGGATCTTCTTCGAACAGATACTCTCCGAAGCCGGCCTGACGCGCCGCATCGTCGCCGACGCCGCATCGGCCGAGACCGCCTGGCGCGAGAAACGTCCAGCGCTGACGTTGATGGATCTGACGCTGCCCGACGCGACGGGCCAGGCGCTGTTGTCGCGCCTGCGCGATCTCGATGCGGCGATCTATGGCGATGCGCCGCCGCTGATCATCGGCGTGGCGAGCCGAGGCGACGACGCCTGCCTGCAGGCCTGCCTGGCGGACGGCATGATCGACAGCATCGCAAAGCCGATGACGCCGGACAGGGTGATCGAGAAAATCCGCCAGCACGCGCCGGCACTGCTGGCGTTCTCGGAACGGGACGCGGCCTCCGGCTGACGACGCGACATTTTCGGCTTTTGCCCCCGGCCCGAAAATCATCTAGGAGTCGCGCGAACGCCGCCGATGGCGGCCTGTCGCTGGGGAATGATCATGCTTGTTTTTCTGCTTGGACTCGTATCGTTTGTCGGACTGCATCTCATGCAAGCCGTCGCGCCTGGCGTGCGAGACGCGGCGGTGGCGGCGTTGGGACGACCCGTCTATCGCATCGCGCATTCGGTTCTGTCGATCGCCACGCTCTGTCTGCTGATCTACGGTTTCGGCCAGGCGCGCCAGGAGACGGGCGTGCTCTATTATCCGCCGGTCTTCTTCAGCCATATCACGCTGACCCTGATGCTGATTGCGGTGATCTTGCTCGTCTCGGCTTTCCTGCCCGCCGGCTATATCGCGGCGAAAACCAAGCATCCGATGGTGACGGCGGTGAAGATCTGGGCCTTCGCCCATCTTCTGGCCAATGGCGAGACGGTGCAGGTGATCCTGTTCGCCGCCTTCCTCGCCTGGGCGGTCGTCGTCCGGATTTCCTACAAGAAGCGCATGGCGCGCGGTGAAGCGCTGCCGCGTCCTTATAAACCCTGGAAATACGATATCGCCGCCGTGGTCATCGGTCTCCTCGTCTATGGCGCCATCGTCGTGAAGCTCCACACTCTGCTGATCGGCGTCCCCGTGATGGCGATGGGTTAACCCCCGAGAATCTCGGCGTCGCCCCCTTACATTGCCGCCGAAATCGGATAGAAGCGGCCTTTGATGCGAAACCCGCGCCAAGACGGATGTCCACGATGACCATGATGAACGACAATGAGAGTTTCATTCGCGAAGTGAACGAGGAGCTGCGCTCGGAACAGATGCGCAGCGTCTGGAAGCGTTTTGCGCCTCTCATCATCGGCGGCGCGGCTCTGATCGTCGTCGGCGTGGCCGGAACCACGGCCTGGCAATGGTGGGAAGGCAAACAGTCGTCCGCCTCGGGTGATCGCTTCCTGACGGCGCTCAAGGACGCCGGCGACAACCGTACAGCGGAAGCAGAAAAGGAACTCGCCGCTCTGTCGAAGGACGGCTTCGGCGCCTATCCGGTGCTGGCGCGCATGCGTCTCGCCACGCTGAAGGCGGAAAAGGGCGATGTGTCGGGCGCGGTCGCCGACTTCTCGTCCATCGGCAAGGATAGCGCCATTCCCGAGTCGATGCGGCATGTGGCCCGCTTGCGCGCCGCCTGGCTGTTGATCGACAGCGGCGATTACGCCAAGGTGGCGGCGGAAGTGGAAGAGCTCGCGACTCCGGCTTCGGCGATGCGCCACGGCGCGCGTGAGGCGCTAGGCCTGACCGCCTTTAAATCGGGCGATTACGCCAAGGCGCGCGATTGGCTGCAACTGATCGTCGACGACGCGAATGCGCCAGCCGGCGCGGCGAGCCGCGCGCGCACGCTACTCGCCTTGATCACGGCCAGCGGCAAGCTGTCCTGATCCCAACTATATTACTTGTCCGGAGCGGTTCATGAGTTTCACAGTGGCTATCGTCGGGCGTCCGAATGTCGGCAAATCCACGCTGTTCAACCGGCTGGTGGGCAAGAAGCTGGCGTTGGTCGACGACACGCCGGGCGTGACCCGCGACCGCAGGCCGGGCGACGCCAAGCTGATGGATCTGCGCTTCAGGATTATCGACACCGCCGGTCTCGAAGAAGCCGACGAGGAGTCGCTGGAAGGCCGCATGCGCCAGCAGACCGAACTCGCCATCGACGAGGCCGATATCACGCTGTTCGTGGTCGACGCCAAGATGGGCCTGACGCCCGTCGACAGCACGCTGGCCGAAATGCTGCGCCGTCGCGGCAAGCCGGTGGTGCTGGTCGCCAACAAGTCGGAAGCGCGCGGCTCCGACGCAGGCTTCTATGACGCCTACGGTCTCGGACTGGGCGAACCTTGCCCTATCTCGGCCGAACACGGCGAGGGCATGATCGACCTGCGCGACGCGATCGTTGCGGCGATCGGCGAGGAGCGCGCCTTCGAAGAGGACGACGTCGCCGAAACCGATGTCGCCGTGCCGAGGGACGATGTCGACGACATCGAGGACGAGGATTACGAGCCGGAATATGACGACACCAAGCCGCTGCGCATCGCGGTCGTCGGTCGTCCGAACGCCGGCAAGTCGACGCTGATCAACCGTTTCCTCGGCGAAGACCGGCTGCTGACCGGTCCGGAAGCCGGCATCACCCGCGATTCCATTTCGGTGGAATGGGATTGGCGCGGCCGCAAGATCAAGATGTTCGACACCGCCGGCATGCGCCGCCGCTCGCGCATCACCGAAAAGCTGGAAAAGCTGTCGGTCGCCGACACGCTGCGCGCCGTGCGCTTCGCCGAGACCGTGGTCATCGTCTTCGACGCCACGATCCCGTTCGAGAAGCAGGATCTGCACATCGTCGACTTCGTCATCAAGGAAGGCCGCGCCGCCGTGCTCGCCTTCAACAAGTGGGATCTGATAGAAGATCGCCAGGCGGTGCTCGCCGATCTCCGCGAAAAGACCGAGCGTCTCCTGCCGCAGGCGCGCGGCATCCGCGCCATCACCGTCTCGGGTCAGACGGGTGACGGGCTCGACCGGTTGATGCAGGCGATCGTCGACACCGACAAGATCTGGAACAAGCGCATCTCGACCGCCAAGCTCAATCGCTGGCTCGATTACCAGACCCAGGGTCATCCGCCACCGGCAGTGTCCGGCCGCCGCATTCGCCTCAAATATATGACACAGGTGAAATCGCGTCCGCCGGGCTTCATGATCTCCTGCTCGCGCCCGGAAGCGCTGCCGGAAAGCTATACGCGTTATCTGATCAACGGCTTGCGCCAGGATTTCGGTCTCGCCGGCGTGCCGATCCGGATCTTCTACCGGAGTTCCGTGAACCCGTTCGAGGGCAAGAAGAACAAGAGGGACTAGAGACGTCGACCCGACGTCTTCGACGCAAGGCATGGGAGGCTCTGGCGTGACCGAAACCGGCAAATTCACCACGCCGTCCCCCGAGGACATCCGCAACTGGCGGCCCGAAACGCGCGCCGTCGACGCGGGGCTTGCCATAGACCCCTCGACGGGCGCCATCGCCCCCAATCTCTCCGCGTCGGTCAACAACGCGCTGCTGCCGGGCGAGGGCGCGTTTTCCGCCGATGGCGTCGAGGATCTCGCCGATCTGCCCTATCTCTACGCCCGTTGGACCAATCCGACCGTGCGTCAATTGGAAATGCGGGTGGCGGCGCTCGAAAACGCCGAGGCCGCGCTGTGCTCGGCCACCGGCATGGCGGCGATCGCCGGCGTGTTCTTCACCTTCCTGAAAGCGGGCGACCATCTGGTGGTCTCCGATGTCTGCTATGCCGGCGCCACCGAACTCGCCCAGCGCATCCTGCCGGATTACGGCATCGCGGTGACGCCGGTGAACATGTCGCGGCTGGACGAGGTCGAGGCGGCTATCCGTCCCAATACCCGCCTCATCCATTGCGAAAGCCCTTGCAATCCTATCCTCAGGCTCACGGATCTCAGGGCGGTCGCCGACCTCGCCAAGTCGCGGGGAATCAAGGTGTCGGTCGATTCCACCTTCGCCACGCCCGTCGCCACCCGCCCGCTCGATCTCGGCGTCGACCTCGTCATTCATTCGCTGACCAAGTTCATGAACGGCCATGGCGATGCGCTGGGCGGCGCGGTCGCCGGCTCCAAGGCGGATATCGCCCGCATCCGCGCCCGCGCCGGCGTCTATCTCGGTGCGACGCTCTCGGCCCAGAACGCCTGGCTGATCCTCCGCGGAATCGACACGCTCTACGCCCGCATGCGGATGATTTCAGACAGCGCCATGAAGGTCGCCGCCTTCCTTGAAACTCATCCCGCCATCGAGCGGGTCATCTATCCCGGTCTCAACAGCCATCCGCAGAAAGCGCTGGCCGACAGGCAGATGGACATTGCCGGCGGCATGATCGGCTTCCGCGTCAATGGCGACCGGCAGGCGCATGCCATGGCGCTCGCCACGCGGCTGAAGGTGGCGCATTACGCCTTTTCACTCGGCCATCAGCGTTCGATCGTGGTGCTGCTCGACACCGAGGAGATGATGGCCTCGACCTTCCGTCTCAAGGGCGCTGCCCTGGAAGACTATAGACGCTTCGCCGGCGATGGGATTTTCCGCCTGTCGATCGGGCTCGAGGCGACGGAGGACCTGATTGCCGATTTCGATCAGGCGCTGCGCATCTCCAATCCCGGCGCGTAGGCCTTTTCGATCTCGTCGGGCGACACGCCATTGGCGCGCATGACATTTTCCAGGAATTGCCGTGTGGCCGCCTCCCAGGTGTAGGTTTCAGCCAGCGCGCGGGCCGCCTCGCGTGAGCAGTCGAGCGCCTTGAGGCAGGCCAGGCGGAGATCGGAATCGAGCGCGCCAGCTTTCGGATGCCCACCGAGAATGTCGGCCGGGCCGGTCACCGGATAGGCGGCCACCGGCGCGCCGGCGGCCAGCGCCTCCAGAATGACATTGCCGAATGTGTCTGTCTTGGATGGGAAGACGAAGACGTCGGCCTGGGCATAGTGTTCGGCGAGTTCCTGGCCGAATTTGGCGCCGGTGAACAGCGTATCCGGATAGGCCTTCTGCAGCTTTTCGCGCGCCGGGCCGTCGCCGACCACGACTTTCGAGCCGGGTAGGTCAAGAGCGAGGAAGGCCTCGATATTCTTCTCCACTGCGATGCGTCCTACCTGCATGAAGATCGGACGCGGCAGGCCGAAGGGTCGGTCTACGAGCGGCTGCGGCTGGTAGAGGCTGTGGTCAATGCCGCGCGACCATCGCTTGAGATTTCTAAAGCCGCGCGCCGTCAGTTCCGCTTCGAGGCTGGCGGTCGCCACCATGCAGACATTGCCGGCATTGTGGAAATTGCGCACCAGGCCATAGAGCAGGCTCGCCGGGATGGGGATGCGGGCCGTGACATATTCGGGAAAGCGGGTGTGATAGCTGGTGGAGAAGGGCATCCTGTTCTTCAGGCACCATTTGCGGGCGTAAAAGCCCAGCGGCCCCTCGGTGGCGATATGCACATAAGAGGGCTGGAACTTGTCGATTTCCTTCTCGACCGTCCGGTAACGCGTCAACGCGATGCGGATTTCGGGATAGGAGGGCAGGGGAATGTTGCGGAAGCGGTCGGGCGTGACCAGCATGATCTCATGACCCAGTCGCCGCATTTCGTCGATCGTATTGTCCAGCGAGCGGACAACCCCATTCACCTGCGGATGCCAGGCATCCGTGACAATCGTAATCTTGGCCATATCGCCTCACAGGCCGGAGAATCCGGCGTCGCCCAGGTTCTCCGGGCCTTGTGCGACCGGCGTGTTACAGGCGTGTGACGGGCGCGTCAGAGACCCAGAGTCTGCCTCGGGATCAGCGCGCCGCGGTGGCGGATGACTTCGGCCGCGAGACGCGCAGCGAAGCGCGCGGCCTCTTCCGGGATGTCGCCGGCCGCCAGACGGGCGAGATAGCCGCCATTGAAACTGTCGCCGGCCGAGGTCGTGTCGACGATGGTCTCGACGGATGCGGCGGGGACATGGATCTGCCGATCCGCCGTGACGATGGTCGCGCCTTTCGCGCCGTCCTTGACCAGCACCGTGTCCACGCCCAGGGTCCTGTAGCGGGCGACGGTCGCCGCGACGCCCGCGTCGCCGAAATAAGTCGCTTCGTCATCGAAGCCCGGCAGAACCAGCGAGGCTGTGCGGGCGCCGTGGGTAATGCTCTCGCGCATCTCGTCCAGCGAGGCCCAGAGGCGCGGGCGAAGATTGGGGTCGAAGGCCACCAGCTTGCCGGCGGCGCGGGCCTTCGCCATGCGCTCGATCAACCGCGCGCGGGCGTCGGGCGAGAGGATCGCCAGCGTGATGCCGGAGAAATAGACGATGTCGGAGGCGGCGATGGCCGCGTCGAGCGCGGCGGCGTCATCGGCCAGCCGTCTGGCGGCGGAGTTTGAGCGCCAATAGGAGAAGGATCGTTCGCCATCCTTGAGATGGATCATGTAGAGGCCGGGGCTGAGGCCCTGCAAACGCTGGATGAAACCGGTCTCGACGCCCGCATCGGCCATGAACCCCGCCATGTCGCTGGAGGCTTCATCGTCGCCGAGCGCGGTGAAATAGGCGACCGACCATTTCTCGGGCATGAAGGCCCGGGCGTACCAGGCGGTGTTGAACGTATCGCCGGCAAAGCCCTTGCGGAACGTGTCGCCGCCGAGGCTCGCAAGTTCGATCATGCATTCGCCGATGCACAGCAGTCGCGCCATTTTGACAAAATCCTCCACTAATCCCGATCGCGGTTTACGGAAGCGGCGGCAGCCGGTAAAGCGTAAAGACGTGTCAAATCTGGATTTACAGACGGAGACTTTGCATGGCGACTTCGGGTCCAATCAAAAAGAGCGGCGCAGACTGGTGGCGTGGGGCGGTGATCTATCAGATCTATCCGCGCTCCTACCAGGCGCCGGACGGATCCGGCAGCGGCACGATCAAGGGCATCACGCGGCGGCTGCCGCATATCGCCTCGCTCGGCGTCGACGCCATCTGGCTGTCGCCTTTCTTCAAGTCGCCGATGGCCGATATGGGCTATGACGTCTCCGATTACTGCGATGTCGATCCGCTGTTCGGCACGCTTGCCGATTTCGACGAGATGGTGGCGGAAGCCCATCGCCTCGGCCTCAAGGTGATGATCGACCAGGTGATCTCGCATTCGTCGGACCAGCATCCCTGGTTCAAGGAAAGCCGCACGAGCCGCGACAATCCCAAGGCCGACTGGTATATCTGGGCCGATCCCAAGCCCGACGGCACCGCGCCCAACAACTGGCTGTCGATCTTCGGCGGTCCGGCCTGGGAATGGGATGGCGTGCGCCGGCAATATTACATGCACAACTTCCTCACCTCGCAGCCCGACCTCAACTTCCACAATCCGGACGTCCAGGACGCGCTGCTCGACACGGTGAAATTCTGGCTGGAGCGCGGCGTCGACGGCTTTCGTCTCGACACGGTCAATTACTATTTCCACGACAAGACGCTGCGCGACAATCCGCCGATGCAGATCCAGGTGGAAGGGGCGGCGCAGGATGCGCCCGACACCAATCCCTACACCTATCAGAACCATCTCTACGACAAGACCCAGCCGGAGAATATCGAGTTTCTCAAGCGCCTGCGGGCGCTGCTCGACCAGTATGACGATCGCGCCACGGTGGGCGAAGTCGGCGACGGCTATCGCTCGCTGGAGACGGTGGCCGCCTATACCGCCGGCGACGACAAGCTGCATATGTGCTACACGTTCGACCTGTTGTCGCCCGACTTTTCCGCCGCCCATATCCGCAAATGCGTGACGGCGGTGGAAACGCAGGCCGCCAACGGCTGGATCTGCTGGGCCTTTTCGAACCACGACGTGCCGCGTCATGTCAGCCGCTTCATGGCGCCCGGCGACAGTCAGGACCGCGTCGCCAAGATCGCGCTCACCACGCTTTTGTCGTTGCGCGGCTCGGTCTGCCTCTATCAGGGCGAGGAACTCGGCCTGACCGAAGCCGATATCGCTTACGAGGACCTGCAGGACCCCTATGGCATGCGCTTCTGGCCGGCCTTCAAGGGTCGCGACGGATGCCGCACGCCGATGGTGTGGGATGCGGGCCAGCCCTATGGCGGCTTCTCGACCGTCAAACCCTGGTTGCCGGTGCCGGAGGAACACCGCATCCGCGCCGTCGACGCCCAGCAGGGCATGACGGGTTCGGTGCTGAGCCACTACCGCGACACGCTGGCCTTCCGCGCCGGCCATCCGGCCATGACCGAGGGCGATTTTCATTTCCTGCAGGTCAATCAGGATCTGCTCGCCTTCACCCGCCGCCAAGGCGATCAGGCGCTGCTGTTCGTCTTCAACCTGACGCGCGAGGCCCAGAGCTTCATCGTGCCCGACACCGTGTCGGTGAAGGAACAACTGGCGCTACCCGGCTTCAAGCCCGGCTTCGACGGCGCCATGGTCAAGCTCGACGGGTTCGACGCTTTCTGCGCGACGATCGGATGAGGTTGGCGCTGAGGGTGGGGCCACCCCCCCTCTGGCCTGCCGGCCATCTCCCCCTCAAGGGGGGGAGATTGACCTGTGGTAGCGCCTCGCTCCAACGATCTGCCGAGTTTGCGGCGTTGTCTACGTTTGAGGCGCAGGAAGACGATCCGCCCATCCAATCTCCCCCCTTGAGGGGGAGATGCCCGGCAGGGCAGAGGGGGGTAACCCCACGCAGCAGCTTCTCAATCATCAAATCACCCCATTTCCGGCGCAATCGGCTTTCCCCCTGAACTGCCCGGAATTGCCATGCGACTGAAATCCTGCCTCGCTCTCGCCGTTGCTCTCACCACTGCCCCGGCGCTCGCCGATCCGCCGCATCGGCCCAAGCAACTGGTGCTGATTTCCTTCGATGGCGCGCATGACAACAGGTTGTGGGAAAGGTCGCTGGCGCTGGGGAAACGGACCGGGGCGACGTTCACCTATTTCCTGTCCTGCACCTATCTCATCAATCCGGCCGACCGGAAAAGCTATCGCGCGCCGCATCACGCGGCGGGGAAATCGGCGACCGGTTGGGCGCTGACCGTGCCGGAGATCCAGGCGCGGCTCGGACATATCTGGCAGGCGCATCTCGATGGCCATGACATCGGCTCGCATGCCTGCGGTCATTTCGACGGCAAGGATTGGGCGCGGGCCGACTGGTCGGCGGAGTTCGACGCCTTCGACGATGCGCTTCTCAACGCCTGGGCCCGCAATGGCGTCGAGGACAAGGAGCCGGACGGCTGGGCCGACTTCGTGCGCAAGGACATCACCGGCTTTCGCGCGCCCTATCTCTCGACCAGCCCGGGTCTCGCGCCCGCGCTCTCCGATCACGGCTTCCGCTTCGACGCCAGCCTCGTCTCCAAGGGGCCGGCGGAGCCTGAGCGCGATGGCGGCCTGATGCGCTTCGCTCTGCCGCGCATTCCCGAGGGACCGGAGGGACGGCCGGTCATCGGCATGGACTACAATCTCTATGTCCGCCATTCCGGCGGGTTGAATTCGCCCGGCCGCGCCCGGCAATTCGAGGTGCGGACGCTTGCCGCCTTCCGCAACGCCTTCGAGACGCAATATCAGGGCAAGCGCATTCCGCTGCAGCTCGGCTTCCATTTCGTCGAGATGAACGGCGGCGCCTATTGGGATGCGCTGGAGACGTTTCTCGGCGAGACCTGCTCCAAAAATGACGTCGCCTGCGTGAGCTACACGCAGGCGATGGAGATGCGGGGGATGGCCGGCGCGAGCGGGCTTTAGACCTTCTCCTCTCCGCCGGATTCGATGAATTTCTGATCGAGCGAAGGCAGAGGCTCGTCATTCATGGCGGCTTCGAAGGCCTGGAGACGCTTGTAGATCGAGATCAGCTCGATCATCGTCGGCCAGCTGTTGACCAGATACTGGAAGGAACTGGTGACGTTGCCGAAAGCGTCCCGGATCTGCTGGAAAGCTCCGAAGGTGATGACGCCGGCCGCGAACGACGGCACGAGGATCAGGATCGGGAAGATGTTGTCCGTCTGAAGGTAGAGATATCGGAAGAAATTGAAGTAGCTGTAATGCCAGAACATTCGGAAGTTGTTCTTCCGGATATTCGCGAACAGCTCACGCACGGTCACGGGTTCTGCCCTCTCGGGCGAGTCTTCTCCGTAGACGAGTTCCTTACGATAGGCCGCTTCGACGCGCTGATTTTGAAACTCGAGGCCTGGCAGCTTGATACCGGCGACGATCATCAGAAGCGTACCGAAAATCGACCAGAAGATCGCCGCGAACATGAGCGGATGCGGGATCTCGCCGATGATCGGCAATTCCTTCACGTTCTCGGAAAGCGTCGCCAGGAGCGGCAGGTAGACGATCAGCGTCATAAACGAACCGATGAGGCTGGTGCCCAAGCCCTCAACGGTGCGCGAGAAGCGCATCGTGTCTTCCTGAATACGCTGTGACGCGCCTTCGAGATGGCGCACCTTGGTCCAGCGATCGTAGTAATAGTCGGTCATGGCATTGCGCCAGCGAAACAGATAGTGACTTGTGAAGAACAGCGTGAAGACCGCTGCCGTAATGCTGACGCTGGCGATCTGGAAAAACTTGAAGGCGCCGTAGTAGATTTCGGCCTGGCTGACCGTCCCCGGCTTGTTCAACGCTTCCACGATCATGTTGTAGAACGGGCCGCGCCAATAGGTGATGGCGACGCTCGTATCCACCGAGAAATAAGTGAAAAACGTGATGTAGATGCTGCCCCAGATCGACCATCTTTTCCACGGGTGATCGCCGCCGATGATGGTCCAGAAGACGCCGAAGCTGATCAGGAATGTCAGGAAATAGGCGTAGAAGAAGATGTTATCGGGGGTGACGAAGTAGCTGAGATCATCCGGCGGTGTGCCCGGTCGCGCCTGCATGCCCAACCATGCCTGGAGATCCGGAGCGATTGTGAACCAAACTGCGAGGCCGACCGCGAACCAGACGAAGGCAGCGATCAAAGCCAGCTTCGGTTTCGGGAAAAAGGATTCAAACAAGGCTGGGATCTCCGCTTGCCGGCTTTGCCGGACGTCATTTTCGCGCGACCCTAATAGAGTTCGATTCCGCTCGCAATGGCGGGCGAGCCGCCTAACGAGAATGTAATTTCCCGGTCAGGCTCCGGTCATTTTTCGCTCAGTCGCAGCGGCAGCGCGATCAGCGCCGAGAACGCCAGAGCGCCCGCCGCCAAGAGGCTCGGCAGGGTGAATCCGCCGCTCCATTCGGCGACGCTGCCCGCCACCAGCGGGCCGGCGATCTGGCCGAGGCCGAAAGCGGCGGTCATCAGGGCGAAGGCGCGGCGAGGACTGTCGGGGGCGAGATCGCGGGTGAGCCGCAGGCCGTAGGCGGTGATGACCATGAAGGTCGCCCCGAGCGCGACCCCGCCCAGCAAAGGCGCGACCGGTCCGCGCAGCAGCACCGAGGCTGCGACGCCCACGGCTTCCAGCGCGAGCGCGGCGAGATAGGCGCCGCCGAGACCCAGCCGCTGCATCAGCGGTCGCCAGGCGATCAGCGACAGCGTCGCGGCGCAGCCGGTGAGGAACCAGCTCAGGAATTCGACGCTTGCGCCGAGATTCGCGAGCCGGATCATCGCGACGATGAATGTGGCGGTGACGACATAGCCGAAGCCGAACAGGCCATAGGACAATACCAGCCTCGAGAACTGGCGCGTCCAGACGAGACGCGGCTCTCGCTGTGGCGCCGAAGAGCCTGAAACCATCGGCGGTAGAAGGACGAGGACCAGAACGAAGGCCGCAAGGCTGACCGCCCCGCCGGCCAGCCAATCGAGCCGCCAGGCGCCGGGTGCAATCCGGCCGAGCGCATAGACCAGCGCCGATGAGGCGGCGATGCCGACCCCGACGCCGCCGAAATGGGCGGACTGGATGCGTTCGCCGCCGATGCGGGCGGCATGGCCCAGCACCACGGAACTGGTGAAAATCATCGCAAAGGCGCTGGCGACGCCAGAGAGAAAGCGGATGAAGGTGAAGACCAGCACATTGTCGGTCGCGGCCATCAAAGCGAGGAGCACGGCATTGGCCGCAAGCGCCGCGAGCGCCGTTTGCCGCTCCCGTCCAGTCGCCCAATGGAGCGCGGCGAGCAGCGCTCCGACGAGATAGCCCGCGAAATTGCCTGCCGCGATCAGGCCCGATGCGCTGGCGCTCAGGCCGAGCTCCGAGATCATGCCCGGCAAGATGGGGGTGAAGGAAAAGCGGCCGAAACCCATGGCGGCCGCCATGGCGACAGCGCCGGACATGGCTGCGGCGCGCGCATGGTCGTCGCGAAAAACTGGAGAAGTCGAGGACATCATCGCCGGTCCTGTTGCAGTGCAGCGGATATGGTCCCGAGGGCCTGGCGTGACAAATGACAATTTGTGAAGCATGCATAACAATTTCGAAGGCCAAAACACGGATGGCGGCCGAAGCCGCCACCCTAGAGCCTCAATTCCCTGATCAGGGACGCGCCACCTGGGCGCGATAGCTGCTGCGATCCGGCCGGATCGCGGGGGCGGCGTCGAGCGGAAATGCCGCTTCTACGCCGCGCCAGCCTTCGTCGAGATAGAGCTTGCGACGGTCATCGGCGTCGATGGCGTCATGACGCGCCATGACACGCTTCACCTCGCCCTCGCGATCGTCGTGGATGCGAACCGCCAGCAGCACGCCGCCGCGCTTGACGCTCTCGGCATAGACATGCGCGTGGTCTTCGACCACATCTGCGCCGATCAGGCCGTTCAGAAGACCTTTGGCGCTGTTGAACATCGAGTTGAAAGCGGGCAGATCGCCGGCTTCCGCAGATTGCGCCTGGTCGAGGCGTTCCGCCTCGGCTTGACTGGTGATGACGGAAATATCATCCGAGGCGATGCCGGTCATCTTCAGCGCCGTCACGGTGTCCTGTGCTTGGGCGTAGGCGTCAAAAAGTCCTATCACGGTCTTCATCGGCGTTCCTTTCGTCCTGTTCACGAGGCTTCAATTGAGATCGATCCGTGGTCTCGCGGCTACCTTTCCCTGATTGTCCAGGCTCACATCGACGCGTCTTGCGCCTGATGTCGCCACTCCCCGCCACACGCCCTTGTTGTCGAGCCATAGCTCGCCGATCGCGACAAAGCCCATGGCTTCCATGCGGGCGCGCGCCTGCGCTTGCGAGTATGAACTTGTCCCTTGGTGCAAGCCAGGCGCCGGGATCGATCCGGTGGTTTCTTCCCTCGGGGCGAGCGTTTGCGCATGCGCCCCGCTGTAGAGTAGCAGCGATGACAGCGCCAACGCAAGCCGCGACGAGCGAATTGGGTCTATCATCATGAAAACCAAGCTCCCTTTTCGCCCTCACGTCAAACGTGCGCAGCGGGGAGTGGTTCCGGATTTTCGAGTGGTCAATCGACGAGAGTGAGAATCACCGGCGCGGTCCGGGTGGCGATGAGCGTGTGTTCGAACTGCACGGTGAGCGCGCGTGGCTCGCTATACAGCGTCCATGGATCGTCGCCGCCCTCGGCCCAACTGGCGCCGAGCGACAGGAAGGGTTCGACGGTGAAAACCTGGCCGTTCTCGATCAGCCGGCGCTCCGACGGGTCGGGCCAGGTAGAGAGTTCCGAGGGTTCCTCATGCAGCGAACGGCCGACGCCGTGGCTGGCGAGGTTCTGGATCAACGTGTAGCGGTTCTTTCGGGCGAACTCGCCGATAGCGTTGCCGATCTTCGCATATGGCTGGCCGGCGCGGACCTGGTTGATGCCGGTCCACATGGCGCGCTTGCCGTCGCGGCAGAGCTTTTCCGTGCGCGAGGCGATCGGCGCCATGATGAAGGAGGCGCCGGTATCGGCGAAGAAACCATCCTTGACGGCCGAGACGTCGATGTTGACGAGATCGCCCGGCTTGAGCGCCCGGTCGCCCGGGATGCCGTGGGCGACCTCTTCATTGACGCTGATACAGGTGGCGCCGGGGAACTTGTAGCATTCCTCGGGCGCGGATTGCGCGCCCTCCTGCTCCAGAAGCCTGCGGCCGATCGCGTCCAGTTCCGCCGTGGTCATGCCGGGCTGGATGGCCTCCGACATCTTCTTCAGCGTCAGCCCGCAGATCCGGCCGATTTCCTTCAGCTTCTGCAGCTCATCATCCGTTTCGACAACCATACGCCACGTCCTTTCGCGCCAAAGCCTATCGACGCTTCGGCGCGAAACGTCAACCGCCGATCGCGTCGCGGACGATGGGGGCGACCTTGGTTCCATAGAGTTCGATGCCGCGCATCAACTGGTCATGCGGCATAAGGCCGATCGCCATCTGCAACAGGAACCGGTCGTTGCGGAAGATCTCGTGGTGGGCGATGATCTTGCGCGCCAGCGTTTCCGGATCGCCGATGAACAGCGCGCCTTCTGGCCCCGTGGAGCGGTCATATTGCGCCCGGCTCGACGGACCCCAGCCGCGTTCGCGTCCGATGCGGTTCATCACCGCGCTCGAGGGACCGTAGAACTGGTCCACGGCGGTCTGATCCGTATCGGCGACGAAGCCGTGGACATTGATCGACGTCTTCAGTTGCGCCGGATCATGGCCGCCTTTCTCCGCCGCCTGCCGGTAGAGATCGAAGAGCGGCGCAAACCGCGCCGGTTCGCCGCCGATGATGGCCAGGGCCATGGGCAGGCCGAGATAGCCGGCGCGGGCCACCGATTGCGGCGTTCCGCCGACGGCGATCCAGATCGGCAGCTTGTCCTGAAACGAGCGGGGATAGACGCCGCGGCCGTTGATCGGCGCCCGCGTCTCGCCGCCTTGCCAGGTGACGATCTCGTTGTCGCGCACGGTCAGCAGCAGGTCGAGCTTCTCCTCGAACAACTGGTCGTAATCATCCAGGCTCTGGCCGAACAGCGGGAAACTTTCGATGAAGGAGCCGCGGCCGACCATCAGTTCCGCGCGCCCCCTGGCGATCAGGTCGAGCGTGGCGTATTGCTGGTAGACGCGCACCGGATCATCGGAACTGAGCACCGAGACGGCGCTGGTCAGACGGATCTTGCTCGTGCGGGCGGCGATGGCCGCGAGAATGACGCCGGGCGCGGACGCCGCGTAATCGCGGCGATGATGCTCGCCCAGACCGAAGACGTCGAGGCCGACCTGATCGGCGAGTTCGATTTCCGCGATCAACTCCCGAATGCGCCGCTCCGCATCCTTCCCGCGCTCGCCGGGAGCCGGATCTGGATTGACGTCGGCGAAAGTGTAGAGGCCCAGTTCCATCGTAAACTCCTGTTTGCAACGGATATGGCCATTTTCGCGCGACGAGGAAAGGGGCGGGGAAGCGAACACTGTGTCAGACGCGGCTCAGCGCCGACCCCAGGGGGCGATCAGGGGGAGGGGGAGATCCACCGCGACGGAAGCGACAATTTCATATGCGGCCTTGAAGACACGGGTTTCGTATGATGATATACAGCGTAGCAATGTATATCAAATTCAACTGAGGAGCTGTGCATGCAGGTTTCTAAATGGGGCAACAGTTTGGCTCTGCGTCTGCCTGCCTCTGTGGTCGAGGAACTGGGATTGAAGCCGGGGGATGAGGTTAAGGTTCGGGCGATATCCGCACATGACTTTGAAGTTGCTCGCGCGCCAAGCCGAGAAGATCTCATGGAAAAGCTTCGGACATTCGAAGGGAAGCTCCCGGCTGACTTTATCTTCAACAGGGATGAAGCGAACGAGCGACGGTGAGCGAGGTGAGGCGCATTTTTGTTGACACGAATATCGTACTCTACATGCTTTCACGCGATAGAGCCAAGGCGGAGCGAGCGCGCCAAGTCGTGAACGGTGGTTGCGTGATCAGCGTTCAGGTCTTGAATGAGGCTTGCAACGTCATGCTTCGCAAGAAGTCGTTGCCATGGAGCGATGTGAGGTCCTTCCTCGCCGTTTTAAGGCAAGTGGCGGAGGTGGCGTCGATTGACCTGACGACACACGAGATCGCGCTAAATATTTCAGAACGTTATCGCTTTTCGATTTACGACGCGATGATTGTGGCAGCCGCCGTCCAAAGCGGCTGCGATACGGTTTACAGTGAGGACATGCAAGATGGCCAGTCCATCGACGGGCTAGTTCGAATTGTTAATCCCTTTCGCGTGTCAACTTAGACCTCCAGCGTCTTCCTCACCGCCTTGTTCCAGCCCTCGACCTTAGCTTTTCGGGTCTCATCATCCATCTCAGGCGTGAACTGCCGGTCGAGCGCCCAGTTGGCCGAGAAGCCGGCCATGTCGGGCCAGACGCCGGCGCGGGAGCCGGCGAGCCAGGCGGCGCCGAGCGCGGTGGTTTCGAGGATCTGCGGACGGTCGACGGGCGCGTCGAGAATATCTGAAAGCGCCTGCATGGTCCAGTCGGAGGCGACCATGCCGCCGTCGACGCGCAGCACGGTTTCCTTGCCGTCGGCCTGCCAGTCCTTGTGCATGGCGTCGAGCAGATCGAGCGTCTGATAGCAGACGCTTTCGAGCGCGGCGCGGGCGAATTCTGCGGGGCCTGAATTGCGGGTGAGGCCATAGATCGCGCCGCGCGCTTCGGCGTCCCACCAGGGTGCGCCGAGCCCTGTAAAGGCGGGCACGAGATAGACCTGCTGGTTGGGATCGGCGCTTTCGGCGAGTTCGGCGGTTTCGCCGGCGGATTTGATGATCTTCAACCCGTCGCGCAGCCATTGCACGGCGGCGCCGGCGATGAAGATCGACCCTTCCAGCGCATAGGTGGTTTTGCCGTCCAGGCGATAGGCGATGGTCGTCAGAAGACGGTTCTTCGACGGCACGCGGTCGGCGCCGGTGTTGAGCAGCGCGAAGCAGCCGGTGCCATAGGTGGATTTCAGCATGCCCGGTTTGAAGCAGGCCTGGCCGATGGTCGCCGCCTGCTGGTCGCCCGCGACGCCGAGGATCGGGATTTCAGCGCCGAAGAGATCCGCCGTGGTGACGCCGAAGTCGCTGGCGCAATCGCGCACCTCGGGCAGCATGGCGGCGGGAATGTCGAGCAGGTCGAGAAGTTCTTCGTCCCAGGCATTGTCGGCGATGTTGTAGATCAGCGTGCGGGAGGCGTTGGTGGCGTCGGTCAGGAAGCTCTTGCCGCCGGTCAGCCGCCAGAGCAGGAAGGCGTCGACGGTGCCGAAGCAGAGCTCGCCCTTTTTCGCCCGCTCGCGCGCGCCCTCGACATGACCGAGCAGCCATGAAAGCTTGGTGCCGGAGAAATAGGGATCGAGCAGCAGGCCGGTCTTTTCGGTAAACAGTGGCTCATGACCAGCGGCCTTCAGGTCTTCGCAGAATTTCGCGGTGCGGCGGTCCTGCCAGACGATGGCGTTGTGGATCGCCTTGCCGGTGGCGCGATCCCAGACGACGACCGTCTCGCGCTGATTGGTGATGCCGATCGCCGAGATGTCGGAGGCCTTGAGCCCGCTCTCCGTAAGCGCGGTGCGCACCGACCAGAGCGTCGATTCCCAGATCTCTTCGGGATCGTGCTCGACCCAGCCGGATTGCGGGAAGATCTGGGTGAATTCCTTCTGGCCGCGCGCCACGGCCTTCATCTCGCCATTGAAGACGATAGCCCGGCTGGACGTGGTGCCCTGGTCGATCGCCAGAATGTAACCGCTCATTGGATCCTCCCATCCTTTTTCCAATTTTCAATCTGAACTCAAAACGAAAGTCAAAGGAAAACAAACGCGCCTTCCACATCTGCGCGCTCGCGAGAGTTTGATCAAAAGGTAAACACGGGCAAAATTGACTCTTGCGCTTTTGTGCATCTGCGCACAGGCTGCTGCGTTAAGATCAAATCGCGACTGGCGGCATCATGACTTCACGCACCACAATCCGCTTCCTTCTGAATGGCGAAACGGTCGAACTCGGCGCAATCTCGCCGCGTTTGACCCTGCTCGATTGGCTTCGGCTCGATCGGCGGCTGACCGGCAGCAAGGAAGGTTGCGCGGAGGGAGATTGCGGCGCCTGTACGGTGCTGGTCGGGCGGCTGTGGCAAGGACGCCTGGTGTATGAGAGCGTCAACGCCTGCATCCGCTTCATGGGATCGCTCGACGCGACGCATGTTGTAACGGTCGAACATCTCAAAAGCCCCGAAGGCATGCTCAATCCGATCCAGCAGGCGCTGGTCGATTGTCACGGCTCGCAATGCGGCTTCTGTACGCCTGGTTTCGTGATGTCGCTCTATGGCCTGTGGCTGTCCGAGGACAATCCGTCCCGCGCCCGCATCGAGCAGGCGCTGCAAGGCAATCTCTGTCGCTGCACAGGCTATGAGCCGATCGTGAAGGCGGCGGAGCAGGCGGCCCGTCTCAGGCCCTCCGACGTCTTCGATCCCATCGAGGCGACGCGCCACCGGGTGACGGAGGAACTCGCCGCGATCAAGGAGCTGGGTTCGGTCGAGGTGATCAAGGGCGACGACGCCTTCTTCATTCCCTCGACGACGGCTGAACTCGCCGATTATCTCGCCCGGCATCCGCACGCCACCATCGTCGCAGGCTCCACAGATGTCGGCCTCTGGGTGACCAAGCAGATGCGGCCCATCAATCCGGTAGTGTTCATCGGCGGGCTCGACGCGCTCCAGGCCATCACGCGTCAGGACGGCGCGACGCGGATCGGCGCCGGCGTCACCTACTCGCAGGCGCTGAGCGCGCTGTCGGCCTCGCATCCGGCCTTCGGCAAGCTTTTGCCGCGCATCGGCGGCGAGCAGGTGCGCAATATGGGCACGATCGGCGGCAATATCGCCAATGGCTCGCCGATCGGCGATACGCCGCCGGCGCTGATTGCGCTCGGCGCCAGCGTCACGCTGGCGTCTCGGGAAGGTCCACGAACGCTGGCGCTCGAAGATTTCTTCATCGACTATGGCAAGCAGGATCGGCAGCGCCACGAATTCGTCGAGAGCGTCAGCGTTCCCGACCTTCCTGAAAACGCCCATTTCTCGGTCTACAAACTCTCCAAGCGCCGCGACGAGGACATCACCGCCGTGCTGGGCGCATTTCTCCTGCAGCTCGACGGCGAAGGCAAGGTCGCCGAGATCAGGCTCGCCTTCGGCGGCATGGCTGGCACGCCCAAGCGGGCGGCTTCGGTCGAGGCTCACCTGTTGGGCCAAGAATGGACTGAAGCCAACGTTGTCTCTGCTGCCGCGCTGATGGCAGAGGACTTTTCGCCGCTCAGCGATTGGCGCGCGAGCGCAGACTATCGCATGACCACGGCGCGCAATCTGTTGACGCGCTTTTATCTGGAAACGCAGGGCGAGGAAGCAGAACTCGTCCGCCGCGTTGCGGGAGGCTCCCGATGAACAAGATCGACATGACCTTCAA
Organism: Rhizobium sp. TRM95796; assembly: GCF_025779995.1. Taxonomy (NCBI): domain Bacteria; kingdom Pseudomonadati; phylum Pseudomonadota; class Alphaproteobacteria; order Hyphomicrobiales; family Rhizobiaceae; genus Rhizobium; species Rhizobium sp. TRM95796. The sequence continues at coordinate 1,028,176 of NZ_JAOXHE010000001.1, read as the reverse complement.
ATCCGAGATCTCGGGCTCGATGCACCGGGATCGCCGGCATGACAGCGCGCATAAGCATGTCACCGGCGAGGCCGATTATATCGATGACATGCAGGCGCCCGAGGGCACGCTGCATATGGCGGCGGGCCTCACCGATCGCGCCCATGCCGAGATCCTGGAAATGGATCTGTCCGAGGTCGAGGCGATGCCGGGCGTCAAGCTCGTGCTGACCCACAAGGATATCCCGGGCCATAACGATATCGGTCCCGGCCATACCGGCGACGAGCCGCTGCTGGCCGAAAAGAAAGTCGAATTCCACGGCCAGATGGCCTTCGCCGTGGTGGCCGAGACCCGCGAGATCGCCCGCGCGGCGGCCCGCAAGGCCCGCTTTACCTATCGCGACCTGCCGCACGCAACCGACATCCTCGACGCCCGCGCGCTCGATTATCCCACCGTGACCAAGCCGATGACGCTGAAGCGCGGCGACGTCGTTTCAAGCCTCGAAAAGGCGCCGCGGCGGCTCAAGGGGCAGATGCGCATCGGCGGACAGGAGCATTTCTATCTCGAAAGCCATATCGCGCTCGCCATTCCCGGCGAGGACGACGAGATGACCATCTGGTCCTCCACCCAGCATCCCTCAGAAGTACAGCATATGGTGGCGACCATCCTGCATGTGCCCAATAACGCCATCACCGTGATGACCCGACGCATGGGCGGCGGCTTCGGCGGCAAGGAGACGCAGGGCAACCAGTTCGCAGCGCTCGCGGCCATCGCCGCCCGCAAGCTGAAGCGCGCCGTGAAATTCCGTCCCGACCGCGATGAAGACATGACCATGACCGGCAAGCGTCATGACTTTCTCGTCGAGTATGAAACCGGCTTCGACGACGACGGCAATATTCTCGCGGTGAAGGCCAATTACGCCGCCCGCTGCGGTTTCGCCGCCGACCTTTCGGGACCGGTGACGGACCGCGCGCTGTTTCACGCCGACAACGCCTATTTCTATCCCGACGTGCTGCTGACCTCGGAGCCGATCAAGACCAACACCGTCTCCAACACCGCCTTTCGCGGCTTCGGCGGCCCGCAGGGGCTGGTGGGCGCCGAACGCATCATCGAGGAAGTGGCCTATGCGCTCGGCAAGGACCCGCTCGAGATCCGCAAGAAGAATTTCTACGCGATCGAGGGCGACGAGCGCTGCCTGACGCCCTATCACCAGAAGGTCGAGGACAATGTCATCCACCGGATCGTGGATGAGCTGGAAACCAGCGCCGATTATCAGGCGCGCCGCGCCGCGATCGTCGACTTCAACAAGACCTCACGGGTCATCCGCAAGGGCATCGCGCTGACGCCGGTGAAATTCGGCATCTCCTTCACCTTCACGCCCTATAATCAGGCGGGCGCGCTGGTGCATATCTATCAGGACGGCTCCATCCATCTCAATCACGGCGGCACGGAAATGGGGCAGGGCCTCTACACCAAGGTCGCCCAGGTGATCGCCGACGAATTCCAGATCGATATCGAACGGGTCAAGATCACCGCCACCACCACCGGCAAGGTGCCGAACACGTCGGCGACGGCGGCATCCTCCGGCTCGGATCTCAACGGCATGGCGGCCTATGACGCGGCGCGCCAGCTGAAAGACCGGCTCTATTCCTTCGCGGCGGAAAAATGGGGCGTGCCGGCGGCGTCGGTCGAGTTTCTGCCCAACCGCGTGCGGGTCGGCGACGAGGAAATCCCGTTCCCGACTTTCATCAAGCAGGCCTATATGGCGCGGGTGCATCTGTCGGCGGCGGGCTTCTACAAGACGCCGAAGATCCATTGGGATCGCGCCAAGGGCATGGGCCGGCCGTTCTTCTATTACGCCTATGGCGCGTCCTGCTCGGAAGTCTCGATCGACACGCTGACCGGCGAATACATCATCGACCGCACCGATATTCTTCACGATGTCGGCAAGTCGCTGAACCCGGCCATCGACAAGGGCCAGGTCGAAGGCGCTTTCGTGCAGGGCATGGGCTGGCTGACCACCGAGGAATTGTGGTGGGACGGCAAGGGACGCCTCAGGACGCATGCGCCGTCGACCTACAAGATCCCGCTCGCCTCCGACCGTCCCGCCGTCTTCAATGTCGATCTCGCCGAATGGTCGGAAAACCGCGAGATGACCATCGGCCGCTCCAAGGCGGTCGGCGAGCCGCCCTTCATGCTGGGCGTGTCCGTGCTGGAAGCGCTGTCGATGGCGGTAGCCTCGGTCGGCGATTACACGCGCTGCCCGCAGCTCGACGCGCCGGCGACGCCCGAGCGCGTGCTGATGGCGGTGGAGCGGATGCGGAAGGCCTGACCATCAATGCCTGACGCCCATCTACCCGCCGGCGACCTCGTTCTGATCGAGGTCGTCTCCGCCAGGGGCTCGACGCCGCGCGAGGCGGGGGCCTTCATGCTTGTGGGCGCAGCGTCCATTCACGGCACCGTCGGCGGCGGGCATCTTGAATTCGACGCCATCGATCTCGCCCGCGCGATGCTGAATGACGGTCGCGCTGAGCAGCGCATGGATTTCACCCTCGGCCCCGACACCGGACAATGCTGCGGCGGACGCGTGACGCTGAGACTGCGGCGGCTGGATCAGGCGCTGAGGGATGAGATCGAAGCGCGGCTGACGCGCGAGGCGGCCGGCGCGCCGGATGTCTATCTGTTCGGCGCCGGTCATGTCGGGCGCGCGCTCGCGCGGGCGCTCGCAGTTTTGCCGTTGCGGCTCACCGTCATCGAAAGCCGGCCGGAAGAGCTCGATCTTCTCGATCCTGGGATCAATAGGCGTTTGCTGGCCATGCCGGAAGAGGCGGTGGCGGCGATCCGGCCGGGCGGGGCGGCGGTCGTTCTCACCCATGACCACGCGCTTGATTTCCTGATCGCTTCGGAAGCGTTGTTGCGGGACGATCTCGCCTATGTCGGCATGATCGGCTCCAAGACCAAGCGCGGCGTCTTCGCCTCCTATCTGCGCGATTCAGGCCATGGTCCCGACCTGATGGACCGTCTGATCCTGCCGATCGGCGGCGAGCGGCTGCGAGACAAGCGGCCGGACGTGATTGCGGCGCTGGTTGCTGCGGAACTACTCGAAACGCTGCTTTCGCCTGATCAATCCAACAAGGGGCAATAGGCTCGGGCAAGTCTCGAACGGCAAAGCTCGGCAATGGCCATGCAGGAAAACGGAATGAACCATATCGACGCGGTCCGCGCCCAGCGCGACAGATTGGCGCCGCTCGTCGAGGCGGCGCTCGATTTCGCCAAGCGTCGCGACGCGCCGATGCTGGCCGAAGATCGCGCGCGCGGCGATCAGCTCGTGGCGACCGCCCATCAGGCGTCGTTCAATATCGCCGAACTCTTCCTGCGCCTGGGCCAGGTCAACGAGGCGGCGGATCTCTTTTCGCAGACATTGAGCCTCGGCGTCGAGGTCGGGCTGCTCAACGCCCGCATCGGCGCGATCCATCTCCGCAACCAGAATTATGTCGCCGCGGCCGCGCATTTCGAAAACGCGGCGCGGCTGGAGCCCGGCGTGGCCGAACATGCGATCCAGTTGGGCCGCGCCCTGTTTCGGGCGGGCAAGATCTGGAAGGCGCGCGAAGCGCTCGAGGCGGCGCTGGCTTTGGAGCCGGACAGCGTCGCCGCGCTTACGGAACTGGGCTCGATCTGCATAGCCTGCCGCGACGCCCGCCGCGCCGCCGATCTCGGACAGCGGGCGCTCACGCTCGATCCCGGCAATGTCGAAGCGCTGCGTCTGCTCGATCTGATCGAGGCGTGACGGATAAGCTCAGTTCGAAGCGCTGAACTGAAGCGGCCAGGACGGGGGCTCGCTCACCACACCGTCGCAGTTCACCTTTTCGCGATATTCCATCAGCTGAAATTCCAGAGTTTCTCCCGGCGCATCCATCAGGCGGAAGACGCGATAGACGCCGCAATCGCCGCCGCCGCTGCCGAGCTCAGTCGAGATGAACAGGCCGCGCTCCGGCTTCAACTCGGCGCTCATCATCTGGACATTGTTTTCGCCTTCCAGCGCCGGCGGATTGGGCAGGGTCAGCAGCGTCGCCCAGTCGCCGGGCGGATCCTGGGTAATGGCGAAGACGCTCGATCCCTGATAAGCGCCGAGGAAGCAGGGGACTTCCCAGAGTATGGAGCTTTCCGACAGCTGATAGCGCTGGCCGGGATAGGCGAGCGTTTCGGGGTCGCTGCATTGGTCGGGCGCGTAAGTGGCGATCTCCTTGCGGACGGCGGCCGGCACGTCCTGGGTCGAGGCCAGGAGTTTCGGCGCGCCGATCGGAAGTCCATCGGGTCCGGCATAGGCAAGGGCGGCGGGCGCGGCCGGCGTGCTTTCCGCCGGGGGATCTGTCTGCGATGGCGTCGCGTCGGAGCTCGCCGATCCGGGACAGCCGATCACGCCCTTGGCGCTCGCGACGAAAGGCGGCAGATCCTCCCGAACCACGATGATGCGGGCCCTGTCGACGGTCACCAGCGATCCTTCTTCCGACGCCTCCATGATGTGCAGGACGACATGGGTAGCGTCATCGTCGCTGGAATACAGGCGATAACCGAGCCGCGAGGGAAGGTTGATGTCGCCGCGCGCCGTCTCCGTCAGCGCAAGCCGCTCCTTGCCGATTTCGATCCGCGCCTGGGTCGGCTTTCCCTCGCCGTCATAGGGCATGTAGAGGATATAGGCGTATTGGTCGGCGTCCGGGTTTTTGTTGCGTTGCCAGAAGGCGAGATGGCAGGCGCTCAGGCCCCCCTCGATTTCCTGCTTGCCGAACAGTTTCAGATCGATCGACGGCTCCTCGGCCTGCATAGTTTCAGTCGTGGCCGAAATCATCAGCAACGCGGCGCACGCCCTCGCAAATAGCCTCATTGTTTCCTCACCCCCGAGCGATCCTCAATCCCCACGACAGGACCATTCTCCAATTTCAGGCTATCGTCATAAAGGCGTCGCGACAAGCGACTTCGCCAAGGCGCGCCCCGGCTCGGCGAACGGGCTCCCGGATGGAGGGAGGGCGCCGGGATCACGCTAATTTCTGTGCGCTGCATCAACGGGTCTTTTCAGGACCCCCGCTCTTCTGCAAAGTTGCGAGTCGAATAAAAGAGGGGATTGGAATGTACGATTACGCCATGGCCTGGGAATGGTTGGCTTTCGCGGTGCGCTGGCTGCATGTCGTCGCGGCAATCGCCTGGATCGGCTCGTCTTTCTTCTACATCGCCGTCGATCTCGGACTGGTCAAGCGGCCGGGCCTTCCCGCCGGCGTCTATGGCGAGGAATGGCAGGTGCATGGCGGCGGCTTCTACCAGATGCAGAAATATCTGGTGGCGCCCAAGGAAATGCCCGAGCATCTCACCTGGCACAAATGGGAGAGCTATACGACTTGGCTCTCCGGCTTCGCCATGCTGGCGGTTGTCTATTACGGCGGCGCCGATCTCTTTCTCATCGACCGGCATCTTCTGGACGTGCCCAACTGGGCAGCGATCCTGATCTCGATGGGCTCGCTGTCGATCGGTTGGATTTGTTACGACACGCTCTGCAAGTCGCCGCTCGGCAAGCACACCTGGTGGCTGATGGCGATCCTGTTCGTGCTGCTAGTGGCCATGGCCTGGGGCTATATGCAGATCTTCACCGGCCGCGCCGCCTTCCTGCATCTCGGCGCCTTCACCGCCACGATCATGTCGGCCAACGTGTTCTTCATCATCATTCCCAACCAGAAAATCGTGGTGGCCGATCTCAAGGCAGGCCGCGCCGCCGATCCGAAATACGGCGTGATCGCCAAGCAGCGCTCGCTGCACAACAATTACCTGACGCTGCCGGTGATCTTCTTCATGCTGTCGAACCACTATCCGCTGGCGTTCGCCACGCAGTATAGCTGGATCATCGCCGGCCTCGTCTTCCTGATGGGCGTATCGATCCGCCACTGGTTCAACACCGTGCATGCCCGCAAGGGGCATCCGCACTGGACCTGGCTGGTGACGATCCTGCTCTTCGTGCTGATCATGTGGCTGTCGACCGTTCCCAAGGTCCTGACGGGGGAGGATGACGCCAAGCTGTCGCCGATGTTCGAGAAGTTCCGCAACGACGCGCATTTCGCCCAGGTGGTCGAGACCGTGTCGTCGCGCTGTTCGATGTGCCACGCCGCCGAGCCCGTCTGGGACGGCGTGGTGTTTCCGCCCAAGCAGGTGATGCTGGACACGGACAACCGCATCGCCATGCATGCCCGCGAGATCTATCTGCAGGCCGGCCGCAGCCACGCCATGCCGCCGGGCAACGTGACCGAAATCTCGCCCGAAGAGCGCAAGCTGCTGACGGCCTGGTATGAGAACGCGATCGCCAGGAGGACGAACTGAGGTTCGGTTGAGGCGCGGAAGCTCTTCGGAACAGGTCCGCGCCAGCTTGCGGCTTTAGCTCTCGGTCTTCCTCCGTTCCGCGCGGTCTCCGCGCGATCCGACGATGATTGACAGGAAGCGCGACCCCGCCATGACCTCTCCCAGCCCGCAATCCGGCGTCGACGCCCAGGCGATCATCCAGCAAATGGTCGCCAAGGTGGTGAATATCACGGATCCCGTCAAGCTGTCGGCGACGGTTGCCGAGTTGATGACTGGCCTTCCCGATCCTCTCCAACGGCAGATCGCCTGCTCGGTGGGACTGTCCAATCCGCTCTATGCGCCCGATGACGCCTATGCCGCCCGCATGTGGCGCGGCCAGCAGATCGGGTTGACCGAATTTGCAGACATCGTCCTGCGATTGAAAAAGGCAGTGAAGACCGTGCGGGCGCCGCGCATATTGCTGGCCTGCCCGCGCAAGACGGCGTCGACCTTCCTGTCCGCCGTGCTGGTCCATGCGCTCGGCGCGCAGGAGTCGCTGCTGACGCTGCCTGTGGCGCGGCTGCAGAACGCCGGCGCCCTGGGCGCCGCCATGCGCGAACACGAGATGGACGAATTGGCTCTTCTGCGCGCCTGCTTCATTCCCAACGGCTTCGTGTCGCAACAGCATGTCCGCTGCACGCCCTATCTCGCCGCGCAATTGGCTCTCTATCAGGTCAAACCGATCCTTCTGAAACGCAATCTCATGGACTCGCTGGTCAGCCTCGACGACATGTGCCTTGAGGCGGCGCGCTCGCACCCCGCCGACAAATTCTATTTCTATACGCATCTGCCGCATGCCTATAAGGACATGCCGGACGACAGGCGGATGGCGACGCTGATCCGTCTCTACCTGCCGTGGTATCTGTCCTTTTATGCTTCCTGGAGAAAATGCGAGGCGATGGGACAGGTTGCCCCGCTCTGGATCTCCTACGAAGACGACATCAAGGGCGAACCGGCCGAGCTCGCCGAAAAGCTCGCCGGCTACATTGGCGGGGCGGCCACCGCCGAGCGCATCGCCGCGGCCATCGTGGCCAATACGGGAAAGCCGACGTTGAAATTCAACAAGGGCGTCGTCGGGCGTGGGAAACGTATGTCGGACGCTAACAGGGATATGGTTCGCGACTATGTCGACCTGTTCAAGGACGAGGTCGATTTTTCCGATCTGATCGACTGATCCGACGTCTTCACGCAGGATGTTGCGCTGTTTGCGGACCCGATAGGGATGCTGCTTGAGCATTGCGCCCCGTTTCGCTAGGCTTTCCTCATATTCTGTTCCAGCCAAGGGTTTTCATGAAACCGCTCCTTATCCGCGCGCGCCTGTTGTCCTTCCATCATGAACCGCAGGGTCTCGGCGACGCCGCGTCCTATCGCTATATCGAGGACGGAGGCGTGTTGGTCGCGGAGGGCAGGATTGCCGATCTCGGCGAATACGCCGATGTCGCCGCGCGGGCGGCTGCGGATGTGGGAACCGTCGATCATCGTCCGCATCTCCTGACGCCCGGCTTCATCGACATGCACCTGCATTTCCCGCAAATGCAGGTCATCGGCTCCTACGCCGCCAATCTCTTGGAATGGCTGAACACCTACACCTTCGTCGAGGAGCAGCGTTTCGCCGATCAGGCGCATGCCGCGCGCATCGCCATCCGTTTCTTCGACGAGCTGATCCGTCACGGCACGACGACGGCGGTCGCCTATTGTTCGGTCCACAAAGTGTCCGCCGACATGTTCTTCGCCGAGAGCCTCAGGCGCAACATGCTGATGGTCGGCGGCAAGGTGATGATGGACCGCAATGCGCCCGAAGGGCTGCGTGACACCGCCCAGCAGGGCTATGATGAAACCAAACAGGTGATCGCCGACTGGCATGGCAAGGGGCGCAACCATGTCGCCATCACGCCCCGCTTCGCCATCACCTCGACGCCCGAGCAGATGGAGGCGTCGCAGACGCTGGCGCGGGAATATCCGGACCTGCACATCCAGACGCATCTGTCGGAAAATCACGACGAGATCCGCTTCACCGAGGAGCTTTATCCGGTGGCGAAGGACTATACGGACGTCTACGCCCATTACGGACTTCTGGGGCCGAAGAGCCTGTTCGGCCATTGCATCCATCTCTCCGACCGCGAGGCCGACGCCATGAGCGAGAGCGGTTCGGTCGCGGTGTTCTGCCCGACCTCCAACCTGTTTCTCGGCTCGGGCCTTTTCGGTCTCAAGCGCCTGACACAGCGGGAGAAGCCGGTGCGCGTGGCGGTGGCCACCGATATCGGCGGCGGCACCTCCTATTCCATGCTGAGGACGCTGGATGAAGGCTATAAGGTGCTGCAGTTGCAGGGCGAGCGCATGACGCCGTTCGAAAGCTTCTACCGCATGACGCGCGGCAACGCAGAGGCGCTCGGGCTTTCCCATCGCATCGGCGCGCTGGAGATTGGCCACGACGCCGATTTCGTGTTGCTGAACGCGCAGGCCACGCCGGCCATGGCGCTGAAGATGGAAGTCGTCACAACGCTGGCCGAGGAACTGTTCCTCTTGCAGACATTGGGCGACGATCGCGCCATCGCGGAGACGTATGTCGCAGGCCAGCCGGTGAAATCTCGGTTGCCCGGTTGAATTGCGGTCCCTATTGTCTGAAACGGACAATGGAGGGGACTTGGATGATCGCCAATCTCGGCCTGGGCGCGCTGGTCATATCGCTGACGGTCCTCATCCATACCTGGGGACTGATGGCGGTGACGCATGTGATGACATGGCTCACGGGGCGCTTCCGGCTGCACGGCCATCGCAGCCGCGTGCTGGCGATGAACACGGTGGTGATCGGCATTTTCGCCGTGTTGACGGTGCAGGTCTGGCTTTGGGCCGCCTGCTACACGCTGCTCGGCGTCGTCGCTGATTTTCCCACCGCGCTCTATTTCTCCACCATCACCTTTTCCACCGTCGGTTATGGCGACGTGGTGCCGGCGCATGAATGGCGGCTGTTCGCCGCCCTCGAGGGCGTCAACGGCTTTCTGCTGATCGGCTGGTCGACGGCCTATCTGATCGCCGCCGGCATAAGGGTCGGTCCCTTCAGGTCAGGCGAGCATTTCTAGATTAGCGTCTTTTCCATGAACACGCTGAGCGGATCCGGCAGATAATCGGCGAAGGCCCCGCGCCTGACATAGCCGGAGCGCTCGTAGAGCCCCAGCGCCTCGTGGTTCTCGATGCCCGTTTCCAGCCGGATCACCGAGATGCCGGCGCCGGCGGCGCGGGCTTCGAGATGGGCGAGCAGCGTTTTGGACAGGCCGCGACCACGGGCGGCGGGCGCCACCCACATGCGCTTGAGCTCCGCCCAGCCGTCATCGAGCGCGATAGCCCCGGTCCCCACCGCTACTCCATGTTCGGTGCGGGCGACCACGAAACGGATATGGGTCGCTCGCAGCGTCTCGACGGGTAAATAGTGGTTGCTTTCGGCGGGATAGAGTGCGGCGCCATAGGCTTCGCCATCTTCCAGAAGCTTGAGCACATCCGGCTGGCCGGGATCTTCGAGAGAGAGGTGAAATATCATAGGGGCACAATAGCTGTCATCACAACGACGGTCCAGCGAGAGCCAGACCGAAGACAAAACCGCGGCGGCCGTCAAGCGCGCCACGGCTCGAAAGCTTGTCGGACAGTCAGCGTGTGGTCAACGCGTTAGGCCGTGGCGAGGCGACCTGCTTGAGCGCAAGCATCGCCAGGAGCGCCGCGACATAGGCGGCCAGTTCCATGCCGTCGGGCCGGTCGAAATAGCCGATCAGCGTGTGCAGCACCCGGCCGACCATGGAATCCTGCGACAGGACCCACGATGTATCCCAGAGCGGATCGGTCCATTGCATCAGATAGCCGGCGCTCTGCAGGAAGGTCACGGCTTGGGCGGCGAGGCCGGCGGCCAGCAGCGAGATCAGCAGGGACAGCGACCCGAACAGATAGCGCATGGGGATGGAGATCAGGCCGAGATAGAGGAGCGTCGACACCGCCGCGCCGCCGGCGAGGCCGAGAAGACCGCCGATGAGGATATCGCTCGCGCTGTCGCCGCCGGCGGAGGCGACGCCATAGAGAAACAGCACCACTTCCGACCCCTCGCGCATGACCGCGACGCCGCAGACCACAGCGAGCGCGCGAAGCGGCCGTGTTCCCTGAGCCACCTCGGCGCCGAGTTGTTTCATATCGCGCGCCATGTCCCGGCCGTGGCTCGCCATCCAGGCGTTGTGCCAGGCGAGCATGCCGACGGCGAGAAGCAGGATGGCGGCGTTGACCAGTTCCTGACCGGCGCCGTCAAACAGCCCGGCGATCGCCTCGGCGAACACCGCCACGAGCAGCGCGCCCGCAATGCCGAGCGCCACGCCGCCCGCAAGCCAGGGCAGCCTGTGGCTGAGACCGCGCGTGGCGGCGAGGGCGACGCCGAGGATCAACCCGGCTTCGAGCATTTCCCGGAAAACGATGATCAGGGCAGAGAACATGGGATCATTCCGCCACGATCACGCCCTGGGCGGTGTCGGAGTGATACTCGCCCATGAAATGATAGTTGCCCTTGGCCAGCGGCCTGAGACGGATGATCCCTGTGGCATGACCGGCGACGACCTTCTCGGTCTTGAGGTCATGCGAGTCGAATTCTTCCGGCGTGCCGTCCTCGTTATTCATCAGGATCTGGATCGGCTTTCCCGCCGGTACATGAATTTCGGCCGGATCAAATTCGTGTTCGTCGAGCGTCAGTTCGATCTGGCCGGACGAATTGGTCGGCGTCATGCCGGCGGCGTGTGCGACGCTGGCGGCTGAAGTCATGAGAAGGAGGGACGTGAGGATGCGAAGGCTCATAGGCGTGCTCCGTGCCGGCCCCAATGAAAGTGGATGGCCGATGTCCGGTTTTCTTGGCCTCGAATAAGGCCGAAACATGGCGGTATCGGGCAAGTAGAGGCGCTTGCGCGAGGAGCTTGCGGGGACTTATGATGAGGTACGAACAGGCGAGGCGATCATGCAGACAAAAGTAGATGTGGAGGCATCGCTGCTTGAGCGCGCGATGAAAGCGACAGGCGGAAAATCGGAACGAGACACCGTCGAACAAGCCCTGCGTGCGGCCATCGATCGTGGCGAGCGGCTACGACATGATCTTTCCATCGAGCCGCGTGCGGATCATGGCTGCGCTGATAAAGAACGAGCTGCGTAGAGGCCCATTCACCGGCACGGTCTTCGTGTTCCGGTCACGGAAGGCGGATCGGCTGAAGCTGATCGCCGCACCTATCGAAACGCGCAAATTCAAGGTTTTTGATCCGCTGGCCTATCTGACCAGCACGCTCACCGCCTTCGTCAATGGTCGCAAGCAGAGCCCGATTGATAAGCTCCTACCGTGGAATTGTCTGGTAAAGTAACCCGTTCCCCGTGACCGCCGTCGCCCATTGCGGACTAAGTCAATGTGACCACCCGCTATCTGGTTTCGCTTCCCGTTCTTTTGAAGCCCGATCATGCGTGAAATCGGATGCTGTTTGGCGGTCTTTGGTTCTCAGCTTGGGGGCAGCCCCATAATCGATGAGCAACTGGGCGATATCGGTGTTGTCCAGCTGGGCAGCCACCATCAGAGCTGTGCTCCCGTCTCTATACTGGGCGTTGGGGTTCAATCCGTTTTCCAAAAGATAGCGCGTATCCGCGAGATTATTTTCGCTGACGGCAAGCATTAGAAGCGTGTATCCAGACGATGTCGACTGGTGGATATCGGCGCCATAGTGGATCAGGATTTGACGTATCATTACTCCCATTGGCTTTTGACAGCCCGTGTTGTCGAACTGAAGGAACAATGGAATGCCTTCGTATGACCAGCCGAGTTCCTTGGCGTTGGGATCAGCGCCCGATTCCAGATGACGAATGACGGCAACGGTATTTCCTGAACATACTGCATCAGCGAGCGTTTCCGGAAGCACCCAAGGCTTCGTAAAATGGACGAACGCCAGAGCGAATAATGCAGAAAATATGGCAATAGCGCGTAGAAGAAACCGAACAATTCGGCGGCAAACGGCTGATATCACTATAGTGCACCCTAAACGGCAATTGCCCCCGGTTGCAATATGGCGGGCATCCGAGCCTAAGGTCAACAACTGCTAGGCGTCACAAGATCGGTCGTCCGAGGATTCCTACTGGTCTATAGTTGCCATGCCAAAAAAGCTGCTGGTTCTCCACACAGAATCCAGGAATTTGTCCAAGTGCGAGTGGCGCACCGCTACTATTGTCTGGATCAGCGATACGCTCTTATCCATTCCGACCGCGACTATCAGCCGATGGTGGAGCATCTCGGCCTGAGGCAGTGGTGACGACAATAATCGGCGCCGCCGATGATTGGCGATCTTCGTCGGCGCTCCATTGGCTGGCGTCAGGTGGCCCTCGTTCCTGTCATCGGCAGGGCCATCAACCCACCTTCACATGCGCCATCATGCCCTGAACCATGTGATAGAGATGGTGGCAGTGAAAGGCCCAGTCGCCTTGCGTTCCGGCGTCGAAGGCGATGGTCACGGTCTTCATCGGCGGGACCAAGACGGTGTCGCGCAGCGCGCCGGAGAGGGGCGCGCCGTCGATGGCTGTCACCTGGAAATGATGGCCGTGCAGATGCATCGGGTGTGCCATCATCGACATGTTCATCATGCTGATTTCGATCCTCTCGCCCGGCGCCGCCGTGATGTCCTCCGCGCCCGCCATGCCCCACTGGTAACTCGCCATGTCGCCGGTCAGGTGGACCATGAAGCGCTTTGCGGCGGCTTTGGCGGGAAGCGGCGCGGCGGCCTGCAGTTTTGCTTCGAAGGCGAGATCGAGAACCGGGCCGGCGGTTTCGCTCAGAGGCGCGATTTTCCGCGTCGCCGCGCCTTTGGTGGCGAGAACAAGCCCCGTTCGGTGCGCGGTCCCCTCGCGGCGGGCGAGGATCGGGAAGGAGCCGCCGTCTTTGGGGAGATCGACGAGCAGATCGACGCGCTGGCCCATGGTGAGCGGAAACAGCGTGGCCTCGACCGGCGTGATCGGCTGGCCGTCGACCGCGACCGCTTGGGCCGTGAGCGCCCCGGTGTCTATAGTGAAGCCGGTCGAGGCCGCTCCGTTGATGATGCGCAGCAGGACGCGGCCCGCGCGCTCGACCGTTACGATTTCGGGATCGTCGAGCGTGCGGTCATTGGCGAGATAGGCGTCGTATTCGATGTCGTTGAGATCCATCGACATCATAGAGGCGCTCATGCCCGAGGCATGGTCCATGGAGCCATGCCCCATCGCGTCATGGTTCATCGAACTATGGTCCATCGTTCCGTGATCCATGGCGCCATGTTTCATGCCGCCATGTCCCTGGCCCGAGGTCAGCCGCGTCAGCAGTTCTTCCGCCGGCGTGAAGGAAAAGTCGTGCAGCAGCATGACGACCTCTTGGCGGTCCGCGGTCAGATCCTCCTTTGAATGAACGATCAGCTGCGCGGCGAGCAGATTCTGCTCCTGCAGCGTATGGGCATGCATCCAGTATGTGCCGGGTCGGTCGAGCGGAAAGTCATATGCTCTCGTTTCGCCCGGCTTCAGCATGCCGCCGGCATGGGCGACGCCGTCCTGCCTGATCGGCGGGGTCAGCCCGTGCCAATGCACGATCGTCTCCTCCTTGAGCCTGTTGGCGAGATCGACGCGGAAGGCGTCGCCCGGCGCGAATGTCAGACCGGGGCGGCCGTCGGGCCCGGTGAGGCCATAGACGGTGGCGGCGCGGCCGTTGATTTCGAGAGTGCGGGTGGAGATGGTCAAGGCGCGTGCGGCGGCCCGAACGGGGGCGGGCAGGCCGAAGGCCGCGCCGCCGGCGAGCGCGACGGCGCCCGCGAGAAAACCCCTGCGTTTCATGGAATGTTTCTTTCGTCTGATCTGTCGAAGGCGGCGGGTCGAGCGCCGCGGCGGGTCGTCAAACGAAAGAGGCGATGGGAGGCTCGAGCCCGGGGGCGAGGTCGCGGCCGATCAGCCGAGCCTGCAAGGACGGGGCCGGCCGCTGTGTCTGTGCAGCGCGCGTGATGTCTATGCGCGGCTCCGCCGGGAGCGACAGAAGCGAGGCGAGGCACCAGGCGGCGCATTTCTCCGCGGCGCCGTCATGATTTCCGCCATGGCCGGTGGAGTTGTCCATCATGGCCGCGTGGTCATGCTGCATCATGGCGTGATGAGCGGGGACGGCGTCTGCGGGTTCAGGCGCGCGCCAGGCGCCCGGCAGGGAGATCAATCCCGCCAGAAGGCCCAGCACCATCAACAAGAGCGGCAGACGCGGCATGGTTCGTCCCGTGTTTACCCGTCGATCATAAACCCGAAGCGCTGCGCCGCCAAGCGCCGCAGCGTCGCAGGATGATCACGCCTCGGCCTGTGCGGCGACCGGCGAGCGCCTGAGGCGATCGATGTCGCGGGCCGGCGGGGCGCCGAACAGGCGTTTGTATTCGCGGCTGAACTGCGAAGGACTGTCATAGCCGACCGTATGGCCGGCGCTGGCCGCATCCAGCGACTGGGTGAGGATCAACCGCCGCGCCTCCTGCAGTCTCAGCCGCTTCTGATATTGCAGCGGGCTCAGCGTGGTGGCCTCGCGGAAATGCTGATGCAGCGACGACGGGCTCATGCCGGAGACCGAGGCGACATCCTCGATGCGGATCGGCCGGTCGTAATGCTCCTTGATCCAGTTGATGGCGCGGCCGATGTGGCGGTGATGATTTTCCGGCGTCAGCGCGCGGCGGATGCAGCAGCCCTGCGGTCCCTGCAGCAGACGGTAGATGATCTCGCGTTCGATCAACGGGGCTAGTTCGGCGATGTCGTCGGGCGTTTCATTCAGCTTCAACAACCGGATCGCAGCGTCCATCAAAGGTTCCGGCGTCTCGCCCAAGGCCGCGCCGAGCTTGGCCTCGCTTTTCGGCGCACCGGGATATTTGAGCAGCATCTCCGCGCAGAGTTCCATGTCAAGATCGAGTTTTAGGCAAAGATAGGGATTGTCCGGGCTCGCCTCGATCACCTGGCCGACCACCGGCAGGTCCATGGATACGACCAGATGTTGGCCTGCGCCATAGGTGAAGAGCTGATCGCCCATCGTCACCTGCTTCCTGCCTTGCGCAATAAAGCAGATCGACGCCGAGTGAACGCCGTGCGCCGGCTCCGACGGCGACGACAGTTTCGCCGTAAAAAGCCTGGGAACGCCGGTTGGAGCGACGCCGTCCTCCTTGGCGTAATGTGCAATAAGAAACGCAAGCTCCTGAGATTTCTTCATCTTGTCACCTTGGGAACCATTTTTCGCCCGATTTCATGGCTTATTACTAGCACGTCCGATCGGGGCAGGAAATGGTTGCATGCTAACCTTTGTAGGAATGTGCAATCCTTCCGGAGGATCGGTCTACCGCTGCGGCCGCTTGTTCCCCATATTGGCCGTGTTGCACAAAACGACGAACCTGAGATGGAAGGAGCACGATTATGAAAAACGACCAGCTTCACATCGCCATTAGATGGGATGTCCCGCTCAGGATGTTCAAGACGTTGCGCGACAAAATCATAGCGTTCAACGAGGAGCGCGAGCGGCAGGCGGAAGCGAGGTGGATCAATGGCTGACGGTGGATTTTTGATCAATGCAATGGCGGTGGTGTTCTCGATGATCGCGGCGTTCGGAATCTTCGGCAAGGCGTTTGGCGACACCGTCAAGCGCAAGCAGGAGGTGCGCGCCGAAGAGGTCGACGTGGTCAATCGCCTGGTGGGCATGTGGATCACCGGCGACGGCCAGGTGCAGCGCGAAGTGCGCGCCGATGGCCGCTTCGTGGAGCGCAATGCGGTCGTCGACCGCCCGACCCGCCAGGGCCGCTACGAGATCGACGGCGACAAGGTCGCCTATTACGACGACGCTGGTTTGCGCAGCGACGGCGTCTATAAGGACGGCATTCTCTATCACGCCGGCATGATCTTCTACCGGCGCTGAAGAAACGCGAAGATCCGAAAAAAGGCGGGGCCGCGCGGCGCCCGCCTTTTTTCATGCTCTATCCGTCGATCAGTTCGAACTTGTCGACATCCACCAGCCCCTTATCGGAAATTTTTAGATGCGGGATCACCGGCAGCGGCAGGAAGGCCAGTTGCAGGAAAGGCTCCTGCAGCGTCGAGCCCAGCGCATAGGCCGCCTCGCGCAGGTGATGCAGCGTGTCGCGGACGCTTTCATAGGGTTTGAGGCTCATCAGCCCCGCCACGGGGAGGGCGATTTCGCCGGTGACCTTGCCGCCCTCGACCACCACGAAGCCGCCGCGGATCTCGCTCAGCCGCCTGACGGCGACGGCCATATCCTCGTCATCGGCGCCGACCACGCAGATATTGTGGCTGTCATGGCCGACGGTGGAGGCGATGGCGCCTTTCTTGAGGCCAAAACCCTGGACGAAGCCGACGGCGCGGTTGCCGTTCTTGCCGTGCCGTTCGATCACCGAGACTTTCAGGATGTCGTTTTCGAGGTCCACGCTTGCCTGATTGCCTCGGGATGGCAGGCGATGGCGGCGGTGTTCGGTGATGATCTTGCCGGGGATGACGCCGAGCACGGAGCTGTCGCCCTGCCGCGCCGGCACGGAGAAATCGGCCGCCGTGATCTCGGGGGCGCGGACGCTGTCTGTGCCGACGGGCGCGACCGGTTTGCGGCTGGCGAACAGCTCTTCCGTCACCTTGCGGCCGCCCGAAAACACCAGTTCCGCCCTGCAGTTTTCCAGACTGTCGATGACGACGAGATCGGCGCGGCGTCCAGGCGCTACCAGGCCGCGATCCATCAGGCCGAAGGCGCGGGCCGCCGAGATGGAGGCGGCGCGGTAGACGGCGAGGATGTCTGCGCCATCGGCGATGGCCGTGCGGATGAGATAATCGAGATGGCCCTGTTCGGCGATATCGAGCGGATTGCGGTCATCGGTGCAGAGCGCGATGAAGGGTGACAGGCGTTCGGTGAACAACGGCGTCAACGCTTTGAGATCTTTCGACACCGAGCCTTCGCGGATGAGGATATGCATGCCTTTGCGGATCTTCTCCATGGCTTCCTCTGCCGAGGTCGCCTCATGCTCGGTGCGAATGCCGGCTGAGATATAGCCGTTCAGCCCATAGCCCGACAGCAGCGGCGCGTGACCATCAATATGGCCGCCTTGGAAGGCTTCGAGCTTGGCCATGGCGACGGGATCCTTATGGATCACGCCCGGAAAATTCATGAATTCCGCCAGCCCGATGACTTTCGGGTGCTTGCGGAAGGGCAGGAGCCGCTCGATCGGCAGATCCGCCCCCGCCGTCTCCAGATGCGTGGCCGGCACGCAGGAGGACAGCTGGACGCGGATGTCCATGATGGTTTCCTCAGCGGAATCGAGAAAAAACTGCAGCCCCTCGGTGCCCAGCACATTGGCGATTTCATGCGGATCGCAGATCACCGTCGTCACGCCATAAGGCAGCACGCAGCGATCGAATTCATGCGGCGTGACGAGAGAGCTCTCGATATGTAGATGCGTGTCGATGAAGCCGGGCACGACGATCCGACCGGAAATGTCGATCTCGACAGCGCCTTTGTAGTCGCCATAGGTGCCCACGATACGATCGCCAGTAATGGCGATGTCGGAGGCGACCAGATCTCCCGTCACCAAATCGTAGAAACGTCCGCCCTTGAGCACGATATCCGCGGGTGTGCGGCCCGTTCCCGCATCGATCATCCGTTCGAGTTCGCTCATGGCCTGCTCCGATTCCTGTTGTGTTCGCGAGTGTAGCGGGGGTGGGCGCGGGGGTCACGCCCCCACATGATTTATCGACGTTTTCGAATGCGTCTCGTCGATCCTGTCTCCCAGGTGACAGCCCGGCTTTTGGAGGCGGGGCAAAGTGGCCTCATCAACACGCACACAGGAGGCCATGATGTTGAAAATGCTCGCCTTGACCGCCGCAGTCACACTGACCGCCACCGCCGCAAACGCCATGCCGCCCCGCCATGGCGGGCCGCAGACCGACGAGATCAACCGCACGATCGCCAATGAGGCTGGACCGGCCAGTCGCGTCATGACCCGGCTCTATGGCTGTCTGCCGACCGAAAGCCCCGGCGCGGCCGCCCGCTGGACCTGTGTCGGCATCGGCGACGGGCCCAAGGCGCGACCCTTCGCGATCTCGCTCGAGCGCAAGGACGGGATCACCCGCGCCTATCGGCTGGTCGACGCTTCCGCCGTGCTCTGCCCTAAACCCTCGGAGGTCGCGCGGATTCTCGCTCCGCGCGCCCATTCCGGCGCTTTCGCCGATCTGCGATCGGGCAGCGTTCAGACCCGTGGAGACATCGCTGTCACGGGCCTTTCCGCCGGCCCGCGTCTCGCTGCGGTCTGCCGCTATATCGGCGGCTTGAACACCGGCCTCTACGAGATTACCGCCCATTTTTCCTATGATCATCGCGGCTACAGCCTGGTGGAGGGGCTGCCGATCCGAGAAAGCCTGAAAGATCACGCCGGACGGGACATGGTGATGAAGTGAGGGATCTCACGACGGGTTAGGGGGCGGTCGGCGGTCTGGCGATTTCCTGTCGGGCCGCCGGCTTCGTCATATGCAGGCGTGAGGAATGCTGTATCGTCTCGGTTCTGAGCGCAACGTTCGACGGCTGTTGCCGCGATGGTTCCGCATCTGGTTCGCCTTGGAGTTTTCCCATGTTCTCATCGACGTTGCGCGCTGTCCTGACCGCGCTCTGTCTGTCCTCCAGCGTCGCCGCTGTTCTCGCCGAAAACAAGAACGAGCCCCTGCCGACCTTGATCGGAGCCTGCGCCATCACCAGCATCGTCGAAATCGGCGGAAGGCTGGAAGGCGATGAGACGTTTGAAACCGGAACTTATGTCGCCTTCGCCAATGAAGGCTTGCAGATCGGCTATGACAGGGTCGAGGCGGTAGTCCGCTCCAAGATCGGCGATCCCGTCCGCATCTGCCTCACCGACATTCCCAAGGACTGCCCGCCCGGCGACGATCGCGGCCGCGGCTATCGCACCACCAATCTCCGCACCGGTGAAAGCTGGGAGATGGCCGACAGTCAGCATATGTGCGGCGGGGCGTGAGAGGGCGCAAATCATACTGTGTATGATAGAGGGGTGTTGTAGAAAGAGTGTTTATGTGCATTATCAATTCAGGGTTGCGCGTGGTTTTCATCGCCGACCTGTTGCAGATCTCCAGCGATAAGCAAAGAAATATAGGTGGCTGTTATGCACAGATCCGCGACCGAAACACGTGATTACTATCAGTTGAAGTTAGGTGAAGATTTTGGTCGCGATTATTATTATGCGTTTTCAGAATATTGTGACGTCTGGCTAACTTGGAAGCAGTATTGCGGTCTGTTTCAGCACTCTCCCGAACGAGTGCAGCTTTTAAACAAAGCTGGATCGGCTTTTTTTGCCAGGGTTCAACGGAATTTCTTTGAATTTGTGATTTTAGGAATTTGTAGAATAACTGACCCTGCAGAAAGTGGTAAGGGTCAAAAAAAGCAAAATCTAACAATAAGGCGATTTGATCGATTTTTGGAAGTTCCAGAACATAGGGAAAAATTCTCAGACCTAATTAATATTGCTTCAGATGAAACTGCATTTGCACGAGATTGGCGTAATCGGCATATTAGCCATTGTGATTACCAAGTTCTTACCGGAGCCTCAATTCTGGAAGAGGCAACTGGAGTTAAAATAAAGAGCGCCCTTCGGGCGATATTCAATGTCTTCTTGTTTGTGGAGCGCGAAATAACCAAGGGCGACCTTAGCGACAATGTGATTGACGATCTGAATAATGAGCTTGTTCTTCTTGAGCCGTCCAGGCATTTGAGGAAAGTTTGCGTGATGGACGCGATGTTCATTCCACGTTTCCGGAGTGGCTTTAGAGTAGTTCAAGGCTCTAAGCCTTGAACTACTCGGAAAACATTGAAACCTTACGCGTTCGCGACCAACACTTCCCTCAGCTTGCCGATCAATTCGTCGATCTGCTCCTTGGTGATGATCAAGGGCGGTGACAGCGCGATGATGTCGCCGGTGGTGCGGATGAGAAGGCCCTTTTCATAGGCCTTGAGGAAGGCCGAGAAGGCGCGCTTGGTGGGTTCGCCGTCGATCGGCTTGAGTTCGATCGCGCCGATCAGGCCGATATTCCTGATGTCGATGACATGCGGGCAATCGGCCAGCGAATGCAGGCGCTCTTCCCAATAGGGGGCGAGTTCGCTTGCGCGGGTCAGCAGACCCTCTTCCTTATAGGTGTCGAGCGTGCCGAGGGCTGCCGCCGAGGCGATCGGGTTGCCGGAATAGGTGTAGCCGTGGAAAAACTCGATCAGATGTTCCGGGCCGGTCATGAAGGCGTCGTGGATTTCCGAGGTCACGAAGACCGCGCCCATCGGGATCACGCCGTTGGTCAGGCCCTTGGCGGTGGTGACGATGTCGGGCTTGACGTCGAAGAATTGCGAGGCGAAGGGCGCGCCGAGGCGGCCGAAGCCGGTGATTACTTCGTCGAAAATCAGCAGAATGCCGTGCTTGGTGCAGATCTCGCGCAGGCGCTGCAGATAGCCCTTTGGCGGAATGAGCACGCCGGTGGAGCCGGCCACAGGCTCGACGATCACCGCGGCGATGGTGGAGGCGTCATGCAGGGTGACGATGCGCTCGAGTTCGTCGGCGAGTTCCGCGCCATGTTCCGGCTGGCCCTTGGAGAAGGCGTTCTTCGCCGGCAGATGGGTGTGCGGCATATGGTCGACGCCGGACAAAAGCGTGCCGAACATCTTGCGGTTGGAGACGATGCCGCCCACCGAAATGCCGCCGAAATTGACGCCGTGATAGCCGCGTTCGCGGCCGATCAGGCGGGTGCGCGAGCCGTTGCCCTTGGCGCGGTGATAGGCGAGCGCCACTTTCAGCGCCGTCTCCACCGATTCCGAACCGGAATTGGTGTAGAGGATATGGTCGAGGCCCTCGGGCCCGATGTCGACGAGGCGATTGGCGAGCTCGAAGGCCTTGGGGTGACCGAGCTGGAAGGCCGGGGCGTAATCGAGTTCGCCGGCCTGCTCGCGGATCGCCTCGGTGATCAGCGGACGGCAATGGCCGGCGTTCACGCACCAGAGGCCGGCGGTGCCATCGAGCACGGTGCGGCCGTCATGGGTGGTGTAATGCATGTCCTTGGCGCCGACGAACAGCCGCGGCTCCTTCTTGAACTGGCGGTTGGCCGTAAACGGCATCCAGAACGCCCGCATATCGTTCGGCGTGGAGTTGAGGCGGTTCGACATTTCATTCTCCGGAAGTGGTGAGACCCGATGCGCGTCGCCTCGTACGGTCCGGTTTTTCCTGGCGTTTCAGGCAAATCGGCGCTCGACGCGGGCCGGCGTGCGTGTTGCGCAAAGTAGCAAGCACCCTTGCCGCGTCAAGGAGGGCCACGGAATTTCATGAGTGATCACGGGAATTGACCGGTCAGGCCGGAGCAAGTTTGATGTGGGAGTTCCTAATATGCAGGTTGTGCGGTCGTCAGGGCAAAACGCGGCCACACAGCGATGCATCAGCGGCGGCACGCCAGAATAGCCCCGTTTCTCACTATGACCGGAGAAACGGGGCCGTTTTCACCAGATCTTCCGAAGCATCCGATCGGCTTTCGTCTGTCGCGCCAGACACGAAAGAGGGGCTCATCGCCCCTCTCGTCATCGATCCAGCACGTCGCGGACCTCGATCAGATTCGAACGCGCCCGCAGAATGTAGAAACCCTGCGTGGCGAGATGGGTCGGCATGATCCAGCCGTCCTCGCGGCCATTGGAAATGATCGCGGGCTGGATGTTGAGCGCGGCGCGGAACTGCTTCAGCATCTCGTTCCAGAGCGGGGCGAGATTGCGCTCGCGGATCACCGAGCCGAAATCGGCGCGGGCGGCGGTCAGGATGCCGTAATAGCCGTAGAGCTGCCCATAGGCGAACCAGAAGCGATCGTCGGCGCGCGTGTCGAACCAGCCGGCATTGTAATTCTCCGATCGCTCGCGAAGCATGGCCGAGGTCGAGCCGAGATCATTGGCGATGCGGTCGAGGAATTCGAGCAGATTGTCGGCGCGGCCGTCGAACACGGACTGGCACTTGCCGAGTTCGGTATTGAACTGTTTGAGCTGGGTGACGGCCTGGCGATAGATGTCGGGCGTCGGCGTGCGGAAGCCGAAGGGCGAGAAGCTCACATACCAGGAGCCTTCGTCATATTGCATGTTGGAGCGCGCGAGCTGCAGCGTGTTGTTGATGCCCGAGGTGCCGCGGACGCGGGCGAGCGAATCCACAAGCTCCACCGTGGTGCGGCGCACCGTCTGGTTCACGCCGCGCTGGAAGCTGGCCTTGTTGTCGAGCCAGGGCGTGTGATCCCAGTCTATGCCGAACAATCCCAGTTTATAAAGCGGCATGGACGAGATCCAGGCGTTCTGGTTGACCTCCTGGTCGATGAGATCGGCGGCGACATCGACGATGCCCGACGTCTGGCAGGCGGTGGGCGTGGCGCTGTCGGCGCCGCTGATATCCTGGCCGGCGACGAATTTGCGCTCGTTGAGCTTGTAGGCCGCGACATAATCGGGATTGAAGCCCGACCAGACCTGGGTCATCCAGATGAAATGGCCATAGGCGCCCACCAGGATCAACAGAAATAGCCCGACCACCGCCTTGATGATCAGCCCGCGCGAGGCGTACCAGCGGCTGGCGCTGAGGAAGGGAAACAGGATCCAGGCGATGATCATGCCGATCCCGCGGCCGATGGCGCTGAAGATGCGTTGGAAAAACGCAATGATCGGGTCCAGCATGCTCACTCCTCTTGAATGCCGTAGAGCCGGCGGCGAAAGCCCGCCTTGTCCCTGAGATATGTGCTTTCGAGCGTCTTCACAACGTGCTCCCGGAACTTTTCCGGATAGGCCTCATAGGCTTTGTAGAAGCCCTGTTTGTCGAAGATGAAGCGTGAGACGAAATCATGCGGCTGCAGCGAGGCGATCAGCCGGTTGACCAGCCACTGATCCGGATGGGTGGGTTCGGCGCGGATCAGCAGAAAGCGGTTCTTGGCGGCGATGTCGGGCATGCGGATGCTGCCGGTCGTATCCGCCACGCGCAGCATCTCGTTGAGCAGGGGATAGCCGCCATCGGCGAGCACGCGATCGGTGTTCATGTGCGCCCAGGTCTGCAGCCAGACCATGTCGGCGCGTTCGGGATCGAAATTGGGATCCTTGGCGCTGGCGAGGCCGAGCAGGATCATCCGCATGCGATGCTGATAGAGACCCGAGGCGATGACCCAGGAGGCCTGGGGCAGCTCGATGCGGCGAGTGCGGGCGAGAAAGCCGTAGAGCGTGTCGTGGTCGTCGATGTCGATATAGGACACCTGCCAGGGACGCGCCTTGCGGAAGCCCGGCGTGTCGGCGCGGCAGATCACCGTGGTGTTGCGGGCATCGTGAAAGACGAAGACGCCGCCGAAATGATCGGCCCAGAAGGCGTCATGGCGGAAGACGAGCTGGTCCGGCACCAGCGTGTTCTGGCGGATGTCGCCGGTGATCTTGGCGAGCTCCACCATGCGGTTGAGCATGGCGTCGTCGCGCCAGGCGTCGGGCTGCGACGTCACCTGATCGGCGAGCATGCGCAATTCCGACGCTTTGCCGAGGATGTCTTCGGCGGAATGGACGCGGAAATTCACCTCGTTGATCGAGAGCAGGTCCTCGATATGCTCGACCTTGGCCACCGAATCCTCGATCTCGCCATAGAGCGCGTCCTTGATGGTGACGGCGCTGATGGCGCGGGCGTTTGCGCGATAGAATTCATGCATCAGGCCTGCGGTGTTGGAAAAGCTGGTGTGAACCACCGGCAGGTTTTCCTGTTCCGGGGTCAGGATGATGAAGCGCCTGTTGACCCTGAGCGGATCGAGATAATCACGATCGCCCAGTTCCTCGGCGATCTCCGGCGAGAAGCCGGTCATGTCGATGTCGAAGCGTTCGAGCTTGGTTTCGGCCAGGCCGAACCCCTTGAGCGCCTTGTTGTAGCGGGCGATCAGATGCGGGGCGTCGACGGTGAGCAGGCGGCCGTAGATGAGTTCGGATTCGAGGAGGCGTTTCATGCGGTTGCGACAGCTGCGAGACGTTGCAGTTCCTTGAGATTGGCAGGATTTCGAGAGCCGAGGATGTCGTCGTAGATTTTGAGCACAAGCAACTTCACAAGGTCCGATTTTGTCAGATGCAGGGTGGTCACCAGACGCTCGATAGCGGCGTTTAGTCGAGGCGTCACTTTCAGTGAAAGGCGGCGCTTGGGAGCTTCGGAGTTGAATACCGGCCGGTCCGGCGCCACGCCGATCAGTTCTGTTTGAGCCTGATCTGTTTCTGCCGCCTGGAAGATATAATAGGCGAGCAGCTTCTTTCTAAATTCCGATGTGGCTTCCGGATCGATGCGAAATGCGGCGAGATCAAGCGCCTCGATAAATGGCGCTGGAATATTGACCTCGATCGGCCGTGTTGCCGTCTCTCTCGCTGCCTTGATTGCCGGCGTCGATTGGGCGGGCGTTGCGACAATATCGCCGCATTGGTCGCAAACGAGAGCCAGGATGTTTTTCGCCCTGCCGACGCCGTCGTCGAAGGGAACATCGCGATAGGCGTAGGTAGCGCCCGTCAACTCCTGGCAATGAGGACATAACGCTTTTGATTTTTCGCCTGCGACATGAAGCTTCATACCTCGACCTATCTATGCACGCTGATGAACACGGTGTCGGGATCGACGAAGTAGAAAACCCTTCCTGTTTCATATAATACGAAGATTCTCGTATATCAACTCCACCGCCCCTCCGTCTTCATCGCCTCGATCTCGCGCACCGCGCGTTCGCGCTGGCGCTCGCGGCGGATGATGTCGGTCACGGCGGCGTCGTCGCTCTTGTCGGCGTAGCGGAATTCGGAATCGGCGTAGCGGTTGATTTCCTGCTGCACCATGTCGAGCGTGATCGGCTGGCGCAGGTCCTCGATCATGGCTTTCTTGGCGTCGTAGTCCTTGTGCATGAAGGTTTCGGGTTTTTCGAACCAGTCGTCGGGCAGCTCGACATCCATGGCGCGCATCTTGATCGCGTCGGTGATGTTCTTGATGGCGCGGCCGGTGAAGCGTGGCTCGGCGAGCCGGATCTCGTGCAGATAAGCGCCGATATCGGCGATCGTCCTCAGCCCGCCGCGGCTTTTCTCGAAGCGTTCCCACACTTTGACGAGGCCTTCCTCGGTCGGCCTGCTGTGACCTTCATAGGTGGCGCTCACCGCGCGCTTGATCTCCTGGCCGGCATAGAGCTGGTGTTCGCCGAGCGGGATCTGGTGGTTCTTGCCGACCAGCAGCGCGAAAATGTCGATATAGTCTTCGCGCGTCTGCGGGCCGTCGACCAGCCAGCGGGCGCCGGCGCGCTGGCGCAGCGCATCGTCGACATTTTCCGGGTAGTTCGAGAACATGCCGAAGGAGCAGTTGCCGCGCACAACGGTGGAGGCGCCGGCAAAGGCCTCCATCAGCACGGCGGTGATTTCCTGCTGGCCGGATGAGGCCCGGTCGTCCGAACGTTTCGCGGCGACCTGGTCGACGTCGTCGATCGTGCCGAAGCCGATCGTCTTGGGGTTCATGATGTTGTCGATGAACGCCTTGCAGTTCTGGCCGGATTTGCCCTGATAGGACGAGATCTGGTCGACGCCGAAATTTTCATAGTGGAAGGCATAGCCGGCCACCTGGCAGTAATCGTTGACCAGGCCGGCGATCATCTGGATCAGCGTCGTCTTGCCGGTGCCGGGCATGCCGTCGCCGATGAAAGTGAACAGGAAGCCGCCGAGCTCGACGAAGGGATTGAGGCCGCGGGCGAAGTCATAGGCCATGATCATCTTGGCGAGTTTCATGCCCTGATATTTGGCGATGTGATTGCCGATCACCTCATCCGGCTTCTTGAAGCTCATCACCAGCGGCTTGCGTTTGACGCCGGGGGCGACGTCGAAGCCGTTGAGGTCGAAATCGTCGCTCTCGATGCGGATATGGGCGGTCTCGAAAGGACCGAGGCCGGTAAAGCGCGGCTTGCGCGTCATCAGCCCGGCAATGGCGTCGCGGGCGAAAGCGCGGGCGCGGCTGAGAAGCGCGAGATCGTCGGGGGCGCCGGAAAGGGCCCGCTCCAGACCCGCGATCATCGATTTCACCGCATCCTGCGGCGTGTCGAAGAGATAATCCGGTTCGCCTACATCCTCGGCCGGCTCGCCTTCACCCGACAGCGTCGAAGAGAGATAGGCGGCGAAGGAGAAGGCGGCCACGAAGGCGGAGGTCGACAGGAGCGCCTTGAACTGTTCGGCGTCCGGACCCGCCAGAGGGGAGGCGGCGTTGCGGGCCTTCAGGCTCTCCAGTCCGGTCTGCCGAGCGAAGACGTCGGAAATCGCGAGCGCCGCCATCACCCCGCGCCGGGCCCTGTAGAGCAGCGCATGCTGGCGGGGAGACAGCATCGGGTCGTCGGCGCGCGCCGCCTGGATGGCTCTGGCCAGATCCACCTCGCGCGTCCGCCGCATGCCTGATGTCGAGACGGTGGAGACGAAGCGGCGGCCTGTGCCGGCGATCGGCGCGCTGGCATTCGCGGCGTCGCTTTCGATCATCGAGAAGCGCCCCACGAAGCTTTGCGCGGTCGCCAGATGGCTGCGGAGATCGTCTTCGGAAATGGCCGTGAGGCCTGTATTCAGCGACATATGTTCCTCCCGGTCATGGCTGGCCGCAATGGCCCGCCGCCGTTCTCAGACATCCGTCACCTGGTTGCCCGAGATGACGTGGACCTTGTAGCCCGCAAAAACGCGCTCGGCTTCGCCCGAGGCGTAGAGCGCTGTATAGGCGTCGTGCGGCACCAGCGCGTGTTTCTCGAAAGCGCTAGCGCCCATGCGCGCCGCTTCGAGATCATTGGTGTCGATATGGAAGATCTGCTCGGCCGGCGTCGAGGAGAAGAAACCGCGCTGGGCGGGCTTCTCCTGTTTCGAGATCACGTCCTGCACCGTCCAGGTCAGCAACCAGGCGTTTTCGGCCTTGCGCACCCGCGACAGGATCGAGTTGATCACCTCGTTGTTTTCGGTGATCCCAGCCGAATAGAAGGGGCCGATGACGATCCGTCGCATCTGCTTGGGATGCAGCGTCGGAAAATCCTTGTCGAGATTGGTGGCGATCGTCACCGGCGTCAGCGCGTAGCCGCTGTTGCGGATGACGAAATCGTCGAAGCGAGCCGCGAGTTCCGGATTGAGAAAACCGCCGACTGGGAAAGGGATGTCCACCTTGTCGTTCAATGTCCCATCCGGCTTGACCAGCATGCGGGTGAGGTTCTCCGAGGAGTCCTCGATACGGGCGATATAGATCATCGGCAGCGTCTGCGCGCCGTCGAAGGCCGCCCAGTTGACGACCACCGAGGGACGCAAGTTTTCGGAATTGACCGACACGGCGGAGGTTTCGGGCAACACCACCGGCGAGAACACCTCGCCCTTCTGCGCCTCTTCGAGATAGAGCCGCTCGGCGATCCGGCTCTGCAACTCTTCCGGAAACGCCTTGTTGCGCAGGATGAAGTCGACCATTTCCGCCCGCAGCCTACCGGCATCGGGTATTGCTGCGAGCTTCTCCGGGGCCGAACGGCGATCGTTTTCCAACTCCAGAACATTCTGGAACACCGGGAAGCCCGAATCCGCCCGCGAGATGCGGAAGCGGTCCATGAAGCCGATCTTGTTTTCCCAGCAGGCAAGCGACGTCTTGAGACGCTCGACATATTTCATCACCAGCGTCGAAGTGAGATCCTTCGACGACTGGTTGCGGCCGGGACCGTCGAGATAGGCTTCCAGCCCGACAAAGGCGGCGCGGACAGTCTGGAAATATTGCGCCGCCGCCGGCTCGACCGCATTCATGGGCGACACTCCATGTTTACTTGACGCCAAGGAACGGCACGGCCGATCCCGGCACCATGGTGGAGGGAAGCTGGCCGTTCCACTTTTCCGCAGCGGTCAGGTTGATCAGTTCGGGATTGTCGCGCAACGCCGCGCCCTTGGCCTTGATGGCGTCGGCTTCCGCCTCGCCAGCCAGCCGGGTCGCTGCCGCATTGGCTTCGGCTTCGGCGCGCACGGCATCGGCGCGCGCCTGCGCCTGGGTGACGGTGATCTGCGCCTGCACCTTTTCCCGCTCGGCGTTCTGGCGGATCTTCTGCACTTCCACCTCGGCCAGCATGCGGTTCTCTATGGATTGTTCATAAGCGTCGGAGAAATCGATATTCTCGATCTGCACGCTGTCGATGATGACCGGGCCCCGCACCGTGTCGCGGATAGCGGCCTCGGCTTCCGCGTTCAGCCGGGCGCGGTCCTGAATGGCGGTGACGGCGTTGAACTGGCCGAAAACATTCTTGACCTGCTCATAGACCCGCCGATCGATCAGCCGGTTCACGACGCCTTCCTCGCTGCCATATTCGGCGTAGATCTTGGCGACCTGATCCGCTGGCAGACGGTAATTGACCGAGAGGGTGATCTCGGCGGGCTGCTGGTCGCGCGAATAGGTGCTGACGCGTTCATAGAGCTGGCTGCGGTTCTGCACCGTGATCTTCACCACCTTGTCGATCAGGGGCAGCTTGAAGCCGAGACCCGGCTCCGCCGTGCCGACGACTGCCCCATAGCGAAGGATGACGCCGCGTTCGCCCTGGTCGACGGTGTAGAAACCGCCGGAGGCGATCAGAAATACGATCAGGGCGACAACGGCGATGGCGGCGAATTTCGCGAAGCCGCGATTGTTGGTCTTGAGTTTCGCAATGGCGGTCGGTTCGGTCATGAAGGCTCTTTCGATCGAGCGAGATCAGCGCGTGCGTCGGTTGACGCGGCCCATTCAGGACCGCGTGTAATTGGCGGAATTGTGCTTGTCGAGCACGGCCTGGAAGCGGCGGGCGAAGGCGTCGTCGGCGAGTTTCTTGCGGCGCTGGATGTCCTGGGTGGAGAGCATGTTCTTCTCGTGCATTTCCAGGAGGTCGCCGATATGGCGCTGTGCGGCGGCGCCGATGCCGGCCATGGTTTCCTCAGCCGCCGTATCCACCTGGCTGCCCAGCGTGTTGATGCGGTGGGCGACTTCCTGCTGCGCGGCCGTCTTCAACGAATCCTCGAGCGCCTTGTAGAGAACGATGCGCTGTTCCGTGTCGATGGTCAGCTTGTTGATCAGCGTGTTCTGCGCGGCGATCTGGTTGTTGAGCGAATCCACGAAGGTCTGGAACATCGAGGTGTAGCGTTCGAGCGTCTGGCTTTCGGCCAGCAATTCCTGCTCCTTGGCCTGCTTCTCGTTATATTCGGTGGCGAGTTTCGAGCGCTCGCCTTCGAGATCTGTGCGCGCCTTCTGGTCGGTGGCCGACGCGATCTTGTTCTCGATGTCGAGCAGCAGCGGGTTGAGCTCCTCGATGCGCTTCTGGACGGCCTCCAGATTGACCATGGCGTTCTTGCGGCGCTCGATCACCTGGATCAGGCTGGCTTCGGAAGACTTGTAGCGCTGGTCGAGGACATTCTTCTGTTCTTTGAGAATGCCGACGATCGTGTCGGATTTCGCCAGCAGCTCCTGCAAATTGCCGGCCAGCGACATGCCGCGGACGCGATCGGTGCGCATGCGCTGCGCCTTCTGCTTGGAGAAGATGCCGACGAATTTTTCAAATCCCGTATAGCTCTTCATACTCTCGAATTCGGAGCCGAACACATTGGTGGCGTCCTCGAGCCCGAGAATGAGGTCGGCGATATTGCCCTCCATCACCTTCTGCTGGGTCAGCACGTCCTGGATGCGGGCGTTCTCAATGTCGAAGCTGGCGTCGCCGATCTTGGCGTCCGCCTTTGCGAAACGGTCCAGCACCCCTGTCGAGGCGTCGAGTTTCCCGCGCATGTCGTTGACGATCGAGCGGGTCTTTTCGATTTCGGAGTCGAAGGACTGCAGGCTGGCCATGGTCGTTTCCCTGAAGTGGCCGCGTTGCCGCGGCGCGTTGACTGCGTGCGCACAATAGGCGTTTTCGCCGATTTGAAAACCGGCAAAACGCTCAACCGTCACAGGCGGTTATGTTGTCGTCGTCAGGTCAACGCGCAAGGCTGTCCATTTATTCGGACGCGAAAAAATCGCGCCCGCTGCAAGTAAGACGGGCGCGACGGCGCGGAAACGCTCATTTGGCCGCCGCGGGATCCTTGAGAAAGGCGATGAGATTGAGGATGTCCTCCGGCTTCTTCAGTCCGGCGAAGGCCATCTTGTTCTTCGGGATCGCGGCTTTCGGATTGCTGAGATAGGCCGTCAGATGCGTCTCGTCCCATACCTTGCCGTCGGCGCCGAAGATCTTCATCGCTTCGGAATATTTGAAGCCGTCCACACTCGCCACCTTGCGGCCTACGACGCCCATCAGGGAGGGGCCGACCTTGTTTTTGGCTTCGGTGGCCGTATGACAGGCGGAACACTTCTTGAAGACGGCGGCGCCTGCCTTCGCGTCGCCATCGGCGAAAGCCATGCCGGTGGACGCGGCAAGCAGAAGGGCGGCGCAGGTGAGAGACTTCAACATCGAAAGAATCCTTGAGAATCGTTTGCAGCAGCTCGATGATAAAGCGGTGGCGAGGACGTTGCCTTGACGTCCATCAAGCCTCCGCTCGAAGTCGATAGTCGTCGGAAAACGAGCGGGAATACAAGGAATTTTCAGCTGTCTTCCTCTTGCGCCGTCGGCGTTTCTCGGATTGCGCCGAAATGACGTCGCTAATCGGCATGTGCGCGCCGCCAATCTGCTTGAATTGTCGCGTCAATGGTGGTTGGCTAGCGGAACCATAAAAGAGGGAGAACGTTCAATGACGTCAATGATTTCTAAAGCCGTGATGGCGCTGGCGGTATCTACGCTGGCCTTTGCCGGCGTCGCACGGGCCGCCGAGCCCGATAGCTGCTCGACCGTCCGCTTCGCCGATGTCGGCTGGTCCGACATCGCCGCCACCACCGGCACAGCCTCCGTCGTGCTCAAGGCGCTCGGCTATGAGACGGATGTGAAGGTCCTGTCGGTTCCGGTCACGTTCCAGTCGATGAAGAACAAGGACATCGACGTTTTCCTCGGCAACTGGATGCCGACGATGGAAGCCGACATCAAGCCTTATCGCGACGAGAAGAGCGTCGACACTGTGCGCGAAAACCTCGAAGGCGCAAAATATACGCTGGCGACCAACGAGGCGGGCGCCGCGCTCGGCATCAAGGATTTCGCCGACATCGCCAAGCACAAGGACGAACTCGAAGGCAAGATCTACGGCATCGAGCCGGGCAATGACGGCAACCGCCTCATCCTCGGCATGATCGACGGCGACCAATTCGGCCTCAAGAGCTTCGAACTGGTCGAGTCCTCCGAGCAGGGCATGCTGTCGCAGGTGGCTCGCCTCAACGGCGACAGCAAGCCGATCGTCTTCCTCGGCTGGGAGCCGCATCCGATGAACGCCAACTTCAAGCTGACCTATCTGACTGGCGGCGACGATGTGTTCGGCCCCAATCTCGGCGGCGCGACCATCTACACCAACACCCGCGCAGGCTATGTGGCCGAATGCGCCAATGTCGGCGCTTTGCTGAAGAACCTCAAATTCAGCCTGGCGATGGAAAACGAAGTGATGAAGAAGATCCTCGACGGCGGCATGGAGCCCGAAGCGGCCGCCACCGAATGGCTGACCGCCAATCCCACCGCTTTTGAGCCCTGGCTCAAGGGCGTGACCACCAAGGATGGCGGCGACGCGGTCGCTGCGGTCAAGAGCGCTCTCGGCCTCTGATCGGCGAATGAAGACGGACCGCGCAGGCGAGGGGAAGCCTGCGCGGTAACCGGTTGCCCATCAGCGTCATTTGTCGGGGACAGCGCATGAATATTTTGACTGAATACAAGATCCCGGTCGGCAGTTGGGCCAAGGCCGTGGTCGACTGGCTGACGACAGACCTGAAGGTCGTCTTCCGGGTGATCTCTGCCGTCCTCGACTCGTCGATCAACGCGATGCTGTTCGTTCTCGAGGCGCCTTATCTCAAGGGGTCGAGCCTGGAGCAGGTCTACCCTCTCTTCATGATCCTGGTGTTTACCGGCTTCGCCTGGTTCATGCGCCGCTCGGTCGGCATCGCGGCTTTCACCCTGCTCGGAATGCTGTTCATCTATAACCAGGGTTACTGGAAAGAGACGATGCAGACCCTGGCGCTGGTGCTGGCGGCCACGGGCGTCTGCATGGTGATCGGCATTCCCGTCGGCATCGCCTGCGCGCGCCGTCCCTGGCTCTATTCGGCCATGCGTCCGGTGCTCGATCTGATGCAGACCATCCCGACATTCGTCTACCTCATTCCGGCGCTGCTGCTGTTTGGTCTCGGCATGGTGCCGGGCCTCATCGCCACGGTGATCTTCGCGATCCCGGCGCCGATCCGGCTGACGCGACTGGGCATCATTTCGACGCCGCCGTCGCTGGTGGAAGCGGCGGAAGCGTTCGGCGCCACCAAACGCCAGGTCCTGACCAAGGTCGAACTGCCCTTTGCGATGCCGCAGATCATGGCGGGCCTGACCCAGACGATCATGCTGTCGCTGTCGATGGTGGTCATCGCGGCGCTGGTCGGCGCCAACGGGCTCGGCGTGCCGGTGGTGCGCGCGCTCAACACCGTCAACATCGCCAAGGGGTTCGATTCCGGCCTCTGCATCGTGATCCTCGCCATCATCCTCGACCGAATTTTCCGGTCTTCCGACGAAGGAGACGCGTGATGACAGCGGTCAAGTTCGACAATGTCTCGATCATCTTCGGGGCCAATCCGGAAAAGGCGCTGGCCATGGCCGACGCCGGCAGGACACGCGACGAGATCGGCTCCGAGACCGGACTGGTGCTCGGCGTGGCCAACGCGTCGCTGAGCATCGAGGAAGGCGAAATCCTCGTGCTCATGGGCCTTTCGGGCTCCGGCAAGTCCACGCTTCTGCGCGCCGTCAACGCGTTGGCGCCCGTGGTGCGCGGCGACGTCAGCGTCGCCCACGGGGGTAAGTTCCTCAATCCCTACAAGTGTTCGCCCGCCGAACTGCGTGATCTCCGCATGCATTCCGTGTCGATGGTGTTCCAGCAGTTCGGGCTTCTGCCCTGGCGCACGGTCGCCGAGAATGTCGGCTTCGGGCTCGAACTCGCCGGCATGCAGGAAGGCGAACGCAAGAAGATCGTCGGCGAACAGCTCGAATTGGTCAATCTCGCCAAATGGGCCGACCGCAAGGTGCAGGAACTCTCGGGCGGCATGCAGCAGCGCGTGGGGCTTGCCCGGGCGTTCGCCACCGGCGCGCCGATCCTCTTGATGGATGAACCCTTTTCGGCGCTCGATCCCCTGATCCGCACCCGCCTTCAGGACGAACTGCTCGAGTTCCAGCGTCGACTCAAGAAGACCATCCTGTTCGTCAGCCACGATCTCGACGAAGCCTTCCGCATCGGCAACCGCATCGCCATCATGGAAGGCGGACGGATCGTCCAGTGCGGCACGCCGCAGGACATCGTGCGCAATCCGATCAATCAATACGTGGCGGATTTCGTGCAGAACATGAACCCGATCAACATGCTGACGGCATCGGACATCATGCGGCGGGAGAATGTCGATCCGAACGCCCCGGTCTCCGGCGCCACCACGCCGGACGCTCGTCTCGTCGACGTGCTCGACGTGATGTCGCGCCAGCCTGGCGTGATCGGCGTGGTCGACAACGGCGTTCTGGTCGGCGCGATCTCGGCCGAGGATGTGGTGAGCGGATTGACGCGGCATCGCAACAGAGGCTGACGGACAGCCGAGCCCCTGATAAAACCCTCCGGTCGCCCATGCGCCGGAGGGTTTTTTATGCAGGAAGAGACACCGCTCATCCGTCCAACAGACGAAGAGGCGCGCAAACTCGCGCGGACCCTGCTGCGAGGCGCGCGCTATGGCGCGCTCGCCGTCCTCGATCCGGAAACCGGCTTTCCACTGGCCACCCGCACGCTGGTCGGCGCCGATCTCGATGGCGCGCCTATCCTGCTGATCTCGCACCTTGCAACTCACACCAAAGCGCTGATGGCGGATCCGCGTTGCTCTCTCCTCGTCGGCGAACCCCGCAAGGGCGATCCCTTGGCATGGCCGCGACTGACGGTAACCGGAGTGGTGAGGAAGGTGGAAAAAGGTTCTGAAGAGGAAAATGTGATTCGGCGTCGGTTTTTGCGACGGCATCCGAAATCCAAGCTCTATGCCTCTTTCGAGGACTTCCAGTTCCACAGAATCGAGCTAGGAGACGGCTTCCTCAATGGAGGTTTTGGAAAAAGTTATAATATTTTGCGAGGCGACCTGCTTATCCATTCCTCGCTGACGTCGGATATCGCGGCAAATGAGTTGTACTACCTTTCGCAAGTTGCATCCTTGGACCCCGATCTCGCAAACTTACTTGCAAATGCATATTCCCATGTAAAATCATACAATTGGGAACTAGCGGGAATTGATGCATGCGGCATGGAGCTCTCGCATGGCGAGCATCTTGTGCGTATTGAACTTGAAGAAGCCGCTCAAGATCTAAAAGGGCTGATTGCATCATATGAGAAAATGCTTATGGAAATACGTGAAAATTAGTAATGTACATCAAGGAAAAAACGGCGTTATGATTTTTCTGTTCGATTTCAAGAGCCTGGGGTTTATTGAGTTAAACATCAACGAATTGGATTGAGGATAAATTGCTATGAAGATGAAGACATTGTCAGAAAATTCGGCCTCTGCGGCAGCCCTGCTTTCCGCGCTCGCCAATCCCAAGAGACTTCTGATCCTCTGCAACCTGGTGAATGGCGAAGTTCCGGTCGGCGTCCTCGCCAATCAGGTCGGCCTCAGCCAGTCGGCGCTTTCGCAACATCTGTCCAAGCTCCGCGCGCAGAAACTCGTTCGCACGCGTCGCGACGCCCAGACGATCTATTATTCCAGCAATTCGGCGCAGGTTCTTACGCTGCTCAGTGCGCTGGAATCTCTCTACGGGGAGGACACGCCGAAAAGCGTTGCGGCATAATATACGGATATTCCAGGCTTTTATAATGAGCGAGGAGCCCGAAAGAGCTCCTCTTTTTATTTCGGCGAATGGGAGATCAGCTGATGACCCGCATCCGTATCGCCTTGGCCACCAATTGCGTGCGGTTCACACAGTCGAGTTTCTTCACCGCATTGTTCATATAGGCGTTCACGGTATGGTCCGACAAAGACATGATCATGCCGATTTCCGCAGACGTCTTTCCTTTTGCCGTCCATCGGACGATCTCCACCTCACGTTCGGTCAGTCCGCATGGATTGTCCGTCAACGGATAGCGATTGCGGTCGTAGGACTGGAAAAAGTGTAGCGCCAGCATCGTCAGGTCGTTGATTTCGATCTGTTCCATCGGACGGCGATCACCGTCGAAACGGATGATGTGTCGCGATCCGTCCAATGAGGAAAGCGGAATCACCAGCCCGCGACTGAACCCGTGATCGGTATAATGCTTCAGGAAAAGGGGCGGCGCCGAGTTGATCAATTTGCATTGACGCTCGACCTGTTCGGCCGACCAAGACAGCGGCAGCACCGTGCAACGCGCCGCATCATAAACATAGGAGTCTTTCGGCGGCGCGACCTGGTCGAGATTTTCGTAAAAGTCGTCGGGCGCGTTTGTTTCGATGATCAGCGAGGAAATGCTCTGATCCGTCTTGGACGGCATCACCAGGAAGGTGGAGCAGGCGAAGTCGAACATCAGCCCTATGCGGAACAGATTCAGCGCGAGATCAGGCTTCCCCGAGGCGTCGCCGATCGCGGAATACAATTGCTGCTGTTCCAGCGTCATCTGGCGCATGAGTTCCGACGTTCCTTCCGTGACTAAGGTCAAACGGCCCGACGAGCCATGACGCAAAACCGACGGTTCCCCTTATGCAGCTCGAAAAAACTGAGGCGTATTCCGGACTGGTATGTTGATAGCCCGAATTCTTCCTTCTCGCAAAGCGAATTCCGTAAAATTTGCAGTTTTTCGCAGACGAGGACCCCGGTCAGATGGGGCATGGACGCGATCGACTGCGATGTCGCGGCGCATGATAATTACACATTTCAGCAATCTTCAATAGTCTCGATGAAAGTAAACGTTTGCAACGGACTCGAAATGGGAAAGCCGACAGCCGCTTCAGAGGGCCGGTCGCTCCCCGGGGGCGGCTTTGTCCTTCTTGGACAGCTTCTCCAACACTCCGAGCATCAGGGCCGAAACGACGAAGGCGATGTGGATCAGCGTGAGCAGAGCGAGTTTCCAGTTGTCATATTGGTTGGCGTTCAAGAACACCTGCAACAGATGGATCGAGGAAATCGCCACGATCGACGAGGCGACCTTGATCTTGAGGCTGCCCGCATCCAGTTTCCCGAGAAACGAGACTTCATCGTCGGCTTCATCGAAGCGGCTGACGAAGTTTTCATAACCTGAAATCATCACCATGACGATAAGGCTGGCGACCAGCGCCGCGTCGATCAGGCCCAGCATCGCGAGGATCATCTCCGCCTCGCCGAAATTGAACACGTTGATCGCAACTTTCCAGAATTTGTAGGCGAAGGAGACCGCATAGACTGCAAGCGCGGCGACCAGTCCGAGATAGAAGGCGACCAGGATCCAGCGGCTGGACAGGATGATCCTCTCGATGATCAATTCCAACGATTTCATGATCGGCCTCACGCGATTTTCGAGCACATTGTCTTTGGGCGCGCCGGTCATAACTCGGCGCTGCGCGGTTTCGCAATGCGGTACGGGCGCCACGTTGCAAAGAAAAATAGCAAATCGGATCGCCGGCGTCTTGCGCCGTCCGGCCAATGCAGCCAATTCTCAGTCTACGAAGGAATGGTGGTCAAACTCATGTCTCGGTGGTCTGACAGTGGGCGCGCGGGTCGGCTCTGGATTTTGATGGTCCTGGCGATCTCTCTGACCTGCGCCGATGTCAGAGCCGACGATCGCAGGGAAGGCGCCAACCTGCCGGCTCTGTTCGATCGTCCCATGACGTTTGCCATCGTCCGGTCCGGCGCGGGCTATTGCGAGCCCGTCTGCCCCGAATGGATCTACGGCGAGGGACGGATCTCGCCCGGCACGCCTGCAGCGTTCAAGAAGATCGTGAAAAAAGCGGGCGACCGGCGCTTGCCCCTGATCATCACCTCGCCGGGCGGCGACGTCGATGCGGCCATGGCGCTCGGACGCCTGATCCGCAAGGAAGGCCTTGCGGTGGAGGTCGGTTACACCCGTTTCGTCACCTGCCGGCCCACGGATGACGATTGCAAGCCGGACGGTGCGCGCGATGGGGAATATTACGGGTCGGTCGCCGTGGCCGGATCGTTCTGCTGGTCGGCTTGCCCGTTGGCGCTGGCCGGCGGCGAGAGGCGTTTGTCCAGCCGGTGGTCCTATACGGGCGTGCACCAGGTCACCACCACTTATCGGCGCCAGAAGATCTACTACAAGGAACGCTACGAAATCGTCGACGGCAAGAGAAAGGTGGTGAGCCGCGAGGAGATCCGGCGCAAGGATATCGGGCCGAAAAGCAGCACGAAAATGCCGAAGGCCACGCGCAAGGCGTTGAGCAATTATCTCGGGGACATGGGCGTTGATCTCGTCCTGCTCGATTTGATGCAGTCGGCGACGCCGGATAAGATCAGGACTCTCGAGCCCGTGGAAATGCTGAAGATCGGCTTGATCACCGAATTGTCTTCGACGGACATGCTGACGGCGCCGCAGTCCTGCCTGACGCCGGATAGGCCGGACAACTGCGTTCTTCTGCCCTCCACCGCGCCGGCCTCGACCCTGTCGACGCTGGAACCCGAGGTCGAGCCGATCTGAGCGACGGTAATCGGCTCCATATTTCGCTCCCAAAATGAAAAACGTCGCAAATAGAACATTCTTCGGTTGTTTTGGGACCGGCGGCCGCTCCGTTTTGCCGATTAACTGACGATCGTCTCGCTCCGAGGAGGAAGGCGCGTGGACGAAGGGCGAACCATCCGAACGGGAGGCGGAATGTTTATGGCCGACGTGAAATCCGACATTGAAATTGCGCGCGCTGCGAAGAAGCGGCCGATCCAGGAAATCGGCGCGAAACTGGGCATAGCGACGGAAGATCTCATGCCATATGGGCATGACAAGGCGAAAGTCTCGGCCGATTTCATCGCCCGCATCAAGGACAAGCCGAATGGCAGGCTGGTGCTGGTGACCGCCATCAATCCGACGCCGGCGGGCGAGGGCAAGACCACGACCACGGTCGGCCTGGGCGACGGGCTCAACCGTATCGGCAAGAAGGCGGTGGTCTGCATCCGCGAGGCCTCGCTCGGCCCGTGTTTCGGAGTGAAGGGCGGCGCGGCCGGCGGCGGCTATGCGCAGGTGGTGCCGATGGAGGACATGAACCTGCATTTCACCGGCGATTTCCACGCCATCACCTCGGCGCACAACCTGCTTTCGGCGCTGATCGACAATCACATCTATTGGGGCAACGAGCAGGGCATCGACATCAGGCGCATCGCCTGGCGGCGGGTCATGGACATGAACGACCGGGCGCTCCGGCAGATCGTCGCCTCGCTGGGCGGCGTCGCCAACGGCTATCCGCGCGAAACCGGCTTCGACATCTCCGTGGCCTCGGAAGTCATGGCCATTCTCTGTCTGTCGACCGATCTCAAGGATCTCGAAAAGCGGCTCGGCGACATCATCATCGGCTATCGCCGCGACAAGAGCCCGGTCTTCGCCCGCGACATCAAGGCCGACGGGGCGATGACGGTGCTGCTGAAGGACGCGATGCAGCCCAATCTGGTGCAGACGCTCGAAAACAATCCGGCTTTCGTGCATGGCGGCCCCTTCGCCAACATCGCCCATGGCTGTAATTCGGTGGTGGCGACGACGACCGCGCTGAAACTCGCCGACTATGTCGTCACCGAAGCCGGCTTCGGCGCCGATCTCGGCGCGGAGAAGTTCTTCGACATCAAATGCCGCAAGGCCGGGCTGAAGCCGGATGCGGCGGTGATCGTGGCGACGGCGCGGGCGATGAAGATGAATGGCGGCGTCAAGAAGGAAGATCTCGGCGTCGAGAATGTCGCCGCCGTGCAAAAAGGTTGCGCCAATCTCGGCCGTCACGTGCAGAACGTCAAGAAATTCGGCGTGCCCGTGGTGGTCGGCATCAATCACTTCACCTCCGATACGGAGGCCGAGATCAAGGCGATTCAAGAGTATGTCGCCACCCTCGGCGTCGAAGCGATCCTGTGCAAGCACTGGGCGCAAGGCTCGGCCGGGATCGAGGATCTCGCCCGCAAGGTGGTCGAACTCGCCGAAGGCGGCCAGTCGCAATTCGCGCCGCTTTATCCCGACGACATGCCGTTGTTTGAAAAGATCGAGCGCATCGCCAAGTCGATTTACCACGCCGGCGAAGTGACTGCCGACAAATCGGTGCGCGACCAGCTGCGCACCTGGGAGGCGCAGGGCTACGGAAAACTGCCGGTCTGCATGGCCAAGACGCAATATTCCTTCTCGACCGATCCCGGCCTGCGCGGCGCGCCGGAGGGGCATGTGGTGAATGTGCGCGAGGTCAGGCTGTCGGCGGGCGCCGGTTTCGTGGTGGCGATCACCGGCGAAATCATGACCATGCCCGGCCTGCCGAAATCGCCCTCGTCGGAGCGGATCTACCTGAACGAGATGGGGTATATCGAAGGGCTATTCTGATCTGGCGCCATGAAAAGGCATCGGCTCTCCGCCCTTCACCAGCAATAGCGATAGCCGCCTTTGCGCGCGAGCGTATCGAGATGCAGATGCGTCTCGTGCGCCGCGTCGCTGCCGGGGTCGAGCACGGTGGAGAAATAAAGGCATGCCGCCGAGGCGACTGCGCGCTGGAACGCGCCGTTGAGCGTTGAATCCTCCTCGCGCGGCGAAATCGTCAATGTCGCGCCAGATTTGAAGGTGAAGGCGGCTATATCCACCGCGCTTCCATGCGCGTGTTCGGAGATCTTGCCATTCGACGCCGAATTGCGATTGCGACACACATAGGTGGAAGCTTGGTTGATCGCGGTGAGAGTTTCCGTCGGACGGGCTTTCTTGGCGAAGGGGATGACGACGTCCTGGGTCCAGCGCGAGAGGTTCAACGCCGTCTGGCACCGCATCTGGCCAGGAGGCGTAAACGAAACGCCGGCGCCGAGCGACTTGACCAGCAACGGTCGGTCGATGCCGCAGCCGCCGCCGTCGTCGATGCGCTCGATCTCGCTGAATTCCGCTCCCAGAGCCTTCAGCGCCGTGGAGCAGCGCGTGAATGCCGCCGGATCTTCCGTCTCTATCGGTGGCCCTTTCGCCTCAGGGGCGCTCGGGGATACCGCGCCGTCCGGTCTTTCGGCGGCGCCTGGCGCGGGAGAGCCGGCCTTCGCCTCTGGGGCCGTGATAGGCGTTTTCGGCGCATCCAGCCCCCGGTCCGGTCGGCTTTCAGGAATGGGTCCATGGACCGGGAGGTCCGCGCCGGCGAGCAGCAGGGTCGAGGCGAGTAGGACTATGGCGCGCAGGGGACAGCCCTCCATGAATCTGTGTCTCGAAGGAGAACGCATGGCTGCCGTCTCGGTTCGCCGTTTCATGCCGGCGCCTCTCGTCCGGCCGAAACACTCATCGTCGCAGGGAACAAGAGCCGTGGTCGGAAGGCTGTTTCGGCCCCTTGTCAATTCTGAAAAGATTGATATTGGTAGCGACATGAAAACGTCTGTGATCATGGCAATCTGGTGGTGGGCTCGCTGAAAACGCGGCCTCGGATCGTCATGTGAAAAGACAAGACCACGAAGCCGCCCGGAAAGAGGCGGCTTTTTTCATATCCGGGCCGCGCTCGACCGGGCCTTGACGGAGAGAAAGAATGGGAACGCGCATACTGGAAGACGGCTCGGAGCAATATGTGACGAAGGGCGGGGTGACCATCACCCGGTCGCGTCGCGAAACCTCTTACGCCGACGCGATCGACTCTTATGTCGAAAAGCTCGACGAGCGCCGCGGCGCCGTCCTGTCTTCCAACTATGAATATCCCGGCCGCTACACCCGCTGGGATGTGGCGGTCTGCGATCCGCCGCTCGGCGTGTCCTCCTTCGGCCGTTCCGTCTGGCTCGAAGCCTATAATGAGCGCGGCGAAGTGCTGCTCGACATCATC
Organism: Rhizobium sp. TRM95796; assembly: GCF_025779995.1. Lineage (NCBI taxonomy): Bacteria > Pseudomonadati > Pseudomonadota > Alphaproteobacteria > Hyphomicrobiales > Rhizobiaceae > Rhizobium > Rhizobium sp. TRM95796. The sequence continues at coordinate 986,747 of NZ_JAOXHE010000001.1, read as the reverse complement.
ACCGAGGCGCTGGCCGAGGTCGCGGACCTGACGCTGGGCGCGCGCAGCGCCCGCCGGCTCGACCTCACCGTGAATGCACCCTCGCGTGTCTTCACCGAAGAAGAGCGCTCGAAGATGCCGACGGTCTTCACGGTGCTCCGCGCCATCACCGGCCTGTTCCATTCGGCCGAGGACAGCTCGATCGGCCTCTACGGCGCCTTCGGCTACGATCTCGCCTTCCAGTTCGACGCCATCGATCTCAAGCTCAAGCGGCCGGACGATCAGCGCGACATGGTGCTGTTCCTGCCCGACGAGATCCTGGTGGTCGACAACTATTCCGCCAAGGCCTGGATCGACCGTTACGAATACGCCAAGGATGATCGGACGACGGTCGGCAAAGCTGGCGACACGGTTCCCGATCCTTTCCGCTCGACCGATACGATCCCGCCGCGCGGCGATCATCGACCCGGCGAGTATGCCGATCTCGTCAAGCACGCCAAGAAAAGCTTCCAGCGGGGAGACCTGTTCGAAGTGGTGCCGGGCCAGAAGTTCATGGAGCGCTGCGACTCCAAGCCTTCGGCCATCGCTCGGCGTCTGAAGGCGATCAATCCGTCGCCCTATTCCTTCTTCATCAATCTCGGCAATCAGGAATATTTGGTCGGCGCGTCGCCCGAAATGTTCGTGCGCGTGTCGGGTCGCCGCATCGAGACCTGCCCGATCTCCGGCACGATCAAGCGCGGCGATGACGCGATCTCCGACAGCGAACAGATCCTGAAGCTCCTGAACTCCAAGAAGGACGAGTCCGAGCTGACCATGTGCTCCGATGTCGATCGCAACGACAAGAGCCGCGTCTGCGAACCGGCTTCGGTCAAGGTCATCGGCCGCCGGCAGATCGAGATGTATTCGCGCCTCATCCACACGGTCGATCATATCGAGGGCCGCTTGCGCGACGACATGGACGCGTTCGACGGCTTCCTCAGCCATGCCTGGGCCGTCACCGTCACCGGCGCGCCGAAGCTTTGGGCGATGCGCTTCATCGAGGCGCATGAAAAGAGCCCGCGCGTGTGGTATGGCGGCGCGATCGGCTGGGTCGGCTTCAATGGCGACATGAACACCGGTCTGACGCTGCGCACCATCCGTATCAAGGACGGGATCGCCGAAGTGCGCGCCGGCGCGACGCTGCTCTACGATTCCATTCCGGAAGAGGAGGAGGCCGAGACCGAACTCAAGGCTTCCGCCATGATCGCCGCCATCCGCGACGCCAAGACAGGGAATTCCGCCATGACCAAGCGCGATGTCGCCAAAGTCGGCCAGGGGGTCAATATCCTGCTGGTCGATCACGAAGATTCCTTCGTTCATACGCTCGCCAACTATTTCCGCCAGACGGGCGCTACGGTCTCCACCGTGCGCACACCGGTGCCGGAGGAAGTGTTCGACCGGATGAACCCCGACCTCGTGGTGCTGTCGCCGGGGCCTGGCTCGCCGTCGGATTTCGATTGCAAGGCGACGATCAAGAAGGCGAGGGCGCGCAATCTGCCGATCTTCGGCGTCTGCCTGGGGCTTCAGGCGCTCGCTGAAGCCTATGGCGGCGAACTCCGCCATCTCGCCATTCCCATGCATGGCAAGCCGTCGCGCATCCGGGTGCTCGAACCCGGCGTGGTGTTCTCCGGCCTCGGCAAGGAAGTGACCGTCGGCCGCTACCACTCGATCTTCGCCGACCCCGCCACCCTCGACCGCGATTTCATCATCACGGCCGAAAGCGAGGACGGCACGATCATGGGCATCGAGCATGCCAAGGAGCCGGTGGCGGCGGTGCAGTTCCACCCGGAATCGATCATGACGCTCGGCTCCGAAGCCGGCATGCGGATGATCGAGAATGTCGTGGCGCATCTGGCGAAAAGGGCCAAGGTGAAGGCGGCTTGAGGCCACTTAAAGAAAGGCGCTCCGCCGGATCGGCGGCGCGCTCTTCTATCAGGCGACGCGCGGCTCGATCGTCGCCAACTCGTTTTCGATCTGCCGCCGTCTTTGCATGAGATCGAAATCGGTTTGAAGGCCGAGGAAGAAGCCTTCGGACATGCCGAAATAGCGGGCCAGCCGAAGATCGGTATCGGCGGTGACGGCGCGTTTGCCCAGCACGATTTCATTGATACGCCGCGGCGGCACTTTCACCGCTTTCGCCAGCGCATTCTGGCTGATCGACATTGGTTCCAGAAAGTCCTCGCGCAGGATGTCCCCGGGATGCGGATTTGGAAGTGAGGCGTCTTGTTCCGTCGTTGCCATGGCGGGATCTCCACTCTGGACGCTCAGTGCATTGTTGTTACAGGGTATCTCAGCATGCAGGGTCTCACTAGTTGTGCATATGAACCCCTCCGTCCCGGATCGATCCACAGCGATCGCCGCCTCGCTCTTGACCCACACGTCGATTTCACTCATATGCGACATCATCGAAACCGCGCGCTGGCCCGTCCTGCGCGCGGTTTCGCGTTGATGGACTTGAGTTTTTGCAAATCACTCGCATTCGCGGAAGGGGACGGCGATGGAAAAAAGCGACATGACTGTCCGGAGGCTGGCCTTCTGGGGCATTCCGCTGTCCTTCGGGGTGATGGGGCTGAAGCTGCTGGCGTGGTGGGTGACGGGTTCGGTGGCGCTTTTGTCCGACGGGCTGGAATCGACGGTCAACGTCATCGCGGCGTTCCTGGCTTATTTCGTCATTCGATATGCGCAGAAGCCGGCTGACGACGACCATCCCTATGGGCATCACAAGGCGGAATATCTCTCGGCCGTGCTCGAGGGCGTCCTCATCGTGGTGGCCGCACTGCTGATCATCCGCGAGGCGATCCCGGCGCTCTATGCGCCCACGGTGCTCGAGGCTCCTTTTCTCGGTCTCGCGATCAACGCCGTCGCCGCCATCATCAATGCGGCATGGGCCACGGTGTTGATACGCGTTGGCAAAAGCCATCGCTCGCCGGCCCTTTCTGCAGATGGCCAGCACATCATGTCCGACGTGGTGACGTCGTGCGGCGTGCTGGTGGGGTTGATTCTGGTGCTGTTCACCGGCTATGCGATCCTCGATCCTGCGCTTGCCGTGATCGTCGCGCTCAACATCATCTGGCAGGGCTGGAAGGTCATTTCGCATTCGGTGGCGGGGTTGATGGATGTCGCGGTTTCCAGCGAGGAAGCCGATGCGATCAAGCTGGCGATCAAGGACAATTCGCAGGGTTCGCTCGGCGTGCACTATCTGCGCTCTCGCCGCGCCGGGGCGGCCACGTTCGTCGCCTTCGATCTCGTCGTTCCCTCGTCGATGTCGGTGGGCGACGCGCATCTGATCTGCGACCGGCTCGAAATGGCGGTCCACAAAGCATTGCCCGGCGCGAGAGTGACCATCCATGTCGAGCCGGAAAACGAAATGGCGCATGGCGCCGGCGTCGAAATCTGAAGGAGACCACTGAATGAGCAAAACCGATGTTTCCGGCCTGACGCAACTCGGCCAGGCCGTCGAGACCCCGGCCAGTCCGGAGGCCGCCGTGTTGGAGCGCGTTCCCTCGGGCAATCGCGACGCCAATTACGTCGTGCGCTTCACCGCGCCGGAATTCACGTCGCTCTGCCCGATGACCGGGCAACCCGATTTCGCCCATATCGTCATCGACTACATCCCCGGCGAGTGGCTGGTGGAATCGAAATCGCTGAAGCTGTTTCTTACCTCGTTCCGCAATCACGGCGCCTTTCACGAGGATTGCTCCATCTATATCGCCAAGCGGCTCGTCGACCTTCTCGATCCGAAATGGCTGCGCATCGGCGCCTACTGGTATCCGCGCGGCGGCATTCCGATCGACGTTTTCTGGCAGACCGGCGCGCCGCCCGAAGGCGTCTGGCTTCCCGACCAGGGTGTCGCGCCCTATCGCGGCCGCGGCTGACGCCGGTTGTGCATCGATAAGGACCGGCTTTTGCCGGCCCTGACAGTTTTGCGCGGGATCAGGCGTAGCTGTCGTTGTCGTCGTCCGGATCGAGCCAATCGCCGTCGTCGAACTGGTCATCGGCCTGCTGCAGGTCGTTGTTGTCATCGCCGGAATTGCCGCTATCGCCGTTCAGAAAATAGTTGTTGACCACGGTTTCCTCGACCGGCGCGTTGCCGGATCCAAACAGTCCGGCGCCATTGCCGAAACTCGAGCCGAACAGGCCGTTCGAGCCGCTGACATGCGGCGAAAAGAGATCGCGGACAGCATCCGCTGCGAGCACACCGCCGGCCACGCCGGCCGCCGTGGTGAGCGCGCCGCGCAAGAAGCCGCCGCTGGCAGAGGCCTGGGCCTGACCCCACGGGCCGGCGGGAGCAGCGTCGCGTCCCCATGGGCTCGGCGCCGTGGGCGCAGAGACTGGCCGCCGGTTCGAACGGGCGAAATCGTCATAAAGCTGGCCCGAACGCGCGGCCTGGCACGGTTGCCGGCCCGCGCCGAACAGGCCGGGCAGGCCGCCGAGAAAACCGCCCGGCATTTGCGTTGCAGAGGCGGGTCTCTGGCGTTCGAGTTCCGCGATCTGATCCTGCAGGTCCTGGATGCGGCTCGTCAGCGCTGTGAGCGCCTGATCCTGAACGATCACCGCCTGCGCCAGCAAATAGGCCGCATGCGGCTGTTCTCTCAGGCTGCGCCGGATCAGGTCTTCGGCTTCGGGATCTCGCGGCGTCGACGCCGCGCCGCGTGTGCGGTCGAACAGATCGCTCAACAAGCTTCGTTCTTCCGGTGACATGATCGTCTCCTTCCGGTTCATGCGCCAACCATGAGGTAGGATCGGAAAAAGGCCGAAAGATGCGAGATCGGATTAAATCCTCGTAACAAAAAACGGGCCCGAAGGCCCGCCTGGAAAACGACTATGGTTGCGCTCGTTCAGCCGAACATCAGCGCCGCTCCGCCGACCGCTGTCAGCGCGCCGAGAAGGCGGCCGATGACGGCGCTGCGGCTCGAAGCCCAGACGCCGAGACCGAGGCCGATGGCGTGCAGCATCGCCGTCGCGGCGACGAAACCGAGGCCGAAGGTCAGCGCATCGGCGCCGCCCAGTTCTGCGCCATGCGCGTAGCCGTGAAACAGCGCGAAAGCGCCGACGACGACCATGCCCAGTATGGTCGGCAGTTTCACGGCGAGCGCCACCAAAAGACCCAGGCCGACGACGGAGGCGAGGATCGCCGGTTCGACGAAGGGCAGGGACGCGCCGGTCAGCGCAAGAACGAAGCCGACAGCCATCACCATGACGAAGCTTGCGGGAACCGCAAAGCGCGCCTTGCCGCCGAGCTGCGCCGCCCAAAGGCCCACCGCGATCATCGCCAGCATATGGTCCGTCCCGGAAAAGGGATGCAGGAGCCCGCTCGCCATCGCGCCATGTGCGAGCGGATCGACATGGGCGAATGCCGGCGCTGTCGTGAGTGCGAGGAGGGGCGCAGCTGACAGGGCGGCGGCGGAGATTCGTTTCGACATGGAAGGACCCTCGGTTTCTGACGTTTTCTCGCGCCGTTGCAGGCGTCGTTCGGGCAAAGACTAGTCCCGCCATCGCAATCCTGTCCATACGGCGTTTGCCGCAGATGGCCTTTGGCTGCCGTTTTTTTGTTCCTTGAGCGGCGATGCCCGTTTTCGCGGCGCCGGTGGAGCTGCTTCCCCCGGGCTTTACCGGCAATTCACCCGTTTCGCGTAATCCGCATTTGTTGCATTGTCTTTCCATGTGAGTCGCCCTATCTCAGGGCTCGGAAAGCTTCGAAATCTGGAGAATTGGATGAACGACGAAGACGACGACAAGGAAAAGAAGGTCGAGGCGCCGATGGGCAAGGACATCGAGTCCAATCTCTTCAAGTCGCGATCCATCTTCATCTATGGCGGTATCACCCAGGAGCTGGCCCACAAGGTTTGCGCCCAGCTGGTGGCGCTCGCCGCGGCCGGCGACGACGATATCCGCATCTTCGTCAATTCGCCGGGCGGTCATGTCGAATCGGGCGATTCGATCCATGACATGATCAAGTTCATCAAGCCGAAGGTCTGGATCATCGGCACGGGCTGGGTCGCATCGGCCGGCGCGCTGATCTTCGTCAGCGTTCCCAAGGAACGCCGCCTCTGCCTGACCAACACCCGCTTCCTGCTGCACCAACCCTCGGGCGGCACCCGCGGCATGGCCTCCGACATCGAGATCCAGGCGCGCGAGATCATTCGCATGAACGAGCGTCTGAACCGCATCTTCGCGGCGGCCACCGGCCAGTCGGTGGAAAAGATCGCCAAGGACACCGACCGTGATTATTGGCTCTCCGCCGAGGAAGCCAAGGACTACGGCCTGGTCTCGCGCATTATTTCGTCGCAGGCCGACATCTGATCGCAGGCTGTCATTTAAAGCCCCCGTCGCTGCTCGCGTCGGGGGCTTTTTTGTGTTCGCGCCGCGCCATGCTTATGCTGCATTGCGCTTGTAAGCGTTCTCAAATCCCCATAACGTCCGCCACGAATGATCATGCTGGAGAAGAAGTTATGTCCGTTTGGGTTCTTGGGCGCGCCGCGCCGCGCTTCGGGGCTTGCGTCCACGCCGTGATCCGCGCCGTCGCCGGGACCGCCATTGCGGCGACCCTCGTCGCAGCGGCGACGGGACTGGCGACAGCGGGGGAAACCGTGGTCAATCTGGACGGCGGCATCGTCGCGACCCTCAATATGCCCGATCACACCGCTCCTGTGCCGGCGGTGCTGATGCTGCATGGTTTCGGCAGCTCGCGCGACGAGGTCGGCGGCATGTACAAACGCGCGGCCACTGCGCTGGCGATGAAAGGCATCGCCTCGCTCCGCGTCGATTTTCTCGGCTTCGGAGACAGCGCCGGCGATAGCGGCGACATCACGGTCAATAGTCAACTCGATCAGGCCAAGGCGGCCCTGGCGTTTCTGAACGCGAACAACGAGGTCGATTCCAAGCGGCTGGGCGTGCTCGGCTTCAGTCTCGGCGGCGGCGTCGGCACGCTTCTGGCGTCGGATCGTCCGTCCGAGGTCAAGTCGCTCGTCACCTGGTCGTCGGTCGGCGATTTCGAGCAGGATTTCCGCACGGTGCTCGGCGACAAGGCCTTCGATCGCGCCAAGGAAGACGGCATCGTCGGCCTCGATCTCGGCTTCCGCACCATCGCGCTCAAGCAGGCCTTCTTCGACAGCCTTTCCAAGCGCAAGATCGACGACGCCATCGCCAATTTCCCCGGCGCCTATCTCACCATCACCGGGTCGAAGGATTTCTCGGCGGCCTATTCCGAGCGTTTCGTCGGCCTGGCCAAGAATGCGGCTAAAGAAGTGATGATGATCCCGGAAGGCGACCATATCTTCAAGGTGCTGGAGCAGGATCAATCCATGGCGCAAAGCGTGATTGACAAGACGGCGGATTGGTTCTCAAAGACCCTCTGACGTCTTCCTATCCCGCTTTTCCGGATCACGCATGTTCAAGGATTTTTCTCCGCAGAGCCTCGTCATGGGGCTGCTGGTCGCATTCGTCGGCTTCGCCAGTTCCTTCGCGGTCGTCGTTCACGGCGCCGTCGTCGCAGGCGCGACGGAGGCGCAGGCGACCTCAGGCCTGATGGCCTTGTCCATCGCCATGGGCCTGTGCGGGATTATCCTCAGCGCATGGAAGCGCATGCCGATTTCGGTGGCCTGGTCGACGCCCGGCGCCGCCTTCCTCGCCACGCTCACCGGCATCGAGGGCGGCTTTCCGGTGGCCGTCGGCGCTTTCATCCTTTCGAGCCTGCTGATCGTCGTCGCGGGTCTCTTCAGACCGCTCGGCCGTCTCGTTGCCTCCATTCCGCCCGCGCTCGCGAGCGCCATGCTTGCCGGCGTGCTGGTGACGCTGTGCTTCGCGCCCATCAAAGCGATCGGCTTCGACCCGTGGCTCGGCGCCCCCTTGGTGATCGCCTTTTTCGTCGGCGGCGTGATCAATCGACTCCTGGCTGTGCCGGCGGCGCTCGTCGCCTTCGCGGCGGTGGTGGGTTTCGGCGTCGAAATACCGGACGGCGCCTTCGCCGGTGTCGGAGAGGCGCTCTGGCCGAGGCCCGAATGGGTGACCCCTCAGTTCACCCTGGCGGGCCTGGTTTCGATCGCGCTGCCGCTGTTCATCATCACCATGGCGTCGCAGAATATTCCCGGCATCACCGTGCTCAAGGTCAACGGCTATGAGCCGCCGCCGGGGCCGCTCTTCACCATGACCGGCGTGTTCTCACTGCTGGCCGCGCCCTTCGGCGGCGTCGCGGTCAATCTCGCGGCGATCACCGCGGCGATGTGCGCGGGGTCGGACGCCCATCCGGATCCGAAGCGACGCTATTGGGCCGGCATCGTTGCGGGCGTCTTCTATGTCATTCTCGGACTGACCGCCGGCGGGGTCACCGCTTTCGTGGCGCTGGCGCCGAAAATTCTGATCGAGGCGGTGGCGGGGCTCGCGCTGCTGGCGGCCTTTTCCGGCTCGGCGGTTTCCGCCTTCAAAGATGCCGAAACGCGCGAGGCCGCCGCGGTGACCTTCGTCACCACGGCGTCCGGCGTATCCTTCGCCGGCGTGTCCGGCGCTTTCTGGGGATTGCTGGCGGGCGGCACCGTCATGGCGCTCGGCAGTCTGCCGCGACGCCGGCGCGGCTGACGCCCGCCTTTATTCGATCAGATGAAATCGAAATCCGAGGCCTTGAGGTCTGACAATCGCGTGTCGTCGAAACGCAGTTCGTGACGGCCGAAATCGAACACCAGGTCTTCGCCTTCATCGGTGGTGCGGGCCAGAGCCTTCAGCTCGCTGAAATTGTCGACGCCGAGATCGCTGTCGATCCGCACGGTGTCGTTCGAAGCGAAGTCTTCGATCTCGGTGACGCCCTGGCGGAAGATGAACACATCGGCGCCCGCGCCGCCTTCCAGATCGTTGTTGCCGGCGCCGCCGTCGAGAATGTCGTTGCCGGATCCGCCTTCCAGGTCGTCATTGCCGGCTCCGCCATAGAGCTTGTCATTGCCGGTCCCGCCTTCGAGATCGTCATGACCGGCGAAGCCGTACAGGATATCGTTGCCGCCGCGGCCGAAAATGTCATCGCTGTTGGCGGCGCCTTCGAGGCGGTTGTTGCGGTCGTTTCCAGTGATGCGCGCCATGTCGCGTCTCCTTGTTTCGTTGAATGACGATCGGCTTCTCGCACAGGCCGACTTTTGCTTCGCTGACAGCGGCTGTCAGTGAATTGTAAGTTTCGTCATGATAGAGCCTCTCCATGACACGCTCCCGCGCCCATATCCTGCTCGCATCGTCAACCATCGCGCTTGCGATGGGGGCGACGACCTATGCCGCCAGTCCCGAAGCGCCCGTCACCGCGCCGGAAACCCAGCTTCAGCATGACGACGCCCGCCGTGCGCTGCAATCCGGTCTCGTGCGTCCGCTCGAGGACATTCTCGCCGAAATGCGCAAGAGCTTTCCGGGCGAAGTCATCGAGATCGAATTCGAGCAGGAAGACGGCCGCTACATCTATGAGATCGAGATGATCCGCCCCGACGGTCGCGTGATCGAAGTCAAGATGGACGCCAAGACCATGGCCGTCATCGAGGTGGAAGACGACTGATGCGGCTGTTGCTGGTCGAGGACGATCGTAAGATCGGCGCGGATGTCGCCTCGGCGCTGACCCAGGCCGGTTACGCCGTGGAGATCTGCGCCGACGGCGAGGAGGCATGGTTCCTCGGCGACACCGAGGATTACGATCTGGTGATCCTCGACATCGGCCTGCCCAAACTCGACGGGCTGACGATCATCAAGCGCTGGCGGCAGAACGACCGGCACATGCCGGTGCTGATGCTGACGGCGCGGGCGAGCTGGGCCGAACGCGTCGAAGGCATCGATGCGGGCGCCGACGACTATCTGCCCAAGCCCTTCCAGTTCGAGGAATTGATAGCCCGCGTTCGCGCCCTGATCCGCCGCTCCGTCGGCATCGGCGCGGCCGTCCTGTCGATCGGACCGCTCAGCATCGATCCGCGCAGCATGCGCGTCAGCCTCAACGGCGCGCCGCTGGCGCTGACGCCGCTCGAATACCGGTTGATCAGCTATCTCGGCCATCACCGCGGCCGCGTCGTGCCGCCGTCGGAGCTGCAGAGCCATCTCTATGGCGACGACTTTTCTCGCGACGCCAATGCGCTCGAAGTGCTGATCACCCGTCTCCGCCGCAAGCTAGGCGCCGAGCTGATCGGCAACAGGCGCGGCTTCGGCTATTATCTCGGCGAAGAGCCATGATCGCGGCCAAACGCGGCTCTCTTCGTCTGCGGCTCGCCGTGGCGGGTTTGGCCCTGATCGCCATCGCCTGCGCCATGAGCTTTTTCGGCCTGTCCTATCTGTTCGAACGGCATGTCGAGCGGCGGGTGGCCGCGGAACTCGAACTGCATCTCGGCCAGATCATCGCCAAGCTCGATCGCGATGGCGAGGGGCGGTTGCGGCTTCTCGCCGATCCGGTCGATCCGCGTTTCACCAAGCCGCTTTCCGGCCTCTACTGGCAGATCGAGAGCAATGATGAGCTGCTGCGCTCGCGCTCGCTCTGGGACGGCGCGCTTCAAGCGCCGGCGCTGGAGCCGGGCTCCCCCGTGCTGCGCGACGTGACCGGCCCCGGCGGGCGGCGATTGTTCATGGCCGCGCGCGAGATCGTCGGCGGCGAGCGTCTGGGGGGCGATCCGGTGCTCGTGGCCGTCGCCATGGATCGCGCCGATATCGAGGCGGCGACGGGTGAGTTTCGCTCCGATATGGCTCCGTTCGTCGCGCTTCTGGCCGCGTTGCTGCTGGCCGCCAACCTGATCCAGATCCAGCTCGGCCTGTTGCCGCTCTCGGCGGTGCAGCGTCGGGTGGCGGAGATCCGCGCAGGCCTGGCCCAACGCATGGGCGCGGCATATCCTTCCGAGATCCAGCCCTTGACCGAGGAGGTGGACGAGCTGCTGGCCTCGAGAGAGGCGCAGCTCGCCAAGGCGCGCAGCCAGGCCGCTGATCTCGCCCATGGCCTGAAGACTCCGTTGCAGGCGCTGGCGGGCGATGTGGCGCGGCTGCGGGCTGAGGGACGGGCACAACTCGCCGACGAGATCGACCTGTCGATCGCCGCCATGCGCCGCCATGTCGATCACCAACTCGCGCGCGCGAGACTCGCCGATCGCGGACAGGCGCGGCCGGTTTCGGTGCTCGGCGTCATCAACCGGGTCATCGCCGTTCTCGAACGCACGCCGCGCGGCCAGATCCTCGACTGGATCATCGACGTCCATGACCGGGACAAAGCGCGGATCGAGGCGGAAGATCTCGCCGAACTGCTCGGCAATCTCCTCGAAAACGCCACGCGCTACGCCAAGGATCGGATCGAGATCGCAGCGCGCCGCGAAGGCGGCCGGCTCGTGATCGACATCCGGGACGACGGACCCGGCATTCCGGCGGAACGCCTGGGTGATGTCGTCGATCGGGGCGGGCGGCTGGATACGTCGAGCGGCGGCGCGGGGCTCGGCCTGGCGATCGTCGGCGATATCGTCGCGGCCAACAAGGGCGAGATCGCCTTCGCCAATGCGGAGCCCGGTCTTCTGGTCACTGTCCGCCTGCCGGCCGGGTGAACGCAAATTTGGCCGAAGCGCACTTGCGTCGTCCCGATCGCGTGCTATAACCGCCGCCATGATGAACGCAGCGACCAGAACAACGACCAACGCGAACGGCATTTTTGCCGCGCGGTCCTGCGCGTCGCTCTCCTCGCTTCTTCTCCTTAAGCTTATCCGCGGTTGCCGGGTCCTTTGAGGAGCGCCCGGCGGCCGGGTCAAAGCCGTATGGGCTGAAACGCTCCTCGCTAAAAATCCGAAAATCCGAATTTTTCCGGTTGTCCGGCTGATTTTGCTGTCGTCAAGCGCTTGCAAAGACAGTATCAGGCGACGAGCCAACCGGCCAAGGCGAAGAGACAGTCATGATCACCAAGCAGCATAGCATCAAGCACGGCATGCCCGAGGCGCCGATCAAGTATCAACCCTATCCGCAGGTCAATCTGCCGGACCGGACATGGCCGTCCAAGACGATTTCCACGCCGCCGATCTGGTGCTCGGTCGACCTGCGCGACGGCAACCAGTCGCTGGTCAATCCGATGGGCCATGACCGCAAGGCCCGCATGTTCCAGCTCTTGCTCGACATGGGCTTCAAGGAAATCGAGATCGGTTTCCCCTCGGCCTCGCAGACCGACTTCGATTTCGCCCGCTGGTGCGTGGAAGAAGGCGGCGTGCCCGCCGACGTGTCGCTGCAGGTGCTGGTGCAGTGCCGGCCCGAGCTCATCACCCGCACGTTCGAAGCTCTGGAAGGCGCGCATCAGCCGATCATCCATTTCTACAATTCGACGTCGGAATTGCAGCGCCGCGTGGTGTTCGGCAAGGATGTTCATGGCATCAAGCAGATCGCGGTCGACGCCGCCAAGATGATCACCGACATGGCGGCGAAAGCCGGCGGCGGCTATCGCTTCGAATATTCGCCGGAGAGTTTCACCGGCACAGAACTCGACGTGGCGCTGGAGATTTCCAACGCCGTCATCGAGGTCATCAAGCCGACGCCGGACAACAAGCTGATCCTGAACCTGCCGTCGACGGTGGAAATGGCGACGCCGAACATCTATGCCGACCAGATCGAATGGATGTGCCGCAATATCGACAATCGCGAAAACGTCATCGTCTCGCTGCATCCGCACAACGACCGCGGCACCGGCATCGCCGCGACCGAACTGGGCTTGATGGCCGGCGCCGATCGCGTCGAAGGCACGCTGTTCGGCAATGGCGAGCGCACTGGTAATGTCGATGTCGTGACGCTGGCCTTGAACATGTTCACCCAAGGCGTCGACCCCGGTCTGGACTGCTCGGATATCGAGCGCATCAAGGCGGTCTATGAATATTCCAACGAGATGGTCATTCCGGAGCGCCACCCGTATGTCGGCGAACTGGTCTACACCGCGTTCTCCGGCTCGCATCAGGATGCGATCAACAAGGGCATGAAAGCGATCAAGCAGGCCAATAAGCCGATCTGGGAAGTGCCCTATCTGCCGATCGACCCGCAGGATGTCGGCCGCACCTATGAGGCGATCATCCGCATCAACTCTCAGTCCGGCAAGGGCGGGATCGCCTATATCATGCAGGAGGATTACGGCATCAACCTGCCGCGCAATCTGCAGGTCGAGTTCCGCAACGACATCCAGCGCATCACCGACGAGGAAGGCAAGGAACTGCCGTCCAAGCGCATTCATGCCCGCTTCCTGGATCGCTATGTCGAACAGCCCGGCGCTCGCTTCAAATTCGTCGACCACCACACCTATCCCGACACGGCGGTGAAGGGACAGCGCATTCTCGCCGCCGAAATCGTCGACAAGGGCGAGACCAAGCGAATCGAGGGCAAGGGCACCGGCCCGATCGACGGGTTCATGAACGCCATGTCGATCTATCTCGGCGTCGATCTCTCGGTGAATGATTACTCCGAACATTCGCTGCAGCACGGCTCGAACGCGGCGGCCATCGCCTATGTCGAAATGGCGACGCCAAAGGGCAAGGTCTGGGGCGCGGGCGTCAACACCAATATCGTCGGCGCCTCGCTCGAAGCGATCATGTCGGCGATCAACCGCATGCTGGAGGATCAGGCTCAGGCCTGATCCTTGAAATCTCAGGCGTTCCTGATCAGGAGGCGGATGATGTCCGCCTCCTTTTTGTTGTCATGCTGGAAGAGATCGCCGCCGAACGCCATCGCGTCGCGGTGCAGCCGCATGCGTTCGCTTTCCATCGCCGCCGTCAGGGTGATCCTGTCACGGTCGTCGAAATCGGGCAATTGGGCGATCACGGTTTCGAGCCTGCCGAAGTCGCGCGCCTGGCCGAGCATGTCCACCATGCGTTTGGCGCTGGTCTGGACGGCGATCAGGCCTGACGGCCAAATCTTGCGCAGGAGCGCCGCCTGCATCCAACGGTCCTGGCCGCGTTTCCTGAGATCGTGATAGTCTTCCTCATGCGGATCCCCCGCACAGCGCTCCAGCGCGGCAAATGCGCGCCTGCCGGTTCGGCGCCAGCCACGCGCCACATGTCTGGCGAGTTTGGCTCTGCTTTCAGGTAAGTTCAGATCAAGAATGGCGCGGCTCACCTCATCGAGAGAGTCTGCCGCTTCGGCGGTCATGTCGGCCGGATCGGCCGCAACTTCGATCGGGAGGGCGTTCAGGCGTTCCGACAAGCGATCTGTTGCAGGGCCGGGGAGGATCGCGTCGAGTCGTGACGCCGCCTCCATCAGCGCCGCGCCGTCGCGCAGCGGCGAGAGGCCTGCGGAGATGGCGCGGAGCATTGCGTTGAGCCGCCTTGCGCCATCGTCGTCGGCGGAGCGGAGCAGCCGAAGCAGAGACCGGCTATGCTTGATCGCTTTCCTCGCGCCGTGAACGGCTTTGTCGAGCCCCTCGGGCTGCCGGCGCAGCGCGTCCTGCGCGCCATCGATTTTCTCCGCGGCGATACGGAGGATTTCACTCCGGGGCGGGTTGCTCCAATTTATCCTGAACAAGTTGCTTCCAGTCCTTTCCGAGGCTGCCTTCGGCGATGGCGCGGTTGGAGAAGCGCCGGTCGTCGCTGACCTCGACGCCCACCCAGGGCGGCAGGGGCGGCTTGTCCTTCTCGCTTCTCATTTCCACTTCCGCGACCACCAAGCCTTCGAAAGCGCCTTCATAAACGTCGATTTCCCATACGAAACCCTTATACGGCGTCTCATAGCGGGTCTTGATGATCGCCGATCCATTGGCGAGCCTGAGCATCTCCCGGGCGTCGCCCATCGGGATCTCATATTCGAATTCATGACGCGAGATTTCGTTGCGATCGATCTTCAGGGTCAGACGAGCTTTCTTGCCGTCGATCAGGCGCACCCTGAGAGAGCGGTCCGGTTCGGCCAGAATGACAGCCTGCCGCATCTTTTTGCCGCCGTCGGCATTCTTGCGCCATTCGTCGGAGATCACGAGAAACTTGCGTTCGATTTCCTTGGCCATGCCTCTAACCCCCCGTCAGACGCGTTGCAGACAGGATGTTAATGCGTCAGGCGACGTTTGGCTTCATTCAAAACGACGCAGCCTCGATATTTATCGGACGGCGGCGTCGACGTGTTCGGCCAGGCGATCGGTTTCCGCAAGCGAGGAGGGGGCCGCCACGAACCAGGACAGACCATCGCGCATGCCGGCGAGCAGAGTGACGTCGCCCTCCGTGAGCCTGAGGGGATCTGTCTTGCCTTCGCTGAAATAGACGCCGACGCGTTCGCCGCCTGCATCGCGGAAGTAGAGCGCAGCGGCGGGCTTGCCGGAGATCACGACCAGGCGTCCGCCCTCGAAAGTAAGTCCGTCGGCGGTGAGGTCGGGGACTTCGAAGGCGACCCGCGCGCTGTCGCGCAGCCAGTCGGTGAGCACGACGAGTTCCGCAGCGGGTATTTCCGCCGCGCGGCTTTCCTGCGCGGCGTAGACCGCATGCACGGCGAGCACATCGCGCGCGCTGACCAGCCTGCCGCTCGGCGCGGATCCGCTGGCGCCGACAGTGAAACTGCGGGTCTGGCCGCCCACGGAGAGTGTCGTCGGGGACTTCGCCTCGCTTGGCTGCTCCGCGGCGACCTGCCGTTGCGGCTCATACTGGCGGCCTACCGTGTAGCCGGCATAACCTCCGCCCAGCAAGAGGAGCGCCGAGGCGGCGATCGCCTGGGGGACCTGGCCGAAAAACCAACCGCGCCCGGCGCGCGCCATCAGCGGCGCCGAAGGCTGGCTGGTTTCGCCGCGATAGGCGGCGTCCTTGATGGCGCGGGCGAGGTGGAGCGGAGCCGGTTCGCGCAACAGCGCGTCGAACAGTTGATCGCCATGGGCGGAGCCGGCCTTCAAGCGGTCGAGCAGCGCGCGCGCCTCGGCGTCGGTCGCGAGCCGGGCTTCGATCTCGCCGGCGGCGGCTTCGTCGAGTTCGCCGTCGAGATAGGCCGACAGCAGCACGTCGAGCGGCAGGTCTGCAAGGTTTTCCATGTCAGGCCCTCGCTTCCTGCGCGCCATCGACCATGGCGGCGAGCCGCAGCCGCGCGGTCGAAAGGCGGCTCATCACCGTGCCGATGGGAATGCCGAGGATATCGGCGGCTTCGCGGTAGGAATGACCTTCGACATTGACCAGCAGAAACACCGACGACAGTCCCTCGGGCATCGACAGGATCATCTGGTGAAGTTGAGAGGCGTAGATCGCCTTTTCGGCAGCCGGGCCGATCGACAGTTCGTCCTGTTCGGTCGCATCGACGACGCCGGCGCCGGTGCGCACCTTGCGTTTCCTGATCTCGTCGACCCAAAGATTGCGCGTCATCGCATAGACCCAACTGTCCAGCCGTCCCTCTCCGTTCCAGAGATGGCATCTGGTGATCGCCCGTTCGCAGGCTTCCTGCACCAGATCATCCGCGTCCGATGCGTTTCTCGTGAGCGTCATGGCGAATCGCCGGAGCTTCGGCAGCAAACCCACCAACTCCCGGCCGATTCGCTCCGCCTTGTCCCGATCCCTCATGACCCCCACATCACCCTGACGTCCGCTACGGTCCATTTATTCGCGCTACACCCAAAAATGACCGGCGCCGCGGGAGCCCGTCGTCCGAGGTATGAAACAGAATCGGCCGCTTCGCAATCGTCGGCGACAAAAAGCTCCGCGCGCAGGGGCGTGCGCGCGGAGCGATTTCAAAGACGTCGATGATCTCAATAGGTCGAGCCGCTTTTCAACGACTCGTAGAGAGAAGAATAGGCGTAGGTGTCGCGGCCGCCGCGGTCGCGTATTTCGACGAGCTGGGCGCGGGCTCCTTCGATATCGCCCTGGAGAAGCAGGCCCTGGCCGTAATACGACCGGGCCAGGAGATAGTTGGCGTCCTTGGCGAGCGCGCGGCGATAATAGGCCATGCCGACCTCGACATTGCCGGCCTTGCGGTTTGCAAAGCCGAGATAATTGAGGATTCGCGGATCGTCCTGATTCTTAGCCAGCTTCAATACCCGGATGGCGTTGTCATACTGGCCGGCATAGGCCATTTCGCGGGCGGCGCGATAAAGCTCATCGTCGTTGAAACCGCTTTTCTGCGGATCGACGCATTCTTTTTTCGCAGCGTCCCACACTTTGCCATCTTTGCATTCCTGAGTGGTGGCGGTGGGCTCCGGAGGCTGACCGTCGTCGGAACCGGCGGCATTGGCGCCGGTGAGTGTCGCAGAACTGATAAAGGCGGACAGTAGAACTAGGCTCAGGCTGTGCGGGATGCGATGCGCGAGGGACTTGGCGACCATGGGGTAGACCTCCGTTGAACACGCTGTTTGTACGTGGTCCGCAGCCCCTTCGACAGCCCGGTTACAAAAATTTGATGATCGAAACATAACTTTGCTTGCTAAGTAACCTCTGCGGAGTCATATGGGAAGCATGCTAATCATTCTGGCTGGAGGCATAAACATTGCTGTTGCAGGCTGAAAACCACCGCTCCGACAAGCCGATTTCGGGCGCGGAAGTCACCCGCGTCTCGCTTCTCGAAGCGGCAATCCGACTGTTCGGCGAACATGGCTATGACGCGGTCTCCACGCGCGACATCGCAGATTTCGCTGCGGCGAACATCGGATCCATCGCCTATCATTTCGGCGGCAAGCCCGGGCTCCGCCTCGCCTGCGCCGATCACGTCATCGAACTGGTGCGCACCGAACTCGGCATGAATTTCAAACGACCGATGCCCGCGATGACGCCGGATGTCGCGGAAATGACCCTGGTCAACACCATGAGCACCTTCATTCGCTTCTGGGTCGCCAATCCCGGCATGCGTCACGCCGTCGTCTTCATGACGCGGGAAATGCTCAATCCCGGCGAAGTCTCCGATCTCATCTACAAGAACTGGCTGCGGCCGATGCATGAGCGGCTCTGCGCCATGTTCGCCGCCGTCACCGGCATGGATGCGGAATCCGAGCGGCTGAAGGTGATGGTTTTCTCCATGACCGGCAGCGCTTTCCACTACAGAATTGGCATGCCCGTCATCCAGCGGCGTCTCGAATGGGACGTGGTGGGCGACAAGGAACTCGATCGTCTCTGCGACCACCTCGTTCAGGAAGTCCGCGATCTGATCGACGCGCACAAGCCGCGTCGTCATCTGTCCTGAGCGGCGCGTCAGCGCCGCGGCGCTCTTCGTTTCTCGACGAAGGCGGGCGGCGCGAGCACGGCGGAGTTCTCGAAGGCGAAGCCTTCCGAAGCGCCGTCGAGCCGATGCCTTTCATGATCTATTCGCCAGGCGCCGGCCTCGCCGGTAATCTTGAAGAGGTTATAGGCGGCCGGCGGCTTGTGGCCGCCATGACCCTGGCTCGCCGAGGCGACGCCGACGACCGGAATCGCGGCGCCTTTGGGACCAGCCAGCCAGTAGATCGTGTCGAGATGGGTATGGCCGTGCAGGACGAGTTCCGCGCCGCCGAGATGAAGCGCCGCCGCAAATCGCCTGATGCCGATCATGCGCTTGTAATTGGCCGTGGCGCCGCGAATAGGCGGATGGTGTATCAGCACGACGCGAAACAGGCCCTGCTCGCCGAGCTTTTTGGCTAGGGTCGCGAAACGTCGCGCCTGACCCGAGCCGAAATAGCCCGAGGCCATGAAAGGCGGGGTCGCCGTCGCCGTAGATAGGCCGATGATCGCCATTTCGCCCCTGATGCGCACATAGGGAAAATCATGGTCGTCGAAGCGCCCGTCGTCGCCGGTCATCCACGGTTTCCAGGCGGCGTAGGCGCGATTGATGGCGCCCGGCACATAGGCGTCATGGTTTCCAGGCACCACCGACACCAGCGCCGGATCGGCGAAGGAACGCAGCCACACCTCCGCCGCCTCGATCTCGGTATTGGTCGCGAGATTGACGAGATCGCCTGTCATGACGACATGATCGGGGTTCTGGTCGAGCATGTCCTCGATCAGCAGTTCCAGCGTGTTGCCGAAAAGCTGCTTGCGCCTGTTGCGCTGCCAGTTCACATAGCCCGTGACCCGTTTCGACAGGAGTTCACGAAACGACATATCGGGCAGCGGCCCGAGATGGGCGTCGGAAAAATGTGTAAGTGTCATCATCGGGTTCACGATAGGCCTCGAGGTCTGAAGGAGCAAGCGGCGTGGTCGAAGACACAACCCCGGCTGAACTGAGCAAGTTCCGTTATAAGATTCTCACGCGGCTGGCCCACGCCGTCTACCCGTTTATCCAGGGCATGACCATGGGCGTGCGCGCCGCCTGTTTCGACGAACAGGGGCGGATCTTTCTGGTGAAGCATTCTTATGTTCCGGGCTGGCATATGCCCGGCGGCGGGGTGGCGCGGGGCGAAACGGTGCGCGAGGCGCTGGCCAAGGAATTGCGGGAGGAGGGCAACCTCGAGGCCGTCGTCCCGCCGCAAATGCTGCATGTCTATTACAACAAGCGCACGTCCAAGCGGGATCACGTCGTGTTCTATCGCTGCGTGGTGCGCCAGACCGCGCCCCGGCCGAAAGATTGGGAGATCGTCGACAGCGGCTTCTTCGCGCTCGACGCGCTGCCCGCCGACGTGACCTCCGCGACCCGCCGGCGCTTGCGCGAACTCGCCGGCGAAGCCGCCTTCGACGACCTCTGGTGATCAGCCGAGATCGAGCGCGGGCCCCACGGGCACGATTCCCGTCGGATTGATGGTGCGGTGGCTGCCGTAATAATGGCCCTTGATATGGGTGAAATCCACGGTGTCGCGGATGCCCGGATGCCCATAGAGCCGCTTCAGATAGGCCTGCAGGTTGGGGTAGTCCGCGATGCGACGCAGGTTGCACTTGAAGTGGCCGACATAGACCGGATCAAACCGGATCAAGGTCGTGAACAGCCGCCAGTCGGCTTCGGTCAGCCGGTCGCCGAACAGATAGGTCTTGCCTTCCAGTCTAGCCTCGATCTGGTCGAGCGCCGAAAACAGCTTGTCGAAATTCTCGGCATAGGCGTCCTGCGTGGTCGCGAAGCCGCATTTATAGACGCCGTTGTTGATATTGTCATAAACGAAGGCGTTGAGTTCGTCGATCTCGGCGCGGAGATCCTCGGGATAGAAATCCTGGGCGTCGCCGGTGATGTCGTCGAAGGCCGAATTGAACATCCGGATGATCTCGGCGGATTCGTTGGAGACGATGGTGTTCTTCTGTTTGTCCCACAGCACCGGCACCGTGACGCGGCCCGAATATTTGGCGTCTGCGCGGACATAGATGTCGGCGAGCGCCTTTGCGCCGAACAGCGCGTCGCCGGTCGCGCCATCTCCTTCGTCGAACACCCAGCCCTTTTCGAGCATCAGATAATGCACCACAGATACGGAAATATGGTCTTCCAGCTTCTTGAGCTTGCGGAAGATCAGCGTGCGATGCGCCCAGGGACAGGCTAGCGACACATAGAGATGATAGCGGCCGCTCTCGGCCTTGAAGCCGCCTTTGCCGGTCGGGCCGGGCGCGCCGTCTTTCGTGATGAAATTGCGAAATTGCGAGGCCGAGCGGACGAATTGCCCCTTGCTCGCTTTCGTATCGTACCACACGTCATGCCAGACGCCGTCCACCAACATGCCCATCGCTTTTTCTCCTGAAACCGTAGGCTCTATGTCGCAACTTCGGCCGGACATTTCGAGTGTTAAATGCTGAACGCTGCGTTTTGGCTCTTGGCGGCAGGAAAATTTCCTGCTATCCGCCCTGTCGATCATCAAATCTGGAGCCCTTACAGGCCATGACGCTGCTGCGACGACCGCGATGAAGCTCTTCTTCCCGACCGGGCCGACCGGACGGGTCCTTCACGCCATCGTCTATCGATCCAAGCAGCAGATTCTCCATGAAAAAGCATGACCTCGTCTATCTGACGGAAGACGCAACGCATCACGACGCCATCGAACTGATCAATGAAGAAGCCTTCGGCCCCGGCCGGTTCGTCCGCGCCGCCGCGCGCATTCGCGAACAGGGGCCTCATGATCAGGCGCTGTCCTATATCTGCGCCGATCGCGGCGAGACCATCGCCTCCGTCCGGATGACGCCCGTGACGGCCGGCGGCGTCAAGGGCCATCTGCTGGGACCGCTCGCCGTGAGGCCGTCGCACAAGAATATGGGCATCGGCCGCGAACTCGTGCGCATCGCCGTCGAGGCCGCCAGGAAGAAGGGCTCGGAGGCGATCATCCTGGTCGGCGATCCGCCCTACTACATGCCGCTCGGCTTCGAGAAAGTCGCTTATGGCGCGCTCACTTTCCCGGGTCCCGTCGATCCCGCCCGCGTCCTGGTGATCCCCGCCAGCCCTGACACGCATGACCGGATGAAGGGCGCGATCAAGTGGCGGGCCAGCTGAGGCATTGAAATGGCGCCATAATCTGGTATCATTCTTCGATGAAGCGGAGACATCAGGCGACCCTGGACAAGATCTTTGCGCGCCCCGTGTCCGGCACGATCCTGTGGGACGACATTGAAGCTTTGTTCCGTGAACTCGGCGGTGAGATCAGAGAGAGAAGGCTCGCGTGTGGCGGTCTTCCTGTTTGGAGAGGTCCGGATCTTTCATCGGCCGCATCCCTCGCCCGACACTGACAAGGACGCCGTCTTCTCCATCCGCAAATGGCTCCAAAAGCATGGAGTAACGCCATGAAGAACATTCTCGACATCGACGGCTGCAAGGCGGTGATTTCGCTCGATCCTGACATCGGCCTGTTTCGCGGCGAGTTTCTCGGCCTGTCCGGTGGCGCGGATTTCTATGCGAAAGATCTCGAAGGGCTGATGGAGGAGGGACGGGCCTCGCTCAAAGTCTATCTCGAAGACTGCGCGGCGCGGGGGCTGGAGCCGTACAAAGCCTATTCGGGCCGCTTCAACCTGCGCCTCGACCCCACTCTGCATGCCGCCGCGGCGAACGCGGCGGCAGCGGAGAACAAGAGCCTCAACGAGTGGATCGCCGATACGATCCGCGCGGCCGCCGACGCCGCCTGACCTCAACGCCCTTCGCGCCACCAGGTCGAGCCGAGCGCCAGCGCCAGCAAGCCCAAGCCGAGGAAGCCGGCGAAGAGCGGTATCGAGGTCACGCCCTTCAGAACCGTCTCGTCGGTCATGCGGATCACCATCCGCTCGGGATCCGAGATGCGCACGTCGCCGCGCACGGTGAGGATCTGCGGCAGGGTCACGCCTTCAGCGCCATCGTCGAGGCGCTTGACGATGCCCTTGCTGGCGGCGGCCAGCGGCGCGAGCTTTTCCGTGGTCGAGATCATCTCGCGGAACTCAGGCGCATCGACCGCGCCGACATGGACCAGCGTCTTCAAGCCGCCATTGTCGACCTCGTAAAGGCCGTTCCGGGCCGTGCGGAGAGTCGTGCGAAACAGGCCCGGCTCTTCCTCGGTCAAGCCGGTCTCCTGGCGCGCGCCATCGGGCCCGATGACGACGGCCTTGTCGACCGTCTTCTTGAGGCTCTGGCGGGTGATCTCGATGTCGCGGCCGAGCGACCGCGCCGTGAGCCGTTCTTCCTCCAGCGACGGCTCCTTCATCAGCCAATGGGCGATGCGTCGGTAGAGGTCGACATGGGGGCCGCCGCCTTCGAAGCCGCGCGCCCAGAGCCAGCCCTGATCCGAGAGCAGCATCGCCACGCGGCCCTGATCGACATGGGAAAGGACGAGGAGCGGCGAGCCGTCGGAGCCGTTCATGACCACCTCGCCTTCCGGCGGGGTCATGTTGACGGCGCGGAACCAGCGGCCCCAGCGCGGCGGTTCGGCGGCGGAGCCTTCCAGCCCACGGGTCACCGGATGGCGCTTGCCGAGGTCCGAAAGGCGCGGGAAGAAGGGCTTTTCCAGCATCTGCCCGGTCGGGGCCGCAGGCAGGATGTCGGCGAGCGGCGTATAGGCGATCGACTCCGAGCCCGCATGCTCCGGCCCCGACACCAGCAGGATGGCGCCGCCCTGGCGGACATATTGGGCGATGTTGTCGTAATAGAGGATCGGCAACACGCCGCGATGCTGGTAGCGGTCGAAGATGATCAGGTCGAATTCACTGATCTTTTCGACGAACAATTCGCGGGTGGGGAAGGCGATCAGCGACAACTCGTTGATCGGCGTGCCGTCCTGCTTTTCCGGGGGCCTGAGAATGGTGAAATGCACCAGATCCACCGAGGCGTCGGATTTGAGCAGGTTGCGCCAGGCGCGCTCGCCGGCATGCGGCTCGCCCGACACCAAGAGCACGCGGAGATTTTCACGGATGCCGTCGATGGTCTGCACCAGGCGATTGTTGACCGGGGTCACTTCGCCGGGAACCTCGGCCACCGCGACTTCGACGATATTGCCGCCGGCGCGATCGAGCTTGAAGCGGGCGGTGCGGTTCTGGCCGGCGACGGCGGGAATGCGGTTGACCACTTCGCCATTGACGCTGACGGTGATGTCGGCCGGCTGGGAGATCGGGCGGCCGTCGTCGATCACCCGGAGCACCATTTCCTGCTCCTGATCGACGAGACCGAAGCGCGGCGCTTTGATCACCTGGATGCGGCGGTCGAATTCGTCGGCCTTGCCGGTGATCAGTCCATGCACCGGCGCATTCACGCCCGGCAGCCTGTCATCGGCCGGGATATCATGGACCTGACCGTCGGTCACCGAGATCACCGCGCCCAGCCGCGACGGCGGCACGTCTTCGAGCGCCGAGGCGATATTGCCGAACAGGCGCGTCGACGGCGTGTCCGAGCCGTCGTCGCCGCCGGCGTCGATCACGCGCGTCTCGATCCCGGAGAAACGGCCGAGCGCGGCGCGAAGATCGGCGACGGCCTTGTCCGTCTGCGCCTTGCGAGGCCCGACGTCCTGGCTCTGGCTGCGGTCGGCGGCGATGGCGACGACGGTGGGCAGAGGCTCTCGCTGCTCGTCGACCAGGATCGGATTGATCAGCGCCAGCGTCAGCGCCGCGAGCGCGATCGTCCGCAGGATCATGCCGCGCTGGCGCCGGTAAAGGCCGAAAGCCGCGAGCAGAGCAGCCAGCGCGCCGACAAGCGCGATCAGCCAAAGGGGCAGGAACGGGTCGAATGTCAGGTTCATCACTGTCCCAGCCTTTCCAAAAGCGCCGGCACATGCACCTGATCGGCCTTGTAGTTGCCGGTCAGCATATACATCATGATGTTGACGCCGGTGCGGTAGGCCATTTCGCGCTGGTTTTCATCCGGCGGCACGAGCGGCAGCAGCGGCGCGCCCAGATTATCCACCGCCCAGGCGCCGGCGAAATCATTGCCGGTGATCATGATGGGCGTGACGCCGTCGCCCTGCCGCGCCGGGCGGTTGGGATCGCTCTTGGCGTCCGGCTCCGCCTCCACCCAGAGCGGGCTGCCGGAATAGCGGCCGGGATAGGATTTCAGGAGATAAAAGGCCTTGGTGAGCACATGGTCCTGCGGCACCGGCTCGAGCGGGGGAATGTCTATGCGCGCGAGAATGGCGCGCAAGCGCTCCGTATTGGCGCTGACGCCGCCCATGGCGGTGATCGAGGAGGCCTGGTCGCGTGTGTCGAACAGTACGGTGCCGCCCGAACGCATATAGGCGTCGATGCGGGAAATGGCGTTTTCCGACGGCATGGCCGCCGACGCGTCGACGGGCCAGTAGAGGATCGGGAAAACCGACAATTCGTCCTTGGCGATGTCGACGCCGACGGGATCGCCGGGTTCGAGCGTGGTGCGGTAATAGAGAAAATCTGAGAGGCCGGCGAGGCCGCGTTCTGAAATCCGGTCGACTTCCGCCTCGCCGGTGATGACGTAAGCGAGATGGGTCTTGTCGAGCCGGCTCATCAGCACGTCGTCGCCGGGGCGGGCGTCGTCGGCGCGGGCCGGGTCGACGCCGCCCGCAAGCCCGCCGATCATAGCGAGGGCGCACATGGCGGCGGTCGCCGCGCGTCGGGCGAAAGCGCCGCCGAGGATCAGCATCGCCAGCGTGTCTGCGAGCGCCAGAATGGCGGCCGCGGCGAACAGCCAAGGCTTGAGATCGAAGGCGTCATCGCCGGCGAAACCGCTTTCCGTCACGGAAAAGTCCTGCGGATAGGCGATCGGCGCGAGCGCCGCGTCGGATGCGAAGAGGTTGACGGCCTCGAAGCCGTCCTCGCCGCCATAAAGGCCCGGCGGGCTGTCGAAGGAGGGCGTGACGGCGGCGCCCGCCTCGATCGGCTTGGCCAAACCTTTCTCGGTGGTCAGCGCTCCCGCCGCCGTCAGCAGGCGATAGGGCGGCAACACGGTTTTGCCGTCTTCGCTGCGGGCGGCGTTGCTGGAATGGGAGAGTTGCACGATCCGGCGCAGCATTTCGACGAATTCTCCCGACAGCGGCAGGTTCGACCAGGACGATTCGGCGCTGACATGGAAAAGGACGATGCGCCCTGCGCCGATGCGGCGGGCGGTGACAAGCGGCGTTCCATCTTTCAGGCTGGCCCAGGTCAGGCCGGCGAGTTCCGGCGTGGGTTCGGCGAGAACCTGCCGTTTCACCAGCACTTGGTCCGGCGGGGTCAGACCGGTGAACGGGCTGTTTTCCGGATAGTTGTCGAGCGTCTGCGGTTCGGCCCAGGACATGGAGCCGCCCAATGCGCGCTCGCCTTCGCGCAATCGCGTCGGGATCAGCGGATCATCTGCGGGCGCTGCGGCCAGACGAGGTCCGGCGAAACGCACCAGCGAGCCGCCGTCGCGGATCCAGTCGGTCAGAGCCTTTTCAGCGCTGGCCGGCATCCGGCCGATATCGGCCATGACGATGACCGATGGCCGCGCCTTGATCATGGCGGGGATGGCCGAGACGAGATCGGAGCCGTTCGCCTCGGAGAGATTGGCGAAGGGCGAGAGCGCACGGTTGATATAGTAGAGCGGCGACAGCAGCGGCTGGCTGCGATCGCCGGCTTCACCGGAGATCAGCCCCACCGAGCGTCGCTTGAAACTGTCGTCGAGCAGCCGCACCGCGCCGGCCGTGTCGAGGCCATCCACGGTGAGACGCGCGAATTCGTTTCGCAGTTCGAATGGCGCCGTGATCTCGCCGCTCGCCCTGGCCTGACCCGCGCCGAAAGCGATGCTCGTCGCGCCGAGAACGCGGCCCTGAATGTCGCGCGCCGAGATCGCCACGGTCTGCGGCGTAGCCGTCTGCAGGCGGGCGGCGGTGACGGTGAGCCGGTCTGCGGCGTTGTCCGCGCCTGTCACCGCGATGGCCGCGGCATTGTCGGCGCCGATCACGTCGAGGCGGGTCACGCCCGCGTCGCGCAAAGCGGTGAAGAGCGCGGCGTCGCCGACTCCCCTCACGCCATCGGCGATCAGCACGGCGCGTTCGGGCTTCTCCTGCTGGAAGCTCGCCGTCAGCGCGGCCGCGGCTGCGGCGCGATCGGCAGGCAAGGGGGCGGGCTTGGCGGCGGCCAGCACCGACAGCGCTTCGTCGGCGCGCTTGAAGGTGGCGTCCGGATTGCGGTCGGTGGTGAAGGTGAGGCTTACGGGCGCATCGCTTTCGCCGGCGCGGCGGATGAGATTTTCGGCGGTGGCGCGGCGCTTGTCGAAATCGGTTGCGCTGGCCCAACTGTTGTCGACGATGACCGCGAGGCTGCCGCTCGTCGCGCCCAGCCGGGCGTTCGGGTCATAGACGGGGCCGGCGAGCGCGAGCACGAGCAGGCCTGCGATCAGCATGCGCAGAGCCAGCAGCCACCACGGCGTCGTCGCCGGCGTCTCCTCCTGCCGCTTCAAGAGCAGCAGCAGCCGGAAGGGCGGGAAGGCCTCGCGCGACGGCTGCGGCGGGGTGATCCGCAGCAGCCACCAGATCGCCGGGAGCGCGATCAAGGCTGCAAGGACGAGCGGAGCGGCAAAAGCGAGACCCGGCATCAGCCTGCTCCCCCGTGGCGAGCCCGATCCGGCTGGCCGGAAAGATACATATGCACGGCGGCCAGCGCCTCGGATGCCGGGCGGCCGGTGTTGTGGGCGATAAAATTCCAGCCGAGATGGCGCAGGCCGTCGCGCAGGGTCTCGCGACGGGCGTGATAGAGGGTCTTGTATTCCTCGGCCAGGGCTTCCGATCGCCCCGAAAGAAACTTGGCGCCGGTGGCCGGATCGGAAAATTCCACGCGACCGGCATAGGGAAAGGTTTCCTCGGCGGGGTCGGAGATTTCGATGACGTGGCCCCGCAGGCCGCGCCGCGACAGCGGCTGCAGCGCGGCGAGCACATTTTCCGGCGGTTCTAGAAAATCGGAAAACAGCACGATGTCGCTCGCGCCGCGGATCATGCGCGTGTCGGGCAGCGCAGCCGTCGGATCTTCATGCGCCAGCGCATAGGCCAGTCGTTCTGCGGCGTTGCGGGCGGAGATGGGCTCCATCACGCCCGGGCAGCCGATCCGTTCGCCGGAGCGGGCCATGATCTCGGCGGCGGCCAGCATCAGCACCAGCGCCCGGCTCTCCTTGGACACCATGCCGAGGCTCGATTTATACATCATCGACGGGCTCATCGACGCCCAGAGCCAGATCGTGTGCGCCGCCTCCCATTCGCGGTCGCGGATATAGGTGTGGTCGTCGCGGGCCGAGCGGCGCCAGTCGATGCGGGCCAGGCTGTCGCCTTCGACGAAAGGACGGAATTGCCAGAAATTCTCACCCGGGCCGCGCCGCCGGCGGCCATGCCAGCCCGAAATCACCGTATTGGCGATGCGTCGGGCTTCGACCAGACAATCCGGCAGAAGGCGCGCCCGCTCGCGCGCGCGGACGAGAGCGGCGCTCGAGGGCGTCGGAATGACGATATGGCCTATGGACGCCAAAATGCGGATCCGCCTCTGCTGTTCCTATTTCTCATGGATTCAAGGGCTCCACCAGTTTGGCGATGACGTCCTTCATCGACACGCCGTCGGCGCGGGCCGCGAAGGTCAGCGCCATGCGGTGCTGCAGAACGGGGCCGGCCAGCGCCGCGACATCGTCGATCGAGGGGGCGAAGCGGCCCTGATAGAGCGCACGGGCGCGGGCGGTGAGCATCAGCGCCTGGCCGGCGCGCGGGCCGGGACCCCATGCGATGCGGCTGTCGGTGAATGCGTCGCCGTGGCCGGGCCGCGCCGAGCGGACGAGCTTCAGGATCGCCTCGACCACGCTTTCCGGCACCGGCATGCGGCGGATCAAGCCTTGAATTTCCAGAAGCCGCGCCGGCGTGATGACGCCTTCGACCTGGGCTTCGGACGTGCCGGTGGTTTCCAGCAGAATGCGCCGCTCGGCCTTGAAATCGGGATATTCGACGTCGATTTCCAGCAGGAAGCGGTCGAGCTGGGCTTCCGGCAGCGGATAGGTGCCTTCCTGCTCCAGCGGGTTCTGCGTCGCCAGCACATGGAAGGGATGCGGCAGGTCATAGCGCTGGCCGGTGATGGTGACGTGATATTCCTGCATGGCCTGCAGCAGCGCCGACTGCGTCCGCGGGCTGGCGCGGTTGATCTCGTCCGCCATCAGCAATTCGGAGAAGACGGGGCCTTTGACGAAGCGGAAAGAGCGGCGGCCATGCTCGTCCTGATCCATCACTTCCGAGCCGAGAATGTCCGACGGCATCAGGTCGGGCGTGAACTGGATGCGGTTGGTGGCGAGACCGAGAACGGTGGCGAGGGTAGAGACCAGCTTGGTCTTTGCGAGGCCGGGCACGCCGACGAGAAGCGCATGGCCGCCCGAGAGCACGGCGAGCACGGTCTGCTCGATCACGCTTTCCTGGCCGAAGATCACCTTGCCGGTTTCGGCGCGGATCCGGGCGATGTCCTCCAGCGCCTGTTCGGCCTGGGCCGCGACGGCCTTTTCGTCGATGACGGCGTCCGTCGGTGTCAGTGCGCCCATGAAACCCTCCGGCGATGGTGGCGTTGGTGGTTCGAATCGACCTATCGAAACCCCATATGTCAGATTAAGAGTGACAGTGTGGTCAGAGCGTGACAAGCGCGAAGCTTTCAAGATTGCGTTAGCAATGGATGATGAATGAGGATCAAATCATGGCGGTAGGTGATATCGGCGCACAGAGGAATGCGGGCGACCTCGCCGCGCTGATTGCCCGCGCATCCGCCGATTCCCAGGCGGAGGGACGATCCATGCCGCCGGTCGAGCGCTGGGACCCGCCGTTCTGCGGCGATATCGATATGGAGATCCGCGCCGACGGCACATGGTTCTACATGGGCACCCCGATCGGCCGCGCGCCATTGGTCAGGTTGTTTTCCACAGTCCTGCGCAAGGACGAGGACGGCAAGACCTATCTGGTGACGCCGGTGGAGAAGGTCGGCATACGCGTCGAGGATGCGCCGTTCCTCGCCGTCGAAATGGCGGTCGAGGGCGGAGGGGCGGACCGTGTCCTGTCCTTCCGCACCAATGTCGGCGACGTCGTCGCCGGCGGCTCCGATCATGCGCTCCGCTTCAAGATCGTCGGCGAACAGCGACAGCTCAAGCCCTATCTGCATGTGCGCGGTCGGCTGGAGGCGCTCCTGGCGCGGCCGGTGATGTACGAGCTGGTGGAACTCGGGGAAGTCGTGGATCTGGGCGGCAGAGAGATGTTCGCGGTCCGCTCCGGCGGCGTCTGGTTTCCGATCATGCCGGCCGATGAGCTCGAGAGACTGTCGGCATGATCGGCGCCTTCTCTGCCGGCGATTTTCGCAGCCGAGCCGAACGACATTTGGCCGCAGGACCGGGCGATTTTCTCAGCTATGGCGATTATCGCCTCAATCCCGGCGCGGAAAGGGGGCTTGTCAACCTGGAGCTCAGGGACGCGGCCGTGCTGGTGCCCGTGGTTGACGAGGGCGATGACGCCCGCGTCATTCTCACCAAGCGAACGGCGGCGCTGCGCAAGCATTCCGGCCAGATCGCCTTTCCCGGCGGCAAGCTGGAGCCGGATGAGAGCCCAGAAAGCGCAGCGCTCCGCGAGGCCGAGGAGGAAATCGGGCTGGCGCGGCATTTCGTCGACGTCATTGGCCATCTGCCGCCGATTCCCGTATTGTCCGGCTTTCGCATCACGCCGGTGCTCTCGATCGTCAAGCCGGGTTTTACCCTGTCGCCCAATCCCGGCGAGGTGGAGAGCGTCTTTGAAGCGCCCTTGTCTTTTCTGATGAACCCAGACAACCACGCCCAGGAAACGGCGCTGTTTCGCAATCAGCAGCGCCATTATTATGTCATGCCCTATGGCGAATGGCGCATCTGGGGCATCACGGCCGGCATACTCCGGTCGCTTTATGAAAGGTTTTACGAATGACCTCCGTCGCAGGCGAGACCTGGTTTCGAGATCCCGCGCTCACCCGCGTCTTCACGCTGCTCAACGCCGATGGCGGCCAGGCGCGCGTGGTCGGCGGCGCAGTGCGCAACAGCCTGATGGGCCTGCCGGTCAGCGACATGGACATCGCCACGACGCTGAAGCCCGAAGAGGTCAAGGCGCGCGCCGAGGCGGCCGGGATCAAATGCGTGCCGACCGGGATCAAGCATGGCACTGTGACCTTGGTGATCGACGGCAGGCCGTTCGAGGTCACAACCCTTCGCCGGGACGTTTCCACCGATGGCCGCCACGCCGAAGTCTCCTTCACAGACGATTGGCGCGCCGACGCCGAGCGGCGCGACCTCACGGTCAATGCGCTCTATGCGGACGCTCAAGGCGAAGTGCATGACTATGTGGGCGGACTTGCCGATATCGACAGCGCCACGATTCGCTTCATCGGCGACCCGGCGACGCGGATCGAGGAGGATCATCTGCGCATCCTGCGTTTCTTCCGCTTCTTCGCCCATTACGGCCGCGGCCGACCGGATGCGGCCGGGCTCAAGGCCTGCGCCGCCGCTCGTTCGCGGCTTCAGTCTCTTTCGGCCGAGCGCGTCTGGGCGGAGTTGAAGAAACTGCTCTCGGCGCGCGATCCCGGCCGGGCGCTTCTCTGGATGCGCACATCCGCGGTGCTGACCGAGGTGCTGCCGGAGACGGAGAAATGGGGCATCGACGCCATTCCCGGCCTCATCGCCGCGGAGGCGGCTTATGACTGGACGCCTGATCCGCTGCTGAGGCTCGCGGCGGTCATCCCGCCGGTCGATAGCCGGGTTGAGGCCATGGCGGATCGTCTGAAACTCTCGGGCGCCGAGCGCGCGGTCCTTGCGGATTGGGCCGGTTCGGCCGAGATCAAGCCTGATTTCTCCGAGAAGGACATGCGGCTGACGCTTTATCGCAACGGCAAAACCGGCGCGATCCACCGGTTGAAGCTCGCGCTCGCCGGGCAGGTGTCTAAGGGAGAGGATGATCTCGAGGCGCTGGGCCGGCGCGGCGGGCTCAAGCGTCTGCTCGATCTCGCAAACCACTGGGAAAGGCCCGTCATGCCCGTCAAGGGCAGCGATCTGATCGGAAAGGGTTTTGCGCCCGGCTCAGAGATGGGCGCGGCGCTGAAGCGCATCGAGGAGCGGTGGGTCGCCTCGGATTTCAAGGCCGACAAGAACGAACTGTTGTCCGCGCCGTCGCTCTGAAAGCCGGCGGCGCGGTTAAATCATCCTCAGCGCATGTAATCCGGCATCGCCCAGGCCTGGAAGCAGTCCGAGCCCTTGGGCGCCGCGACATGCTTCTTGAGGCCTGCCAGGCGGTTATCGTTGCCGGCTTCGGCAATCGCCTCGGCATGCTGATTTTCATAGTAGAAAATCTGTTCGATCATGGACCGCGTCTTGGCGTCGCGCACGGTTTCCAATTTCGTGTCACCAGCCGTCTTGTCATTTGTCGTCATGACACTCCTCCTCAGGTCAATCGGCTAATACAACGACTCATAGCATGTTTCTGTTCCAATTGCATGACATGAATTCTATCACGCATGTTCAAAATCCCGGCATCACGGCCAGCGGACCACCGGCGGCAGGGAAGAGAGGATGGATTCGACATTTCCGCCCGTCTTCAACCCAAAGGTGGTTCCGCGATCGTAGAGCAGGTTGAATTCGACATAGCGGCCGCGGCGGATCAGTTGCTCGTCACGGTCCTCTTCCGTCCAGGGCTGGTTGAAGTTCGCCCGGACGATCTTCGGATAGACCAAGGAAAAAGCGCGGCCGACATCGCGGGTAAAGGCAAAGTCGGCGTCCCAGCCGCCGGCTTCGTCGTCGGAATGCTGCCAGTCATAGAAGATCCCGCCGATACCGCGCGGTTCGTTGCGGTGTTTCAGGAAGAAATACTCGTCGCACCAGCTCTTGAACCGAGGATAATCGGCGACGGGATGGCGGGAGCAGGCGATTTCCATCGTGCGGTGAAAGATCTGCGCGTCCACGTCTTCCTGATTGCGACGCGCGCCGAGCACGGGAGTCAGGTCGGCGCCGCCGCCGAACCACCACGAATTCGTCACCACCATGCGCGTGTTCATATGTACGGTCGGCACATGCGGGTTGACGGGGTGAGCGATCAGGGAAATGCCCGACGCCCAGAAACGCGGGTCCTCCGTCGCGCCGGGGATCTGCTGTCGGAACTCGGGCGAGAATTCGCCGTGCACCGTCGAGGTATGGATGGCGGCCTTTTCGAACACCCTGCCTTCGAGCATGGACATCACGCCGCCGCCGCCGGATCCTTCCTCCCTGAGCCAGGCCTTGCGTTGAAAACGGCCCGGGGGCTGGTCGGAGAGAGGACCCTGCAATTCGTCTTCGAGGGATTCGAATGTCTGGCAGAGATGGTCTCTCAGGCTTTCGAACCAGTCGCGCGCGGCCTGCTTCTTTTCGTCGATGTCGGCGGGCAGGCCCGCAGGGAGGGTGGGTCGTTCCATCGCCATGCGCTTTCTCGAAGTTCTCGTTGATTCGTCACACTGCTCCGAAATGCTGAAGAGAAAATCAACCATGCGCCAAAATTTCCGCCGCGTGGTATTTATTTCAAGACGCATTAATCCTTTCCTAGGACATCCGACCGTATCGATTTACTCAGGCTTAATTTTTGCGCGCCAATGAATGGCCGTGGGCCGGCAAAACTGTGCATGCGCGTAACCAGGAGTTGCATGGACAATTGGACCGCGTTTGGAAGACTTGCCTCCAAGCGCATCTGGCAGGTTAGCGATGTGGTTTAGCGGATTGAAAAAGTCATCTGGTGCGATGTCAGGCGCCAAGTCCGTCGAAGGAGGCGGACTTACGGTGATGTTCAATGACGGACGCGACGTGATCAAGGCGCTGTCGCAATTCAATGCGCGGCGCGTGAAGCAGATGATCGCCGCGATCAACCTCCTGATCGTGCTTTCGCTCATCAACAACCTCGTCTTCGACAGGGGCGTTTGGCTCAGCGTCGCCGCCATGTCGGTCTTCGGGCTGCTCTGGATCGCGCGGATGTTTTTCGATCGCGAGCGACCGGCGATCGGCCAGTTCCTATTTATATGGACGATCTTCGCTTCGGTCACCGCGATCACCTGGCTGGGCGACGGGCTGCGCGACCAGGTCATCCTCGGCAACGTCACCGTTCTGGTGTTTGCGGCCATGCTGTCGACGCCGAAGCATTTTCTCATTCTTTATCTGGCGATCGTCGCCAACGCTTTCGCGCTGGGCTTCGCCAGCGAATATCACTGGGTCGATTTCGGGCTTTTCCCGTTCGATTGGTCGAATGTCGGCGATGTGCTGCTGCTCTATTCGGTGACGGCGGTGACGATCTTCATGCTGGCAACCGACATGCGTTCGCTGCTGGCGCGCTACAACAGCGAGTATCGAAAGGCGAAGGCGTCGGAAAACGAGATCTACAGGCTCGCCAATCACGACGCCCTGACCGGGCTGCCGAATCTGTTCAGCGCCCAGAAGAAATATCGCGACGATCAGGCCCGGGCGCCGGATGCGCAGGCGACGTTGTTTCTGATCGGTCTCGACAATTTCAAGGCGGTCAACGATTCACTCGGCCATGTGTTCGGGGATCTCGTGCTCAAGACCATCGCCGACCGGCTCAACAAGATCGCCGGCGACGACTTGATCGCGTTCCGGGTCGCCGGAGACGTGTTCGGCATCCTCACGCATCGGCCGTCGAACACCGACGAAATCATGGCGACCGCAGAACGGATCAGCGGCAAGGTCAGCGAACCGCTCGGCGCCGGGCACCAATATATCATGCTGACCTGTTCGATCGGGGCTGCGCAGGGCTCGGGCGTCGATCCCGACTTCGAAACCTTGCGCCGTGAAGCCGACATCGCGCTCTATCGCGCCAAGGGCTCGGGACGAAACGCCTTCAAACTGTTCGACGAGAGCATGAACAGCCAGGCGATCGCCTCGATCAGCATGGCGGCCAAGCTCAAGACGGCGATCGAGCGGCGCGAATTCCAGATCTATCTCCAGCCCAAGGTGGAGCTGGACACCGGCCGCATCAGGGGCGCGGAAGCGCTGTTGCGCTGGTTTCCCGAAGGCGAGCCGCCGGTGCGTCCCGACGATTTCATCCCGGTCGCCGAGAATACCGGCATGATCGTGGAAATCGGCGAATGGGTCATCCAGCAGGCCTGCATGGAATGCAGGCGCATTCAGCGCCTGGATTTGCCGGACTTCTCCATCGCCGTGAATGTTTCGGCGGTGCAGTTCAAGAGGGGCAATCTCGAGCACGTCGTGCTGGACGCTCTCTATGTGAGCGGTCTCGGACCGCAGTCGCTGGAAATCGAGCTGACGGAATCCATGCTGTTGGAAGACGAATACGATATTCGCGGCCAGATCAGCCGCCTTGCGGCGAAGGGCGTGAAATTCTCCGTCGACGATTTCGGCAAGGGTTATTCCAACCTCGGCAATCTCAGCCGTTTCGAAGTGTCGACGCTCAAGATCGACCAGTCCTTCGTCTTCGGCATGTTCGACAATCCGCAGAGCGCGGCGCTGGTCGAAGCCATCGTGCGCATGGCCAAGGCGCTCGGCCTCAAGATCGTCGCCGAAGGCGTGGAAACACAGCGCGCCGCCAATATGCTCGGGCTGCATGGTGTCGATTATGCTCAGGGCTATTTCTGGTCAAGGCCGCTCGACGTCGAATCCTTCATCGCCTATGCCGCGCCGGATGGCATGGCGAAAGCGAATCGGGCCTGACGGCGCCTTTTTTTACTCCAGGACGCAAATACGACCCGGCCGGTCGCAGGGCACGGGGAGCGTCAGCTCGCCAGCAGCCGTTTCAGACCGGCGCCGTCGCTGTTCATGATGTTGAGCGCCTGCGCCCGCAGCGCGTCTCGCGTCACCGACGCCAGCAGGGCGTCGATTTCCTTGCCGATGTCCATGGGCCCCTTGTCGCCGCTCGATTGCTCCACGGGATCGCCGTTCGGCCGCCGCACCGCGTCGAGACGAGCGCCGCCGCCGGCGAGACCCGCCGTGATGGAGGCGAGCGCCGCGCGCATGCCCTTGAGGTCCTCGTCCGACATATCGTCGGTGATGGAGATCTCGCGCGACAGTTCCTGGCCGTAGGAGGCGTCGTCGGACAGGAGGTGATAGCCGCCGAACTCCAGATCCTCGGAGGCTCCGTATGTGCGGGTGAGAATGCCGTCGGCCGCGTCCGCGGAACTGATCAATAGGATCGGGGACGTGTCCACCGGGATGGCGTCGTCGCCGGCCGGGAGCGGCAGCCTCTTGTCCTGCGGGTCCTGGCCGAAGTCGAGCGTGAGCCAGTTCACGCCGTCGCTCTCGGCGTCGGCGATTTCCGCTCGGAGGCGGTCTTTCAGCATATCGACATCGGCGCCGAGATCGCTACGCCGCTCCGGCTCCTTGATGGCGGCGTCGACCCGGCCGAGAATGGCGGCCACCGTTTTCTGCACCTTTCGCAGGCCGACATCCGCCGCATCCAGGCTGGCGGAGACCCTGTCCGATTCCGGGGGGGCTGCCTCGACGGGTTGATCGAACGCAGTCGTCGGTTTTTCCACATAGGTTGGAATGTCGAAGGGGCGTTGACCGCCGGGGGCGACCTGCTCCCCGGG
Source organism: Rhizobium sp. TRM95796 (assembly GCF_025779995.1). NCBI lineage: Bacteria > Pseudomonadati > Pseudomonadota > Alphaproteobacteria > Hyphomicrobiales > Rhizobiaceae > Rhizobium > Rhizobium sp. TRM95796. Next base: position 950,988 of record NZ_JAOXHE010000001.1, on the reverse strand, counting down.
CATCGGCCTTTGCTTGATCCAGAACGGCGTCACGGGCGCCAGAAGACTTGGTTTCATCGATCTTATCCCTGTTTTGGGACGATGATAAGGAAACCACCTCGCCATTCCGTGAAAATAAGTAGTAAATAATAATCAAATCTCGTCGAAACCGGTCTGGCGCAGCGCTTCGCCGGCGATCATGGCCGCCGACATCGCGACATTGATGGAGCGGCGTCCCTCGCGCATCGGGATCAGGACCCGGGCGTCAGCCTTGTCATGCACGGCATCGGGCACACCGGCGCTTTCGCGACCGAACAGCAGGATGTCGCCGTCGGCGAAGGAGAAGTCGGTATAGCGCATCGCCGCCTTGGTGGAGGCGAGAACCAGCCTGCGGCCTTGCTCCGCCCGCCAGGCTTCGAAATGCGCCCAGTCGATATGGCGATTGAGGCTCGCCGCCTCGAGATAATCGAGCCCTGCGCGGCGCAGGTTGCGGTCGGATGAATCGAAGCCTGCAGGCTCGATGAGCTCCACCGTCAGGCCGAGACAGGCCGCCAGCCGCAGGATCGTGCCGGTATTGCCGGCGATATCGGGCTGGTAAAGCGCGATCGACAGGCCCGGCATGGCATTTCTCCCATCTCGATATGGTTGCTCGACGGTGCGTTACCGCCTCTGTGCTCAAATGGCAACATGGGCCGTCCGCAAGACCTCGGACGCCAGATTTCGCGGGGCCGGGGCTGGCGATCGCCCCAATTTGCGGTTAGTGAAGGCTCACTTTCAATGCGGAGAGGGAGGACGCTATGGATAACATCGCTGTGGTCGGCGTTCTCATCGCCTGGCGCGCAACCCGCCGCCGCTGATTTTTTCCCGCGCATCTTTACATCTGCAATTTGTTTCGCCGCCGGCGCAAGCGCGCCTTGAGCTTCAGTCCTCTGAAGCGCGGCAGCCGCCAATGGAGCATCGTCATGTTCGCCTGGTTCGAATCCCGTGTGAATCCCTATCCGGTCGAGGAGCCCGCCCGCCCGCCTGCGACGCTGTTCGCCTTCATCCTGCACTATTCCCGTCCGGTCATGTTCTGGCTGATCCTGATGGCCGTCGTGACCGCCGCGATCGGCGTCGGCGAAGTGATGTTGTTCAACTTTCTCGGCCAGATCGTCGACTGGCTGGCGAAGTCGGACCCCAAGACCTTTTTCGCCGACGAAGGCGATACCTTGCTGGCCATGGGCGCCTTCGCGCTCATCGTCCTGCCGGGGCTCGTGGTGTTCCAGTCGCTGATCGTGCATCAGGTGCTGCTCGGCAATTACCCGATGATCGGCCGCTGGCAGATGCATCGCTATCTGCTGCGCCAGAGCATGACTTTCTTCGCCAATGAATTCGCCGGCCGCGTGGCGACCAAGGTGATGCAGACCTCGCTCGCCGTGCGCGAAGTGGCGATGAAGGTGCTCGACGTCTTCGTCTATGTGTTGAGCTATTTCATCTCAATGTTCGCCGTGGTCGGCATGGCCGATTGGCGGCTGATGGGCCCGCTGGCGCTCTGGGTTGTCTGCTACGCCGGCTTGCTGACCTATTTCGTGCCGCGCCTGCGGAAGATCTCGGAAAAGCAGGCCGACGCCCGCTCGATGATGACCGGCCGTATCGTCGACAGCTACACCAATATCGCCACGGTGAAGCTGTTCTCGCATGCGGGGCGCGAAGAGGCCTACGCCAAGCGCGGCATGGACGAGTTCCTGCAGACCGTGCATGGCCAGATGCGCTACGTGACCACCTTCCACGCGCTGGTGCACACCAACAACGCCATACTCGGCGTGCTGACGACGACGATGTCGATCTGGTTCTGGTCGAACGGCTCGATCGAACTCGGGGTGATCGCTGTCGCGATCTCGCTGGCGCTGCGCATCAACGGCATGTCGCAGTGGATCATGTGGGAAGTGTCGGCGCTGTTCGAAAACATCGGCACGGTCTATGACGGCATGGGCATGCTGTCGAAGAAGCAGGACATTCTCGACAAGCCCAATGCGCCGTCGCTCAAGGCCGACAAGGGTGGCATCGAGTTCGACCGTATCCGCTTCCATTACGGCAAGAGCAAAGGCGTGATCCAGGACATCACGCTGTCGATCAAACCGGGCGAGAAGGTTGGTCTGGTCGGCCGCTCCGGCGCCGGCAAGACCACGCTGATGAACCTGCTCCTGCGCTTCTACGATCTCGAAGGCGGCCAGATCCGCGTCGACGGTCAGGATATCGCCGATGTGACGCAAGACAGTTTGCGCGCCAAGGTCGGCGTGGTCACGCAGGACACGTCGCTGCTGCATCGCTCCGTGCGCGACAACATCGCCTATGGCCTGCCGGGCGCCAGCGACGCGGAGATCATCGAAGCGGCCAAGCGCGCCAATGCCTGGGAGTTCATCGAGACGCTGGTCGATCCGCAGGGCCGCAAGGGCCTCGACGCCCAAGTCGGCGAGCGCGGTGTGAAACTGTCCGGCGGCCAACGCCAGCGCGTCGCCATCGCACGTGTTTTCCTGAAGGACGCGCCGATCCTGATCCTCGACGAGGCGACCTCCGCGCTCGATTCCGAAGTCGAGGCGGCGATCCAGGAAAACCTGTTCGCTTTGATGGAGGGCAAGACGGTGATCGCCATCGCCCATCGCCTGTCGACCCTGACGGAGATGGACCGGTTGGTGGTGCTCGACAAGGGCGCGATCCAACAGGAAGGCGCTCATGCCGATCTGGTCGCCCAAGGCGGCATCTACGCCGATCTCTGGCGTCGCCAGTCGGGTGGCTTTCTCGCCGACGATCCCGAAGCGGAAGCCGCGGCCGAGTAAGACTGAGGCCCACTGCTTACTCCGCCGCCTCGGACCCTTGCGGGTCCCGGGCGGGTTTTAATTCGAGTGGTGAACCAGCCTCGCTGCAAAGGTTGGAGTTGGGCCCTGGCGTCAAGATCGGCGTATCAAGGGCTCCGACCCTTGTTCCGCCATCAAAAGTCTTTATAGCCCCATCATGATCTTTCGCTCCATTTCCCGGCTGTTCGAAAGCTGGATCGATCCGTTTCGCCCTCGCGACAATTATCGCCCGCCGGAAAAGGCCCTGGCCTTCGTCTGGCATTTCGTGTCCCAGGCCAAGGGCGCCTTTCTGGCCATGCTCGTCCTCGGCGGCGTGGTGGCGATGCTGGAGGCGGGGTTGTTCTGGTTCACGGGTCGGCTCGTCGACCTGCTCGATGGAGCGACGCCGGCCGCCGGCTGGGCTGGATTGCTGGGCGATCACGGGCTCGAAATCCTCGGCATGGCGTTCATCGTGCTGGTCGTGCGTTTTCTCGCCATTGCGCTCGGCGCGCTGGTCGAGGAACAGACGGTTGTGCCGGGCTTCTTCAATATGGTGCGCTGGCAGGCGCATGCGCAGGTGTCGCGCCAATCGCTGACCTTCTTCAACAACGAGTCGTCCGGCCGCGTGGTCAGTCGGGTCTGGTCGGCGGGGCAGGCGACAGGCGATCTCATGGTGTCGCTCCTGCAGGTCGTCTGGTTCATGCTCGTCTATACGATGACGACGCTGACGCTGATTTCGAGCCTCGATCTCAGACTGGGCGGCATCGTCGCAGCCTGGATCGTCGTCTTCGGCCTGATCGCCCGCTATTTCGTCCCGCGGGTGCGCAAGCATGCCCGCGAGACCGCCGACATGTCGTCGATGATCAACGGCCGGCTCACCGACAGCTACGCCAATATCCAGACGCTGAAGCTCTTCAGCCGCGAAGAGGACAATGATCGCTTCATCCGCGACGGCTTCGAGCAGTTCCGGCGGACGCTGATCCGCTTCACCCGTCATCTCACCGGGGTCCGCGCCTCCCTCGCTTTCTTGTCCGGCCTGATGATCACGGCAATCGGCGCGATGGCGATCGAGCTGTGGATGCGCGGGGAGATCACCACAGGCTCTGTCGCCTTCACCCTCGGCCTCGTGCTCAGGATGAACATGCTGCTCGGCCGCATGATGGGCCAGTTCAACGCGGTGATGCGCAATATCGGCACGATCCAGAATTCCGCCGACATGCTGGCCGCGCCTGTCACGCTTATCGACAAGCCCGGCGCGCCCGAACTCGTCATGCGCGAACCGTCGATCCGCTTCGACAATGTGCGTTTTAACTATGGTCGCGAGGCGGGCGTCATCGAAGGGCTGTCGCTGGCGATCGGGGCAGGGGAGCGGGTCGGCATCGTCGGTCGTTCCGGCGCGGGCAAATCGACGCTCGTCAATCTGCTGCTGCGATTCTACGACGTGCAGGGCGGACGTATTCTGGTGTCCGGCCAGGATGTTCGAGACGTGAAGCAGGAAAGCCTGCGCAAGCATATCGGCATGGTCACGCAGGACACGGCGCTGCTCAACCGTTCGATCCGCGACAATATTCTGTTTGGGCGCGGGGACGCGTCGGACCAGGCGATGGCGCAGGCTGCCGCGGAAGCCGAGGCCGACGGCTTCATCGCCGATCTCGTCGACCACAAGGGCCGCAAGGCCTACGACGCTCATGTCGGCGAGCGGGGCGTGAAACTGTCGGGCGGCCAGCGCCAGCGGGTGGCGATCGCCCGCATGTTGCTCAAGGATGCGCCGATCCTCGTCTTCGACGAGCCGACCTCGGCGCTCGACTCGGAAGTCGAAGCGGCGATTCAACAGAATCTGGAGCGGCAGATGCGGGGCAAGACGGTGCTGGTCATCGCGCACCGTCTCTCCACCATCGCCCATCTCGACCGCCTCGTCGTGATCGACGGCGGGCGGATTGCGGAGGAGGGAAGTCACGAGGCGCTGATCGCCCGGGGCGGCATCTACGCCGATCTGTGGGCGCGTCAATCCGGCGGCTTCATCGCGCCGGACTGAGCATTCTCATTCTTCCCAGACGATTTCGCTGATCAGGCCGTAATGATTGGAGCCGATCGGATCGGGGATGCGCTCGAGCGCGCCGATCTTGACCTGGCCGCGCGCGAAGACGTGGTCGATCGCCATGCCGATCTGCGGCAGAGCGACCGGCCATGTGTTCGGCTCGGAGCCGGCCGTTCTCAGGCCGGTCGCGCGCAGGAAGGCGCGAATGTCGGACACGAGAATCGAGGCGTTGAAATCGCCCGCAAGCACCATGGCGCCGGGATAGGCGTCGAGGCGGCGGGCGACCTGAGCCAGTTCGATTTCATGGAAGTTGTCGAAATACGGCTTGGTGAGATGGACATTGGCGAAATTGACGACCCGTCCGTCGAAATCGATGCTGGCCAGCATCAGGCGGTCGCGATAGATCGGGCTCGCGGTGAAGACTTCGCCGCGCAGGAAGGGCCGTTTGGACCAGAGGGACTGGTCGCAGGTGATGGTCTTGGCGCCGCAGCCCAGCCGATAGGGATAGACGGCCTTGATGCGGTCGATCTCCGGGCCGATCGGCGCCGATTCCTGGATGAAGACGACATCGGCGCCCGATCCGATGATGTAATCAGCGATACGCGGCCCGCCCGGACCGTTGTTCCCCATGATATTGAATGACAGGAAGCGGAGAAGCGGCTTGGCCTTTTCGGCTCTGACAGGCTCCTGGCGGAACTCCCCGAGCATGAAAACACCATGCGCGCCGATCGCCACGGCGAGCGCCATCATCAGTCCCGTCGTCACGCTGCGATGCAACATGAAGGCCAAGCCAGCGATCAAAAAAGCCAAGATCGCCGCCTGAACTTGAAAACTAGAAATTGTAAAGAAAAGCCACGAATTCGAGAAATATCTGCCGGTTAACGCGACTAGCAGCAGTGCTGAAAGCGTGCCGAGAATGGTCGAAATCGTCTTCATGGTTGATGCTCGAGAATATTGCGCTGCAGCGCGCTACCATCTGGGAATGTCGGGCGCAATTGGGATTTGTCAAACGCATAGGCGCAAAGGATCACATTTTGCTCCGGTGGCGGCGCCGAAGTGGAAAATCGGCCGGCTCCTCCGCGACAATCTGCCCCCATCCCATTGCCAACCCTAGACTTAATCTGCAATCAAGCATAGAACGCAATTTGAAAGTTGGGGAATCTAAGGCCGTTTCGCGGCTATCGGAGAACTTTCATCTAATCTGGTTTAAATCGACTCTGCGCAAAGGATGGGAAAACCGTGAGCGGACACGAGACGACAAGCGGGGATGCAGGCGGGCCGACCCGTCGCGATTTTCTTTACCTCACGACGGGCATGGCGGGCGCAGTGGGCGCCGTTGCCGTTGCCTGGCCTTTCATCGATCAGATGCGCCCTGATGCGTCTACTCTGGCTCTCGCCTCCATCGAAGTGGATGTCGGCGCGCTCGAGCCCGGCATGTCGTTGACGGCAAAGTGGCGCGGCAAGCCGATCTTCATCCGCAACCGCACCCCGGAAGAAGTCGAAGCCGCCAACAAGGTCGCTTTGACGGACCTCAAGGACCCGGTGGCGCGCAACGGCAATCTGCCGGCCGACGCCCAGGCGACCGATCTCGATCGCTCGGCGGGCAAAGGCAAGGAAAACTGGATCGTGATGATAGGCTCCTGCACCCATCTCGGTTGCGTGCCGCTCGGGCAGGCCGGCGATTTCGGCGGATGGTTCTGTCCCTGCCACGGCTCGCATTACGATACGGCGGGCCGTATCCGGAAAGGTCCGGCGCCGCAGAATCTCGCGATCCCGACCTTCTCGTTCGTTTCCGACACTGTGATCAAGATCGGCTAAGGGGGACTGCGGATCATGAGCGCTGAACACCATTCGACATACGAGCCACGCACGGCTCTGACCAAATTCATCGATTCCCGGCTGCCTTTGCCGCGCCTGATGTATGATTCCTTCGTGGCCTATCCGGTGCCGCGCAATCTGAACTTCGCCTACACCTTCGGCGCCATGCTGTCGGTGATGCTGATCGTGCAGATCCTGACCGGCGTCGTGCTCGCCATGCATTACGCAGCCGAGACGACGGTGGCCTTCTCCTCCGTCGAAAAGATCATGCGCGACGTCAACCATGGTTGGCTGCTGCGCTACATGCACGCCAACGGCGCGTCGTTCTTCTTCATCGCGGTCTATCTGCATATCGCCCGCGGCCTGTATTACGGCTCCTACAAGGCGCCGCGCGAAATCCTCTGGATCCTCGGCGTGATCATCTATCTCCTGATGATGGCGGCGGGCTTCATGGGCTATGTGCTGCCCTGGGGCCAGATGTCTTTCTGGGGCGCGACCGTGATCACCGGCTTCTTCTCGGCTTTCCCCTTCGTCGGCGATTGGATCCAGCAGTTCCTGCTCGGCGGCTTCGCGGTCGACAACCCCACGCTCAACCGCTTCTTCGCGCTGCATTATCTGCTGCCGTTCATGATTGCGGGCGTGGTGGTGCTGCATGTCTGGGCGCTGCACGTCACCGGCCAGACCAACCCGACCGGCGTGGAAGTCAAGTCCAAGACCGACACCGTGCCGTTCACCCCTTACGCCACGCTGAAGGACGCCTTCTATGTGGTGTTGTTCCTGCTGGTCTATGCCTGGTTCGTCTTCTACCAGCCGAACTTCCTCGGCCATCCGGACAACTATGTCGAGGCCAATCCGCTGAAGACGCCGGCGCATATCGTGCCTGAATGGTATTATCTGCCCTTCTACGCGATGCTGCGCGCCATCACCTTCAATGTCGGCCCGATCGACTCCAAACTCGGCGGCGTGCTCGTGATGTTCGGTTCGATCATCATCCTGTTCTTCCTGCCCTGGCTCGACACGTCCAAGGTCCGTTCGGCGGTCTACCGTCCCTGGTACAAGACCTTCTTCTGGATCTTCGTGGTCAATGCGATCATGCTCGGCTGGCTGGGCTCGCGCCCTGCGGAAGGCCTGTATGTGATCATGTCGCAGATCGGCACCGCCTACTATTTCGGTTTCTTCCTCGTCATCATGCCGCTGCTCGGCCTGTTCGAGACGCCGCGCCGCATACCGAATTCGATCACGGAAGCCGTGCTCGAAAAGACCGCCAAGGCCTGAGGGGAAGGACGAAAACCATGAAGACTGTGTTTAAATCCCTTCTCGCCGCCGCCATGATCGCGGGCGCCGGCTTCGGCGTCGCCTCGGCAGCGGAAGAACATGACCTCAAGGCGCAGGTGGAACACGCCGTCGCGGCTGGTCACTTCCCGGTGTTGAAGCCCGAGCAGGAAGAATGGAGCTTCGCCGGCTTCTTCGGAAAGTATGACAAGGCCCAGTTGCAGCGCGGCCTCAAGATCTACAAGGAAGTCTGTTCGGCCTGCCATTCGATGCATCGCGTGGCCTTCCGAAACCTCGAGGATCTCGGTTATACGGAAGCGCAGGTCAAGGCTTTCGCGGCCGAATACGAAGTGCAGGACGGCCCCAACGGCGATGGTGAAATGTACACCCGCAAGGCCGTGCCGTCTGATTACTTCCCTTCGCCCTTCCCGAACGAAGAGGCGGCAGCCGCAGCAAATGGCGGCGCCGCCCCGCCGGACTTCTCGCTGATCGCCAAGGCGCGCAGCGCGGAGCGCGGCTTCCCGCAGTTCATCTTCGATATGTTCTGGCCCTATCAGGAAGGCGGCCCGGATTACATCCACGCGCTGCTGACCGGATACCAGGAACCGCCGGCTGGCGTCGAAGTGGCGGAAGGGACGCATTTCAACCCGCATTTCATGTCCGGCATCGCGCTGAAAATGGCGCAGCCGATTTCCGACGATCAGGTGACCTATGACGATGGTTCGCCGCAGACGCTGGAACAATATAGCCGCGACGTCTCCGCCTTCCTGATGTGGGCCGCCGAGCCCAAGCTGGAAGAGCGCAAGCGCACGGGCTTTATGGTGATGGTGTTCCTGGCGGCTCTGCTCGGTCTGGTCTATCTGACCAAGAAGTCGGTCTACGCCAACAAGCACTAAGCGGGTCACCGTTTAAAAGATGAGGAAGGCGGCTCCCGGGCCGCCTTTTTTGCTGGCGTCGGGGGCTGTCATTGCTATGGTCCCAACCGCTCAAGCTTTTTGCTCGCAATGGACAGACCCTCACTATGACAAGCCTTCAGGACGATCTCGTCGCCGCCATCCGCAACATTCCGGATTATCCGAAGCCCGGCATCATGTTCCGCGACATCACCACGCTGCTCGGCAATCCTCGCGCCTTCCGTCGCGCCATCGACGAATTGGTGCACCCCTATGCGGGAACGAAGATCGACAAGGTCGCCGGCATCGAGGCGCGAGGCTTCATTCTCGGCGGAGCCATAGCCCATCAGCTCTCGGCCGGGTTCATCCCGATCCGCAAAAAGGGCAAGCTGCCGCATGACATCGTCCGCATCGCCTACAGCCTGGAATATGGCGTCGACGAAATGGAAATGCACCGCGACGCGGTTCAGCCCGGCGAAAAAGTCATCCTCGTCGACGATCTCATCGCGACGGGTGGAACGGCGGAAGGCGCCGTGAAACTGTTGCGACAGATGGGGGCGGAAATCGTCGCCGCCTGCTTCGTGATCGATCTGCCGGAACTCGGCGGGCGCAAGAAGCTCGAGGATCTCGGCGTCACCGTACGGACGCTGATCAGCTTCGACGGGCACTGAAGTCCTATTCGAGACGCGGCTCTGGGAGGAGCGCAATCATGACCAAGACAGCATTGATCTTCTGGGGCGGCTGGGAGGGACATACGCCACGCGAAAGCGCAGAACGCGTCGCTTCACTTCTCTCGCCACACAGCGTCGATGTGACCGTGGGCGAGGGCACGAAGACGCTGCTCGAACATGACCTGACGGGCTTCGATCTGATCGTGCCGATGGTGACCATGTCGACGATCGAAAAGGACGAGGTCGCCGCGCTGCTCCGCGCCGTCAAGGGTGGCGTGGGACTTGCCGGCTTCCATGGCACGATGGGCGACAGTTTCCGCAATGAGGTCGAGTATCAGTTCATGGTCGGCGGTCAATGGGTTTCCCATCCGGGCAACATCATCGACTACCGCGTGAACGTGACAAAGCCCGACGACCCGATCATGGCCGGCATCGGCGATTTCCCCTATCGTTCCGAACAATATTACATGCATGTCGATCCCTCCAACGAGGTGCTGGCGACGACGCGGTTTACCGGCGAGTATCTCGATTTCATCGACGGCGTGGAAATGCCGGTGGTGTGGAAGAAGCGCTTCGGACAGGGTCGCGTCTTCTATTCCTCGCTCGGCCATCAGGCGAGCGAATTCGACGTGCCGGAGATGCGGACGATCTTCGAGCGCGGCGCGCTCTGGGCGATGCGGTGAGGGGGCGGACCGCTATGCGGGGATAGAGCGGCGGCCTGTCCATTCCGCTTATGGATGCGGCGTGATCGCAAAGACCGTGATCTCGGACTTGCTCGGACCGTAGAACCAGAAGATCCGATAGGCGCCGGGCGTGTTATTCTCGGCATAGGCCTCGAACACATCTTCGCCACGCGGGCCTTTCAGCGATGAGAATTTATGCGTGTTGAGCCCCGGGTGTCGAGGATTTGTCTGCAGATATGCCAGCGCCTTGCCGACTGCTTTCCACCGCTTGTTCAGCGCGGGATCTGATTTCAGCGCGTCCAGCGCCCGCAGGGCTTCGTCGGTAAGAAAAAGATCGAAGCCATTACTCATCGACCTCTTCCAGAAACGATGAGAAGTCAGGCGCCTTTGTCACCCGACCCGCCTTTGCGTCGGCGAGACCGCGTTCGACCATCTCTAAGGCTTTAGGGCTGTTTTGCAGCCAAGCTTCGTCCGCGGAAGCATCGGATGTCGGCTGCAGTATAAGGCTGCCGTCGGGGCGCTGGCTAATCCTGTAGCTACTGACACCCGCGGCAAGCGCGCCAAGGGAAACACGCCCTTCGGCGTCCGGCTTCACCGTAATCGCTTTCATCGCCATGATGTAAAGTCTCCGCTCGCCTGAAATGTCGCACCGAGCGCCGGAGAATTCAAGGCGTCACACGAACTCCACCACCCGACTGTCGAAGCGCATCACCGTCTCGCCGTTCTGGTTGATGGCTTCGAAGCGGATGTTGCAGATCTCGTAGTCCGGCCGGTAGCCCGGTCCGTCGCCGAGGAAGGTCAGCGAGAAGGCGATGGTGTCGCCCGCGAAAACCGGTTTCAGCCATTTGAGATCGCGGATGCCCGGGGAGGGGCCGAGCTTCGGCGGTTCATGTCCCTCGGCCTTCAGGCGCAAGGCCTCTTTCTGGTTATGGGCGACATTCAGCTTCATGGCTGCGGCGGCGACGTGCCAGCCGGAGGCGCAGAGGCCGCCGAACAGCGAGTTTTTCGCCTTCTCCGCATCGACATGGAAGAAATGCGGATCGTATTTGGACGCGAAGGCGATGATGCCCTCGGCGTCGAAATGATAGGAGCCGATCGCGACGGGCGCGTTCAGGGGCATCAGATCGCGAACTCTCATGCAGCGGCTCCCGCGCGCATCCGGAACATGCCGGGATTTTCCATCGCCATCACCAGTTCGCCGCGCTGGTTTCTCACTTCGTGGCGCAGTTTGACCAGGCCGATGCCGGGGCGGGATTTCAGCGGCCGCGCCGCGATCACTTCAGCGACGCCGCTCAGCGTGTCGCCGGCCAGCACCGGTTTGCGCCATTCGACGAAATCGATGCCGGGCGCGCCTTCGCTCGAGGAGAAATGCAGAAGATTGTCGTAATAGAGCCGCATGAACATGGCGCAGCTATGCCAGCCGGAGGCCGAGAGGCCGCCGAGAATGCTTGCCTCACCGGCTTCGACCGATAGATGAAAGGGCTGTGGATCGAACTCGCTCGCAAACTCCACGATCTCGTCGGCGGTCACCGTCTTCGAGCCGAGATCGAAGCGCCGACCCGGCGTCATGTCCTCCCACCAGTAAGCGATTTCGCTCATGATCCTTGCTTTTGCCTCCTGAAACGTTTCTTTGGAATAGTGCCGCGCGGAGATGATGCAAGTGAAATATGACTTATCGGACTGGGAAAAACGTCGTCGGGGATTGGCGCCGTTGGTGGAGGACGCGGTGCGCGCCGGACTGGTGGCGGGCGACAAAGCGGCGCCGCTGATCGAGTTCATGGTGTCGCGCGGCGCGGCGCTCGGGGATCGGCCGCAACCGCTTCTGGCGGCCGGCGAGGCGGGCGGCGTCGATACGCCTGTCGCCGCCGAGCCCAGCGTCGGACTGGAAGAATCCGAAGCGCCGCGCTTCATTCGCGGTTTCCACGACGTGCTGATCACCATCGGCCTGGTGATCGGGTTGATCGGCTTGGGCGGCCTATGGTCCGTGCTGGCGGTCATCCCCGCCGTCATTGTGCTGTCGGAAATTCTCGTGCTGCGGCAGAGGCTGGCGTTGCCGGCGGTGGCGCTCACTTTGGCCTTCGCTGGCGCATCCAGCTTTGCAGTCGCCAGCCTTCTAGAAGGCAAGCTGGGCGATTGGGAATGGGTCGCGATGTCCTTCGCGCCCTTCGTGATGCTGTCGATCTATTATTGGCGCTATCGCGTCCCGGTCAGCCTTGCGCTCGCCGCCATTTCAGGTTTTGCGGCGATCGTGTTCTTCATCGGAGAACTGCTGATGCATTGGGCGGGCAATGATCTGCTGTTCGTCAATCAGCCGTGGCTTATCTCGGCGCTGATCGGTCTGTTCGCACTCGCTTCTTTCGCCACTGCGCTGCATTTTGATCTTTCCGATCGCGCCCGCATCACGCGCCGCTCCGACGTGGCTTTCTGGCTGCATCTCGCCGCTGCGCCGGCATTGCTCTATACGGTCATCAGCCTTGTCTACCTGCGCGATCCCAATGCGTCCTGGTTCGCCGACGGCACGACGCTTGGCCAAGCGACAGCGATCGTGGCGGCGGTCGCGGCGCTGATGCTGACGGGCATCCTGCTCGATCGCCGCGCCTTCGTGACCTCGGGATTGCTGTCCTTCGGCTATGCCTTCAAGATCCTGCTCGACGAGGGCGGCGTCAGCGGCCTGTTCACCTCGTCCGATACACTGCTCTTCGTCATCCTCTGCGCCGTCGGCGCAGTGGTTTTGAGCCTGGGCATAGGCTGGAAGGTCTTGCGGAAGCGCCTGTTGGCGATCCTGCCGGCCGCAGTGCGGGACCGGTTGCCGCTCACCCTTTGAAACGAAAAACGGCTCCGCGCCAAGCGGAGCCGTCCTCGGTCGTCTCTCGCCGGCTCGCCTCAGGTGTTGAAGCGGAAATGGATGACGTCGCCGTCGGCAACCACATATTCCTTGCCTTCGTCGCGCGCCTTGCCGGCTTCCTTGGCGGGCACTTCGCCGCCCAGCGTGACGAAATCGTCATAGGCGATGGTAAAGGCGCGGATGAATCCGCGTTCGAAATCGGTGTGGATGACGCCGGCTGCCTGCGGAGCCTTGGTGCCGCGCTTGATCGTCCAGGCGCGGGTTTCCTTGGGGCCGACGGTGAAATAGGTGATCAGGTCGAGCAGGTGATAGCCTGCGCGGATCAGCCGGTCGAGGCCGGCTTCCTCAAGCCCTAGGGCTGCGAGGAATTCCTTGGATTCTTCGTCGGGAAGCTGGGCGACTTCCGATTCGATCGCCGCGGAAATGATCACGCATTCCGCGCCCTGCTCGGCGGCCATCTTGGCCACGGCCTTGGTGTGTTCGTTGCCATCCACCGCATCGCTTTCGGCGACATTGCAGACATAGAGCACCGGATGGGACGTCAGCAGGTTGAGCCCCTTGAGGATCTCGACCTCGTCGGGCGCGAGCGTCTTGAGAAGCAGGCGGGCCGGCTTGCCGTCGTTGAGCAGCGCCACCACGGCCTCCATGATCGGAAGCTGGGCGACGGACTCCTTGTCCTTGCCGGTGGCGCGCTTGCGGGTCTGGTCGACGCGGCGCTCCAGGCTTTCGAGATCGGCGAGCATCAGCTCGGTCTCGATGGTCTCGGCGTCGCCGACCGGATTGATGCGGCCTTCGACATGGGTGATGTCGTCGTCTTCAAAGCAGCGCAGCACATGCACGACGGCGTCGACTTCGCGGATATTGGCGAGAAACTTGTTGCCGAGGCCTTCGCCCTTGGACGCGCCGCGCACCAGGCCGGCGATGTCGACGAAGGAAATGCGGGTCGGGATGATTTCCTTCGAGCCGGCGATCGAGGCCAGTTTCTGCATGCGCGGATCGGGAACCGCCACTTCGCCGGTGTTGGGCTCGATGGTGCAGAATGGGTAATTGGCGGCCTGCGCCGCCGCCGTTCTGGTCAGCGCGTTGAAGAGGGTGGATTTGCCGACATTCGGCAATCCGACGATACCGCATTTGAAGCCCATGAAACTCGTCCGTCTGGTGATCTCTGTTGCCCCTGCCTATGCGGAAAGGGGAGGGCAAGGTCAAGACGATCAGGGCCTGCGCCGCCATTTTATTGCTGCGGGGCGCAGACTTGAAAAGCGGGTGCGCCGCACACATAATATGTGGGTCGCCGCCTCTCCGAGCGAGAAGACCATCTGCGCGGCCGATCTTTCGCCAAAGACAGCACCCAGACATCGGAGACCGCCGGTGAGCGACAACAATACGATCATCACCCCCAAGACCGTGGTCAAGCCGAAGGTGGAAAAACCCCGGCTCTACAAGGTGATGCTGTTCAACGACGATTATACGCCGCGCGAATTCGTGCTCGCAGTGCTCAACGCCGTGTTCAAGACCGGCGAGAGCGCCGGCTACCGCATCATGATGACCGCCCACAAGCTCGGCAAATCGGTGGTCGCGGTCTATACCCGCGACGTCGCCGAAACCAAGGTCAAGGAAGCGATGGACTGGTCGAAGCAGGCCGGTTTTCCGCTGATGTTCACGGCCGAGCCGGAAGAGTGAACGGGCCTATTTCTTTTTCTTCTTCGGACTTTCCACACCCAGCGCCTCGGCGGTGATCCAGAAGACTTCGCCTTCGGATTCGGCCGAGTCCAGCCAGAAGAAATCGAGATCCGGGAATTCCTCTTCCAGAAGCTCGCGGCCGGTGCCGATTTCGCAGATCATGCCGCCGCCGGGATTGAGGTGCTTCGGCGCCTCCGCCAGGATACGGCGCACGAGATCGAGACCGTCGGGGCCGCCGTCGAGCGCCATGGCCGGTTCGGTGCGGTATTCTTCCGGCAGCACCGCCATTTCCTCGTGATCGACATAGGGCGGGTTGGTGATGATCAGGTCGAAGCGCCGGTTGCCGAGCGGCGCGAAAAGATCGCCCTGATGCAGCGTCAGGCGGCTTTCAAGCTCATGCTCGGCGACATTCAGCCTGGCGACTTCGAGCGCGTCCTTGGACAGATCCACGGCGTCGATTTCGGCGTTGGGGAACAGCTTGCCGGCGAGGATGGCCAGGCAACCGGAGCCGGTGCAGATGTCGACGACGCTTTCGACGCCATAGGGATCCGGCAGATAGAGGGAGTCTTCCTCGCCCGAATATTCGGTGAACAGGATCTCGCCGATGAAGGAGCGCGGCACGATCACCCGTTCGTCGACCAGAAAGCGGACGCCCTGGATATAGGAGCGGCCGGTGAGGTAGGCCGAGGGCTTGCGGCTGGAAACGCGCGTCTCGATGCGCTCTGCGAGCAGGCGGCGTTCGGCGCTGGTCAGCCGAGCGTCGAGAAAGGGGTCGAGGGCGTCGATGGGCAGGTCGAGACTGTCGAGCACCAGAAAGGCGGCGTCGTCGACAGCGGTCGAGGTGCCATGGCCGAAGGTGAGGTTTTCGGCGCGGAAGCGGCTGATGGCGTAGCGCCAGTAATCGCGGACCGTTTCCAGTTCGCTTGCAAGCTTGTCGAGATCCACCGTCGCCGTCATTCTGCCCTCCATGCGCTGCGTCGCCTCGGGATACACGCTCGCTCGCGTCTCCGCCACATCAAATGCCATTGTAACCCCTCGAAATCGATCGTTAACGTTTTCCCTTAGGGGACGGTTGAGGCCTTCCTGTTATTCTGAAAGGACGATCGAGGAGGTGAATTGTTGCAAGCCGGCGTCTATCATTTCGCCATTGCTGGGCTCGGTTTCTGCCTGATCGGCGCGGCGGCCCATGCGACGCGGGCAATTTTCAACGTGTTGCCCGATCGGCTGAGCGACAATGATCGCATGGACATGATCCTGAGCGACGGATATTCGCTCGGCGACAAGATCTTCGGCACGGAATATGACGACGCCGGCTACTATCGGCTCGACAGTCTTCGCAATCTCAAGAATTCGGTCGCGGCGACGCTGATCGGCGGCTGGGCGGCGATGTTGCTCACGCCTGGCCTGTCCGCGTCCATCGCCCGAGGCGTCGAATGGGCGGAAGACTGGCTCTGGGATCTCTTCCTGCATCGGCTGGAGACGCTGACGCTCTGGTAAGGCGTGCTCAGAACCGGATCTGGAAGCCCTGCTTGGACGCAGTGAGGCCGCAGGCCCGATAAAAAGCGTGGACGGCGGGATCGGGCCGTCCGGTCATCAGCATCACCTTGTAGCAATCGGCCTCGCGTCCCGCATCGATCACGGCCTTTACGACAGCCTTGCCATAGCCATGGCCGCGATGGGTCGAGAGGCTGACGACATTCTCGACCAATCCATAGGGCCGGCCGCCGCGCGTCATATTGGGAAGGACGAACAGCGTCGCCGTCGACACCAGCAGCCCGTCGAGATCGCCGACGAAGACGCCGCCCGGCATGGCGAGCATTGCGCTGAGCCGGGCTTCGGCGACCTCCGGCGAAAGGCGAGGGTCGCCTGGGTTGAGATCGCGATAGAGCGCCAACAGGCCGTCCAGATCCTCCATCGTCGCGTTACGCGCAACAAATGCCATGTCGATATC
The DNA here is from genome assembly GCF_025779995.1 of Rhizobium sp. TRM95796. Taxonomy (NCBI): domain Bacteria; kingdom Pseudomonadati; phylum Pseudomonadota; class Alphaproteobacteria; order Hyphomicrobiales; family Rhizobiaceae; genus Rhizobium; species Rhizobium sp. TRM95796. Next base: position 934,345 of record NZ_JAOXHE010000001.1, on the reverse strand, counting down.
CTTTTCGTCTCCTCCTGCCACAGGTCCATGACGGAAAAAAGAAGCCCGCCCGGCGAGATGCGCGGGCGGGCTCGAGTCGCCCAGAACGCGATGAGACCGTCTCGGTCAGAACTCCGACCAGGTCTGCTTGAGCATGTTCAGCGCTGCGTTGCCGCGTGAGGCGAGAGCGGCGGCGGACGCCGTGCGCGGAGCTGCGGCGACCGGGCGCGGGCGCGACTGGGCCTGAGATGCGGTTGCGGCCGCGCCGATCCGGAAGCTCGCCATCAATTCCCCGAGGCGGGCGCTTTCCTGGGCGAGGCTGACGCCGGCGGCGTTCATCTGTTCGACCATCGCGGCGTTCTGCTGTGTCGCCTGGTCCATATGGTTGACGGCGGTGTTGACTTCGCCGAGGCCCGAAGCCTGTTCCTGGGCTGCGACCGCAATGGCGTCCATATGGGCGTTGATCGCCTGCACCACTTCGGCGATGGCCGACAGACCTTCACCGGTGTCGCTGACGAGGCGGACGCCTTCGGCGACGGCAGTTTCGGAATTGCCGATCAGCGCCTTGATCTCCTTGGCGGCGTTGGCCGAGCGTTGCGCCAATTCGCGGACTTCCTGGGCGACGACGGCGAAACCCTTGCCGGCTTCACCCGCGCGGGCGGCTTCGACGCCGGCGTTGAGCGCGAGCAGGTTGGTCTGGAAGGCGATCTCGTCGATCACGCCGATGATCTGGCTGATCTGCTTGGAGGAGTGTTCGATCTTGCCCATGGCGGTGACGGCGTTGGACACGACCGCGCTCGAGGTCTCGGCGCGGCTGCGGGCGCCGCGCACGAGGTCGCGGGCTTCGGAGGCGCGCTTGGCCGTCGCCTGGATATTGGCGGTCACTTCTTCGAGCGCCGCCGCCGTCTCTTCCAACGATGCGGCCTGCTGTTCGGTGCGGTTGGAGAGATTGTCCGAGGCCTGCGAGATTTCCGCGCTGCCGTCGCGAACCATGCGCGCGGCCTGGCCGACGCCGACCAGAGCATCGCGCAACTGCTGGACGGAGGCGTTGAAGTCGCGACGGAGCGGTTCGAACTGCTCGGCGAAAGGGTTGTCGATCTGGCAAAGCAGATCGCCGGCTGCGAGGCTGCGAAGACCGGAGGCAAGAGCGCCGGTCGCCTGGTTGAGGCGCTCGTCGGCTTCCTGTTCGGCGCGGCGCTGAACCTCCAGCCGCTCTTCTTCCGAACGCTTGCGGGTTTCCTCGGTCTGGCGCTCCAGATCGGCGTTATGGATCGCGGCCTGACGGAAGACCTCCAGAGCGCGGGCCATTTCGCCCACCTCGTCGTGACGGCGCAGGCTCGGCACGGCGATGGCGCTGTCGCCATGCGCCAAGGCTGTCATGCAGCGGGTCAAGGCGGCGATCGGGCCGGTGACGCGGAACAGGATGATCGAGATCGTCACAGCGCAAATGAAGAGGATCATCAAGAAGGCGGCTGCACACAGAACCGCTGTGGTCAGCGCCGTCCGCTGATGGTCGCGCGACGACGTCGTCAAAATCGACACCGCCTCCGAGGCGACATCGGCGATCAGCTTCAGTTTTCCGGTGACCATCGGACGCCATTCGTTGATGACCAGCGACGTCGGGGCGCCTTCCTCCAGCGCCTTGATGGTCCGGTCGCGCAACGCGGTGAAATCCGCGCTGAAATAGCCATTATTCGCCTGCAGGACCGCAGCCTTCACAACATCCGGGGTCGCTTCATGATTCACAAGCGTTTCGGTGGCTTTCCACCCGAAGGACGCCGTCGCCAAGTTGGCGTCGATCTCACTGCTCTGTTCCTGGGTCAGTTTGCCGTCGCCGGCCAAGGCGGCGTTGATGCTGAGAAACGCTGCGCCTGCTGTCGCGCGGGTCGACCAGGCCAAAGCGCGGATCTGGGTGAGCGGCGCCAGATTTGGGTCTGCAGAACGGATATCGGCTTCGGCGAGGTTCGACGCCGTTTCGAGCTCGTTCAGGAACTGATCGCCCTCACTCATGATGGTTGCCTGCGCAGCGGCTGCGTCGCGGACCGCCAGCGGGCTGGAGACCGCCGCGTCGACATCGACGCGAACGGCGAGAATGCGATCGTAGCGCGCAAACAGTTTCGACAAGGCGTTCCTGATATGGCTGCTGTTTTCAAAGCCGGCGGCGGCCTTGATCTGCGACATCGATTCATCCACCGCGGCGCGCTTTTTCGCGAGGGATGCGAGGGCGGCTGCGTTGTCGTTCACGTCGAGCTTCAGCGCAGCGATGCTGTCGCCCCGTTCGTTTCTGAAATTGAGGAGAATGTGAAACACGCTTTCGTCCAGAACCGCCAATTCGTTGACGCGGGACTGCGCAGTATATTCATTATAGGCTGTGAGTGTGGATTTGCCCATCAGCCCGCTGGCGATGAGGCCGATGAGGATGAATGTTCCCATCAGTATATTTCGAATTGAAATGGCCATCGTGTCCCCTTTGCCGTTTTCTCCGGCGAAAAATCTCAAATTGACCCTGCGCCCGGGCAAGTCGGATTGCCGGCGAAGTTTTACTCTGATCTTGTGGAAGCAATAATGTTTCCCTAGAGCAAATTCACTTCAGAAAGTTTCGCTTGTCTTAATGAAAAGCAGAAGATCTCGTAAAAACTAGGACGTTGTCTCAGCTTTCTATACGTTGAGCCATTTGGGATTGCGTTTTAAATCACTTTTACAATCAAAGAATTATAATTAGATGTGACTTATTTAAGATATTAAATATACGTAATTGTATTAACTTATAGAACGAACCGAAGTCGCCGACTGATCTATGGCCGGCGTCATGACGCTTGTCTAGTCGCTGGGGCCTCCCAGGAGCTTTTTGAGCATATCCGCCATAGGGCCGATGGTCGGCGTCTTCTGGCTCTGTGGGCGCGCTTGGCGGATATGGGATTGTCCTGCGGGTTTTGCCTTTAGAGGTTCGCCCTTGGCCTCGCCGCCCGCCAGCCTGTTCATGAACTGGCTTCCGTCGCCCTCGAGCAGAAGCTGGGCGTGAAGGGCGATGTCGTCGAGCAGCGGGTCGAGCCAGGTCTGATCGGCTTTGGCGAAATCGCCGAGAACATGATTGTGCACCAGTTCCTTGGCGCCGGGATGGCCGATGCCGAGGCGCACGCGGCGATAGTCCCGCCCGCAATGCGCATCCATCGACTTCAGTCCGTTGTGTCCGCCATGGCCGCCGCCGATCTTGACCCGCACTTTGGCTGCGGGCAAGTCGAGTTCGTCGTGAAAGACGGTGATATCGGCGGGAGCGAGCTTGTAGAAGCGCATGGCTTCGCCGACGCTTTCTCCGGAGAGATTCATGAAGGTCTGGGGCTTCATGAGCAGGATCTTTTCGCCGCCGATGTCGCCTTCTGAAATCTCCGCCTTGAACTTCTTCGACCACGGGCCGAACGGCAGCTTGCGGTGGATGGCGTCGATGGCCATGAAGCCGATATTGTGGCGGTTGCCCTGATATTTCGAGCCCGGATTGCCCAGTCCTGCGAAGATTTTCATCGGTGAATGCCTCGGCTTGCCCTATGCGCCTTCCAAGCCGCAACCGGGCCGGAATGTCAACAGTTCCATCCGGCGCGGCATGAAAAACCCCGCGCGGCTTTCGCCGGCGGGGTTCGAAGTCGTCGCCCGGCTCGCGCCGGGCGGCAATATTGTTGTTGTTATTCCTGTTCGCCGGTTGTGCCGCCAGCCGGCGACGCGATGGTGGCGATCGTGAAGTCGCGGTCGGTGATCACGGGGGTCACGCCAGCCGGCAGCTTGATGTGCGAGATGTGGATGCCGTCGCCGATCTTGAGGCCTTCCAGGTCGGCCGTGATGAATTCCGGGATGGCGTCGGCCGGGCAATGGAACTCGACTTCGTGACGCACCACGTTCAGCACGCCGCCGATCTTGATGCCGGGGGACTTTTCTTCATTGATGAAGTGAACCGGGATCTCGACGGTGACCTGGGTGTTGCCGGACACGCGGAGGAAGTCGACATGCATGGTGAAGTCGCGGACCGGATCCAGCTGATAGTCCTTCGGCAGGACCGAGATCTTCTGGCCGTCGACGTCGATGGTGGCGACGGTGGTCATGAAACCGCCGGCGTGAATCTTCAGCGTAACTTCCTTCACGGGGAGGGAAATCGACAGGGGGGCCTGCTTGTCGCCATAGATGACGGCAGGGATGCGGCCGTTGCGGCGAAGTTCGCGGGAGGACCCCTTACCAACCCGTTCGCGCAGCTCGGCCTTGAGCTCGTAAGTTTCCTGGCTCATGGCTATTCCTTTCAAGTTTGCGGAGTGTCCCGGGCGGCGCGGACGCCGACCCAAAACGACATATCTTTGTGGATACGCCTCCGCCGTGCCTCCAAGGGTGTCCCGGCGGATGCGGGCCTATAACAAAACAGTCTCTGGAATGCAAGTCGCGGGCATGGCGGGAAAGATGCGCCCGCCGCAATTGACCCGCAGGACAGGCCGGGGCAATCTCCGGCCATTCGAATCCGACTTCATACGGAGCCTGCCATGATGCGCAAAGCGCTATTCGCCGCGACGGCTGTCGCCCTCGTTCTTTCCCCGGTCGCCTCGCGCGCGGCGGAAATCAACGAGGCCGGAGCGCAAAAACTGCTCGACAGTCTGACGTATTATCTGCCCAAGAACGTCAACGACAGCGGGTTCCTGCGCGTTACTCCCGGCTCGCAGCGCTATGAACTGCGCATGGACTTCAGCGCGCTCCTCAAAGATGTCGATCCCAAGACCTTCGCCATCGAGGGCTTGAAGCCCATTTCCTATTTCCTGACGCCGCAGGACGACGGGATGTGGAAGGCGGAACTCAGCGACCGGCTCGACGTTTCGGGCAGCTTCACCGCCGACGGCAGGCCGTCCACCTTCGTCTACAAAATCGAGAAGATGACCGGCGACGCACTGTATGATCCGGCCGTCTCTTTCTTCCGAACCAGCAATTCAGCGTACGAGAATGTCGCCATCACCACCCAGACCGGGGCCGAAATGGTGGATATCGCGGTCGCCAAGGCCTCGCAGGACATGCGCCTCGAAAACGTGACCGACGGCCGCGGCGACCTCGTCAGTAATTTCGGCTTGAGCGGGCTCAGCGAAACGATCAACAGCCCGGGCCAGGCGGGGCAGGTGCGCATCGACGCGGCGTCCATGGATGGACGGGTGCAGTTGGACAAGGCCGGGCTCGCGCCGCTGCGCGATCTCGTCGTCTTCGTGCTCGATCTGATAAAGTCCGGACAGCAGAATCTGACGGCGGAGCAAAACACCAGGCTGAAGGCGCTGATCCGGGCCAATGTGCCGCTGGTCGACAATCTGGTCGAGGACATCCACATCCGCGACGTCAAGGTCAATGCGTCGAACATGAATTTCTCCGCCGCGGATATCGGCTACAAGCTCGCCTTCAACGGCTTGAAGCCCGACAGCCGCTTCGAATTCGAGGTGAGCGCGACCGATCCGACGGCGCCGGCCGGACTTCTTCCGCCGGGCACGGAGGGGGCGTTGCCGAAATCGCTGAGCTTCGGCATGGCGATGCGCTCTCTCAATCTGGAAGGCATGATGACCTATCTCGCCGATCACGCCGACTTCACCAAGGATCAGCCGCTGACGCCGCAGCAATCCGAGGAACTTGGCAAGATTGTGCTGCCCGACGGCAAGATGAATTTCGAATTCACCAATGTCGCCGCCAAATCCGACGTCTACGATATCGCGCTCACCGGCACGATGCAGGTCGATCAGGCCCAGAGCGACAAACCGAACATGAATGTCGACATCGTCGCGCGCGATTTCGACAAGACCGTCAAGTTTCTGCAGGACAATGCCGCCACGGTGCCGGAATTCGGCCAAGGCGCCTTCATGGCGCTGATGATGAAGGGCTTCGGCCGCGAACAGCCGGACGGCTCCATTCTCTGGAACGTCAAGATGGGCGCCGACGGGGAGGTCTTCATAAACGGCCAGGCGATGAAGATGTGAGCCAGGCGCGGCGCGCAAGCGTCGCACAATTGCGACAGGCCGGCAGGGCAGGGGCGAATGCGTCACATTTTCCTTATGTATGCCGGCCTTTTCATGCTAGCTCTATGAGTGGAATGCCGGGAGAATGACGAACGCGCGCACAGCGCCGGATGTAGACACGGGCAGACGCTTTGGGAGGAGCTCATGCTTGGATCGAACCAGCACGCGGATAAAGTCTATCAACTGACCCAGGAAAAGTCGGCCGGCGCCAGTTCGCCGATCGCGGCGTCCTGGCGGCGATGTCTGACGCGATACGGGCTGACGCCCGAGGAGAAACGCGATCCCCACAGACTGACGGAGGCCGAATTCCAGGAGGTGCTCGGGCAATCCGGCCATGTGGTCGAGGAAGCCTCGGGCGAACTCGACTGGCTGTTCGGCATGGTCGGCCGGGCCGGCTGCTGCATCGTCATCACCGACAGCAACGGCGTGGTGCTCGACCGTCGCGGCGTCAGCGGCGAGGATAAGGAATTCCGCGATCTCGGACTGTGGACCGGCGCCTTGTGGAGCGAGGCGAGCGTCGGCACCAACGGCATCGGCACCGCGCTCGCCGACGGGCGGATGGTCACCGTGTTCCGCGACCAGCATTTCCTGTCGTCCAATATCGGCCTGTCATGCGCCTCCGCGCCGGTTCGCGACCATGTCGGCCGCATCGTCGCGGCGATCGACATTTCCACCGCCCGGCGCGACGCCTCCGAAATGATCATGCCGGTGCTGGCGCAGGCGGCGAGGGACACCGCCGGCCGCATCGAAGTCAATCTGTTTCGTCGCGCCTACAGCCGCGCGCGGATAGTCCTGCTCGACAGTCAGTCGCATTCCGGATCGGCTCTGCTCGCGGTCGATCGCGACGACATGGTGCTGGGCGCGACGCGCGCGGCGCGACTGGCGCTCAAGATCGACGATGCGATGATCCAGAGCGGCATTCCGGCCTCCGATATTCTCAGCGAAAGTCGTGACGACAGGAGCGCCGATCTCCTCGCGGCCGAACGGGCTGCGTTGCGGCGAGCATTGGCGCGCAACAACGGCAATGTGTCGTTGACCGCGCAGATGCTCGGCATCAGCCGCGCGACATTGCACAGGAAGATCAACAAGTTAAATCTGCACGGGGAGTGAGGCGCGTCTCTTCGGCCGAAGACCGCCTCTGTAAACCGAGGCGTTTTCTACCTAGGATTTTAGTCAAAGTTCGCCGATGGACGCGTTGAGCCTGCGTTTCAGCGCCTCCAAGCCGATACTGCCCTTTAGCGTTGCAGAAGAGAGAACCCTAATTAAGCCAGTATTAAACCGCCCGTGATAGATGCTTGATGCTAGCGGGGGAGCCGATGCTGCTGATCGTCAGAAAATTCTTTTCCATTCCGGCGGATAAGCCCGAACTCGCGCTTGCCCAGTTCTCCGCTTTCCAGCGCCAGGTGCCCCTGATGTATCTGATGCTGGTCGCCAATACGGTCGCTCTTTCCCTCACGCATGCCGGCTTGGCGCCATGGCAATTGACCGTCGGAGCGCCGAGCATTCTCTATCTTCTCTGCGGCTACCGACTTGTCGGCTGGGTCGTCAGGCGCAAGCAGGTGGTCACGGCCGAGGCGGCCATCGCCAGGCTCCGCGGCACGTTGCGCTTCACCGTCGTGCTCGGCGTCGGCTTCACCGCCTGGGCCTTCTCGCTCTACGGCTATGGCGGCGACCTCGAAAAGGGCCATGTCGCTTTCTACATGGCGATCACGATCATCGGCTGCATCTTCTGCCTGATGCATCTGCGCGCGTCCGCGGTGCTGCTGGTGTTCATCGTGCTCGGCCCCTATGTGGTGTTCTTCGCCTCGACCGGGGTGGAAGTCTTCCAGATGATCGCGGTGAACGTGCTGCTGGTATCGGCCGCGCTTCTGTTCATCCTGCAGATCTATTACACCGATTTCGCCAATCTCATCGCCTCGCGCAAGGAGATCCAGGCGCAGCAGCAGGAAGCGCAGCGGCTGTCCGAGGAGAATCTGCGGCTCGCCAATCTCGACAGTCTGACCGGCCTGCACAATCGCCGCTGGTTCGTGACTGCGCTCGAGCGGCGACTGGCCGCGGCGGAGAGCGCCTCCGAACGGCTCGCCATCGGCATGATCGATCTCGACGGCTTCAAGCCGGTCAACGACGCCTATGGCCATGGGGTCGGCGACAAGGTTCTGATCGAGATCGGCAGGAGACTGTCCCTCGCCGCTGAGCGGGAAGGGTTGGAAATCGCCCGCCTCGGCGGCGACGAATTCGGCTTCATCCTGCACAATCCCGCCTCCGACGAGGCCGCCGTCGACGCCGCGGCGCGTCTGATCGCCGATGTCAAACAGCCTCTCGACCTGCCGGAACTGACCGTGCGCGTCGGCGGATCGAGCGGCGTGACCATTTTCCCCGACCATTGCCGTTCCGCGGAAGAGGCCTTCGAGCACGCCGATTACGCGCTCTATCACGCCAAGCTGACCCGGCGCGGCGCGGTCATTCTGTTCACGCAGGCGCTCGCCACCGAGATCGCCTATCGAAGTCTGGTCGAGCAGGAAATCAAGCGGGCCGATCTCGATCGGGAGTTCCACCTCGCATTTCAACCGCTCTGGTGCGAAAGCGGACGCCGGACCTACGGTTTCGAGGTTCTGGCGCGTTGGGATTCACCGGTGTTGGGTCCTGTGCGGCCAGACGTCTTCATTCCCGTGGCCGAACGCTGCGGCATGATCGGCGCGCTGACGCTGTCGATCTTCTCGCGGGCGCTGAAAGCGGCGAGCGCATGGCCCGACGACGTGCTCCTGTCCTTCAACCTCTCGATCAAGGATATCGAGGCGCCCCAGATTCTCGAAGGGCTCCTCGAGATTCTGGCGCGGAGCGGCTTTGATCCGCACCGGCTGGTTTTCGAACTCACGGAAACGGCGGTCATGCAGAAGTTGCAGATCGCCGCCGGCAATATTCGCCGTCTCCGCGACCTCGGCATCGGCGTGGCGCTCGATGATTTCGGCGTCGGCCAGTCCAATCTGGGTCAGATCCACCGCCTGCCGGTAAGCGCGCTCAAGATCGACCGGAGCTTCATCGCCGACATTTGCGAAAGCACGGTCAGCTGCAACATCATCCGAACCCTCAACGACCTCGCGCGCAACCTGGATTGCGCCTGCATCATCGAAGGCGTTGAAACACAAGAGCAAGCGGCGGTGTTGAAGGCGCTGGGCCTCACCTTGTTCCAAGGCTATTTCTTCGGTCGACCGATGAGCGAGGCGGCTGCGCTCGACCGTCTTCAATCGGAATACGCCTCGTCGCACGCGGCCTGAGGCGCAACCTGCGAACTTACGGAACGGTCGTTCAGAAAAAAAAGGCCGCCGGAGTGTCAGGAGATGGGGTTATCTCTTTGTCCGGGCAAGTGGATCTCCTGGCGGCCTTGAGTCCGAAGTCCTAAACGCGTCGGTTGCAGTGGTCAAGAATAACGGCCTTATCATTTTTGGGGGTATTTTCGACGCCGACGCCTGGTATGTCAGAGGCCTGCCTCGCAGGCTTCGTCGATCACCGCGAGCTTGACGGCCTGGCCTAGAAGATAATCCTGGATGAATTTCTGTCCGACCCACAGGGGAGACTTTCCGGGCTGGCCCGTCCATCCCATCGCCCCATGGGCCTCCGCCTCCCGAAGCTTCCTCGACAGATGCGGCCGGGATATCGCCAGCCGGATCGCGAGCTCGGACGTCGGAATGAAGCCGCAGATCAGCCTGTCCGGCTGTTCCGGATCGGGGCTCCATGTCTGGGCGAGGATATCCATGAGATGCGCGCCGGCGTCGAGCCAGTTCAGGAGCGCGAAATCCCTGCCGATCGCCTCGAAGCCCCGTCGCTGCGCGAGCCCGCGCGCAAGCATGGGCTGTATGCGCGGCAGGGCGGCGGGATCCGACATCAGGCGTCGCACGCGTCCGCCGGGCGAAATCCGATCGAGCGTGCCGAGATGCACGAGCAGCCAGAGCTGGTAGATTTGGAAGACGGACTGCACCGGCTTCAGCGGCTTGCGGCGCCGGTCCTGCCAGCTGTCCGCCGTCTCCAGATAGCCGTAATTGACCAGTTCCTTGCAATAAGCGTCGGCCGTGTTGCGGCTGGCGATGCCGAGATCGGCCACGGTTTCGGTGAAGGTCGTGATGTTCAGGCCAGGCGCGTCCGGATCCCGCATCTGCTCGAAATAGAGAGCCAGGCCGATATGGCTCATCAACCAGCGCTGCTGGTTGGTGAAAGCGCTGGACAGTCGGGCTTCGGAATTCGACGCCTCGATCAGCTGTCGCGATTGATCCCTGATCAGATCTGCGAACCCGACATGGCCGATAATGACTTCATGTGTAAGCGCCAAGTCGCATTCCGCCTCCTACGGAAGTTCCGGCGGCGGTTACACGATAATGGCGCCGCGCCCGTTTCTCAATCGAACAAGCTCGACACGGACTCTTCGAGCGCAGTGCGGTGGATCGCCTCACCCATCAAGGGCGCAGTCGAAAGCACGCGGATATTGGCCGCCTGCAGCACCGCGGTGGTCGGCTGAATGGAATCGGTAATCACCAGTTCCTTGAGCTTCGACGCCACCACACGATTGACGGCGCCGCCCGAAAGCACGCCATGCGTAATATAGGCCGTCACGCTGGTCGCGCCCTGGTTCAACAGCGCTTCGGCTGCATTGCAGAGCGTGCCGCCGGAATCGACGATGTCGTCGATCAACAGGCAGTCCTTGCCGGCCACGTCGCCGACCACGTTCATCACTTCGGATTCGCCGGCCCGTTCGCGACGCTTGTCGACGATGGCCAGATTACGGTCCGACAAGCGCTTGGCGAGCGAGCGGGCGCGCACCACGCCGCCGACGTCGGGCGAGACCACCACGACATTGTCGAGATCGTAGTGGGACTTCACGTCGCGCGCAAGAACCGGCACGGCAAAGAGATTGTCGGTCGGAATATCGAAGAAACCCTGGATCTGGCCGGCATGGAGATCGAGCGTCAGCACACGGTCTGCGCCGGCTTCGGTGATCAGGTTGGCGACCAACTTGGCGGAGATGGGCGTGCGCGGACCGGATTTGCGATCTTGGCGGGCATAGCCGAAGTAAGGAAGGACAGCGGTGATGCGGCGGGCCGACGATCGACGGAACGCGTCGATCATGATCAGCAACTCCATCAGATTGTCATTGACCGGATAGGAGGTCGACTGGACGACGAAGATGTCTTCGCCGCGGACATTTTCCTGGATCTCGACGAAGATTTCCTGGTCGGCAAATCTCCGGACGCTTGCCTTGCCGAGTGGAACCTTCAAATAGGAACAGATCGACTCGGCCAGTTGCCGGTTGGAATTGCCCGAAAAAACCTTCATGACCTGCCGCCTGTTTTCATGCCGGATGCCGGCTTAATAACCGGCTTTGCCGTGAATGCAAGGGGATTCCGACGAATCCCCCCGCTGTTTTGCAACGCGGTAAACCGGCGCCGATTGTTTGCGCGCCGGTCTCCGACCCATCTCGCGGATGTGGTCTTGCAGAGGGTCAGTCGGCGGAAGCCTGGGCCGACGCGTCGGGCGAGCAGGCGGTGAAGCGGGTGTCGCAGAGCGCGCCGAGGCCGCGGCAATGCTTGAGCGCGGTGCGGATAGCCACCCTTTTGTTTTCATGGACGAAATAGGCAAAGTTGTCGCCTGCGGGCGCTTCGCCCTGGAAGCGCGCGACGCTGAAGCAGGCGTTCGAGAAGGTCAGGAGCGGCTCGCAGCGGAACCGGGACTGGCTCGTGCATTTGCTCGCCGCCGCCTGCCGCGCTTCGCCTTCGCCCTGTTGGTTCTGCACCGAGTAGATAACGCCGGCCTGATCGATGGAGGCGGCGCCCCAGATGCCGGTCGACCCCGGGATCGGCGTTTCGGGCGCGCTCGCCGCCTCGCCGCCGGCCTGCGGCGTCTTGAGAGAGGCGATCTGGGTTTCGAGCGTGTCCTTGTCGGCCTTGAGCGCCGTCATGCTGTCATTGAGCTTGTTCAGCTGAGTCTGGAACAGATCGCGCTCCTCCCGCAGGCTGGCGACCTCCGCCTCGAGCTGCTGTTCGCGCGCGGAGGGCGTCGCTGCCTGGGAGGCGTCGCTTTCGTCTTCGGCCGGCGGGGCGTTGCGGGCCGCGTTGAGATCGGATGTGAGCTGCGTCACCTTGTCGGCGAGTTGCTGCCGCTCGAGTTTGGCGGAAGCGGCGTCGGCGGCTACTTTCTGCAGGGCTTCGAGCTGCACCGTCAGCACCGAGATCTTGGCCTGAGCCTCACGCAACTGGTTGCTGCGCTCGAGCAGCGCGGCATTGGCTTTTTCGACGTCTTCGTCCGGCGCGGGGGCTTCGGCGCTCGGAGCGGGCGCTTGCGCCTTGAGGTCATCGAGCGCCTTCTGCGCGGCGGCGAGTTCCTCCCGCGCCTTGTCGCGTTCCTGCGCCGCCTGATCGGCGCGTTTCTGGAGATCGTCTATCTTGCCTTCGGCGATGACGGCGCTGTTGGCGTTGGTATTGCCGGCTGCGGCGCCGCCGTCACCGCTGGACAGCGCATAGCCGAGGCCGGCGCCGAGAAGAAGGAAAACACAGGCCGCGATCGCCGTCGGACGCCAGCGCGAGGGCTGATGGTCTTCCGGCTTGTCGCCGGCGAGGCGAGGACGGTCCTGGGACAGGCTGGGCGCGATCGTGGGCGCCTCGGAGACAACCTCTTCGTCTTTCGCCGCGCTGTCGATGGTCTGGGCGTCATCCTTGCCGGGGGCGAGCGTGGCGGCGGCGGAAATCGGCGCGACGGCTGGCGTCTCGGCGTCCGGCGCTTCTGCAGCGGGGGCCGTTTCGGTTTCGCCTCTTTCGGATGTCGCATCGCCGTCGGCTTCGGCAGACGCTGCGAGTGGAACGAGGCCGATCGCCGCGAGGCCGTCGTCCTTGGTCTCCTCGTCATCGCTCTCGACGGCGTCCGCCACGGCCGGCGGCGCGTCCTTGCCGCCGGTCCAGATGACCGGCTGCACAAAAGCCGCCGCCGGCGCTTCGATTTCGAGGGCCGCGAAAGCGGGGATCCTGCGGGCGAGATCGGCGTCCAAGGTCAGCCGGGCTTGTCCCTCGACGATCTCGGCGTCGCCGGGCAGGAAGTTGGCGGTCTTGCTCCAGCCTCGTTTCGACAGAAATTTCCCGGAGGCGACGTCGCGCAGCCTGAATCGGGTTTCGCCGTCCGGCGGGTCCTTGATGGTGATGGTGGCGACGCCCGTCTCGGCGTCCTGCTTGATGTCGATCTCCGCCACTGTCGGTCAACTCCTGGGGTGCAAAGGGGCCCTGTCTCACCCTGACTAAGGTTTTAGATGGGCGAGATTTGGACGGAAAGAGGCATGAACCGAATTTTTTCCGGCCACTTGAATCGACCGTTTCACGCAACATATAAAGTTACATGAAAAGAGATTCGCGACTGTCCGGCGTGCTGCACGCCATTCTGCACATGGCTCAATCCGAGGCGCCCGTGACCTCGGAGCAGTTGGCCAAACATATGGACTCCAATCCGGTGGTGATCAGGCGGATCATGTCGGGCCTCAGGGAAGCCGGCTTCGTGACGTCCTCCAAGGGCCACGGCGGCGGCTGGGTCATGGCGCGCCCGCTCGCCGAGATCAGCCTGCTCGATGTCTACCAAGCCATCGGCGCGCCTGCGCCGTTTGCGATCGGCAACCGCAACGAAAGCCCCGGCTGCCTGGTCGAACAGGCGGTCAACAGCGCTCTGGACGATGCGTTTCGCGAGGCCGAGGCGATCTTGGTCGCCCGACTGGGCGCGGTCACGTTGGCCCAGCTTTCCGAGGATTTCCATCGCCGCTTCCAGGCGCTCAAGAAGGATCATGTCCATGTCGCTTTATGATGTCGTCGTCATCGGAGGCAGTTACGCCGGCCTCGCGGCGAGCCTGCAGCTCGCCCGCGCCCGTCGCAACGTGCTGATTGTCGACGCCGGTCTCCGGCGCAATCGCTTCGCATCGACGTCGCACGGTTTCCTCGGCCAGGATGGTCGCCCTCCGGCCGAGATCGTCGAAGAGGCCCGGGCGCAGGTGCTGGCTTATCCCAATGTGGGCATTCATCACGGCAGGGCGGAAAGCGCGCGCGGCGAGAAGAACGAATTTTCGGTCCTGCTCGACGACGGCTCCGCCGTGCAGGCCCGGCGGCTGGTGCTGGCCACCGGCGTGAAGGACATTCTGCCCGAAATTCCCGGCCTCGCCGAGCGCTGGGGACGGAATGTGTTCCACTGCCCCTATTGCCATGGCTATGAACTCGATTGCGGCAGGATCGCCGTGATCGCCGTCGGGGACATATCGATGCATCACGCGCTGATGCTGCCGGATTGGGGCGAGACCACGCTGTTCACCAATGGTCGCTTCACGCCCGACCCTCAGCAAGAAGAGGCGCTCGCAGCCCGGGGAACCCGGGTGGAACACGCCCTCATTTCGGCGCTGGAAGGCGAGGCCGACATCGTGCTCGCCGACGGGCGACGCCTGTCTTTCGCCGGCGTGTTCACCGCGCCGACGACGGTTCCGTCGTCGCCGATCGCCGATCAACTGGGTTGCGCCTTCAAGGAGGGGCCGCTGGGGCGCTATATCGATGTCTCCCCGATGATGGAGAGCAGCGTGGCCGGCGTCTTCGCCTGCGGGGACGTCGCCCGCATGGTGGGATCGGTGTCGTTCGCGGTCGGCGACGGCGCCATGGCCGGCGGCGCGACGCACCGATCGCTCATGTTTGAGTGATCAGCCCTGGCTCTCTCGCCACTTCATATAGGAGGCGATGGTGGCCGAACCGATCGATTGCATGACCTCGGGCGGCACGGCGCTCCAGGCGTCAGCGCCCTTGGCAGGCACGATTTCCTGTCCCTGGATGCGGTGCAGGCGGGCGCCTGCATTGTCGAGCACGTCCCAGACATAGATGACTGTCACCCGCTGGCCATCCGAAAAGGCGGACAGATAGCCCTTGAGCACATGTTCGGCGTTCTGATCGTTCGACCCCTTGATGGTCAGGCCGTTGCCTCGGGCCGAGGTTCCGAGTTCGCGCGACAGCGGCGTCACCGCAGCGATCGGCGCGCCGATGATCGGCATGAAGCGGATCGCGCCCTTGACCGGCTGATTGGAATAGATGCTGGGCGTCGCCGGCGCTGCGCCGTCTGTGCGGTAGAGATTTGCGCCGAGAGTCCCGTTGTTGGCGCGGGGCGCGGCCGGGGTAGCCGCGACCGGCTCGGCGGCGGCGGGATTGGCCTGACCGCCCTGCAGAGCCTGCGCCTGAGCTTCGAGCGTATTCTGGGGCGGTGAAGGATCGTCGCCGTCGTCGATCGGGGGCAGGCCGGCCTGCGGCTGCGCAGACGCCTGCCGGGTCGGTGGCGCATCCGATGAGGGGTCGACGGGAACCGTCTGCTCGCTCGCGGCGGGCGCGTTGGGAATGTCCGCCTTCGGCGTCAGCGCATCGGTGGAGTTGCAGGCCGACAGGGCGATCAGCGCCGAACCGAGGATCGCCAGACATCCGTATCGCTGCATCGTCGACTCCCGCTCGCCGTCCACTACAAGTTTATGACGGCGAGCGCGTCGGTCTGTCAATTCCGCAAACTTCACACCGACAAAAGGTCGAGGCCGAGCCGGCTCAGGCATTTGGCCGGACCGGAGGTGGTGAGATAGGTTTGACCCAGGGTCATGGCGACACCCGTCTCCGAATCCATGATGATCATATGCACGAAAAGCGTCATGCCCGGCAGGATCGGCTCGGGATTGCCGATGTGGAACATCTGGTGCTCCATCCAGGAAGGGGAGAAGCGGGCGCCGAGCGAATAGCCGCAGGCGTTGAGCCGATGACGCGCCAGCCCGCGTTCGTCCATGATGCGCGCATGGGTGTCGAACACGTCGCCAAAGGTCGAGCCGGGCGCCAGCACCTGTTCGATCGCCTCGATCGTGTCGCGGGCGGCGGCGTAGAGTTCCTTCTGGCGGTCGGTGGGCTTGCCGATCACGATCGTCCGCATCATCGCGGCGTGATAATGGGCGTAGGCGCCGGCCCATTCCAGCGTCAGTTGATCGACCTGGTCGAGCACGCGGCGGCCGGCCTTGTAGCGGCAGAGCAACGCGTCGGGGCCCGAGCCGATGATGAATTCATTGGCGGGGTAATCGCCGCCGCCGGAGAAGATCGCGCCTTGCATGGCGGCGAGAATGTCGGCCTCGTTGGCGCCGGGCTTGATCAGCGGCAGCGCCGCTTCGAGCGCGTCGTCGGCCAGGACCGCGGCTCGGGTCGCATAGTCGATCTCGGCCTGCGACTTCACCAGACGGAGGCGGCTGACGACATAGGAGGCGTCGAGGATCGTGCCGAACGATGTCAGCTGATTGTCCAGCAGCCGGGCGTTCTTGCCGGTCAGGCCGTGGGTGTCGTATTCGACGCCGATGCGGGCGCCGAGCAGATCCAGTTCCATCAGCAGGTTCTTGAGATCCGCAGCCGGATCGGCATTGGCGCGGTCGATCCAGATCCGGATGTCCTCGATGGTCGAGGTCAGTTTCGCCTGGCGCAGATCGGCCGAACGGGTCATCAGCACCATCTGGCCGTCGGCCTTCACCACCAGCGTCTGGAAGAAGCAGTAGCCGAACGTGTCGTAGCCGGTCAGCCAATACATGCTTTCCTGGGCGAAGAGCAACATGGCGTCGAGCCGCTCTTCCTTCATCCGCGCCTTCAGGAGTTCGAGACGCGCGGCGAATTCGTCGCGTGAGAAATGCAGCGCCATAGTCAGTGCTCCCTGATCATGATGGCCGAGATCTGCCGGCCGTAATCGTCTTCCTTGCGATGCGTCGCGCGGCGATATGAGAAGAAATTCTCCTCGTCGGCATAGGTGCATCGGTCGATATTTTCCGCCTGCACGCCTGCGGCTCTCAACCGCTCGACGGTCAGGGCTGGCAGGTCGAACATGCTGTGCCCGGTCTTTTCGGACGGTTCGAAGAAGCGCGACCATTCGGGGTCCACGGCGACGAAGCGGGCGACGAATTCCGGGCCGACTTCGTAACTGGCCTGCGATATAGACGGGCCGAGGCTGGCCGCGATCCGCTCGCGGCGGGCGCCGAGCGCGATCATCGCCTCGATCGTGGCTTCGAGCACGCCGTCGAGCGCACCCTTCCAGCCGGCATGCGCCGCGCCGATGACGCGGGCCTCCCGATCGGCAAACAGCACAGGACCGCAATCGGCGGTCAGAACGCCCAACACAATGCCGGGGGTCGACGTCACCTGGCCGTCGGCCTGCGGGCGCTCGCTCTTGTTGGCGGCGTCGACGGTGACGACGTCGGCGGAATGGATCTGGTAGAGCGTGGCGAGATCGCCGACGTCACGTCCGAACCAGGCCGCGACGCGGCTGCGATTTTCCTGGATGGCCGCGGGCGCGTCCTTCGAGCCAAGGCCGACATTGAGTCCGGAATAGAGTCCTTCGGAAACGCCGCCCTTGCGGGTGAAGAAGCCGTGTTCGATCGCGGCGCCTGCCGTGTCCGACAACAGCGCGCTTTGGATAGGCCGGACGCCTTGGAAATCTTCATGGGTCATCGGGAAGGGCAGCCTTGTCAAACTCTGTCGATCGGAGGGGCGGGGTCGCGCGACGCAGTCACCGTGAGGCTGGCGGATGTTTGCAGCGTCGCGGGAGGCGAGTCAACTCTGGAACGGCGGAAGATCCACCGCCGGGCTCGTCACCACCAGCGCCTTGAAGAGTTCGCCCATCTCGTTTTCGCCATCGCCCGCCAGGCGGCGCACCGCCGACACGATTTCTTCCTGTCGGGAGGCGTCCTTGCCTGCGCCGAGCGCGCCGGCGCGGTCGGCGAGGCCGAGGCCGAGCAGGAAATCGCCCTGGCTGCCCAGGCCCGCGACGTGAACGGCGCAGTGACGCGCCACATCGGCGAGCGCGGAGAAATCGACATGGCTGGTCAGATCGGCTTCGCCGGGATGGGCGAGCGGCGGATCATAGGCATGGCGATAGATCGCCTGCAGCGTATCGCCGAAACCCTGTTCGACATGGCCGTAATCGATGATCAGGCCGACGCCGCCGGTGCGGAACAGCCGTTCGGAGATCGCCTGCATGATCGCCGCCCGCGCCGGGGCGAGCTCCGCCACGGCGCCCATGGGCGCCTCGCGATGGTCGGGCGGCAGCAGGATCGGGTCGACGCCCGCGACCCCCACCGCAAAGGTCAGTTGATCATCGGCGTCGAGCCCGACGAGCCGCTCGCGAAAGCCGTTCGGCGTCTTGACGAATTGCCGGATCGGCACCGCGTCGAAAAATTCGTTGGCGACCAGCAACAGGAAGCCCTCGGGGATCGCGTCGAAGGTCTCGCTCCATTCGGTCTTGCCGGCATGGTCGGCCAGCGTCTTCGCCTGGATGTCGCGCAGCGTCGGACTGGTCTCGATCATATGCACGGAGGCCGCCGCATAGAGTTCCGGTTCGAGACGTTCGATGGTGCGGAGAATGTCGGCCATCATCGTGCCGCGGCCCGGGCCGATCTCGGCGATGCGCAGCTTGTCGATCGGCTTCAGATGGCGTCGCCAGGCTTCCACGAAGAAGACGCCGATCATCTCGCCGAACAGCTGGCTGATTTCGGGAGCCGTGACGAAATCGCCGCCACGACCGAAGGGATCGCGGGTCTTGTAATACCCGTATTCCGGATCGGCGAGGCAGAGCGCAAAATAGTCGGTGATCGAAATCGGGCCGTTGGCGCGAATGATGGCGCGGATTTTCTCTCGAAGCGGCGTCGTCATGCGTCGGCGAACTCCCGACCGGCGGCGCGTCTGGCGCGCGCCATCGCCCAGAGGCCGAGCAACAGCATGGGCAGCGACAGAACCATGCCCATGGTCAGCCAGCCGCCGGCGAGATAGCCGAGCTGCTTGTCCGGCTCGCGCACGAATTCCACCGCGATCCGCGACAGCGCGTAGAGGCAGACGAATGCGCCGGCGGTGAAGCCGGGCGTCTTCAGGCTGCCGCGCAGGAAGACGAGCGCGGCGAGGATGAGGCCGGTGACAACGCCTTCCAGGCCCGCTTCATAGAGCTGGCTCGGATGCCGCGCGAAGGGCTCCTGACCGGGAAACACCACGGCCCAGGGGACATTGGTGATCTTGCCCCACAATTCGCCGTTGATGAAATTGGCGATGCGGCCCATGAACAGGCCGGTGACGCAGACTGTGGCGACGACGTCGAACAGCGACCACACGCGGATGCCGCGACGGCGGGCGAACAGGATCATGGCGATGGTGGTGCCGGTGATGCCGCCATGGAAGGACATGCCGCCGTTCCAGATCTCTATCGCTCGCAGCGGCTCGGCCAGCACGCTGTCGAGATCATAGAAAAGGATATAGCCGAGACGCCCGCCCAGCACGATGCCGATCGCCGCCCAGAAGACGAAATCATCGATGTCGTTCAGCGTCATCGCCGGCTTGTCGTTGCGCCACAGCCGCGGGGTGGTGACGATCTTGCGAGCATAGGCCCAGCCCAGGAGAATGCCGACCACATAGGAAATTCCGTACCACTTGACCGAGATCGGCCCGAGCGACAGGGCGACCGGATCGATGTCGGGAAAGGGGAGAATGGCGAGATTGTACAGCGTCTCGGTCAATGGCTCGCTCCGTGCAAGTCTTGTTCTCGGAAAGCGCGGCTTATAGCATGGTTGCTCCGGCAGGACAGAGGCGGGAGGCGGAAGTCGGGATTTTTTGCCGCGCAGGGCCGAAATTCCTTGCATCGCGAGGGGCCATTGCCTACCTCCGGTTCATGCATTCATTCCGTTTTCGGAGGCTCAAATGACCACGGGACCCAACCGCATTCTCGACGATTTCGCCAAGCTGATGACCGACGCGGCCGGCGCGGTCCAGGGCGTTGGCAAGGAAGTCGAAACGGCTTTCAAGGCGCAGGCCGAGCGCTGGCTGAACAGCATGGATCTCGTCAAGCGCGAAGAATTCGAAGCGGTTCGTGAAATGGCGGTCAAGGCTCGCGAGGAAAACGACGCGCTCGCCGCGCGCATCGCCGCGCTCGAAGCGAAGCTGGGTGGGTCTGGAGAATAAATCCAGACACTTATAGGGTTTATGACCGGTTAAATCGGCGGGTGTGGTTTATCCACAGCCCGCCGATTTTGTTTTCAGCAGTTTTTTGCGGCCTGTGGAAAGGATCGAAAAATCCTTTTCGGAGAGTCGGTTAAGTTTGGCTGTTGAATCTGAATATCAGTCTTTTCTAACCGGGGTCCGCGCAAATTCGAAAGTACAGGGCTGGAAACGCGAATCCGGCGCTATAGACTGATTTTACAAGATGATTCGAAGCGAAAGACGCAAGTTCCGGGCAGGGTAGTAAGCTCATACTCAGTGCGTCGCCTCGCGGGTCATTCCTAGAATTTAAACATTTGCCCCCGCGACGGCGTTGCCGCTTTCGCGGAGGGTCGAGAATTGTCACTCTTCAGGTGCAGCATGAGCCTTTTTGATATCAAGGTCGAGCGACAGTCCCATCCGGTGGACATGATCGAATTCGTCGCCGACACCAACGACTGGTCCTTCGAGCGTTCCGCCGACGACGAGATCGCCATGACCGTCGCAGGGCGCTGGACCGATTATTACGTGTCCTTTTCCTGGATGGAGCAATTCGAGGCGCTGCATTTCTCCTGCGCCTTCGACCTGCGCATTCCCGAGGCGCGGCTCGCGGAGGTCAACAAGCTCGTCGCCATCATCAACGGCGACATGCTGCTCGGCCATTTTGACGTGTGGAACAAGGCGGAGTCGGTGATCTTCCGCCAGTCGCTCCTGCTGTCGGGCGGGCTCGAGCCTACGGGTCGGCAGGTCGAGGCGATGCTGGCGTCGTCGATCGACACTTGCGAAGTCTATTTCCAGGCGTTTCAATTCGTCGTCTGGTCCGGCATGGGCGCGCAGGCCGCCATCGACGCCGTCAGGTTCGAGACGGTCGGCGAAGCATGAGCGCGATCAAAGGCCCCATCATCCTCATCGGCGCCGGCAATATGGGCGGCGCCATGGCGCTCGGCTGGGTGCGCAGCGGAATTGCGCCGCAGACCATCATCGCCGCCGATCCCAACCCGCAGGGGCCGATGAAGGCGCGGCTGTCCGACGCCGGCATCGGTTTCGTGTCCGAACCGCCGAAAGGCGTGAAGGCGGGCGTGCTGTTCATCGCGGTCAAGCCGCAGGTGATGGGCGAAGTGCTGCCTGCCTACAGGCCGTTGGTCGGACCTGACACGATCATCGTTTCGGTCGCCGCCGGCAAGACGCTCGGCTTCATCGAGGCCAATCTCGGCGAGGCGGCCATGGTGCGCGCCATGCCCAACACGCCGGCCATGATCGGCCGCGGCGTGACCGGCGCCTTCGCCAACGAACATGTGACATCCGAGCAGCGCGCCGCGGTGGATGCGCTGCTCAAGGTCTCCGGTCCGGTCGAATGGGTCGAGACGGAAGCTTTGATCGACGCCGTGACCGCCGTTTCCGGCTCCGGCCCGGCTTATGTGTTTCATCTCGTCGAGTGCATGGCGGAGGCAGGCCGTAAACTCGGTCTGCCGGCGGACCTCTCCATGCGTCTCGCGCGAGCTACAGTGTCGGGCGCTGGTGAATTGCTTCACCAGTCGCCCGGCGAAGCCGCCGAATTGCGCAAGAACGTCACCTCTCCCGGCGGCACCACGGCCGCGGCGCTCGCCGTGCTGATGGCCGAAGACGGCATGCAGCCGCTGTTCGACATCGCCATTAAGGCCGCGCGCGACCGCGCCGAAGAACTGGCGGGCTGAGGTCATGACGGAACAGATTTCCTACGCCGATTTCGAGCGCGTCGACATTCGCGTCGGCACGGTCGTCGACGCCCAGCCCTTTCCGGAGGCGCGCAAGCCGGCGATCAAGCTCGTCATCGATTTCGGGCCCGAGATCGGCCTGAAGAAATCGTCGGCGCAGATCACCGCCCATTATACGCCGGAGTCGCTGGTCGGGCGGCAGGTGCTCGGCGTCGTCAACTTTCCGCCGCGCCAGATCGGTCCATTCATGTCGGAATGCCTGACGCTGGGCTTTGCCGACGCGGATGGCGCGATCGTGCTGGCGCGTCCGGATGCAGCCGTTCCGAACGGCCAGAAACTGATCTGACGCAATTCCTTCCTATTCCTGCGCTACATCGCGCCGCGATGAACCGACCGGAGGCCGCCATGCCGCTCAGCGCCATTCACGAGAAATTCAAAGTGTCCTGCCTGCCGCGCGCCACCGAAGTTGCGCGGGAATGGCGCGCGACGCATGTGATTTCCCTGCTCGATCCCGGCATCGCCGACGAACATGTGCCGCGTATTTCCGGCGCCGAACACGTCGTGGCGCGGCTGCGGGACCAGGAAAACATGTTGGAGACCGGCCACTTTCCCGATCTGGTCGTCAGCCTGTTCGAGACGGTGCGTGCGGCCGCCGAGCGCCACGACGCCCGCATCCTCGTTCACTGCCATGCCGGCATTTCGCGTTCGACGGCGTTCGCCTATTCGCTGATCGCCCATCGCGCCGGACCGGGCCGTGAGGCGGAGGCTTTCGACGCCTTCCTGTCGATCGTTCACAAGCCCTGGCCGAACCGCCGCATCGTGGAGATCCTCGATCGGCATTTCGGCCGCGACGGCGCGCTGCTCGCGCCGCTGGATGCGCTCCGGGAGAAACATCCGCGCCGGATCGATGCGTTGCATCGTCACAATATCCGCCGCGGTTTCTTCGAACTGGTGCCCTGCGAAATCTACAATCGCTGAAATCAGACCGGGATACGGATCGTCGCGCGAAGGCCGCCCAGCGGGCTCTCCGACAGCGTGACGTTGCCGCCGTGACCCCGGGCGATGTCGCGCACGATGGCGAGGCCGAGGCCGGTGCCCGACGCATCGAGATTGCGCGCCTCGTCCAGCCGGAAGAACGGCTTGAACACCTCTTCCCGCATCGCTTCGGGAATGCCCGGACCATCATCGTCCACAGTCACGGTCAGGAAACGGTCGGTGTTGCGCGCCTCGATCCGGATCGTCTGGCCATGGCGCCATGCATTGGCGACGAGATTTGTGACCAAACGTGAAAAGGCCATCGGCCGGACATGCACCATGGTCGCCCCCGCGACCGAAGAGGTCAGTTCCTTGCCGTGCAACAAGGCGTTTTCCTCGAGCTGAGAGAAGAGCTTGGTGAGATCGAGTTCGCCATGCGCCTCCTCGATCTGGCCGCGGGCGAAGGCGAGATAGCCTTCGAGCATGCTGTCCATGTCGTCGATGTCGCGATTGAGGTTTTCGAGGTCCGCGGGCGTTTCAGCCACCGCGAGTTCCAGCCTGAAGCGGGTGAGAATGGTGCGCAGATCGTGGCTGACGCCGCTGAGCATGGCGGTGCGCTGTTCGATCTGCCGCTCGATGCGCTCGCGCATTTGCAGGAAAGCGTAGCCGGCGCGGCGCACTTCGTCGGCCCCTCTGGGAATGAAAGGCTCGGCCGGCTTCTGCCCCTTGCCGAAGCTCTCGGCGGCCCGCGTCAAGGCGACGATCGGGCGGATCTGGCCGCGCAGGAACAGGATGGAGATGAGCAGCAGCACCAGCGAGGCGCCGACCATCCAGATGATGAAGATATGGGTGTTGGACGCGTAGGCGCGATCGCGGCGCGTCACCACGCTGAGGATACGCTTCGGACCGAGCTTGATCCGCACTTCCACCGTGCGCTCGTCATTGCTGGTGTTGAGCCAGAAAGGACGGCGGATCTGTTCGCTGATCTGCTCGGAGAGGATCTGGTCGAGAATGGAAAATGGCGGCGCGGGCTTCGGGGCGGGCAAATCGTCGTCGGAGAGAATATGCACCTGCAGGCCGAGCCGGCGACCGGCGATGCGGACGACGTCGCTTTCGATCTGGGGAGAGGGAAGGGTTTCCATCACATCGATGATCGCGGAAATGTCGCGGGTGACGGCGGCGGAGAGCCGTTCGGTGACCATCTGCCAATGACGCTCCATGAAGACGGCGGCGACGACGCCCTGCAACAGCACCATCGGGATGATCACGATCAGCAGCGAGCGCGCGAACAGGCCGCGCGGCAGGTTGCGGCGCATGAAGCGACTGAAGGCGCCCTCGCAATAGACGGGGCGCAGGGCGTCGTCCGAAGCCTCGGGCGCGCTCATCCGTTCTGGTCCAGCGACAGTCTGTAGCCGATGCCGCGCACCGTCTGCAGCCAGACCGGATTGGCGGGATCGTCCTCGATCTTGCGCCTGAGGCGATTGATCTGAACGTCGATGGTGCGCTCGCCGACATCGCCGCCGCCGCCGGAGAGTTCGTGCCGCGGAATAGTCTGGCCGGCATTGGCGGCGAAGATCATCATGATCTCCTGCTCGCGGCCGGTGAGGCCGATGATCGATGCGCCGCGGCGAAGCTCCTTCTTGACCAGATTGAAGTTGAACGGGCCGAAAATCAGCTGGTCGATCTTGGGCTTGGTCGGATTGGTGGAGCGCTTGAGGATATTGTTGATGCGCAGCACCAGTTCGCGCGGTTCGAACGGCTTGGCGAGATAATCGTCCGCGCCCGCTTCGAGGCCGGCGATGCGCCAATCGGCTTCCGATCGCGCGGTCAGCAGGATCACCGGGATATTGCGGATGTCGCGCAGAGAGCCCGTCAGCGCGATGCCGTTTTCTCCCGGCATCATCACATCGACCACCATCAGGTCGAAATCGAGGCCTTCGAGCTTGCGGCGCGCCTCGGCGGAGTCTGCGGCCACCGTGACCCGGAAGCCCTTGCCGGCCAGAAATTTCTGCAGCAATTCGCGGATGCGCCGGTCGTCGTCGACGATCAGCAGATGCGGGGCGTCGTCGTCGAGTGTTCGCATCTCGGTCACGGCTGGTCCTCCTTGTCGCACATGCCCTTCAGAAAGGCGAGAACGGCGCCGCGCGTCTCGTCGTCGGCGCCGCCGAGAGCGCCCGCGATGCGCCGTGATTGCGGCCGTGCGAGGGCGAGGGCGAGACTGCGGCCCGCCTGGGTCGGATAGAGCCGTCGCTGGCGGCGGTCGTCCGGCCCTTCCCGCTGGGCGATGTAGCCGGAATCGATCAACTGCTTCAGCACCCGGGCGAGCGACTGCTTGGTGATGTTGAGCGTGTCGAGCAGATCCGCCACCGTCATGCCCGGACGGCGATTGACGAAATGGACCACTCGGTGATGCGCGCGGCCGAAGCCGCTCTTTTCCAGGATCGCGTCGGGGTCGGAGATGAAATCGCGATAGGCGAAGAACAGCAGTTCGATCATCTCGAAATCGATATCGCCGCCGCCATCCATGCGATCGGTCACGAGATCAGCCGCTACGTCCATCCTGTCTGCCTTCATTCTTGGTCACCGCGTTTGCCGCTCGTCGCGCCGGGATGTTATGTCAGCATCACTGACGCAATTTCCAGCCCTTATCGTCCGAAATCGTCGCGCATGCGCAAAACGTCTGTTTTCGGGCAGACGACGAATAGATTGAGCCTGCCCGCCGTTTTCCCAGCGAGGTTACATCATGGCCTTGTCGATGACCAGCGATGGACCGCGCCGCCGCCTGTTCCCCCGGTGACGTCACACATCGAATTTTTTTGCGACTGTCGGGGAGCCATTTTCGTCGCCGCGCGTTGCGGTCAGTGCAAGGATAGGGACTTAAAGCCATGAATCATATCAGCAATCCGGACGTTTCCGTTGCCCGTCAACTTCGCCCTCTGGTCGCCATCGTCGCTGCGTTCAGCATGAGCGTCTTCGCGCTCCTGATCACCACCGCGAGCCTGGGCGCATCGCCGATCAACACGATGGAAATGGCCGACGCCGACATCTGATCGACGGCGCAGGTAGAGATCTTTTTGCAGCGCCGGCAAGCGCGGCAGGCGACAAATATCTCTCGGCATGTTTTATCATCGCCCTCCGGAGCATGAATCAGGAGTAGGCGCATGGCCAAGCTGCAAGCGGGGATCATTCCCGTCACCCCCTTCGAGCAGAACTGCACGGTGCTGTTCGATCAGGATACGATGAAGGGCGTGATCGTCGATCCCGGCGGCGACGTCGAGGTGATCCTGCAGACGTTGCAGGAAAACGGCATCCAACTCGAAGCGATCTGGATCACCCATGGTCACCTCGATCACGCCGGCGGCGCAATGGAGCTCAAGGAGGCGCTGGGCGTCGACATCATCGGCCCCCATAAGGCGGACCAGCCGTTGATGGACCAGATCGAGGCGCGGATGAGCGCCTTCGGGGCAAGCGGCATGCGCAATTGCACGCCCGACCGCTATCTCGACGAGGGAGACACCGTGTCCTTCGGCGAGCATGTGTTCGAGGTCTATCACGCGCCCGGCCATTCGCCGGGGCATGTCATCTTCTTCAACCGCGACCAGAATTTCGCCCATCTCGGCGACGTGCTGTTCAACGGCTCGATCGGCCGCACCGACCTGCCGGGCGGCGATCACCAGCAATTGCTGGACTCCATCCGCGACAAGGTCTTCCCGCTCGGAGACGAGGTCGGCTTCATCTGCGGCCATGGGCCCGGCAGCCGGATCGGCGACGAGCGTCGGAGCAATCCTTTCCTGAAGGGCCTCTGAAGTCGAGACCGAACGGATCGCGAAAAGGCCCCGGGAGGGGCCTTTTCTCATTCATTCGACTGTGGTTATGCGCCGGTGCAGAAATGATCCTGGCCGTCATAGCCCCGATAGGTGCCGGTGCGGGCGTTGAAGGACTGGTAGCGCTCCGCGCAATAAGCGCGCCAGCGCGCGGTCCAGGGCTGAAGCGTCGCGGCGGAGGCGTCGACCTGTCTGCGGGCAGGGCGCGCGGGATAATAGTCCTCATCCTGCGCCGGCGCGGCGTAGTCTTCGTCCAGCGTATCGGGCTCGGCGTAGACGTCTCGGGGCGCCGGTTCGACATAGACGCGACGCGGCGCCGGTTCGACATAGACGGGCTCCGGTTCCACATAGACGCGGCGGGGACGATAGATCACCTCCGGTTCCGGATCGGCGGCCAGCGCGCCGCCGATGATGGCGCCGGCCGCCAGACCAATCACGCCGGCTGCGACGGCGTCGCCATGATGGTGATGGCGCGGCGCGTGCCGCCAGTAATAATCACGACCGCCGGCGCTCGCGAATTGGAAGGAGCCCGCGGTTGCGGCAAGCGCAGCTGCGCCGAGGATGGCGGATTTGACAAGACGGTTCATCGTTTTCCCTCTTGGGCAACAGTCGAATTTCAATGGCGCGACCCTAGGATCGGATCAATGAACCGTGGCTGAACGAAATGAGGAGAAAAAGTGACGTCCGGTCATCAACAAAGAAGCGCCGCCCGCCGGATTTCGGCGGCGACGCTCACGCGTAAACACGGTTGAACCGCGGCTGGATCAGCCGGTCACCTGGAGGTTGACGGCCTTCGGGCCCTTGCCGCGGCGATCGGGCTCGGTGTCGAAGGAAACTTTCTGGTTCTCGGTCAGCCCGGTCAGGCCCGACGCCTGCACTGCCGTGATATGGACGAAAATATCCGAGCCGCCCTTGTCCGGCTTGATGAACCCAAAACCCTTGTCGGTGTTGAAGAATTTAACGGTGCCAGTTTCGGCCATGGAGCAGTTCCCTTTTCCTCTCTGTCCTTATTTGCGCGTTCGGACAGCATGTCATGAAACCCGTAGGGGCTGGCAGGCATATTTCGACTAGAGGAAAGGTCCTACTATCGTGAATGGGTATCGGCGACCCGTCTCCCACACACCCGGAGCTTATTGCGCCTCCGGCGCGTTATTCTCAAGGTTTTCCCATTGTTCGCAAATTGCCCGAACGCGGTGAGATTGCGGGCAATCCCCAATTTTGGCAAGCAAAACTTTCACGTTTGATGCAAAATTGGCACGAAACGTGATGTCCCGGCTGCCGCAACGGAACGCCATGCTCGCGATTGAAGCAAAAATCTAAAGGTTATTTCACGCGGCTACTATAGCCGGCGTTTTTTTGTAAATTCCGGTACGAGTTCCACCAGCAACATAGCAACGAAGATGAGGGCGCAGCCGATATAGCCGACCCATCCCATGCGCTCGCCGAGCAGCATTGCTCCGAACAGAGCCCCGAACAAGGACTCGCTCGACAGGAAAATCGCCGCTTGCGGCGCGGTGGTCCAGCGTTGCCCCACGACTTGAAGGATGAAGGCGACGCCGGAGGAAAACAGGCCGGCGTAGAGAAGCTCCGGCGCGGCGTCGACAATGTCGCTGCCGGCGATGGGCTCAAGAAACGCCGCCAGCGTCAACCCGCCCAAGGCGCAGACGAGGAACTGGACGGCGGAAAGCGCCATGGGCCTTTCGCTGCCAGGCGCGAAAATGCCGACGAGCAGGACCTGCGTCGCCCAGAACAGGGCGCAGACGATGGTCAGGAGATCGCCGACGGTCAGCTTGGAGAGATCTCCGCCGCTGAGGTGATAGATGCCGGTGGTCGCAAGCAGCGCCGCCGGCCAGACGATCCAATGCGGCAGCTTGCGCAACACGATCACGCTCATGATCGGCACGATGATCACATAAAGGCCGGTGAGGAAACTCGAATTGGTCACCGATGTCGTGAGCAGACCCAGTTGCTGGGTGCTGGCGCCGCCGAACAGGGCGAGGCCGATCAGCGCGAATGTGAGCAGCTCCTTGCGGGCGAGAGGAGCGGTCACCCGCCGGTGCTCCCGAAGCGCAAGGGGCAAGGCCACGAAGAAAGCGAGCAGAAAGCGCAAACCGACGAACCAGAGCGCGCCGAGATGGGCCATGGCGCTGTCCTGCGCGACGAAGCCGGCGCCCCAGATGGCGGCGGTCAGGACGAGGATGAGATTGGCGTTGAGACGGGACATGGCGCTCTCGGAGGGACTGCTGATCCCTGCTGATACGCGTTCGCGACCCCGAGAGCAATTTTACATTTGTGCAATTTGACGGCCGGAACCATCAGTTCCGGTGATGCGACGCTGCGGCGCCCGATCAGCGCGTCCTTTTGCCGAAGGCCGTCGCGCGACGAAGCCCGCCCAGCTGCGGCGGCGCCGAATAGATCGACTTGGGCATATGCAGAGCCGGATCGTATCGCTGAAGCTCCTGGGACTGGCGTGTGTCGAAGGCGGCGGCGTCGTTCGTTTCGGGAAATTCGTCGTTGAAACTGGTCGGGGCGATTTCCGGGCGCGCCAGCGCATAGCCCTGCAGCAGCGGCACTTCGAGGTTTTGGCAGAGATCCGCCTGCCTGAGATCTTCGAGCCCTTCGAAGATCGGCACGGCGCCCTGATCCTTGATCTGGCGAACCATGACGCCCAGCAGCGCGTAGCCGGCCGAATTCTCGAGGAATTCCTTCACCCAGGACGCTTCGAATTTGACGAAATCCGGCTTGAGCAGCTTCATGCGGGCCGCATCGCGTTCATCGGCGCCGTATTCGTCGATGGCGATCATGAAGCCGCGTGCGCGCAGTTCCTCGACGAAATGCGCCAGCATGTCGGCGCTGTCGTTTTCCTTCTGGGTGATTTCGCACACGACGCGTTTGGGCGTGAGCCCGGCCTCATTGGCCGCCAGCCGCATCATTTCGACTTCTCGCCGGATGTCGGCGTCGGTCACGAAGAGACCCGGATGAAAATTGACGAACAGCTTGGCGCGGGCGCGACCCAGCGCTCCGGTGTTGAAAATGTGCAGGGTGCGGCAGAGGCTGTCGATCATGCCCTTGTCGTCGCGGGTCACGGCCGGGAAGAACTCGGCGGGACGCACGGGATCTCCGCCCCTGCTGGGGCGGATCAGTCCCTCGAAGGCCTGAACTTCGAAATGTCCCTCGGCGTCCTGGCTGAAGATCGGCTGCAAGGCCGATTGCAGCACGAAGGGTCCGTAAGCCGCAGTCCAGGACCCATCGCTCTGGCGGCTGAGTTTGGAAAAGATGCTGCTTGCTGTCATTGTGTCCCGGCAGAGTTGATGACATTCCCGGTAGTTGTAGCAGACGACCGTTACTATAGCCTTAAATGGGGTCCAGCGCGCCGGAATATCAGGCTTTTGCCGGTCGCGGTCGACTTGATCCCGACCGGCGCGGGGCCTATAAGTCCGTGCCTTTTATTGCCTCTCAGACAAGGAATTCAGAAATGGCCTTCCTCGCCGACGCTCTGTCCCGCGTTAAGCCCTCCGCAACCATCGCCGTCGCGCAGAAAGCGCGCGAGCTGAAGGCGAAGGGGCGCGATGTCATCAGCCTCGGCGCGGGCGAGCCCGATTTCGACACGCCCGACAACATCAAGCAGGCGGCGATCGACGCCATCAATCGCGGCGAAACGAAATACACGGCCGTCGCCGGCATCGTCGAGCTGCGTGAAGCCATCGCCAGGAAGTACAAGCGCGAGAACAATCTCGACTACACCGCGGCCCAGGTGATCGTCGGCACCGGCGGCAAGCAGATCCTGTTCAATGCGCTGATGGCGACGCTGAATCCGGGCGACGAAGTCGTGATCCCCGCGCCCTACTGGGTGTCCTACCCGGAAATGGTGGCGCTGTGCGGCGGCACGCCGGTGTTCGTCAACACCACGATCGAAGCCAAGTTCAAGCTGCAGCCGGAAGACCTGGAAAATGCCATCACGCCCAAGACCAAGTGGTTCATCTTCAACTCGCCGTCCAACCCGTCGGGCGCGGCCTATACCCATGCCGAACTCAAAGCGCTGACCGACGTGCTGATGCGCCATCCGCATGTCTGGGTGCTGACCGACGACATGTATGAGCACCTGACCTTCGACGACTTCAAGTTCGCGACGCCTGCCGAAGTCGAACCCGGCCTTTACGACCGCACGCTGACCATGAACGGCGTCTCCAAGGCTTACGCCATGACCGGCTGGCGCATCGGCTATGCCGCCGGCCCGCTGCAGCTGATCAAGGCGATGGACATGATCCAGGGCCAGCAGACCTCGGGCACCAATTCGATCGCCCAGTGGGCTGCGCTCGAGGCGCTGAACGGTCCGCAGGATTTCATCGAGCAGAACAAGAAGGTATTCCAGGGTCGGCGCGATCTGGTCGTCTCCATGCTCAACCAGGCGCCGGGACTGTCCTGCCCGACGCCGGAAGGCGCCTTCTACGTCTATCCGTCCTGCGCAGGCCTGATCGGCAAGACGGCGCCCACCGGCAAGGTGATCGCCACCGACGAGGATTTCGTGACCGAGCTTCTCGAATCCGAAGGCGTGGCCGTGGTGCATGGCTCGGCCTTCGGCCTCGGCCCCAATTTCCGCATCTCCTACGCGACGTCCGAAGCCCAGCTCGAAGAAGCCTGCCGCCGCATTCAGCGCTTCTGCGCCGCCTGCCGCTGAAAGACAACGACATTCACAAGGGCGCGTCGAAGCCGGCGCGCCCTTTTTCGTGCATTTGTAAAACCCGCGCATTGCGTGTGGCGGGTGGGATTGTCGATTTTCTCCCTTCGCCCTGCTTTTCGAAAAGTCTCCATTTTCCCGGGCTTTGACGCTGTTCCACAAATCGGGTTAGCCCGATCCTGTTCCTTGTAGTCAGTTCCGGAACATCGATCACGAGCGATGCGTCGTCAGGCGAAAACACAGGACGTGAACCGGCTTTCAGGCGGCGGCCGGCCAGCTCTCGACGCGGCGGCGCGCTCTTCAGGCGCAACGGGCGACCCAAAAGGAGGGTCTTCATGACCAGTGTTTCCTCTGCCAGCAGCAGCTATAATTATTACCAGACCTCGATGAAGTCGAACTTCAGCAAGCTCGACAGCGATGGCGACGGCAAGGTGTCGTCGGACGAATTCACGGCGGGCAAGCCGTCGGACGTTACCTCCAAGCAGTCGAGCAAGTTGTTCTCCTCGCTCGACAGCGATGGCGACGGCTCCGTCTCTGAAACCGAAATGACGAGCGGCATGTCCTCGTCCGATCCCTTCTCGCGGATGTCGGGCGATGCCGTCGCCGTGATGATGCAGATGCAATCCGGCTCGTCCTTCGGCTTCTCGTCGTCGGACGCCTATAACGAAATGGACGCTGATTCCGACGGCAGCGTGACCCAGGCGGAATTTGTCTCGGCCCGTCCCGACGGAATGAGCGAGGAGGACGCGCTGACACTCTACAAGACGATCGACACGGAAGGCACGGGATCGATCACCGAAGAGCAGTTCAGCTCGAGCATGGAGAGCTCTGCGCCGATGGGGCCGCCGCCTTCTGGCGGAAGCTCCGACGAGGAT
Organism: Rhizobium sp. TRM95796; assembly: GCF_025779995.1. Taxonomy (NCBI): domain Bacteria; kingdom Pseudomonadati; phylum Pseudomonadota; class Alphaproteobacteria; order Hyphomicrobiales; family Rhizobiaceae; genus Rhizobium; species Rhizobium sp. TRM95796. The sequence continues at coordinate 902,291 of NZ_JAOXHE010000001.1, read as the reverse complement.
GACACGAGCACCGTGTTCGATGCGCTCGACACTGACCAGGATGGCGTTGTCAGCGCCGAGGAACTGGCCGCAGCCAAGCCTGACGATGTCAGCGATGAAGACTCCGCCTCGCTGTTCGACGCTCTCGACGAAGATTCGAGCGGCGGCGTGACGCTGGATGAATTCGAGAGCGCGCGTCAAAGCTTCATCGCCAACACCCGCATCTCGATCGGCGGCGACGACGATGACGACGACTCCTCCTCGTCGTCGTCTTCGGCTGTCTCGGATGTGCAGTCCATTCTCGACACGCTCAACACGACCACCACCACCGAGACCGACAGTACGGGCGCTTGATCGCCTCGCAGACCAAAGAGACCGGCGGCTCCCTCACGGGGGCCGTTTTCGTGAGCGGGAATTTTGGGCAAAAAAAGAGGGCCACGAGAAATCTCGGGCCCTTTATAGTTGTGAAGGTAATTTAAACCTCCAGAGGGGAACAGCTGATACGGCGGCACTGGGAGGAAAACCGCCATGTGCATCAGCTGTGTGCGATATGATGTTTAAATGTGCATTGCGCAAGGACTCGATGCGCATGTCAGCCATGCAAAACATGCATGATAGTTAGTGATCCGTTTCCAATTGGTTGAAATGACGTGTTTTTTGGCTGCGGCACAAAGACGCGCCACACTCGAAAAAAACCTTTTCATGCTGATTATTTTCGTCCGGCGCCGTCTTTTCGATCGATCGGCGTCGATCGCCGTCTTCTACAGCGGTCTCAGAAATTCCAGTTACGCGCCTTGGCGACGATGAAATCGCGAAAAACCTTCAGCTTGGCGGCGTTCTTCATCTCGCTGGGATAGCAGAAATAGGTGTCGAAGGACGGGATGTCGGCATCGGTCACCAGTTGCACCAGGCCGGGATCGCGCCCGACGATATAATCGGGCAGCATGGCGATGCCGATGCCCAGCAGCGCCGCGCGCTTGATCGAGGTCAGGCTGTTGATCTGCAGAACCGGCGACCGCGGACTGCCTTCGGGGCGGCCGGCGATTTCCAGCCAGTTGACGTCGAGCAAATAGTTCGGCGCGGGCTCGCCGAAAGTGATGATGCGATGCTGGTCGAGCTCCTCGATCGACTGCGGCTGGCCGTAGCGGCTGATATAGGACGGCGCGGCATAAACATGCATATGCACGGTGAACAGCTTGCGCTGGATCAGGTCCGATTGCTGCGGCTCGCGCAGGCGGATGGCGCAATCGGCGTGACGCATGTTCACGTCCAGCTCCTCGTTGTCGAGGATCAACTGCACCTGCATGTCGGGATAGAGACTCAGGAATTCCTGCACCTTGTCGGTCAGCCAACCCTGGCCGAGACCCACCGTGGTGGTGATGCGCAGCCGGCCGGTCGGCTTTTCCGTGGTCTCGGTCAGCTGGACCTTGACCATTTCGAGCTTCATCAGCACGTCATGGGCGGTGCGGTAGAGCAGTTCGCCCTGTTCGGTGAGGATCAGGCCGCGGGCGTGTCGATGGAAGAGCTTGGTGTTGACCTCGGCTTCCAGCGCGCTGACCTGCCGGCTGATGGCGGACTGGGACAAATGCAGCTTGTCGGCGGCATGGGTAAAGGATCCGGCTTCCGCAGCGGCGTGGAAAATTCTCAGCTTGTCCCAGTCGAGCGACATTCATTCCCCCAGATGGCCTGATGCGGCCCGCATTGTTACTCGGCCGCCTGCGCCACGTGCAAATGACCGGCCAGATAGCGCTCGGCTTCGAGCGCCGCCATGCAGCCCATGCCGGCGGCGGTGATCGCTTGGCGGAAGGTGTCGTCGGTCACGTCGCCGGCCGCGAACACGCCCTCGATATTCGTCGCGGTCGAATCCGGCGCGGTCCAGAGATAGCCGTTCGGCTTCATGCGCAGCTGGCCGGCGAAGAGTTCGGTGGCCGGCGCATGACCGATCGCCACGAACAAGCCGTCGATCGGCCGTTCGGTGATTTCTCCGGTCCTGGCGTTGCGGATCTTCACACCGGTGACCGAGGCGGGCATCGGCGGATGCAATTGCTCGCCGGTGATCTCGGCGATCTCGCTGTTCCACATTACCGAGACGTTCTCGCGCTGGAACAGGCGTTCCTGCAGGATCTTTTCCGAGCGGAAGCTGTCGCGGCGATGCACGACGGTGACCGACTTGGCGATGTTGGAGAGATACAGCGCTTCCTCGACGGCGGAATTGCCGCCGCCGACCACGATCACGTCCTTGTTGCGATAGAAGAAGCCGTCGCAGGTGGCGCAGGCGGATACGCCGAAGCCCTGATACTTCTTCTCGGAATCGATGCCCAGCCACTTGGCCTTGGCGCCGGTGGCGATGACGATCGTGTCGGCGATCCAGGCCTGGCCGGAATCCGTGGTCACATGGAAGGGGCGGCTGGACAGGTCGACCGAGGTGACGAGGTCGTTGATGATCTCGGCCCCGACATGTTTGGCCTGGCCGAGCATCTGCTCCATCAGCCAGGGGCCCTGGATCGGGTCGGCGTAGCCGGGGTAATTTTCGACATCGGTGGTGATCATCAACTGGCCGCCTTGCTCCATGCCGGCGATGAGCACCGGCTGCAGCATTGCGCGGGCTGCATAAATGGCGGCGGTGTAGCCGGCCGGGCCGGAGCCGATGATCAAGACCTTGGTGTGACGAGCGGACATTCCAACAAATCCTTGGAGAGAGTGCGACCGCAGACGCGGTCTTTTGCGCCTATCTATGAATGGAACGCATGGATATTCAAGGGCGCGCCGCGATTTCCACCGATTTGGCTGCCGAGTTCTGGCGCGGATGCGGACCGCGCCCCGGCCGGTTGGGGAAAATGTGCAAGATCCGTTGTATTAGCCTTTCGTCTTAAACCTTCCGTCTTTCCAGCAGGAGCCGCATCCGATATGCAAGTTTCGGGGAAACGATGTCCGGCGAAGATCGGACGACGATATAAGTGGAGGACGCATGCAAGCTCTGCTCGCCTTGAGCAACGGCATCGACGCCGTTTCCAGAAAATTCGGACAGGTCGCGAGTTACCTCGTGCTGTTCTGCGCCCTGATCTCGGCCGGCAACGCGATTGTGCGCTATCTCTTTTCGATGAGTTCGAACGGTTGGCTGGAAATCCAGTGGTATATGTTCGCGGGCATAGTTCTGCTCGGCGCCTCGCAGACACTGAAAATGAACGCGCATATTCGCGTCGATCTGGTTTACGGCATGCTTGGACCGCGGGCCCGGCTCTGGGTGGATATTATCGGGCTCATTGTGTTCTTGTTTCCCGTCACCATCCTGTTCACATATCTCTGCTGGCCGTTTTTCTATCAATCGTTCGTGGGCAATGAGCAGTCGCTGAATGCGGGCGGTCTGACCCGCTGGCCGGCGAAGATCTTGCTGGTGGTCGGGTTCGGCATGCTGGCTATTCAGGGATTCTCCGAACTGATTAAGCGCATCGCGGCGCTGCAGGGCCTGTCGCAGATCGACACGTCCTACGAAAAACCGATGCAGTGAGGGGAAACGTCCATGTTCGAATTCGGCATTCTCCCGCCCGCTATGTTTCTCGGCATGATCCTGTTCATGCTCTACGGATTTCCCGTCACTTTCTCGCTGGCGGCCGTGGGTCTCTTCTTCGGCGCCATCGGTATCGCCACCGGCCATTTCGAACCGGCCTTCATGGAGAGCCTGCCGTTCCGCTTCTACGGCATCATTTCCAATGAACTGCTGTTGGCCATCCCCTTCTTCACTTTCATGGGCTCTATCCTGGAACGATGCGGGTTGGCCGAAGATCTGCTCAAAGGCACCGGCCGTCTGTTCGGCGGCGTGCCTGGCGGGCTGGCCTTCGCGGTCGTGGTCGTCGGCGCCGTGCTGGGCGCCATCACCGGCACGGTGGCGGCCTCCGTCATCACCATGGGCATGATTTCGCTGCCGATTATGCAGCGCTACAATTATTCCATGAAGCTCTCGACCGGCGTCATCGCCGCCTCGGGCACCATCGCGCAATTGGTGCCGCCGTCGCTGGTGCTGGTGGTGCTTGCCGATCAGCTCGGCAAGTCGGTGGGCGACATGTATCGCGGCGCCATCGGCCCTTCGATGCTGCAGATCGCGGTGTTCATCGCCTATATCGCGCTGATCGCCATTTTCCGTCCGCAGATGATGCCGCCGATCCCTAAGGAAGAACGCGGCAAGCTCGACGCGGAGCTGATCCGCACCATCCTGCTCGGCATGATCCCCTCCATCGTGCTGATCTTTTTGGTGCTCGGCACGATCTTCCTCGGGCTCGCCACGCCGACCGAAGCCGGCGCTCTCGGCGTTGTCGGCGCGCTGGTGCTGGCGGCGCTCAACCGCCGCCTGACCTGGGCGCTGGTGCGTGAAGGCATGGACACGACCATGCGCATCACCTCCATGGTGGTGTTCATCCTGATCGGCTCCACAGTGTTCAGCCTGGTGTTCCAGGGTATGGACGGCTCGCGCTGGATCGAACATCTGCTGACCGGGCTGCCCGGCGGCCAGTTGGGCTTCCTGATCTTCGTCAATATCTTCGTGTTCTTCCTTGCCTTCTTTCTCGATTTCTTCGAGATCGCCTTCATCATCGTGCCGATGCTGGCGCCGGTGGCGGCGGCGCTCGGCATTGATCTCGTCTGGTTCGGGGTGCTGCTCTGCGTCAACATCCAGACCAGCTTCATGCACCCGCCGTTCGGCTTCGCGTTGTTCTACCTGCGCGGCATCGCGCCACCGTCGGTGAAGACCTCCGACATCTATCTGGGCGCACTGCCGTGGGTGGGGCTGCAGCTTCTGATGGTCGTGGTGGTGATCTTCTGGCCTGAGTTGGTGACCCATTGGCTCGACAATGGGCCGAAGATCGATCCCAACACGATCGAGATCAAGATCGACCTGCCGACGCTCGGCGGCGATCCGAACGCAGCTCCGGGCGGCCTGCCGGGCCTGCCGGCGCCCGGCGGATTGCCCGGCTTGCCGGGTGGCCTTTCGCCGCTCGACGGACCGCCGAAGGTGAATTGAGGCCGCTGGCCAAGATCGAGCGCTGCTGCTATGGCGGACTCCATGAGATTGGAGCCCGGTCATGACCCCGAACCGCCCCTTGCGCCGAACGCTGATCCGGCTCGCCTGGCGCCTCATCGGCGGCAGGCGGCGGGCGCATTTCCAGGAATGGTTTCCCGGGCTGGACATCGAGCCCGCCGATGAGGGAACCGCGGGCGTGATCCGCTACCATGGACGGGCCGTAGCGCCGGCCATGGCTCTCAAGGCGCTCACCGAGCGCGCTTCGGACGAGGTCTTCGTCATCGGTTCCGGCCCGTCTCTGCGCGACCAGGACCTGTCCCGTCTTCCCGATAGATCGGCTCTGCTGCTCAACGGCGCCATCAGCCTGATCGGTGGACCCGTGGGCGAGCCCCTGGCGGTGGTGATGGAAGACGAACGCTTCGTCTGGCGGCATTTTCACGACATCATCGCGAAGGTTCCCGCCGGCGCAGTGGCGATCCTTTCGGCCGAGGTCATCCGCGCCATCTGCGAACTCGACGGCCGATGGCTCGCCGACAAGCGCGTCGTCGCGCTGTTCGATGCGCGCAAGCCGCTCCGCGACGCGGCCTTATCGGGGGATGAGTTGCGCAGCCGGAACTGGGTCCGGCTTTCGGACGACGGCGCCACAGGTTTCTCGTCGGCGCCCGACAAGGGCGTATTCAAGGCCGGCTCGGTGGCGGTCAGCGCCATGCAGTTCGCGCTCGCCTGCAGTCCTCGACGCGTCGGGCTGCTGGGCGTCGACATCTCCAACGCGGTCGCCGGCGCGGAGCGGTTCAACGAGCAGGCGGGCAAGGTCGCGTTCACCGGCGTCGCCCGCGCTCAGGACAAGATCGTCGCGCATCTTTCGCTGGCGCGCGAGATCGCCTTGTCGAGAGGCGTTGCGGTCACCAACTATTCGCCCGTATCGGCGCTTCGCGCCGCAGGCTTCGGCTATGACGATCGCTTTGCGCTGACGCCGCCACCCTCGGCTTGACAGAAGGCGGAAATGGTGGTGACGCAGCGCACGACAAACGCGCCGCAACGGGCAGGAATATCCATATGGGTCTCTTCGGGAAAAAACTTCCCTACACCAAACATCTCGCGATCACGCCGCCGCATCCGGCGGCTGGACGCTCCGGCCTCGCGATCGCCGCCTGCGTGCGCAACGAAGGCCGCTATATCGGCGAATGGCTGCAGTTTCATATCGCCGTCGGCGTTCGGCATTTCTACATCTATGACGACGGCTCGACGGATGGCACGGCGGAGATCGTGCGCGATGTCGCGGGCAGCCATGCGACCATCATGCCCTGGGCGGGGCGGATGACGGATGTATCGAGCGCCAATCTGCTGAACAGCCAGGCGATCGCCTTTTCCCATGCAATTCTGAATTTCGGCGCGAGTTACGAGCGCATGGCCTTCATCGACGCCGACGAGTTTCTGTTGCCCAAGCAGGGCGATACGGTGATGGAGGCGCTCGCCGGCGCCAAAGGTTTCCCCAATATCTCGCTGCCCTGGCACATGTTCGGGACCGGCGGTCACAAGGCGCGGCCCGAGGGCGGCGTGTTGCGCAACTACCTCATTCGCGCGCGCGATCCGCTCAGCAAGCTGAAGAACGCCAGCAACTTCAAATGCATCGTCGACCCCTGCGCCGTCAGGGAGGTCAGCATCCACCAGTTCCAGACGGTCGAGCATGGCGAAATGACCGCCAATGACGCGGGACAGACCTTCACGCGCAAGGGCCGCAAGAAGCCGGAGTTCTACAGCGCCCGCTATCTGCAGCTCAACCACTATTACAGCAAGTCCGGACAGGATCTTGAGGAGAAGCTGAAGCGCGGCCCGGCGTCGCCGGCGTCGCGCGAGCGCTATAACGAACGCGTCTTGTCAGCCGTCGCCAATATCGAGATCGACACCGTGGAAGATCGGGCCATGGTCGAGTTTCTCGATCGCCGCGGCGTCGATCTCTGACGCGGAAACCCTCCGGCTTCAGCCGAAGACGGAGGTATCCTTCTTGAGACGATAGAAAATCCGGCCGAGGATCATGTTTTTGACCCGGAGGAAGCGGCGAAAATGCGGATAGACCGCGAGGTCGCGCGCATCCATCGCTTTCATCTCGGCCGCCGTCATCGGATGATAGCCGTATTTGCCGCGGTTCCACAGCAGGAGAGACCTTTTGAGCGCGCCGTTGCGATAGCGCTGCGGGAAGGGCATATGCATCGCCACCGGCGTGAAGGGGAAGTAGCGCTGATAACCTTTGTCGGCAAAGGCGTGCTTGTTGGCGCGTTCGCCTTCGCCGATCTCGACGCCGCTTTCGGCCAGCCTCTCCAGATCGGTGACGCCGACGTCGGCATAGGAGGTGCCGCTGTCATAGCGATAGGCCCTGAGCGCCGGCAGGACTTCGAATTCGCCGCGGCGCAGGAAGCGCGGATCGACCTGCAGCACTTTGGGATTGGCGTCGAAGATTCGCTGATACTGGTCGAGAACATCCTGCGAAAGCGGACGGACGAACTGCATGTCGTCTTGGAGCATCATCAGGTAGCGATAGCCGTTCGCGCGCGCATAATCGCACATCTGGCGGATATTGGCGTAGAGATTGCCGTGGCGCTTGCCGTCCTTGGAGGACGTGTTGGTGAACACGCCCTTCAGCCGCGGACGCCAGCGCTCCAGCACCGCCTGCGTCACCGGATCGCCGCTGGCGTCGTCCATGACGACCACGTCGAAACCGGGGCACAATTCGGCGATCGACGACAGACAGTTTTCGAGCGTCACGCCCATATTGTAGGAGAAGACAGCGATCAGAAGGTTGCGAGTGTTCAATCCGGTTCTCCGCGACATATGACCGTCGCCCGTTATGATCGAACTTTGACGTCTTGATGTCTCAATCGCGTCTCTAAGCCGGGTTGCGCTATCCGTGCAACCCCTCCTTCCTGATCTTGTCGAGAACGCGGTTCTTTTTGGACTTCCATTTCACCGCCCGCCATCCGTCGTAGAACAATCGCAGGGGCGCGGTGGCGGAGATGAGCTTATCGATCCGCTTATTGGCCTTTTCGAGCTTCTCGCTCAGCACCAGCAGCATTTCGCTGCGCGCATCGTCGCGGTCCAACTGCGGAAAATGGCGGAAGAAGGCAGGGTATGGATCCTGCTCACGCGGCACGTCGTTTCGGATCAGTCCGCCCTTCTCCATCAGCCGGAGCGCGGTCTGCTCGAAGGTCCAGTCATGGATGTGGAAAACTTTCCACTTGAAGCCACGTTCGCCGGAAAATCCCGTCAGCCGCACATCGATGTCGGGCGCGACATGCTTCAACCACGCCGTCATCGCGAAGCCGCTGCTCGCCGTGTGCTGCGGCGGGTAGAAACTTTCCATAAATTCGGTGAGATCGAGGAAACCTGCGGGAATCTCGTCAAATTCCTCAGGACGGTTCAGCCGTTCGCGCGATGCGGCGCGCAGATTGATCACACCCTTGAAGAATGGCGCCGGCATCAATCGCATCATGCCCGGCAGCCGACGTCGGTAAACCACTTCAGACCCTGCCGTATTGCAACGGGTGACCAGCACGCAATCATGCGGGAAGGGGGTGTCGAGCACGCGATCGATCTTGTTGAAAAAGACATAGAGCGGTTTCGGCGGCGGGTCGCGCAGGATTTCGCTCAAGCGTTGGTCGTCACTGTTGGCGACCAGCACGATCGTCTGAAAATTGGAGAAGAAGGCGCTCCATTCGATGTCCTCTCGCAAGCCCGCGGTTGTGGGCGTCACAAGAGTAGGGGGCGAAAAGACGTAAGGAGCGACCTGCATCGATGGAAGTTCCTGCGCGCGCGAAACAAACAACTTTCATCAACTATTTTCAGTTCCAAAAGTTCCTCGACTCGTCGGCGATGTCAAGAATTTCTATCAAAAAGTGCATTGATATGGGCGCGCTCTCATCCGAGATCGCGTGAGAAAGCCTGCCGCGGATGTGCGTGCGTTGCGGTCAGGGGCTGCTTTTCAGAAATAGCCGCGCGTAAACCCCGTTCAAGCCCTCGACCTCATTGGCGATGGCGAAGGTCTCGCGGACATGACGGGCCGCGTATTCGCCATGGCGGCGGGCGCGCTCGGGGTCTGCCAGATAGGGTTCTATGGCGTGTTTCAAAGCCTCGCCGTCGCCGGCTGCAACCACGAGGCCGGTGCGCCCGGGCACGATCATTTCGGCATAGGCGCCGGCGTCCGAAGTCACTGCGGGCGCGCCCGACGCCATGGCTTCGAGCGGCGTCAGTCCAAATCCTTCATTGCGAGACGGAGCGACGAAGAGCTGAAAACGCCGATACCAGGGTTTGATGTCGTCGACTTCGCCGATGAAGCGGATACGATCCTTGAGGCCCGCTCGGTCGATCCGGGCGCGAAGATCGGCGGCGAAACCTTCGTGTTCCGACGTCACCCGTCCGGCGATCACCGCCGTCCAGGCCGGGTAATGCGGCAGAAGCGCGATCATGGCGTCGACGAACAGATCGGTGCCCTTTTGCGCCCGCACGCGGCCGGTGCAGCCGATGATCAACCTGCCGTCGAGAGCCGGCGCAGGATCGGCGTCGTCCGCCCGGACAGGACGGAAGACGTCGGTGTCGACGCCGTGCATGATCACGGTGTGGGGAACATCGAGATAGGAGCCGGAGCGCGCTGACGTGGCGACGACCGCGTCCATCTTCGAGATCAGCCATTTGGTGTAACGGGAGTGCCTACGCTGGGCGGCCGAGGTGAACAGCAGCAGCATCGGCATGCGCAGGATATCGCGCAGGACCAGGCCCGCCAGCATCTCGTTGTTGCGGCGGGCGTGCCAGATGCGCTTTCGGCCGCTCGCCGGTCGTTTCCAGCAGGCCAGGAGATCGAGAAAACCGATGCGGGGCATGGTCGCCGGCAGGCCGGGCCCGAGCGTGGCGAGCTTGACGCCCGCCTCGACCTGCTTCGGCGCGAGTTGAACCACCGTGGTGGTCACGCCGGAGAGGCGCCGCTTGAAATGCGGCGCGATGATCTCGATCTCGCGGATGTTCATGGCGGGGGCTCAGCCCCAGGCGATGCCGATGATTTCGTAGCCCTTGGCGCCGCCAGGCGCGTTGACTTCGATCATGTCGCCGACTTCCTTGCCAATCATCGCGCGGGCGATGGGCGAAGAGATCGAAATGCGGCCGGACTTCACGTCGGCTTCCTGATCGCCGACGATCTGATAGGTTCTCTCTTCCTCGGTGTCCTCGTCGATCAGCTTGACGGTCGCGCCGAACTTGATCTTGTCGCCGCTCATCTTGGTGAGGTCGATCACCTCGGCGCGGGCGATCAGATCTTCGAGTTCGCCGACGCGACCTTCATTGTGGCTCTGCGCCTCTTTCGCGGCGTGATATTCCGCGTTTTCCGACAGATCGCCATGGGCGCGCGCTTCGGAAATCGCTTCGATGATCCGCGGGCGCTCTTCCTGCTGGCGCCAGCGCAGCTCTTCGGAGAGCTGTGCAAAACCGCGGGGCGTCATCGGTACCTTTTCTACCATCTCATCGTCCTCAGCATTACCTTGCGCCGGTCTCGCCGGCACAAAAAGAAAACGGTCCCGGAAGCGCAAACTTCAGAACCGTCCAGAAAATCGACTGTGGTGTGTATAGCAGAACTGTCATCGAAAATGCGAGAAAATTATTTTGCAGCCGCCGATGGAACATCTTTCGAGGTCGTCCGCCGGGTAAGCGCGAGGTCGGGGTCGGAACGAATTCTGACTGCAAGATGAACGCGTCATTCAAAGGCGGTTCAAGCATCGGCGTGTAGAAAGTCATCATCGACTTGCAAGGCTGCTGGAGAGCCACATGAAAAAGTTCATCATCACCGCATCCGCCGCGCTGATCGCCGTCCTGTCCCTCACTGGCGTCGCCACCGCCAGCGATCGTCGCGGCAGCGAAGAGGTCTGGCGTCATCACGGCGAAAGAAGCGAGGCCCATCGTGATCGCGGTCGCGATCCCGGCTTTCGCGATCGCGACCGCCGCCATGTCGACCGTCATGACTGGCGCGGCGATCGTCGGCACTGGCGACACGACGGTTGGCGCTATGGCGGCTATCGCGGTTATTACTGGGGCGGCCCGCGCATCGTGATCGGCGGCCCGGTCTACGCCTCGCCCTATTGCTTCAAGAAGAAGGTCTATCGCACCGACGCCTGGGGCAATGTCTACATCAAGCGCGTTCGCGTCTGCCGCTGAGGACGGCCGAACCCCTGTGAGCGTGAGCGGCGACACGACCTCGCCGCTTCCTTTGGTCCCGACATGCAAAACGCCCCGCGAGGTCTCCTGCGCGGGGCGTTTGACTTTCGATACGTCCGATCTCAGGCGAAATAAGCCTGTAGCGGCTTGACTTCGAGATTGCCGGCCTTCAGCGCGCGGATGGCTTCGGCGGCGGCGAGCGCGCCGGCCATGGTGGTGTAATAGGGCACCTTCTGCATCAGCGCGGCGCGGCGGAGCGACTTCGAGTCGGATATCGCCTTGTTGCCGTCGGTCGTGTTGATCACCAGCTGGACCTGGCGGTTGCGGATGGCGTCCTCGATATGCGGACGCCCTTCCAGAACCTTGTTGATTTTCACAGACTCGATGCCGTGTTCGGCGAGGAAGCTGCGCGTGCCGCCGGTGGCCAGCACCTTGAAGCCGATTTCATGAAGGATGCGCATGGCTGGCAGCACCCGCTCCTTGTCGCTGTCGCGGACGGAGACGAACACAGTGCCGGAACGCGGCAGTTCGACGCCAGCGCCCAGCTGGCTCTTGGCGAAGGCCAGCGCGAAATCCTTGTCGAGGCCAATGACTTCGCCGGTCGAGCGCATTTCAGGGCCGAGCAACGTGTCGACGCCGGGGAAACGCGCGAAGGGGAACACGGCTTCCTTGACGGCGATGTGCTCGAGATTGCGGCTGTCGGGCTTTTCCGGCGTATAGGCGGAGAAGGCGGTGTCGAGCGTTTCGCCGGCCATGACGCGGGCGGCGATCTTGGCGATCGGCGCGCCGATGGTCTTGGCGACGAAGGGCACCGTGCGCGAGGCGCGCGGATTGACTTCGAGAATATAGATCACGTCGTCCTTGATGGCGTATTGCACATTCATGAAGCCGCCGACATTGAGCGCCTTGGCGAGCGCCCGGGTCTGTTCTTCGAGCTGGTCGACGATGTCCTTCGACAGGGTGCGCGGCGGCAGCGAGCAGGCGGAGTCGCCGGAGTGGATGCCGGCTTCCTCGATATGCTCCATGATGCCGCAAATATAGACGTCCTTGCCGTCGGACAGGCAGTCGACATCGACTTCGATGGCGTTGGAGAGATAGCTGTCGAACAGCAGCGGGTTCTTGCCGAGCAGCGTGTTGATCTGGCCCGTCTTGTCGTTGGGGTAGCGCGCCTTGATGTCCTCGGGCACGAGTTCCGGCACGGTGTCGAGCAGATAGGTCTGCAGCTGGCTTTCCGAATGCAGGATCTGCATGGCGCGGCCTCCGAGCACGTAGGACGGGCGCACGACCAGCGGGAAGCCGATCTCGGTGGCGACGAGGCGCGACTGCTCGACCGAATAGGCGATGCCGTTCTTCGGCTGGGTGAGATCCAGCTTCATCAGCAGCTTCTGGAAGCGGTCGCGGTCTTCGGCGAGATCGATCATGTCGGGCGCGGTGCCGAGGATCGGGATGCCGGCGCGTTCCAGCGCGTCCGCCAGCTTCAGCGGGGTCTGGCCGCCGAACTGCACGATCACGCCGAGAAGTTCGCCCTTCTCCTGCTCGATCTTGAGGATCTCGATCACGTCTTCCGCCGTCAGCGGCTCGAAATAGAGACGATCGGAGGTGTCGTAGTCGGTCGAGACAGTCTCGGGGTTGCAGTTGACCATGATGGCCTCGAAGCCCGCATCCTTCAGTGCGAAGGCGGCGTGGCAGCAGCAATAGTCGAATTCTATGCCCTGGCCGATGCGGTTGGGACCGCCGCCTAGGATCACCACCTTCTTGCGCTCGGAAATCTCGGCCTCCGAGCGGGTCGCGCCGGCGAACGGCGTTTCATAGGTGGAGTACATATAGGCGGTCGGAGAGGCGAATTCGGCCGCGCAGGTGTCGATGCGCTTGTAGACGGGGCGCACGTTCAAAGCGTTGCGGATCTCGGCGACTTCCTTCGGGCGCTTGCCGGTCAGCGTGGCGAGACGAGCGTCGGAGAAGCCCATGGCCTTGAGCATGCGCAGGTTCTGGGCGTCGGTAGGCAGGCCATGTTCGCGGATGCGGGCTTCCATGTCCACGATCGCCTTGATCTGGGCGAGGAACCAGGGATCGATCTTGCAGCCGGCATGGACTTCTTCCGGGCTCATGCCGAGGCGCAGCGCCTGGGCCACCATGCGCAGACGATCCGGCGTCGGCGTGCCGATGGCGGCGCGGATGGCGTTGTGGTCGTCGCCGTCGCCGAGGCCGGGGATCTCGATCTCGTCGAGGCCGGTCAGGCCGGTCTCGAGGCCGCGCAGCGCTTTCTGCAGGCTTTCCTGGAAGGTGCGGCCGATGGCCATGACTTCGCCGACCGACTTCATCGCCGTGGTCAGCGTCGGCTCGGCGCCGGGGAACTTCTCGAAGGCGAAACGCGGAATCTTGGTGACCACGTAGTCGATCGACGGTTCGAAGGAGGCCGGCGTGGCGCCGCCGGTGATGTCGTTTTCAAGCTCGTCGAGCGTGTAGCCGATCGCGAGCTTGGCGGCGATCTTGGCGATCGGGAAGCCGGTAGCCTTGGACGCCAAGGCCGAGGAGCGCGACACGCGCGGGTTCATTTCGATGACGATCAGGCGGCCGGTTTCCGGATTGACCGCGAACTGCACGTTCGAGCCGCCGGTTTCGACGCCGATCTCGCGCAGCACCGCGATCGAGGCGTTGCGCATGATCTGGTATTCCTTGTCGGTCAGCGTCAGCGCCGGCGCGACCGTGATGGAATCGCCGGTATGGACGCCCATCGGATCGATGTTTTCGATCGAGCAGATGATGATGCAGTTGTCCGCCTTGTCGCGGACCACTTCCATTTCATATTCCTTCCAGCCGAGCACGGATTCCTCGATCAGCACTTCGGTGGTGGGCGAGGCGTCGAGGCCGGAATGGACGATGTCGAAGAATTCCGAGCGGTTATAGGCGATGCCGCCGCCGGTGCCGCCCAGCGTGAAGGAAGGACGGATGATCGCGGGCAGGCCGACGAAATCCAGCGCCTTGGCGCCGATCGCCTGGGCATGGCTCATATAGCGCTGCTTGCGGTCGCTCTCGCCGAGATTCCACTGGTTCTCCAATTCGTCGAGCGCGGCGTCGAGCTCGTCGCCGGAAAGCTCGGCCTTGAGCTTGGCGCGCTCGGCCTCATGCGCCTTGCGATCGGCGTCCTTGATCTCGGTGGCGTTGGCGAGCATCGAGCGGGGCGTTTCCAGCCCGATCCGGGCCATGGCCTCGCGGAACAGCGCGCGGTCTTCGGCCATGTCGATGGCTGCGGGCTTGGCGCCGATCATCTCGACATTGTAGCGGTCGAGCACGCCCATGCGCTTGAGCGAGAGCGCCGTGTTGAGCGCCGTCTGGCCGCCCATGGTCGGCAGCAGCGCGTCCGGGCGCTCCTTGGCGATGATTTTGGCGACGACCTCGGGGGTGATCGGCTCGACATAGGTCGCGTCGGCCAGGTTCGGGTCGGTCATGATGGTGGCAGGGTTCGAGTTGACCAGGATCACTCGATAGCCTTCTTCTTTCAATGCCTTGCAGGCTTGCGTTCCCGAATAGTCGAATTCGCAGGCCTGTCCGATGACGATCGGACCGGCGCCGATGATGAGAATGGATTTGATATCCTGGCGCTTCGGCATTGAGCTTTCCATCATTTTAGCCTGCGGCAATCGCCGGCTGCGGTAAATTACCGGCCGGGGCGCAGGAGCTTGGGTCTTTAAAGGCTAGAAGCGGCTTATAGGGAATAGTTCCCGGAAACGGAACCCCATAATTGGCGTGGAATGTGGAAAGTTGGGGACGTTCCCACATCCATGATCGGGCGTTCCGGTTTATCGCGGCCACGCCACAACGAGACATGGCGGCCACAGCCCGCCATGTCGCCGAAGATCGCGTTCAGTGGCGCAAGACGGTCAGAACTCTTCCCAATCGCCCCCGCCCGAGGATGGCTGCGAGCCGAAAGCGGCCGCCACCTTGTTGCCGAGCGCGCGGGCCGGCGAAGGAGCAGGTCGGGAGGCGGCCGCAGCGGCGCGGAGAGCGGCGATGGGACGCGAAGCCGTCTGGGTAGTCGGCGTCGAAGGCCGCGCCATGCTTGCGCCTCGGTGAACAGCGCCAGCGGTGGATGCCCGCGCCGCGCCGAGATTGAACTGGCCGAGGCGGTTCGACAGCGCCGTCACCTCCGTCACCAGCGTATGCGAGGCGGCGTTGGATTCCTCCACCATGGCGGCGTTCTGCTGGGTGGCCTGATCCATCTGGCCGACCGCGCCGTTGATTTCCTGCAGGCCGGTCGCCTGTTCGCGCGCGGCCTGGACGATGGCGGCGACGTTTCGGTTGATCTCCTGGACTTCCTCGACGATCGATTCCAGCGCCGCGCCGGTCTGGTCGACGAGCATCACGCCTCGCTTGACGTGATCGCCGGACGCGGTGATCAGCGACTTGATCTCCTTGGCGGCGTTGGCGGAGCGCTGGGCGAGCTCGCGCACCTCCTGCGCCACGACCGCGAAACCCTTGCCGGCTTCCCCGGCGCGGGCGGCCTCGACGCCGGCGTTGAGCGCCAGCAGATTGGTCTGGAAAGCGATTTCGTCGATGACGCCGATGATGTTGGAGATCGATTGCGACGACTGCTCGATCGAATCCATCGCCTCCACCGCGTTGCGGACGATGACGCCGGATTGTTCGGCGCTCTCCTTGGTGCGGGCGACGCGGGCGCCGGCTTCCTCGGCGCGCAGGGTCGAATCCTTCACCGACGTGGTGATCTCTTCCAATGCGGCGGCGGTTTCCTCGACCGAGGCGGCCTGCTGTTCGGTGCGGCGGGCGAGATTGTCGGCGGCGTTGCGGATCTCCTCGGAGCCGGCCTGGATGGCGGCGGCGTTTTCCGAGAAGGAGAGCATGGCGCCCTGCAGCTTTTCGACCGACTGGTTGAAGTTGCCGCGGATCTCATCGAGCGCCGCGGTGAAGGGCCGCTCCAGCCGCACCGTCATGTCGCCGTCGGAGAGACGCGACAGGCCGCCGGCCAGTTCGCCCACGGCGAATTTGACGTCCTGTTCCTGCGCTTCGGCGATGCGGGCGCGCTCGGTGCGCTCCTTTTCCCGCGCCTGGCGGATGCTTTCAGCTTCCTTTTCGAGCCGCACTTTGTCCCGGTTGGCGTCGAGCAGGATGCCGAGCGAGCGCGAAAGGTCGCCGAGTTCGTCATTCTTATCGCGGTCGGTCAGCGCCACGTCGAGGTCGCCCTGGGCAATGCGGGTCGTCTCGCCGATGACGGTTTCGATGCGCCGGATGAAGCGGCGGGCGATCAGCCAGCCGACCAGGCCGACGAAGACGGCGCTGGCGGCGATCAGTCCGCCGGCGAGCCAGATCATCCGGTCCAGCTCAGCGAACACCACGGCTTCGGGGGCGGAGACGACGGCATACCACACGGCGCCCTCGAACGGCTTGACCGGCGCGGCGATGGCGATGTTCTTGCCGCCGCCCGGCTCGGTGATTTCCACCGGCTGGCCCGCATCGGCGAGGATCGACTTCCAGGCGGCGAGATCGAGCTTGGCGCCGTCGAGCGGCTTGCCCATCATCGAGGCGTCGGGATGGGAAACGACGTAATCCTTGCCGGAGACGAGCGCGACATAGCCCTGGCCGAACGGCTTCATGGCGGCCAGTTCTTCCGCCGTCTTGGCGAGATCGATATCGGCGCCGACATAGCCGACCACCTTGTCGCCGACGCGGGTCGGCTCGGAGATGGTGGTCATCAGCACGTCCTTGCCGTTGACCGGATAGACATAGGGTTCGAGCAGCGTCAGTTTGCCGGTGTCGTGCGGCACGATGTAATAATCGCCCACGCCGGGCTTGTCGTAATCGACCAGCACGTCTTCCTTGATGTCGGCGCCGTCACGGAAGACATAAGGCAGGTAGCGACCGGTTTTGTCGTGCAACGGCTTGCCGGCGAAGTCGTTATCCTTGCCGTCGAAAGTTCCGGGATCCCAGCCGGTCGACAGGCCGAAGGCCTCGGGCGAGCGCGCCAGCGCGTCGCGCATGATGGCGCGGACGTTTTCACGGGTGGCCAGTCCCTGGTTTCTGAGCGAGGAGATGGTCATCTCCAGACCCTTAACCATCTGGCTGGCGGCGCGCAGATCGCTTTCGATCTTGGCGCCCGTGGCGCCGGCCACGGTGCGCATCTCGTTCAGGCTCGCTTCGCGCATATGGCCGTAGGACATGTAAAGCTGCACGGAGGCGGCGGCGACCGTGGATACGAGGCCGAGCGCGACGGCGGCGAAAATATTGCGGCTGGTGGCCGATCTGAACAGCATGCGGGGTTCTCCCGTAAAAAAGGCCGAGAAGGCTCGAAGGTCATCGCTCGTAAAATTAGGGAAGCATAATTAAAGTAAGGTATATTTTAGCGGACAAAGTGAACGCATCGCGCGGGAACTTCGTTGCGGACCGGTGGGCTCCCGTCGGAGCCGGCCCGCATCGTCCTTGACCATGTCCATCACGAGAGCTTCATCGAATGCTGACTGTTCACTATCTCGAAAAATCCCGCGCGCACCGCATTCTCTGGCTGTTGGAGGAACTCGGGCTCGAATATCGCGTCGAGACCTATGAGCGCGGCGCCGATTATCGGGCGCCGGAGTCGCTCAAACGCGTTCATCCGCTGGGCAAGTCTCCGGTGATCGAAGATGACGGCCAGGTCGTCGCCGAAAGCGGAGCGATCCTCGAATATCTTCTGGCGAGGCATGGAGAAGGACGGCTGAGACCGGCGATCGGCTCGGCGGAATGGGTCCGCTATCTCTATTGGCTGCATGCAGCCGAGGGTTCTGCCATGCCGCCCCTGGTGATGCGGCTGGTCTTCGCCTCCATTCCCAAGCGCGTGCCATTTTTCATCCGTCCGGTGGCGAAGATGATCTCTCAGGGCGCGATCGCCAGCTTCATCGATCCGCAATTGCGAGTGCAGATCGCCTATTGGAGCCGCGAGCTCACGCGCGGCGGCTGGTTTGCCGGCCGAGATTTCAGCGCCGCCGATATCGCCATGAGCTATCCGGTCGAGGCGGCTCTGTCGCGCCTGCCGGAGGCGCGAGGCAACCCGCAGCTCGTCGCATTTTCGGAGGCGATCAAGGCGCGCCCTGCCTACCAGCGCGCTGAGGCCAAGGTCGGGGACGCCGCGGGCATTCCGTCTTGAGCCACGATTATACGCGGTCGCCGAACCGGTCACGAACGTCAGCCGCATAGGTGCGACTGACCGGGATTTCCGAGCCGTCGGTCAATTCGAGCGTCAGACGATTGGGGCCGCGTGACAGCCGGCGGACGACATCGTCGGCCACCCAATGCGAGCGATGCACCTGCAGCCCCGGCGTCGCGCCGGTTTCCCTGATGGCGTCGGAGAAGCGCAGGAGGATCAGTTCGCGGCCGCGGCTGGTCACCACATCCGTATAATGATCCTGCACCGACAGCCGCAGCAGCCGTCCACGCGTTTCCGGCTTCAGCCGGGTCAAGAGCGGCGGCGGCTCGGGCATGTCAGAGGCGGAAGGCTGGGCAGGCGAGGATGCAGGCGTTTGAGCTGGCGGCTGCATGAAGGGCGAGGGCGTCATGGCTTGCGGCGCTTCCGCCCTGCGTCCGCTCGCCGTCAGGTAGATCAGCAGACAGAAGAGCAGGCAGAGCGGCAGCGACACCGCAAATTGACGACCGAATTCCTCGAGCGTTGCCGGATCGCCCATCAGTCCGGATTGGAGGATGACGATCCAGCCGCCGATGGGCGCTGCGGCGAGCGCTGAGCCGATCATCATGCGCACCAGCTTGTTGCCGATGATCCCCGAGAGCGCCATGTCGGCGAGGGCGGCGGAGACGGTGGCGATGGTAAAGGCCGCGCCATGCAACAGGAGCCAGAAGGCCAGTCGCTTGACCGGACCCATGGCCGCCAGCGTGCCGAACGGGCCGGTGATCCAGAAAACGAGAACGACGACGCCCACCGTCAGCCAATAGCGGGGCGACATCAGCGCGGCCTGCAGTTCACGAAGCGCGGATTGCGGCTCGCCGTCACTCACGAAGTTTCCTCCACCTTCACGCAGTTCTGCTTCACGTTCGCCCTCTTCTGCCGAAGAACAGGATGAAATTCAATCGAGGTCCTGTCCATGACGCTAGAACCGCTTCTCACTGCTCCCCTTGCCGTGCAGATCCATGTCGCCACTGTATTGCCCGCCGCCGTGATCGGGGCGTTCCTGCTGCTGTGGAGGGGCAAGGGCACGCCGACGCATCGCTTTCTCGGCAAAACTTGGGTCGTGCTGATGTTCGCCTCGTCCCTGTCGAGCCTGTTCATCCATGAATTGAATGTCTGGCGCGGTTTCAGCCCGATTCATATCCTGTCGCTGGTCACGATCCTCGGCTGCCTCTACGCCGTCCGCGCCGCCATGCGCGGCGATATCCGGGCGCATAGGAGAACGATGACGCAGATCTATGTCGGCGGCATATTGATCGCCGGCGGCTTCACATTCGCGCCTTACCGCATCATGAACCGTGTCGTCATCGAGGGCAGCACGGCATGGCAACTCGTTCTCCTGACCAGTCTCGTCTTCGGACCTTGGCTCGTCCTTCATTGGGCGCAACGGCGGACGCGGCGGGCGCGGCCCGCCTGAGGAAGGGCCGGGAACCGATTGATCGCTGGGGCATTCCATGCGAGGTTCCGCGGAATAATTGCTTGGGGTGCAGCATGGAATGGAAAGGCCGTCGTCAAAGCGACAATGTCGAGGATCACCGCGGCGACAGCGGCGGATTGGGTCGCGATCCGTTCGGCGGGCGACGGGGGATCAACATTCCGATCGGACGAGGCGGCTCCATCGGCTCGATCGTATTCTTCATCGTCGTCATCCTGATCCTGCAATTCATGGGCGTCGATGTCGGCCAGTTGCTCGGCGGCGGCTCGAGCCAAACGCCCAGCTCGAGCTATAGCGACAGCCAGAACGCGCAACCCGGCGCCAATGACGAGATGAAGGCTTTCGTCGGCACGGTGCTGGCCGAGACCGAAGACGCCTGGAACGGTATTTTCGCCGCGGCCGGCCGGCAGTATGCCGAGCCCAGGCTGGTGCTCTATTCCGGAACATTCCCTTCGGCCTGCGGCACGGCGAGCTCGGCGACCGGGCCGTTCTATTGTCCGCCGGACCAGAAAGTCTATCTCGACACCGATTTCTTCCGGGAAATGTCGCAGAAGTTCGGCGCGTCGGGTGACTTCGCCCAGGCTTACGTCATTGCCCACGAGGTCGGCCATCATGTGCAGAACCTGATCGGCGTGCTGCCGAAATTCAACCGCGCCCGCGAGTCGATGAGCGAAACCGAAGCCAACGCCATGTCGGTGCGGGTCGAACTGCAGGCGGATTGTTTCGCCGGGATCTGGGCGAAATTCACCGACCAGCGCGGTTTGCTGGAAGCCGGTGACATCGACGAGGCGCTCAACGCCGCCCATCAGATCGGCGACGACGCCTTGCAGAAGAAGTCGCAGGGTTATGTCGTGCCCGACAGCTTCACCCACGGGACATCCGCGCAGCGGGCCAAATGGTTCCGCCGCGGCTTCGACAGCGGCAAGATGAGCGCCTGTGACACCTTTTCGGGCGGGATCTGAGTCCGACGGAAAAAATGTGACGGCCGCCGCGAGACGTCTGGCAGGGGGCAGGAGGCGACCGTCACGTCCGGAGGGAGAGCTCCCCGGACAAGTCATTTTTCAGAGGTCGAAATAAGAGGCCTTGAAGGCGATGGCGTCGTCGAAGTGGAGCGTGAAGTCGCTCTTCTTGTCGCCGTTCACATCGACATGGACGTCCGTGCCCGTCTTGGATTTCACAGTGCGCAATTCCCCGGCGTCGCCCGAGAATGCGGCGGTTCCGATGAAGTCGAAGGCCTGGTTTTTTGCCGTCGTCACGTCCGCGTCCAGGCCGGAAAGATTGATGCGGTCGCCGCCGGAGCCCGAAAAGTCGATGATCGTATCGATGGCGGAGCCGCGTGAATCGGCGAGTGATTTGAAGACGAAATCGTCGGCGCCGGCACCTCCGGCGAGAGTATCGGCTCCTTTGCCGCCATTCAGGCTGTCCTTGCCGGCATTGCCGTCCAATCGATCTGCGCCTGCGCCGCCCGAAAGCGTGTCGTTGCCGCCGCCGCCGATCAGCCTGTCCCTGCCGCTCATTCCCGACAGCGTGTCGGCTCTGTTTCCGCCCTGATAGCTGTCGGCCCCCGCGCCGCCGGTAAAATCGACGGACTGGGTCTTGAGATAAGCGAGAAAGTCGGAGGCGTCGCCGGTCATGAGGCCGTAGAGGATATCGTTGACTGCGTCGCCGTCGGCGGCGTCGAGGCCGAGATTCTTGAATGCGAGATCGGTGGTCCCGAGCTTCATCTTGGTGGAGGTCGTGCCATAGCCGGCGGTGACGCCGTTCAGTTCGGAACCGAACGCGATCGTATCGAGCCGACCCGTCACGTCATGGGTGGACAGGCTGTAGCTGAGATTGCCGGTGGCCCTCATCGCCGCGCCGCCGGTGAAGACCGAACCTTCCTTGGTTTCGGCCAGACCATATTCCGAGGCGCTGTTCAGATTGGTGTAGAAATAGCCGAAGTTCATGGCCTGGAGATCGAACATCGCCGGCAGGTCTGAAAAATAGCCGCTCGATCCGACATTCAGATTGACGCCGGCGGATGAGCCGACCGTGATGGCAATCGCCATGATCTCGTCTCCTGTTCAGGATTGATTGGCGGCGAGGGGCCCCCCCGCCGCCGCAGTGGGGTCAAAGATCGAAATGGCCTGCCTTCATGGCCATGGCGTCATCCAGGTGAAGGATGAAGTCGACCTTGCCGTCGCCGTTGCGGTCGGCTTCGATGATCGTGTCGCCCTTGACCTTCTCGAAGCGCAACTCGCCGGCGTGTTTGGAGAAGTCGTCATTGCCGATGAAGGAGAAGGCTTGGTTGCCGTTCTTCCTCGTGTTGGCGTCTACGGAAGAGAGGTCGATCGTATCGGCGGCGGTGAAGTCGTAGATCGTGTCATAGGTCTTGCCGGCCGAGTCCGAGGCGGTTGAGAAGACGAAGACATCGGCGCCCTTGCCGCCGGTGAGCTTGTCGGCGCCCGCGCCGCCGGCCAGCCGGTCGTCGCCGTCGCCGCCATGCAGCGTGTCGTTGCCGGCGGCGCCGGTGAGCGAGTCGTCGCCTGCCGCTCCCTGTAGGAGATCGGCGCCTGCGCCGCCGACCAGTTTGTCATTGCCCGTCTGGCCGTAAAGCTTGTCGTTGCCCGCTCCGCCGAACAGCGCGTCATTGCCCGCGCCGCCTTTGAAGGTGTCGTCGCCGCCATTGCCCTTGGCTGTGTCGCCGAACATCGTGCCGGTATAGGCGTCGGCGCCTGAGGAGCCGAGGAAGGTCTGGGCGTAGGAGGCGAGCAGCGCCTTGACATAGGCGAACTCCGCCGGCGTCGCCTCGTCGGGGCCGTGCATGAAGGCGGAGGCGACGAGATTGACCTCGCCGCTCAGACGGTTGTCCGGCGTCGTGCCGCTTTCGAGGTCGAGGCCGCTGATCGTCAGTTCCGTCTTGTTCACGCCGTCGGTGGTCGAGCCCGAGCCGAAGACGAGGTCGGTAATGGAGCCGGCCACCACATGCACGTCCTCGCCGGTTTCCGGGTCGTTCCAGACATAGGCGAGCGAACCCTTCATGGAGAGAATGGTCTGCCCATTGCTGTAGAGGAATTCAGAGGAAGGATTGCTCGTGCTCCAGCCGGTGCCGGACGGCGAAAAATTGGGCAGCCAGTAATCGAGTTTCGACCAGTAGTCGTCGAGATAGGTGTTCCAGTTCAACCCGCCACTTTTGCCGGCGGCGAGCGTGTTGGCGTCGATGGTAATGTTGCCGCGCGCGGTGTCGCCCGTCTCTGCAGTGTCGAGCACCTGCACTTCGAAGGTCTTTTCCTGGGTCTCGCCCTTGGCGTTCTCGACCTCGATGGTGACGGAATAGCTGTCCTGCTTCTCGTAATCGAGCGCCTTGTTGGTGACGAGATAGTAGCGGGTCTCGCCATCGACCACGCGGGTCTTGAGCGAGAACGCGCCATTGGCGTCGTCGGTGAGTTCGGCGCTGACCGGGACGAAGGAATCGTCGAACTTCATCACATAGCCGAGTTCCTGGCCTTTCTTCGCCGCTTCGGTGACGGAGAGCCGGTCGTATCCGGTCGGCGACGAACTGAGCTTGAAATAGTCCTCTTCGGCGGTGACGCCGATCGTCTCGGTGGCCGAAGCGCCATTGCCGTCGGTGGCGGTCACTACGAGATCGTAGACGCCGCCCGAGCTTTCGTGATCCAGCGCCGCCTTGAGCACGACGCTGACCGTGCCGTCATCATTCTCGACCAGGCTGAATTTATCGTCATTGTCGCCCTTTCCGGTTTCCAGCGTCCAGGTGATCGCGTCGCCCTCGGCGTCGGTGGCCGAGAGCGTGCCGACCACGAAGCCGACGCGGGCGGATTCCTTCAGCGTGGCGTTGGAAATGGAGATGTCGGTGGGGGCGGTGTTCCGGGCGACGTCGATCGTGAATGTCTGCTCGACATCGTTTTCGCCGTCCGACACGTTGACCACGATGTCGTAGGATGCTGCATCCGACTCTTCCAGGCTGCCGTTGAGCGCCACGGAGGTCACGCCATTGGTCGTCACCAGTTTGAACAAGCCATTGGCGTCGTCTGCGAGCGTATAGGTCAGCGTATCGCCCTCGGCGTCGGTTGCCGAGAGGGCGCCGATGATCGTGTCAACAGCGGCCGCCTCATCGACGCCGGAGGCGGAAAGGGCAATGTCTTCAGGCGCTTCATTGACGGTGACGGCGTAAAGGAGCTGTTCGCTAACCGAGAAGTCGGGACTGAAGGCGTCAAATCCCATTTGCACGACGTCTTCCGCCGACAGGTCATAATCTTCTCCGACGACCAGGGTGATGGTCTCGGAAGCGCCTCCATTGAGAATTACCCCGCCGACGCTGGCGATCTCGTCCGACGTATATGTCACGCCATTGTAGATTATGCTGAAGTTGTTGGAGATGCTCAGGCCGGCGACGCCGCCCGCCGAACCGATGCCGACGCCACCCACTCCGAGTTCGCTTGCGATCGTCACGGAAAAGGTCGTGCCCGCTTTGAGCAATTCGCCCCAGACGAGATCATCTTCGATCGTGATTGTAAAATTTTCGCTTGAGATTACGCTGGCCATGGAAGTGGTCCACTTTGCTTTCAATGATTGCAAGGAAAGCCAGGGCGCTGGAATGGCTGCGCCCTGGCCGATATGTTCTGCGATTTATGCGAAATCGAAATTCGCCGACGTCAGCGCGCCGACGCCGGTCGCGGCGACGGCGAAATCGGCCGCAGCGTCGCCATCGGTGTCCGCATAGAACTTGCCAGCCGCGCCGTCGTACCAAAGGCTGTCGGCGGCGGCGGTGGAGCCGCTATAGCCGCCGCTCAGGCCGAGCGCGCTGACATCCAGCACGTCGACGCCGCCGAAGCCGGAGGCGCTGAAGCTGGTGATGGTGTCGAAGGCGCTGACCGAGCTGTCGGACACCGCGGCGAAGACGAAGGTGTCATTGCCCGAGCCGCCATTGAGCGCATCCGCGCCGCCGCCGCCGGCAAGGGTGTCATTGCCGCCATTGCCGTTCAGCGTATCGGCCTGGCTGCCGCCCTGATAGGCGTCGGCGCCCGCGCCGCCGTTGAAGGTGACGGCATGAGTGGACAGCCAATTTTCCAATCCGCTTTCATCGCCGTTCATCAGGCCGTAAAGCACGGTGTTGACGTCGGCGCCGGTCATGTTGAGATTGGACAGCGTCACATCGGTGGATGCGAGCGAGGCGTTGGTGGACGTGTAGCCGGTTCCAGCGGCGGTGACGCCGTTGAGGCCCGTGCCGAAGCTGAGTTGATCCACCGTGCCCGAAAGCGCGCCGCGGCTATAGTTGAAATTGCCGTTGACGATCCAGGCGGAGCCATCGTCATAGACGCCGTCTGCGTCGTTGTCGGCCGTGGCGATCACATATTCCGTCGCGCCGATATAGGATCCGGCGGAGGACGCCACGTTGAAATAGCCATACTGGCCGGTGGCGGGATTAAAGCCGTCGCCGACCGTGTCGAGATAGTTGCTAGCGCCATAGTTGAGGTTCACGCCGGACGTGGTGTTCACTGTCGCAGTGGCCATTGTCATATCTCCTGGGTGTTTTGCAATTGATCGGCTGACGCCTCAGCGCGCGGCCGACAGACTATTTGTGTCCGCGCGCCCTGACCGAATCCGTCGTAAACTCCAGTAAAACTTTGTTTTAAAACCATAAAAGTCTCCGTTCGCGCCGGATTCCCTAAAAGGAGCCGGCGCGTCAACGCGCTTTCACGCGCGGTGGGACCGCGGCGCGAAAAATGGATTGCAATGTGACGGATAGGTTCGCTGGCGGGCGGCGTCGCGTTGGCTTCTTCTGAAACGCCGACATTCGCAGTGGCTGGCTCAACCTCTGGGCGTTTATTAAACTAACATGACTTTTGGAGTCAACATAAAAATCAAACAAAGATTGCGTCTGGTGGGCATTGCGCGCTCGCCGATTTGATGCAACTGCAAAAAAGATCGGTTGAAAATCGAAATATGTTCTGTCTATGTTCCTATCGCCGCATTCAGACGGCGCCGGAGGCCGCATGCTCGACGAAAAGAAGGCCCGGCTCGGGCTCTGGCTGGTGTTCTTCATCCTGCTCATGGACATGATGGGCATCGCCCTGATCATGCCGGTAATGCCGGCTTTCCTGAAGGAACTGACCGGCGCCGACGCCAGCCATGCGGTGCTCGAGGGCAGCTGGCTGTTCATCGCCTATTCCGGCATGCAGTTTCTGTTCGGCGCGTTCATCGGCAATCTCAGCGATCGCTTCGGCCGGCGGCCGGTGCTGCTCGCCTCGGTCTTCACCTTCGCGCTCGACAATCTCATCTGCGCTTTGGCCGGCAGCTACGGCATGTTGTTCATCGGGCGCATTCTCGCCGGCATCTCCGGCGCCAGCTACGCCACGGCTTCGGCCTATATCGCCGATATCTCGACGGACGAGAACCGCTCGCGCAATTTCGGTCTGGTCGGCATTTCCTTCGGCGTCGGCTTCACGCTCGGTCCCGTCATCGGCGGCTTCCTCGGCGAATTCGGCCCGCGCGTGCCGTTCTACGCCGCAGCCGGAATCGCCTTTCTCAACTTCGCCATCGCGCTCTTCGCGCTGCCGGAAACCTTGCCGGCGTCGATGCGGCGGCCCTTCGATCTCAAGCGCGCCAATCCGCTCGGCGGCCTGCTGCAGATGCGCAACTACAAGGGCATCGGCTGGATCGCCACGGTGATGGTGCTGTTCTGGCTCGCTCACGTCGTCTACCCGATCGCCTGGCCCTTCGTCGCAGATTATCGTTATGGCTGGAGCCAGGGCATGATCGGCCTGTCGCTCGGCGCCTTCGGGGTGATGAGCGCGCTGGTGATGGGGCTGGCCTTGCCGCGCATCGTCAAGCGCTATGGCGATTGGCGCGCCGGCGTCATCGGCCTGTTCTTCTGCATGGCCGGGTTTTTCGGCTACGCCTTCGCATGGGAAGGCTGGATGGTGTTCGTGATCATCTTCCTCTGCTGCCTGGAAAGCATCACCGATCCGGTGCTGCGGTCGATCTCGGCGGCCGGCGTGCATCCG
Source organism: Rhizobium sp. TRM95796 (assembly GCF_025779995.1). Taxonomy (NCBI): domain Bacteria; kingdom Pseudomonadati; phylum Pseudomonadota; class Alphaproteobacteria; order Hyphomicrobiales; family Rhizobiaceae; genus Rhizobium; species Rhizobium sp. TRM95796. The sequence continues at coordinate 875,502 of NZ_JAOXHE010000001.1, read as the reverse complement.
TCTCTGCAGGGTGAATTGCAGGGGACGCTGACCAGCCTGTCGAGCGTCACCTCGATCATCGGGCCATACATCTTCTCCAGCCTGTTCAGCGCCTTCACCGGTCCTGCCGCCCCGATCGAATTTCCCGGCGCGCCTTACGCCGTGGCGGGATTGATGTGCGTGGCGGGGCTGGTCGTCTTCATCCTTTATGTGCGTCCGCCGGAAACGGGAGGCTCCGAGACCGCTCCGACGCTTCACGCGCATTGAGGGCAACCATTCATTTTCGTGACGCATCGGCTGCGCGACTGGCCTGCCGGACCATTTTCCGCTAGCTAGCGACGCGTCAAGGAGATGATCATGGAACAGGCGATCCAACGCGGGCCGCAGACGGATTTCGGCAACAACAGCTGGCTCGGCCATATCCGCGCCACGGTGATGCTCGGCGTGCCGCTGGTCGGCGCCCAGCTCGCCCAGCTCGGCATTCACGTGACCGACGTCTTCGTCATCGGGCGCCTCGGCACCGAAGAACTCGCGGCGATCGTTCTGGCGGGGCAGTTCTACTTCACGCTTTTCATCTTCGGCACCGGCTTCTCCGTCGCGGTCGTGCCGCTCGCGGCACAGGCTTTCGCCCGCGGCGAAGGCGTGGCGCTGCGCCGCTCGGTGCGCATGGGCCTTTGGACCGCAATCGCCTATGGCGTGGTGGTGGTGCCGGCGATCCTGCATGCGGAGACGGCGCTGATCTGGGCGGGGCAGAATCCGCATATCGCCAAACTGGCCGGCGATTATCTGCTGGTGGCCGGATGGGGCGTGCTGCCGGCGCTGTTCTTCATGGTGCTGCGCTCTTTCCTGAGCGCGGTCGGCCATGCCGGAATCATTCTCTACGTCACCATCGTCATTCTGATCTTCAACGCCTTCTTCGCCTATGGCCTGGTGCTCGGCCATTTCGGCCTGCCGGCGCTGGGCATGTTCGGGGCGTCGGCGGTGGCGCTGTCGGCCAATATCCTCGGCCTGATCCTCACCATCGCCTATATCCAATGGCGGCCCGATCTGCGCGCTTATGAATTGTTCGTCCGCTTCTGGCGGCCGGACTGGCGCATGCTGTGGGAGGTCTTCCATCTCGGGCTGCCGATCAGCTTCACCATCCTCGCCGAAGTCAGTCTGTTCACCGGCGCGTCGCTCTTGATGGGCTGGATCGGCACGGTCGAACTCGCCGCGCATGGAATTGCGCTGCAATGGGCGTCGGTCGCCTTCATGATCCCGCTCGGCCTGTCGCAGGCGGCCACCGTGCGCGTCGGCCTAGCGGTCGGCGCGGGCGATCATCTGGCGCTGACGCGGGCCTCCTGGGTGGTGGTCGGCCTGTCAGCGGTGTTCGCGGCGGTCGGCGGACTGTTGTTCTTCTTCTTTCCGCGCGAGCTCGCCTCGCTCTATCTCGACGCCGGCAAGCCCGAAGCCGCTGTGGTTCTCGCTTACGCGACCAGTCTCGTCGTGATCGCCGGCCTGTTCCAGATGGCCGATGGCCTGCAGGCGATCGCGGCCGGCTTGCTTCGCGGCGTCAAGGACACCCGGGCGCCGATGTGGCTGGCCTTGATCTCCTATTGGCCGATCGGCTTTCTCTTGGCTTACGTGCTGGCGTTTCCGGCGGGCATGGGCGGCGTCGGCGTCTGGATCGGCTTCCTGGTCGGCCTCGTCGCGGCGTCCATCCTGCTGCTCGGTCGCTACGCAATGATGGTGAGACGGATGTCACGCGCCGTCTGACGCCCGAGGTCAATGAAACGAAAGCGCCGCGCCGGGATGAACCGACGCGGCGTTTTTCATTCGATACCGAAATTCGCCTCAGCGTTCGGCGAGCGCCGGTTCACCCTTCTTCTCATGAATGAGATTGACGAAGCGGCGGAAGAGATAGTGGCTGTCCTGCGGGCCGGGCGAGGCTTCCGGGTGATGCTGCACCGAGAAAACCGGCTTTCCCTTGATGCGCAGGCCGCAATTGGTGCCGTCGAACAGCGACACATGCGTTTCCTCCACATTTTCCGGCAGCGACTTGGCGTCGACGGCGAAGCCATGGTTCATCGAGACGATCTCGACCTTGCCGGTGGTGTGGTCCTTGACCGGATGATTGGCGCCGTGGTGGCCCTGATGCATCTTCTCGGTCTTGCCGCCGACGGCGAGGCCGAGCATCTGGTGTCCCAGGCAGATGCCGAACATCGGAATACCGGTGTCGATGAGGTCGCGGATGACGGGCACGGCATATTCGCCGGTGGCGGCCGGGTCGCCCGGGCCGTTGGACAGGAATACACCGTCAGGCTTCTGAGCCAACACGTCTTCGGCGGTGGCCGTGGCCGGCAGGACCGTCACCTTGCAATCGAGGCCGGCGAAGAGGCGAAGAATGTTGCGCTTGACGCCGAAATCGAGGCAGACGACGTGATGCTTGGCGGCGGCGGCGTCGAGTTCGGAATAGCCTTCGTTCCAGACCCAGGGCTTTTCCGACCATTGTGAGGATTGGCCGGAGGTGGCCTCCTTGGCGAGGTCGAGGCCTTCGAGGCCGCTCCAGGCGCGGGCTTCGGCCTTCAAAGCCTCGATGTCGAACTCTCCGTTGGGATCATGGGCGATCACGGCGTTCGGCGCGCCATGCTCGCGGATCCAGGCGGTCAGCGCGCGGGTGTCGATACCGGCCATGCCCACGACGCCGCGGGCCTTCAGCCAGGCGTCGAGATGCTTGGCGGAGCGGTAGTTCGAGGGATCGGTGATGTCGGCCTTGAAGATGACGCCGACTGCGCCGCGCCGCGCCGCCGGCGTCAGGTCTTCGATGTCTTCGTCATTGGCGCCGATATTGCCGATATGCGGGAAGGTGAAGGTGACGATCTGGCCGAGATAGGAGGGGTCGGTCAGGATCTCCTGGTAGCCGGTCAGCGCCGTATTGAAGCAGACTTCCGCCTGGGTTCGGCCCGTTTCGCCGATCCCCTTGCCTTCAATGACGGTGCCATCGGCAAGAACGAGAAGGGCGGTGGGTTTTTCGGTGGTCCAGCCAGGCGTGCTCATGGTGCTCCGTTCCGGCAGGCGGGCCTGCCTCGTGCTCGCAGAAAAAGGCGCACGGTTTGATCCCCGTGTTGCCGCGCTTTCCCCTTGTCATGGTGTTTGGCGGAAAATAGTGAGGAGGGCCATTGCGGTCAATGCTTGCGCCGGTTTTCCCGTCAAATATTTAGTCAGTTATTTCAACAGGATGAGCCCTCGCGTTGCTTTTTGTGCCTCAAGGCGTCATAAGCGGCTTCAATTGTTAAGGAGAATCCGCCATGCGCGAAAAACTGATGGCCGCCCTCAAAGAGGCGATGAAGAGCAAGGAAACCACGCGCGTCAACACGATCCGCATGGTGCAATCGGCGATCAAGGATCTCGAAATCGCCAACCGCACGAAGCCGGACGCGACGGTGACCGACGGCGACATCGCCCAGCTTCTCTCCAAGCTCGTCAAGCAGCGCGAGGAATCCGCCAAGGTCTATGACGAAGGCGGCCGCCCCGAACTCGCCGCCAAGGAGCGCGAGGAAATCGCCATCATCACCGGCTTCATGCCCAAGCAACTCTCCGACGACGAGGTGACCGAGGCCATCAACGCGGCGATCGCGGAAACCGGCGCGGCCAGCATCAAGGACATGGGCAAGGTCATGGCCGTGCTCAAGGATCGCTTCCCCGGCCAGATGGACTTCGCCAAGGCCTCGGGCCTGATCAAGGCGCAGTTGGGGTGAATTGTTGCTAAACAAGCTGGATCAGCGCTTCGGCGCTGATCTCTTGCCTCATGTGGCGCGGGTCAACCGCTTTTTTGCTGCTTCTGGTCGTTGATGAAATGGCGGAGAACGGCGTTGATCCGTGTCTGGTAACCCTTGCCGGATGACTGGAAATAATCCAGCACATCCTCGTCCAGGCGGATCGACACAGCCTTCTTCTTTTTCGGAATGACCATCACGGCCTTGGACCAGTCGATATCAAGGAATTCCTGCCAGTCAGGATCGTCGCGCATGTCGCGCTCGATATCCTCGTCGGTCTTGGCGTCGACACGCGCCCAATCGGTCTTGCTCTCGCCGCGAGCAATTTTTTCCTCGATCTCTTTAAATGTATATCTGACGATACGCTCTTTGCTCATTTTTGCGTGCAGCCCTTGCTGAAATGATCCGACAGATGTCGTCCCGCATTTTGTAGACAACCGCGATCAGCCGCGACGAGTCAGGGCAGATCGCCAGCGTTCTCGCTTCGCCGCCGCGGTTTGAGGGAAGATCCAAGCGGCTTTTGGAGCGCTTTTGCTGCCTGCAGAAAATCAATTCCATGCTTTCGCTGGTTGATCTCGTTCTTGTTTTCGTCCCAATCAAACTGTTCAAATTCTTCCGTCGCTGATTTCATTTCTCGGCATCCTACATCGCAACTGAATGTCGAATTCACTCATGTGAAATCTCCTTGGATGCCATGATCGGCGAGTAGATATACATTTGTATATACATTCTGAGCACCTGTGTCAAACCGCTTATTGAGATGGCAAAGGTCGGAAAGAAGGAGTAATAGCCCAGCATGCGTTTTTCCAACTCCTTCCTCGATGAACTGCGCGACCGCGTTCCGATTTCGGACGTGATCGGTCGGCGCGTGACCTGGGACAGGAAGAAGACCAATACCGGCCGCGGCGATTACTGGGCCTGCTGCCCGTTTCATGGCGAGAAGTCGCCGAGCTTTCACTGCGAGGACCGCAAGGGGCGCTATCACTGTTTCGGTTGCGGCGTGTCGGGCGATCATTTCCGCTTCCTGATGGAGCTCGACGGCGTGAGCTTTCAGGACGCGGTGCAGTCTATCGCCGACATCGCCGGCGTCGCCATGCCGGCGCCCGATCCGGAAATGGCGCGGCGCGAGCGCGAGCGCCACAATCTGTTCGACGTGATGGAGCTGGCTACGCAGTTCTTTCAGGATCAGCTGCAGACCTCGGCCGGCGCCAAGGCGCGCGCCTATCTTCGCGACCGCGGGCTGACGGGCCGGACGATCGAGACCTTCCGGTTGGGCTATTCGCTCGACAGCCGCAATGCGCTCAAGGAGTTCCTGGCGGGCAAGGGCGTCGATCGCGAGCAGATCGAGGCCTGCGGCCTGGTCGTTCATGGTCCCGATATTCCGGTGTCCTATGACCGGTTCCGCGACCGCATCATGTTCCCCATACTGTCTGTCAGGGAAAAGGTGATCGCCTTCGGCGGACGCGCCCTGTCGCCGGATGCGCCGGCCAAATATCTCAATTCCAACGAGACCGAGCTGTTTTCCAAGGGGCAGGTGCTGTTCAACCACGCCCGCGCCCGCCGCGCCGTGCAGGGCGCCGATGGCGCCGGCACGGTGATTGCGGTGGAAGGCTATATGGACGTCATCGCGCTGGCCCAGGCGGGCGTCGACAATGCCGTGGCTCCGCTCGGCACGGCGCTGACCGAGAACCAGCTCGACCTCTTATGGAAGATGACGTCGGTGCCGGTGCTCTGCTTCGATGGCGACGGCGCCGGCCTGCGCGCCGCCTCGCGCGCCGTCGATCTCGCATTGCCGCATCTGAAACCGGGCCAATCCCTGAAGATCGCGCTTCTGCCCGACGGCAAGGACCCCGACGATCTCGTCAAGACCGAGGGGCGGACGCCCTTCGACAAGGTCATCGCGGAATCGCGTCCGCTCGCCGAAATGGTCTGGCTGCGCGAAACCACCGGCGCCAGCTTCGACACGCCGGAAAAGCGGGCCGAACTCGAAGCGCGACTGAAGACCGTGACGCAGGTCATCGCCGATGAAAGCGTTCGCCGGCATTACCAGCAGGATATGCGCGATCGGCTCTACGCCTTCTTCTCCGCGTCCTCGCCGCAAGGGCAGGCGCGCGCCGCTTTCAAGCGCGGCCAGGGCGGCGGGCGAGGCGGCGCGCAGCCGCAGAACAACAGCCCGTCCCGCCAGGCGCCGGTGTCGGATCGGCTGGCGAAGTCCGGCATGGTCTCTGGCTTTCGCGGCCTGCCGTCTTTACGCGAGAGCGTGCTGGCGATGGCCATCGTCAATCATCCCGGCCTGTTCTTCGAGGATTACGACGAAATTGCTCATCTCGAATTCGAAAATCGGGACATGCAGCGTTTCTGGCAGGCGGTGATGTCGGTGGCGGCCGCCAGCGGCCCGGGCCTCACTCGCGAGGAGCTGATCACGGCGTTGGAAGTCCAGGGGTTCGATAGCCTGCTCGCCTCGCTCGAACAGCAGATCCGCTTCGCCCGCGTGTGGATCGCCACCGAACAGGCGGCCATCGAGGATGCGCGCGAGGGCTATCGCCAGGCGCATGCGCTCCACACCCGCGCCCGCGCCCTGATCCGCTATCGCCGCGAACTCGAACGGGAAATCGGCGACGCGATCGAGCGTGGCGCGGAGCAGGAGGTCGAACAATTGCTCTCGGCCCTCAAGGAAAACCAGCTGGAATCGCTTCGGCTGGAAAGCCAGGAGGCGCTGATCGACGGCTTCGGCGTGATGTCGGGACGGGTCAAGGGACCGGCGACGGGGCACTGATGCGAGATCGCGGTTGTTGCCGCTTCTTGCTACATGTTCTTCGTGCGAATAGCACCAAGACCAGAACTTACTCCGATTGGTTTGACCGCCTCCGTGAGGCGAAGTCGCGCATAACCGTGCGTATCTTACGCCTTGCTTTGGGTCGTGCAGGAGATGCAGGGGCTTTGGGATCGGGCCTCTATGAAATCCGTGTCGACCAGGGTCCCGTCTACCGCATGTATTTTGTACATGGAGGCCGTGAGATCATCGTGCTGCTCTGCGGCGTCGATGAAGGCTGCCGTCACCGGGATATCGAAACCGCAAGAAGGCTGGCGCGAGATGGTCGAGAAGGAGCATGACGGCGATTCAAGCGCCTGGAATGTCGTCGATTGTCTCGGCACGAAAGAGGCGACCGAGCGTTTCTTAAAGCCGCTATAATAAAGACGCCGCGAAGATCGCGGCGTAAGGAAGTTCCGTTTTGGCGGGCGATTACTTCTGGCGCGCCTTGCGGGCGGCGTATCGGCGGTCGCGCTCGGCCTTGCGGCTGGCTTCGTCGCCCACCACGCGGGCGATGCGTTCTTTTTCGGCCGCTTCGCGGGCTTCGGTTTCCTGCCGCGCTGCGGCGGCGATTTCAGCGAGGCGGGCCTCTTCGGCGAGACGCTCGCGGTCACGCTCTTCGGCCTTGACGCGGTCGCGTTCTGCGCGGCGTTCGTCGCGGGCCGCGGCGATGGCTTCGCGCTCGGCGAGCTTCTCCGCCAGCGCGGCTGCGCCGGTTTCGCGGGCCGTGCGGTAATTGTCGAGCAGCGCCTTGCGTGCGGCGGCTGCGCCGTTGCGGCGGTCGTTCAGATCCTGGTTCTTCTGGTGTTTCAAACTCTGTTCCGTTTCTAATCGTCGTGGCGCCGCGGGCAGTCGCCGCGGCTTGAGGTCAGAGGTCGCCTTCGGGCCGCGAGGCGGCGAGGTCGGCGGCTTCCTTGGCCTTGCGCATTTCGCGCAGGCGATTGGTCTTCTCGTTGCGCGCAGCCTCGATTCCCTCGTTTTCCGTGAGAAGTCGGTTGCGGGCGAGCGATTGGGACTGCGTCTTGAGGAAGGCTTGTTCGGCCTTCTGGCGTGGCTTGCTGAGATCGCTCAAGAGAGTGTCCTTGCGGGATGATATCCCGGTTGCGCCGCGGACGGCGGTTCGCGACGACTGTCGCGGAAAACAAAAAAGCCAGGCGAGGCCTGGCTTTCGAGGTCAGCGTTGCGATGCCAGTACATCCGTGGTCATCGCTTCACCGAAATTCATCAGGCAGCGCGAAGCTGGCCCGCGGACATCTTGCCCGACTTGCGGTCACGCTCGAGCTCGAACGAAAGCTTCTGGCCTTCGACGATGGAGCCCAGGCCGGCGCGCTCGACTGCGGAGATGTGGACGAAAACGTCCTGGCTGCCGTCGTCAGGCTGAATGAAGCCGAAGCCCTTGGTGGCGTTGAACCATTTTACTGTGCCAGTGGTCATGACGAACCCTTTCTTAGCAATTGCATTGCCGTGGCGCGAAAATCGCGCAACGGATTTGGTGATCGATTTTTGAGGGGAGTTCGTCGACGGCGCGTTAGCGCGAAAACAAAGTCTAGCAGCAAATATCGTGCTCTTCATATAGGCCGCTATGCTCACGGCGTCAACCATTAGTTTTTCGGAAAGCCGATCTCTTCTACTTTTTGCTGCCCTTTTGGCCGCATCGGGTCCGGGTTCGAGCGATCTGGACCCGGGGAAGCCCACCACCACGCGAAGCGCCGGTTGGTCGCGGGCCGCCGCGCCCATGTCGCTTTCAGCCTATCGGATGTCGTCCGCGCCCTCTAGCCTGAGCGGATTGACGACGAGGAGACCGCCATGACCGCCGCCTATATTACCGAACCCGCCCGCGAGATCGAGGTGATTCACAGGACCGACGTGCTGGTGATCGGCTCCGGCCCCGGCGGATTGGCGGCGGCATTGGCTGCGGCGCGAACCGGCGTCGAGGTGGCGCTGGTCGAACGCTTCGGCTGCTTCGGCGGCAATATCACCACCGTCGGCGTCGAGGGTTTCGCCTGGTATCGGCATGAGCAGACCGTGGAGGCCGGCGGCATCGGCTGGGAGTTCGAGGAGCGGGCGAAAGCCATGGGCGCGGCCTATCCCGAAAGCCAGTCGCTGTCCTATGAACTGGATTCCGAAGGTTTCAAGCTGGTGGCGGACGCGCTGGTGGAAGAAGCCGGCGTGCGCGGCATGCTGCACCGGCAATTCGTCGCCCCGATCATGGACGGCGACCGGATCATCGGCGTGATCACGGAATCCAAGGCGGGCCGCGAGGCCATCCTCGGTAAAGTGGTGATCGACGCCACGGGCGACGCCGACATCGCCGAGCGGGCAGGGGCCGTGACCCGCAAGACGCCGGTCGAGGAGATGCAGGCGGCTTCGGTGATGTTCCATCTCGCCGGCGTCGACAAGCGCGCCTTCATGGCGGGCGTCAAGGCCGATCCGCAGACCTATGGCGACTGGTCGACAGGCGAATGGCAGATCGAGACCTCGGGCAAGGAAGACCAGATGTTCTCGCCCTTCCTCGCCAAGCCTTTTGCACAGGCCATCAAGGACGGCGTCATTCCGCGCCATCTCAACACCATCGCCGGCACCTGGGGCGTGGCGCATGACACGGGCGAGCTCACTTACATGAACCTCGTCCATCTGGCCGGCTGCGACGGCACCGATCCGGATTCGATGACAAAATTCGAGATCGAAGGCCGCAAGCAGGCGATGCTGGCGATCGAGGCGCTGAAGCGCTACACGCCGGGCTGCGCCGGCGCGCGGCTCAGAAATTTCGGCATGACGATCGGCATCCGCGACACGCGCAAGATCGACGCGGTCTACAATATGACCGAAAGCGACGTGCGCCACGAGGCGCGGTTCGAGGATACGATCGGCATCTATCCCGAATTCATCGACGGCTATGGCGTGCTGATCCTGCCGACCACGGGCCGATACATGCACATCCCTTATCGCGCCATGCTGCCCAAGGGGGTGAAGAACCTGCTGGTCGCCGGCCGCGCCATCGGCGGCGACCGTATCGCGCACGCCGCCACCCGCAACATGGCCTGCTGCGCGGTGGCGGGCCAGGGCGCGGGCGTCGCGGCCGCGCTCGCGGTCAAGAGCGGGCGGGATGTGGATGCGGTGGATATCGGGGCGGTGCAGGCGGAGTTGACGCGGCAGGGCGTGCGGCTGCAGTGAGCGTGATGGGATGCGGAAGACGGCGCGGCGGGTGAGGCCGCGCCGGAGGAGATGGGTTACCAGAGATCGGCGCCGGTAACTCCGAGCCCTTCTTTCAACGAAAGAGGGCCGGTATAGGTGTGTTTTCCGTCGGAAAACACCGTGATCGGCTGAGAGCCGTGGTCGAAGAAGTCGATCACCTCGACAGATACGATGTTTTCTCTGTGAGTTTCGCCGGTGGTTTCATCGTATACTTCTTCATATCCGCTGATCCGAAGATCTCCTTCGGATTTGCTGAAAATGAGGTCATCAATATCGCTGTTGAAAAGGAGCGTCGCTCCCGCCTCTTTTGTCAACGTTATTGTAACGTCGGATTGGTCGGCGATTGAAATCAGATTGTCACCGCCATTGTCGACGATGGTGTCGTTACCCCTGGCGAGATAGATGTCATCCCCCTTTCCCCCGTTCAACAGGTTATTTCCCTCGCCGCCGGCGAGCAGATCGTCGCCCGCCTGTCCATAGAGCTTGTCGCCGCCGCCGCCTGAAAGCAAGGTGTCGTCGCCCTTGCCGGCCAGGACATAGTCATGCTCGCGGCCGCCATACAGCGTGTCGCTTCCCGCGCCGAGATCGAGGGCGAAGATGTTGTCGGAACTGGCCTTGCCGATGGCCACGGTCACGACATCATTGCCGCCGGCAGCGGACAGCCGCCAGTCGAAACGTCCCGATACGGTATAGCTTTGGGCTGCATTGCTGTCCGTCGAGATCTTGTCGAACAGTTCGTCGGTGGCGGCCGTGAAATATTTGGAAATTTTGTTGGTCATGTCGCTCTCTTTCTCGGCTCACCAGAGATCGGCGGCTTCGATGGATTTGTTGTTGGCGAGATCGAGGAGATCGTCGTTCGAGACGGTTTTGCGTGTGCCGTCGAAGAAAATGCTGGACTTCTCGATGTAACCGCCATCGAAGAAACGCAGGATGTCAGCGGTGTAGTCTGTATTGTCAAAGCTGATGATCAGGTTGTCCCCTGACCGCGTAAACTTGGTCTCGGAGGCGGCCACGTCGTAGAATACGAGCAAGTCGGAACCGCTGAGATCGAGGATTGTGGTGTCGCTCGTCTGGCCGAAGACGAAACGATCATTGCCGCCGCCGACATCGGTAAATCTGTTGTCGCCGAGAATGTCGTTGAAAAAGTCATTCTGGGAACCGCCAATCAGCCTGTCGTCTCCCGTCTCGCCAATCAGTGTGTTTTTCCCGTCGCCGCCGTAGAGCGTGTCGTCGCCGTCGCCTCCATCGAGATAGTCCTTGTCGGCATCGCCATAGATCACGTCATTTCCGGCGTCGCCATAGAGGCTGTCATTGCCGTCTCCGCCCATGAGCGTATCCCGACCGAGGCCGCCCAGCGCCATGTCGGCGCCCTCACTGCCCCGCAGTTCGTCGCGTCCGCTATCGCCATAGATTGTGTCGCTGCCGACGCCGCCCAGCAGTTGGTCATCGCCATTACCGCCATAGAGCTTGTCGTCGTCGTCTTCGCCCCAGATCACGTCGTCGCCGATGCGGCCAAACAAGATGTCACTGCCGACCCCACCATAGACCCGGTCATTGCCGGAACCAGCCGAGATCCAGTCGTCATGCGCGTCGGACGACTTCAGCCAGAATGTCTCGCTCGAGCCTTCTCCATATATGACATCGTTGCCGGCATCGCCGAGGATCGTGTCGGAGCCGTTGCCGCCATAGAGAAAATCTCGCCCCGAACCGCCGCTGAGAAGATCGTCCCCATCTTTCGCGTCGAGCATATCCCGACCGCTCAGGCCTGCCATCCGGTCATCGAGATTTGAACCGATGATGCTCTCGTCATCGCCCAACGTCCCCACTCTTTGCACCAATTTCAGCCCCCTGTTGTCACAAATGTCGTGAGCCGAGAGGTAAGGTGATTTGCTGTGTTGTGCAAGCAATGGTATAAGAATGAGGATTGCATTATATTAGGTTGTGATTGTGTGTGTTGTTCTGTTTGTCTGTTGTCATTGACCTCCCCAGCCGAATGGCGTTGTTTGCGCCTCGTCATTCAGGGGTGATTCAGCATGAAAACGGCAATCGTACTCGGCGCGGGCATGGTGGGTGTGGCCACTGCGCTCGACCTTCAGGATCGCGGCTTCAAGGTGACGCTGATCGATCGCCGGCCGCCGGGGCGCGAGACGAGTTTCGGCAATGCGGGCATCATCCAGTCGGAATCGGTCGAGCCCTACGCCATGCCGCGCGGCATTCGCGAACTGTTCGACATCGCCACCGGCCGCAGCAACGACGTGGTCTATGCGATGCGCGAATTGCCCGGTCATCTCGGGCCGCTCTTGCGCTATTGGTGGCATTCCGAAAAGGGCCGCCATCGCGCCATCTCGACATCCTACGCCAGCCTGATCGCCCAGGCCGCCGGCACGCATGACCCGCTGATCCGTCGGGCGGGCGCCGACAATCTCATCCAGCGGTCGGGCTATCGCACGCTCTATCGTTCGGCTGCGAAATTCGAGGAAGGGCTGCGCAAGGCCGAGGACATCCGCGCCGCCTTCGGCACGAAATTCCGCGCGCTGACGGCTGAAGAGACGCTCGCCGAGGAGCCGGGGTTGACGGCTGCCGGCGCCGGCTCCATTCACTGGATGGAGCCGTGGACGGTGGCGAGCCCCGGCGATCTCGTCTCGGCCTATGCGGCGCTGTTCGAGCGCGAGGGCGGGACGTTCGTCGAGGCGTCGGTGGAGGAGCTGCGCCAGAGCGTGTCGGGTGAGGAATGGCTGGTCCGCACCGGCGCGGGTCTTCTCAATGCGCGGCATGTGGTGATCGCGCTCGGCGTCTGGGCCGGTGGCGCGCTGAAGCCGCTGGGGTTGAATTTTCCGATGGTGCTGAAGCGCGGCTACCATGCCCATTACGCCTCGCCGCGCCCGCTCGGCCACACCACCATGGACACCGAAAACGGCTATGTGCTCGCCCCCATGCGGGCCGGCACGCGCATCACCACCGGCGCGCATCTGACGCTGCCGGGCAAGCCGCCTGTCTATCGCCAGCTGGAGCGGGCGGAGCGAGCGGCAAGCCAATTGATGGCGCTGGGCGACCGCGTGGAAGACACGCCCTGGTCCGGCACGCGGCCCTGCATGCCCGACATGCTGCCGGTGATCGGGCCTGCTCCTAAGCATCGCAATCTCTGGCTCAATTTCGGCCATGGTCATCAGGGCTTCACGCTCGGTCCGGCCTCGGCGCAGCTGCTCGGCGCGATGATCGAAGGGAGCAAGCTCCTCGTCAATTCGGCGCCGTTCCGCGCCGACCGCTGATCCCTCTGCGTTGACGCGGCGTTTGATCCGCGTCGCGCAGGGGAAAGGCCCTGTCTCGTCTGCGGCGCGATTTCGCCGCGCCCTCCGCTGTGCGCCGCGATGAAGCGTGCTATCACCGCTGCATCGGTTGCAGCGCGGAGATACAAGCATGACGACGGCCTTTCTCGACCATCTCAGAACCGAGCTCGACGGGTTGAAGACGTCAGGTCTCTACAAGGCCGAGCGGGTGATCACCTCCAAACAATCGGGCCAAATCGAGGTCGCCTCCGGCGCGCATGTGCTCAACTTCTGCGCCAATAATTATCTCGGCCTCGCCGACAATGACGAGATCACGGCGTCCGCCAAGCAGGCGCTTGATCGCTATGGATACGGCATGGCCTCGGTGCGCTTCATCTGCGGCACGCAGGAGGAGCACAAGCAGCTGGAGGCGCGGATTTCGCGCTTTCTCGGCCTGGAAGACACGATCCTCTACTCCTCCTGCTTCGACGCCAATGGCGGGTTGTTCGAAACGCTGCTCGGTGAAGAAGACGCGATCATCTCCGATGCGCTCAACCACGCCTCGATCATCGACGGCGTGCGTCTCTCCAAGGCTAAGCGCTTCCGCTACGCCAACAACGACATGGCGGCGCTGGAAGAAGAGCTGAAGAAGGCCGAGGGCAGCCGCTTCAAGCTGATCGCCACCGACGGCGTCTTCTCGATGGACGGCATCATCGCCAATCTCGGCGGCGTCTGCGATCTCGCCGAACAATACGGCGCGATGGTGATGGTGGACGACAGCCACGCCGTCGGTTTCGTCGGCCAGCACGGCCGGGGCTCCGCCGAACATTGCGGCGTCGAGGGCCGGGTGGACATCATCACCGGCACGCTCGGCAAGGCGCTGGGCGGCGCCTCGGGCGGTTATACGTCCGGCAAGGCGGAAGTTGTGGATTGGCTGCGCCAGCGGTCGCGGCCCTATCTGTTCTCCAACACGCTCGCGCCGGTGATTGCGGCTGCTTCGCTGAAAGTGTTCGACATCATCGAAGGCGGCGACGCGCTGCGCGCCCGGCTCTACGACAACGCCGCACTGTTCCGCTCCGAAATGACCAAGCTCGGCCTTAAGCTCGCAGGAGAGGGACATCCGATCATTCCGGTGATGCTGGGCGAGGCGACGCTGGCGCAGGAGATGGCGGCGCGCATGCTGGAGAAGGGCGTCTATGTCGTCGGCTTCGCTTTTCCCGTGGTGCCGCGCGGCCAGGCCCGCATCCGCACCCAGATGTCGGCGGCGCATAGCCGCGCCGATGTCGAAAAGGCGATTTCGGTGTTCGCCGAAGTGGGCAGGGATCTGGGCGTGATTTGAAGGGTGCGACAGGGAGTGCCCCCTCCCGGCCTGCCGGCCACCCTCCCCACAGGGGGGAGGGAGACTCGGGGGTTGCTCCCTGCCCACTCCACCAACAGCGAGCGGCGGAAATGAACGGGCGCCACATGCTTCCCTCCCCCTTGTGGGGAGGGTGGCCGGCAGGCCGGGAGGGGCTCTCGCGTGAGACAACAATATGAGGAAAAACCAATGTCCAACATGATGCGCGCGCTGGTGAAGGCAAAGCCCGAGATGGGCTTGTGGATGGAGCATGTGCCGGTGCCGGAACCCGGCCCGAACGACGTGCTGATCAGGGTCAAGAAATCGGCGATCTGCGGCACTGACGTGCATATCTGGAACTGGGACCAGTGGGCGCAGAAGACCATTCCCGTTCCGATGGTGGTGGGGCATGAATTCGTCGGCGAGATTGCCGAGATCGGCTCGTCGGTCACCAAGTACAAGGTCGGCGAGCGGGTGTCGGGCGAGGGCCATATCGTCTGCGGCAAATGCCGCAATTGTCGCGCCGGCCGCGGCCATCTCTGCCGCAACACGCTGGGCGTCGGCGTCAACCGGCCGGGCTCGTTCGGCGAATATGTCTGCATTCCCGAATATAATGTCGTGCCGATCCCGGACGACGTGCCCGATGAAGTGGCCGCCATCTTCGACCCGTTCGGCAACGCCGTGCACACCGCTTTGTCCTTCGATCTCGTCGGCGAGGACGTGCTGGTCACCGGGGCAGGGCCGATCGGCATCATGGGCGCCATGGTCGCCAAGCGCTCCGGCGCGCGCAAGGTCGTGATCACCGACATCAACCCCGTACGCTTGGAGCTGGCGCAGAAATGCGGCGTGGATTACGTCGTCGACGCTTCCAGCCAGGACCTCAAGGAGGTCATGCGCGAGATCGGCATGAAGGAAGGTTTCGATGTCGGCTTGGAAATGTCGGGCGCCCCGCCCGCCTTCCGCTCGATGATCGACACCATGAACAATGGCGGCAAGATCGCCATTCTCGGCATCGCCCCCGAAGGCTTCGGCATCGACTGGAACAAGGTCATCTTCAAGATGCTGACGCTCAAGGGCATCTATGGGCGGGAGATGTTCGAGACCTGGTACAAGATGATCGCCTTCGTCCAGGGCGGGCTCGATCTCAGCCAGATCATCACCCACCGCATCAGGATCGATGAGTTCCGCGACGGCTTCGAGGCCATGCGCTCGGGCAACTCCGGCAAGGTGGTAATGGACTGGGCGTAACCGACGCTTCCGGATGCTGCCGAAAAGGCCGGCCGTCGCGCCGGCCTTTTTCCTGTCACCCAGGTGACAGCGCGCCTCCTCCGATCGTGGCACAAACGCTCTCGTCACGATCGATTAACGAGGTGTTAACCATGTTGAAGCTGTTCGCCTTTTTGCTGCTCGGGCTCGTCACATTTTCGACATGCGCGTCCGTCATCAGCGCCACAGAACACAGCGCGGCGCGCGTCGCCGCAAACCAAGCCGTCCGTTGAAAGCCGCCTGCCATGAAGATCATCTATTTCATCCTGTTCGCCCTCGTCGCCACCACCTTCGGCGCCTCCGCTTTGGAACTCTCCACCCGCGAAGCGAGCGCTTGCACGCTGACGCTCTGCAACTGACCGCCCGACGCCTGCCGGGCCGTTCGGGCCCGCCGTGATCGCGGGCTCATCGCCGCACGGAACTCAATCCTTCCGACATCGTTGTTGAAGCCGAAAGTCTCCGTCGTCAGCGGAGCTTTGCTGTGTTTCGATCAGGAGGTTCCGATGACCGATATTCTGTGGACAAAACCGGTCAAGGTCGCCACGGGACGCGGCTATCGCGTGGTGGCGGGCCCATCCCAGGCGCTCGACTGTCTGGAAAACTGGCAGGGCGGCAAAGGCCGTTTCTACAGCCACGCCCGCGACATCTGCCGCTCCGCGCTCGCCGCGCCCGAGAAGGCCGGCAAGGCGCGCGAGGCCTTCGTCGCCGCCCATCTCGACGCCGCCATCCCCTTCGCCTGATTTCAGGGCGAGAAATAGCCGCTCATCCCGACGGAGGCCGCGGGCTTCGCGCCGCCGTCGAGATAAAGCGACAGCCTGTCATACTGCACCCTGTTGAACAAAGCTCCGGTGATTTTCGCCGCGATCAGAGGCGCGCCGCGCAGCGCTTCGGAGAGCGTTGCTTCGTTTACGCGACCCCAGTCCACCACCAACAGAATGCCATCGGCCGAGCGTGCGGCTTCTTCCGCGGGGTGGCCGGCGGCAAGCGGCGGCAGGTCGATCACGATCAGCTCGAAGTCGTCTTTCGCCTTCTCGATCTCCGAGGCCGGGTCGAGGTCCGGCAAAGGGCCGCCTTCGGCGCGCGGCGGCTCGGGACAGGCGAGAAGCGCCAGCGGCGCGGAGGGATGACTCAGCACCGGCAAGAACGCCGCGCGACCCGGGCCTTGCTTCGGCTCCTCTGCCAACACATGTCCGGCGAGACGACGGGACGCTTCGGGATTGACGCGATCCGCATCCACCAACAATGTCTGCTTTCCTCTCATGGCGTTCAGGCTTGCGAGATTCGCCGCAATGGTCGTCTTGCCCTCTCCGGCGCCGCAGGACACGACGCCGATGACCACGGTGGATTTCTCCCGGTCGGCGGCTGTGACATGCGACAGGGTTTTCCGGATCGCGTCCGTCATGCGGGACCGGGGATTGTCTATGGCGTGGCGGTCGAGCATGTCGGCCATTCGGATCGCATCCGGGCGGCAGATGGGAAAGGCCGAAAAATCGGGATGAAACAGCGGCGGCCGTTCTATCAGGGGAATCAGGCCAAGCACAGGCGCGTCGACGAGGCGCCGCAGCCGGTCGGGCCTGCGCAGCGATTGATCCGAAAAATCCCGAAGGATGGCCGCAGCGAGCGCCAGCGCCAGGCCGAGACTCGTGGCGATGAAGAGCGAAAGAGCTTTTCGCGGCGAAGAGGGCTGCGTCGGCAGCGTCGGCGGCGAAATCACCGCCGCGGCGATTTCCGGCAGGCTCACCTCCTGCCGCGCAGTATCCAGCCGGGCGAGATGGTCGATATAGAGGCGGCGGGCGTTGTCGGCCCGGCTTTCGAGATCGCGCAACGTCACCTGCACGGCGTCGAGATCCGACTTCTCGGCGCCGGCTCTGCCGATATCGGCCGTAAGCGCCTCGACACGGGCCCGCGTCATCTCCGCTTCCGAGCGATAGGCGGCGGCGATGCGCGATAATTCCTCGAACATCTGGCGACGAAACTCTTCCGCTTCCCCCTTCAGCCGCCGCGTCTGCTGATGCTCGGCGCCGTATTTCGCCGCGAGATCGGCGCCGCGTCTGCTGGCTTCGAGATATTGCTGACGGAGTTCGTTGACCAGCGGGCTCGCCAGGCTCTGGGCGACGGCGGCGTCCAGGTCGCCGCCGGTGAGGATGGCTTCGAGTTTCCTGTTGCGGGCGTCCGCCTGTCCGAGCTCGGCCTGGGCGAGCACCAGCTGTTCCGTCATGCTGACGAGGCGCTGATCGCCGATCAGCCGGCCGTTGCTGGCGAGCAGGCCATGTCGCCGGCGGAAGGCTTCGACCGCGTCGTCCGCGGCCAGAGAAAGCCGGTGAAGCTCCTCGACCTTGCCCGACAGCCAACCGACGGCTCGCCTTGCTGCTTCCGCTTGAGTTCGGCGGCGAGCGTCGAAATAGGCTTTCACCACCTGTCCCGTCATCGCCGCCGCGGCCTCGGGACTTCGGGCGGAATATGTGATCGACAGCACCGAGGAGTCCCCCAGCCGCTTCACCGTCAACCTCGTCTCCAGCAGGGCGAGGGCTTCGGTGACCGGATCCGCCATCCTGTCTCGCCCGAGCGCCGCACGCAACCATCGAACCAGCGCATGAGGACGCTGACGCGCGAGGTCCTCGGTGAAATCCGGCTGCGTCAGCAGACCGCCATCGACGACCAGCCGCCTCAGGGTTTCGCCCGACTTGATCAGCTCCATCTGGCTTGCGAGGTTTTCGTCGAACGTCGCCGCTGGATCGGCGCCGACCGGCTTCCGCCAGTAGTCCGGCCCTTCGGCGAGGATGTGGATGCCGGCGCTCGACTGATAGGTAGACGTCGCCAAGGCGAGATAGCTCGCCCAGGCAACGAGGCTTACGACGAGGATGGTTGCCACAAGCCGGAATTGGCGGCGACAGACGAGCCAGAGCCGTGCGAGCGGATCGGCGTCGTCGTCGCGTTCCAACGCCGCAGGGGTATGCGATGGATGGTCTGCCTGCTGCATGATCGGCGAACCTCGACTGTCGCTTCGGCGCCGAGGCCGAGCTGAAGCAACGGTTGCGAAACGAAGAATGAGCTGAATAGGGTCGATGCGCACAACGAGAGGTCGTAGTTAACGATGGATTTGCAAAAACGGCAAGAGCTCTCGGCGTCGAAATGAAATCGCGCGTTCGGCGCGAATGACGCCGCCTTGTCACAGAAGACGTAAATGATGTGCATGACCGGGAAATCTCTGCCGCCGTCTTCGCCCGGCTTTGACATCGCCGCGCCGTTCGCGCAGAGATGGCTCGCCATTTCGAGAAGGATTTCGAATGCGTTATCTGATCACGGGGACAGCCGGCTTCATCGGCTTCCATCTTTCTAAGCGGTTGTTGGATGAAGGTCATTTCGTCGTCGGCTTCGATGGCATGACGCCGTATTACGATGTCTCCCTGAAAGAGCAGCGGCATGCGATCCTGGCGCGCTCCAACGGCTTTACGCCCGTGATCGGCATGCTGGAAGACAAGGCGGCGCTCGACCGCGCCGCAGAGATCGCCGAGCCGGAAATCATTATCCATCTCGCCGCTCAGGCCGGCGTCCGCTACAGCCTCGAAAATCCGCGCTCCTATGTCGACAGCAACCTCACCGGCTCGTTCAACGTGCTGGAACTGGCGCGCGAATTGTCGCCCAAACACCTGATGATGGCGTCGACCTCGTCGGTCTATGGATCGAACGAAAAGATACCCTTCGCTGAAGCGGACCGGGCCGACGAGCCGATGACGATCTATGCGGCGACCAAGAAGAGCATGGAGTTGATGGCGCATTCCTACGCCCATCTCCACAAGATCCCCACCACCGCCTTCCGTTTCTTCACCGTCTACGGACCCTGGGGCCGGCCTGATATGGCGCTGTTCAAATTCGTCGACGCCATCCGCAAGGGCCAGCCGATCGACATCTATGGCGAAGGCCGGATGAGCCGCGATTTCACCTATATCGACGACCTTATCGAAGGCATCGTCAGGCTGACGACCGTGGCCCCCGCCGAGGACAATCGCGTCACGGTCGACGGCGTCGCCGACACCCTGTCCCCGCAGGCGCCGTTCCGCGTCGTCAATATCGGCGGCGGCCAGCCGGTGGACCTCATGCGTTTCGTCGAAACGGTGGAGGCGGCGCTCTCGACGCCTGCGATCCGCAACATGCTGCCGATGCAGCAGGGCGACGTGCCCCGCACCTATGCCGCTCCTGATCTTTTGATGGCGCTGACCGGCTTCAAGCCGGAAATCGAGCTGGAAGAGGGGGTAAGGCGCTTCGTGGAATGGTTCACCGAGCACTATGCGCGGTGAGACGCTGCTGAATGTCGAAATAAAAAGCCGCGGGGCGACCCAGCGGCTTTTTTGTCGGTCGAGACAGGCCTTTTCAGCCCCTCTTAGCTTTGCCGATCGCCGTGTAGCGGAACCCGCTCTTGGCGAGCTCCGCGGCATTGTAGACGTTGCGTAGATCCACCACCACATCGCCGGCCATCGTCGCCTTGAGCTTGCGGAAGTCCAGTGCGCGGAAGGCGTCCCATTCGGTGACCAGAACCACGGCGTCGGCGCCGTCGGCGATCTCATAGGGGTCCTTGCCATAGGTCACGTCGCCCAGCATCGGCTTGGCCGCGTCCATGCCTTCGGGATCGAACGCATGGACCGACGCGCCGGCGTCTTGCAGGGCCTGGATGATGGCGATCGAAGGCGCGTCGCGCATGTCGTCGGTGTTCGGCTTGAAGGTGAGGCCGAGAATGGCGATTTTCTTGCCGCGCACCGAGCCGTCGCAGGCGGCGATGACCTTGCGGCCCATGGCGCGCTTGCGGTTGTCGTTGATGGCGACGGTGGTCTCGATCAGCCTCACCGGACTGTCGTAATCCTGGGCTGTCTTGACCAGCGCCAGCGTGTCCTTGGGGAAGCACGAGCCGCCGTAGCCGGGGCCGGCATGCAGGAACTTGTCGCCGATGCGCTTGTCCATGCCGATGCCCTTGGCGACCTTCTGCACGTCGGCGCCGATGGTCTCGCAGAGATCGGCGATCTCGTTGATGAAGGTGATCTTCATCGCCAGGAAGGCGTTTGCGGCGTATTTGATCAATTCCGAGGTGCGGCGCTCGCAGAAGAACAACGGCGCTTCGTTGAGATAGAGCGGGCGGTAGACTTCACGCATGGCGTCCATGGCGCGCGGGTCTTCCGCGCCGACGACGATCCGGTCGGGACGCTTGAAGTCGGAGATAGCGGCGCCTTCGCGCAGGAATTCGGGGTTGGAGACGACGGCCACATCCTTGTCCGGGAACTCTTCGCGGAAGATGCGTTCGACTTCGTCGCCGGTGCCGACGGGCACGGTGGACTTGGTCACGATGACGGTAAAGCCGGTGACGGCGGCTGCGATTTCGCGCGCGGCGGCATAGACATAGCTCAGATCCGCATGGCCGTCGCCGCGGCGCGAGGGCGTGCCGACCGCGATGAAGACGACGTCGGCCTCCGCGACGGCGGTGGCGAGGTCGAGAGTGAAATCGAGCCTGCCGGCTGCGGCATTGTTGGCGATCAACGCTTCGAGGCCGGGTTCGAAAATCGGCGATTTCCCGGCCTTCAGCGCGTCAATCTTAGCTTCCGACTTGTCGACGCAGGTAACGTGGTGGCCGAAATCCGCCAGGCAGGCGCCGGAGACGAGACCGACATATCCCGACCCGATCATGACGATGCGCATATAGTTCTCCAGTCCGTCTCTATGGCGATCGACATCGGGATCGCGAGTCTTGTTGTGATGCATGGTCTTCTATCGCGCCGCAGTTTTCAGGACAATGACATCTTCACGGGACCGATTTTTTCTTGATCGACCGAAGGCGCATCATCAGCGTCGTCACGGCGGCGACGAGCGCCGCAAGCCCGGAGCCGGCCAATCCCAGCTTCGGCAGAAACAGGATCGAAAGCGCGATCGACAGCGCCGCGCCGACGAGCGAAAGGACGGCATAGATGCGGTGGCGTTCCTGCCCGATCAGAACGACGTTCAAGCCGTCCGACAGGCTGCGCGCGCCCGCGGCGAACGACAGCAAGCACAGTGAAACGGCCGCCGCGCCGGATATTTCGATGGAGTGGATGTCCGCGATGATGAAACAGGCGAGAACGAGCGCTGACAGAGCCGCAACGAACACCCAAGCGAGACGATGGCAGAGCGGCTTGAGAAGCGCCTCAGAGCATTCGCGGTCCCGGGCCGAAGCGATCAGGCGCGGCAGGGCCGGCTGAATGACGGCCGAGGATACGAGAATCTGCAGCGACTGGGCGACAGCGGCGCAAACACTGTAGATCCCTATCGCTTCGAGGCCGAGCATGGCGCCCACCAAAAAACGATCGGCATAGAGTTGACCTACCAAGCCGAGGTCCGCGGCGTAGATGAAGCTCGAACTTCGCAGGCCGCTCCTCAGCCAGCCGAGGTCGACCCCGATTGCCCGCCACGATGTCTTCGCGATCGATGGCGCGAGCGTCGCCAACGCAATGACATGGCCGACGATCCAGAACAAGATCGTCGCATCGAGAGAACACACGGCGTCAAACCGTGATGCGGCGATGAGGAAGAACGGAATCCAGCCTGCGGAGCGGATAAACAGCATGAGATTGGCGCGTCTGGCGCGACCAAGAGCGATGAGGATGACGTGGACGTCGAGCGCCAGCGTCTCCAGGGCGACGATGGCCAGCGCCGGCGCGACCGCCAGGGTGGGTATCGGTGTGGTCGTGAAGACGATAGAAAGCGCAGCAGCCGCCGCCGCGCCGATAGAGACTGCGGTGACTGCGAGCCGGGTGGCGATCAGCCGCGGCGCGCGGCGCCGATGCAGAACGAGGTCCTGCGTCAGCAGGTTGTTGAGCCCCCAGCCCAGCGCCGCCGGCCCGATCGCCGCCGTCGCGGTGACCAGCGCGAAAACCCCCGCCGCTTCCAGGCCCAGAAGCCGGATGAGCGCGAGCGGCAAGAGGAAACGCAGAGCGAGCGCCACTCCGCGCAAGACGAAGGCGAGGGCGCCTGTCATCACCTCGCTGTCCACGCCGCCGCTCCCATGGTCTCCCCCCAAATCCGGTTGTGGACAGGCTAGCAAAGACGACGCAAAGTGGAAGCGGGGTCCGGGGGAAAGAATGGAAAAGGACGGCGTCTGGAACAGAATTCGCGCGGATTACGACAGAGCGCGGCGGGGCGCAGGCGGCTCGGGTCATACGGGCTGGCTCCGCACACTCAGCCGGCCGGGCTTCGCCTGCGCGCTTCTGCGCCGGATGCAGGAGGCGGTCGGGCCGGTTCCGGTGATCGGGCGTCCCCTGCGGAGGCTCGTCTGGCTTTGGTCGGTTTACGCCTTCGGCTCCGATATCGCCATCGAGGCGGAGATCGGCGGCGGGCTCTATCTGCCGCATCCGCACGG
This sequence comes from Rhizobium sp. TRM95796, assembly GCF_025779995.1. Lineage (NCBI taxonomy): Bacteria > Pseudomonadati > Pseudomonadota > Alphaproteobacteria > Hyphomicrobiales > Rhizobiaceae > Rhizobium > Rhizobium sp. TRM95796. The sequence goes on along the minus strand of NZ_JAOXHE010000001.1, from coordinate 852,515 downwards.
CGTCGTCATCGGGGCCTGCCGCATCGGTCGAGGCGTCACCATCCTGCAGAATGTGACGCTCGGAAGCAGATGGCCGGGGGAGACGGCGGCGCCGGTGATCGGCGACAGCGTGGTGATCTCGGCGGGCGCCGTCGTGCTCGGCGGCGTGCTTGTCGGCGAGGGCGCAGTCATCGGCGCCAATGCGGTGGTGCTGATCGACATTCCCTCAGGCGCGACGGCGGTCGGCAACCCGGCGCGCATACTGCCCGGAAATGTCGGCTGAGCCGATTTCATCCCCCTTCTCATGGGCGCTCTTACACTGATGCGGTCGAAACTGGAGACCGCAAAATGACACTCGCATCGCTACTTTCCCTCTCGCTCGGGCGCGCCTCGCCGCCACGCCGCCATGCGCTGACCGGCCTTGGCGCGGATGGCCGCCGTGTGCTTCTCACCTTCGCCACAGCCGGCGGCCGTTCCCCTTTGTTCGGGAGGGCGCCCCAATGACCGGGGATATCGAAAACGCTGAAATCCGGGCGCTGACCCATCTGATCGGCCATGATGCGGCGGGCCTGTTCGGCCGCGCTTCCCTCGGCGCCTGCCTCGCGCCGCGATCGCCCAATCTTTTGGCGGTCATCGGCGACAGCACCGCCGAACAGGTCCATCTCGACTCGCAACGGCGCAACCGCGCGGCCTACAACCATGTCTTTCTCGGCTCCGCGATGGCCGGCGCCAGGCTGATCCTATCCGGCAATTTCGGCAAGTCGGGCGACAGGACCGACCAGACGGCGGCCCGCCTGCCCGCCGCCTTGTCCTCGGGCGCGGGCGCGCTCTATATCAGCGAGGGCATGAACAACTTCTCGCAGGCGCCTTATACGCATGCGGTCAGCGGCGCCGTGGTGACGCTGGCGCAGGCCGGCGCCCAGGCGTTCGCCGACACGCTCGCCAAGATCGACGCCGCGCTCGCGCTGGGCCTCAAGGTGATCGTCGCGCTCTGCGCCGGGGCGAGCAACTTCTCCGCCGCCATGATCGGGCAAATGTGGATCTATAATCAGGCGCTGCGGCGGGCGGCGGAATTGAGGCCCCATCTCTGGCTTCTCAACATGCCCGCCATTCTGCATGATCCGGCGTCGACGCCCGCCTCGATCGCCTTCCGCGCCGGATATCTGCATACGGGCGATGCGGTGCTGGCGCATGAAAGCGTCACCGGCGCCTATCACGCCGCAAAAGCGTTTGCGGAGATTCTACGCGAGGTGATGCGGCCCTTGCCGCGCAGCCGGGCGTCCCGGGCGAACCAGCGCTCTGCGGACAATCGGCTGCAACTGGCGCTCAATCCGCTGTTCAACGCGACGTCGGGCGCCGCCAGCGTGCTCGGCGCGGGCGGATCGCTCGCATCGGGCACGACGGCCGTTCCCTATGAGTGGACGGTCGCGCGCAATTCCGGCGACACCACGACCTCGTTTCAATTGGGCGTGGAAGCCAATGCGGAAGGCGGCAACGATCTGGTCATCGCCTATAGCGTCAGCACCGCCGGCGGCGGCCTGCGCGTCTATCAAGATCTCGCCGGATCGTCGTCCTTCTGGCAGGCGGGCGACGTGCTTCAGGGCTTTTCGACGGTGACGATTATGGCCGGCTCTGCCGGGCTTGCCTGCGCCCGGCCCTATATCGAGATCAACGGCGTCACCGCCGGCGTCGGCGCCACCATGATCGCCTCGGGCGTGATGAGCGATACGGCGCATGGGGTGTTTCCCACGGTCGAGACTTTCGTGCTCGAAGACGCGACCGAGCCGATCGCCGTGCCGGCCTACGACACGAAGGGCTATCTCAGCTTCAAGGCGCTGGGTCTCATTTGCGCTGCGCCCGGCGCGGGCGTCGTCCGGCTGCGCATGCCGCATCTCGATGTCAGGTCGACGCTGATTTGACGGATGACGCCCATTCGGATCGCGGCGCCGACGCGCGCCGCGGCTCCGAGAAGACCCCGCTCAACATATAGCCCGCCATCATGGTGAGAAAACTCGGCGCATAGGCCTGCACGGTCAGTCCATAGAGATTGAAGAGAATGACGAGGGCGAGCTTTGCGCGGGATGTTTCTCGCGCGAGGCCGATAATGGCGGCGGCGAGGAAGAGCAGATAGGCGGGACCGAACATCAGCAGGCTGGTCAGGTGAAAATTGTCGAGCGGCGTCGAAAGCGCCGCTCTTTCGCTCAACCTCATCGGCGTGGCGAAGCAGCCGAGGCCGCAGCCGGTGACGAGGCCGCTGGGATCGATGTCGGCGACCACGAGAAAAGGCGCGGCCCAGGTGGTGACCGCCCGGTCCGCGAAACTGGCGAAGAGAGGCGGCAGTGTTTCGCTGTCGACGGTCGAAAACAGCAGCATCATGAGCGGCGGCGCGAGAATCGTCGCGAAGGACGCCGAGGCCAGCACGCGCAGGACGGCATGAGCGCCAAAGGCAGGAGCGGGCGCCACGATCAGCGGCCGGAGCAGGCAGAGGACGAGGAAGGCAATCAGACCCGTCTTGCTCGTCGTCAGCCACAAAGCGCCGCCACAGATCGGCGCGAGCGCCCAGAACAGCGTCGGCGGCAGGCGAGGCGCGGTGAGCGCGCCCAGAAAGACGATCATCGCCGCCGTCAGCGCGCTGTCTCCCGACAAGCCGCCATAGCGGGCTACGCCCTGTTGCCACCAATATTTCACCGCCGACTTCGCGCCGGAAAAACTCTGATAACCGGTGTCCGCCCACGGATAAGCGGCATATGGCTCGGCGAGCGCCGACACGCAAAGCGCGACGAGAAGAACCGTCAGCACAGCAACGGTGAAAACGCTTTCGTCCACCCTGCGCTGGAAGAAAATCAGGCCGGAGAATACGGGCAGGATCATCTTGATGGCGGCGAGCGCCATCAGCGGCCGAGGGCCCATGAAGGCGAGCGCCGCCGCAAGCGAGGCGACGAGGCCCGCCAGCAACAGCAAACCGAGCATCCTGCGATGCGCCAGCTGGACTGCAACGAAGATCGCAGCGGCGCCGGTCGCTGCGACATCGGCGAAATACCAGAGCAGCCCGACCCCGAGTTGTTCGAGGCCGGCGCGCAACGCGCCGGTGCCGGCGTCGCGACAGGCGAACAGGATCAGGCCGAACAAGGCGTATCGACCAATCATGACGTCGGCGCGATGTGATGCCGGGCAAACAGCAAAGATTTGTTCACCACGTCTCGGCATCGCGCTTCGTGAGCGACCTCGAAAGAACCGATTGTTAATCGCCCGGCCCTTAGCGTCCTCCCAAACGCGACGAGATACCGTTGCGCGAAGATACCGGATTCGAGCGCTGAACCGAACCGGTTGTCCCAGGAAGAGACGGCTGCGCCATGACCGAGACCAAGACCATATCGATTTCCGGACGCGAGGTTCATCCCGCCGGCAAGGCGGTGGTCGTGTTCGGCGGCGCGGGCTTCATCGGCTCGCATCTCCTGCGGCGGCTGGCGTCCGAAGGGATCGGCAAGCTCTATTCGGTCGATATCCGCAACCCCAAGATCCGCGTGCCCGGCGTCACTTACGTATTCGGCGATGTGCGCAACCTTACCGATTTCTCGGTGCCCGATCCGGTCGGGGCGATCTATAATCTCGCCGCCGTCCACACCACCCCCGGCCACGCCAACCATGAATATTACGAGACCAATATTCAGGGTGCGACGGAGGTGACGGCCTATGCCCGCCGCGCCGGCGTCGATTCCATCGTCTTCACCAGTTCGATCTCGGTGTATGGGCCGAGCGAGGATGTGAAGACCGAGGACACGCCGCCAGATCCCGAAAGCGCCTATGGCTGGTCGAAATGGCTGGCTGAGGGCGTTCATCGCAGCTGGCTGTCGGAACAGCCGTCGCGTCGGCTGATCATCACGCGCCCCGCCGTGATCTTCGGACATGCCGAGGGCGGCAATTTCACCCGTCTCGCCAAGCTCATGCGCGGCGGCCTGTTCGTCTATCCCGGCCGCAAGGACACGGTGAAGGCCTGTTTCTATGTCGAGGATCTCATCGACGCGCTGTTTTATGCCCGCTCCCTGAAAGAGCGGTCGGTCCTGTTCAACGCCGCCTATCCCGACCACTACACGATCGAGGAGATCGTCAAGACGTTCAAGGCCGTCCATTTCCCCAAAGCGCGCGAAGTGCTGGTGCCGCGCTGGGTGGTGATGACGGCGGCGCGGCTTCTCCGGCCGCTGGCGCTGTTCAATCTCGGCATTCATCCCGACCGCGTGCTCAAGCTCGTGCGGTCGACCGACGTCCTGCCGCTCTGGCTGCTCAATCACGGCGCCGTGCGGCGCGGCATGCTGGCTTCCGCCTTCGCGCGCTGGAGCGCCGATACGCTCGGAACCTTCGACAGTCTCGGCGTGGAGCATGTCGAGATGCTCCGGCGCGCGCAGGATCGGCAGTCCGTGCTTGGCGATGAAGCGGGCCAGACTGCGCAGATGCAGACGGCAGGCGCGGCTCAGGAGGCGGCCGGCGCTGGCTCGGCGATGTTCATGGATCAGCCGGACGCCGGGCAGGGCGAGCGTCAGAAAGCCGGCTTTGCCCAGCCTGAGGCCGAAATCGACATCCTCCATATAGAGGAAGAAACCGGCGTCCATGCCGCCCACGGCGTCGAAGGCGCTGCGTCGAACAAGAAATCCGCCGCCTAGCGTCCAGCCCACCGCAAAGGGCCGCCCCTCCGTCCATGCGCGGCGCATGAGATGGCGATCGATACGCGCCTCGCACATCCTTGCGAAGCCCGGAAGACGCCGCGCAACGATGTCCGCGAGGCTGTAGAAGCGCCGGCCGGCGAACTGGCGCTCCCCCGCCGGCGATTGCAGGTCGAGACCGATCGCGCCAATCTCCGCCCTCTTGCTCAGAAGATCGAGCGCCGGCCCGAGCGGATTGTCGACGAACAGCATGTCTGCGTTGAGAATGAGCAGAGCAGGCGCCGAACCCGCCGCCGCTCCGATATTGACGCCGGCGGCGAAGCCGCCGTTGCGGCTCGGTCGGATCAGGCCGACGTCATCGCCCCGTCCGGCGGCCAAGGCCGGATCCGGCGTCTCACTGTGATCGACGACGACGATGTGAGCCGGCTGCGCGACGCCATGATCGCGGATCGAGCGGAGCAGCCGCAGACAGGCCTGTGTGGAACAGTGATTGACGATGACGACGTCGAGATCTTCGGGCGCGGTCATGGTGTCACGCCCGGAGCGACATGCGCCAATCCGACGTTCGGGGCGGGGATCGCCTGCTCGGTCAGGCGCGTCAGCAACAGCTCCCGCGCCGACAGGCTGCCGTAGTGAAAGCGGAGAGCATGATCGCGGCAGGCCCTGGTCGCGGCGCCCCGATTGGATCGACGTTCGGCAATGACGCGGGCAATGCGATCGACATCGTCCTCGATGTTCAACGTGAGCAGGCGGTCGGCCATGCGGATACGTTCGGGAATGGCGCCGAGCGGGGTCGCCAGGACATCGGCGCCGGCGGAGTAGGCTTCGAGCATGCTCAGCGGCTCCGCCTCGTCGGGCAGGCGCGACGGCAGCAGGAGGCAATCGAGCCTGGCGAGAAACGCCGCCTTGTCTTCTCCCTCCAGCCAGCCGTCGACCGTAAAACGCCCCGGCCAGCGTGCGGCAGCCGCCACGATCGCTATCGCCACGGTTTCGGCACCGCGTGACGGCGCGCCGGCGATGGCGGCATGAAGATCCGGATCGGACCGGAGCAGCTGTTCGAGCAGGTCGAGGCCATGGAGAACGCCCTTCTCCGGCGTCCAGGCGCCGAGAAGGCCGATCGTGATCGGGCCGTCTTTCCGGGTCGCGCGGGCAGGCGCAGGCAACAGGGCGGCGTTGGAGAGAATGAGGGGCGGCGCGGCCTCCGCCGGCAGATAGCGCGCGGCAAACGTGGTCGCCATCGCGTGGGACAGGAGAATATGGACGGCCCGAGGTCCTGCGGCCCAGGTGAGAGCATGACCGAGCAATGTCGGCGCCGCCCTCAAGGCGCGATAGGAGTGGTGGTGCAGAAAGAGACGCGCGCGCTTCAGCCGAAAAGCCAGCAGCGCAGCCAACAACAGCCAGCCGCCGTGTTGCCCGGGCAGCGACACATAGATCCGGTCGCGCGGCGAGCTCCGAAGCGCCGTGGCGGCGAGACGGAGCGCAGCAGAGACCTTTCGCCATGGGGATGCGCCGAGCGGCAGGCGCCACACGCTCGCCCGCGTTTCGAGCAGCGAGAGCATGAGGCGGTTGGCGACGATCTGCCCATTCGGCGGCCCATCGAGATGCCCCACGAACAAGAGTCGGCCCTCACGCTCCTCCCTTGCCGGTTTCGATATGGCTCCGCCATCGCCTGCGCTGTTGTCCCCGGTCATCGTCTCCCCCCTGACCCGTTCCTGCGTCATCCTTCCTGCAAGACGAGGCTGCTTTCCGCCGCGCCGCGCCCCTGCTGCGGCCGGGCGCGGATCTCCGACATGAAGTCGAGATAGTCTTCGCCCAGCCTATCCGGCGCGAAGCGGCGGACCTTGTCGCTGGCGGCGATGCGCATGGATGCGAGCCGTTCGGGATGTAGCGCCAGATCGATCAACGCATCGCGCCATGCGGCCACGTCTCCGGGCGGAAGCAGCCTGCCATCGACGCCCTCGCGCACCAGTTCCGGCAAGCCGCCTGTGGCGCTCGCGAGCACGGGCGCGGCGTTGCCGAGCGCGATCACCGCCGCCCCCGGCAGATTTTCCGGCCAGAGCGACGGCAGGCAGAGCGCATCGGCCTGGTGGATCGCCTCGACCGCCTCATCGAGCGGCAGCCAGCCGGTGAATTCGAGCCAGTCGCAATCGCCATAGGCGGCGCGCAGGCGGGCTTCCTCGCCGCCGGCGCCGATGATCGTCAGCGTGAACGCCGCCCGTTGCCGCGCCGCGCGCGCCGCCTGTAACAGGCATTCCACCCCTTTCGGCGCGTCGAGCCGACCGACATAGGTGAAACGGGGCGTGGCGGAAGCCGTTCGCGGGCGGCGCGGCGCAGGATAGGCGTTGACATTGGCGATGACGCGCGTCGGTCGTCCGTCCAAAGCGCCTGCCGCCGCGAGCCGATCGAGATTGGCCTGCGAAGGCGAGACGAAGCCGAGGCGCGGCACGCGCCGCAGCGCCGCGCGTTTCACGGCGGCAGAGAGCCGGCATTCCAGGCAACGACCCTCACAGGCGCGTCCCCGGCGAAACATCGTGGCGCGCAGGCAGGCCAAAGCGAGATCCGGCAGCACGTAGAGCGTCGGGATATCGCGCGCGGCGAGCGGGGCGACGATATTGTGTCCGAGCCCGACCAGAGAATGCAGCGTCGCGACATCAGGCCTGACGGCGTCGACAACGCGCTCCATGATCCGAAGATTGCGCGGATCACAGTGATCGCCGAGATGCCATAGCGGTTTCAACCACAGCGGGACGCCGCGCCCCTGCTTGTGAATGGAATAGGGCCGTGGAAAAGGCAGTCGAAAAATCCTCGCCCCGTCGCGTCTCTCGTCCCAACACTCGGTCTCAGCGTCCTTCGCCGCCGTGAGCACGGCGACATCATGGCCCCGATCGCCCAGCCAACGGGCGAGACCCTGCGCCGACAGTTCGGCGCCGCCTTGCGCATAAGGCGGATAGAGCGGCGACAGCAGGAGAACGCGCATGAAACACTCCCTGACAAGGCGCATGCGCCGCCGTTCCGCAGACGGCGCGCATCTGCAGGCGAAGGCATGCTCGCCTCGATCTCTTCATGAATTACATCAGCGAATTCGCGACGTTGCCTTTCCCGCTCGCAATTCCGATAGCGGGATGGAAAGTCTTATTTCAAACCGACGGGCGCGACGAAGGCGCGAGCGGGTATTACGAGCAAACTATAGTTGCCGTTCAACACCTCGACAGGGCGAAAATTCAGATTATCAGATGGATTACAATTATAAGTAAGCGCAGAATTGCAGCTTGCGCAAGAAGAATCTTCAACCCAAGGCAAAGCCGCCCTCGAATGTCAATTCAAGGGCGGCCATCGTTTTCAGCGTTGCGATCGATACGCGGTCACGCCTCTGCGTCGCGCACGACGGCTTCGGGGCGATCACCGCCGTCGGCGTGTTCCTGATGCCACTGGCCGCGCGAGTCCTGATAGGAAATCTCGGCGGACTCGCCGCCCACCTGATGTTCGAGCGCCACCAGGCGCGCCGCGGCGAGCGCCGAGGCGTGATCGGGGAAGGTTTCCGAAAAGACGTCGCCGAGCTTGTAGGCCCAGCCGCCGTCATGCTCGACGATGTTGTAGGAAATTGTCGTCATGACCGCTTCTCCCGTCCTGGCTCGTCACATCGTGACCCGGGCGTTGTCGCCCATGTCTGGTTTGCTGTTGGACACCGCGGCGGCGGCCATCTTGATATAGCTGATCACGGTGCCGGGGCTGTCCCAATATTCGGCGAAAGCGGGAGTGACCTTGAGAATGCGGATCGACGGATCATCGGGGCTGTCCCACCAGGCCTTGGCCGGCGTTGCCCAGAGTTCGCGGATGCGCTCGCGGTCGTTCAGCACTTCGGCCTTGCCCGACAGAGAGACGTATTTCTGGCCTTTGGAGTCGGCGAAAGCCAGGCAGACGTTCGGATAACGGGCGATCTCGTCATCCTTGTGGCTGGCGACATCGGTGAGGAAATAGATCGCGTTGTCGATCTGTTCGGAATAGGCGCTCATCGGGCGCGCGCGCATGTCGTCGCCGATCTTGGTCACCAGCATGCAGAAGCCGATCTTGTCGATCAGCGACCAGACTTTTTCCGTATCGTCGGTATCGGCCATGGGTATTCCTTTCCTGATTGAACGACACAGGAACGGAGGCCGCCGAGAGAAGGTTCCCTTTCCTGATCGCGAAGGCTGGATATGCGCGGCCAGACAGCAAAAGACCCCGCCGGAGACCGGCGGGGTCGTAAAACGCGTGAAAGCGGCGGGTCAGAAATCGAAGTGATCGGCCGTCAACGTCTTGATCTTGACGTTGAGAAGCGTCAGCACGTCGCCGTCGCCGAGGTCGACCAGGACATTTGCGCCCTTCTGCACCAGATGATCCGCTTGGAGATCGGCGAAGCTGTCGACGACGTCGGAACTGCCGAGATCGATGATGTCGTGGGCTTTTCCTTTTGTCGCGAAATCGGTGATCGTGTCCTTGCCGTAACCGTCGCCGAACACGAACGTGTCGGCGCCGCCCTTGCCGGTCAGCTTGTCCGCACCGCCTCGGCCGTCGAGCGTATCGGCAAACTTGGTGCCGGTCAGCGTGTTGGCCTTGGAGGTGCCGGTGAACACATCACGCACCTCCTTGACGTTGATGGTCAGGACATTGGTGGTCGGATCTGTGTCGATACCGCCATTTTCCCGGCCGCCATCGTCCATCACCTTGAAGCCGATCTTGCCGAGGCCGTTGCCCGCGTCGTTTTCATCGGGCGTCCAGACCAGCTTCGACAATTTGCTCGCGTCGATGGTCTGTCCGGCCTTGACGGCCTTGCCGGCCAGCATGAGATCTCCGGAGTTTGGAAGGGCGATGATCTTGACGCCGGCGAACTTGTCACCGTCGGCGTCGCTGAAGCCGAAATTCGCCGCGGTCAGCTTGACGCTGGTGTCTTCCTTGACGGTGACCGTTTTGTTGGCGCCCGAGGGGGCGTCGTTGACAGCCGCGACGTCGAAGGTCAGCGCATAGGCCTCCTCCGAAGAAGCGCCGGCCTCGTCGGCGACGGTGAATTCGAAGCTCGCGAGATCGTCGCCATTGGCATTGGCGGCCGGCGTCCAGGCGAGGCCGGCCAGATCCTTTGCGGAGATCTCTGCGCCTTGGGCGACATCCTCGCCGTTCAAGGTGAGCCTGCCGTTTTCCGGAAGCACCTCGATCGTGATCGAAGCCAGCATCTCTCCGTCGACATCGTTGAAGACGAAATCCGACGCGGAGAGCGTCAGCGTCGTGTCTTCCAACGTGGTCAAGGTCTTGTCGGCGCCGGTCGGCGCGTCGTTGACGGCCTCGACGTCGAAGCTGATGACATAGCTCTCTTCGGATGTGGAGCCCGCGTCGTCGGTGACGGAGAATTCGAATTCGGCGAAATTCGCGCCATTGGCGTCGGCTCCGGGCGTCCAGACGAGGTCGCCGAGATCTTCGGCGGCGATCTCGACGCCTTCGCCGATGGCTTCGCCATTCAGGGTCAGCGCGCCTTTTTCAGGCAGGGACTTGATGGTCACCGAAGCGAGATCGTCGCCGTCGTCGTCGCCGAAGCCGAAATCTTCCGCGGAGAAGACATGGCTCGCATCCTCGAGAACCGAGATAGTCGCGTCGGAACCCGTGGGTGCGGCATTGTCGCTTTCGTAGACCGCAGAGAACCTGCGGCTATAGACGTCGGTCGTGCTTTCGCTGCCGAATTCGCGCCAGACGACCATGAAGCCGTCGTCGGTCGCCGTGATCTGCGGCTCCATCTGGTCGGAGGCCGCGTCAGCGGTGATCGTGAATCTAGCGCCGTCGGTCGTGCCATCCGAATTGAAGACCTGACCGAATACGCCGCGGCCCGAATCGTCGCCCTGAGTCCAGACGATGATGAAGTCGCCGTTCGGCAGGCCGAGCACGTCGGGCTGCATCACCGACCAGAGATTGGCCGCCCCGCCGAGATTGGGCGAGACCGTGACTTCTGCGCCGCGCTCCGTTCCGTCGGCGTTGTAGATCTGTGCGAAGACGCCGGTGGCGATCGAGCCGGAAGCCTGCTGATTGGCCCAGGTCACGACATAGCCGCCGTCGGCGAGCCCGGACACCTGGCTGTCGACAGCGCCCTTGCCGCTGACGGCATGGCTGTGTTCAGAGCCGATCTTGGCGCCGGTATCGTCGAACATCTGCGAATAAACGACGCCCGAAGACATGTCGTCGCTCGCCTGCGTCCAGGACATCACGTAGCCGCCTGCGGCGAGCGCCGTGATATTGGGCATGATCTGGTTGCCGATGGTGGTGGTGTTCACCTGAACTTCGGCACCATTCTTCGTGCCGTCGGCGTTGTAGAGTTGCTGGAAGATCCCGGCGGCGTTGCCGTCCTGAAGATTGCTGGCCCAGGCGATCGCATAGCCGCCGTCTTCGAAAACGGTGATGGCGGACTGCGCCTGAGAATCGGCCTGGGTCGTATTGACGAGCGTTTCGACGCCATTCTTCGTGCCGTCGGCGTTGAAGACCTGTTTGTAGATGCCGTAGTCGTTGGAGTCCCAGCCCGTGTAAGTCACGATCCAGCCGCCCTCGGGCAGCGCTGCGACCTGAGAGTTGAACTGGCGGAAATGGGTCGCCGTGTTGACCTGCGTTTCTCCGCCGAGCGGCGCGCCTTCGGAATCATAGGCCTGCTGGAACACGCCGTTGTCATTACCGTCCTTGCCGGGATCCGTCCAGGTGACCACCCAGCCGCCATCGGCCAGCATCGTCACCTGCGCATCCCACTGGTCGCCGGCAATCGTTGTGTTCACCCGGACCTCGGCGCCGCCCTCATAACCCAGGAGTTCGGGGACTTCCTCGACGTCGAAGGTGATCGTATTCGAGACGTCCGACGACTTGCCGTTGGAATCGATGACGGTGAAGGTGAAGCTGGCGATACCTTCGCCGCTGGCGTCGGCCGACGGCATCCAGACGAGCGACCTGATATCCTCGGCGGCGATGAACTGGCCGGCGGTCACCTCAATGTCATTCAGGGTTAGGGACCCGTTTTCGGGCAGACTTTCGATGGTCACGCCGCCGAGGATGTCGCCATCGGTGTCCTCAAAGCCGAAATCGTCGATGCTGAACACGTAGGGCTCATCTTCGTCGGCGTAGAGCGTGGCGTCCATACCGGTCGGCGCATTGTTTGCCGGGCTGAAGGTACGCACATACACATCCGTAGAGCTGTCGAAACCGGATTCGCGCCAGACGACCTTAAAGCCGCCATCGCCGGTGGAGATGATCTGAGGCTCCATCAGGTCGTTGGAAATGTCTTCCGAAACCAGGAAGGATGATCCATCCGCAGATCCATCGGCATTGTAAGCCTGCGCATAGACGCCGCGGTTGTTTCCGTCATTCTGTGTCCAGACAACGATGAATTCGCCGTTCGGAAGGCCCGTCACGTCGGGCTGCATCACCGACCAATCGTTGCGATATCCCCCCAGATTGGACGAGACGGTGATTTCGCCGCCGCGCTCCGTGCCGTCGGCATTATAAACCTGCGCGTAGGCGCCGGTGGCGATATTGCCGGAGGACTGTTGATTGATCCAGGTGACGACATAGCCGCCGTCGGCGAGTCCGGCCACCTGGCTGTCGACAGCACCCTTGCCGCTGACGGCGTGGCTGTGCTCGGAGCCGACCTTTGCGCCCGCTGCGTCGAAGGTCTGCGAGTAGACCACGCCTGCCGACAAGTCGTCACTCGCCTGCGTCCAAGAGACGACATAGCCGCCATTGGCGAGAAGCGCGATGTTCGGCGCTTTCTGGCTTCCCAAAGTGGTGGTGTTGACGATGGTTTCAACGCCGATCTTGGCGCCATCGGCGCTGTAGAGCTGCTGGTAAACGCCGTATCCATCGCCGCCCCCGTCCTGCATATGGCTGGCCCAGGCGATGACATAGCTTCCGTCAGCGAGAACTGTGAGGGCGGAGCGCTCTTGATCGAAGGTCTGAGTCGTGTTGACGAGCGTCTCGACGCCGCTCTTCGTGCCGTCGGCAGTGAAAAGCTGCTTATAGACTCCGTAGCCGCCCGAGTCCCAGCCGGTATAGGTCACGATCCAGCCGCCGTCGGCCAGTGCTGCGACCTGAGAATGAAACTGGCGGAAATACGTCGCCGTATTAACCTGAGTCTGCGCGCCGAGCGGCGTTCCATCGGCGTTGTACGCTTGCTGGAAAATGCCTGAATCGTTGCCGTCGTTGGGGTCGGTCCAGGTGATCACCCAGCCGCCGTTCTTCAACATGGTGATTTGCGCGTCCGACTGGTCGCCCGGAAGCGCCGTGTTGACCCGTGTTTCTGCGCCGCCCTCGAAAATCGTCATCTGTCTGTCCCAAAAGTGAATTGAAAATCCGTCGAACCGCAAAGCGATACCTTTCGGTAACCACTTGCTCCGCGAATTTCATCACCACTTTTGGGTATGCAGATTTTTCATGACGTTAGGTGAGGCGTTTTTTGGGCGCGGCGGCGAACGATGCCATGCATGCGGCGGCGGCCGCGACCATAGCGCACCCAAAAAAAGCGTGTTCACGCCGCGACGAGCTCTCCTTTGTCCACCTCCTCGATGATCGCGGCGGAAATGACCTGACCGATATCGCGCGCGCTGGTGATTCCCTGAACGAAGGGCAGCTTGTGCAACAGGAAGGCGATCGAGCCGCAATAGAGCCTGTTGGTGAGGGGGCGTTCGAAGATCGGGCGAAACGCCCCGTCGAGATCCACGCCGCCCGTGCGGCGGATCGCGCCGTCGTCGCCTTTCGAAAGGAGATCAGCGACCCTGCTCGACGCCTTGCGGATCACGCCCTGTTGGCGGAGCGTCGGGAAGGGCATGTCCCGCGCCGAGAGCGGATGTTGGCCTGTGGCATCGATGAAGGCGTCGAATGCGAGCTTCTCTTCGCCGACGGCGACCACGGCGCCGCACTCGACCGTTGCATTGTCGATTTCGCTTTCGTCGCCCAGCGCGATCACGGTCAGCTTGCCCGCGCGGCGCAGGGCCAGCAAGCGGCGGATGGAATCGTGCGGCACTGTGGCGTAGTCGTCGACGAACAGGGTCTTGAAATATTTGTGGAAGCGGTCGAGGTCCTGGTCGTGCAGGTGAGGAATGGCTTTTGCGATCACCTCGTGCATGCGCAGGATCGCATAGCGCCATTCGACGACATGCCTGTTCGCCTTGTTGGCTTCGGCTTCCGCGAGATTCATCGCAGCCCAGACGAAGGGATCCGACGACTCGCGCGCTCCAAAATAAGCGGCGCCGATCGTCTCAACCGTTTGCAGCGACAGGCCGATCGCGGCGGCGTAGGCGGGATCGCAGGCGGCGAGCTCGCGCTTGAACAGATCGAAGACCGCGTCCAGCAGATCGTGTCTTCGCGTTTCGACGAGATGGTCAACCGCTTCCGGCGTGCAGATGTCGAGGGGGCGGTATGGAAATTCGCAATAGAAATCGGCTTCCGGCAGGACGCCCTTGCGCGACATCATCGTCACCGTAAGCGCGTCCGAACCGGGCGAGGGCGCATATTGCAAGACACCGGCCTCATCGAGAAGGAAGCCTCCATGGCGGGTGGCGATGGTGACCAGCGCATCGATGGCGCTCAGGGACGTGCCCAATATGCCGACCTTGCAGGCCGGGATCGTCTTCAGGATCGGCGCCGGCCAGGGCGAAACGAAATAGCCGGGCTTGATCTCGGTCGTCTCCGGCCAGTCGTGACCGGTCGCCATCACCACATGGTCGAAGACGAAATTTTCTTGCGCGCCGTCTTGGTCTTCGACGAGGAGGCGGATCTCACTCTCATGGAGCTCGATATCGACGACGTCGCGTCCACCCTCCACCACGATGTCGTGACCCCGCGCCGCGCCGGCGACGAGAAGCTGATCGAACTGGGCCTTGAAATAGTCGCCGAGCACGACGCGCGGGTAGAATTCCCGCACATCGATGGCGTCGCGTCGAACGCCCAGTTCGGCGAGCGTCGCATCCGACTGTCGTCCGAGCCAGTCGACCAGCGTTTCGCAGACCGGCGGAAGTTCGATGCTGGCGATGTTCGACAGCATGGCGCGATCATTCATATCTGGATGATAGGGCGTTCCCTTGCCCGGTTCGCTTTCTCGTTCGAAGATGGTGATCCTGATCGGTCTCTGGCCGGCGACGAGGCCCTTTAGCGTATAGATCCCGGTCGGACCGGAGCCGATAATGGCGACGGAAGTAATCATAACGAAAAACATGCCTGATTTCGGCGGAATTGCCTCGATCGCACAATGTCGCGGGCCGCACTAAGTTCCGTGCGAAGCATCTATGCGATCGCCGTCGACGAGGCTCAAAGGCCGATCCGCACGCCGCCCGCGGCAATGGCGTCCGCGTCGTCATGGGTGACCAACAACACCGGCAGTCGGTTGCGGCGAGCATGCGCGAAGACAAAACTCCTGAATTCGTCGCGCAAGCTGCTGTCGAGTTTGGAAAAAGGTTCGTCCAGGAGCAATGCTTCGGGCTCGGCCAGAAGCGTTCGCATCAGCGCCACACGCGCCCTCTGGCCTCCCGAAAGCGTGGACGGATCGCGATCGATGAAGCCATCGAGGCCGGCGGCTTCGAGCGCATTCTGGACATGCTTCCTGCGCTCCGCGCCGCCGCGTATGTCCTGCCGCAGCCCGAAGGCGAGATTGTCGCCCACCGACAGATGCGGAAAGAGCAGGTCGTCCTGAAACAGGATGCCGATCCTGCGTTTTTCGGCAGGGATCTTCGTCAAGTCGCGATCACCGATCAGGATGCGGCCATCGGCGCGGAACGCGCGATCGAGGTGACCGCCGATGAAGGCGAGCAGGGTCGACTTGCCGATGCCGCTCGGGCCCGTCACCGTCGCAATCTCCCCGGGCGCGACAGTCAGATCGAGCGGAGCGATCAATGATTGCGAACCATTGCGCAGGCCGATGGCGACATGTTGGAGGATGAGCGGCTTCAACTGGCGTCTCCATTCAGATCGCGGCGGTTTGAAAACAGCCGGCGCGGCAGACCCAATGCGGCGGCATAGGCCAGCATAGGCAGCAATGCCTGCAGAAAAGCGTAGACGCCCACGATGCGACGGTCACCGCCGGACGACAAGGTCACCGCCTCGGTTGTCAATGTGCTAATGCGGCCCGCGCCGAGGAAAAGCGTCGGCAGATACAGGGCGACGCTCACGGAGAAACCGATGGCAGTCGCCGCCAGCAGCGGCCGCAGGAGAAGCGGCAATTTGACCAGGATCAGCGTCCGCATCGGCGAAACGCCGAGCGCGGCGGCGGCGCGGGCGTAGCGCGGGTCGAGCGCTCGCCAGGGATCGCCGAGGGCGAGCATGATGTAGGGAAACACGAACAGCACATGGCCCCATAGCACCGAGGCCCAGAGGCCATCGAGCCCGACCTGGAGCGAAACGACCTGCAGACCGTAGAGAAAGGCGATCTGCGGCGCCATCAGAGGAAGATAGATCAACGCTGTGGCGGCGGCCGGCAGCCTGCGGCCGCTGCGGTCCTCCCCTTCGAGCCACAGAATCGCCGCGACGGCCGAGATCAGCGTGGACAGTATCCCGAGCAGAACGGTGTCGAGAAGCGCCGAGGACCAGCCGGCGGCCGAGCGGCTCCAGCCCGTCAGCGACCAGGCGGACGGCAGGCTGTCGGGAAAGGTCCAGCGCCAGGCCACAGACCAGACGAACAGCGAAACGATCGCCGACAATCCGACGGCCATCAGCGTCGCCGCGGCCAATGACGCCAGCCGGATCAGCGGCTCGCTTCGCATGCCCCGGCCGCCGCGGCGGACCACCCATCGACCGACTGCGCCGACGATGTGTTCGCCGGTCCACCAGATCAGAACGCCGCCGGCCACGACGCCGATCTGCAGGATGGCGGCCGCCGCAGCCGGCAGGAGAAGATCGACGTCGGCCGCCGTGAACCACCGCATCGCTGCGACCGAAAGGACGGGGGGATTGGAAGGACCGAGAATGATGGCGACGTCGACCACCGACAGCGTGAAAGCCAGAACCGCATAGACCGGCAGCCGGATCTGCCGATAGACCTGGGGAAGGACGACCTTGATCCAGATGACGCCGCGGCCGTAGCCGAGCGCGCGCGCCATCGCGATCTGCTGGCGGACGGCGATCTGGTCGAGAGCCGCGACGATGACCAGCAGGAAGAAAGGGATTTCCTTGATCATCAGTCCGAAGATCAGCGCCCAACCGGCCGGATCGTGGATCGTGGTCGCCTGGGGCGGGGTCGTCCAGCCGCTGGCCCAGGGGCTGACGATACGGACCAGCCATCCGGACGGCGCGATCAGGAACGCGACCCCGATGGCGAGCGCCGCATGCGGCGCGGCGAGCAGGGGCGCGAGCAGCCGTTCTGCGCGTCGCGCCGCGATGCGCCCATGCATCGACGCGCAGAAAGCCACAGCGAAAGCCAGCGACAGCGCCGTCGAGACAAATCCGACGAAGAGGGTGAGCCGCAGGCTCGTCCCCACTCCGGGCAATGCGAAGAGCGTCCTCCAGGCGTGGAGATTCGGCGTCATGGCGCCGATGGCCGGCAAAATGCCGAAGGCGGGCATCATGGTCTGCCACAGGCCGAGCAAGATCGGCGTGACGATCCCGAGAAACGCCAGCGCCACGGAGAAATACTGCAGGGCGGTTCCCGGACGGATGCTCATTTCGTGTAGCGTCTGGCCCATTCTTCGGTCAGCCGCGTCATCCAGGACGCATGCGGCTCCAGCAATGTGCGGCCGAGATCCTCATTGCGAGGGAGCGCCGGCGATGTCGGCAAGGCTGTGAAGAGGGCCTTTTCCTCGTCCCCGAGTTTGCGTGTGTCGAGAACCGAAAAACTGCCGAGCACGTCGATATTCTGGGCATGAGCCTGGGTGTCCGGCTCGAGCAGGAAATTGGCCACCACCTTGGCGCCTTCCTTGTTGGCGGCGTTGAAGGGAATGGCGACGAAGCTGATATTGCCGATCGCGCCGCCATCGAGCGCATAGGTGCGAACCGAGTCCGGCAAGCGGCCTTCGCCGATCGCGGCGGCGGCGCTGGCGGGGTCGAACGACATGGAAATATCGATTTCTCCGTCGTTGAGCAGCTGCTGCTGAGCCGATTCGTTGGCGGGAAAAGTGTCCCCGTTCCTCCAGAGCTGCGGCCGGAGCTCATCGTACCACGCCCATAGAGGCGCGGTCGCCGCATCGAAATCGGCGTCGGTCGCCGGCGCCTGCAGCGCCGCAGGATCGGGAGCCAACTCTATCAGCGCCTGTTTGAGAAAGGTCGCGCCCATAAAATTGCTGACGTCGGGATGGGTGAAGCGGCCGGGATTCTGCCTCGCCCAGGCGAGGAGCACCGTCATCGATTTCGGAGGCTGCGCAAGTCGCTCCGAATCGTAGTTGAAGACGAATTTGGCGAGCCGCCACGGCGACTCGTAGCCCTCGACCGGCACGGTGAAATCGACCGAGGCCGCCGAGGCGGGGCTCAGGTCGAGAAACCGCGCATTCGGAAGTTCGGCGACGAAGGGTCCGTGCAGCAGTCCCTTTTCCTTCATCGACAGAAAATTGGGCCCGTTGATCCAGATGAGATCGACGGAGCCGCCGTCTTCTTTGCCGGCCGCCTTTTCAGCGATCACCCGGGTGACGGCTTCGGCGGTGTCGGTGAGCTTGACCTGCCGGATCGAAACGCCGTAACGCGCCTGCACCTGTTCTCCCGCCCAGGCGATGAAGGCGTTGGTGCGTTCGTCGCCGCCCCAGGCGTTCCAGTAGACGGTCTGTCCCCTGGCCTTGTCGAGGGTTTCGTTCCAGGCATCGGCCGCAAACGCGGTCGGAGACAGGATGCTCAGTCCGAGGGCAGCGATCAGTGGCAATGTCCGCATGGGTTCTCCTTGACGGGGCTGGACGCGAGAAGGGCCGCGTCATGTCGTTTGGCGTTGGCCGAAGCCGGATTATTACAGTCATCTTGGTCCGACGCGATCACGAAAACGCCGTCCAGCCCTGACGCCACCGGGTCAGCGTCGTGATCAGGCAAAGCGCGGCAAAGACGAAGGCCAGAATGGGAAACAGGTTCGGCCAGATGCACATGGCGACGAACAGGCCGACCGTCTCGGCGCCTTCCGTCAGCCCGCCCAGGTAATAGAGACCTTTCTGCGGATAGTCGTTCGACGACATGCCGCGTCTGGCGGCGATGCTGGAGAACGCCAGGAAGCTCGATCCCGTTCCGACGAAGGCCGCGATCAGGGTTGCCGCGGCGAGCGCGTTTGCGGCGGGATCGGCCCAGGCGAAGGCGAGCGGCACCAAGGCGTAGAAGGCGAAGTCCAGAGCGATGTCCAGAAAGGCTCCGCGATCGGTGGGCGCTCCCATGCGGGCGACGGCTCCGTCGAGACCGTCGAAAAGCCGGTTCGCAGCGATGAAGGCGAGCCCGGCCCCAAAATATCCCAGCCCGATCATCGGCAATGATAAGAGGCCCAGGCAGAAACCCGCAATCGACAACTGGTCCGCCGTCACGCCGCGCAGGCGCAGCCAGCCGGCGACGGGCCGGAGGATCGATTTCTGCACGGGTAAAATATGTCGGTCGAACATTTCTGGTCCTCGAAGCGCGCGTCGGCTCTTGATACGCGCCTTTCTAGCGCTTGGCGTTCAGTCGCCAGTCATATTTCAGGAAGCCAATTTTCAGCCGATCCTCGGCGAGGCGTTTCTCAACGTCCCCGTCCAGGCCGAGCGGTCCGGCATAGGTCGCCAGAAATGCGGAGAGGCTGTCGGCGCCGCGAAACCCTTTCTCGAAGTCTTCCCGATACCATTTGAAGATCGGCGACACGTCGAGCCTGTCGCCGTTCAAACGGTTGCGGCTGCGGTCCGACAGGAAGAGAACCGTCTGTTCCTCCAATTGGCTGTCGAGCCGATCGCCGGAATATGCTTCGGGCCGCAAGGCTGGGCAACCGATGCTGGCGCAATTGACCGCGAAATGGATCCGCGGATCGTCGTAGCGCCCCGAGCCGCGAATGAGCCCATGCTCGATGTCGTCCAGTGAGCGCTCGCTTCCGAACAGCTTCACGAAATCCTTGCGCCATGGCGACGACAGCAGCGTCCCGAGATCCTTGATGGACGCGATGTCGGGATAGGCTTTCGCCACGAGTTCGATCGTCGCGGCGTTGTAGACGTTGATCAGGAAAGCCAGCTGATCCGTCTTCGGCCATGCGTCGAAGGCTTTGCGGTCCACGGCCGCGGCGTCTTCGAGATAGGACGACAACGTCGACTGCAAGCCCTTGATCGCCGCGTAATCCACCACGGTGGAACGGCCGCCGTCCGGGCTCGAAACGGTGCGCTCGAGCAGGCCGTCCAGGAGCGAATGGTCGAAACTCTCCGCCCGCGCAAGCGTGCCGGCTATGGCGAGGATCAGGGCGATGAATGTCCGGACGAACCGCGTCATGGTCATGCCCCGCGCCTCCAGGCGTGAAACCACTCCAGGAACCTCAGCGTCCGGGGGGAGACATGCGCTTTTCTCCATTCTCCGGCCGTGTATTTGGCGGCTTCCGAAAAGGTCGGATAAGTATGGATCGTGCCTAGAATCCGGTTGAGCCCCAGGCCGTGTTTCATGGCCAGGACATATTCGGCCAGAAGATCGCCGGCATGTTCGCCGACGATCGTGACGCCGAGAATCCGGTCCTTGCCCGGCGCCGTCAGCACCTTGACGAAGCCTCTGGCGGCGCTGTCGGCGATGGCCCGGTCGAGTTCGGCCATATCGTAGCGGACCACTTCATAGGCGATGTTCTGTTCACGGGCCTCCTGCTCGTTGAGGCCTACGCGGGCCACTTCCGGATCGATGAAGGTGGCCCAGGGAACGACGCGATAATCGGCGCGAAATTTACGAACGATCCCGAACAGCGCATTGACCGAGGCGTACCAGGCCTGATGTGAGGCCGTATGGGTAAACTGGTAAGGTCCGGCCACGTCGCCGGCGGCGAGGATATTGGGGAAGCGTGTTTGCATGAAACCGTTGGTAACGACGGTGCGTCCCACCGGAATACCCAGCTCCTCCAGTCCAAAGCCGGCGAGGCGCGGCGCGCGACCGACGGCGCAGACGAGCATATCGAAGCCGATACGCTTCTCGGCCCCGTTCTGTTCGACCTGGATGACGCGTGAGCCGTCGGCCTCGCGCGACACGGCGAGCGCCTTGTGACCGGTCAGGATCTCGACGCCGTCCGCTTCCAGCGCCCGTCTCGCACAGAGCGAAACGTCTTCGTCCTCGCGGATCAGGATGCGCGGCGCCATCTCGACCTGGGTCACATGCGATCCCAGCCGGGCCAGCGCCTGCGCCAGTTCGACGCCGATCGGTCCGCCTCCGAGCACCACCACGCGGCGCGGCGCCTGTTCGAGCGCGGCGAGATGATCCCACAACGTGTCAGAAGTCAGATAGCCGCTGTCCTCGATCCCGGGGAGCGGCGGCGTGAAGGGGGCGGCGCCGGTTGCGATGATGATCGATCGCGTCGTCAGCGTCGTCTTGCCGCCGTCCGCGCGCGCGATTTCGACCGTCCATGGATCGACGATGCGCGCGCGCCCTTCGACCACGTCCACGCCCAGCGCCGTATAGCGCTCGATGCTGTCATGGGGTTCGATGGCGCGGATCACGGCGCGGATGCGCGCCATGATCGACCGGAAGTCGATGTCGGGGGTCGTCGCGGCCAGTCCGTAGCGATCGGCGTGGCGCATCTGGTGGGCGAGCCTGGCGCTCCGGATCAGCGCCTTGCTCGGCACGCATCCGTAATTCAGGCAATCGCCGCCCGTCTTATGGCTCTCGACGAGCGTGACCCGGGCCTTGACCGCGGCGGCGATATAGGCGCTGACCAATCCCGCCGCGCCTGCGCCGATGACGACGAGATTTCGGTCGAACGCGGCGGGTTTCCTCCATCGGCTATACAGCCTGCGACGCTGCCACAAACCCACGGCGATTTTCGCCAGCCACGGAAACAGGGCGAGCAGGACGAAGGACCCGATCAGTCCGGGCGACAGGATTCCGGCGAGATCCGTCAACCGGGCGATCTGCGTGCCGGCATTGACGTAGACCAGCGTCGCCGGCAGCATGCCGAGCTGGCTGACCCAGTAGAATGTCCGGGTTTTGATCGGCGTAAGGCCCATCAGAAGGTTGACCAGGAAGAACGGCAGGATCGGTATCAGCCGCAGGGTGAACAGATAAAAGCCGCCGTCGCGCGCCATGCCGCTGTTGACCGCATCCAGCCGGTTGCCGAACCGGGCCTGCACGGATTGCCGCAGCAAATAGCGCGATGTCAGGAAGGCGAGCGTCGCGCCGAGGCTGGAGGCGAATGACACGAGAAGGCTGCCATAGACCAGACCGAACAGCGCCCCGGCGGCGATCGTCATCAAGGAGGCGAGGGGCAGCGACAGCGCCGTCACCGCGGTGTAGATCAGAAAGAAGATGATTGCGGCGGCGATCGGCGACTGTTCCTTCCAGGCCGAGAGAACGCCGAGATTGCGCTTCAAATCCTCCAATGAGGCGCCGTCGCGGAGCACCACCGCCCCGCAGACGATTGCGGCCAGGACAACGATGGCCAAGCCGGATTTTCGGTTCATCATGCGCAAGACCCCTGAGCCGCTTTCGGAATTGAGGGCGCGATTGGACGAAGAGCAATCGGCGCATCGCCCGGTGCGCGTGACGTCCTGACGTCTTCGGCCAGCGGCTCCCCGCCCGCATCGTACGTCGCGTCGGCGTCGGAGAATTCAGGGCTTTCCGATAAAGCGCCGTCCCTCGGGCCTGCTGCTTTGCGCAATGGCGTTTCCCTTGTCTCCTGAGCTGCGATCACGATGCCACAAATGGCCGCGCAAGTGGAATGGGTCGCGTTCACAATCGCTTGTGCGGCGATCCCTCGTCGGCAGGCTCCGCAGCGGCGCCAGGCGAAAACCGCGCCACGAAACGCCGATCGATGCGATCCTTCCATTTCCAGACCCAATGGCCTTCGATGCTGAAGCGGCCCCAGGATGCGATCGCATATCGGTCCCCGCACGCCAGCAGATAGAGGGTCGTCTTTCGCGGCCGATAGGCCTTCATCGGTCGCCCATCGATTGCCGCCAGCAGATTTTCGGCCAGAACGGGGCCGGCATGGACGGCATGAACGCCGGAACGCCGGAAATGCGGATCGTCGCGCGAGCAGACGTCGCCGGCTGCAAAAACCTCTGGATGAGAAAGGCTGCGGTGGAAAGGATCGACGCTCACGAACCCCATGGCGTCAAGGCGCAGTCCCGAGGTTTTCAGCATGGCGGGGGCGGATGCGCCGGTGGCGGCGAGAACCGCGTCGGCGCCAAGAAATTCTCCCGAAGCGAGCGTGACGCCGTCTTCCGCGCCGGCGGCGCGTTCGGCGATCTGCTCGACGCCTGCTTTCTTCAACGCCTGGATGGCCCGGCGCCGCACGCTCGGCGAATGGTCGCGCAGAAAGCCGTCCGCACCAGTGACGAGCCGGACGCTCGCCTTGGGACACGCCTTTCTGAGGGCGCGGTTTGCAGAAAGCGCCAGCTCCACCCCCGCCGCCCCGCCGCCGATCACCACGAGACGATAATCGCCCCGCGTCACGGCGTCTCGCATCACGTCGGCCCAACGCCGCTGGAAAACCTCCAGCGGCTTGACCGTCAGCAGCTTCCGACCGCTGGCGTCGAGCCGGTCGCGGCGGGTTTCGCTGCCGATGTCGAGCGAGAGTCGGTCATATCGCAGCCGCGAACCGTCCGACAGCTGCACACGGCGCGCCCCGGCGTCCATCCCGACCATGGAGGCCTGAACGAAACGGGCGCCGGCCCGATCCGCAAGACGCCGGAGATCGATACGGATGTCTTCTTGCGAGTAGTGACCGGCCATCCACCCCGGCATCATCCCGGAATAATATTGCCAGCACCCAGGCGATACGACAGTCACGTCGATATCGCGCCGCGCGAGCCGGGCCAGGCTTTCGAGGACAAACAAATGCGCATGGCCGCCGCCGACGAGAACAAGGCGTTTCAAGGACGTCTCTTCGAAACAGGCGCGCCGGGGAGGCGGCGCGCGCTCTGATATCCGACGCAGTGCGTCCAAGCGGACGCGCCGAGGTCGAGTTTACGCGACGGTTGCTTCAATCACCAGGCCGACGGGAGCGCCACCCCTCGCTTCGCGTCGCTTTCCTCGGTGTTCATTCCGGTTGCGTATCGAGACTTACGATCGGCGGCGTCGATCGGATCGGAGTGAGGCGCTATGGGCCATGCGGCGGCCGCCTCTTGGATCAATCGACACGACCGGCGATCCAGTCCCCCGTCTCCTGCAATATCTCGACTGAAAAATCGGGATCGTCGACCGCGCGCGCCAGGATGACGGCTCCGACCATGGCCGCCCAGCTTCCGATCGCAGCACGGCGCCTATTGGCGTCGTCCAGATCTGGAAGCGCCTTTTCGAGCCGAGCGATCTGCGCGCGTAAGCCATCGGTCATGGCGGCCTGCGCGGCGGGCGTCTGGTGTCGGATGGCGGCGGCCAGGCTCGGCGTCGGGCAACCGGCGGCCGGATCGTCGCGATGGCGCGGCGACAGATAGGTCCGGACGAAGTCGCCGAACGATGCGCCGTTGACGCTGTCGGCCGCGAGCGCATGCGCCAGCGTCTGCGCCACCAGATCGTCCTTGGAGTCGAAGTGTCCGTAAAAGCCGCCATGCGTGAGCCCGGCCGACTTCATGACTTCGGCGACGCTCACCGCCTCGAACCCTTTTTCCTTAAACAACCGGCTTGCGACGTCCAAAATACGGCGCCTGTTTTCCGCCATCTGCTCTCGGCTGACTTTCATCTTCAAGATTCTCCGACCCGCCCGTTGACATAATCATGATGACTGTCATATTTAAGCGCAATCATGATGATCGTCATGATTATAGTGTCAACGATGGAAAAGAGCAATCCGATGAGTGCAATTCCTGCAGTCCTGATCACCGGCGCCTCCACCGGCATCGGCGCAGCCTATGCCGAGCGGTTCGCGCGGCGCGGACACGACCTCGTGCTGGTCGCCCGCAACGTCGAGCGCATGGAGACGCTTGCGCAGCGCCTTCGCCAGGAGACGGGCGTGGCGGTCGATATCGTCCCCGCCGATCTCACCAGGACGACGGATCTCGCACAGATCGAGACCAGGCTGCGTGACGACGCGCGCATCGGCATTCTGGTCAACAATGCTGGAACGGCGATCGGCGGACAATTCATCGAGCAGAATGTCGACGACATGACCCGACTCGTGGCGCTGAACGCAACCGCGCTCGTCCGGCTGAGCAGCGCCGTTGCCCCACGTTTCGCCGGAGCCGGCGAGGGCGCGATCGTCAATATCAGCTCGGTGGTCGGTGTCGCGCCGGAACTCGGCATGACGGTTTATGGCGCGACCAAGGCTTTCGTCCTGTTCCTGTCCCAGGGGCTCGCGCACGAATTGGGTCCGAAGGGCGTCTATGTCCAGGCCGTGCTTCCCGCCATCACCCGGACCGAGATCTGGGATCATGTCGGCGCCGACGTCGACAGCATGGGCGAAGTCATGGAAGTGAGCGATCTGGTTGATGCGGCCATGATCGGTTTCGACCGCCGCGAAGCGGTGACCATCCCGTCGCTGCATGACGCGGGCCTGTGGGATGTTCATGACGGCGCGCGTCAAGCCCTGCTGGGCAATTTCGTCAACGCGCTTCCCGCCGACCGCTATCGCGGGCTCGCCTGACCGTCGTCGCGGTCGATCGAAGACGACGCCCTTGCTGGCGGGATCCGCCAGGACCATCTCGGCGTCGCGCCGATGGGCGCGGCGTTTGCGATCGACTGGCCCGGGGATCGGTTCATACCGGGCGTCGTCCATCCTGATCGGCGCTTTCGCGGTGACCGGCGTTCGCCTCGTTCGTACGCGGCTTTCGTCCCGCCATGCGCGCCGCCGGCCATTGTTCGCCAGCCGGCCTTTTGGGCGCGTCCTTATGTTTTCTTTATTCCCTATCCGCTTCTTCCCAATCGAAGCCTGACCCGAGGCGCCGATAAACCTGTGTCGGTATCAACAGGAGAACCGGACATGTCCGACCTCGTCTATATCGCGCTGGGCTCCGGCGCGCTTTTCGTGCTGGCGCTCTACGCTCGCGCGCTCGATCGCCTGTGAGGGAATAGCAATGCTCGAACCCCTTTTCGGCCTTTTCGTCGCCGTCGCCCTCGGCGTCTATCTCGTCGCGACGCTCCTGCGTCCCGAACGCTTCTGAACGGGAGCACATCATGACTCTTCTCGGATGGCTGCAAATCAGCCTCCTCTTCCTCGCCGTCCTCCTCGTCATCAAGCCGCTCGGCCTCTACATGGCGAAGGTGTTTTCAGGCGAGCGGACCTTCATGTCGCCCGTGCTCGGCCGCCTGGAGCGCGATCTCTACCGCCTGAGCGGCGTCCGGCCCGACAAGGAGCAGAGCTGGCTCGCCTACACGCTCGCCATGCTCGCATTCTCGCTGACGGGTCTCGCGGCGCTCTACGCCATGTTGCGGCTTCAGGCCTATCTGCCGCTCAACCCGCAGGGTTTCGCCGGCGTGCCGGCCGATCTCGCCTTCAACACCGCCGTCTCCTTCGTCACCAACACCAATTGGCAGAACTATGCCGGTGAAGCGACGATGAGCCATTTCTCGCAGATGGCCGGCCTCACCGTGCAGAATTTCCTGTCGGCCGCGACGGGCATGGCGCTCGCCGCCGCCGTGACCCGCGCTTTGGCCCGCTCCAAGGTCGCGACGCTCGGCAATTTCTGGGTCGATATGACGAGAGCCACGCTTTACGTGCTGCTGCCGCTCGCCATCGTCGTCGCGCTGGCTTTTGTGGCGATGGGCCTGCCGCAGACGCTGGACGCCTCGGTGACCGCCGCCACGCTCGAAGGGGCCAACCAGGTCATTTCGCTCGGACCCGTGGCCTCGCAGGAAGCCATCAAGCAGTTGGGCACCAATGGCGGCGGCTTCTTCAACGTCAACGCCGCCCATCCGTTCGAAAACCCGACGGCCTGGTCGAACTATCTCAACATCTTCGCCATGCTGTCGATCTCGGCGGCCATGGTCTACACCTTCGGGCAGATGGTCGGAAATCGCAGGCAGGGCTGGGCGCTGATTTCGGCCATGGCGATCCTGCTGATATCCGGCGTCGCGGTCACCTATTGGGCGGAAGCGCAGGGCAATACGATCCTGACCGCGCTCGGCGTCGACCCGGCGCTCGGCAATATGGAAGGCAAGGAAGTCCGCTTCGGCCAGGCCATGACCGCGCTCTACGCCGCCGTGACCACGGGTCTTTCAAATGGCGGCGTCAACGGCATGCACGGCTCGTTCACCGGGCTCGGCGGCCTCGCTCCAATGTTCCTGATCCAGCTCGGAGAAGTGCTGCCCGGCGGCGTCGGCTCCGGCCTCTACGGCATGCTCGTCTTTGCGATGCTGTCGGTTTTCGTCGCCGGCCTGATGGTCGGCCGCACTCCGGAATTTCTCGGCAAGAAGATCGAGGGACGCGAGATGAAATTCGCAATGCTCGCGGTGCTGATCCTGCCGCTGGTCATTCTCGGCTTCACCGCCGTATCGGCCATGCTGCCCTTCGCGGTGGCGAGCGTGGGGACGTCGGGGCCGCATGGATTGTCGGAAATTCTCTACGCCTATACGTCCGCAGCCGGCAACAACGGCTCGGCCTTCGGCGGGCTCACCGGCAATACGGCCTGGTACAACACCACGCTCGGCATCGCCATGCTGCTCGGTCGTTTCGCCTATGTCGTGCCGGTCATGGCCATCGCCGGATCGCTCGCCGCCAAGGTGAAGTCGCCGGCCTCCGCCGGCACCTTCCCCACCGACGGCCCGCTCTTCGTCGGCCTGCTGGTCGGCATCATCCTCATTCTCGGCGGCCTGCAATTCCTGCCGGCGCTCGTGCTCGGCCCTGTCGTCGAACACTTCGCCATGCTCGCCGGCCAGACTTTCTAAGGAACCATCATGTCAAAAGACCACAAGGCTCCAGGTCTTCTCGACCCGTCGATCCTGTTTCCGGCGATGCGCGACGCCTTCGTCAAGCTCGATCCGCGCAAGCTTCTGCGCAACCCGGTCATCTTCGTGACCGAAATCGTCGCCGTCGTCGTGACGATCCTGTTCATCCGCGACCTCGCCGCAAATCCCGGCGAGGCCGGGTTCTCCGGCCAGATCGCCGCCTGGCTCTGGTTCACCGTGCTCTTCGCCACCTTCGCGGAAGCCGTGGCGGAGGGCCGCGGCCGCGCCCAGGCCGACAGTCTCAAGAAGACCAAGTCGGAACTCGTCGCCCGCCGGCTCGCCGCCAATGGCAAGACGGAGACGATTCCGGCCCCCAGCCTGAAGATCGGCGACGTCGTGCTGGTCGCGGCCGGCGAACTCATCCCGGGCGACGGCGAGGTGATCGAAGGCGTCGCCTCGGTCAACGAGAGCGCGATCACCGGCGAATCCGCCCCCGTGATTCGCGAATCCGGCGGCGACCGCTCGGCGGTGACGGGCGGCACGCAGGTGCTGTCGGACGAGATCAAGGTGAAGATCACCGTCCAGCCAGGCTCATCCTTCGTCGACCGCATGATCGCGCTGATCGAAGGCGCGCAGCGTCAGAAGACGCCGAACGAGATCGCTCTGTCGATCCTGCTGTCGGGCCTGACGCTGATCTTCCTGTTCGTCTGCGTCGCGATCTGGGGCCTCGCCGGCTATTCCGGCACGGTTCTGTCGGTCACGGTGCTGGCCGCGCTTCTCGTGACGCTCATCCCGACCACGATCGGCGGGCTGCTCTCGGCCATCGGCATCGCCGGCATGGACCGTCTCGTGCGCTTCAACGTCATCGCGACGTCGGGCCGCGCGGTGGAAGCGGCCGGCGACGTCGACACGCTTCTGCTCGACAAGACCGGCACGATCACCTTCGGCAATCGCATGGCGAGCGACTTCGCTCCGGCCCCCGGCGTTACGCCGGCGGAACTGGCCGAAGCCGCGCTTCTCGCTTCGCTGTCCGACGAAACGCCCGAGGGACGCTCGGTCGTGGCGCTCGCCACCGGCGATTTCGGGGTCGCCATGCCGAAGGCCGAGTTCGACGCCGTCATCGGCTTCACCGCCGAGACGCGACTGTCCGGCGTCGATATCGGCGCCCGCCGGCTGCGCAAGGGCGCGGTCGATTC
This sequence comes from Rhizobium sp. TRM95796, assembly GCF_025779995.1. Lineage (NCBI taxonomy): Bacteria > Pseudomonadati > Pseudomonadota > Alphaproteobacteria > Hyphomicrobiales > Rhizobiaceae > Rhizobium > Rhizobium sp. TRM95796. The sequence goes on along the minus strand of NZ_JAOXHE010000001.1, from coordinate 823,774 downwards.
CGTGCTGAAATTCACCGGCCTCAGCGAACAGGACGCGCCGGCCGAGTTTCGCCGGGCGGTCGACCAGATCGCACGCACCGGCGGCACGCCGCTCGCGGTCGCCGACGGCAACCGCCTGCTCGGCGCCATCCACCTCAAGGATGTGGTCAAGCCCGGCATCAAGGAACGCTTCGCCGCGCTCCGCGCCATGGGCATCCGCACGGTCATGGTCACCGGCGACAATCCGGTGACGGCGGCGGCCATCGCCTCGGAGGCCGGCGTCGACGATTTCCTCGCCCAGGCCACGCCCGAGGACAAGCTCGCCTATATCCGCCGCGAGCAGCAGGGCGGCCGCCTGATCGCCATGTGCGGCGACGGCACCAACGACGCCCCGGCGCTCGCCCAGGCCGATGTCGGCGTCGCCATGCAGACCGGCACGCAGGCCGCCCGCGAAGCCGCCAATATGGTCGACCTCGACTCCAGCCCGACCAAGCTGATCGAGATCGTCGAGATCGGCAAGCAACTCCTGATGACGCGCGGTTCGCTGACGACCTTCTCGATCGCCAACGACGTGGCCAAATATTTCGCCATCATCCCGGCGCTGTTCGTGGCCACCTATCCGGCGCTCGAGGCCCTCAACATCATGGGGCTGGCCTCGCCGCAGTCGGCCATCCTGTCCGCCGTCATCTTCAACGCGCTGATCATCGTGGCGTTGATCCCGCTCGCGCTCAAGGGCGTCAGCTATCGTCCGTCAGGCGCAGCCGCGCTGCTTCGCCGCAACCTTCTTGTCTACGGCGTCGGCGGCCTGATCCTGCCCTTCGCCGGGATCAAGGCGATCGACATCGCCGTCAGCGCCCTTCATCTGGTGTAATCATGCTCAATCATCTCAGACCTGCATTCACTCTCGTCCTCGCCCTGACCGTGCTGACCGGTCTCGCTTATCCGCTGGCGATCAACGGCATCGCCCAGACCGTCATGCCGGATGCGGCCAATGGCAGCCTGATCCGCCGTGACGGCAAGATCGTCGGCTCGGCGCTCATCGGGCAGAACTTCGCCTCCGACCGCTATTTCTGGCCGCGCCCGTCGGCCACCGGCCCAGATCCCTACAACGCGGCCGCGTCATCGGGGTCGAATCTCGGCGCCACCTCGGTCAAGCTGAAGGACCGCGTCGCCGCCGATGTCGCCAAACTCGCCGGGGAGGGCGTCGCCGCGCCTGTTCCTGGCGATGCGGTGACGACGTCGGGCTCGGGTCTCGACCCGCATGTCTCGCCGGCCTTCGCCATGGCGCAGGCGGCGCGCGTCGCCAAGGCGCGCGGGCTCGATCCCGCCGCCGTCGCATCGCTCGTGGCGCGACAGGTCGAAAAGCCCACGCTCGGCGTTATCGGAGAAGCAAGGGTCAATATGCTAGAGCTCAATCTGGCGCTCGACGCCCTGAAGATGTGAGAGGCCGATGGCGGATAACGACCGCAGGGACGAGCGACGTCCCGATCCCGATGCCCTGCTTGCCCTGGCGGATAAAGACCGCCGGGGCAAGCTGACCGTTTTTCTGGGCGCCGCGCCCGGCGTCGGCAAGACCTATGCGATGCTGTCGCGCGCCCGAAGGCTGAAGGCCGATGGCGTCGACGTCGTGGTCGGTCTGGTCGAAACCCACGGGCGCGGCGAGACGGCGGCGCTGCTCGACGGCCTCGACGTTCTGCCGCGGCGCAGGGTGGCCCATCGCGGCCGCATGCTGGAGGAGTTCGATCTCGACGCCACGCTGGCGCGGCGTCCGCGCATCGTCATCGTCGACGAACTCGCTCATTCCAATCCCGAAGACAGCCGGCATCCGAAACGGCACCAGGACATCGAGGAGCTGACGGCCGCCGGCATCGACGTCTGGACGGCGCTCAACATCCAGCATCTCGAAAGCCTGGCCGACCTCGTCGCCCAGATCACCGGGGTGACGGTGCGCGAACGCGTGCCGGACATCGTGCTGAAGCGCGCCGACGAGGTGCTCCTGGTCGACCTGTCGCCCTCCGAGCTGATCGAGCGTTTGAAGGAGGGCAAGGTCTATCTTCCCGAAAGCGCCAATCGCGCCGTCGACCGCTTCTTCCGTCTCGGCAACCTGACGGCGCTGCGCGAACTGGCGCTCAGGCGCACGGCGGACCGGGTCGACGATCAGATGGTCGACTATCTCAGGCAGAACGCCATCGACGGTCCCTGGGCCACCGGCGAGCGCCTTCTCGTCTGCGTCGGTTCGGATCCGGTGTCGGAAAAGGTCGTGCGCGTGGCGAGCCGTTTGGCCTCGGGCCTCAATGCGCCCTGGCTGGTCGTCTCGATCGAGCGCGCCGACCGGGAAGTCGAGACGCCGGAGCGGCTCCAGCGCATCGAGACGCTGTTTCGCCTCGCGGAACAGTTGGGCGCGGAGACGCGGCGCATCATCGGCAACGACTTCGTGGAAGAGATCCTGAAGCTGGCGCGGCGCGAACATGCGACGCAGATCGTCATCGGCGCGCGCAAGCGCGGCCGCTGGCAGACAGTGTTCAGCCCGTCGCTCACCGATGCGCTAGCGCGCAGGGCCTCGGGCCTGGGCGTGCACATCGTGACGCCGGAGGGCGGGCCCGGCGAGATCCGGCCCGGCGCGCTCCGCTTGCCGCAGGCGACTGCGCTGCGACAGGCGGCGCTGTCGGCGGTCGGTTTCGTCACGCTGACCACGATGGTCGGCAAGAGCATCGACATGTTCGTGAAACTGCCGAACATCTCGCTGCTCTACCTGCTCGCGGTGCTCGGGGCGTCGGTCACCGGAGGCTATGTCGCCGCCTTCCTCGCAGCCGCCCTGTCGGCGCTGGCCTATAACTTCTTCTTCATCGAGCCCGTCCACACCTTTACGATCGCCGCGCCTCACGAGGTGTTCGCGCTGTTCGTCTTCATCGCCGTCGCCATGATCGCCGGCGGGTTCGCGTCCCGCATTCGCGAACAGGCCGAGATTGCGCGGGTGAGGGCGGCCGCCCTGCAATCGCTCTATGATTTCTCCCGCAAGCTCGCGAGCACGGCCAAGAGCGACGATGCGATATGGCTCACCGTGTCGCAGCTGCAGGCGAGCCTGAAGCGGAAGGTGGCGCTGCTTGCGCCGCGCCAGGGCGATCTCCACATTGCCGCCGCCTGGCCTCCGGACACCGAGCTCGACGTCACCGACATGACCGCGGCGCGCTGGGCCCACGACAAGCGCGAGCCTTCCGGGCATGGCACGGGCACGCTGCCGAACAGCCGGTTCCAGTTCAGGCCGCTCCTGGGGCCGCACGGCGTCACGGGCGTCTGCGGGATCGAACATGTCGGCGAACCGCTGGATATCAATGCGGAACGCGCCTTGACCGCGATTCTCGACCAGACCGCCATCGCGCTCGACCGCGCCAGGCTCGCCGATGAAACCGTCGAGCAGGCGTCGAAACTCGAAGGGGAGCGGTATCGCGAAGCCCTGTTGTCGTCCATCTCGCATGATCTGCGCACGCCGCTGGCGACGATCCTCGGCGCCGTGACGGGCCTGCGTCAGCTCGGCGATCGCATGACCGCGGAGAACCGTGACGACCTTCTCCAGTCGATCGAGGAGGAGAGCGGCCGCATGAGCCGCTTCGTCGCCAATCTGCTCGACATGACCCGGATCGAGGCCGGCACGCTGAAGCCGAAGCTGGACTGGGTGGATGTGTCCGACGTCGTGCAGGCGGCCGTCGAGCGGACCCGCAAGCATGCGCCGGGCCGGCTGATCGAGACCGGAATCGCAGCGGATCTCCCTTTGATCCGGGGCGATAGCGTGCTCGTCGGCCAGGTGCTGTTCAACCTCTTGGACAATGCCGTGAAGTATGGCGGCGACGAGCCGATCAATGTCTACGCCCGCCGCGACGGCAAGGATGTGGTGATCTCGGTCACCGATCTCGGCAAGGGCATCCCGCCCGAGGATCTGGACCGCATCTTCGAAAAATTCTATCGCAGGGGAAAGCCGGATGGCCGCGCGCCGGGCACGGGACTGGGGCTTTCCATCGCCCGCGGCTTCGTCGAGGCGATGGGCGGCAAGATCCATGCCGAGAGCCCCGCGCTGAGAAAACGCGGCACGCGCATCGTCATGCGGTTTCCGGGAAGCGAGAAATAGGCGAGATCACATGAACCTGTCGCGCATACTGGTCGTCGATGACGAGCCGCAGATCCAGCGCTTCCTGAAACCCTCGCTCACGGCGGCGGGATACGAGGTGGTCGAGGCGGGCACGGGCGCCGAAGCGCTGAAGGCGGTCGCGACCCAGGCGCCCGACCTCGTCATCCTCGATCTCGGCCTGCCGGATATGGACGGCAAGGAAGTGATCGCGAGCCTGAGGGGATGGTCGGACATCCCGATCGTCATTCTCTCGGCGAGGGACCGCGAAAGCGAGAAGATCGGCGCGCTCGATCTCGGCGCCGACGACTATGTCGAAAAACCGTTCGGCATCGGTGAGCTGACGGCGCGCATCCGCACGGCGCTGCGCCATCGCGGCCGCCGCGATGCGATCCCGACCGTGACGGAGGTCGACGGGCTGGTGATCGATCCCGTCAAACGCCTGGTCATGCGGGACGGCGAGACGCTTCACCTCACGCCCAAGGAATATGATCTGCTGCTGTTGCTGGCCCGCCATGCCGGGCGCGTCGTCACCCATCGCGCCTTGCTGACAACGGTCTGGGGTCCGGCGCATGGCGACGACCTGCATTATCTTCGCGTCTTCATCGGCCAGTTGCGGCAGAAGATCGAGCGCGATCCGACACAGCCGCGCATCGTGCGCACCGAGCCCGGGGTGGGCTACCGGATGGCGGAGCAGGAGTGACGGCGACATCCAGGGGTCTGCGCGACGGTGGAACAGGATTGGCCAACGTCGCGACCGCCGACGCCGTGGCGAACATCGTCAGCGCGCGTGTCGGATGATCCGGATTGCTCTCTTCATGAAAATACCTGGACGCTGCTCTCAAGAATGCGGGGTCGATTGGATCCAACAGAAGCAGGCGGGGGACGTGATGTTGCGCGGCGGGGCTCGGGACGACGCATATCCTCGGCTTAGCTCCGTGGATCATCGTGCAAGGTTGATCCGCGCGCATGCTGGGAACACTACACCAAGGCGCGGCCCTAGACGAACAGGCCACTTTTCCCAACATGGCGCATCTGCATCATAGGTCTCCTCGATGTAGATCTCCGTCGGCCGCCCTGCGTTCACAGGGCGGCTCCGGGCCTGTTTCAGGACGGGATGTGTTGCCTTTGTCCCGTCTCGGCCGCTTTTTCGATGGCGGCGACCAGGCGACTGTTGTGAAGCGCATGCGCGAAGCCGGGCGTGAGACGGGTGTCTTCGGCGAGATCTCTTCCGAGCGAGGCGTAGACTTCGCCGACATTGATCGATGCGCCTGCCCAGAAGTCGGCGGCCGTCGGCCCGACGCCGGAGGCGACAGGCGCGTCCGGCGCCTCGAAATCGACGCTCGAACCGAGTGCGAGGTCGCCGACCTGGACGCCGGCGAAATGGCTGCCCGTCAGTTTCAGCCAGCCGTTGGCCCCGCGGATTTCGAAAGTGAAGTTCGCCTGGTCTGCGGGAACGCCGGCCAGCACCTGAACCGAAACGGGAGCGCCGCTCGCCGTTTTGGCGATGAGGTCGAGATGATCGGGAATATCCCGCAGGGATGTCTCCCCGGTGTCGACGATGTCGATCTCCGGCCAGATAAGCTCGGTGCGCGCATCGACTTGCGTGATGGCGCCGAGCACCGCCTCGATGACGTCGACGACATGGCCGGTGGTGATGGTCATGAAGCTCGCACCCGAGGCAGCCTTGTTGAAGTAGTCATACGCCTTTGGCGATTGCGGGCCGTATCCAAAGGTCGTGGCGATGACGCGGGCCGACATGAGCCGTCCCAGCCGGCCGGATGCGACGATTTCCGCCGCCCGTCGAACGGCCGGGTTGTGGCGGCCTTGCAGTCCGATCACGGTATGGAGCGACCCTGCCGCTGCGGCCATTTCTTCGGTCTCGGCCAGCGTCGCGCCGAGCGGGCTCTCGGAATAGACGGCCTTTCCGGCCCTGAGCGCGGCCAGCACGAGTTCGCGATGCGCCGGCACCTTGACGGCGACAGTGACGACGTCGATGGAGGCGTCTTCGATCATCGCGTAGGGGTCCGCATACCAGCGCTCGGCCCCGAAAGCATCCGCCGCCGCTTTCGCGCTCTCCTCGCGCCGGGTCGCGACGGCCGCGAGCCTCAGATGCGGCTGTGTAGCCAAGGCGGGGATGTGAGAGGCTCCGGCCCAGCTTGCGGCGATATCTGCGCCGATGACGCCAACCCGAAATTTCTTGTCGTTCATGTCTCTTTGCTCCTTGAAGCCATCCGTCGCCGATCGGCGACATGGGAAGGAGCCTATCGATGGACGCCACGGAGCGGAAATCGATAGCCGATATGTGGCGCCATCGATGGCATGGATAATGGTCCTCGGCCCTCGAGGCTGTCGGGGACGTCAGTAATAGGGCTGAACGAGGTCGCCGCAGAGATTTTCCGAAGCGAGCCAGACATGCGGAAACGCGCCCAGAAGCGCGTTCCGGATCCAGCGCTGCGCCGGATGCGCGTCGTTTCTGCGATGCCAGGACATGACGAAGGGCACCGGGTTCAGCGGCAGAGGAAAATCGACCATGGTGAGCCGGTCGGCAAAACCGGAATTGGCCACGACGCCCTCCATCACGATGGCCAGCATGTCGGACGAGGCGACGAGTTGCGGCGCCGACGCCATTTGCGGGACCGTCAGCGCAACGCGCCGCCTCATTCCCTTGGTCGCCAGGGCCGCGTCCGCGACATCCAGTCCATCGGTGTCCGGCGCAATCTGGATATGGTTCAGGGACAGGAATGTCTGCGCATCGAGCGCGCGCGCGGTCGTAGGATGGTTCTTTCGCAGGATGCAGACGTATCGCTCCTGGAACAGCCGCGCATTCAGGATGCGACTGGAAGCCGACAGGGGAATGCCAACCGTGAGATCCACATCCCCGGCGTCGAGAAGATCGATGGCGGCATCGCGGCTATCAAATTCCCGCACCGTGAGATCGACGCCCGGAGCTCTCGCCGCGAGGACCGCGAGAAGCCGCGGCAGGACCACGGAGCCGGCATGGCCGGACAGGCCCAGCGAAAACGTCGTCCTGACCGTCGAAGGATCAAAATCCTGGGTGAAATCGAGGGTGCGCTGAATGTCGCGCAAGGCGGTCGCGATCGGTTCGGCCAGTTCGGCGGCGCGGGGCGTCGGCTGCAAGCCGGAAGGCCCCCTCACGAACAACTCATCCTTCAGCAGGTCGCGCAGGCGGGCGAGCGCCGCGCTCATGGCCGGCTGGGTGCGGCCGATACGAGCGCCGGCGCGCGTCACATTTCGCTCGGCGTTTATGGCGTCAAAGGCGACGAGAAGATTGAGATCGATGCCGTGTAAATTCATCGAATGGATACATACGCCGGCGCATCATCAATGACAAGCATGCCGACCGCATCCCGTTCCACACAGGGCGAGCGTGACGGCGCATCGGAGTCGCCTACACCTCGCTGCCCGACAACGCGAAGGCCAATACCGAATTCGACGGCAAGAACCTGGGTTTCGCCGTCGGCAATATCGGTGTCGTCGCCCGCAATGACTTCCTGGCCGCCAACCCGGCCGCCAAGAAGCTGTTCGAAGTCGCCAAGCTCGACATCAACGACATCTCGGCCGAGAACAAGCTGATCACCGATGGCGAGAAGACGTCGGCCGACATCGACCGCCATGTCGACGACTGGATCAAGGCGCATCAGGACCTCTACAACGGCTGGCTCGCTGACGCCCGCGCCGCCGCGAAATAATCGTCAACGGTCGGGGCGCTTCGCCTGAGGCGCCCCGCACAGGATGATGGTCATGAGCCAAACCACAAATTTCGTTTTTCTACTCGTCGAAGAGTTCACCCATCTGGCTTTCTCCAACGCCGTGGAGTCGCTTCGCATCGCCAACCTGATGGCTGGCCGCGATCTCTACGCATGGAGGCTCGCGTCGGCCGACGGCCGATCCGCGACGTGCTCGAATGGAGCGGTCACGCTCGTGGATCAGGGTCTCGCGCCGTCGGGGCGCGATGACCGGCTCATGGTCGTGTCCGGCATCAACGTGCAGCGGCGCACAAAGCCGGACCTCCTTCGCTATCTCCGAGGCGAAAGAGCCCGTGGAATGCAGATCGGGGCCATCTGCTCCGGCGCCTACGTGCTCGCCGAGGCCGGTTTCCTGGATGGCCGCCGGGCGGCCGTGCATTGGGAATTTCACGATGTCTTCGCCGAGCGGTTTCCTTCGGTCAATCTGACCAAGTCCGTCTTCGTCGCGGACGAAAAGTTCGTGACCGCCTCGGGCGGCGCGGCGGTGGCCGACCTGATGCTGCATATGATCGCGCGCGACCATGGACGCGATCTCGCCGCGTCCGTCGCCGACCAGATGGTCTACAACGCCGTGCGCGACGGCAGCGCGACCCAAAAAGTCTCCATGCGGTCGAGATACGGTCTGCGCAACAGCCGCGTCGGCGAGGCGATCCGGCTCATTGAGGAGAATGTCGAATCTCCCTTGAGCAGCGCCGAGCTGGCGCGCAGACTGGGCATCTCGGCAAGGCAGCTGGAGCGCATGTTCGAGCGCTATCTCAACACCACGCCGAAGCGATACGTCATGGAACTCCGGCTGCATCGGGCGAGGAACCTGATCGTCCAATCGGACCGGGCTCTCACCGACATCGCCATGGCGTGCGGCTTTGTCTCGACGTCGCATTTCTCTAAAGTCTACCGCGCTCACTTCGGCAACACGCCGGGCAGTCAGCGGTCGATCCTCAACTAGAGCTCACGAAGGAAAAAATGACCTATTTCCAAGGAAAGACGGCGCTCGTAACCGGCGCGGCGGGCGGGATCGGCGCTGCGATCGTCAAACAATTGCGCGCCGCCGGCGCAAGGGTGGCTGTGGCGGACCGCGATGTCGCGGGCATCGAGGCGGAGGCGCGCCTGCCGGGCGACCTGCTCGAGGCCGCCTATGCGGATGGCCTGCCGAAAGCGGCGTTCGAAACCCTCGGCGGCCTCGACATCGTGATCAACAATGCAGGCGTGATCACCCGCGGCGACGTCGCCAACACAACGGACGCCGAGTGGGACCTGTCCGTCGGCGTAAACGTCCACGCGCCGTTCAGGATCTGCCGGGCCGCGATCCCCATCATGGCCGACCGCGGCGGCGGCGCGATCGTCAACGTGTCGTCTTGTTGGGGCGTGCGGCCGGGTCCCAATCATGCCGTCTATTGCATGACCAAGGCGGCGATCGCCTCTCTGACCCAATGCATGGGCATGGACCACGCGCATCAGAACATCCGCGTGAACGCGGTCTGCCCGAACGAGGTCAATACGCCGATGCTGCGGACGGGTTTCGTCAAGCGCGGCTTCGATGCGGACACGGCAGTCGCCGAACTCGGCAAGACCGTCCCGCTCGGTCGTATCGCGGAACCCGAGGACATCGCCGAGGTCGTGGTTTTTCTCGCCTCCGACGCCGCGCGCTACATGTGCGGATCGCTGGTCGAAGTGAATGGCGGGAAGCCGGTCGGATGAGCAGATTTTTGGGAAAGGTCGCCCTGGTGACGGGCGGACGAAGCGGGATCGGCCAGGCGATCGCCAGGCGGCTTCGCGATGAAGGCGCTCGGGTGTTCACCGCGCAGCGCGGTGAGGACCACGACTTCGAGTCGATTGTAGTTGATTTCACCGTTCCGGCCGACGCCGGACGCGCGGTCGATTCAGTGATCGCTTCGGCTGAAAGGCTCGACATATTGGTCAACAATGCAGGGGTCATGCAGGAGGCGCTCGCCGAGGACATGAGCCTGGCGGATTGGGACAGGACCATTGCGGTCAATCTCACCACGCCGTTCATGCTGATCAAAGCCGCCCTTCCGCATTTGCGCGCGACGGGTGGGACGATCGTCAACATCGGATCGATCGAGGGCCTCGGCTCCAATCCAAAGCACGCCGCCTATTGCGCCTCCAAGGCGGGCCTGCACGGTCTGACCCGGGCCATCGCGGTCGATCACAGCGCCGAGGGTGTCCGATGCAACGCCGTCGCGCCGGGCTGGATCGACACCGATCTGAATGTCGAGTTCATCGAGAGCATGCCCGACCCCGAGGCCTTCAGAGAGAATATCGGCAAAATCCACCCCGTTGGGCGAACCGGCAAGCCGGAGGAAGTGGCGAGCCTCGTCGCCTGGCTGGCGTCGGCGGAATCGTCGTTCGTGACGGGGCAGGTGTGGACCATCGATGGCGGACGGATGGCCAAGCTCAGTCTGCCCTGATGGCGGACCGGGCGGCGCATCGGTCTTCAGCCGTCCATGGCGCGCCGCCGGTCGGCGTCGGCCGTCACAGATTGCGGGTTGCCAGCTCCTGCGAGGCGACCGACAGCCATTCCCTGAACAGACGGACCGATTCCTTCGGGGCGCGCCGCGTGGGAATGACGGCGAAATAGGCGCCTCTCGGCTTCACCGCCGCGTCTGTCAGTTGAACGAGCCGATGCTGGTCGAGCAGATCGCGAACGAGATGTTTCCAGCCCAGGGCGATTCCGTGTCCGTTGAGAGCGGCGTAGATCGCCTCCGTATAGAAACTGCAGCGGAGCCCGAGCGTTTTTCTGGGAACGACCACCGAGAACGCCGATAGCCACTCATTCCAGCCCGTCCACATCGGGTCGTCGGTATCGTTGGAAATGAGCGAGTGACGGATCAGGTCGCCCGGGGCGCCGATCGGCCCTGCCGAGCGGGCGAAATCGGGGCTGCAGATCGGAAATATCTCGTCCTCGAACAGCGCCTCGGCATGGCCGCCCGGCCACATCCCGTTTCCGAAGCGGACCGCAATGTCCATTTCGGCTCGCTCCAGGTCCGGCATGTCGTCCTGCGTGACGATGCGGAGGTTGATGTCCGGATATTGTCGCGAGAATTCCGAAATCCGAGGCATAAGCCAGAAATGGGAGAAGGCGACGGTCGCGGAGATGGTCAGGTCGTCGCTTTCGCCTCCTCTGCGAAGGTCAGCCACGCTTTCGGCGAGCAGATTGAACGCTCCGCTCGCCGCCTCCGACAGCATCCTGCCCTTGTCCGTCAGCGCGACCCGCCTGTGCGACCTGGCGAAGAGCGGGAACCCGAAATCCTCTTCGAGCAGATGAATCTGGCGGCTGACCGCCGCCTGCGTGACGCCGAGCTCAATGGCGGCCTTGGTGAAACTCGACAGACGCGCTGCGGCCTCGAATACCGTCAGCGCCGTCAAGGGAGGCAGTTGCCTGCGAAAACTCTTCATCGTCCGTTCCAACGAAAAGCGGCGGTCGCATTACATTTCATTATGTGAAGAAGCCCCATTACTACGGTTGAGTTTGATGAAATTGCTGCGATCCTTCGGCCATCATACATAAGGGTGCATTATGCTCAACAAATTTCCGTCTTCGCTGTCTCCGCTGCTCGACGCTCGGATCGAAGGTCACTCGCTACCGGCGGGGCTTTACACGCGCGACGACGTCTTCGACGCCGACATGGACGTGTTCTTCACCAAGCACTGGATCTATATCGGCCTGGAATGCGATGTTCCCGAAGCGGGTGACGCCGTCGTCATCGACATCGGCAAGACGAGCCTGATCCTGCTTCGAGACGACGACAACGAGGTGCGGGTAGTGCGAAACGTCTGTCGCCATCGCGGATCGAGGCTTCTCGACGCCGGCGCCACGGTCGTGTCCAAACTCGTCTGTCCCTACCACCAATGGACCTATGAACTCTCCGGCGAACTCAGCTATGCGCCGCATATGGGCAAGGATTTCGACAAGAGCTGCAAGAGCCTCAAATCCGTGCACTTCAAGTCCATCGCGGGCCTCATCTATGTCTGTCTCGGCGACACGCCCCCGGCCGACATATCGGAACTCGAAAGAGTGATGGTGGAACGACTGGCGCCCTACGACCTACGCAATTCCAAGGTCGCCCATCAGGTCGACGTCATCGAGAAGGGAAATTGGAAGCTCACGATCGAAAACAACCGTGAATGCTACCATTGCAGCGCCAACCACCCCGAGCTCTGCGTGTCCTTCGTCGATCTTGACTTCGGCTATGATCCGGAAAGCCTGAGCCCCGAGGACCGCGAAGAGGCCGAAGCGCATTTCGCGATGTACAACGAACGCACCCGCAGCTGGGAAGCCGACGGCTTTCCGTCGGTCGCCATCGAGCACACACGAAACGTCGAGACGAATTTCAGAACCCAGCGTCTGATCATCGCCGGAGCCGGCGAGTCCCAGACCGAGGACGCGACCGCGGCGTCTTCGAAGCTCCTCGGCCACATGACGCGCAAGGACCTCGGCGACATGCATTTGTGGGGCCACAATTCGTGGAACCACTTCATGGGCGATCACGCCGTCACCTCGATCGTCATTCCGCTCAGCGCCGACACCACTCTGGTCCGCACCAAGTGGATCGTGCATCGGGACGCCGTCGAAGGCGTCGACTACGATCTCGAGAAGCTCATCCATGTCTGGGTGGAAACCACCGAGCAGGACGCTGCGCTCGTGGCGCGATCGCATGCCGGGATCCTCGATCCCGCATACGAACCCGGCGAGTATTCGAAATTCAGTGAAGGCGCGCTCGACGATTTCGCCACCTGGTATATCGAGAGGATGCGCGCTCATGGCTATTGAGCTGCTTGAACGAAGCGCATCGCCCGCTGCCGTCGCGACCTGGAACGCCGACGCCGACGACACATTGCTCTGCGTCGACGTCCACGACGAGACGCATGACGTGAAAAGCTTCACCTTTGTGTCGCCGGAGCGGAAGCGGTTCGCGTTCAGCGCAGGCCAGTATTTCATGTTCGAGCCCGGTATCGACGGAGAGCAGGACGGCCGTTGCTACAGCATTTCCTCGTCTCCCTTCCGGTCGAACGCCATCACGATCACCGTCAAGCGCGTGGAGGGCGGCAAGGTTTCCAACTGGCTGCACGACAACCTCAAGCCCGGCGCGCAGGTGCGGGCGACCGGGCCGCTTGGAACATTCGTGAGGCCCGCGGCGAAGAAATATCTGTTCGTGTCGGGTGGTTCGGGGATCACCCCCGTCATGTCGATGGCGCGGGAGATGGCGGACGCCGCCGAACCGGTGGATGTCGTCTTCCTCCATGCGGGACGCAGCCCGAGAGACCTGGTGTTCCGACAGGAGCTCGCAACGCTGGCCGAGCGCCTGAAAGGTTTCAGGCTCCACTTCCTGCCGGAGCATATCGCGAACGAAAGAACGTGGTCCGGACTCTCGGGTCGGATTTCGAAAGAATATCTCGGCCTGGCCGTCGCCGACCTGGCGGAACGCACGGTCATGTGCTGCGGCCCGGCCCCGTTCATGCGCGCCATGCGGACCCTGGCCCTAGACGGTGGAGTGTCGCCCGCAAACTATCACGAGGAGAGCTTCGACGGCGCGGCGCTCGAAGACGCGGTCACGGGCTTGCCGCAGACGACGGAGGCCAAGACCTTCACCGTTCAATTTTCCAAGCAGGGCAAGACGATCGAGGTCCGAGCCGATCAGACGGTGCTGTCCTGCGCGAAAAAAGCCGGCGTCAGGCTGCCGTCGTCATGCGCCAACGGCATTTGCGGCACCTGCAAATCGAAGTTGGTCAGCGGCGCCGTCGACATGAAACATGGGGGCGGCATCCGCCAGAGGGAGATCGACTCAGGGCTCTTTCTGCCCTGCTGCTCCAAGCCCATGAGCGATCTCGTCATCGACAGGTAGAGGCCGATATCCTATTCGGAATTCGGAAGCCGCCGCGGACATGCGAGCCCGATCCATGCCGCCGGCCCAGATCGCAACGGCGGGCGCTGGATCGGTTCTTTCCCCGACCCGACCCGCGCCGGACAATGACACATGAGGAGCCAGCGTGAAGACGAATTTTCCCCGCCTCGGTTCGCCTTTGAAGGTCGGCTCACACATGCTTCGAAACCGAATCGTCTTCGGAGCGCATACGTCGAACATGGCGGTCGACGGCGTCCCTGGGGAGCGGCATGTCGCATATTACGCCGAACGAGCGATGGGCGGCGCAGCGATGATCGTCGTCGAGCCCGTCCCGGTCCACGCCGCCGCAGTGTTGACCCGAGGCAATTTCCGCCATTCCGACGACAGCGTGATCCCCTATTTCCGCAAGGTGACCGAAGCCATCAAGTCGAACGGCGCGGTCGCCATCCAGCAGCTCTATCACATCGGCGCTCACGGGGATTCCGATCTCTCGTTTCATCCGCATTGGTCGCCCTCGGGACTGCCCAGCTATCATGACAGCGATGGCTCGCACGCCATGACCGAAAGCGAAATCTGGGAGACCATCGACGGATTCGTCCAGGCTGCGAGGCGTTGCAAGGAGGCGGGCTTTGACGGTGTCGAAGTCTGGGCGGCCTATCTCGGCATGGTGGATCAATTCTGGACCCCGTGGAGCAACCGCCGTGACGACGCCTGGGGTGGATCGCTCGAGAACCGGACGCGGATGTCGCGGGAGATCATGACGCGGATCAGGGAGGTCTGCGGCCCCGACTTCATCATCGGGCTGGCCATCAGCGACGATAGCGAGACCTCGGTCACGCTGCAGCGGGACGAGCTCGCCGAGATCGTGAAACACCACGACGATCTCCGTCTCATGGATTACGTCACCTGCGGCTCGGGCGGATACCTCAATCTCGACCCGCTCATACCGACCTTCCTTTTCCCCGAAAAGCTCGGAACCGACTTGGCGGCGGTGGTCAGGACGGTCGTGAAGAACGCCGTCGTCATGGCCGAGAGCCATATCCGCACGCCCGAGAACGCCGAGTCGGTTTTGAGTGAAGGCTCCGCGGACCTCGTTTCAATCGTCCGGGGCCAGATCGCAGACCCTCATCTCGCTCGCAAAGCCCTCGACGGAAGGCCCGAGGATGTCCGCGGTTGCATTTCCTGCAATCAGATGTGCTGGGGCAGGCGCTCGCGCGACTACTGGATCAGCTGTCTGATCAACCCTTCGGTGGGACGGGAATTCGAGTGGGGCGGCGACCGCTTCGAACGGACCGCCGATCCCAAGACGGTTCTCGTCGTCGGCGGCGGCCCGGCCGGGTTGGAAGCCGCCCGGGTGGCCGCGGAGCGAGGGCATGCGGTGAGCTTGGTCGAAGCAGCCAGCCGTCTCGGCGGCAACTTCCGGCTCGCGGGAAGCCAGCCGAGACGGGCCCAGATCATCGACCTTCTCGACTGGTACGAACGGCAGCTCGACAGGCTCGGCGTCGACGTGCGGCTCAACGTCTACATGGAGGCGGAGGATGTGGCGGCGCACGGAGCCGACCATGTCATCCTGGCGACCGGTTCGATGCCGACCGAGACCGGTTTTCAGAAGGCGATACCCTCTGTCGATATCTTGCCGGGGATCGAGCTCGGCGGCGTCTGGTCGATCGAGGCGGTCATGGCGCGCCAGGCGAAGCTCGGCAAGCGCGTCCTCGTCTTGGATGAGGCGGGCGGCTGGCGCGGATGCGGGACCGCATGGAAACTGGCCGAAGACGGACATGAGGTCGTCATCCTGTCTCCGGACGCGATGATCGGAAAAGAGCTTGTCCGCACCGCCGCCGACGCGCGGTTGAGAAAGACTTTGGCCAAGCTCGGCGTCGCGTGGAAGTTGGAAGTCAGTGTGGTCGAATGGCATGGAAACGGCGCCACGATCATCGACCACACCACGGGGCGACGCTCTTTCGTGGAGGGAGACTGCCTCGTGACCGCGACGACGAATGTTGCGGCGGACTGGCTGGCAAAGGAGTTGGCGGCGCTGGGTATCGTGTCCCAGAGCGTCGGCGATTGCGCCGCGCCCCGCCAGGCGCCGTACGCCTTCTACGACGGCCGTCGCGCGGCGCTGGCGCTCTAGCTACGACAAAGCCGAAACACTCCAGACCGCCGATGTGCCGGCCTCCATGACTGACATCCATTCGTTGCTGTCTCGACGCCGGATCGTTTTTTCGCGGCCCGCCGGAACATCTTGTATCGCTCCGTTTCGCATGAAGAATTCGGCGCATGTTGCAGGCGCCGCGCCGCACGCGGCCTGATCGGCGCGTCAGGCGGCGGGGTCCGGCTTCGCCGCGAGAGCGTTCGCGACGTGGCGAAGCTTGTCTGGATTGCGGGTGATGTAGATCGCGGTGATGCGGCCGTCTTCTATCGCCAGCGCCGTCGTCTGGAGAATGCCGCCTCGCTCGCGGCTGATGTAGCCGGGCAGCCCGTCGATCCAGACGGGTTCCAGCATCTCCGCCCAGCCTTCTCCCCATTTGCCCCGCACGGCGTCGTAGAGCCGCAGGAGGCGCTCCAGCCCCGTGATAGGGTTGATGAAGGCGAGAACCTTGCCGCCGCCGTCCGCGCGAAGAACGGCGTTCTCGGCGAGAAGCGTCCGCAGCGTCGCCGTGTCGCCGCTCGTCGAGGCCGCGAAGAACGCCCGCGCGATCCGCTCGCCTTCAACGCGTTCGACCGGAAAGCGCGGACGCGCAGCCTGTATGTTTCGTCGCGCGCGGACGGCGAGCTGGCGCACGGCCGCCGCTTCCCGGTGGAGCGTGTCCGCCACCTCGCCGAGCGGCACACCGAAAACGTCGTGAAGCAGGAACGCCGCCCGCTCCAAAGGCGACAAGCGCTCGAGCGCCATCATCAGCGTCAGTGTCAGGTCATCCTCCTCCAGGCTCTCCTCCTGGGTTTCGACCAGCGGTTCCGGAAGCCAGGCTCCGACATAGGTTTCCCGCCGTGCGCGGGCCGACTTCATCTCGTCGAGGCAAAGCCGGGTGACCACCCGGGCGAGAAATGGATACGGAGCGGAGACGCCGCTCCTGTCCGAGGCGACCCAACGCAACCATGCGTTCTGCACGACGTCTTCGGCTTCGCTGCGCGATCCGAGCATTCGATACGCAATGCGCAGGAGCCGCGGGCGATGCGTCTCGAAGATAGCCGTGGCGTTGTCTGCATGCAGCATATGCGTTTCCTCGACAGTGATTTAGGACACTTCGCTGATCCTGGCTACGGGCGGATTCTTCGCCCCGATATAGCACGGCGGTTCTAGGGGCGGTCGGGCGTCGTCAGCTCGGTGTCGTCCGTATCGACCACGAATACGGCAAGCAGCTTGGACGGCTGGACGTCACTCGCGTTCGCGCTCACGCCGTGATGGTCGCCCGGCATCTCGACGAAGCTCTCGCCGACATGGAAGACCTTCGCCGGACCATCATTGATCCGGCTGCGCACGGCGCCCGCGATCACAGTCGCCGTGATGAAGGCGGATGACGCGTGCGTGTGAGACGGCGAGGAGCCGCCCGGACCATATTCGACAAGCACGCCGCGCAGGCTCTTGCCGGGAACCGAAGGCAGCGGATGGTCGAAGATCATGGTGACGCGCGCTTCTCCCTTCGCGACATCGGCCGCCATGGCGGGGCTCGCAGAGAGGGCGAAGACGGCAAGGACGGGCGCCGGCAGGAATTTTTTCAACATTCTCAACATGGAAAGACCCTTTCTTGGTGGATGGAAGATACGCATAGGGTTCAGGCGCCGGCGAGCCAGCGCTCGAACCGGGTCGACCCCAGCCGCGCCGCCTCCAAATGCTCGGGAACAAGCGATCCCCGTTCGAGCGCCGCGCCGAAATAGCGGGCCGCGCTGTCGGCCAGGACCTCCCGATGGTCGCCATCGGCGGCGATGCGGCGGGCGACGAAGTCGCGGAACGGAAGGCGGTCGGGACCGGCGATCTCGATCGTGGCGTTCCGCGGTTCAGCGAGCGCGATGTCGGCGAGCGCTGCGGCCACATCGGCGGCGGCGATGGGCTGGAACTCGGCATCGGGCACGACGAGGCGGTCGCCGGCGACCGACGCTTGGGCGATGGTCGCGACGAACTCGAAGAACTGGGTGGCTCGCAGGATGGTGAAGGGGATTCCGGAACGTCTGATCAGCCGCTCCTGCGCAACCTTGGCCCGGAAGTAGCCATTGCCCTCCAGCCGGTCCGTGCCGACGATGGACAGCGCGACGTGATGCGTCACGCCAGCCTCGCCTTCGGCGGCGAGGAGGTTGCGGCCCGAGCGCTCGAAGAAGTCGAGCACCGCCGTGTCCTCGAACGAGGGCGAATTGGACACGTCAACCACCACGTCGGCTCCGGTCAGGGCGTCTGCGAGGCCTTCGCCTGTCAAGGCGTTCACCCCGCTGCTTGGGGAAGCCGCGATGGCCTCATGTCCCTTCTGCGAGAGCCGGGACGTCAGTTGTCGACCGATAAGGCCGCTTCCACCAATCACCACGATTTTCATCACAACGTCTCCTTGTTCAGGAACGGACGGCGCGGCTCCATGCCGCTTCCAAGCGCCCGTTCGAAAGCAAGACGAGGCGAGTTGGGACGATGTGACATTCACAGGAATAATTTGCGACTCGCATGTGAATTCGCCTCCGGCGCCGAGAGATCGGCGGAAGCGGGACGGCGATGACGCCGCCCCTGTTGTTGCAAAAGCTTCGACTAGGCCCTGGCCTTGACCGGAAGGCGAAAGGGGGCGCCGAGGCGGTTGAAGGCGTTCATGGCTGCTATGGTGATGGTGAGGTCCACAAGCTCCTTCGGCGAGAATGCCGCGCTTACGGCCGCATAGGCTTCGTCGGAGGCGTGCGTCTCGCTGACCAGCGTCACTTCCTCCGCCCATGCGAGGGCCGCACGGTACCGGTCGGGAAAGAGATGCGGCGCCTCGGCCCATACCGGAACCAGGACCACCTTTTCGATCGGCATGGTCTTGAGGAGGTCGCGCGTATGCAGATCGATGCAATGCGCGCAGCCGTTGATCTGCGACACCCGCAGGAAGATGAGGTGGATCAGTTCTTCGGGAAGATCGGCCCCCGTCATGATGTAATGGTGAACGCCATAGAGCGCTTTGGCGCCCTGAGGCGCCACTTCGTTCCAGACCAATCGCTTGCTTTCGCTCATGTCTCGTCCTCTTGCTCGAAACGCCGAAAATCGACGTTCGGAGCCATGACGAGCCGCGCCGCCTCTATGTGACATGCGGCGCAGTATTTCCGCTCGAAGGAGCTCAAATCCCGGCAAGCAATCAGGGGCTGGTCTCTATCTCGACCTTGTCCGGATAGAATGCGAGATGGCCGGCGATGGCGGCGACCGCATCATGCGGCGTCTCGTAGCTCCAAACGCCATTGCGCCCGTTCGCTCCGCTCGGCAGGTCGAAATAGGAGGCGTCACCCTTGTAGGGGCAGTGGGTGGCGTGGGTCGAGCGGGTGAGCAACGTCATGTCCGCATCCGCCCTCGGCACATACATGACGGCGGGATAGTTCGCTTCTTTGAGCGTCAGCGCCTCGCGGCTGTCGGCGACCACTTTATCGCCGCAACGGATCACGACCCGTCCCGCGAAAGGGGCCACGACAATCGGATGATTGGAGTCCGGGATCTTAAATGGCTTGCCAGTCATCGATTTTCTCCTCACTCTGGCTCATTGTCGTCTGACCACCATGCCAGATCATGGACCGTGGAGACAATGTCGGGTCGAGAAGGAAACTTCACCATGCGTGTGCTGGCAAACGCCTGTCTTACCATCATCCTGTCCCTCGGTCTCGCCACCGGTCAGGCGTTGTCGGTCAACGCCGCTTCGCCAGCAGCCGTGCAGGCTGACCATGGGATGGTCGTCAGTGCTCATAGGCTGGCCTCGGAGGTCGGGGTCGACATTCTGAAACGAGGGGGCAATGCGATCGATGCCGCCGTTGCCGTCGGCTATGCGCTCGCCGTCGTCTACCCCTCGGCCGGCAATATCGGCGGCGGTGGTTTCATGACCATTCGCCTGAAGGATGGCCAGACGCGCTTCCTCGACTTCCGCGAACGGGCGCCGCAGGCGGCCAGCAAGGATATGTATCTCGATTCCTCCGGCAATGTGGCGCCGGACAGATCAACGGCGGGTTATCTCGCCGTCGGCGTTCCCGGTTCCGTGCTCGGCCTCGAGACAGCGCTCGAGCGTTTCGGCACGCTCGAGCGCGCCGAGGTCATGGCTCCCGCCATCACGCTTGCGCGAGACGGCTTCGTCCTCGACGATGGCGACGCCGCTGTCTTCGCCGGGGGCGCGAAGAAGCTCGGGAAGGACGCCGAAGCGAGCCGCATCTTCCTGAAAGACGGCAAGCATTACGTGGCGGGCGATCGGCTGGCGCAATCGGATCTTGCCGATAGTCTGCAAGCCATCTCGAACCAGGGCGCGGACGCGTTCTACAAGGGGCCGATCGCCGACAAGATCGTCAAGGCGAGCGCCGCGAAGGGCGGCATTCTCGCGACGGCCGATTTCGCAGCCTACAAGGTGCGCGAAATGCAGCCGATCACCTGCCGCTATCGCGGATACGACATCATTTCCTCGCCGCCGCCGAGTTCGGGCGGCGTCATCCTGTGCGAGATTCTCAATATACTCGAGGGCTATCCGCTGTCCTATCTCGGGCCCGGCTCGGCGGAGACGGTGCATGTCATGGTGGAGGCGATGCGCTACGCCTATGCCGACCGCAACGCCGCGCTCGGTGACCCGGATTTCGTCGAGAACCCGGTGTCCACCCTGCTGGACAAGGCTTATGCGGCGAAGATCCGCGCAAAGATCGCGCCGTTTCGAGCCGGCAAGTCCGAGGCCGTCAAGCCGCTCGCCATGGCCGAGAGCCAAGAAACCACTCATTATTCGATCGTCGATGAACAGGGCAACGCCGTTTCGGTGACCTACACGCTGAACGGATCCTTCGGCGCGGGCGTCGTCGCAGACGGGACCGGCATCCTGCTCAACAACGAAATGGACGATTTCACCTCCAAACCCGGCGTCGCCAATCTCTATGGTCTCATCCAGGGCGAGGCGAACGCCATCGCGCCGGGGAAAACGCCGCTGTCGTCGATGAGCCCGACCATCGTGATCAAGGACGGCAAGCTCTTCATGGTCATCGGCAGCCCCGGAGGGGCGAGGATCATCACGATCACGCTCGAAACCATCCTCAACGTCATCGATCACGGCATGACGATCGGCGAGGCGATCGATGCGCCGCGAATCCATCACCAGTGGCTGCCGGACAAGGTGGTCATGGAGCCATTCGCCCTGTCGCGTGACACGCAGAAAATTCTCGCGGATATGGGCTACGACGTCGGCATCGATCCCAAATGGACCATCTGGGGGCAGGCGGCCGGTATCCTGTTGGGAGGGGACAGTCTCCGCTCGATCAAGTCTGGAGGCGGTGCCAGACTGAACGGCGCCATGGATGCGCGGTCGCTGACCGGCAGGGCGATCGGCTATTGAGCGGGCGAACGAGCGGCGATCCAATCCGAAACCCGGCCCGTTCTATTGGGAAAATTGCGTCGCTTCGCGCAGGTCGGCGCGCCGCGGGCGCTTGAGGAGACTGACGGTTCAGGGCGTCATGCCGAACGCCTCTGGCGACGCCCGAAGCCGGCCCGACCAATGTCCCCGTCCGCACTGTGGCGGCGTCCATCAGCCTGCTGATAACGGCTGCCGCCGGGCCGCGCCGACGGTTTCTTCCCGTCGACCGTCCCTGCGAAGAGGGGCCTCGACTTTGCCGACTTCAGCGCGCGTTAACTGAGGCTGCAACGGAACTCTATCTCCGTGACGGGCTTTAATGATGGCGTCATTCAACATCAAGGGAGCCTCCGGATGGCATTCATCGAAGCAAAAGATGGCACGAAACTGCACGTCAAGGACATGGGCGAAGGTCGCCCGGTCATCCTCATCCACGGCTGGCCGCTGACCGGCGATATGTTCGAGTACCAGACTGTCGCGCTCTTGGAAGCCGGTTTCCGCGTCATCACCTATGATCGCCGCGGCTTTGGCCAGTCCGGACATCCGGCGAGCGGGTATACCTACGACATTTTTGCCGACGACCTCGCCGCCGTCATCGATGGCCTTGACCTGCAAGGCGTCAGCCTTGTCGGCTTTTCCATGGGTGGCGGCGAGATAGCCCGCTATCTCTCTCGCCATGGCGCGTCGAAAATATCGAAAGCCGTGCTTGTGGCGTCGGTCGCCGGCTATCTTCTCAAGGACGAGACCAATCCCGACGGCGTCGACGGCAGCGTCTTCGAGGGCATGAAGGCGGATATTCGCAAGGACCGGTTCGCCTTTCTGCAGAGCTTTGCCAAGACGTTCTACGGCGTCGGCTTGGTGACCAGCCCGGTCAGCCAAGGCGTGCTGGACTGGTCCTTCGTCCTCGGCGTGATGGCGAGCCCGAAGGCGACGATCGATTGCGTCGACGCGTTCGGCAAGACCGACTTCCGGCCGGATTTCGCGGCGTTTACAATTCCGACGCTCGTCATCCATGGCACCGGCGACAAGACTGTGCCGATCGATCCGACGGGCCGGGCCGCCGCAAACGGGATCGCCGGGGCGAGGCTCGTCGAGTATGACGGGGAACCTCACGGCCTGTTTGCAACCGCGCCCGATCGCCTGAATCAGGACCTGATCGAGTTTCTCGCCTGATCACAGGGGTGGGCGCACCGCTGGATGCGCCCGCCCCATATCGCCAGTCTGACGCCATTTTTGATCCGTCAACGCGGCAATTTGGCCAAGCCCTTGGCCAGGATGGGGCCGGTCGGACGCCCGGTCGGCGATCCCCCCGATTGTTCGAGCGTGATCTCGTAGAGCTGGTTGTCACGCGGGGTGGGCAATGCCGGCCCATCGAGGCGAGCCGAACGAACGCCCTCAAGCAATCCCAGCGACACGGGTCCCATGTCTCGCGAGGGAAGCGTCCAAACCTCCATGGTCTTATCGTTCGGCACTGCGAAGTCCGCCAGCAGGCGGACGGTCGCCCGCTCATCGCCGAAGTCCTCGATCACCGCCTGGACCTCCCCAGCCTCATTGAGCAAAACGGCGACGACGATTGGATCGGCCGTACGACTGATGCTGTAGCCGAGACCGATGGCCAGCAACAATGCGGCCGCGGTCGATGAAAGCGCTGCTATCTTCCAGCCCTTGCTGGAATTGTCATTCGCGACGGTGGAAACAGGCGGTCCGCTCGTCCCTTGCTGCGCGGGCAGCGCAGATTCGATGCGAGTCCATAGACTGTCGTTGACGCTGGCCGGCGTAACGGTCGTGTCCAGCGGCAGGAAACGCTCACGGCTCAGGGCGATCGCCGCCTTCAGTTCCGGATCGCGTTCCATGGCGTTTTCGATTTCCCGAGCGGTGGCGCTTTCGGCGAGGCCCAACACATATTCATCAGCGAGGTCTGCCAGGTCCTTCCGGTCATAGGTCATGCCATGCACTCCCGAAGCGTCGTAAGCCCGCGCCTGATCCAGGATTTCGCAGTCCCAAGCGGAATGCGCAATCTGCCCGCGATCTCCCCGTGGGAATATCCTCCAACATAGGCCATCAGAATGCCGTTCCGCTTCGTCTCATCAAGCGATCCGAGGCATTCGTGGAGACGGGATCGTTGGTCCAGGCGCCGCCACGCAGCCATGATCGCCTCCGCATGCTCGGCTTCCTGAAGCGTTTCGACGTCTTCGACCACATGTTCACGCTTGCCGTCCCGCAGCAAATTGAGCGCCCTGTTTCGGACAATCGCGTAAATCCATCCGCGCGCGGAGCCGTGATCGGCGTTGTATTGATATGCGTGGGTCCATATTCGGATAAAGGCTTCCTGCACCACCTCTTCGGCAAGGTCGCGGCGCCTGACGATACGCTGCGCCACGGCGACCAGCCGCCCGGCCTCCTGATCGAAAATACGTCGCAGCGCCAGACGGTCGCCCTTCGCGCAGGCGGCGAGCGCCTGATCCAGATCATCCGGCCCTGAGCCCATCGATATGCTTACCTTCCCTGACGCCACAGTTGAACATCGTCAATTCTCGGAAACTATACCCGTCCAGCCATCCGATGGATGCATCCCGGAAATTATTTTTACAGCCTGCATCCATTCGCGGGCTCTGCGGTGTCTCGATGATGAAGGGTCACGAGCCGAGCGCCTGACGCCTTCTCAAATGTTGAACGCACGGGAGAATGACATGAAGACCATCCGTTTCGCCCTGATCGCCTCCGCCGCCTTTGCCGCTACGGTGTCGACGGCCTTTGCGGCACCCGTTCTCGGGCTGACCGGCGACAAGACACTCGTCATGTTCGATACCGAAAAGCCTGTGGTGACTAAAACCATGGAAGTCGTCGGCGTCGACAAGCTCGTCGGCATCGATTACCGGCCCGGCAACAACACGGTGATCGGCGTCACCCCGGACCACCGCATCGTAACCATCGATCTGGAAAGCGGCGCTGCCACAGATCTCGCAAAGATGGACAAAATGCTGACGCTGACGGAGGCTCCGGTCGTGGTGGATTTCAACCCGATGGCGGATCGTCTTCGCTTCATGACCGGCGTCACCAACCACCGCGTCCATCCGGATACCGGCGCAGTGACGGTGGACGGCGCGCTCGCCTTCGAAGATGGCGACATGCACAAGGGCGAGACACCGAACATCGTGGCGGCCGCCTATATCAACTCCATCGGCAAACCGGAAAAGACCGCGATGTACAACATCGACGCGACCATCGGCGCTCTCATCCAGCAGACCAAACCAAATGACGGCTCCCTGAAGGCAATCGGCAAGCTCGGACTTGCGGACAAACCAGCCGCCTACGCCTTCGACATCCAGGGCAGGGAAGGCGGCGAGAACACCGCCTATCTCGCTGCGAACAAGATGCTCTACACCGTCGATCTTGAAACAGGCGCCGCCACCGAAGTCGGCGCCATCACCGGCGCGGACAGCGACGTCCGCGACATGGCTGTTCTTCCCGCCATGTGACGAGAAGGAAGGTGGACGCAGGCAGGTCGCCGGGACCTGCCTGCGTCCGATCTACAGTGTAAATATTCGCTTGGCGCGCTTATCGGCCATTCAAGCTGCCCTGCCGCATCCCCCAACGCGACCGTTCCTCCGAAATTGCCGCATATTGGTGATGGGGAGGCCGATGGAAGGTCCGCTTGACGGGGGATATGTCACGCGATCTGGCGCCGACATCCGGCGCGGCCCACAGTTCGCTCAAAACTTAGCCAATCGGCAAAGTTTTTCTTGCGTTCGTTGCTGATCCTGATAACTTAGCAACATGGCTAAGCATGATCCCGCTCTTTCGCTGTTGTTCCACGCGCTCGCAGACCCGACGCGTCGATCGATCGTGACGACGCTCGCCGAGGGACCGGTCAGCGTGACCGATCTCGCCGGACCGACCGGGCTGCGGCTGCCGACCGTGATGCGGCACTTGTCGGTGCTGGAGGAGGCCGGGCTGATCACCACGGCGAAGGATGGACGGGTTCGCACCTGCGCCATCGTGCCCGAGGCTCTTGGCCCCGCCCGAACATGGCTCGATCGGCAACAAGCGCTTTGGGAAGCGCGGCTGGATCGGCTGGACTTGATTGTGATGCAGACATTGAAAGAGCGTGAGAATGACTGAGAATATGGAAAGCGCATCGGATCGCACCTTGGTGCTGCAGCGGATCATCGAGGCGCCGCGATCCGTCGTCTGGGGCGTGTGGGTGAACCCGGACACGCTGCCTTTGTGGTGGGGACCGGAAGGATTTTCCTGCCGAACAAGCAGGATCGACCTGCGCAGTGGCGGTGAATGGGTCTTCGACATGATCGCGCCGGATGGAACGGTTTTCCCAAACCACCATCTTTACCACGAGGTGCAGCCCGAAGAGCGGATAGTCTATGCGCTTCTTTGGGGCGAGAACGGGCCAAAGCACGCCGACGCCGTCGTGACGATGGAGGAACAAGATGGCGCAACCAGGGTGACGCTGACGATGGTCTTCAGCACCGCCGCGGAATATCAGGCCGCCAAGGGCTTTGGAGCGGAAGAACTCGGGCAGCAAACGCTGGCCAAACTGGAACGGTTCGCGGCCTCGCGCTGAAGCCTATGGCTCGGATGTCTCACATGAGAGGGTCGGAGCAGGTCCGCCCAATTCGAAGGGGGGTCCGCCCGCTGCGGCGGAGGCCGGCCTGATCTCGCGCCGGCGGCCTGCGCGTCCCCGTCCGTCGAAAACCATGCTATCGGTCTTTGCCGGCCAGCAAGTCGTCGAGTTGGTTCAGCTGCTCCGGCAATGCGGCAGCCGAACCTTCGAGCGCGTCATCGAGCGCTTCCTTGGACGGATAGACTTCGTGATACGTCAGGAGCGTCTTTCCGTCCCGATCCTCGAACGTCACGGTGGTGACCGCGCCGTCCTCGCCTTCGTCGTTGGTCCAGACGATGCGCTCGTTGGGCGCGACATCGAGATATTTGCCGTAGAAGGCCATGGTTTCCGAACCTTCGGCGCCGAACTCCAGCCGATATTTGCCGCCGGTGCGGACATCCATCTCGCATGAGGCCAGCGAAATGCCGGGGATGGATTTGGGCGCCCACCAGCGCCGGAAGAGTTCAGGCCGGCTCCACGCCTTGTAAACGGCGCTCGGCGGCGCATTGAACGTCCGGGTCACAACGAGTTCGCGATCCCCTCTGCGTTCGATCGTCGTCTGGTTCTGCGCATCGACGCCACTGAGTGTGCTGTCATTCATCGCTTCCCTCCCGTTCCATTTCACTGAGAAGATCGTCCAACGCCTCGAAGCGGGCCTCGAAGAGCTTGCGACGCGCCGCGATCCAATCGGCCTCCGCATTGAGCCCGTGTTTTCCGAGCTTGCAGGTTCTGACGCGCCCGACCTTCTCCGTCACGACGAGCCCCGCGCGCTCGAGTACCTGCACATGCTTCTTCATGCCGGTCGGCGTCATCTGGAACTCGTCGGCGAGACGGGTGATCGACGCGTCGCCCCGCCCAAGCTGATCGATTATCCCACGCCGGGTGGCGTCCGACAGCGCCGCGAATGAGCGATCGAGCCGATCTTTCGAATGCTGAACCATATGGTTCAGTGTAGGGCCTGTGCGCTAAGGATGCAAGCGCCGTGAGCATTGCTGGCGGAGGGCGGCTATTGGAGATGGTTCATCCCTGCGCATGCCGGCAATACTCTTCCTGCGGCGTCATCAATTTTGCCGCCAATTTCCGGGCCTGCGGCGACACAGGGACTTTTTGGCGAAAAGCTCTCCGTCTTTACGGCTGGTTCTTCGTTCACTTCCGGCTGCTGGCGCTTTCGCCGTATCCTGAAGCGTTTACTTTATTGAGGCGGAGACAGAGGTGTTGAGCCCGGATGGAGGCTGGCGTCAAAAAAATATCACTAAAAACAAAGTTGTAATGCTGAATGTTGGAGCGGGGCGTGGCGCTTTGTCTGGACGTGCAAGATTTCAATTCCCTCAGCGAAACTTTATTCCCAAACACGCGATCTATTGTGATCTCTATAAATACAGGGCTTGACTGAGTATCCTATTAGAACTGACACTTCGCGTCAGTTAAGCCCCGTTCAAGACGTCGATTTCCAGCATCAAAGAGCTAGGCCCGATCTTGTATTTCAACACGCCGCTTGCCCGTTTCCTGGGGATGTTACTGCTGATTTGCAGCGTCTGCGTCGCCGTTTTTTACGAGGCGCTACGGCAGCCCTTCACTGCGATCGAGATACGCGTCGATGCAATAGACAACCGGGTCCTTGCACGGATAGACGGACAGGATCATGTCCTTTTGGCATTCACCAACCCGGCTCAGCCGGTTGATGAACCGGGCGGAGGGGAGGGGCTCAGAGTCGCAGCGATAGATTTTGTCGAAGAGCCGGACATGTTGCCGAGCTATGCGGCGCTGAATGAATTCTTCGACCAGCAGGCGCGCATCCGCAGGCTTCTGGACCTGCCGGAAATCGGCGCCGTGGTGGTCGACGGCTCCAACGGCGATGATAGCCCTCGTGTTGTTGTCACGCCGGTTGTTGAGGGACGCAGCTTTCAAACCTTGCCGGCGGCGTTCTGGACCCAGATGGCGGCTGGGTTCTTGACGTGTGGCATTGCGGCCTTCTTCCTCGCCCTCCGCCCAAACTATCCGCCGATTCTCGCCTTTGCCACGACGGGCATAGGAGTGGCGGGCGCGGCGTTTTCAGCAGCCCTCTACAGCACGCGCCATTTGGCGATGGAAGCGCCGACATTCATCGGGCTTTCCCTGGTCAATCAAGCGTCTACTTATCTCTTTGGCATCGCGACCATCTATCTTTTCTCCATATATCCGGCATCCGTCATCGCCCCCAAGCGGCTTTGGCCGGCGCCGCTATTGACCCTCTCCGCCTTCATATTTTACCGCCTGCAATGGGCGCCGCATGATCTCGTGACCACGCAGGTGGTGATCCTCGTCATGCTCGTGGTCATCATCGCTCTGGTCGCCGCCCAGTATCGCGCCACGCGCGGCGATCCTGCCGGCCGTGCGGTTCTGCTATGGCTCGGATTATCGGTCGTTTTCGGCGCTGGCGCGTTCGCAATGTTCGTCGCTTTGCCGGCTGCGCTCGGCTTGGACGTCATCATGACGCAGAGTACAGGCTTTATTCCGCTGGCGGCCATCTATGTCGGCACGGCGCTCGGCATTGCCAGATTCCGTCTTTTCGATCTCGGTCGCTGGGCCTACCGGATTCTGCTCTATGGTCTCACGCTCACTTTGCTATTCGCTTGCGATGCCGCCCTGGTGATGATTCTCCGCCTTTCGCCATCGGTATCGCTGGCGATCGCCGCAGCCGTTACGGGTATCGCCTATCTGCCGATACGCGATCTTCTTCTTCAGAGGCTTTTCCGCAGCGATACGCCGGATATAGCCACCCTTTACCGCCAGACGGTCGCCGTCGGCTTGCAGCCGACAGCAACCGCGCGCGCCTCTGCGTGGATGGCGATGCTGGATGATACTTTTCAGCCCATCCATATCGAAGCGAGCGCGTCGGATGAAAAGCCTGAGGCTTTCGGTCTGCGCAGGGAAGGTGAACAGCTTGTTTTGCAAGCGCTCGCCGATATTCCTGCGATGCGACTCTCCTTTGCAGGCCGTGGTCGACGGCTTTTCAACCGGGGGGATGTCGCGCTGGCCGGCGAGCTCTCGAGCCTTGTCGAGACGACCATCGCCAATCGCGCCGCCTATGAGCGTGGGGCGCTGGAGGAACGGCAGCGCATCGCGCGCGACTTGCACGATGAGGTCGGCGCATCGCTCCTCTCCGGCCTTCATGCGGCGACGCCGGAGCGCCGACACGAATGCATCGTCGATGCGCTGTCGGACGTTCGACAGATCGCCAGCGGCCTGGCCGGCCGCGACATTACCCTCGCCGGTCTCATTGCCCAGATGCGCCATGAAAGCCGCACTCGCATCGAGGCGCATGGTTGCGATTTGTCCTGGCCGCTCGATGCGGCTGCGGATGAAAGCGACATCATCCTGCCCTATCATCTGCACCGCAACCTATACGCAATCCATCGTGAAGCGATTAGCAATGCGCTGGCTCATGGTGCGCGGGGGACCATCGGGATCAGCTCCCGGCTTCGAGAGGGCCGCCTGGATCACGAAATCACCAATCCATGCGAACCGCGCCATGACGGAGGCTCGGACGCCGGTCCGGCGACGTTGCGCCGAATGGGGTCTTCCAACATGCGCGCCCGCGCCGACCAGATTGGAGGGGATCTGGCGATAGAGCGGCGTGACGCCTGCTACATTCTGCGGCTGTCGTTCAAGGTCGCAAAGGAAACGGCATGATCAGGAAAGACGATCCGTCAGAGCGCTCCGTCCTTGTGGTCGAAGACAATCAGGAAGTTCGTGCAGGAATATGCGCGGCGCTGCCTGCGGCTTTCGCTGGCATGGACTGCACGGGCGTGGCGACCGTCGCGGAGGCGCGCCACCTTCTGTTCACGCGTCAGGCGCAGGGCCGCGGTTTCGATCTTGCCCTCATAGATATAGGTCTTTCCGATGGCAGCGGCGTCGACGTGATCCGATTGATCGCAGATCAGATGCCGGACACCTTTCCCATCGTCATCACGATCTTCGACAATGACCGAACGCTGTTTGACGCACTTGCGGCCGGCGCGAGAGGTTATATCCTCAAAAGCGCGACGATGAGCGGCCTGATCAACCAGCTGAAGCGTATCGACGAAGGCGAACCACCGCTTTCGCCGCAGATGGCGCATCGCATGATGGCGCATTTCCGCCGTTTCCCGCAGCCCTCGCTTCAGGAGGCTGTCGGGAACGCCGAGGCGCTTACGCAGCGCGAGCAGGAGGTGCTGACCCTTCTGGGTAAAGGCCTCACGGCACAGGATATCGCCGTCGCGCTTTCAATCACCCGCAACACCTGCACGACCCACATCAAGGCCATCTATCGCAAGCTCAGCATATCCAGCCGAGCCGAAGCCGCCTTGGAAGCGGACAGACGAGGTCTGCTCTAGGCTGCCGCCCATCTTCAATTTTTTGGTTTTCCTCACCCGTTCGAGTGATTGTTCGCCTGGCGACGCTTTGCGACTGTTCCCGCGATTCCGGCGTCTTTTCGATCGGCCGGACAATGAGACGGGGAGGATTGGTGGTTCGCGAAGAATTTCCAGTTCGATCGGCGGGCCGTTCGCGTGGCGATTGTCGTCATCCGATCGCCTGGCGCCTCCCGAATGAGACCAGATTTCTTTTTCGTTCGGCGGCAGGCTGCCGTTGCGCGCATCACTTTAATCGGAGAGCAGCATGGCGATCATTACCGGCACGATCAAGGGCGATAAACTGACGGGAACCGACGAACTCTATGACCAGATCGGCGGCCTTGATGGAAACGATACGATCGATGGACGTCATGGATTGGACTATATCGACGGCGGTTCGGGCAAAGACAAGATTACTGGATCGTTCCAGAACGATACGATCGGCAGCGGCGATGACGACGACACGATCGATGGCGATAGCGGCAACGATATCCTGACGGGCGGCCGCGGCAAGGATGTGGTGCGCGCAGGCAGCGGCATGGACATCATCTATATTGGATCTGCGGCGGACGGAGCCGGGGATGTGGTCGATGGCGGCTCCGGCGTCGACCGGCTTTCTATCGACTATTCGACCTTCACATCGGCCCTCAACATAAAGATCGGCGACTGGATCTCCTTGGCGACGCTTGCCGGCGGCATCAAAGTGCGAAATGTCGAGTCTTTCCGGTTGATCGGAACGTCTAAAAACGACGTCGTTACCGGCGGAAACTACAATGACGAGCTTTCCGGCGGGCTTGGAGCAGACAGGCTGACCGGCGGTCGTGGGAATGACATGCTGAGCGGCGACGCGGGTGACGACACACTGCGCAGCGGATACGGCGCCGATGTGCTGATCGGCGGAGAAGGCAAGGACCTGCTCTACGGTGACGCGGGCGTCGACCAGCTCTCCGGCGGCGACGGCAATGACAAGCTTTTTGGCGGCGTGGACAGCGATACATTGTCGGGAGATGCCGGAGACGACACCCTCGATGGCGATACCGGCAATGACCGGCTGTATGGGGGAGCCGGTCGCGACAAACTCTCCGGAGGAGCCGGCGATGATGAACTCGACGGCGGCGATGGAAACGATACGCTGCAGGGCGGCGCCGGCAATGACACCTACAATCATGCGATCGGCCAGGGCAAAGACGTCATCGTCGACAGCGCTGGAAGCGACCGGCTCGTTCTGACGAACTTCACCGGTAACTTTACGGCGGCTCCCCCCAGCGTCTCGAAGACATTGTCCGACGGCGCGACGTTTAAGGGAATAGACCATTACACGATCTATGTTGCCTCCGGCGCCAACCAGATCAAGACCGGCGACGGCAACGATGTCGTCTACAGCTATGACGGCAATGACGTGCTCGAGGGCGGCGGCGGCGACGACGTGCTCAACGCCGGAAACGGCATGGACGTAGCCGAGGGGGGCGCAGGCAATGATGCGCTCACATTCGGCGAAGGCGGCGAGGACCGAGGCGATGGCGGTGCGGGTCTCGATCGACTGGATATCTTGCGGCAGGCTGTGACGACGGCGCAAACCTTCAATATTTCCGGAACGACGGGAACGCTTTCAGACGGCAGCGTCTTCAAGAATTTTGAAATCTTCTCCGTGGCTTTCGGCAACGGCAATGACGTCGTGCAGTCGACCGGAAGCGCGCAGGCGGTTTTCTTTTACGGCAATGGCGGCAACGACACCCTGCTCGGCTCGAACGGCCATGATCGTCTTGCCGGCGGCGATGGCGAAGACACGCTGGAGGGCGGCGGGGGCGACGATGACCTCAATGGCGGTGTCGGAGACGACACAATCGACGGCGGCAATGGCAATGACAGGATTGTCGACGACGGCGGCAAGAACAGCATCAATGCCGGCGAAGGGAACGATAGCGTCCATCTTCAGACTTTCTCGACCGCCGCGATGGACAACGCCGTGGATCTCGGCGCGGGTGACGACAGCTTTACGGTTTATGTCAGCTCTACCGACAAGGTGCTCGCCGACGGCGCAGCAGGCAACGACATGGCTGTTGTCAGGTTTGCCGGCGCGACCAAGAACCTGACCTTCACGCTTTCGGCAGATTCCTCCGTCGGCAACGCCTCTGTTCGCCTGAAGGGGTTCGAGCGAGTGGATATGACGGGCGGCGCCGGGGCCGACAGCTTTACTGGCGGCAAGCTGGACGACCGTTTTTCCGGTGGCGCCGGGAAGGATAGCCTGAAGGGCGCCGCCGGCAGCGACTTCCTGGTGGGTGATGAGGGTTCAGACACGATTTCGGGCGGAGACGGTGACGACACGATCTATGGCGACAGCTATTTCTTCAACAATGACAGGGACTTGATTAACGGTGATACGGGCAATGACACAATTTTCGCGAGCCTCGGCGACACGGTGGACGGGGGCGCCGGAAGCGACTATCTGACTGTGCTGCTCAGCAACCAGACGAAAGACTTCACCTACACCTTCGCAAAGACGGTCAAGCTGGATGCGGTCACCACCTATAAGAACTTCGAGGCGTTCGCCTATCTCGGCAGCCAGGGCAAGGATGTCGTGACCGGCGGCGGGCTTGACGACTTTATCGATGGAGGGTTTGGCAACGATCGGCTGAATGGCGGCAAGGGCAATGACAGACTTGCCGACGGCAGCGGCTCCGACAAAGTCTATGGCGGTGACGGCAATGATCTCCTCCAGCGCACCGATAGCAATCCCGCCAAGGACCTTTTCGACGGCGGCGCTGGCAACGATACGATGACGTTTGCGGCAAGCCTGCTTTCCGTGGTCGTCGATCTCGAAAATCAGAGAAAGAATTCGGGCTCCGCCAAGGGCGTCGAAATCAAGAATGTAGAGACGATCGTCGGCTCCTTCGTCGACGACGATATTCGGGGGAACGCCAAGGCCAACGCGTTGGACGGCGGCGGCGGTGACGACGTGCTGCAGGGTCGAGGAGGCAGCGACACGCTTATCGGCGGCGGCGGCGACGATTGGCTGACCGGCGGTGCTGGGGGCGACAAGTTCGTCTTCAACTATGATAGCCGCAGCGGTGAGGGGGACGTGATCACGGACTTCGTCCGCGGCGCGGACAAAATGGTCATCGACGGCTATTCGTTTGCATTGGTTGACAAGAAGATCAACCTCGTCACCGGCGCGGCGCCGGTTGCGACGAATGACAAAGCAGTATTCCTGTTCGAAAATGACAATGGTCGATTGTGGTTTGATGCAGACGGCAAGGGAGACTATGCCGATCCCGTGCTGATTGCGACCTTGCAAAACATCACCAAACTCTCGGCTGCCGACTTCAGCATTTTGTAGGTGCGCCGCTTCGCAGCTTTGGATCAAGGTCACGGCAGGGATCAGGCTTTGCCGTGACCGTATATGCAACTGGCCCAAACAAGTTTCTTGCCGGCGGTTGAGCCCTACGCGGTGTTGTCAGGCCAAAGCCTTGGCCTCCGGCGTCTCGGCATAGGCTCATGGCAACAGGTCATCGATCCGGCTGTTGGGATGGTCAGTGACGATCTTGGGGATCACGTCCGCCAGATAGGCCGTCGGCGCGACGCCGTTGAGCTTCGCCGTTTCAATCAATGATGCGATTGTCGCCCAATGCTCGGCTCCGGCGTCGGAGCCGGCCAACAACGCATTTTTTCGATTGAGGGCGATCGGCCTGATGGAACGTTCGACGGTGTTGGAGGCGATCTCGACGCGGCCGTCATTGATGAAACGCGTCAGCCCGTCCCAGCGCGACAGCGTGTAGCGAATGGCTTCGGCGAGTTTGGTCGTCTGGCTGATAAGAGCGAGTTGCTCGGTGAGCCATGGCGCGAGGTTGTCAGCGATCGGGCGGCTCTCGGCCTGCCGCACATCGCGGCGTTCCTCATGGGGTCTGCGGATATTGTCCTCGATCCTCTAGAGTTCGGCGATGGGCCTGAGCGCTTCGCTGGCGATCGGTGCGCGACCTGCAGCGGCGAGCTCGAGGAAGCGCCATTGCTTTGACCGAATCGTCAGCCACCGGGTCGATGCACCCTGGATATAGGCCTCTTGAACAACTGCCGTCAGCGCTCTTGATCAACAAGCAAGCGCAGGTTCATCATCTCGTCGGTCATCGGTGGTGTCTTTCAGGTTGGTTCTCGGCAACCCGACCCTCCCGGACATCACCGATGGCGGTGAAACCCAGCTACACCACTCGGTGGGACGCGATCAGCGTATCGGAAGCTTCGACTTGCAGATGCAGGAGGATTGGGCGGCGAACTGCATGATGCCAAGACCTGGTTTACATTGGGCATGCTCAGGTTCCCTTTTGCGGGTTTGCCGGGACCGACCGCCTGACGTGCTCGCAAGGGTGATCGGTTCAACCGCCTTTGGGTACAAAACCCACGCCAAAACCGAACAGTCGCCCAATCTTCTCTAACGTCTCCAATGTTGGATTTCCCGCACCAGCTTCAATCTCCGCAACTTGGCGCCTCGTAAGCGACAGCGTCCTGGCAAACTCGTCCTGTGTCATGCCGAACCCTTTACGGATATCCGCGACGGCTCCAGGCAGTCTTAGATCGCCGGTTCGAGCACGCTCCGCCAGCGTCCTGCGGTTTTCAATGATCTCCTCTTTCGTCGGCTTCTTCCACCTAGCCATCTAGCGGTCCTTCACCATCATTGACACGTCCCCAGAACGCTGTCCGCTATCGCGAGACAGCGTCCCATAGCAGGGTCCAGAATCTCCGAAGTCGCTCCCATATCCTTCGCCATGGCCGGAGCCCGGCGCAGTTTTTCGGCAAACATGACAAGCCCAGCTGCAAGCGCTTTCTGCTCGACTGGATCAGGCATCAGTTCGCCGCAAATGCGCTTCCAGTCGGGGAGATGATCGCGACCGCCGTCACGCATCATGGCCCAGCGGGTGGAACGAACGATTCCTTCCTTCGCGAGCCGCATTGGCGCGAAATCAAAGAGCGGAGAGAGGCGGATCGCGCCGTCCTGATGCTTGCTGAGTGCAGAATTCCGGCCGTGATTGTCGGGATTGCCGAGCGCCAGATTGGCGATGTCGCGCTTCAGGTATTCGACAATGTCCGAGAACGGATCGGCCGAATACTGGCGCAGTAGATCGATATACGCCTCATGCGTGCCGACATGGCCGAAATCGGCGACGCCGATCGTGGACACCAGGCTTTCCTGTCCTAACCGGACGGTTCCGCCGCCTTCTTTCTTCTTCCGATCGAAACGAGGAATGATCAGCACGCCTTCCGCATAGGTCGATGGTTCGCTGACATTCAGACCGATCTCTCGAGCGATCAGCGAATAGAGGGCTTCGCCTTCGAGGATGAGGCGATCCACAGGCTCGTTGCTGCGGACCAGCTTGACGATGACATGGCGCACGGCCTCATCATCGCTCACGAAGCTGTCGGGGTAATAGAGCCCGTCATTCGCCTGCGTCATCGAGACTTTCGGCCATTCCCCTTGCAGGCCGCTTGAGCCGGAGGCGAGCATTCCAAAACGATCGGCGACTTCCATGAAGCGATCCGACCGCTCAAGGATTTCCGCCTCTGTCACTCCCTGGCGCTCGACACCGCGCAGCCGCTCCGCTTCGGCGTCCGCCGCTTCTTTGATCCGAATATTGCCTATGCCGCCCGTCGCCGATCGGAGAAGCAGCGGCAGATCGGAAGCCCGCGAGCTTTCAGCAAGGCTGAGATGCTCGGCAAGCTTTCGCCTCGCATGCCCCTGAGGCATCAGATCCAAGAGGAAGGGCGGCCAGCTGCGGCTATATCGATTTTCGAGATCGACGGGATAGCGGACGGATAAGGCGCGATGGTCCCGGACCGTTTTTCCAGCAGAAAACTCCGCCGATGCCACGGTGACGAAATAGTCGAGATCGTAATCGACGAACGACGCGCCCCGGAAGCCGGACGCGTCGTCCTCGAGTCCCAGTGTCGCGGCGTGATGCCACTCACCGTCAAAATGGGTTTGGAGTGTCAGGCGCATTAATTGACCCTTTTAATGGTTCAAATAATGCATTTTTCGAAATTATTCAACCCATCAAAGTGGGTTGAATAATTGCCATCAGCATGGACTGCTACCGAAACGGCCATGAAAGCTTCTACTGCGGCTGACCATCTTCCGGCCACACAACGCACCGCCGCCGGCGAACACAAAGCGCGACAGGCTGAGCACTGGCGTTATCCAAGTTTCGGAGCCGCTGTTTGCGTCGAACAGGCTGAGCGAAGCGGCTCGCCGATCATGAAGCGCTTGGTAGGCGAGACAGATTGAGTGGTGGGCCCGGAGGGACTCGAACCCCCAACCAAGCGGTTATGAGCCGCCGGCTCTAACCATTGAGCTACAGGCCCGTGCCGGATAGTCTCGGCGGTGCAATGGTCTTGCCTTGATCGCTGCGTCTAGCCGAATTTTTCCGGCGGGGCAAGCGGCGTCTCAATAGTTGCACAATCGTGGCGCAGGCAGGAGTGGTTTCGATAAAACGGAGGAAACATGCCGCGTCTTTCCATGAAAATTCTCAGCGTCGCCGCGCTCGGCGCGCTCAGCGTCGCGGCCGCCTTGCCGGCCGTCGCCGTCGCGCAGGACGCCGTCGCCGCCAGGCCGGCCATTTCGGTGAGCGGCGAGGCCACGGCGGCGCTCGTCCCGGATATGGCGCTCGTCAATCTCGCGGTGGTCCGCACGGAGGCCACGGCGCGGGCTGCGCTGGACGGCTCCAACAAGGCGATGGCGGATGTGCTCGACGCGATGAAGAAGGCCGGCGTGTCGGAGAGGGATCTGCAGACCTCCGGCTTCTTCATCCAGCCGCAATACGACTATTCCGGCGAGAACAACGGCGGCCCGCCCAAGCTGATGGGCTATCAAGTCGGCAATACTCTGACGGTGCGGCTGCGCGACCTGTCCAAACTCGGCGTCCTGCTCGACACGGCCGTGACGCTCGGGGTCAATCAGGGCGGCGATATCCGCTTCCTCAACGACAAGCCGGAAGCCGCCATCGACAAGGCGCGCGCCGAGGCCGTGCGCGACGCGCTCGCCAAGGCGAAGATCCTGGCCGAGGCGGCGGGAGTGGGCCTGGGCGAGGTGCTGGAAATCGCCGACAACGCCGCCGTCTCCGAACCCGTCCCCATGGCGCGCATGGCCATGGCCGCCAAGGAAAGCGCCGACGCCGTGCCGGTGGCCGCCGGCGAAAACACCTATCGCGCCAGCGTGTCGGTGAAGATCGCGATCAAGCCGAAGCCCTGATCCGGCTCGCCTGCCGACGCCGTCCCGGCTCTGCGCCGGGACGGCGTGTCGCCGCGACGCCTCGGGGATCATGCCTGCTTCGGCGGTCTTTCCAAAATCGAAAGGCCCTCCCGGGCGAGAGCCTGGGAGGGCCTGAAGCGACTTTCACGCAGATGACAGGATGAATGCGTAAAAGCCGATCCGTGTCGTCGCCGCAGGGGCGTGTCAGGCGCGCGGGCAACCGCGCACATTGGCGAAAACCATCTTCGCCCAGGCGCCGCGAATCTTGCCGTTCACGACCACGCGGTTGGGGCCGACCTTGGCGACATAGGCGCGGTTGAGGCCGCTGTTGTAGGCTTTCTGCAAAGCGAGGTTCTGCGAGCAGCGCCCATATCCGGGCTTCACCACCACGACGGGCGCGGGGCGCACGACGATCGGAGCGGGACGAACCACGATCGGAGCAGGGCGGACGACCACGACGGGCGCCGGGCGCACGATCACCGGCGGACGGTAATGGCGGGGACCGCCGATACGCACATCGACATCGACGCCGCCGGCATTGGCCTGGCCCGCGGCGCCCAATGCGCCGAGTGCGAGTGTGACGGCAAGCGCCGCTTTGGTGATGAAGCTGGTCATTGATGCTCTCCTTGGTCCACTACTCGGATTCCGATGTCCTTGCCGAGCGTTGAGACGACCTTATCTCCGGCTCTCTGAACGGATATGGAATTCACCGTTCAGTTATCGTTCAGGATGATGAAGAAGGCGTTTACGTTTTGTTGAACATGTTCCCGTCGCCCCGCGGGCGAGAAAATGATCCGCGGGCGCGTTGACATGGGGCATGGGGAATGTTTCAGCTTCCAGACGGTGTCGACGCGCGAAGCGGCGCCCGGGAGCGGAGGATGAGCGGCGAGCGTGCACGATCACCGCGCTTGACTGTGGCGGACTTCGCATCATCTGGGTTCCGGCGTTATGAATTTTATCGAGACTTTGGACGTCACCGATCTGGCGCAGCTTTTCAACAAAGCGCCCAATCCCTATGTCATCGTCGATCGCGAGTTTCGCATTCGCGCGATGAACGACGCCTATCTGTCCGTCACCATGCGCAGCCGGGAGAGCATTCTCGGCAGGAACATTTTCGAGGCGTTTCCGAGCGACCCGGACTCGACCTCCTATCGGCTGCTGCGCGCTTCGCTGGAAAAGGTGGTCCGTTCTGGCCAGGAGGACCAGATACCGCTCATTCCCTATCCGATCGCCCGGCCCGACGGAACCTTGGAGAATCGCTACTGGAGCGCCACGCATAAACCGATCCTGTCGCCGAGCGGCGAACTGCGTTTCATCCTGCAGCACACGGTCGACGTGACGGAACTGCACCGGCTGCGGCAGGAGACGGCGCGGGACTGGAAGGTCGAGACCGACGTTCTCAATCGCGCCGATCGCGTGGCGCATCAGAATCTCGCGCTCGCCGAAGAGCGGCTCTATCTTCGCAGCCTGTTCGAACAGGCCCCGAGCTTCATGGCCGTCCTGCTCGGGCCGGATCATGTCTTCGACATGGCCAACGCCGCTTACATCGATCTCGTCGGCCGGACGAACATCATCGGCAGAAGCGTCGTCGAGGCGTTGCCGGAGGTGGAGGGGCAGGGATTCATCACTCTGCTGGACCAGGTCTATGCGACGGGCGAGCCTTTCGTCGCCCATGGCGCGCGCGTCGTGCTCGAGGGCGACGGCGGCGGCCGGCGCGAAGCCTATCTCGATTTCATCTATCATCCGATCAAGGACCGGGACGGCGAAACGATCGGCATTTTCGTCCAGGGACACGACATCACCGAGCAGAAACTGGCCCAAGACGCCGCGCTCGAAAGCGAGGCCCGGTTCCGCTCCCTGGCGCAATCCATTCCCAATCACGCCTGGACCACCGATTGCGACGGGCGGCTGGAGTGGTGCAACGAACGCGTCACCGATTATTCGGGGCTGTCGCTCGCGGAGATGATGGGGCGGCCGATCGGCGCGACGTTGCATCCCGACGACCAGGCGCGCGCCCAGGGCGCCTGGCTCGCCGCGCGAGCGGCGGGGGAGCCTTTCCAGGCGGAAATCCGGCTGAGGCGGCGCGACGGGGGCTATCGCTGGCACATCACCCGCGCCATTCCCAGCAAGGACGACAGCGGGGCCGTGCTGCGCTGGGTCGGGACGAACACCGACATCGACGATCAGAAGACCACCGAAGCCCAGCTCGAATATCTGGCGGAAACGCTGGAGCAACGCGTCAACGAACGCACCGCCGAACTGGAAAAGACCGAGGCGGCGCTGCGCCAGAGCCAGAAGATGGAGGCGGTCGGTAATCTCGCCGGCGGCATCGCCCACGATTTCAACAATCTCCTGCAGGTGATCACCGGCAGCCTGCAGCTGCTCAACCGGCACGTCA
This sequence comes from Rhizobium sp. TRM95796, assembly GCF_025779995.1. Classification (NCBI taxonomy): domain Bacteria; kingdom Pseudomonadati; phylum Pseudomonadota; class Alphaproteobacteria; order Hyphomicrobiales; family Rhizobiaceae; genus Rhizobium; species Rhizobium sp. TRM95796. The sequence continues at coordinate 783,892 of NZ_JAOXHE010000001.1, read as the reverse complement.
AGCTCGACGACAAGGGCGGGCGCTATGTGTCGAACGCGTTGGCGGCCACCGATCGCGGCGCGCAACTCGCCGCGCAATTGCTCGCTTTCGGCCGCCGGCAGCCGCTCGCCCCCAAAGTGGTCAATCTCGGCCGCATGGTGCGTGACATGGATGGCCTCATCCGCCGCAGCATCGGCGAGGGCGTCGAGGTCGACACGGTGGTGGCGGCCGGGCTGTGGAACACCATCGTCGATCCGACCAATGTCGAGACGGCGCTCCTCAACCTCGCCATCAACGCCCGCGACGCGATGGAGGGGCATGGCAAGTTGACGATCGAGATCGGCAACGCCGTGCTCGACGCGGTCTACGCCCAGGGCGCCGACATCGCCCCCGGCAACTATGTCATGCTCGCCATCACCGACACCGGCGGCGGCATCGCGCCCGACATTCTGGACAAGGTGTTCGAGCCGTTCTTTTCCACCAAGCCGGAAGGCAAGGGCACCGGTCTCGGCCTCTCGATGGTCTATGGTTTCGTGCGTCAGTCCAAGGGCCATATCCGCATCTATAGCGAGCTGGGGGTCGGCACGACGATCCGCATTTATCTGCCGCGCAGCGAGGCGAGCGAAGAGGTGTCGGTCCATTCGATGGCGCCGCTTCAGGGCGGGACCGAGAATATTCTGCTGGTCGAGGACGACGACGCCGTGCGGGAAACCGCCGTCGCCATTCTCCGCGACCTCGGCTACGGCGTGCTGACGGCGCGAGACGCCGCCAGCGGGCTTGCGGTGCTGGAAAGCGGCGCGGCGATCGATCTGTTGTTTACCGATGTGGTGATGCCGGGACCGATGAAGAGCACGGAGCTTGCGCAACGGGCGCAGGCGATGTCGCCGGGGATCGCGGTGCTGTTCACCTCCGGCTATACGCAGAATTCCATCGTGCATGACGGCAAGCTCGACAGCGGCATCGAATTCATCTCCAAACCCTATGGACGGGATCAGATCGCCCGCAAGGTGCGGCAGGTGCTGGACGCGGCGCGCGAGCCGCGGCGGCTGGCGTTGCTCGCGCCGGATGAGGCCGGCGCGCCGGCGCGGATCGCCTGGCCGAAACGGGCTCTGGTCGTCGATGACGAAGCGCTGATCCGGCTGACCACGAACGATACGCTCGAAGAGCTGGGCCTCGCCGTGGCCGAGGCGGGCACGCTGGCCCAGGCGGAAGCACGCTTCGACGCCTCCATCGACCTGCTGGTCGTCGATCTGCATCTGCCGGATGGCAACGGTCTCGATCTCGCCCACAGGCTCCAGGCGCAAAAGCCCGGTCTTCTGGTGGTGATCGCCACCGGAAACGATCCGAAATCGGTGAGCCACCGGCTGACCCACGCCGTGGTGATCGGCAAGCCCTATGACGAGGCCAAGCTCGAGGCGGCGATCCGCGCGGCGTCGGGAGAAGGCTGACTTTCTTTCTCGCGAAGAAGACGCAGAACGGGTCTCCGAAATATCTTCGGGCGGGTCCCCAACGGCTAGGTCTTGCGGTTTGAGCAAAAAACCCGCCCCGGATGTCCGGGACGGGCTCGTTGTAATCGATTTCGCGTCTCAGAACTCCTGCCAGTCTCCGCCGGCCGCGTGATGACTTTGCCCGACCGCCTGCTTGAGCGGCGCGCGCGCGCCAGGATGCCTCGCCGCGCCGCCGGACATGCGCGCGGCCATGTCGCGCAGGGTGGAGCCATGGTTTTCGGAGAGACGGAACTGGGCCACGAGCGCGCGCAGGGAGGTGGCTTCGTGCGACAGTTGCGCGCCGGCGGCGCTGGTTTCCTCCACCATCGCCGCGTTCTGCTGGGTCACCTGATCCATCTGGTTGACGGCGGTGTTGACTTCGGCGAGCGCGGTCGCCTGTTCCTGCGACGCGGTGGCGATCATCTCCATATGTTCGTTCATGGTGCGGATGAGGCCGCCGATCGTGCCGAGCGCCTGTCCGGTCTCGCGCACCAGTTCGACGCCCGCGCCCACTTCCGCCGAGGATTTGCGAATCAGTTCCTTGATCTCCTTGGCGGCATGGGCCGAGCGCTGGGCGAGTTCGCGCACTTCCTGCGCCACGACCGCGAAGCCCTTGCCGGCGTCGCCGGCGCGGGCCGCCTCGACCCCGGCGTTGAGGGCGAGCAGATTGGTCTGGAAGGCGATCTCGTCGATCACGCCGATGATGCTGGAGATCTGCTGGGCGGACGACTCGATCTTCTCCATCGCCGTCACGGCCTGGGACACGACCCCGCCCGACCGCGTGGCGCCCTCATTGGCTTCCACGGCGACATGGCGGGCTTCGTTGACGCGGGCCGTGGCGCTCGCGACATTGGCGGTGATCTCGTCCAGGGCCGCAGCGGTCTGCTCCAGCGAGGCGGCCTGCTGTTCGGTGCGCTTGGACAGGTCGTTCGCGCCGCGGCTGATTTCCTGGCTGCCGCTGTCGATCGCCGCCGTGGCGCCGGAGACGGCCGAAAGCGTCGAGCCCAGCTGCCGGACGGCGTTGTTGAGGTCGTGGCGAAGCGCTTCGAAATCGGGAGAGAATGGCTCGACGAGTTCGAAGGCCAGATCGCCGTCGGCCAGACGCTTGAGACCGCCGGCGAGACCCGCCGTGGCCTGATCGAGACGCGCCTGAGCTTCCGCTTCCGCCTTGGCGGTGAGGGCGAGACGTTCCTGCTCGGCGCGGGCGCGGGCGGCCTGGGCGTCCGCTTCCAGTTGCCGGTTGCGCAGCGCGGCCTGGCGGAACACTTCCACGGCCTGAGCCATCTCGCCGACTTCGTCGCGGCGGTCGGCATGCGGAATGGCGCTGTCGGCATCGCCGCGGGCCAGCGCGCCCATCGCGTGGTTCAGGCGGCGGATGGGACGCACCACGGCGCTCTGGACCAACAGCAGGCCGACAAGGGCGAGGATTGCGGCGGCGGCGGCGCCGAGGACGTTGACGATGTTGGCCATCCTCGCAGCTTCGGCCGCGTCGGCGGTCCGCGCATCGAGCAGGGCGTCTTCCGCGTTGATCATTTCGCTCACGACGGCGCGGATCGTATCCATATGCTGCTTGCCCGCGCCTGAGGCTTCCTTCTCCAGAGCCGTCTGGCGGGTGGCGGGATCGCTCATCAGCGCGATCTCCTGGTCGACGACCTGGGTTCCCCAGGTCCGCGCCGCCTGGTCGAGACGGTCGAGGCGTTGCTGTTGGGACGGGTTGTCGGCCGTCATGGATTTGACCGCGTCGAAATTAGCGCGATAGGCGGCTGCGCCGGCTTTCTGCGGGGCGAGAAAAGCCTCGTCGGCGGAAATGAGATAGCCGCGCATCCCCGTCTCCTGGTCGACCATGGCCGAGACGATGGCGTTGAGCCGGGCGATCACCGCATGGGTGTGCTCGGTCATCGCCGAGGTGGCCTGCTGCTGGGCCGAGCTGGTGAAATTCACATAGGCGGTCGCGAGGCAGAGCAGGATGAGCGCCGTGAAGATCGAGGCGGTTTTGTAAACGATCTTGAGATTGGAAAAGGAGGACAATTCGAACTCCACAAAATCTTGTAAAAGGGCTGGCGCCGGGCAATCGGCTGTCGCAGACATCATGTCCCGCACAAGAAACGCGATGACACCTTTCCAAATCGATAAAATCCAAACTCGGAAAAGATCATAAATTTCCGCTGTTTAAGTGATCCGCGATATGGATTTGAACGTATTGGTTGTTATTTTGCTCCGAATAAAAAATTATTGCTCGATGAAAATCGGCGGTGACCAGGCCGGACGCATGCTGGTGTTTTCAGAACTTCTTCATATAAAGAAAAACCCGGCGGGATCGCTCCGGCCGGGTTGATGGCGACAGGCGTCGACGGCTCTCAGCTGTCCAGGAAGCTCCGGAGCTTCCTTGACCGGCTCGGATGCTTGAGCTTCCTGAGCGCCTTGGCTTCGATCTGGCGGATGCGTTCGCGGGTGACCGAGAACTGCTGGCCGACTTCTTCGAGCGTGTGGTCGGTGTTCATGCCGATGCCGAAGCGCATGCGCAGCACGCGCTCTTCGCGCGGCGTGAGCGAAGCGAGCACACGGGTCGTGGTTTCGCGCAGGTTCGCCTGGATGGCGGCGTCGATCGGCAGAAGCGCGTTCTTGTCTTCGATGAAATCGCCGAGATGGCTGTCTTCTTCATCGCCGACAGGCGTTTCGAGCGAGATCGGCTCCTTGGCGATTTTCAGGACCTTGCGGACCTTTTCGAGCGGCATGGCCAGCTTTTCGGCCAGTTCTTCCGGCGTCGGCTCACGGCCAATTTCATGCAGCATCTGGCGCGAGGTGCGGACGATCTTGTTGATCGTCTCGATCATGTGCACCGGAATGCGGATGGTGCGGGCCTGGTCGGCGATCGAGCGGGTGATCGCCTGACGGATCCACCAGGTCGCATAGGTCGAGAACTTGTAGCCGCGACGGTATTCGAACTTGTCGACCGCCTTCATCAGGCCGATATTGCCTTCCTGGATCAGGTCGAGGAACTGCAGGCCGCGGTTGGTGTATTTCTTGGCGATCGAGATCACGAGACGGAGATTGGCTTCCACCATCTCCTTCTTGGCGATGCGGGCTTCGCGCTCGCCCTTCTGCACCATCTGCACGATGCGGCGGAATTCGGTGATCGAGATGCCGGTTTCGCTGGCGAGGTTCTGGATTTCCTGGCGCAGGTCCTTGATCGTCTGGTTTTCCGAGCGCGAGAATTCCTTCCAGCCGCGGGCGGCCAGATTGCCGATCGACTTCATCCAGTTCGGATCGAGCTCGGCGCCCATATACTGGTTGAGGAATTCGTCGCGGCTGACGCCGAAGCTTTCGGCCAGACGCAGCAGCTTGCCTTCGTTCTGCACGAGGCGCTTGTTGATCTCGTAGAGCTGCTCGACGAGGCTGTCGATGCGGTTCTGGTTGAGCGACAGCGACTTGACCGCCGTAATCAGCTCGTCCTTGAGCTCCTTGTAGCGGCGCTCCTGGGCGGGCGACAGCGTGGCCGAGGCCGCGAGACGGGCTTCCACCTGCTGGTCCTGCAGCTTGCGCAGCTTCTTGTAGGTCTCGGCGATCTGGTCGAGCGTCTCCATGACCTGCGGACGCAGTTCCGCTTCCATGGCGGCGAGGGAGAGGTTGGACTCGTCTTCGTCCTCTTCCTCTTCTTCGAACACCATGGCTTCGCCGACATCGGTGATGTCGTCGTCATCGCCGGTCGGCGGGCCGGAGCGGGCCTTGCGGGCCTTTTCCTTTTCTTCGGCCGCCTTGCGGTCGGCTTCGATTTTTTCGGGGCTCTGGAACTGCGGCGCGGCCTTGGCCTCGGGGCCGGAATAGGTGGTTTCGAGATCGATGATCTCGCGCAGCAGCGTGGTGCCTTCGTTGAGTTCGTCGCGCCAGATGATCAGCGCCTGGAAGGTGAGGGGGCTTTCGCACAGCCCCTGGATCATCGTTTCGCGGCCGGCTTCGATGCGCTTGGCGATGGCGATTTCGCCTTCGCGCGACAGAAGCTCCACCGAACCCATTTCGCGCAGATACATGCGCACGGGGTCGTCGGTGCGATCGGTCGGCTCGCGCTTCTTGGCGGTGGCGACGGCGGTGCCGGCGGTCGGGGCGATTTCGCCGCCTTCGGACTCGCCGTCGGAATCGGCTTCGCTGTCGTCTTCCTGCGCCTGCTCCTCGATATCTTCGTCCTCGACGACATTGATGCCCATGTCGGACAACATGGCCATCGTGTCCTCGATCTGCTCGGAGGTCACTTCCTCGGAGGGCAACACGGCGTTCAGCTCGTCCATGGTGACGTAGCCGCGCTTCTTGGCGGCCTTGATCATCTTCTTGACGGCGTCATCGGAAAGGTCGAGAAGAGGACCATCCGTCGCTGCGTCGCGTTCGGTTTCCGCTTCTTCGTTTTCTTTGACTTTGGTTGCCATAGTCTATTGCTCTCTCTGACGCATTAAGCCTTAAACTTCGCGCTGCCGCAAAATGTTCGACCCGCATTACGGGCCGCAACGCGAATCAGCAGCTACGAGCTAACAGCATCACGGTTTAACGGGCGATTAACCGCGTCGAGATCCGCCTTTGATTTCCGGCGGTTGGCTCTTTTCGCGATCATTTTTCCGTTTAGCCGCGTCCTGCTCGGCGCCTTGTTCATGATATCTGCCTGAGACGGTGATTCCCGCTATTTTGTGTCACGTCAAGCATTTCAGCGCAAAAATCGTGCAACGTCCTGAATCTCACGGGCCCCGGCGCAGCGTGGGACACGGGTCCACGCCGCTGTGTCTATTTAGGGCGAAAGGCCGCGTATTCAAGGGCTGTGGCCGTCAGTCTTGCCCAGAGCTTGCGCGGCAAGCCTCGCTCCCGCCCGGAAAGGGCGCTTTCGTTGCCTCGCCCGCCCGCGGGGGTTACCAGATTTGGCGAAAGCGGGCGGCCCCGCGCGGACCTCGATCCGCCGTCGCCCCATCGCGAAAGAGGACTGCGGATCATGGCGACGAAAAAGGGAACCGGCGACAACGACACGTTGACGGGGGGCGCGAGCGCTGACCAGATCATCGGCGGAGCCGGCGACGACAAGTTGTCGGGCGGCGGCGGAGCGGATCGCCTCTACGGCAATTCCGGCAACGATCTCTTTTACGGCGACGCCGGCAACGACCGCATGTGGGGCGATATCGGCAATGACAGAATGTTCGGCGGCTCGGGGATCGATCAGCTCTTCGGGGACGACGGCGACGACTTCCTTTTCGGAGAGGCCGGAGCCGACATTCTCAACGGCGGGGCGGGCAACGATATTCTCGGCGGCGGCACCGGTACGGACGAGCTGAAAGGCGGGGCCGGGAACGACACCTATTTCAATCAGACCGGCAACGATGTGATGACGGACAGTTCGGGAGCGGACGTCTTTCATATCCAGGGTGATCGTTCCCGTCCGGAAATCACCGACAAGAACGGATCCGACTCCTATATCGTGGAGAACCCCGCGAGCCGCGGTTGGATCTTCGACACCGCGGGCGGCGCCGACGAGATCGAATTTCACGCGTCGATCGGCTCGTCGGATTCTTCGCTCGCCAGGTTGAGCGATCTCGACTTCGTCCGCGACGGATCGGATCTCCTCGTTCGGGTCGACGGCCACGGCCAATACACGACCCTGTCCTATTTCTTCGAAGGCGCGAAGTTCCGCATCGAGGATCTCGTGGTCGGCACCGGGAAGAAGGACAGCGACGGCTACTACATCACCAAGGAATACGACCTGACCGACCTCGCCAAGCTCGAGCTCGAGAAATGGACCTCCGGCGACGATCTCTGGTGAGCGGCGCCGGCGGCAAGCATTCACGGCGCTGAAAGCTGGTATCAGAACATTTGACGGGACGGCGGATTGCCGCGGCGCCGGCGCCGGTCTATTTCATGACGCTCAATAAAGGGTCCTGCCTGAGGCGGGACTGGAGGCAATCATGGCGTCACGCAGACTCGCCGCCTGGCTCGCGGCTCGCAATATCCACTATGGCTGGGCGGTCGCCGCGGTCACATTCCTGACCATGCTTTCGACTGCCGGCGCGATGGGATCGGCCGGCGTGTTGATCGGACCGCTGCAGACGGAATTCGGCTGGACCAATGCCGAGATCTCGTCGGCCATGGCGGTGCGCCTGGCGCTGTTCGGCCTGTTCGGGCCTTTCGCCGCCGCCTTCATGAACCAGTTCGGCATCCGCAAGGTCGTGTTCACGGCGCTGTTGATGATCTCTTCCGGTCTCGTCGGCTCGTTCTTCATGACCCAACTCTGGCAACTGCTGCTTCTCTGGGGCGTCGTGATCGGCGTGGGCACCGGCATGACGGCTCTGGTGCTCGGCGCGACGGTCGCCACCCGCTGGTTCTCGGCCCGCAGAGGCGTGGTGGTGGCGATGATGACCGTATCGACCGCGACCGGCCAATTGGTGTTCCTGCCGCTTCTGGCCTATCTCACCGAACAGATCGGTTGGAGGCCGGCGCTCACAGTGGTGGTGGCCGCGCTTCTCGCCGCCTTGCTGCTGGTGCTGGCGATCATTCGCGACTATCCGGCCGATGTGGGACTCGCGCCTTACGGCGAAGACAGGATCGTCCCGCCGCCGGTCAACAACCGGCGCCTGCCGGAGCTTCTGGCGCTGCCTCTGAAGACTTTGTGGGAGGTCCGGGCCAATCCGGTGTTTCTCGTGCTGTTCTTCACCTTTTTCGTCTGCGGGCTCAGCACCAATGGATTGATCCAGACGCATTGGATCTCGATCTGCGGCGACTTCATGATGCCGGCGGTGACCGCCGCCAGCCTGCTCGCGATGATCGGCATCTTCGATTTCGGCGGCACGCTTTTGTCGGGCTGGCTGTCTGACCGCTTCGACAATCGCTGGCTCCTGTTCTGGTTCTATGGCCTGCGCGGCCTGTCGCTGATCTATCTGTCGCTCTCGGGTTTCGACATCTATTCGCTGACGCTGTTCGCAGCCTTCTACGGGCTCGACTGGGTGGCGACGGTGCCGCCCACGGTGCGCCTGTCGGCCGAGAATTTCGGCAGGGAGAAAGCCAATATCGTCTTCGGCTGGATCTTTGCCGGCCATCAGCTGGGCGCAGCCACCGCAGCGATGGGAGCCGGCGCCCTCAGGACCGACTACGAGTCCTATATGCCGGCCTTGCAGATCGCCGGCGGCATGTGCCTCGTGGCGGCGATGAGCGTGTTCCTGATCGCCCGGCCGGGCGGCGCGCTGACGCCCAAGCCGGCCTGATCTTCGGCCTCGGCGCGGGTCAGAACCGCGCCTGCGCCGCCATGATCTCGCGCGCCAGGTTGTCGAGCGGCGCAATACGATCGACGCCGCCGCGGGCGATCGCTTCCTTGGGCATGCCGAACACCACCGAGGTCGCTTCGTCCTGGGCGACGGTGAAGGCGCCGGCGTTGTGCATTTCCTCCATGCCGCGGGCGCCGTCGTCGCCCATCCCGGTCATGATGACGCCCATGGCGTTGGCGCCGGCGTTTCGGGCGGCCGAACGAAACAGAACGTCCACCGAAGGTCTGTGCCGCGACACCAGCGGCCCGTTGCGGACCGAAACGTGATAGCGCGCGCCGCGCCGCTCGAGCATGGTGTGCAGCCCGCCGGGCGCGATCAGCACATGGCCGCGCAGGACCGGATCGCCGTCGGCCGCTTCCTTCACCTCGACTTCGCAGAGCGAATTCAACCGGCTTGCGAAGGCGGCGGTGAATTTCTCGGGCATGTGCTGGACGATCACCATGCCCGGCGCATTGGGCGGCAGTTTCTCCAGCATTTCGCGCAGCGCCTCGGTGCCGCCGGTGGACGCGCCGACGCAGACCACCATTTCGGTGGTCTTCGCCATCGCCTTGCCGGTGGGGGGAGGGAGGACGGCGTCTGCGGTGAGCTTCTCCTGCGGATTGAGCGGCGGCGGAGTCGTCGCCGTGCGGAACCGGCGGTGATTGTCGATCCGCGCGCGGGCCGCGCCCTTGACGACGGCGCGGATGTGATCGGCGGTTTCCGAAAGATGGTCGGCCACGCCGATCTTCGGTTTCAGGATCACGTCCACCGCGCCCGCCTCCATGGCCTGGAGCAGGGTTTGCGAGCCTGCTTCCGTCAGCGAGGAACACATGACCACCGGCAAGGGATGCTGGCTCATGAGCTTGCGAAGAAAGGTGATGCCGTCCATCTGCGGCATTTCCACATCGAGCGTGATGACGTCGGGGATATCTTCCCGCAGCCGTCGCGCCGCGACGAAAGGATCCTGCGCCGCCCCGATTACCTCGAAATCGGGATCTTCCTCGAAGATGCTGGTCAGCGTCTGACGGACGCTGGCTGAATCGTCGATGATGAGGACGCGCACCTTTTTCTTCATGATCACACTTTCTGGAACACTGTGTTCGCGACGGTTTTCAGCGGCAGGTCGAAGCCGCTGATGGTTTCGGAATGGCCGATGAACAGATAGCCGCCCGGCTCCAGGCAATCGCAAAGCCGCGTCAGGACTTTTTCCTGGGTCGGTTTGTCGAAATAGATCATCACGTTGCGGCAGAAGATCATGTGCATGGGGTCGCCGACCGGATAGACGTCGTCCATCAGGTTCAGGCGGGCGAAGCCGACTTTTGAGCGCAGCTTCGGTGTGATGCGGACTTCGCGACGGTCGCGTGCGATCGCCGACATCACATATCGTCTTCGCATATCCACCGGAACCGGGTCGACCATGTCCTGGGCGTAGATGCCGCGCCGGGCCGCCTGCAACACCTCTGTCGACAGATCTGTGGCGAGGATGTTCCAGCCGATGTCGGGCCGATCGCCGAAAACGTCGTCGAGCACCATGGCGATGGTATAGGGCTCGGCGCCGGTCGAGCAGGCCGAACTCCAGACCCGCAGGCGTCTGACGCCGGCTTGCGTGAGCGCCGGCAGCGCGCGCTGGGTCATGAAGCTGAAGTGATTGGGCTCGCGAAAGAAATCGGTCTTGTTGGTCGTCACCGCGTCGATGAGGAAGATCGCTTCCTTCTCGAGCCCGCCCTGGCTGAAGAGGTAGTTGCAATAGTGCTCGAAGGTGGGCTGGCCGGTGGCGCGCAAGCGGCGACGCAGGCGTCCTTCGAGCATGGTCTGTTTGGTCGGCGGCATCTTGATGCCGCTGTAGTTGTAGATATAGGCGGCCAGCCGGTCGAAGTTCCGCTTGCTGATGCCGTCTTCATGCGGCGATGCCACGCGTTGGGCGGTCTGCATTCCTGTTACTCCACGCATTCACTCGAGCATCAAGCGGCGACGTTCCGCTGAGAAAGGAAGGCGGTGTCATCCGACGACAGCAGTCGCGGCAGGTCGATGATCACCACGAAACCCGTCTCCTTGCGCACCACGCCGGCGATATAGTCCGAATTCCAGCGGATGCCGATGTCCGGCGCCTGTTCGATCTGCGCCGTGCGGAACGGCGTGACTTCGTGAACGCGATCCGCCACCAGGCCGAGGGTCAGCAGACGGTCGTTCAGAGGCACGTCGAGAACCAGAACGCGCGTGTGCGGCGTCGGCACGGTGCGGCTCAGGCCGAGTTTCAGCCTGAGATCGATGGTCGGCACCGCCTGGCCGCGCACATTGCGCAGGCCGAGCAGATAATCGGGGCCATTCGGGATCTTGAACGCCTCTTCGTGATCGAGGATTTCCCGAACCACTTCGACGGGAACCGCAAAGGCTTCTTCGCCGAGGCTGAAGGTTACGAATTGGGATTCGCTCTGATGTGTCGTCATGGTCATGCGCTCTCCTTGAAGTCATCATCGATATCGTCCGGCGCGCCGTGCTCCAGGTTCAGCGCGAAACCTCTGGCGCGGCCCTGTTGCGACTTGACGCTGTTGTCGCTGTGGCGCGCCTGCGGCTTGGCGACCGGATGGCTCGGACGGGGCTTGACGGCTCTGTCGTTGCGGCTCTTCTGCGCTTCCACGCGGAAGAAGGCGATCGAGGTCTGCAACTCCTCGGATTGAGCGGCCAGTTCCTCGGACGTGGCGGCCATTTCCTCCGACGCCGACGAGTTCTGCTGGGTCACCTTGTCGAGTTGCTGGATGGCCTCGTTGATCTGGGTTGCGCCGATGTCCTGTTCGCGGCAGGCGGCGGAGATTTCCGAAACCAGTTCGGCGGTCTTGCGGATATCCGGCACCAGGCGGGACAACATGTCGCCGGCCTGTTGGGCGGCCTTCACCGTATCCGACGACATTTCCGAAATCTCGGCGGCGGCCGACTGGCTGCGTTCGGCGAGCTTGCGGACTTCGGAGGCGACGACCGCGAAGCCCTTGCCGTGTTCGCCGGCGCGGGCCGCTTCGACGGCCGCGTTCAAGGCGAGCAGGTCGGTCTGGCGGGCGATTTCCTGAACGATGCCGATCTTCTGGGCGATGGTCTGCATGGCCGCCACGGCCTGGTTGACGGCCTCTCCGGAGACTTCGGCGTCTTTGGCGGACTGGCGGGCGATCTTTTCGGTCTGGGCGGCGTTGTCGGCGTTCTGCTTGATGTTGGCGGCCATCTGCTCCATCGAGGCGGAAGCTTCCTCGGCGGCTGCCGCCTGTTCGGTGGCGCCCTGTGAGACCTGTTCGGAAGACGCGGACAGTTCCTGGCTGCCGGAGGACACATTGACCGACGCCGAGATAGCGTCTGCGACCACGCCGCGCAGGCGCTCCACCATGCTTTCGAGGGCCACGCCCAAAGTATCTCGGTCGGAAAGCGGCTTCGGCGTAACGGTGAGGTCGCCATGGGCGATCATCTGCGCGATGCGGGCGGTCTGCCCGAGATTGGCGACCATGTTGCGCATGGCGATGCCCAGCGTGTCCTTCTCCGACTGCGGCGTGATCGCCATCGACAAGTCCCCTTCGCCGATAAGCGCAGCGTTCTGGGCGGCCTGACGCAGGTTGATGACCATCTTCCTCATGGCGTGCCCCAAAGTGTCGCGATCAGACAGCGGTGTGGGGTCGACGCTCAGATCCCCGACGGAGATCTTGTCGGCGACGGTCGCCGTGGCGCGAAGATTGGCGGTCATGAGATTGAGCGTATCGACCAGATCCTTGATTTCATCGTTGGACTTGATCTGGATGTTCTGGTCCAGATCGCCGATTGCCACGGCGTCGGCGGCGTCGCGAATTCTGTTCAGTCCCCGAGCCATGCTGATGCAGATCCAGAGCGCGGCCGCAAAGCCGAAAAGTATGGCGACGGAGGAAACCGCGACGATGACGTTGCGGGTCGAGAGATACTGGGCGGCGCTTTCTTCCAGCGCCGTCGCCATCCGCTCCTTCTGGGCTTTCACGCGCGCATCGATCGTGTCTTCAATCTTGTCCATCACCGCGCGGGCGTCGATCTTGGCGAGGCGTTCGGCGTCGACCAAATTGCCGGCGCGCACGAGCGCGCGAACCTTGTCATCGACCGCAAACAGCGTGTCGCTGAGCGTCAAGACTTCGTTCCATGATTTCTTGCCGTCTTCTGTGCTTGCGGTATCGATCAACCAGTTGACCGAATCCTTGAATTTGGCGCGGCTATCATCGACCCGCGCAATGAATTTCTCGATGTCTTCGGCGGTCGCGGCGTCGAGGAGATTCAGCTGGCTTCGAGAGAAGCGAAGCTGGTAGTTGGACACATTCTGCGCCATCTCGAGCCGAGCAGCCGACCCGTTGATTGCAGTGTTCATGGTATCGTTGAGGTTGCCGAGGCTAAAGAGGCCATAGCCGGCAATACCGAGCATCAGCATGAGTATGAGCGCGAACGCTCCCGTCAATTTCGCTTTCAATGTAAATCGCATCGTCGTGTTCCTAAGAAAAAAATGAAATAGGGTCTGAATTCTCCGAACTGTGATATTGGCTCCGCGCCGCGAGGCGCGAAGCCGCTTTCAGCGTCAGCCTGCCGCCCGGAAATCGTCGTCGTTTTCATCGGGGCCGCCATGGTCGAGATTGAGCGCGAAGCCCTTCACCCGCTCCTGCTGGGCCTTGACGCCATGCGACGACGGCGCGGCGCGGCGCGGCGCGGCCTTGGCCGCCACAGGCGCAGCAGCGGCGCGCTTGGCCTGAGAGGGGCTACCGCGATGGTTCTGCTCCACCTTGAAGAAGGCGATCGAGGTCTGCAGTTCCTCGGACTGAGCGGCCAGCTCCTCGGACGTCGCGGCCATTTCCTCCGACGCCGACGAATTCTGCTGGGTCACCTTGTCGAGCTGCTGGATCGCTTCGTTGATCTGGGCTGCGCCGATGTCCTGCTCGCGGCAGGCGGCGGAGATTTCCGAAACCAGTTCGGCGGTCTTGCGGATGTCCGGCACCAGACGCGACAGCATCTCCCCCGCCTGTTGGGCGGCCTTGACGGTGTCCGACGACATTTCCGAGATCTCGGCTGCGGCAGACTGGCTGCGTTCGGCGAGCTTGCGCACTTCGGACGCGACGACGGCGAAGCCCTTGCCGTGTTCGCCGGCGCGGGCGGCTTCGACGGCGGCGTTCAGGGCGAGCAGGTCGGTCTGGCGGGCGATCTCCTGCACGATGCCGATCTTCTGGGCGATGGTCTGCATGGCGGCGACGGCGCGGTTGACCGCATCGCCGGACGTTTCCGCGTCCTTGGCGGACTGGCGGGCGATCTTTTCGGTCTGGGCGGCGTTGTCGGCGTTCTGCTTGATGTTGGCGGCCATTTCTTCCATCGAAGCCGAGGCTTCTTCGGCTGCGGAGGCCTGTTCGGTCGCGCCCTGCGACACTTGTTCGGATGATGCGGACAGTTCCTGGCTGCCCGAGGAGACGTTGACGGAAGCGGCGATCGCATCGGCGACGACGCCGCGCAGACGCTCGACCATGCTTTCCAGCGACAGACCCAGCATATCCTTGTCCGACAGAGCCTTCGGCGTGACCGTCAGATCGCCATTGGCGATCTGGTTGGCGATCTGGGCGGTGTTGCGCAGATTGCCGACCATGACATTGATCGTGTCGACGGCGTCCTTGATTTCGTCATTGGTCTTGATGTCGATCCGCTGGTCCAGGTCGCCGATGGCGACGGCGTCTGCGGCGGCCTTGATCTTCTTGAGGCCGGTGTTGACGCCCATGCCGATCCAGACGGCGACGGCCAGCGAAAACAGCAGTACGAAGCTGACAATGCCGATCAACAAGTTACGGGAGGTCTCGTACTGTGCATTGGTCGCTTCGTCGGTCTGTTTGAGGTCGATAGCCATTTCCTCGTTCAAGCCTGTCAAAGCGCTGAGAAGCTTTGCGGTAATGGCTGCGCCTTCTCCCATCGAGATTTCGCCGGCGCGCGCATTGCTTTCGGTGGTGTTCTGCACGGCGAGCGCAATCACCTGATCCTGCACCGGTTGCCATGCCGCGGAATGGGAGCGGAACTCCGCGATCTTCGCGCGGATATTCGGATTTTGCTCCTTGTCGAGTTCCTTCAGCAGACGATCGATGGCCGCGCGGCGCTCTTTCACATCCGCTACGTAACCCTGGATCTTGGCCGGATCGGTGTTGATGATTGCGTTCTTTTCCGCGCGGATGCTGTAGAGGACCGCGTCGGAGAGATCACTTGAATTGCGGAGATTGGCTGCCGGCCCCTGAATGATGTCGGTAATCGCCGTATTGAGCGACGACAGATTCACGATCGCCATGAAGGCCATTACGCCTGTCAATAGGATCACCAATGAAAAGGCGGTGGCTAGTTTTGCTTTGATCGTAAAGCGCATTGGCTTGGCGTCCTTGAAAGCGATGTTGGGTTTTGTCGTGATCCCGGGACCTCTTGGGAGGTCCCGGACAATTCTTGGGTCAGCTGGCGGCGCGGAATTCGTCGTCGGCGCTGTCGGGACCACCTTGGTTCATGTCGAGCGCGAAGCCGCGCAGACGCGCCTGCTGTTCCGCCACGCCGAGCGAATTCCGTTTCGCCGCCGGTTTAGCGACTGGCCGGGCTGCTGGCGCGGACGCCTTCCCGGCGGCCATCGCTTTCTTGGCTTCCCGCGCGTTTTCGACGCGGAAATAGGCAATCGATGACTGCAGCTCTTCAGACTGCGCCGCTAGTTCTTCCGAGGTTGAAGCCATTTCTTCCGAAGCCGACGCATTCTGCTGCGTCACCTTGTCGAGTTGCTGGATCGCTTCGTTGATCTGCGAGGCGCCGATATCCTGTTCGCGGCAGGCGGCGGAGATTTCCGAGACCAGTTCGGCGGTCTTGCGGATATCCGGCACCAGGCGCGACAGCATTTCGCCGGCTTCCTGCGCCGCGATCACCGTGTTGGAAGACATGGAGCTGATCTCGGCGGCGGCCGACTGACTGCGTTCGGCGAGCTTGCGGACTTCGGAGGCGACGACGGCGAAACCCTTGCCGTGTTCGCCAGCGCGGGCGGCTTCCACAGCCGCGTTCAGAGCAAGCAGATCGGTTTGGCGGGCGATTTCCTGCACGATGCCGATCTTCTCGGCGATGGTGCGCATGGCGCCGACGGCGCGGTTGACCGCGTCGCCCGAGAGTTCGGCGTCCTTGGCGGACTGGCGGGCGATCTTTTCGGTCTGGGCCGCGTTGTCGGCGTTCTGCTTGATGTTGGCGGCCATCTGCTCCATCGAGGCGGAAGCCTCTTCGGCGGCGGCGGCCTGTTCGGTGGCGCCCTGCGACACTTGCTCGGAGGAGGCAGACAGTTCCTGGCTGCCGGAGGAAACGTTCGTGGATGCCGAAAGCGCATCGCCGACCACGCCGCGCAGGCGCTCGATCATCGCGTTGACATAGCCCAGCAATTCGCCGATCTCGTCCTTGCTGGTGATGTCGGCGAGCTTGGTGAGGTCGCCCTCCGACACGCTGCGCACGGCGGCGTTGGCGCGGTTGAGGCCGTTGGAAATCGTCTTGGAAATCCAGAAGGCGGCGGCGACGGAGATCAGGAGCGCTACGGCGCTGATGCCGATCATGATGCTGCGCGACGAGGCGTACTGCGCTTCCGCATTGCCCTCGGCCTCTTGCATCCGGCCGTTTTCGATGTCGATCAG
The DNA here is from genome assembly GCF_025779995.1 of Rhizobium sp. TRM95796. Taxonomy (NCBI): domain Bacteria; kingdom Pseudomonadati; phylum Pseudomonadota; class Alphaproteobacteria; order Hyphomicrobiales; family Rhizobiaceae; genus Rhizobium; species Rhizobium sp. TRM95796. The sequence goes on along the minus strand of NZ_JAOXHE010000001.1, from coordinate 767,506 downwards.
GTCGTAGATGACCTTGTCTATTTCGTTGATGACGGGGCGAAGATCGACGGTCGCCTGCGTGGCGCCGGCGAGGTCGCCGGCTGCGAGGCGCTGGCGGGAAAGATCATCGCCTTTGATAAACTTCTCGCTGTCTTCACGGATCGAGGCCCAGAGGGGGCGACCTTTTTCGGTCGCCAGCCCCTCGGCCTTCACGAGCAGGTCTTCGAAGCGCTTGCGCGCCGCATCGCCCTTGTCGATCGTGGCGGCGCGCTCTTCCGCGTCGGTCGCCAGAAGTAGGTTCTTCTGCTGGCGGATCATCTCTAGGAGTTCGATGTCGATGGCTTGGGCCGTCTTGAGGCGCTGCGCCGGGCCGGTGAGAACGTCGCCGATGGTCGTGTTGAAGGACGACAGGGTGAAGATCGCGTATCCCGCCGTCCCGATCATCAGGACGATGAGGAAACCGAAGGCGACCCCCAATTTTGTTTTGATCGTCAAAGACATAATCCAACCCCTTTAGGATATTCCCGGAGCCCCCGCTCCATGCAATGTTATTTGAAAATAGCTCTCATGTTCGGCACGATGATGAAGTCGCTGCCGCGCTTCACCAGGCAGTCGATGAAGTCCGGCCGCCAGCGCATGCCGACGGACGGCGGCGGCTCGCTGGCGGTCCTCGTCAAGGTGGTGACCTCGTAGACCTTGTCGGTGCGGATGCCGATCAGGACCGGCGCGCTGTCGAGTTCGAGGTTCAACTCCATCACGATGATCCGTGTGTCGTTGGTCGTCTTGCTCGGCTCCATGCCGAAGGCGAGCGTGATGTCCGCGAGCGGGATTACCCGGCCCCGAAAATTGATGACGCTCGCCACATAGGGCCGGGCGCCGGGCACCGGCGTTTCCGGCACCAGGTCGAGGATTTCCCTGACGCGGATGGCTTCGATGGCCAGGGTTTCACCGGCGATGTCGTAGGTCAGGACCTCGAGTTCGCTGGCGCGGTCCCAGAACGTGCTTTCGGTTTTGCGTTGTGCTTCCATCATCCTGCGGCGCGCATCTGCGCCTCCTCTAGCTGGCCGGCGGCGACGAGATGGGCGACATCCAGGATCAGGGCGACGGAGCCGTCGCCGAGAATGGTCGCGCCCGAGAAAGTCGCAACGTCATGATGCAGCTTCGACATTGATTTGATGACCGTCTGGTGGTCGCCGATGATCTGGTCGACGACGAGGCCGACGCGTTCGGTTCCGGTGGAGATCACCACCACCTTCTGGAACGGATCGGGCTTGGTGCCCGTCTTGAACAGATCGCGGAGCCGGATGAACGGCACCAGACTGTCACGCAGCGAAATGAAGCTGCGGCCGCGCGAGCGCATGTCGTCTTCGAGCGACAGTTCTAGGCATTCCTCGACCGCCGACAGCGGAATGACGTAACGGCCCGAGCCGACGCGGACGAGCAGACCATCGATGATGGCGAGCGTCAGCGGAATGTTGAGCGTGATGTCAGATCCCTTGCCGGGCGTGCTGACGATGTTGATCGAGCCGCGCAGCGCGTCGATGGTGCGCTTGACGACGTCCATGCCCACGCCGCGGCCCGACAGGTTGGTCACGGCCTGCGCGGTGGAGAAGCCCGGCTGGAAGATCATCTGCAACAGGTCCTGGTCGGACAGCTGCTGATTGGGCTGGATGAGCCCGTTCTGCTCGGCCTTGGCGCGGATGCGCTCGCGATTCATGCCGCGGCCGTCGTCGCTGATGATGATCTTGACCTCGCCGCCGGTCTGGCGGGCGAGAAGACGCACCTTGCCCGCCGCCGGCTTGCCGGCCGCGACGCGTTCGTCGGCGGTTTCGAGGCCGTGATCGCAGGAGTTTCTGACGAGGTGGACCATGGGATCGGCGAGACGTTCGATGACGCTCTTGTCGACTTCCGTGGTTTCGCCTTCGGTGACGAGTTCGATCTGCTTGCCGGTCTCATGGGCGAGGTCGTGGATGAGACGGCGAAACCGGCCGAACAATTGCGTCACCGGCACCATGCGCAGCACCATCATCGTGTCGCGCAATTCGCCCGACAGACGTTCGATGTCTTCCGACACGGCGCGCAATTGCAGATCCGCGCCGCTGGAGGCGAGCTGCGACAGGCGCGATTGGGCGATGACGAGCTCGCCGACGCGGTCCATCAGTTCGTCGAGCCGTTCGGCGGGAACGCGCACATTCTCGGCCGACTTGTTGGTCTGCTTGACGTCGATCGCCGCCGGACGCGCTTCCACGGGCTGGATGGGTTTCGGCGCCTGAGCGGCGCGCGGCGCATCCGCCTTGACCTCGGGGGCAATCGCCGCGGCCGGCGGCTCGTCCCTGACGATGTCGAGCTTCATGTCGTCCATGACGAAGATGAACACGTCTTCGATCGAGGATTTGGTCGCCGCCCCGTCGAGGGTCACCGACCAGGTCAAATAGAGCTCGGTCGGGTCCATGCCGTCGAGCATGGGCACGGCGGAGGCGTCGATGCGCACTTCGCATTCGCCAAGATCGCGCAATTCGTCGATCAGCGGCAGCGGATTGGTGCCGTTGGTCATGGCGTTTGCCGGAAGCGAGAAGCGGATGTTCCACTTGCCCTTCGGCGCGGCGGCGCTCGGCGCCGGCGCTTCGTGGCCGGCGGCGGCCTCGACGGCGCGTTGCAGCCGGCCGAGCAGGTTCTCGCTGACGGAGGAATGATCTGCGCCGGGCTCCTCGACGAGGACGCGCATATGGTCCTTGGCGTCGAGAACGGCGGAGATCAGGTCTTCGGTCGCCGGCACTTCACCCTTGCGCACCCTGTCGAAAGCGGTTTCGCAATGATGCGTGAACGCGGCAAGGGCTTCGAAGCCGAACATGGCTCCGGAGCCCTTGAGCGTGTGGAGACTGCGGAACACCGCGTCGACCTGATCTTTGTTGCTCAGGTCTTCGAGCAGATCGAGCAGGCCTGCTTCGATCATTTCGAGGAGTTCCGCCGCTTCCGTTCGGAAAACGGCTATAGGATCGGGATGGCTCATTTGCCGAGCACCTTGCGCACGATTTTGACGAGATTGTCGGGGTCGAAAGGCTTGGTCAGCCAACCGGTGGCGCCGGCGGCCTTCGCCTGTTCCTTGATGGAACCATCCGATTCCGTGGTGAGGAAGATGATCGGAACGCCGGTCTGGCTGGGGATCTTGCGAAGTTCACGGATCATGGTCAGGCCGTCCATGACGGGCATGTTGAGATCGGTGACGATCAGGTCGTAGTGACCCGCGGTTGCTTTCGCGATCCCCTCGGCTCCGTTGATCGCTTCGGTGACGTTGTACCCCGCATTGGACAGAGCCACATTCGTGGTCAGTCGAATGCTCGCGGAGTCGTCGACGGTCAAAATGTTCGCAGCCATTATTGCATTCCTTCGTGCAGCCAAAATTTTGCGTCCTCGGTCGAGAGGACATCGAGAAAGCCCGCCCGCTTGAGCGCCGTTTTGACGGCCGCGTTGGCGGGACGAGAAAGGGTGACCGGCTTGCCGCCGGCAGCAGCGCTTTTTCGAACGGATTCAATGAGTTGCAAGAAGGACAAGTCGATGTCCTCACAGTTTCCGAGGTCGATCTCGATCTGTGTGGAAGAGCTCGAATAATCCAGCAGCTCCGCGTGAATGTCGCGGATATTTCGAATATTTGCTTTAGCAGGCATCGAATATGTCATGTCCTCACCTTTTTACTGGTGTTCGCGCCAATAATTCTATCGCGGGAGCATCACAGCGAATGGCTAACGAGGCGTAAATTTATACTGGGAAAAATTAATCCCATCTAATGATATGCTAGTTTTAGGAGAGAATACTAAACGGAATTTTAATAGATGCTAACGATTTGTTTAAAGTTGCAGAGCTTTGAAATTACTAGAGTTTATACAATTTAAGAAATTCCTGAAATTGAATGCCGGAGAGGTTTCGGTAACCAATGCGGAGATTAACGGGACAACTCCTGCATGAATTTACGCATCGTTTGTGCCTTTGCCCTACACTTCTCTCACATATGAAATACGTTTGGGGACAAAACGTTGTTGCAAGTAAAACAGAGTAACGCCGCTTTTTACCGCGTCGGGCGCGCCGAGCTCGATGCGAAGCTCGCCGTTGCGCATGGAAAATTGGAGAAAAAGTTCCTCGAAGGCGGCGCGGTGCTGATCGCGATCTCCGATATTCTGAAGCGGCTCATCGCGTCGCTCGACTCTCTGACCAGCGTGCTCGACGCCGACGCCTCCAACGCCACGATGCAGCGCATCCTCTCGACCGCCAAGGAGCTCGCGGAGCTTCCCAAGTTCGAACAGGCGCGGCTGGGTGGGTTCGAGAAGCTGAAGACGGCCTGTCAGAAGATGCAATCCAATGTGGAGGACATGCGCGAGACCATGCGCTATCTCCGGACATTTGCGATCACGGTGAAGATCACCGGCGCAGGCATCGCTGAATTCGCCGGCTTCGCCGACGAAATTCGCGAACGCATCCAATCCGGCGCGCAGGAGGTCGATCGCTTCGGCGATCAGCTTTCGGCCATGGCGTCGCAGCTTGCGACCGCCACCCAGTTCTCGGCCCGCATTTCGCGCGAATATGGCGACGTGGTTCCCGGCGTCGTACGGGATCTCGAACGCGACGCGAGCGTGATCGCCGACCATCATCGCAAGCTCTCGTCCATCGCCAACGATGTGAAATCGCTGGCCCGCGCGATCCAGTCCAAGATCGCCCAGGTCCTGTCGGCGCTGCAAATCGGCGACATCACCCGCCAGCGGCTGGAGCATGTGCGCACGAGTTTCGAATTTCTCGACGAGTTCAAGGCGTCGGCCGACGGCGCCGCCCTGAGCGTCGAGATGAACGAAGCGCTGGACGGCGTCATCGATCGGCTGGCGGCGGCGCAGACCGAAAGCATGGTCGACGACTTCGAACGCGACTGCCGGAAGATCATGCAATTGATGCAGAGCTTCGTCGACGACGCCCATTCGATCATGGCGCTGCGCGCGACCATGCATCAGAGCGGCGACCGCGGCGGCAACAATTTCCTGGCCACGCTGGAGCGCGGCGTCGCCGCCGCGAGCGGTCTGGTCGCCAATGTGGCCGAAACCAGCGCCAACGCCAACCGTGTGGCGCAGTCGACCGGCGAGACCGCCCACAGTCTGGTCGACGGGATCTCCATCATCCGCGGCATCAAGACCGACATTCATTATATGGCGCTCAATTCCAACCTCCGCTGCTCGAAGCTCGGCGACGAAGGGCGTTCGGTCAATGTGGTCAGCGCCGAACTCCGGGTATTCGCCGAGAAGCTCGAAGAGCCGGCCAACAACGTGGTCGACGAGTTGCAGCATTTCGAAGGCGCGGCCGTCGCCTTCTCGCAATGCGCCGAAGCCACCGGTTCCGACCTGAGCGCGCCTCTGCGCGCGGCGCTGGACGATATCCGCGACATGTCCAAGCGCATGGACGAGAGCATCGCCCTGTTCGAGCATGAGGGCCAGGAAGTGTTCGCCAAGGTCAGCGCGGCGCTGTCGACGCTCGATTTCGAAAGCGAACTCGGCGACGTGCTGCGGGACTGCGTCGCCGTCGCCCGCGATCTGGCCGCCCAGGCCGAAGGCGACGCCTCCATTCTCGGTTCGTCCGCCGACGCCCTCAGCGCGCGGATCTACAAGATCTACACGATGGCGTCGGAGCGAGACCTGCATCGGGAGCTCATGGTCGTCAATCAGGCCGCCGACGAACCCGCCGCAAAGGCTCTGACGAGCGACGAGGATCTGTTCGACGACGCGCTGTTCTGAGCATCCGCCGGCATTGCGGCGCGGGCGGCTTTCGCTGCTCGCTCAAAGATCTTTGCGCATGATGTGATAGACCGCGTCGTCGCGGTCGAAGATCTCCGTCGTCACCCAGCCGCGGGAACCGTAGAGACCGACGGCGCTTGCGCTATAGAGGCTCAGCCGTCGGAATCCGGCCTCGCTGGCGACGGTTTCGATCCTGGCGATCAACCGCTGCGCATGGCCTTCACCGCGATGGGCGGGCGCGACATAGAGCCCCGCGAGCCATGGATTGAGCTCGGGACGGTCTTCGAGATCGTCGTTGCAGAGCGCGACCATGCCGATGGGCTCGCCGCCCTCCAGCAGGACCAGCACCGTCGGCAACGGGCCAGGCGCGACCGCCGCCGCCTGTTCGCGCGCCATCAATTGCTCGAAGGATATGTCACTGTTGCTGAAAAAGGCTTCCCAGCGCCAGGCGCCGGTAACGGCTGTCAGGTCCGGCCGCTCTCTGGTAGTGACATAGGAAAGGCCGGATCTCGTCTCGATCACGCCACCGCGCGCGGACGCGCCATCGCGACGGCCGGTTGGGCGGGGCTAACCCGGTTGCGGTTGGGCACGTAGCCCAGCACTTCCTCGGCGAAGGCGGCGGCGTTTTCCTTGGCCTTGTCGAGATTGCTGACGCGTTCCGAATTCATGTCGTAGAGGCTGCAGCCGTAGTCGAACAGGTCGCGATAGGCGGCGCGTTCGATGATCGGCGTGTCGAGAACCCGCACCTTGCGCTGGGCGAGCATCTGCTTGACCACCTGCAATGCGCGAGTTGTGACCATCGAGTTAACACGGGTCAGAACCACCGAGTGGGGGATGCGAATGGAGGCCTTGTCCTCCAGATACTGCAGCAGTTCGAGCACCTGGGCCCCGCCCTTGGCGTCCATGGCGCAGCCTTGGATAGGGATGAGCACGTGATCGGACACGCCCAGGGCGGTGGCGATCATCGGCGAGCAGGCGCCGGGAAGGTCGAGGAGGAAGTAGTCTGTCCTGTCGCGATACAGGGCCATTTGCGATTGCAGGTTGGAGACGGTCACATAGGACACGACCTGGATGTTGGCGAGCGGCGTTCCGGTCTCATGCCAGCGGCTGATCCAGCGCTGCGGATCGGCGTCGAGGATGGTGACGCGTTCCCCCTGACGGGCAAGTTCGGTGGCGAGGAGCAGCACGGCGGTGGTTTTGCCCGCGCCGCCCTTGGTGTTTGCGAAAGTGATGACCGGCATTGCTTGACGTCCTGAAAAAACATTGCGCGCGCCAGCCCGATCCTGCGGCTGAGGCTCTTTCACGATCTTTGCCAATCGTGGTTAAGGAAGTCTTTCCAGCGACCTACTAGTTTGTGTATCCGACTGCAGAAACTACCGCTCGCGCGCGCAAGAAAATTTGCGGCCGTCGGGCAGCATCAGCTGAGCCTGATCGCCCTCGATCGAAAAAGCCACGCCATTGGCGCCGTAGTCCGATTTCTCGATGAATTCGTCGCCGTCGGCGACGCCGACATGCACGGCGTTGCGCCATTCGATCGTCCCGACCCGTGGATTGCTCTCGATCAGGGTGGCGGTGACGGGATGGTCGATCTTTCGGCATCTCAACACATAGGGTCCCCGCGTCAGGGCGTTCTCGGCCTGGCGGACTTCCTCGTGCTTTTCCAGAAGCCGGTGAATGCGCTTGGCGTAGGCGGCGATGATGCATCCGCGCGTGTTCTGCGCCAGCCAGCATTCGTCGCGCGCTCGCTTCCAACCCGCCGCATCCGCCTTCATCGCCGCAGCCTGTTTCGGCTCTGCTTTCTTCAAGGCCAGGGTATAGAGCCGAGCGGTTTCGTGGTCGAGCAGCGACAGTTCATGATCGCCGCAAATCGTGCGCTCGGCGCGGCTGTCCACCTTGGCGCAGTCGAAGGAAGGGCTTGCCGCCGAAGCGGAGGTCGGCGCGGCGGCCGGCGCCAGCAATGCGGCCGCCGCTGCGGACAAAAATAGCGGCCAGCCGGCGGCCCGGCGGCGGGAAGGATCGATACGCGGGTGTCGACGGTTCGGGGTCATGGGCGTCACCTCTGTCTCAGCGGCGCCTCGTTCACCGGGCGCCGTGTCTTGGCTTAACGCGCGACCTCGCCGGATGATCCGCAAAAGAAAAGGCCCGCGACGATGGCGGGCCTCAAACCGTTTCTATGCGCGGGGCTCAGCCCTTGGCGCGCTCGACATAGGAGCCGTCTTCGGTCAGCACCACGATCTTGGTGCCGGCGTCGATATGCGGCGGAACCATGGAGCGAATGCCGTTCGACAGCATGGCGGGCTTGTAGGAGGACGAGGCTGTCTGGCCCTTGACCACCGGCTCTGTTTCCATGACTTCGAGCACGACGTGGCGCGGCAGTTCCATGGCGATCGGGTTGCCCTCATGGATCGACAGGATGACGGTCATGCCTTCCGACAGATAGGCCTTGTCGTCGCCGATCATGTCGACGGTCGCCACGACCTGGTCGTAGTTTTCCGGGTTCATGAAGTGGTAGCCTTCGCCGTCCTCATAGAGGTACTGGAAGTTGATGTCTTCCACGATGGCGCGTTCGACCTGTTCGGTGGTCTTCCAGCGCTCGGACACCTTTACGCCGTCGGAAATGCGGCGCATGTCGATCTGCGTGACCGGCGTGCCCTTGCCCGGATGAAAATTCTGCGCGGTCAGAACGACATAGAGCCTGCCGTCGATGTCGAGGACATTGCCCTTGCGGAGCTGAGAAGCGATGACCTTTGCCATAGGACTTCCTTGTAACTTGTTTGAACGCGCATTAAAGGACGGTCGGAACCGGCCAAATGCCCGCCTTTTCAGGATGTGGCGCGCCAATAACCCGAAAACGGGCAAATTGCCAGTCTGAATCGAACGCGAAGGTGAGAAACATGGCCGTGACGACGCCGTCCCGCTGGTGGGCGCCCGATGTGCATGCCGACCGGCGTCCCTTTCTGCTCGCCCGCAACCGCGTGCAGGCGGCGCTGCGCGCCTACCTCGCCGGGGACGACTTCATCGAGGTGGATACGCCGGCGCTGCAGATTTCGCCGGGCAACGAGACGCATCTGCACGCTTTCAAGACCGAGCTGATCGGCTCCGACGGCGTTGCGCGCGACTATTATCTCCACACCTCGCCGGAATTCGCCTGCAAGAAGCTGCTGTCGGCGGGGGAGAAGCGCATCTTCACCTTCGCGCATGTCTATCGCAATCGCGAGACGTCTCCGACGCATCAGCCCGAATTCACCATGCTCGAATGGTATCGCGTCGCCGAAGCCTATGAGGCGCTGATGGAGGATTGCGGGCGGATGCTGTCGCTGGCGGCCGAAGCGGGCGGAACGACGACCTTCGCCTATCGCGGCATGAGTTGCGATCCCTTCGCCGAACCCGAGCGGCTGTCGGTGGCCGAGGCGTTCTCGCGCCATGCCGGCATCGATTTGCTCGCCACCATCGCCATGGACGGCGAGACGGATCGCGACGAACTGGCGGCGCGGGCCTCTGCGGCGGGCATCCGCATCGCCGAGGACGACACTTGGTCCGACATTTTTTCCCGCATCCTGGTGGAAAAGGTCGAGCCTGAACTGGGCGAGGGGCGCGCGACCATTCTCTGCGAATACCCCGCCGCCGAAGCCGCGCTCGCCCGCCGCTCGCCGCAGGACGGGCGCGTCTCCGACCGTTTCGAGCTTTATGCCTGCGGCGTCGAACTCGCCAACGCCTTCGGCGAACTCACCGACCCGGTAGAGCAGCGCCGCCGGTTCGAGATGGAAATGGTCGAGAAGCAGCGGATCTATGGCGAGACCTATCCGCTCGACGAGGATTTCCTCTCAGCGCTTGCGATCATGCCCGAGGCGTCGGGCGCCGCGCTCGGCTTCGACCGGTTGGCGATGCTGGCGAGCGGCGCACGGCGCATCGACCAGGTGATGTGGGCGCCGGTGGTTTGGGGGGCGTGATGGGGAATGTTTTTAAGGCAAGGCTGTGCACAGCCCCTCATCCCGCTGCTGCTGCGTTCTCCCCGCGCCTGCGGGGCGAAGGGCGATGGAGCGCCGTCCTTGCCACATCCTCCTTCTCCCCGCTCGCGCGGGGAAATGGTCCCGGCAGGGGGGGGAGGGGCTGTGCACACCCTGTCCTCTCGCCGCGCCCGTGGCTCACCCCCCTCTGTCCTGCCGGACATCTCCCCCTCAAGGGGGGAGATCGAAGGAGGCTAGCCCTCCGCCCCACCTTGGGCGTTGAGATTGAAGCGAGCGGGCGCCGCCAGCCAATCTCCCCCCTTGAGGGGGAGATGTCCGGCAGGACAGAGGGGGGTAACGCTGGCTCTAGCGTGGCCTTCATTCAAAATCCTCAGCCCGTGCGGAGCCGTCCCGCATGACCGCGCTCACCACGCCCAAAGACCTCCTCTCCGCCGGCCTTATCGACGAAACCGCGTTGGAATCCGCCGAAAGGGTCGCCGCCCGCTACGCCATTTCGCTCACCGACGACGTCGCCCGACTGATCGATCCCGCGGACGCCAAGGACCCCATCGCCCGGCAATATCTGCCGCGGCTGGAGGAACTCACCATCCTCCCCGGCGAGCGGGAGGATCCGATCGGCGATCACGCCCATGCGCCTGTGGCCGGCATCGTGCATCGTTATCCCGATCGCGTGCTGCTCAAGGCGGTGCATGTCTGCCCCGTCTATTGCCGGTTCTGCTTCCGCCGCGAAATGGTAGGTCCGGCGGGAGACGGCATGCTGGCGGGGGAGTCGCTGGACGGCGCGCTCGATTATATTGCCCACCATCCCGAAATCTGGGAGGTGATCATCACCGGCGGCGATCCTTTGGTGCTGTCGCCCCGGCGGTTGGCGTCGCTGATGCAGCGGCTGGGCGGCATCGATCATGTGAAGATCATCCGCTTCCACAGCCGCGTGCCGGTGGTCGATTCCGGCAGGATCGACGAGGGGCTGATCGAGGCGCTCCGGGCGTCGGGGAAGACCGTCTATGTGGCGCTGCACGCCAATCACGCCCGGGAATTCACGCCCGAGGCCAAGGCGGCAGTCGATCGGCTGATATCAGGCGGCGTGACGATGGTCAGCCAGTCGGTGCTGCTGAAGGGCGTCAATGACAGCGTCGAGGCGCTGGAGGCGCTGATGCGCGGCTTCGTCGAGATGCGGGTGAAGCCCTATTATCTGCACCACCCCGATCTCGCGCCCGGCACCAGCCATTTCCGGCTGGGGATCGACGAGGGCAGGACGCTTGTCGAAGCTCTGCGCCGCCGCGTCTCGGGACTGTGCATGCCCGCCTATATCCTCGATGTGCCGGGTGGATCAGGCAAGGTGCCGCTGACCGAAAGTCCTGTCATGGCCGTGGGCGAAGGGGGCTACGAGATTTCTGACCGGCATGGCGAGACGCATGTCTATCGGGACGAAGCCTAATCGTCCGCCTTGTCATTTGCCCGCCTGCGCGGCGTCGAACGCATTGGCCTGTTCCTCCATCCGCTCCGTAAAACGGTTGAACAGCGTGGCAAAGGCGGCGATGTCTTCTTCAGGCCAGCCCGCCAGCGCGGTCGTCAGCACGTCGCGCTTCGTCTCGTGGACGTTGTCGATCATCGCGCGGCCATTGTCGGTCAGCGTCACGATGGTGCGGCGGGCGTCCTGCTGGGAGGCTTCGCGGCGGAGGAGATCGCGCTTGACGAGATCGGCCACCATGCGGCTGGCGCGGGAATGGTCGATGCGCATATTGTCGGCGATGGCGCCGATGGTGATCTCCTGCTTTTTGCCGAGGCGGCTCACAAGGCTCATCACGTCGAGATCCGAGAGTTCCATGCCCGTGCCCAGACGCGCCAGCGCCACACGGCCGATATAGCGGCGGCCGGTCATAAGGCGCATCTTGGCCATGGCTTCGCCGACGCGATGAATGGCGTCGTCTTTGCTGTTTTCGGATGGTTTAGGTTCAGTGTCGCTCATGATGTCTGTTTATCAGAAAAATCGGCGCCGCCAAGATATTTCGTGTCTTTGTCACATATGTGCTGTTGACATATATATGCTAAAAGCACATAAATCGCCCACTTGAAATTTGTCAGGACTGGTGCCGCCATGGACGCTCGCGTCGAAACCGCCGAACAAGCCTCTTCCGCCTTCACATCGCTGGTGCCCGATCCGAAGCGGCGCATGCTGGTGTTCCTCATTCTGCTGATGGGCATGTTCATGGCGACGCTGGACAATCAGATCGTCTCCACGGCGCTGCCGACCATTGTCGGCGAGTTCGGCGCGCTGGAGCGCTTCGGCTGGGTCGGCTCTGCCTACCTTCTCGCCACCAGCGCGGTCATGCCTGTTTATGGCAAGCTGGGCGATCTGTTCGGGCGCAAATATGTGATCATGACGGCGATCTTCATCTTCACGCTGGGTTCGCTGGTCTGCGGGTTGGCGGTGTCGATGAACACGCTGATCGCCGCCCGCGTGCTGCAGGGATTGGGCGGCGGCGGCATCATGGTGTCGCTGTTTTCGATCAACGCCGATCTGTTCGAGCCGCGTGTGCGGGCCCGCTACCAGAGCTATTCCAGCCTGGTGCTGATGGCGTCTGGCGCCATCGGGCCGACGCTGGGCGGCGCGCTGTCGGATCTGTTCGGCTGGCGCTCGATCTTTCTGGTCAACCTGCCGGTCGGGATCGCGGTGCTGATCGGCATGGCGATCCTGTTGCCCTATCGCAGGCCGACGCGCCGGCCGAAGATCGACTATGCCGGGGCGCTGCTGCTGGCCGGCGCCGTGTCGAGTGTCGTGCTCTGGGCCGACTCCAGCGAGATCTTCGGCTCGCTGATCGCCAAGGAAAGCCTGGCCGTGGTGCTGTTCGGGCTGGTGTCGTTGATCGCCTGGATCATGGTGGAGCGTCGCGCCCCGGAACCCATCGTGCCGCTCGGCCTGTTCCGCAATCCCACGGTCAGTTTTCTGCTGATCATCTCACTGACCAGCGGCGCCGTCGGCATCGGCTCGGTCAATTACGTTGCGCTGTTCCTGCAGACCACGACCGGGCTTTCGCCGTCGCTCGCCGGCCTGCTGTTCATTGCGCTGACCGGCGGTATCGCCCTGGGGTCGCTGACGGCAGGGCGGCTGATCTCGAAGACCGGCCGCTACAAGATCTTCTCGTTGATCAGCACCGCCGGCAGCATGACCATCTTCTTCCTGTTTTCCTTCCTGCATGCGGGAACGCCCATTCCGCTGATCGGCTTCATGATGCTGCTGCAGGGCATGAGCGTCGGTTTCGGCCAGCAGGTGCCGGTGATCGGCGTCCAGAACGCCGCCGATTCACGCGATGTCGGCGCGGCGACGGGAGCGGTGACGCTCACCCGCATGGCCGGCGCCTCCATCGCCATCTCCGTCTATGGCGCGGTGCTGTCGTCGGGGGTGGCGCGGCATGTCTCGACCATTCCGGGCGTCGGCAATATCGCCGAACTGACGCCGTCGGCGCTGGCGTCTCTGCCGGAAAGCAGTCGCTTGCTGGTGGCCGATCTCTATGCGGGCGCCTTCCACCACGTGTTCCTGACCATGTCGCTGACCATCGGCATCGGTTTCATCGCCGCGATGCTGCTCAAGAACAATCGCCTGCCGAGCGGCATGAAGGGATAGACGGTGGAATGGCATGGGCATTGCAACGTCTCTTTCGACATCATCAGGAGAGACGTCATGCTCAACAATGCCGCAACCCTTGCCGCCGAAGACAGGAGCATTGCCGAAAAAACGCTCATCGAAGCGCTTGCGCTCGCCGCGCTGACGGCGCGCACGGGGAGCCCCGCCGGCTGCGCCTTCTCGCCCTTCGGCCTCTGGTCGAAGATCGCCCGCAAGGGATGACGCAACAAAGAGGCCGCCGGATCGCTCCAGCGGCCTTTCTTCATATTTCGACATTGGACGTCAGTCGCCGATCACCAAGAGGTCTCGCGGCGCGTAAAAGGCCGCGACCGTGTCGCCGATCGCCGGCGGCGGCTGAGAGGGATCGTTGAAGGCGTCGAAGGACAGCGTCGCGCCATCCACCTTGAGCCTGGTGCGGACCACGGACCCCAGGAAGTGCACCCCATCGACCACGCCGGTCATCGACAGATCGCGGCCGCGGCTCTGATCGAGCGACAACGCCTCCGGACGGACTGCGAGCGTGACCTTGTCGCCCGCTTTCTTGCCGGTGAGCGGCTGCGACACCGCCACGGTCGCGCCATTGACCGTTACCGTCCCGGCGGCGGGGTCGGCGACCACAGCCTCGATCATCGACAGCGTGCCGACGAAGCTCGCCACGAAGCGGGTGGTCGGGCGATTGTAGATCTCATGCGGCGTGCCGATCTGGTCGGCCTTGCCCTGATGCATGACGACGATGCGGTCGGAGATCGACAGCGCCTCTTCCTGGTCGTGGGTCACGAAGACGGTGGTGATGCCCATCTTGCGCTGGATGTCGCGGATTTCCTCGCGCAGCGACACTCGGATCTTGGCGTCGAGCGCCGACAGCGGCTCATCGAGCAACAGCACCTGCGGCTTGATCGCCAGCGCGCGGGCGAGCGCCACGCGCTGCTGCTGGCCGCCCGACAGCTGGAAGGGATAGCGGTCGGAGAGATGGTCGAGGCCGACGAGCTTGAGCATGTCGGCGACGGTCTTGTCTCGGTCTGCGCGATTGATGCCGCGCACCTTCAGGCCGAAGCCGACATTGTCCGCCGCCGTCATGTTGGGAAACAGCGCATAGGCCTGGAACACCATGCCGATATTGCGCTGGTTGGGCTTCAGGTCATTCTGCCGGACGCCGCCGATGTTGATCTCGCCGGAGGTGGGCGTTTCGAAGCCCGCGACCATGCGAAGGGTCGTGGTCTTGCCGCAGCCCGACGGGCCGAGGAAGGAAACGAATTCGCCCTTTTCGATCGCCATGTTGAAGTCGATGACGACGTTCTGCGCGCCGTAGGACTTCTGGATATTGGAGAGAGTGAGAAAGCTCATGGACAAAAATCCTCAGACCTGGCGGGAGGGCGTTTTCTGGAAGCGGGACAGCAGCTGGATGACGCCGAGGCAGGCCCAGGTGATGCCGAAGGCGATCACGGCGAGCGCGGCCGGCTCATAGGCGCGGTTGGCGCCGAGCAGCTGCATGTATGGGCCGAATGCCGGACGGTTGAGCAGCGCGGCCATGGTGAATTCGCCGATGACGATGGCGAAGGTCAGGAAGGCGCCCGAGAGCACGGCGATCATCACATTCGGCAGGATGATGCGGCCGAGGATGGTCACCCATCCGGCGCCCAGGCTCTGGGCGGCTTCCGTCAGCGTGCCGACATCGATCGTGCGCAGGCCGGTGTCGACGGCGCGATACATATAGGGCAGCGCCAGCGTCGCATAGCCGAACATCAGCAGCACATTGGTGCCCATTGTGGTTCCCGTCAGCGGCAGCCAGCTCGAGGTGTTGTAGAGCCGGATATAGCCGAAGACGATGACGATGGCCGGAATGACCAGCGGCAGGAGCGTGATGAATTCGATATAGGGACGCAGCCGCGGCAGTTTCAGCCGCACGACATAGGCTGTGGGCACGACCAGCAGCACGCCGAATACGATCGTCGCCAGCGCCTGCGCCACCGAATAGGAGAAGGTCGCCTGGAAGCTGGGATCGGCGAGAACCTTGGCGTAGGCGTCGAAGGAATAGACGCCGCGCCGCATCTTGAGCGAAAAATTGGTCATGCCGATCAGCGGCAGCAGGAAATAGAGAATGCCGAAGGCGAGCGCGCCCCAGCCCCAGAGCTTCTTCATTTGAGCCACCTTTCGCTGCGGGCGCGCAGCCAGATGTAGAGCGTGTTGGCCGTGGCGGTGATCACGATCATGCCGAAGGCGATGGCGTAGCCGAGATGCGGATTGCCGAGCACGTCGCCGCGGATCTGGGCAAACAGCAGGATCGGCACGATGCTGAGCGAGGAGCCGGTCAGCGCAATCGCGGTGGCCACGGCGCCGAAGGCGTTGGCGAACAGCAGCGCAAACGTGCCGAGCAGCGACGGCAACAGGATCGGGAAGGCGACCATGCGCCAATACTGGCCGGTCGTGGCGCCGAGAATGGAGGCTGCTTCGCGCCATTCCTTCTTCAGGCCTTCGAGCGCGGGCGTGATGATCAGCACCATCAGCGGGATCTGGAAGAACAGATAGGTGACGGTCAGGCCCCAGAAGGATAGCAGGTTGAAGCCGAGCGCGCGGAGATTGATGCCCAGTTCCGTCTTCAGATAGAGAGTGATCATCCCGGCCGGACCGAGCGTCGCCAGAAAGGCGAAGGCCAGCGGCACGCCGGCGAAGTTCGAGGCGACGCCGGAAAAGGTCAACAGCGGATCGCGGATGCCGCGCGGCAGTCCGCCCACGGTCACCGCCGCCGCCATGCCGAAGCCGATCAGGCAGCCGAGCAGCGCCGACGCCATGCTGATCTTGATCGAGATCCAGTAGGCCGCGAGGATCGACGGCGTGAACAGCGCGGCGATGTTGTCGAATGTGAAGCCGCCTTCCGGCGTCTGGAACGCGCCCAGCACGATCTTGAAGGTTGGCAGGATGAGAAACAACAGCGCGAACAGAAAGAAGGGCGCCACCCCCAGCCAATGCGTCGGCAATTTCCTCGGAGCGGATTTCGCCCCGGCGTTGGAAGTGTTCATCAAATCAGTCCCGTGCCCCGAGGGATGGTTTGTCAAAAATGCAGAATAGCGGCCATGGCCGGCGGCGGCAAAGAGCGACCGCATGATATTTGTGCATTATCAAGCAGAAAACGCCCCGGCGCGGACGCCGGGGCGGCATTCATGAGGTCAGGCGCTTACTGAACGTTGGCGCCGACGACCTTGTCCCAACCGCCGGTGACGGCGGCCTTGTTGGCGTCGACTTCCTCGAGCGTCGGGAAGTAAGCCTTTTCATAGGACGCGGCCGGGGGCAGCTTGTCGAGCAGTTCCTTCGGGATCTTGCCGGCGGCGGACATCGCGTTGAAGCGAGCCGGGTGGCAATAGCCCTTCAGCCAGCCGAGCTGACCTTCGTCGGAATAGAGATACTCCATCCAGAGCTTGGCGGCGTTCGGATGCGGAGCATAGGCCGAGATCGCCTGGACATAGACGCCGGCGAGAACGCCGGTTTCCGGAACGATGACGTCGACCGGCGGGTTGCCGGCCAGCGTGTCGCGCCAGGACAGGGCATTGTAGTCCCAGGCGATGACGATCGGGGTCGAGCCCTGCGCCAGCGTGCCGGCCTTGCCGATGACGGGGACGAAGCTGCCGGCCTTGTTCAGTTCGGCAAAGTAGGCGAGACCGGCTTCACCGGCTTCCTTGCCGGCCTTGGCGCCGGTGGAGAGACCAGCGGCGAGAACGCCGAGAATGGCCTGGTTGGACGCGCGCGGATCGCCGGCGAGAGCGACCTGACCGGAATATTCCGGCTTCTTGAGATCAGCCCAGTCCTTCGGCGTGTTGGACACGAGATCCTTGTTCACGATCATCGACATGACGCCGTAATAGTCGCCATACCAGTAGCCGTCGGCGTCCTTGACGTTGGCCGGGATTTCTTCCCAGGTCGAGACCTTGTAGGGCTGGATCAGGCCTTCGGCCTTCATCTGCGGACCGAAAGCGAGACCGACGTCGACGACGTCAGGCGCCTGCGGGCCCTTGTTGTCCTTGTTCGCCTTGATGGCTTCCACTTCGTCGGCGGAGCCGGCGTCGGGGTTGAGTTCGTTGACCTTCAGGCCATACTTGGCCTTGAAGCCTTCGATCACGGCGCCGTAGCCGCACCAGTCGTGGGGAAGGGCGATGACGGTCAGTTCGCCTTCAGCCTTGGCGGCCTTGACGAGTTCTTCCGGCGCGTCGGCGCGGGCGATGGCGGTGGTGGCCATCAGCGCGGCGCAGGACGCGGCGATGAGCGTGTTGAGCTTCTTGGACACTGGCTTTCTCCTCTTTGGTGGGGCAGCGTTGCTCGCCCTGTTAGTTTTCTTTCATGACGGCTGTGTGACAGTTCCGTTACGGTTCCAAACGGCTCGGAAACGGATTTGTAATAATCTTTTCAGCTTGCCCTCCTATTTCCCGGAAATCGGCTTGCGGAACAGCGGCGTGGATTCGAACAGCTCCTCCAACATCGTCATGCGCTCGCGGGTCTTTTCCCAATGCGAGCCCTGAATGGCCTCGATCAACGCTTCCACCACGAACAGCGTCACCACCGAGGAATCCCAGGCCGACGGCGCTTCGATGCTGAGCCGGAAACTGTGCCGGGCATGCTTGACGATCGGCGAGCCCCATTGATCGGTGAACAGCACGATGTCGGCGCCGTGTTCGGCGGCGGTGCGCGCGAGCGCCTCGAGCTGGCTTTCATAGCGCCGGATGTCGAACAGGATCAGCACGTCGCCGCGGCTCATGTTCAGCACGTAATGCGGCCAACTCGACGCATTCGACGATATGCGCGTCACGCCCGGACGGATGACCTGCAGATGGGTGAACAGATACTCGGCGATGGCGCCGGTGATGCGACCGCCGGCGAGATAGACCGAGCGCTTGCGGTCGCCGATCAGCCGCGCCGCCGCGTCGAAATCCTGCGGATCGAGCGCGCCGAGCGACTGGCGCATATTGGCCATCACCGCCTCGGCGAAGCGATTGAGAATATGCGCGCCCGGCGCATTGGGCGCCATGCGCTCATGCTTTGTGATCGGGTTGGAGATCGTCTCTTCCAACTCCTGGTGCAGGCGCGACTGGAACTCTGTGAAGCCCTTGAACCCGAGCTTCTGCACCATGCGCACGACGGTCGGCGTCGACACCCTGGCGGCTTCGGCCACCGTGGTAATCGAGCCCAGGCCCGACACGGGATAATTGTCCAACAGGCTGTTCGCCAGCTGTTTTTCGGCGCGGGTCATGGCGTCGTAGCCCGCGGTGATGAGATCCGAGACCGTGGAGGCGGTGGTTGTCACCAGTGCTGTTCCCTTCCAGTCTTTGCTGGAGTTTTGCAAAATATGAAGGGCAAAGCTGGAACGGAGTCAACAGATTTTTCGTATCGGCCTGTTCATGATGTGGATTGACAGAAAATTAATTCTGGAGAATTCTTTTCAGAACGGGGAACCAGAGGCGAAAAAGCCGTGCATCTTTTGACCGACCAGGACGGACAGCCCGTTACTGTGATCAATCAAGGCGGATCCAGCGCCATCCTGCTCGTTTGCGAGCACGCCTCCCGGCGGTTGCCGGAAAAACTCGGCGCGCTCGGCCTCGACGAGGAGGCGCTGACGGCGCATATCGCCTGGGATCCCGGCGCGCTCGCCGTCTCCCGGCTGATTTCTGAAAGCATGGACGCGGCGCTGGTCCAGCAGAATTTCTCGCGTCTCGCCTATGACTGCAACCGTCCGCCGGAAGCGCCCGACGCGATGCCTGAGGTGAGTGAGATCTACGAAATCCCCGGCAATCGCGATCTGTCGGAAGAGGCGCGCCAGGCGCGCGTCGAAGCGATCTACCGGCCTTTCGAAGGCGCGCTTTCCCGTGAAATCGACGCCCGAGCCAAAGCCGGTCGCCGCACCGTCATCGTCACCATGCATACATTCACGCCCGTCTATAAAGGCGTGGCGCGCGACGTGGAGATCGGCGTGCTGCATGACGCGGACTCGCGTCTCGCCGACGAGATGCTGGCGCGCGCCGACGACCGCTACGTTGTCAGGCGCAACGAGCCCTATGGCCCCGCCGACGGCGTGACCCACACGCTTAAGCGGCACGGCCTTGAAAACGGGCTGGTGAATGTCATGATCGAAATCCGCAACGATCTGGTGCGGGATGAGGCCGGCCAGGCGCGCGCCGCCGGCTTCCTGTCGGGCCTGTTGGGCGAAAGCCTCGCCGCGCTCGGCTAGAGAATGACCTGAACAACCGGGCGCCAAGACCCGGGTTCAAGCATGATGCATGAAC
Source organism: Rhizobium sp. TRM95796 (assembly GCF_025779995.1). Lineage (NCBI taxonomy): Bacteria > Pseudomonadati > Pseudomonadota > Alphaproteobacteria > Hyphomicrobiales > Rhizobiaceae > Rhizobium > Rhizobium sp. TRM95796. Next base: position 747,900 of record NZ_JAOXHE010000001.1, on the reverse strand, counting down.
AACCGGTCCGTAGGGATCACTGGGGAACTCAACAATGTCTGACGGCTATACTGAGCACGATAAAAAGCAGGACATGCATGTCCTGCATTCCATGGGCTATGCCCAGGAACTCGAACGACGGATGAGCGGATTTTCCAACTTCGCCATCTCCTTTTCTATTATTTGCATCATGTCGGGGGGCATCAATTCGCTCGCTCAGGCCACGTCTGGCGCGGGCGGCATCGCGATCGGCATCGGCTGGCCGCTTGGCTGCCTGATGTCGGGCTTCTTCGCGCTGGCTCTGGCGCAGATCGCGTCCGCCTATCCGACCGCCGGCGGTCTCTATCACTGGGGTTCGATCCTCGGCAACCGCTTCACCGGCTGGCTGTCGGCCTGGCTGAACCTGCTCGGCCTGATCACCGTTCTCGGCGCCATCAATGTCGGCACCTATTACTTCTTCTTCGGCGCCTTCGGCTCGATGTTCGGCATGGAGGACACGCTCTATGTGCGCGTGGCTTTCGTGGGCGCGATCACCGCGCTGATGGCGATCATCAACCATATGGGCATCGGCCTGACCGCCAAGCTCACCGACATGTCCGGCTATCTCATCCTCGCCGCAGCGATCGGGCTGACCATTGTCTGCCTCATCAGCGCGCCGAGCTATGATGTCGCCCGCCTGTTCACCTTCACCAACTATTCCGGCAAGGCCGGCGGCAATGTCTGGCCGTCGGTGTCCGGCGGTTGGGTGTTCGCGCTCGGCCTGCTTCTGCCGATCTACACGATCACCGGCTATGACGCCTCGGCGCATACCTCGGAAGAGACTGTGAAGGCGCAGATTTCGGTTCCGAAGGGCATGATCTCATCGGTGCTCTGGGCGTCGATCTTCGGCTACATCATGCTTTGCGCGTTCGTGATCATGATCCCGAACATGGATGAAGCGGCCAAGCAGGGCTGGAACGTGTTCTTCTGGGCGATGGACAGCCAGGTGAACCCTGTCATCAAGAATATCCTCTACGTCGCGATCTTCATTTCGCAGTTCCTCTGCGGCCTCGCCACCGTCACCTCGGTGTCGCGCATGATCTTCGCCTTCTCGCGCGACGGCGGTCTGCCGGCCTCCAAGGCGCTCGCCAAGGTCAGCCCCTCGTTCCGCACGCCGGTCGCGGCCATCTGGACGGGCAGCATCCTGTCGGTTCTGTTCGTGTGGCTCACCTCTGAAATCTCCATCGGCGAAGCCTCGGCCTACGCCATCGTCGTGTCCTGCACGGTCATCTTCCTGTTCCTGTCCTTCGCGCTGCCGATCGGCCTCGGTCTTCTGGCGCATGGCACGCCGAAGTGGAGCAAGATGGGCCCTTGGGACATGGGCGCTGCGAAATTCAAGCTGGTGGCTGTGCTGGCTCTGATTTCGATGGTGGTGATGTTCGTGATCGGCGTGCAGCCCCCCAACGACTGGGCGCTCTACATCACCGTCGGCTTCGTGATCCTCACGGCGATCGTCTGGGTGGTGTTCGAACAGCGCCGCTTCAAGGGCCCGCCGATTGGCGAAGAAGTCGCCCGGCGCCAGGCCGAAATCGCGGCCGCCGAGCGCGCGGTGGGCGAAGCCTGATCCAATCATGAAAGCCGCCTCCGGTCCCGGGAGGCCGGAGGCGGCTTTCTCATTAAATAGTGGGAACAACCGGCGCGAAGAGCCCGGACAAAACAAGAATGGATTTCCTCATGAGCACTGCCTATTCATTCGACGATCTCAAGAAGGACGTGGCGGAGGGCCGCATCGACACGGTTCTCGCAGTCCAGGTCGACATGCAGGGCCGCCTGATGGGCAAACGGTTCCAGGCGCAGTATTTCGTCGAGAGCGCTTATGAGGAAACCCATAGCTGCAACTATCTGCTCGCGACCGACATGGAGATGGAAACGGTCTCCGGCTACAAGTCGACCTCCTGGGAAAAGGGCTATGGCGACTATACGATGAAGCCGGATCTTTCCACGCTGCGTCGGATTCCCTGGCTCGAAGGCACGGCGATGGTGCTGTGCGACATGCTTGACCATCATACCCATGAAGAAGTGCCGCATTCGCCGCGCGCCATCCTCAAGAAGCAGGTCAAGCGTCTGGAAGCCATGGGCATGAAGGCCTTCATGGCGACCGAACTCGAATTCTTCCTGTTCGACCAGACCTATGACGACGCCCGCCAGAGCGGCTATCGCGATCTCAATCTCGTCTCGGCTTATAATGAAGACTACCACATCTTCCAGACCACCAAGGAAGAGGATGTGATGCGGGCGATCCGCAATGGTCTTCAGGGCGCCGGCATCCCGGTCGAGAATTCCAAGGGAGAGGCGTCCGCCGGCCAGGAGGAGATCAATGTCCGCTACGCCGAGGCTCTGACCATGGCCGACCGGCACGCCATCATCAAGAATGGCTGCAAGGAAATCGCCTGGAGCCGCGGCAAGGCCATCACCTTCCTCGCAAAGTGGAATTATACCGCCGCCGGCTCGTCCTCGCACGTGCATCAGTCGCTGTGGTCGCTGGACGGCAAGCCGCTGTTCTTCGACCCCAATGGCCGCTACGGCATGTCCAAGCTCATGGAGCATTATGTGGCGGGCCTTCTTGCCCATGCCGGGGAGATCACGCTGGCGCTCGCGCCCTATATCAATTCCTACAAGCGCTTCGTGGCCGGCACCTTCGCGCCGACCAAGGCCGTCTGGTCCAAGGACAACCGCACCGCCGGCTATCGCCTGTGCGGCGACGGCACCAAGGGCATCCGCATCGAATGCCGCGTCGGCGGCTCGGACCTCAACCCGTATATCGCATTCGCCGCGCTGCTCGCGGCGGGCATTGACGGCATCGAGAAGAAGATGGAGCTCGAAGACCCGTTCAGCGGCGACGCCTATGGCGCTGCCGGCGTGCGCGAAGTGCCGAAGACTCTGCGCGACGCCACCGAGATGTTCACCAATTCCAAGCTGCTGCGCGACGCCTTCGGCGACGATGTGGTGGACCACTACACCCGCGCGGCGCGCTGGGAGCAGGAAGAGTATGACCGTCGCGTGACGGACTGGGAGGTGGCGCGCGGCTTCGAGCGTGCGTAAATCACAACGCGGTTCCCGCCTCCTTTGACGAAATCGCAACGATAGGGCAGAATGGCCTCTTAATCCATGGAGGCCGCTATGGCGATCGATACGGCATGGTTTCATCAACAGTTGGAGAAGCGTGGTAGCTCTGTTCGGGGACTGGCGCGGCATCTTGGGCTAGACGCCAGCGCCGTGTCCCGAATGCTGAACGGCGAACGCAAGATGAGCGCCGACGAGCAGGACCGGATCGCGGAGTTTCTCAGCGTCAGTCTTGAAGAGGTCGCGTCGCATCGTCGGGGAAGGGCAGTCGGCTTCAGCGAGAGCAAGCAGAGCCCCTACAGCGTCGAGGGGGATGCGACTGAGCAGACTACGCCGTCCAATGAGTGGTTTTCGGAGAAGGATGTCATCTACAGGGATGGCAAACGCTGGATGGAGGGACGCAACGGTGAACTCGTTGAAGTGCATCGGGTATTTGGCTGCATGAAGGGCACGGTCACGATCATGCCCGGCGTCGATCTCACGGAGCCGATGAAGTTTGAGTGGAGCGAAAAACTCTACACTGGCGAGCGTGGGAATGGGTAAGGGGCTGTTGCTCGACACCTGCGCTGTGATCTGGATGTCGAGACACGAGGATGTGTCCAAGGAGGCGATGAACGCGATCAACTACGCGGAGCAGGACGGAACGAAGGTTCTTGTCTCTCCTGTCACGGCATGGGAAATGGGCATGCTTTTGGCGCGCCGACGCATTACCGAAACCAAGACGGCGCAGGAGTGGTATCGAGGGTTCATGGAAACGGCCGGGTTTGATGAGGCGCCTGTCACAGCCGACATCTTCATGGCCTCTTGCGAGTTGCCGCATCTGTCGCACAAAGACCCCATAGACCGCATCCTGATCGCCACCGCGCGCGAACACGATTTGACCATCATTACCCGCGACCAGGCCATATTGGCCTATGGCGCGGCGGGCCATGTCAGAGTGCTGGCCTGTTGAACTGGAGTGAAGAAAGATGACAATGATCCGATGCATATCGCCGGTTGACGGCTCGGTTTACGCCGAGCGTCCGGCCATGAGTTATGACGACGCGGCAACCGCGATCGGCCGCGCCCGCGCCGCGCAAAAATCCTGGGCCAAGCGCCCGCTCGAAGAGCGCGTGTCGCTGGTGTTGAAGGGCGTGGCCCGTCTCAACGAAATGGCCGAGGATGTGGTCAAGGAACTCGCCTGGCAGATGGGCCGTCCGGTCCGTTACGGCGGCGAGTTCAAGGGCTTCAACGAGCGCTCCAACTATGTCGCCTCGATCGCGCACGACGCTCTGGCTCCGCTGCTCATCGAAAAGAGCGACAAGTTCGAACGCTATATCAAGCGCGAAGCCCATGGCGTCGTCTTCGTCATCGCGCCGTGGAACTACCCTTACATGACCGCGATCAACACGGTCGCGCCGGCGCTGATGGCCGGCAACACCGTGGTGCTGAAGCATGCCAGCCAGACGCTGCTGGTCGGCGAACGCATGGTGCGCGCCTTCAATGAAGCCGGCGTGCCGGAAGACGTGTTCATGAATGTCTTCCTCGACCATGACACGACCTCCAAGCTCATTGCCGCCGGCTCGTTCAACTTCATCAACTTCACCGGCTCTGTCGAAGGCGGCCGCTCGATCGAACGCGCCGCCGCCGGCACCTTCACCGGCATCGGCCTCGAGCTCGGCGGAAAGGATCCCGGCTATGTGATGGAAGACGCCGATCTCGACGCCGCCGTCGACACGCTGATGGATGGCGCGACCTATAATTCCGGCCAGTGCTGCTGCGGCATCGAGCGCATCTATGTGAACGAGAACCTCTATGATGCTTTCGTGGAGAAGTCGGTCGCCTGGGTGTCCAACTACAAGCTCGGCAATCCACTCGATCCCGAGACGTCGCTCGGGCCGATGGCGCATAAGCGCTTCGCCGCCACCGTGCGCGCCCAGATCGAGGAGGCCGTCGCCAAGGGCGCCAAGGCGCTGGTCGATCCGAAGCTGTTCCCGGCCGATGACGGCGGCGCCTATATCGCGCCGCAGATCCTTGTCGATGTCGATCACTCCATGTCGTTCATGAATGAAGAGACTTTTGGACCTGCTGTCGGCATCATGAAGGTGAAGTCCGACGAAGAAGCCATCGCGCTGATGAACGACTGCAAATACGGTCTCACCGCCTCGGTCTGGACCCAGGACGCCGAACGCGCCGCCCGCATCGGCGACGAGATCGAAACCGGCACCGTGTTCATGAACCGCGCTGATTATCTCGATCCGGCGCTGTGCTGGACCGGCGTGAAGGAAACGGGCCGCGGCGGCTCGCTCTCCGTCATCGGATTCCAGAACCTCACCCGTCCGAAATCCTACCACCTCAGAAAGTCGTTCTAACATGTCGATCACCGCAAACTGGAGCTATCCGACCGCCGTCAAGATGGGCGCGGGCCGGATCAAGGAACTCACCGACCATTGCAAGGCCGTCGGCATGAAGAAGCCGCTTCTGATTACCGACCGCGGCCTCGCGCCGATGGCGATCACGCAGCGCGCGCTCGACATTCTCGACGCCGCCGGTCTGGGACGCGCCATCTTCGCCGATGTCGATCCCAATCCGAACGACATCAATCTCGACGCCGGCGTCAAAGCCTTCAAGGATGGCGGTCATGACGGCGTCGTCGCCTTTGGCGGCGGCTCCGGCCTCGATCTCGGCAAATGCGTGGCGTTCATGGCCGGCCAGACCCGTCCGGTATGGGATTTCGAGGATGTCGGCGACTGGTGGACCCGCGCTTCGGTCGAAGGCATCGCGCCGATCGTCGCCGTGCCGACCACGGCCGGCACGGGCTCGGAAGTCGGCCGCGCCTCGGTCATCACCAATTCGGCGACGCACACCAAGAAGGTCATCTTCCATCCGAAGTTCCTGCCGGCCGTCACCATCTGCGATCCGGAACTGACCGTTGGCATGCCCAAGGTCATCACGGTCGGAACCGGCATGGACGCGTTCGCGCATTGCCTGGAAGCCTATTCCTCGCCCTTCTATCATCCGATGAGCCAGGGCATCGCGCTCGAAGGCCTGCGTCTGGTGAAGGAATATCTGCCCCGCGCCGTCAAGGACGGGACCGATATCGAGGCCCGCACGCATATGATGAGCGCCGCCGCCATGGGCGCCGTCGCCTTCCAGAAAGGTCTGGGCGCGATCCATTCGCTCAGCCATCCCGTGGGCGCGATCTACAACACCCATCACGGCATGACCAACGCCGTGGTGATGCCCCCGGTGCTGGCCTTCAATCGTCCGGCGATCGAGGACAGGATCGCGGCCGCCGCCGCCTATCTCGGCATTTCCGGCGGCTTCGACGGCTTCTATGACTATGTGCTGACGCTGCGCGAAGAGTTGGGCGTGCCGGACAAGCTGTCGGCGCTCGGCGTCGGAACGGATCGCATCGACGAGATGGCCGAGATGGCGATCGTCGACCCGACCGCGGGCGGCAATCCGGTGGAACTGACGCTGGATGCGGCCAAGACGCTGTTTGCGCAGTGCATCTGACGAAAACGCATCGAGTTGCAGGAGAGCCCGGCCGTTGCGCCGGGCTTTTTCGTTCAGGCGATGATCGCCAGCGAATGGGCGAGGCTCACCAGTTCGGCGCGGTTCTGCGCGGCGAGCTTCTGCTTGGCGCTTTCGATATGGGCATGGACGGCGCCGCCGCCCAGGCCGAGCATCTCGCCCGTCTTGGCGTCGGAAAGGCCCGTGGCGAGCAGCCGGAGACAGTCGATTTCCTCGGCGCCCAGTCCCGCGGGCGGCGTGCGGAAACCCTCGTTGGGCGCGAGACAGCGCAGGCGCTGATGAAATGCGAAAGCTGCGGCCGTCAGCTGCGCCTTGTCGCCAGTCGCGATCCGTCGAGCCGAAATCAGACTCGCCACCCCGTAACGCAGGCCGCCGCGGTGGATGGGCACGCAGAGTGCATCCTGCCAGCCAAACGCGGCGAAGCGCTGTAGGAGATGCCCGACATCGGCGCTGGGCCTGTTTCGGTTCATTTGTTCGCCGAGCGTGAAAGCGCCGTGATCCCGCTCGATCATCGCCAACAGGGGATCGTGATGGAGATGCCCCGCCTGGCGGCAGAAGCCGCGCCAGCGGTCGTCCCAGGAATGCGCCAGGATTACGTCACGCTGGCGGCAGCCGAGATCCGTCTCCAGAATGGTGAAATTCCGTATGCCGAATGCCGAGATGAAATCCGAAAATACTTCGACGCAGGCTGAATAAGCTGTTCTATTATAAATTTCGAAAATGGTATGCGCGGCGTCCTCGGTGTTTCGCACGTTCAGTGGCCCGTTATTCTTGTCGCGTTGGTTCGTGGGACGCTAGTATTCATTTGTGGCGAAATCAGAGTCCAGTAAAATTTAGGGGTAAAATTACAGTTGAGGCCTGTGGGAATTCATTGGGCGCCGTCACGGCGAGGCTAACGTAGCGTGAGGCTCATGGTTCCACCATCACCCCGTTTAATCGGCGTGGCGCCATGTGGGTGCGGGGAAGATCCCAGCGCCGGCAATCATCATCGGGAAATGTCGAAGGGGAGCGAGGCGCGCCGACGGCGCGCCGAAAAGCAGTGCCGGCGCGAGACGGGCGTTTTCCCTGTCCCGCGCCGATCGAGCCTTTATTCGGCGGCTGCCGCAGTGCTGGGCGCGGCGTCGTTGGCGGCCACCAGGCGGCGTTCGCTTTCCTCATTGTCGTTGGCGGACAGCCATTCGACATGGGCTTCGGCCATGTCGCGCGATTTGACGGCGATGTCGATCATCGCGTCGATCTGTTCCTCGGTGTGATCGGCCATCACCTGAAGTCTCCAGCGGCAGGCGTTGCGCGCCACCGCAGGATGCTCCACGAGGTTGACGATGCCGCCCATCTCGACCGCATAGCGAGTCATCAGCCGGGCGAGCAGCACGTCGCCGATCAGCATGGGGACGACGGCGCTCGGTTTGCCGAGCACTTCGAAGCCTTCTTCCTCGAGACCGGCGCGCAGGCGCAGGCTGTTGCGCATCAGGCGTTCGCGACGTTCGCGGCCTTCCTCGCCCTCGATGATGTCGAGCGAGCCGAGCACGACTGCGGCCTGGATCGGCGACATGGCGTTGGTGAAAGTCGAGGGGCCGCACTGACCGCGGAGGCCGAAGCGAAGGCCGCGGCTGTTGGAGGCGACGAAGCCGCCCATCGAGCCGAAGCTTTTCGAAAAGGCGCCAACGAGAATGTCGACGCCGCCGACGATGCCGAAGTCTTCGAGCTTGCCGCGCCCGGTTTCGCCGAGCGCGCCGAGATCATGGGCGCAATCGACCAGCAGGGTGGCGTTGTGGCGGCGGCAGATTTCCTGGATCTCGGGTATGTTCGGCACGTCGCTGTCCATCGAGAACAGCGTTTCGGTGACGACGAGAATGCCGCAATCCTCATCCTCGCGGCGGATGCGCGCCAGCCGGCTCTCGATCGCCTTGACGTTCAGATGCGAATGAACATGCACGTTTTCCGTGGCGTCTCGGGCGGCTTCCTGCAGGCAGGCATGGGCGAGAATGTCTATGACGACATGGTCCGTCGGCTTCACCAGCGTCTTGACCGAGCCGTAGCCGGCTGCCCAGCCGATCGGGAAGACCACGACGTCTTCATAGCCGGTGAAGGCGGCGAGGCGGCGTTCGAGTTCGACGGAGAGCGCGGTGTTGCCCATCAGCGCGGCCGAACCGGCGCTGTGCAGGCCATACTGATCGATGGCGTCCTTGGCGCGCTGCATGAGCATCGGATGCGAGGCGAGCGACAGATAGTCCTGGCTGGCGAAATTGTGGCCGGCGAAGGTGGAGCCATCGCGATGGGCGCCTTCGATATAGTTGCCGACGCGGCTCGTCGAGTATTTCTGGTAGGGGTCGAGCTTGTGCTGCACGCGGCTTTCCCACCAGGCGCCGGATTCCGACCAGCGATCCAGAAGATTGGTCGGCTGGTTGTATTTTTCGACTGCGGGAAGACTTGTTCTCAATTGTCCGGGAATGTTTTCGAACATAACGCCACCTTTGCCAATACGCGCTGAACTACCGAGGCATGCGGTTCAGATCGGGAGATGCTAAAACCCCGCCTTTCCAGCGGTTCTCAACACTCCGCCGTAACCTTTTATAAAGATTAACGAATGATGAAAATTAGTCAATTGGCCTATAATGAGACATGCGCCAAATCGGGAATATCTCTAAAGACTTGGTTAACGTAAAAGGCCCGGCGTTATATTCGCCGGGCCTGATTTAGAAAGGGATTCAACGCTCTTAATCGATGAACTCGACTGTAACTCCAGGTTTAACCATTTTCGCGAGTTCCGTGGCGTCCCAGTTCGTCAGGCGGATGCAGCCATGGCTCTGGCTGCGGCCGATGCGCGACGGATCGGGCGTTCCGTGAATGCCGTAGGTCGGCTTCGAAAGGGCGATCCAGACCGTGCCGACCGGACCGTTCGGACCGGGCGGAATGGTCAGCACCTTGGTGTTGTTGCCCTGCTGGAAATTGATCTTCGGGTTATAGGTGTAATTGGGATTGAGCGCCACACGTTCGACCGTATGCAGGCCCGAAGGCGAGGGCGTATCGCTGGAGCCGATGGAAGCGGGATAGGCGGCGAGCAACTGGCCCGCCTCGTCATAGGCGTAGACCTGCTTGCGGAACTTGTCGGCGACGATGCGGGCGACCTGGCCGCTCTTCGGCTGGCCGGGATTGACGACCTTCACGATGGAGCCGGGAATGGTGAAGTCCACGCCGGGATTGAGCGCCTTCAGATAGCCCTCGTCCATGTGAAAACGCTCGGCCAACGCCTCGGTGACCGAGGTGTAGCTCATGCCGGGCAGGGCCGCCTTATGGGCATAATCCTCGGGGATCGCCGCGACATAGGGGCCGGCGGCGTCGGCGGCCGTGATCTCGTACTCCATGATCGGCAGACCGCCGGTGTAGCCGAGCCTGGTCATGATGTCTTCGATATTGTTGGGGTCGAGAGTCTCGCCGGTGATGCGGTCATAGGCCGCGACCGCCTTGGACACGTTCATCCCCATCTTGCCGTCGATGACGCCCGGAGAGGCGCCGGAACGATCGAGAAACACCTGCAGCGCGGTGATTTCGTATTGCGACTTCTTGCCGTCCAGCGTGATGACGGGGTCAGGCTGGCGCTGTTCGATTGCAGGGAGATCGGGATCCAGCGACGCCATGTCGCTGTCACCCATATTGTCGCTGGCGATCCCGTCGCCCGGCAGCGGTTGCTCCTGAAAGCCTTCGTTGTTGTCGGGATAAGTCGGGAGCGAACCGGTCGAGCCCTGATAATCCGATTGAGGGGGCGAGGGGAAGAAGCCGGGATCCTCCTGGAGTTGATCCTGGCCGGCGCGGGCATAGTCGTCGACGCCTGGCAAGCCGCCGGGCGCCCGTCGGCCTGCGCCGAAATCGGAGCGACGCATTTCCGTGGCGACCAGATTGCCGTAATGGTCGATCAACACCCGCTGGCCACGCTTGTTGGTGCGCACGATGACATCGGCGGCGTCCGGCACGTAATCGAGGACATCCCCTTCGGGCGTCATGAGGATGACATCGCCGCCAGCGGGGCTCTGGGCCGATGCGGGCATGGCGATCAACAGCGTCAATACAGAAATGGCGAACGTTCTTGTTAACATGATCCTCAGGTTCCGGCGGCGCTTCCGCCGTGGCGGGGCTGCAAGAGCCAAACATGTCGAATTTGACTCTATTGTGGAATTTCGACAAACGCAGTGAACAAATGCTGAAATTCCCCCTTTGGTTCAAGCGCTTTCGTGTAAATTGCGCGTGAGGATACAAAAGAGGACGACGTGATGAGACTGGGTGACGCGCGGTTCGAACTGGAGCTCGACGAACAATCGGCGCTCGACGTGCTCTCGGCATTGGCCGGCGGCGTCGATCTGGCTCCGGGCGGCGCGGTGCCGGACGACGGCGATCCCCGTATTTTCCGCGCGGTGCACGGCTTTCTCTTCACCTGCGGGCCGGATCACATCCGTCACCCCGAGCCCGTCGCCGCCATGGACGGGACACTGTTTCCGCTCCATGGCTCCCTAAGCGGCAACGGGGCCGTCATCACCGGCAGGCGGGTCGACGAGGCCGGCCAATCGGTCGAAGCGCGAATCAAGGTGACGCTCGCGGATGGAGGCGTCGCCGAAATCCAGAGGCTTTGGCATTTCGACGCCGCATCCGCCGCCTTCACGCTCGAAGACACGGTGCAGAATATCGGCGCGTCGCCGTTTCCGCCGATGATGATGTATCACATGAATGTCGGCGCGCGGTTGTTCGACGACGCCACCGGCTTTTCGAGCGCGTCCTTTCCGGACGGCCGCATCGGCTGGCGCTTCGGGGATGGCGAGGGCGCAGTCGTCTGTTCGCCGGCCGAGGCCGATGACGACGGCAAGGCGCATGTGTCGCTCGGCCCGATCGGCGGCGCCGGCGGCGGCCGGCTCGACGTGTGGTTCGACGCGGACGCCATGCCGCATCTGCAGATGTGGCGCAACGAGGCCGGCCATTGCAGCGTCATCGGAATCGAACCCGCCAGCCACCCCTTGGAGAAACGCGACCAACTCGAGGCCGGCGGCCTGATGCCCGTGCTGCATCCCGGCGACGCGCGGCATTTTCGGCTGGGATTTCGTTTCGTGTGATCGAGGACGGCGCGGAAAGCGGTTTTCCCGCCGCCCGCGATGGAGTAGGGACATTCCACAAGCCCGAGGAAAGGATGAACCATGCAGATTCGCCAGTTGACCGAGGAATATTCCGTCTCGCCGCAGATCTCGCTCGAAGACGTGCAGACGCTCAAGGACATGGGCTACAAGTCCATCGTCTGCCATCGTCCGGACGATGAAGATCCGGGCCAGCCCGACTTCGGCGACATCGCCGCAAAGGCCGCCGAACTCGGTCTCGAAACCGCCCATATTCCTGTCGTGGGACAGATTCCCGCCGAGGCCGTGCGCGCCATGGTTGACGTCCTCGACGAATTGCCGAAGCCCATGCTCGGCTATTGCCGGTCCGGAAATCGCTCGACCGTCATCTATCAGCAGACATTGCATCTGCGCTGATTGCGTTGCGGGAGGCGGATCGAACCGCGTTCCCGCATCGGATGTCACGTTCATGAATTAACTTTTTAAGCGATCCGTTTACGCAAATCAGAGACATCGCCAGGTTGTTTTCGGGATTCACCCCTGATTTTCGGGGGTTTTTCGCTTAACCCTTATTTAAGGGCGTCGTGATCCAATTAACGGAATTTCGGCGGAGAAGGGCTCTGCTCGACGTTGGTGGGGTGCATTGTGAAGATATCTGGAAAAATTTATAGTCTTGTCGGCGTCATGTGCGCGACATCTCTGGTGATCGGCTGCGTATCGCTGTTCGCGATTTCCAGATATGACGAGAAGTTGCACGACTACAAGAATGTGTCTGAACGCGCCTATTACGGTGAGCGCCTGAACCGCTATGTCACGGCCGTCGTCATGGAAGCCCGCGGCATCTATCATGCGCCCTCCACCGAGAAAGCCAAGAAGTTCGCCGACGGGCTGATGGACAATCTCGCCGAGATGGACCGTGTTCTCGCGAAATGGGCTCCGCTCGTTCCGGAAGCGCAGAAAACCCAATTCGAAGCGCTTGCGGCGAAATCCGCCGAGTTCCGCCAGTTCCGCGCCGAAACCGCGCGTTTGGGGGCCGGGGTCGATCCGAAGGAGGCCGACGCACAGGGCAACAACGAGCTCAACCGCGAAAACCGCAAGGCGTTCCAAAAGCAGATCGACGCCATTGTCGAAACTGATCAGGCGGAATTGTCGGCGATCGACCAGTCGATCACCAGCTTCAAGACGTGGATCTTTACGATCGTGATGGCCACCGGCGCGCTCGGCATCCTGGCCGGCGCCGGTCTCGGTTTCTACATCGCCCGTTTCCATTTGAGTGCGCCGATCAAGCGCATCACCGACACGATCCGCGCCGTCGCGAACAATAATTTCGAGATCGCCGTTCCCTTCCTCGGCCACAAGGACGAGATCGGCGAAATGGCTCAGGCCGTCGGCGTGTTCAAGGAGAACGGCCGCGCCGTCGTCCAACTCAACAGCCTCGAAGCGGCGCGCCGCGCCCGCAACGACGAACTGCAGGCCCGGATGTCCGAGGTCGTGGCCGCCGCCGCCGCAGGCGATTTCAGCCGCCGCATCGACAAGGACTTCGGCGACGCCAATCTGAACGCCGTCGCCAACAATGTCGACCTGCTGCTCGCCGGCGTCGACGCGGGCATCACAGAAATGCGGGCCGTGATGGCCAATCTCGCCGAGGGCGTGCTCACCCGCTCGATGAACGGCCGCTACAACGGCGCCTTCGCCGAACTGCAGGGCAACGTCAACGGCACGATGGAGAGCCTCAAGCGCACCATTCGCGAAGTGCTGGCGACATCGGACTCAATCAACGGCAACATCAACGAATTGGGCTCTTCGACCAACGACCTGTCGCGCCGCACAGAGCAGCAGGCCGCAGCTCTGCAGGAGACCTCGACGGCGCTCAAGGAAATCACCGGCGTCGTCCGCACCGCCACAGACAAGGCCCAGGAAGCCGCCAGCATGGTGACCCAGGCCAAGGACAACGCCGCCCGCGCCGGCCAGGTCGTGGGGCAGGCGATCGACGCCATGGGCCGCATCGAGCAGGCCTCGCAGGAGATCAGCCAGATCATCAACGTGATCGACGAGATCGCCTTCCAGACCAACCTGCTCGCGCTGAACGCCGGCGTGGAAGCCGCCCGCGCCGGGGAAGCCGGCAAGGGCTTCGCCGTCGTTGCGCAGGAAGTGCGCGAACTCGCCCAACGTTCCGCCAACGCTGCAAAGGATATCAAGGCGCTCATCACCAAATCCGGCGACGAGGTGCAGACCGGCGTGCAACTGGTTCAGGCGACCGGATCGGCCCTGACCGAAATCGAACAGCGCGTCTATTCGATCAACAGCCACATCCATTCGATCGCCCATTCCGCCAGCGAGCAGGCCACCAGCCTGCATGAGATCAACCAGGCGGTGAACCAGATCGACAACGTGACCCAGCAGAACGCCGCGATGGTGGAAGAGACGTCCGCCGCCACGATGAAGCTGGCCAGCGAAGCCGATCGCCTGGTCGAACTGATCAGCCGTTTCCAGCTGGAGGACCGGTCGGGCGCGCAGCGTCGCTACGCCGCCTGAGCCTGGACCCCCAAACGTTTATCCGAAGGCCGGCGCGAGCCGGCCTTCGTCGTTTCACGATTTCGACCGGACGAAACTTGTCCTCTGTCAAAAACTTGGATAAGAGACGGTCATCCACAAGGACCCGGTGAAAATCCGGGTGGCTCTTCTGGCCGCCGATCCGCCAGACAACACAGCAACGCAACCTTTTCCTGGGCCCGATCCTGTCGGCCCGTTGCCTTCAACTGTGGTTTTTTCTCCTATGCAAACGGCTTTTTCTCGATACCGCCACGAGTGGTTCCACAATATTCGCGGCGACATCCTTTCCGGCGTCGTCGTCGCGCTCGCCCTCATTCCAGAAGCGATCGGCTTTTCGGTGATCGCCGGCGTCGATCCCAAGGTCGGCCTCTACGCGTCCTTCGCCATCGCCTGCGTCGCGGCCATTGTCGGCGGTCGGCCCGGCATGGTCTCGGCGGCGACGGCGGCCACCGCGGTGGTCATGGTGTCGTTGGTCAAGGAGCATGGCCTGCAATATCTGTTCGCCGCGACCATCCTGATGGGCGTCATCCAGATCCTCGCCGGCTTCCTCAAGCTCGGACGGGTCATGCGCTTCGTGTCGCGTTCGGTGATCACGGGCTTCGTCAATGCGCTGGCCATCCTGATCTTCATGGCGCAGTTGCCGGAACTGATCGGCGTGCCGCCGCTCACCTATGTGATGATCGCGGCCGGTCTCGCCATCATCTACCTCTTTCCCTATGTCACCAAAGCCGTGCCGTCGCCGCTGGTGGCGATCGCCGCGCTGACGCTGGCGGCTTGGTGGACGGGAATGGACTTGCGCACGGTCGGCGATCTCGGCGAACTGCCTTCGGCGCTGCCGTCATTCGTTCTCCCCGATGTGCCGCTGACCTTCGAGACGCTGAAGATCATCTTTCCCTATTCGGTGACGCTCGCCGCCGTCGGCCTGTTGGAATCACTGCTGACGGCGCAGATCGTCGACGACATGACCGACACGCCCAGCAACAAGAGCCAGGAATGCCTGGGCCAGGGGGCCGGCAACATCGCGTCGGCGCTGATCGGCGGCATGGGCGGCTGCGCGATGATCGGCCAGTCCGTCATCAACGTCTCCTCGGGAGGACGGGGGCGCCTGTCGACCTTCGTCGCCGGCGCTTTCCTGCTGGTGCTCATCGTGGCGCTCGACGATCTCGTGCGGATCATACCGATGGCGGCGCTGGTGGCGGTGATGATCATGGTGTCGATCGGCACCTTTTCCTGGCGGTCGATCCTCGACCTCCGCCGCAATCCGCTGCCGTCGTCGGTGGTGATGTTGGCGACCGTGGTCACCGTGGTCGGCACGCATGACCTCGCCAAGGGCGTGCTGGTCGGCGTTCTCCTGTCGGGCGTCTTTTTCGCCGGCAAGGTGGCGCGCCTGTTCCGCGTGACGCGTCTGGCGGGCGCGACGGAAGGCGAGGTGGTCTATCAGGTCGAAGGACAGATTTTCTTCGCTTCGGCGGAGAATTTCGTCGGCGCCTTCGATTTCACGGAAAACCCGCGGAAGGTGGTCATCGACGTCTCCCGCGCCCATCTCTGGGACATCACCGCCGTCGGCGCGCTCGACAAGGTGGTGATCAAATTCCGCAAGGCCGGCGTCGACGTCGAGATTCTCGGCTTCAACGCGGCGAGCGCCGACATGGTCGATCGCTTCGCGCTGCATGACAAGTCCGAAAGGGAGGCTGCGAGCGCGGCGCTTCACTGAGGCGCGGCGACAGCCCCTTTTCCTTCTCGCGCCGTGCGCCTAGTATGGGCGGGCGGCGCGCTTCGTTTGGGCGTCGCCTGCCGCAGCAATCGGAGGAGACTATGCGCGTGAGACAATTTGCCGTTTCGAGTCTGATTGCTCTGGCCGCAGCCTTTCTGACGACAGGCTATGCGCATGCCGCCGACGACTGCCACGACTATCCGCGCGCCGGCATCGACTGGCGCGATTGCAACAAACGCAATCTCATGCTGCCCGGCGGCGAGTTGCGCGGCGCCAATCTCACCAATGTCGATTTTTCCGGCACCGATCTCGGCGGCTCCGATCTCGTCTCGGCGATTTTCGAGAAGGCGACGCTGGTGCGGGCCAATCTCGCCGGCTCCACGGCTTCGGGCGCGCGTTTCGCCCGCGTCGAGGCCTACCGCACCGATTTCAGCGAGATCGATGCGCCCGGCGCGATCTTCCGCAGCGGCGAATTGCAGCGGTCGAACTTTCATGCCGCGGTGCTGACCGACGTGGATTTCACCAAAGCGGATATGGGCCGGTCGCAATTCGACAAGGCCGACGTGAGCGGCAGCCGCTTTGCGCTCGCAAATCTCGCCCGCGCCGATTTTCGCGGCGCGCAGTTTTCCAAGCCGGCGGATTTCGACCGCGCCTTTTTCTTCCTCACCCGCATCGAGGGCGTGGATCTGTCCGCCGCCACGGGCCTCAACCAGTGGCAGATCGACATGGCCTGCGGCGACAAGGACACCAAATTGCCGCAGGGCCTGAAGCCGTCGAAAGGCTGGCCCTGCAAGTTCGAGGACGATTGACGCGGCGCGCACAAACCCGAAAAGCCGGACGCGCGCTGCTTGTTTTGGTCCTCAGCCTTTGGCCGCCTCGCGGATCTGGCTCAGCGTGCGGGTGGGCGTGATGGCTTCCGGATCGAGAATGACCTCGATGATGGCCGGCTTGCCGCTGGCGCGCGCCCTCAGATAGGCGTCGGCGAAATCGGCCGTCTTCGTGACCTTCTCGCCATGGCCGCCGAAGGCGCGAGCATAGTCGGAGAAATCCGGATTTGTGAGCCCGGTGGCCGAGACGCGGCCCGGATATTCCCGCTCCTGATGCATGCGGATCGTGCCGTAGATGCCGTTGTTCACCAGCACCACAATGATGGGTAGGTTGTAGCGCACTGCGGTGGCGAATTCCTGGCCGTGCATCATGAAGCAGCCGTCGCCGGCGAAACACACGACTTCGCGCTCGGGGAAGGCGGCTTTGGCGGCCACGGCGGCGGGCAGGCCGTAGCCCATCGAGCCCGAGGCCGGCGCGGCCTGGGTGGCGTAAGCCTGGAACCGATGGAAGCGGTGCAGCCAGGTGGCGTAGTTGCCGGCGCCGTTGGTCATGATCGCCGTCTTCGGCAGATTGCCTTCGAGCCAGGTCATGATCGGGCCCATGGCGACCTCGCCGGGGCCCTGTTCGGGCGGCGTGGACCAGGCGAGATAGTCGGCGCGCATCGCCTTGGTCCGCTCCGACCAGGCGACGGGCGCGCTCGGGGTCATGCCCGCAAGCGCCTCGACAAAGCTCGAAGGATCGGCGTTGATCGCGACGTCGGGACGATAGACGCGGCCGAGTTCCGAGGAGTCGGGATGAATGTGCACGAGCGACTGGCGCGGATAGGGAATATCGACCAGCGTATAGCCCGACGACGGCATTTCCGAGAAACGACCGCCGAGCATGATCAGCAGATCGGCGTTCTTCACCGCGTCGCCGAGCTTCGGATTGACGCCGATGCCGACATCGCCGGCGTAATTCGGATGCGCGTGATCGAACAGCATCTGGCGGCGGAAGGACACGGTGACCGGCAGATCCCAGGCCTCGGCGAAGGACTGGAAGGCGGCGACCGAGGCTTCGCTCCAGCGCGTGCCGCCGAGAATGACCAGCGGGCGTTCGGCCTTTTCGAGCCGGGCCTTGAGATCAGTGATCTGGCTCGGCGCGGGATGGGTGGCGACGGGCTGATAGGGACGGGCGTCCGCCGCCTCGACCAGATCGGTCAGCATATCCTCGGGCAGCGACAGCACGACGGGGCCGGGGCGGCCGGAGGTCGCCACCGCGAAAGCGCGGGTGACGAATTCCGGGATACGGCGGGCGTCGTCTATCTCGCCGACCCATTTGGCGAATTCGGTGAAGGCGCGGCGATATTCGACTTCCTGGAAGGCTTCGCGCTCGCGGGCGTCGCGCTGCACCTGGCCGATGAACAGGATCATGGGCACGGAATCCTGCCGGGCCACATGCAGGCCGGCCGCAGCGTTGGTGGCGCCGGGGCCGCGGGTGACCATGCAGACGCCGGGCTCTCCGGTAAGCCGGCCCCAGCAATCGGCCATCATCGCCGCGCCGCCTTCCTGGCGGCACACCATCACGTCGATATCGGTGTCATGCAGCGCGTCCAGCACCGCCAGATAGCTCTCGCCCGGCACGCAGGCGAGGCGCTTGACGCCATTGGCGACGAGCGCCTCCACGATCAGTTGGCCGCCGGTCTTCTTGGTCATCGCGCACACTCTTCGTCAGCTTCAAGGGAAGCCGAGAAGGCGCGCGCGACGCCGTCAATGGTTGCTGCGCTCCTGCTCGGCCAGGATGCGCTTCTGATAGCGGCCCTGAATGATTTCGACAATGATCAAAGTCACCAGCACGAAGTAGAATGTCGACTTCGCCATCGGCTCGATCGCATAGCCGAAGAAGGAGAGGTGGGCGAGATGGCCGCCTTCGGACATCAGCATATAGCCGACCAGCAGCAGCACGAAGAGGCCGAGCACCTCATACATCCGATTCTTCTTGAGGAAGTTCGACACCGTATTGGCCATCACCACCATCAACACGCCCGAGACGATGATGGCGGCTGCCATGACGATGAAATTATGCGTCAGCGCCACGGCCGACAGCACCGTGTCGAAGGAGAAGACGATGTTCATGATCAGGATCATGGTCAGCGCCGAGGCGACGCTGCGGCGCGCGGCGCGCACCGCATTGTCTTCCGCATGCGGCGCGCCGATCATGTGAAAAATCTCCTTGATCGCCGTGTAGATGAGAAAGACGCCGCCGAACAGAACGATCAGCGAATGGCCGCTGACGGCGGCGGTGAAGAAACTCGTATGCGCCTCCCAGAGCGGCGCCTGGAACATGTCGATCAGCTTCAGGACCACGAAGAGAAGCACGATGCGCAGGCCGATGGCCAGGATGATGCCGGTGCGACGAACATAGGCCTCGCGGGCGGGATCGACCTTCTTCGCCTCGATCGAAATATAAAGAAGATTGTCGAAACCGAGCACGGTCTCGAGCGCGGTCAGGATCAGGAAGGTGATCAGGCTTTCGAAGGTGAAGAGGTTTTCGAACATCGGCAAGGGGTCCCCATCGGCCATTTTGTCGCGGCCATTGATACTGGTCCGGCTCGCGAAGGCAAGGCGCGGCGGGAAGGAAAAGACTATGGGGCGGTATCGGTTCCCGGCTGATTTGCGGAAATTACCGCGTCCAGCCAGGCGACGAAATTGCGCATGGCTTCGTCCCGTCCAATCTCGTTCAACGTCTCGTGCCGCATGTTTCGATAAACGACCGTGGTCAGGCGGTTTGCGCCGCTCTTTCTCAGGCGGTTTTCCAGCCAGATCATGTCGGCTCCCCGAGCCGTCGCCGGATCTTCGCCACCGCCGACCAGATAGACCGGCAGATCTGGCGGAAGACGCGCGAGGCGGCTCGGATCACCGCCCTGCCGCGACAGCGTCATCAGATCGAGCCAGAGCGACACCGACGCCGCAAAGCCGCATCGGGGATCGGCGACATAGGCGTCGACCTCGGCGGCGTCATGGCTCAGCCAGTCGAAATCGGTGCGGGCGTGGGGAATGCTCTTCGCCCAGGCGTCGAAGGTCGCCTTGGGGCCGATCATGCTCGGCACGTCGGAGCCCTTGAAGAAACGCTCGGCCTTGATCGCCAGCGTGCCCAGCGCTCCGGCGGCGCCGGGATTGAGCTTGCTGTTGAAGATGGCGAGGGCGGCGTAGTCGCGTGGGCGCTCCTGCACGGCATTCATGGCGATCATGCCGCCCATGGAATGTCCGAACAAGGCGACCGGCAGACCCGGATGCCGCTCGGCCACCAGCGCCCTGATCGCGGCGACATCGTCCAGCACCTTGGCTGCGCCGTCCTTTGCCGCGAACCGTCCGAGCGGCGCATCGGGCGCGGTGGTCGAACCGTGGCCGCGATGGTCATGGGCGTAGACGTGATAGCCGCGCGCCGCGAGGAAGGCGGCGAACCGACCATAGCGCCCGGCATGCTCGGCCAGGCCGTGGCAGATCATCACCACTGCCCGCGCGCGCCCGTCCGCCATGCGGCTGCGCAATGCGATTTCGGCGCCTGCGCGCGCGATCATTTCCGCCGTTTCGAATGCCATGATCTGTTCTCCGGACGGTTGCTGCGCCGATCGCGCCTCAGCTCTAACCTGCCGCGAAAAAAAATCCAATCCGAGTCAAATCGTTATCGGTTGCATTTTGTAGGTCTCGATTTTCTGGATTGTAAAATCTAAAGATGTATTCATTATGTTCTCTTAGTGTTCACATGGACTTTAGGAAACCGTTATGTGCGGGCGCAAAATAACTTCAACGATCGCTAATATATTGATGCTTTTTCTTTCGCTCATCGCAAGTTCGCTCCTGGCGGCGGAAACAGAGGCGCCGGACCGGACGGTGATGGCGCTGGGTCTATCCTGGCATCCCGCTTTCTGCGAAGGGCAGCGCAAGCGGCCGGAATGCGCCGATGGCGCGGCGGACGGGCTGTCGGCGAGGCAATTTTCTCTCCACGGTCTCTGGGTGCTGCGCAAGACCTATTGCGGCGCGACCGAGGCTCTGAAAACCGCTGACAAGGCCGGCGACTGGTTGAAGATGCCCGCGCTGGCGCTCGATCCGCTACTGGCACGGGATCTGGCTGCGGCCATGCCGGGCGTCGCCTCGGGCCTCGACCGCCATGAATGGGTCAAGCACGGGTTGTGCTCGGGCGGCCTCGCCGACGACTACTTCCGACGCGCGCTCGGCCTGACCGCCGAGGTCAACCGCTCGGCGGTGGGCGCGCTGTTCGTCGCCAATATCGGCAAGACGCTGGACGAGGCGCAGATCAAATCGGCTTTCGACAAGGCCTTCGGCGCGGGCAGCGGCGACAAGGTGAAGATGCGTTGCCGCAAGGATGGAGGCCGCCGGCTGATCTCCGGCCTGTCGATTGGGCTCGGCGCCGAAAAAGACGGCGAGAAAGGCCTGGGAATGGCGGCGCTGCTCGCCCGCGCCAAGCCGACCAAGTTCGGTTGCCCGTCCGGAATCGTCGACGCGGCCGGCCTGCAATAGGCTGTGCGCCGAGCCGGCCTCGGCTGGGAGCGATGGCAAAACGGCGTTGCCCCTGAACGGGAATTGCCCTACATAGCCCGCAATTCCCGAATTCCGTTCATCGAGGTTATGGCATGGCGCGTCAATTCATCTATCACATGTCGGGGCTGACAAAGGCCTACGGCGCCAAGAAGGTGCTGGAGAATGTTCATCTCTCCTTCTATCCGGACGCCAAGATCGGCATCCTCGGCCCCAACGGCGCCGGTAAATCGACGATCCTGCGGATCATGGCCGGTCTCGACAAGGAGTTCACCGGCGAAGCCTGGATCGCCGACGGCGCCACCATCGGCTATCTGCCGCAGGAGCCGCAGCTCGACCCCAACAAGACGGCGCTCGAAAACGTGATGGAAGGCGTGGCCAAGAAGACGGCCATCCTCGAACGCTACAACGAACTGATGATGAACTATTCCGACGAGACGGCCGACGAAGGCGCGGCGCTTCAGGACATCATCGACGCGCAGAATCTCTGGGATCTGGAACAGCAGGTCGAGATGGCGATGGACGCATTGCGTTGCCCGCCGGGCGACGCCGACGTCACCAATCTGTCGGGCGGCGAACGCCGACGCATCGCGCTCTGCAAGCTGCTGCTGTCGCAGCCCGATCTCTTGCTGCTCGATGAGCCGACCAACCATCTGGACGCCGAGACGATCGCCTGGCTCGAAAAGCACCTGCGCCAATATCCGGGCGCCGTGCTGATGATCACCCACGACCGCTACTTCCTCGACAATGTCACGGGTTGGATTCTCGAGCTCGATCGCGGCCGTTCGATCCCCTATGAAGGCAATTATTCCGCCTATCTGCAGGCCAAGGCCAAGCGCATGCTGCAGGAAAATCGCGAGGAAGCCTCTCGCCAGAAGGCGATCGCGCGCGAGCAGGAGTGGATTTCGTCGAGCCCCAAGGCGCGCCAGGCCAAGTCCAAGGCGCGTATCCGCTCCTATGACGAACTGGTCGACGCGGCGGAAAACCAGCGTCCCGGCGACGCCCAGATCATCATCCCGGTCGGCGAACGCCTGGGCCAGGTGGTCATCGAAATGGAAGGCGTCTCCAAAGGCTATGGCGATCGCCTGCTGATCGACGGCCTGTCGCTGAAGCTGCCGCCCGGCGGCATCGTCGGCGTGATCGGTCCGAACGGCGCCGGCAAGACGACGCTGTTCCGCATGATCACCGGCCAGGAGCAGCCGGATACCGGTTCGATCCGCATCGGCGAGACGGTGCATCTCGGCTATGTCGACCAGAGCCGCGACGCGCTGGACGGCAACAAGACCGTCTGGGAGGAGATCTCCGGCGGGGCGGAAGTCATCAAGCTCGGCAAGCACGAAATGAATTCGCGCGCTTATTGCTCGACCTTCAATTTCCGCGGCGGCGACCAGCAGCAGAAGGTCGGCAATCTCTCGGGCGGCCAGCGCAATCGCGTCCACCTCGCCAAGATGTTGAAGTCCGGCGGCAACGTGCTGCTGCTCGACGAACCGACCAACGACCTCGACACCGAAACGCTGGCGGCGCTGGAAATCGCGCTGGAAAACTTCGCCGGCTGCGCGGTGATCATCAGCCACGACCGCATGTTCCTCGACCGCCTGGCCACCCATATCCTGGCGTTCGAAGGCGATAGCCATGTCGAATGGTTCGAAGGCAATTTCGAAGACTACGAGCAGGACAAGGTGCGCCGCCTCGGCGCGGACGCGCTCAATCCGAGCCGCGTCACCTATAAGCGCCTGACGCGCTGAGACGCTTCCTCGAGACGCTTCGGAAACCCCCGGCCCGCGCCGGGGGTTTCTTTTTGTGCGGGCATCGGAATTTGACAGGCGTCAGGTCCTAGGGCCGCGATCGTTTCGAATGTGACGGAAAGTTTTCTCCGCGCGCCATTTGATTTTCCTCTTGCGCCATCAATGAAAACATATAAAGATATGTTTATGTCTTGATTGGGTGTTGCATGGCTAATGATCGCGGCTTCTCGCTGAACAGTCTGGTGGAAATTCTCAAAGCCTCGGCCGAGCCGACGCGGCTGCGTCTGCTGGTGCTGCTGTCTTCGGGCGATCTCACCGTCAGCGATCTTACCGAAATTCTCGGCCAGTCGCAGCCCCGCATCTCGCGTCATCTGAAGCTTCTCGCCGAGGCGGGACTGATCGAGCGTTACCAGGAAGGCGCCTGGGCCTGGTTTCGGCTGCTCCGCGACGGCGAGAGCGCCGCTCTCACCCGCAAGATCATCGAAAGCGCCTCCGTCGCCGACGCCGTCATCACCCGTGATCAGGCGCGTCTGGTGCAGGTGCGCGCCAGCCGCGCCGAGAAGGCCAGCGAATATTTCAGCCAGAACGCCGAGGGTTGGGATCAGCTCCGCAAGCTGCATGTCGCCGAGGCGAAAGTGGAGGCGGCGCTGCGCGCCATGGTGGGCGCGCGCCCTGTCGACGCCTTTCTCGACCTCGGCACCGGCACCGGCCGGCTGCTGCAGCTGTTCGAGGGCATCTATCGCAGTGCGACCGGCGTCGACGCCAGCCGCGAAATGCTCGCCGTGGCCCGGGCGAATCTCGAAAAGGCGGGGCTCGCGAAGGCGACGATCCGGCTCGGCGACATTTTCAATCTGCCGCTCGAAAGCGAGACCTACGATCTCGTCTCGATCCATCAGGTGCTGCACTTCCTCGAAAATCCCGAACTGGCGCTGGCGGAGGCCGCCCGAATGCTCAGGCCGGGGGGGCGGCTCGTCGTGGTCGACTTCGCCCCTCACGGCCTCGACAGTCTCCGCAGCGACCATCACCACGCCCGCCTCGGTTTCTCGCATCAGCAGATGTCCGATTGGCTCGAAGAGATTGGCCTCGATATCGTCGAGGTCAAGGACCTGACCCCGGAAACGGCGGGCGAGGCGTTGACCGTGACCATATGGCTTGCCCGCGACCGCCGCATTGAAATCGCCGCCGACAGCGCGCCTGCGTTTTCGGCCACGAGCAGGAGATCCTGACATGACCAAATATTGCCGCGACATTGCCTTGTCCTTCGAATTCTTTCCGCCCAAGAACGCCGACGCCGCCAGGCAGCTGTGGGATACGGTCGACGATCTCAAGAAGTGGCAGCCGGAATTCGTCTCCGTCACCTATGGAGCAGGGGGCACCACGCGTGACACGACGCTCGACACGGTCTCGACCATTCTCGGCGAGCATGGGCTGGACGCCGCCTCGCATCTGACCTGCGTCGGATCGAGCCGCGACGAGGTTCGCCAGGTGGTGGCGGATCTCAAGCGGGCCGGCGTCCGCCGCATCGTCGCCCTGCGCGGCGATCCGCAGGGCGGCTTCGGCCAGGCTTACGCGCCGCATCCGGAAGGATACGCCTATGCCTCGGATCTCGTCGCGGGTCTGATCGACATCGGCGGCCTGGACATCTCCGTCTCCGCCTATCCGGAACGGCACCCGGAAAGCGCCGATTGGGCCGCCGAGATCGACAATCTCAAGCGCAAGGCCGACGCGGGCGCCGATCGCGCGTTGACGCAGTTCTTTTTCGACAATGATCTCTATGAGCGTTATGTCGACAAGGCGCTGGCCGCCGGGGTGACGATCCCCATCGTGCCGGGTATTCTGCCGATCCAGAACCTCGCCCAGGTGCAGCGTTTCGCGGGTCTGTGCGGCGCAAGCGTGCCCGATTTCGTCGTGCAGACGCTCGGCCCGGTCGAGGATCACGCAGAGGAGCGTTTCCGTCGCGCCGCCGAACTTGCGGCGACCCAGGTGCTGGACCTCATTCGACGCGGCGTCGACCAGTTCCATATCTATACGATGAACCGATCCGCGCTGACCTCCGAGGCGTTGCGTTTGTCCGGCTTCGAGCCTGCCCGGTTTGAAATGCCGGCGCTCACCATCGCCGCCTGAGCCCGTCATTCGCCTGAATGAAAAAGGCGCCGGATCCTGGGATCCGGCGCCTCCAAATTCCGTCGAAGCCTTGTGGTTCGGCCTCTCCCGGCGCGTCTTGTCAGATGAACAGCATTACGCCGACGAACAAAAATGCCGCGCCAACCAACACCATATTGAGGGATTGAGTAATTCCCATGCTCGAACCTCCTGCTCGTGTTGACGAAGAGAGTTAAGCGCGTTTTGGCGTCGCTGGAAAGCGGAAATTATGACGCAGTGCGGCGAAATAAGGCGGACACGCAACAATCCACAGATCCAACTCCATGAAATTCATAGATTTTCACGATTTCACATTTTTTTCACAGAGCTGACTGAAAAATGAAGATGAACCTCTGATTCACCATACTTTTTAAGGGGTTCAATTGTGGAGCAGCCGGCGGCGCATCAGCAGCGCGAGTCTGCCGTCGAGCACCACCAGACCCGTTGCGATCACCGCCATGCCCGCCCATTCGATGATTTCCAGGCGCTCGCCCAGAAACACGATGCCCAGCAGAATGGCGCTCGGCGGCACGAGCAGCGTCACCAGCGACGCATTGGTTGCGCCCGCCAGACCGATGATCCTGAAAAACAGGATATAGGCGAAGGCGGTGGAGACGAGCGCCAGCGCGAGCATGGCGGCAAGCGCTCCCGGCGGCGGCAAAGCCAGGCTCCATGGCTGGTCGACGATCAAGGCCACGGGCGCCATGATCAAAGTCGAGGCGGTCAATTGTCCCGCGGCGATCGCGGTGGGATCGACGCCACGAAAACGCTTGCTGAAGATCGCGGCGAAGCCATAGGAGACCGCCGCCAGCAGCGGCAGGGCCAGCGCCCAGAGCGGCGCATCGGCGCCCGCGCCGAGATGCGGTGAAAACAGCAGCACCGCGCCGAGGAGACCGAGGACGACGCCGGCGAATTTCCGGGGCGTCAGCTTTTCGTCTTTGGTCAAACCATGCGCGATCAACACCGTCCAGACCGGCGTCGTGGCGTTGAGGATGGAGGCGAGCCCCGCTCCGATATGCGTCTGGCCGATGAAGATGAAACTGTGCGGAATGGCGTTGTTGAGCAGGCCGAGCAGCAGGAAAGCGCCGGCGCGGCGGCGAAGCGTGTCGTAGAAGCCGTCGCGTCCACGCAGGTAGACATGCAGCGCCACCGCCGCAATCACGAAGCGCGACAGCGCCAGCGTCAGCGGCGGCACATGCTGAACGGCCACACGCGCGAAAAAGAAGGAGCCGCCCCAAAGCAGCCCCAGCAGGATCAGCAGCGCCCAGGCGAGGGGCGATATGGTGGATTTTGCGTCGGTGGCGGCGTTCACGATGCGTCCTCTCCCGAATTGCCTGCGGGAGAGGTCTAGGCGAGGGCGGACTGATCCGCCACCCGAAAAATCATAGGGCGTTCAGAAGAGCGGGCGTCGCCCAGCCGTCGGCGGGCATGCCCAGGCGCTGCTGTTCCTTCTGGATGGCGACGCGGGTGCCGCCGCCGAGAATGCCGTCGATCTTGCCGACGTCGTGGCCAAGCGCCTGCAGCTTGGTCTGCAACGCCTTCATCGAGTCGGTGTCGAGACCGGGTTCGGGATTGCCCTTCTGGTAGGGCGGCGCGCCGGCCAGCCGCGTGGCGAAATAGGCGGCGGAGGTGGTGTAGATGAACGACTTGTTCCACTCGAGATAGATGGCGAAGTTTGGATAAGTCAGGAAGGCCGGTCCAAACCTCCCCTGCGGCAGCACCAGCGCCGCGTCGAGTTGGCCGAAACCCGTATTGCCGTCGCGGGGCGTGACGCCGAGCGCGAACCAGTCCTGCGCCTTCAGACTTCCGCCGAGACCGCTTTTCTCGAATGGCACATTGTCCGGCAGGGTGACTTCCTGGATCCAGGGCTCGCCCTTGCGGAAGCCCAGGCTCTGGATGAAGCGGGCGGCGGTGAGAATGACGTCGTCGTCGCTCTTCTTGAGGTTTACATGGCCGTCGCCGTCGCCATCCGTGCCATAGGCGATGATGTCCTTGGGCAGCATCTGCACCATGCCGATTTCGCCCGCCCAGGCGCCGGTGTTGGTCTGAGGATCGAGATCACCGTCGGCGACCATCTTGACGAGAGCGATCAATTGCGGCCGGAAGAGTTCGGGACGGCGGCAGTCATGCGCCAGCGACACCAGCGCGTTGCGGGTGTTGAAATCGCCCTGTACGGCGCCGAAATCGGTCTCCAACGCCCAGAAGGCGGTGATCACCGGGGCCGGCACGCCATAATCGGCCTCAGCCTTGGCGAAGGTTGCGGCATGGTCCTTCATCTTGCGCCGGCCGATATCGAGCCGCGCCTGGCTGACGACGCGTTTGGAGAATTCGAGGAAGGTTTGGCGGAAGACGCCCTGGCCGCGGTCCATCGAAAGAACTTTGTTGTCGATGCGCGCGCCGGCCAGCGCCTCATCGGCGGCGGTCGCCGAAATACCCTGCGCCATGGCTTCGGCCTTCACGCCGTCGAGGAAGGCTGCGAGATCGCCGCCGCAGGCCACGGCGGGCGCCGCCGGCTGAGCGGGTTCGGCCGTCTGGGCCGAAGCGGGAAGGGAGGTCAGCGCGGTCATCGCGCAGAAGAGGGAAGCGGTCAGCGATCGCTGCATGATGAACCTTCCGAAAGAGCAATTTTCGCGAAAGGTTTTTCAGAGAATTATGGCGGATGCAAGCCAAAATCCCAGAGGATAGGAAGGCGTGAAGCGGGACCGGCGGTCGCGGGCTTCACGCCCGAGGTCACATTTCTGCGACGGCCGTCAGCCAGTTGCGCCAGTTCTTTTTGGAGCCGGCGAAGACGTTGATGTCGGTGTCGCCCTTGATGCCGGGAATGCGCCCGGTGCTGGTGTATTGCCAGAAAGCCCAGCGGCGGTCCGTATAGATGTTGTTGGGGTGATCAGCCACCGCGCGCAGCCAGAAGTGATAATTCTTGAACTCGCCGACGAGAATGTCGCGATGGAAATCGACCGTGGTGTAGATGATCGGACGCTTGCCGTAATGGGCTTCGAGACGGTTGAGGAAGCGCTGCAATTCCTGCACGGCCGTCAGCTTGGACGGACGATAGCGGCAGTTCTTGGACTCGCCGTTCCATTCCACGTCGAGCACCGGCGGCAGCACCATGGCGGCCTTCGGCACATTGGCGATGAACCAATCGGCCTGCTGATCGGCGGTCGAGCAGAAGTAGTAGAAGTGATAGGGCGCATGCGGCACCCCGGCGGCCTTGGCGGCGCGCCAGTTGTCGTGGAAACGGTTGTCGATATTGTCCTTGCCCTCGGTCGCCTTGATGAAGGCGAACGCGACGCCGGAGCCGCGCACCTGCCGCCAGTCGATGTCGCCGTTCCATTTGGATACGTCGATGCCATGGACAGGATGGTGATGCGGGGTCTTCGGCCCGAAATCCTGCGGATCCATGTCTTGGAAGCGCGGAGGCACGGAGGCCGTTTCCACGAGGTCGTACTCGACAGACGAGCATGACGCCATCGCTAGCAGCAAGGGCATGACGAAAAGCGCGAAGCGACGCATTTTTCCCCCGATAAGACGCAATACAAAACCCCTGCCGCCTGCCGCTCATCACGTCAACTCAGGGCGTAAGCGCCGATCCTGCGGCATCATCGTAAAGAATCGGTTAGTTTCCAAGCGGAAATTGCATCTTTCGGCTTGCGCGTCGCTTTCGGCGAGGGCAACTGCCCGTGTCAGCCCCGGGAGCGCCGGATGATCGCCCGCCAGGCGTAACCGCGCCGCAGCGACGAAAATTCGAAATCGCACCCATTCGCCTGCGAATGTTTCTCCATGACCGTCCCGAGATCTGCTCGGGGAGAAACGTGAAAGCGCCCCAACCAGGCGAACAGCATCGTGCGGAACGGCGTCGGCAGATTCTCCTGCTGGCCGAAATCGACCACGTGCAGCGAGCCGCCGGGCTTCAGCGCCTGAACGCTTTGCTCGATCGTGCGCTCCCAGTCCGGGATCATGGAGAGCGCATAGGAAATCAGGATGCGGTCGAAACCCGCCACCCCGAATTCGGCCGGCGTGAAGCGCGCAGCGTCGGCCAGGCGGAGCACGGGCGCCGGCATGCCTTCGATGGTCAGCGTCTTCTCTGCGCTCGCCAGCATTTCCGCCGATATGTCGAGGCCGAATTGGCGAATGCCGGGGTGCAGTCTTGCGGCGAGCGCCAGATTGCGGCCCGTGCCGCAGCCGACTTCCAACAGGCTCTGCCGGGCGGTCATCGTCAGCCCGCGGATCGTCTCGTCGCGGCCGAGCAGGTAATATTTGCGGGTGAGATCATAGATATGGCGCTGATGGCGGTAGATGTCGTCCATCAGGCCGGAATGATTGCGGGCGGCGAGGGTCTGGTCGGTCATGGCGTCTTCTCGTAGATGTGGAAGCCGCCATAGATGGCGGAGCGATCCCTTCTGCCGAGCGCGACCGACTGTTCGCGGCGATAAAGCCAGGCGGCGTCGATCTCCGGCGCGAGGCGGCCCGCCACGATGCTCTTGTCCGCCGCGGTGCGGAAGATGACGCGCGCGCCGGGCCGGGCGGTGCGGGTGATTTCACGCCAGAGCGTGTCGATCTGCGCGTCGGTCATCCAGTCCTGCGCGTCCAGCAGCACGTAGCGGTCCATGCTTGCGGCCGCCTTGCCCTCGAGAATATGCACGACATTGTCATGGTGCAGCGTGACGCGGTCGAGATTGGCGCGGATCGCCTGATAATTGTCGAGCGCCAGATAGGGCGGCAGCTTTCCTTCGGTCGGCCGAGGGTAGCGACGCGCGAAAGCCTGCCAGGCGAAATAATTGTCCTGGAGCGGAAAATGACAGGCCAGTTTCTCCACCCGTTGGCGCAACACGCCGGCCAGCGTCTTTTCGTCGGTCAGGCTGGCGAGTTCGTCGAACTGGCGCGGCGGAATGCCCAGGCCGAACAGCGAGCTCTTGCGCGCCGTGATCCAACGCACCGCCTTGCGATCGAAGACGGGGGCGATGCGGCGATCGAAGAAATCGCGCTGTTCCTCGAGGCTGCGGGCCTGCATGAGCTCGTTGAGGTCGACGCCGTAGAAGCGCGCGGCGATGTGGCTGGCGCCGATGAAGCGGCCGAGCAGGCCCGTGCGGTAGAAATTGCCGTTGAACACTTCGATGCGGCGCTTGCCGTTCAGGCGGCGGCCTTCCCAGTAGCGACGGCTCTTCGCATCGAGATGCGGAGCGATGAAGCGCTCATAGGCGGCGCTGTTGGCCCGCTCGTTGGCGGCGCCGAAAAAGCGCATCACGTCGGCATGGGCGGGAAGATGGCGGAAGGCGGCGATCTTCAGCCGGTTGAGCGCGATGTGGCTGGCGTTGAGATCGGCGACGTCGATGCTCTCGGGACCCTTGGCGAGATAGGTCAACATGTTGCAGCCGCCGGAAGCGATCGTCAGCAGGCGGTGATGGGGCTCCAACTCCATCGCGGCGAGGTCGACTTCGGGGTCTTCCCAAATCTGCGGATAGACGAGACCTGAGAAGAGAAGTCCGAAGATGCGCTCCGATATTCCGTCGAGGCTGAGCGCCCGATGCTGAAGCAGAGCGCCCTTCAAGCGCTCGTCAAGGCCGATGCGTCGCTTGCGGATGATGGCGTCGATCATGTGCAATCCCCTCGATCCAACGGATGCGTAGCGAATATTGCAAATGCGCGACGGTTTGATGACGAAGATTGTGGGCGATTGGCCCGAATTGAACCGCCGGACGCGGAATCCGTTTACCGCAAGTTAAGACTTCGCGACTAGCTTCTGATTCATCACCAGGAGCGGCGAACATGATGTTGCGAACGTTTCTGCCGAGGATGTCTCAGCGATATGCTTTCGCTGGCTCGGCAATAGGGGCGTTATTGCCCATAATCGGATTGACGGCGGAAGCCGTGACGAGAGTGAAGGGAGCGCCCGTCGCATCGACGGGATTGACGCCGACCCAGGCTCTCATGCTGACGGCCCCCATCTTGTGCGGGCTGGCCTTTCATCGCATCGGCGCGCTGAAGGAGGCGCTCGAGCGTCGTCTCGAACAGCGTGACCGCGCCGCCCGGCAACTTTTCGAACTCTCGCTTCGCGACCGCTTGACCGGCGCGGCCAATCGGCGCGCCCTCGAACTCGAAATCGAGCGCTTCGTCGAAGCCAAGCGGCATGGCCGCTTCCGCCCGGCGATCCTGCTGATGGATCTCGACAAGTTCAAGCAGGTCAACGACATGCTGGGCCACGACGCCGGCGACGAGTTGCTGCGCGCCTTCGCCGCCCGCCTCGGCGCCGTTCTCGGTCCGCTGGCGCGGCTGTTTCGCCTCGGCGGCGATGAGTTCGTCGTCACCGTAGCAGGCGAGCCGCGCGACAGCGACGTCGAGCGTCTCTGCCGGGTGATCGAGACTGCGGCGGCCGAGCCTTATGATCTCGGCGGCGGCCGCGTGGCCTGCAGCGTGTCGATCGGGGTCTGCTACATCGAAGAGAACGACCAGAATATCGGCGACCTCATGCGCCGCGCCGACAGCGCGCTCTATGTCGCCAAGGACGTGACCGGCTCGACTCATATCTTTCATACGCCGGCGCTCGGCCGGGCGGTCGACGAACAGGCGCGTCTCGAAGAAGAGATCGCCGCGGGCGTGCGCAACGACGAATTCTTCCTCGAATACCAACCGATCATGCATGCCGAACAGCGGCGCGTGAACGCATTCGAGGCCCTGCTGCGCTGGCGGCATTCGCGTCGCGGCGTACTGCGGCCGGACGCTTTTCTCGATGTGGCGCGGCGTTCCGGGCATATCATGCGCATCGGTCGGATGGTGTTTTCCAAGGCGATCGCCAACGCAGCCGATTGGCCCGAGGAAATCGGCGTGTCGGTGAATGTCAGCGGCGACGAGTTTCGCGATCCCGGTCTTGTGCGGCATGTCCGGCAATGCCTGGACCAGCATCGCGTCGATCCGCGCCGGTTGACGATCGAGGTGAAGGAAGAAGCCTTCCTCGTCGACGAAGACGGTATTCGCCTGGCGCTTCTCGCCCTCAAAGACATGGGCGTGCGTATCGCCCTCGACGATTTCGGCGTGGGTTGCTCGTCGATCAACCACCTGAGACGGTTTCCGCTCGACCAGTTGAAGGTCGATCGCTCCTTCGCACGGGGCCTGGGCGACGGCGGCCAGGACCGCGAACTGGTCGACATCATGGTTCGGCTTGGAAAGGCGTTCAACATCGGCGCGACGATCGAAGGCGTCGAAACACAGACACAATTGGATCTGGCGGTAGGACTGGGCGCGACGTCGCTGCAGGGCTACATGATCTCCCGCCCGATCGCTGCAGATACGGTTCAGTCGCTGTTTGTGGCTGCGGGTCCATCGCCCCTAGGGCCCGCCCACTTCGCAAGCGCCTGAACCGCGCTCGGAAGTTGGGGAAGGCGCGCCCCTTCGCTCTTCCCCAACAACCGATTTCCTGCTCAAGACAGGAAACCTGAACTGCGTTGACTTCATTGGAAAGCAACAGCCCCCAAAGGCTTTCCTTCGAGGTCGACGCAGTTCATTCTATTGTGGAGACTCTCTATGAAACTCATCGCCCGGATCCTGGCCTGGCTGGTCGCTCTCGTCGTCGTCGCCGCCATCGGCGCCGTCGGCTGGCTATACATCAATCCGCCCGAAGAGTTTCGCGTCGCCAACGCCTATTCGGCCAAGATCGTCTGTTCCAGCGTCTTCGTCTCCGGCCGCAAGGCGGAGGAGGTGCTGGCCGACGACGTGCAGGCCCCCGGCCACTGGCTGCTCAAATATGTATCGGTGTCCAAGGGCCAGGACCTCGTGACGGCCAAGCTGTTCGGCTTCCTCGCCGCCGAAACGGCCGTTTATCGCCCTGGTCTCGGCTGTGCGTCGGCCCCGAACGGCGATCCCGACGCAGTCCGCGCCGTGGCCTTCAAGAACCCGCCCGTGATACCGCCTGTTTCCGATTTCGAATGGCCGCTGGGCGATACGGTCAGCCGCAGCGCCGACGCGCGCGCCGAAGCGCTGCTCGCCGATCCCAAGCTGATCGGACCCGGCGCTCGGGCGTTGGTGGTGGTGAAGGACGGCCGCCTCATCGCCGAGGCCTATGCGCCCGGTTTCAATGCGGAGACGCCGCTGCTCGGCTGGTCCATGACCAAGACGGTCGCCGGCGCGCTCGCCGCGCTGCGCATGCAGGACGGCGCGCTCTCCTGGGACAAGGCCAAGCTTTTCCCCGACTGGACCGATGGTCGCGCCGACATCACCGTCGCGCACCTGATGGCGATGACCAGCGGCCTGTCTCTCAATGAGAGCTATGGCGATGTCGACGACGTCACCCGCATGCTGTTTCTCGAGCCCGACCAGGCGAAATTCGTGCGCGACAAGCCGCTCGAAGCCCAGCCGGGCGAAACGTTCGAATACACCACCGGCACGGCGGTGCTGCTGGCGCGGGCGGTGCAGGACACGTTCGCCGATCGTGACGCTGCGCTCGCCTATCCGCGTCAGGCGCTGTTTGCGCCCATCGGCATGCGGTCGGCTATTTTCGAGACGGATGAGACGGGCACGTTCTCCGCCGGTTCGCTGCTTTATGCGACGCCGCGGGACTGGGCGCGCTTCGGTCTGCTGCTCGCCAATGGCGGCGACTGGAACGGCGAACAGATCCTGCCGGTCGACTATATCGAGCGCGTCGGGCGCGCGAGCGCCCTGTCGGGCGGGCGTTATACGGAGGCTCTGGCCTGGAAAAGCGGCGCCGGTCGCGCTACGGTCGAAGAGACTGGCCTTCCCGCCGACGCCTTCTGGGCGCTCGGCCATGACGGCCAGTCTATCGCGATGATCCCCTCGGCCAATCTCGTCGTCGTCCGGCTGGGCCTGACGCCCTCTGCGCTCGGCTATGATCCTGCGCCCTTGGTCAAGGCGTTGCTCGCCGCGACCTTGGAGCCTCTGCCGGAACCCGAGCCGGAACCGGCGCAGCCTTGACCATTCTCGTCGAGTGAGCCGAGACCGCACGTCGTCTTGCGCGGTGCGTGCGGTTCGGTCGCCGGACAATGATCGTCAAGCGGCGACGCTCTGTCGAGCGTCCCACGACGCCGCCGCGTCCGGCGCAAGCTGATTGTCTTGGTGAGGGCGTTGGCGGCGCGATATCGCCAGAGGCGGTTCGAAGCTGCGCCGGTCTGATCGGCGCCAAGCTCCGAATCAATCCGCGTGAATGACTTCCAGAAGCTGCTTCTTCTTGGCCTGGTAATAATAACCGGTGCGATAGAGCCAGTCGGCCTTGGCGACGTCCTTGTCGGCGGTCAGCCAGGCGCCGCGTAGATATTTCACCGCATATTTCAGATTGGTTTCCGCATCGAGCAAGCCGTTCGGCGAGCCTTTGTAGCCCATGCCCTGGGCGGTGCGATAGCGAATCTGCATCAGGCCGAAATTGCCGCGATGCACGGCGCCGGGATTGTAATTGCTTTCGCGCCGCGCGACCTTGTGGACCAGATGCTCGGGCACCTCGTAGAGCGCCGCATATTTGGAAATGAGCTGATTGAGATCGGGGTTCTTGCTCGACGTGATGGAGCTGAAGGCGCTGGCCGACGGCTGGGCTGCGAAAGCCGTGGCGGCCGAGGGATCGGCGCTGGCGACCTGAATGCTGGCCGCGGGCTTCGCGGCAGGCGCCCCGAGGCGCGTGGCGAAGATCGCGGCGACATCGGGCTGACCGAAACTGTCGGCCATGACCGCCGTCTTGCGCGCTTGCTTCGCGGCGGGCTCGGTCGTCGTGTCGAGGGTGGACTGCGCCGCCGCCGAAGCGGTCTCGGCGGTCGCGGTCGGCTGCGCTGGAGCGTCCGCGGCGGTCGCCGTTTGCTGGAGAATCGGGGTCGGCGCCGAAGTCGGCGTCAGTTCCGCCATTGCCGAAGGATCGACCGAAGCCACTTCCACCGCGTTGAAGGCCTGGGCCGCGTCGGTGATCGGCTTGGGGGAGGGGATGGCGTAGGCCATCGATACGGTCTTGTCGGTGGCGAGATCGACGGGCGAGATCGGAGTCGGCGTCGTGGTCAGCATCGCCGTGCTGGACGTATTGACCGTCTGAAGCTGCGTGGTCATCGCCACCTGCTGCGCCGCCGGCTTCGTCTCCAGTTTCGCCGAGTTGACCTTGGCGGACTGGCAGGACGCCGTCAGTCCCACCGCGCCTGAAATCAGCGCGATCCGTGTGGCATGCGTCACGTATTTTCTCATTAACCCCGTCCGCTTTGTTGAGGTCCGTCCTCCCTTCGGAGGCGGAGAGTCTTCACAAATCGTTACGTCCTGATACTCGATTAAGGAACGCCAGACAAGCCGCCGTTCCCGCCAGTTCAATCCACGCTTGATTACTGCATCTGGAATAAAATCATCGGTTACATTTTTGTCCGCGCTAATATGCTTAACGGATGATGAAGGATCATGGTTAACGACGGGTTAATTCACGCCGTCGGGCGGACGAGGCATGAATGTCGGCGGGACGAGCGCAAGAGCAGAAGTGCCTGACTCTTCACGGTCTTGTGATGGCCTGGGGACTTCCTGACGCTGGAGCCCAATGACGGCGCATGAGGGAAAAGCGGATCGGCGGCACAACTGCAGGCGGAGAACGACGCATCAATTCTGCTGAACGCCAGACGGTTAACCGTAAGAAAAACTAAATTAAGAAATTCGGCTATGCGGCGCGAAAACAGGCTTTCGCGCCGCATATTTCGGGTGTCAGACGGCCCGCCAGGGCTGTCCGATATAGTCCATCACCTCCGAGAACCACGGCTGGTCGGTGTCGAAATGCTTGCCGCCCTTGATGCGGGAGAACTCGATCGTGCGGAGCTTGCCGTTCTGGTCCTCGTCATGGCCGGTGACGCCGGAGACGCGGTTGAGCGCGCTTTCGACGGCCAGATCCACCATGCTCTGGATCAGCCGGAGGTCGTCGCGATTGGCCGGGGCGGAACGGGCGTAGTAGCCGGACTTCTGCACCATGGCGCGTTCGGCGCCGATCATGTGGCCGATATGTTTGGAGAACCAGTTGCCGACATTGATCGTGTCGATCTTCACATGGCCGAAGGCGTCGCGCTTCACATGCTCGCCGGAGGACTCGCGTTCGGCCACGATCGTATCGAGGCCTGCGCCTTCGGAGACGAAGATGGTCACGAAGCCGGTCTTTTCCATGATCTGCCGCAGGCGGGCGCCTTCCTGCTCGAGGTCGAAGGCGATTTCCGGCAGATACATCCCGTCGATGTTCTTGAGCTGGGTGTTCATCATCAGGCCCTCGACATAGTCGCGGCCCTTGGTGTCCTGGATATAGGCGCGCGCTGTGGCGGCGGTCAGCCAGCCGCAATGGCGTCCCATGACTTCATGCACGACCAGCGTTTTCGGCGCCGCGCTCTGTTCGTTCGACACATGGTCGAAGAAGTGCGCGCCGACTTCCGCCGCCGTCCAGGCGCCGAGCGACTGCCTGATCGGCACCACGTCGTTGTCGACGGTCTTGGGCAAGCCGACCACGGT
Organism: Rhizobium sp. TRM95796; assembly: GCF_025779995.1. NCBI lineage: Bacteria > Pseudomonadati > Pseudomonadota > Alphaproteobacteria > Hyphomicrobiales > Rhizobiaceae > Rhizobium > Rhizobium sp. TRM95796. The sequence continues at coordinate 711,239 of NZ_JAOXHE010000001.1, read as the reverse complement.
GAGCTTGTAGCCGTTGGCTTCGAGATAGGCGGCGAGATCGGCCGCCGTGGTGTTGGTGTCGTCGCCGCCGATCGTGTGGAGAATGGTGACGCCGTCGCGGGTCAGCCGTTCGGCGGCCACGCGCAGCGGATTTTCGCCTTCCTTGACCAGGCCCCGCTTGACGCAGTCGGCGGCGTTGGTCAGCTTCACGCGGCTGTTCCCGATCGGCGAGCCGCCGTGATAATGCAGCAGATGCGCCTTTTCGCGCATCTCCTTGGTGATCTGGATGCTGTCGCCGAGAAGCACGCCCTGATAACCCGAACGATAAGCGATCAGCTCCACCTCGGGGGCGACGTCGCTATAACGCTCGATCAGTCCGCCCACGGCGGAAGACAGGCAGGGCGCGAGCCCGCCGGCTGTCAGCATTGCGGCTTTTTGTTTGGCCATGATTGGAATCTCCCATGCGGCGTTAGCCTTTGCAGCCGGCATCGATGGGCCAGCCTGCTTCCTCTGTAAAGTGAAGAGATGATGAAGAACAGGCCGCCCGAGCGCGCACGCGGCCGCCCCCCGGAACTTAAACGATTCAAAAGCAGCCGCGATGCGAGCGCCCTTGTGGATAAGCGTCCGGTCCTCGCCGTCCTTGCCGGTCACGGAACCTTTCGGCGCATGCCGGCGTTTTCAAGCCGATGACGGATCACAGAGCTTCAAGGAGAAAATCGATGAAGACCTCGCTCAAAATGCTTGTTGCAGCATCCACGTTCGGCCTCGCCGCAGCCTTCACCGGCCCCGCCGCCGCCGACAGCCTCACCATCCGCGTGGCGCCGAATCCGCCGGCCCAGCGCGTGATCGTCCGCCCGCCCGTGGTCAAGAAGGTGGTCGTCCGCCAGGCATGCTATACCAAGACCGTGAAGAAGGTCACCAACAACAAGACGGTGATCACCAAGCAGCGCGTTTGCCCGTAAGCATTCGCAGACCGACATTTCGGTCGCCAGAAGCGGTTCCGTTGCGCAAACGGGACCGCTTTTGATTCCATGCGCCAGCACGGGCGGGACGAGGCGCGCTGTTGACGGAAAATGCGCGGAAAGATCGTTTCCGATCAATTTGCATTACGGAAATTTCATTCTCGTCATGGCTTGCTTTTGAGCCGACAATTGGTCACCCTTTGCTTCAACTCCTCATCAGGCGGCCGGACGCAAACATGTCTTTTTGGGAAAAGCTCTTCAGCGCCGTCGCCGACACCGCGACAAACGCCTTGTCGAGCCTGATCGAGGCGATTCGCACCGTCTTCGAAGGCGACCCGGAAACGCGCCGCAAGGTCGCCTTTTCCGTCGCCGTCATTGCTCTGTCCGCCAAGATGGCCAAGGCAGACGGGATCGTGACGCCAAACGAGATCGAAGCGTTCCAGCAGATTTTCGACTATCCTGACGAAGAGGCGCGCAACGTGGCCCGTCTCTACAATCTCGCCAAACAGGATGTGGCAGGTTACGAAGCCTATGCCGAAAAGCTGTCAGGGCTCTGCAGTTCCGGACATCCCGATTGCGCGATGCTGGAAAACGTCATGGACGGCCTGTTCCACATCGCCAAAGCGGACGGGGCGGTGCATGAGCGTGAAATGGCCTATCTCGAACATGTGGCCGCGATCTTCGAGATTTCCGAGGAGCGCTTCGCCCAGATTCTCGCCCGGCACGTCTATGTCGAAGGCGCCGATCCCTACAGCGTGCTCGGCGTGTCGCGAAAGGACGATTTCCACACCATTCGGCAGCAATATCGGTTGCTGGTTCGCGAGCATCATCCCGACATGATGATCGCGCGGGGGCTGCCGACGTCGTTCCAAGCGGTGGCGCATGAGCGCATGGCCAAGTATAACGCCGCCTACGCCGCCATCGAGCGCGAGCTTCGCGCGGCCTGACGCCAGCATCCGAGTGCCTTGATGACAGAATTTCCTCCCGATTTCGCGCGCGCCGTCGTGGCTGCGTCCCCCAATTTCGGCGATCGCAAGGGTGTGTCCGCTCCCGACATGATCATCCTGCATTACACGGGCATGCCGAGCGCCGAAGCGGCCTTCGACTGGCTGCGGCGTCCTGAAAGCGAAGTGTCCTGTCACTATCTGGTTTGGGAGGACGGGCGGGTCAGCCAGCTGGTGGCCGAAGACAAACGCGCCTGGCATGCCGGCGCGAGCTTCTGGAAGGGTGAAACGGACATCAACTCCCGCTCGATCGGCATCGAGATCGCCAATGCCGGCCATCCGGGGGGCTTGCCGGATTTTCAACCCGAGCAGATCGAATCGGTCATCGCGCTCTGTCGCGACATCGTCGCCCGTCACGCAATTCGGGCCGAACATGTGCTCGGACATTCCGATGTCGCGCCCGTCCGCAAGGTCGATCCGGGCGAGAAATTTCCGTGGCAAGCCTTGGCGGAAGCGGGGATCGGCCATCATGTCGAGCCGGCGCCGATATCCGGCGGACGGTTCTTCCAGCGCGGCGACGCGGGCCCGCCGGTCGAAGCGCTGCAGGCAATGCTGGCGCTCTACGGATACAACGCCCCGGTCAGCGGCGATTTCTGCCACCGCACCGAAGGCGTGGTCGAGGCTTTCCAGCGGCATTTCCGCCCCGAGCGCGTCGATGGCGTGGCTGACGCCTCGACGATCGACACGCTGCATCGGCTGCTGCGGGCGTTGCCGGAGAGGTGAGCAACTTTCTGTTGTCCGGAGAGTTCACACTGACTAAGAAACACTCTGTATAAACAGTGCGCGGGATCAAAATGGCTATTGTCGGAATCGACCTCGGAACGACCAATTCCCTGATCGGCGTGTTCGAGGACGGCAAGGCCAGATTGATCGAAAACGCCAATGGCGGATTTCTTACGCCATCGGCCGTCTATGTCGACCAGAATGGCGAGATCGTCGTGGGCGCCGCCGCCAGGGAAATGGCGCTCACCAATCCCGACGCGGCCGTAATGTCGTTCAAGCGCTGGATGGGGACGGACCGGGTGGTGTCGCTCGGCAAGCGAAGCTTTCGCGCCGAGGAACTCTCGTCCTTCATCCTGCGCGCGCTGGTCGACGACTACAAATCCAAATATGACGAGGAGATCACCGAGGCGGTGATCTCCTGTCCCGCCTATTTCAACGACGGCCAGCGCAAGGCGACCATCAATGCGGCCAAGCTCGCCGGCCTGAATGTCGAGCGCCTGATCAACGAGCCGACGGCGGCGGTGCTGGCCTATGGCCTGGAGACGCGCGACGACGGCCAGTTCCTCGTCTTCGATCTCGGCGGCGGCACGTTCGACGTGTCGATCATGCACAAATATGACGGCGTCTTCGAAATCCGCGCCTCGGCCGGCGATAATTTCCTCGGCGGCGACGATTTCACCGAAGCGCTGGCGGGCCTTCTGCTGCGAAAGAGCAATGTCGATCGGGCCAGCCTCGGCAGGATCGACCAGGCGCGCATCCTGCGCGCCGCCGATACGCTGAAGATCGATCTGTCGGGCAAAGCGAGCCTCGACTATCGCATCGCGCTGGAACAGGCTGTCCTGGAAGGCGTGATCACACGCGACGAATTCGAAGCCGAGGCGTCCGACCTGATGCGGCGTCTCCGGCATCCGCTCGAACGGGCGCTGCGCGATTCGTCGATTTCCCCGGACGAACTCGACGCCATCGTGCTGGTGGGCGGCGCGACCCGCATGCCGGCGATCCGCCAGATGATCGCCCGCCTGTTCGGCAAGCTGCCTTTCGTGACCATCAACCCCGACGAGGTGGTGGCGATGGGCGCGGTGATCCAGTCGGCGCTGAAAAGCCGCGACGCCGCCGTCGAAGATGTGCTGCTGACCGATGTCTGCCCCTTTACCCTCGGCGTCGCCTCCATGCGCACCCGTCCCGACGGCAAGCGGGAGGAGGTGGTCGCGCCGCTGATCGAGCGCAACGCCACCGTGCCGATCAGCCGTGTCGAGCCCTTCACCACCGTCACCGACAACCAGACCGAAATCGCCTTGCGCATCTATCAGGGCGAAAACATCCGCCCCGAGCACAATGTCCATATCGGCACGCTGAATGTGAAGATCCCGCGCAAGCCCGCCGGCCAGGAAAGCGTCGATGTGCGCTTCACCTACGACATCAACGGCGCGCTCGAAGTCGAGGCGACGGTGCAATCGACAAAGGACGTGTTCAAGACGGTTTTCTCCAACGATTCCGGTCTCGACGAGAAGGAATTGGCCAAACGCTTCGAACAGCTTTCGAAGATCAAGCTCGCCCCGCGCGACCAGCAGGAAAACCGTGAATTGATCGCGCGGGCCGAACGCATCTATGCCGAGGCGCTCGAACAGGATCGGCAGATCATCGCCGAGGGGCTGATGCAGTTCACCGCCGAGATCGAGGACCAGAGGCTGCGCGACATCGAGGCTGTCAGAGACGAATTCCGCGCTTTCCTCAACCAGTTCGACAAATTCGTCTTCAACCGCGATTGAGGCGGGCCAGCATGACCCGTCGCTATCCCTGGACCATTCTCGACATCGATGCGACCTCCGACCAGAAGGAGATCCGCAAGGCCTACGCGCGCAGGCTCAAGGTGACGCGGCCGGATGAGGATCCTGCAGGCTTTCAGGCGCTGGTGGAAGCGCGCGACGCGGCGCTGGAGGAAAGCCATTGGGTGACGACGGACGAGGAGCGGGATGACGCCTCCGACGGCGACGCGGTCGAGCAGATGAAGTCGGCGGAAGACCCTGTAGCGGATCTGCTCGCGATTGGCGGGTCGGCGGCGGAAAGAACCGATGAGGATGTCGTCGCGGCCTTGGGCGACGCTCCCGAGGTCCCGGCGCGGTCCGAGAGGCAGCGTATTGTCGTCGAACTGACTTATCCGGCGCCGGCCGTCCAGCAGGACAAGCGCCCGGAGGAGATCGAAGCGTACATTGGGCCCGGCTCAGACGGCGGAGAACAGCCTCAACTCTGGGAATTGCTCGAAGAAACCCGCAAGACCCAACCGTGGCGGCGACCGCTGGATCTCTGGGCCAACGTGTTCGACGCGCTCGAAAACCTGCCGCTCAGCGAGTTCGACGATGCGCTGGGCGTGGCGCTGCGCGACCTCCTCGACCAGATCCAATCCGGCGATCTCAAGCCGCATGATCAGCCGGGCGTGCTGCGCGAAATCGACCGGCGCTTCGATCTTCTCTCCAACGATCGGCGCATCCTGCGCCATATGCGGCCCGAGGACGCCGATTTTCTGATCGACGCGCTGTCGGACGCCGCCGATCGTCGCGGGCCGGCCGATGCGCCCGCCCAGCCGCAAGCGCTCGACGGCGTCGACGATCTCGATCCCGATCTGGTGGCGCGGGCTTTCGCCGACGAGCCGAAAATGCTCGCCTATTTCCAGCGCGCCATCCGCGAGCGCAGCTACCCTTGGGCGTTCTCCGTGCTCGGACTGCTGTTTCCTGTACCCTTCGCCTTCTACTATCGGCTCGGTAAACTGGCTGTTTTCGCAGCGATCCTCTCCGTCGTCAGCGCCATCCTGCGCGCGCCGTCGATCCGGGAGGACTTTCCGAGCGCCGCCGGCCTTTCCGGCGTCGTCAGCGTCATTTATATCGTCGTGGCGCTGTCGACCGCCTTCAACTGGCGCAAGCTCCGGCTCGCCGCGCTCAGCGAACATCTCGCGCCGCTCAAGGCCGAAGGCGCGTCTTCTGAGCAGTTGAGAGAGGCCGCGACCGCTTTCGGCGCGCCCGACAGAGTGAAGATGGCGCTCGGCATTTTCATTCTGCTCGCCGCTGTTTTCCTGCGCCTCGTTCTGCAATAAAACCTGAGCGACATCAGCCATTTCGAGCCCGGAGCCCGCCGATGCCCCAGTTCCAATACGCCGTCGTCGGACGCGGCCTCACCGGTTCCGCCGCCGCCCGCCATCTTGCCGAACAGTTTGCGGGCGTCGTGCTGATCGGGCCCGACGAGCCTGTTGATTGGGCGAACCATCAGGGCGTGTTCGCCAGCCATTACGACGAGGGCCGCATCACCCGCACCATCGACCCCAACGAAGTCTGGGCGCGGCTCGCCAACCGCTCGATCGCGCGATACCGGGAGATCGAGGCCACGAGCGGCGTCACCTTTTACGGTGAAAAGGGCTGCCTGATCTCCGGCCTCAAGACCGGCCGCAGCCAGAGCTATATGGCCAATATCCGCGCCGCGGCCGCGCGGGTGGGCGTCGAGCCTGTGCTTCTCGACGATGAAGGTCTCAAGGCTACATTTCCCTATTTCAGTTTCCCCGACGGCTCCGACGCTGTGTTCGAGCCTGTGAATGCCGGCTATGTCAGCCCGCGCAGGCTGGTGGCGGCGCAGACGATCGCGGCGGAGAAAGCCGGAGCAAATGTCATCCGCAATCGGGCGCTGTCGATCGCCCAGAAGCACGGTTACGCTGAGATTACGCTCAACGGCGGCGAGACGGTGAGCGCAGCCCGCGTGCTGGTCGCCGCCGGCGGCTTCACCAATCAGCCGGGACTGTTGCCGGACGTTCTCGACATGCAGGTCTATGGCCGCACGATCAGCCTGTTCGAAGTCTCCGAGGCTGAAGCCGCGCGGCTGGCCTCCATGCCGTCGCTGATCTTCGAGGACGAGCCGGAAGAGTTGGGCGTCTATATGCTGCCGCCGATCCTCTATCCCGACGGCAAGCATTATCTGAAAATCGGCGGCGATATGACCGACATCCTGCTCGAAAACACCGACGCCGTGCGCGACTGGTTCAAGTCGGGCGGCAGCCCCCGCAATTTCGATCATCTCGTCGGCATGATGAAGCGCCTCGTTCCCTCGCTCGACATCAAGGAGGCTCGGCTCGTGACCTGCGTCACCTCCTATCCGCATGACCAGGGCAAACCCACCAAATATCCGGCGATCGGCCCGACCTCTGCGCCCTCGATCTTCGTCATGGCCGGCGGCTGCGGCGCCGCCGCCAAAAGCTCCGACGAAATTGGCCGGCTGGGGGCGGAGCTGCTCGTGCATGGAGAGATTATCGATCCCGACTATCCGACGGCGGATTTTGCGCCGAGGTTTGTGTGAGGACCTCGTCCGGCGGTTCCGTTTGGCTCTTGTCGCAAAAACTGGTAGAGTCCGCTGATCGAGAGGTGCAGCTATGACATCGGCTTACAATATCGGAGATCACTTCGAAGGCTTCGTGCGCGAACTCGTCGAAAGCGGACGTTATGGGAGCGCCAGTGATGTCATGCGCGATAGCCTCCGCCTGCTCGAAGAACGTGAAAAGGCGCGTGCGCTCGAACTGGAATTTCTCAAGCGCGAATATGCAGAGGGCAAGGCCAGCGGAGAGCCGCAAGAAATTGATCCGATCCAATTCCTCAACGAGTTGAAGGCGGAGCGGCGCGCCCAGCGTGGCTAGATATCGCCTGTCGCCTCGGGCGAAGCGACAGTTGCAAGACATATGGCGGGCAATCGCCAGCGAAAACGAGCCGGCTGCGGATCGGTTGATATTGACCCTTCTGCGGAAGTTTGAACTCGTGTCCCTCAATCCCGGAATGGGTTCTCCTCGCCGGGAGATCGGCGCCAAAGCCCGCATTCTGATCGAAGGCAAATACATCGCCATATACGAGCCTACCGACTACGGCGTGGAAATCGTGGTTGTCGTGCATGGGATGCGTCATCCATCGACTTGGCTTGATTGACGCCGCCGTCTCGGACTTTCCAAATAAAACCTTCCCATATCCTCTTCCTTGCTTTAAGGACCGCCTCGCCAGTCGGCCGGGCAGCCGCGCTCAGCATATGGTCGAAAGGCCGCGGGGTGAGGAAAGTCCGGGCTCCACGGAAACACGGCGCCGGATAACGTCCGGCGGGGGCGACCCCAGGGATAGCGCCACAGAAAACAGACCGCCCGGCATGCCGGGTCAGGGTGAAAAGGTGGGGTAAGAGCCCACCGCGGATCCGGCAACGGAGACGGCATGGCAAGCCCCGCCGGGAGCAAGACCGAATAGGGACGACGCGTCCGCTTCATGCGGCAGGCCTGTTTCCGGGCCAGTCGTCCGGGTGGGTTGCGAGAGGCGTCGCGCGAGCGGCGTCCCAGATGAATGGCTGCCACGTTCCGGAGCGATCCGGAGCCTTACAGAACCCGGCTTACAGGCCGACTGGCGATTTTTTTTCCAAAAGTTGAAATTTTTTTCACGCTCGGGGAAGGGGCTCCACGCCCGTTTTCTCGGGGCATTTCTCAACCTTTCGTTAAACTTAACAGCTTATGAATGGGAGACCGGCCTCCCGTTCGCGGGCGACCCATCCCATTGACGCCCATATGGTCCCATGCTATCCCAAAAGCGCACTGAAAAAGGGCGACAGACAGCCCGCTTCAAGACTGGTGCAGACCGGCGGGATCAGCCTTCCGGTCTGGGCGCAAAAGCGAGACAGGACCTCTCTTTCGCGTTCAAAATCAAGTGGATGACGGTTTCGCCCAGCGAGGCTCGTTTTCTGGAAGCGGAAGTATTGCGTCATGAGCCGGTTCCTTTCCAATGCGACGAACAAGGTCGACGCCAAGGGGCGGGTCTCGGTGCCATCCTCTTTCCGCGCCGTGCTTGCCGCGCAGGGGGTGGAGGAGCTGTACGGCTTTCAGGATTTCCACTATCCGGCGATCAATGTCGGGGGACCCGACCTGCTGGCGCGTCTGGAAAGGCGGCTGCAGGACATGGACCCGTTTGCGCCGGAAGCGAACCGGATGTCGCTGCTCATTCATGGCGGCGGCGTTCACATGAAGCTCGATACGGAGGGTCGCCTGATGGTCACGGATTTCATCCGGACCTATACGGGGATCGAAAACGAGGCGACCTTCGTCGGTCGGGCGGATTTCTTTCAGCTGTGGCGGCCGGACCAGTTCCTGGCCGCGCAGAATGCGGCGAGACTGGAGTTGCGGGGCGAAAGCCGCGGCTCCTGATGGTGCGGGGTGACAGGACGATGACGGATCATGGCAACGGAGCGGACGATGCCATTGGCGGACCGATGCGTCATATCCCGGTCATGTTGTCCGAGGTGCTCGCGCATCTCGGGGCGGAGCAAGGCCGCGCCATTCTCGACGGCACTTTCGGGGCCGGCGGCTATAGCCGGGCCATATTGGCGACGGGCGCGACGGTGATCGCGCTCGATCGCGACCCCACGGCGATCGCCGGCGGGCAGGGGCTGCTTGCGGAATATCCTGACCGCTTCAGCCTGCATCACACCAATTTCGGCAAGCTCGACGACTTCGCGCCCGAAGGCGGGCTCGACGGCGTCGTGCTCGATATCGGCGTCTCCTCGATGCAAATCGACGAGGCCGATCGCGGCTTTTCCTTCCAGAGGAACGGGCCGCTCGACATGCGCATGTCGGCCGAGGGCGTCAGCGCCGCCGATGTCGTCAACCGCGCCAAGGTCAACGATCTCATCCGCATCTTCTCCTTCCTCGGCGAAGAGCGCCAGGCGGGCCGCATCGCGCACGCCATCGACAAGAAACGGCTGGAGAAGCCGTTCGAGACCACGCGCGATCTCGCAGGCCTGATCGAGATCGTCACGCCGCGCAAGATGACCGACAAGATCCATCCGGCGACCCGCGTTTTCCAGGCGCTGCGCGTCTTCGTCAACAACGAGCTCGGCGAACTGGTCTCGGCGCTGTTCGCCGCCGAGCGGGCGCTGAAGCCTGGCGGTCGGCTGGTCGTCGTCACCTTCCATTCGCTGGAAGACCGCATCGTCAAGCGCTTCTTCGCCGATCGCGCCGGCAAGGCGTCCGGCTCGCGTCATCTGCCGGAGATCGCGGCGGCGCCGGTGATCTTCAAGCCGGAGCCGAAGCAGGCGGTGCAGGCGACCGAGGCCGAGGCGGAGGTCAATCCGCGCGCCCGCTCCGCCAAGCTGCGCTGCGGCGTCCGCACCGAGGCCAAGGCCGGCAAGGCCGATACTTCGATCTTCGACCTGCCGCAACTCGCCGACATCGAACGACTGAGAGGCTGACATGCTGCGCACGCTGGACATTCTGTTGATCGTGATCATGACGGCGGTGGCGACCATCACCTATACGATCAAGCATCGCGCCGAAGAAAAGCTCTCCGAAGTGCGCAAGCTCGAAGCCAATATCCGGCTGGAGAAGGATACGATAGACCTGTTGCGCGCCGACTGGGCGCTGCTGACCCAGCCCGCGCGGCTGGAGCGGCTGATCGCGCTCTATCAGGACGAGCTGAAGCTGCAGCCGACCGACACGACGCAGATGGTGCAGCCGGTGGAACTGCCGATGCTGAAGTCCGAGCTGCCGGCGGTCGAAGAGGCCGACGCCAAGGACGGCAAGAAGAAGACCGGCGACAAAGCGGCCTCGGCCGACAAGCCGAAGACGGATGACATCAAAACAGGATCGGTGGCGCGCTAATGTCCTTCCTTTCCCGCATCATGGTATTGAAGAGCAAGGCGCATTTCAGCGCCGGTCCGCGTGGATTCGAGGCCGAGAACGGCCAGATCTTCCAGGGTGTGCGAAAAACGTCCGGTCAACAGGCGAGAAGCCGTATCGCCATCATGATCGGCGCTTTCACGCTGGTCTACGCCGTCATCGGCGGACGTCTGGTCTATTACGGCATGACGCCGCCGGAGATGGTGTCTTCCATCCGACCGGCCGACAATCAGGTCGCCTCGCGACCGGACATTCTCGACCGCAACGGCGAGATTCTCGCCACCGACGTCCGCACCGTGTCGCTGTTCGCCGAGCCGCACAAGATCGTCGACCCCGACGAGGCGGTGGAGCTCCTTTCGACCGTTCTGCCCAATCTCGACCGCAAGGCGATCTACAAGAAGCTGACCGCAAGTTCGCGCTTCCAGTGGCTCCAGCGGCAGTTGACGCCCAAGCAGCAGAGCGAAATCCTGTCGCTCGGCATTCCCGGCGTCGGTTTCCGTCCAGCCAAGCGCCGTTTCTATCCTGCCGGCGACGCGGCCTCTCACGTTGTCGGTTACGTCAACATCGACAATCGCGGCGTCGCGGGCATGGAGAAATATCTCGACAACCAGGGCCTTGCCGATCTCGCCGCCATCGGCATGACCAGCACGTCGGAGCTGGAGCCGGTCAAGCTGTCGATCGATCTGCGCGTGCAGAACATCGTCCATGACGAAATCAAACGCGGCCTCGCCGATTTCGACGCCATCGGCGCCGGCGCGGTGGTGCTCGACGTCAACACCGGCGAAGTGCTGGGCATGGCGTCCGTGCCCGATTTCGATCCCAACAATCCCGGCGAGACCATCGATCTCAAGACCAAGAGCGGCATGAACCGCATGTCTGGCGGCGTGTTCGAAATGGGCTCGACCTTCAAGGCCTTCACCACGGCCATGGCGCTCGATTCCGGCAAAGTGTCGATGAACGATACCTTCGACGCCCGCAAGCCGCTCTATATCGGAGGCTTCACCATTCACGATTTCCACGCCACGCGCCGTATCCTGTCGGTGCGTGACGTCTTCATCCATTCCTCCAACATCGGTTCGGCCCGCATGGCCGACGCCGTGGGCGTGGAGGGGCATCGGGAATTCATGACGCGGCTCGGACTGCTCACCCGCATGGACACCGAATTGCCCGAAGTGGCGGCTCCGTCGCAACCGAAAACCTGGAAGAAAATCACCTCGATGACCGTGGCCTTCGGTCATGGCGTTTCGACGACGCCGCTGCAGACGGCGGTGGCCGGCGCCGCGCTGATGAATGGCGGCAAGCTGCTGCCGCCGACCTTCCTGCTGCGCGACCAGGAAAGGGCCAACGAGATCGCCAAGGTCGTGGTCAACGAGCGCACGGTGGAAAACATGCGCTACCTGTTCCGCGCCAATGTTCTCGACGGTTCGGGCAGCCGCGCCAACATCGCCGGCTTCCATGTCGGCGGCAAGACGGGCACCGCCGAAAAGGTAGTCAATGGTCGTTACGCGAACAATGTGCGCTTCAACGCCTTTCTTTCCGCTTTTCCGGTCGAAAACCCGAAATATGTGGTGCTGACCATCGTCGATGAACCAAAGAAGGCGTTCAAGGGCTGCGGCGTCACCGCCGGTTGCAATGCCGGCGTGCTGGCCGGCAACATCATCCGCCGGGCGGGGGCGCTGCTCGGCGTCAAGGCGAAATTCGGCCCCGACGGAAATGCCTTGCTTGTGTCTTATTGAGCGGCATAAACGGACCCACGGAATCGTTTCGATAGAGAAAAGCGAGGGGGCGACATGAAACTCGGGGATGTGCTTTGCGGCGCGGGCGTGCGCGTCGATGGCGCGGCGGCTCAAATCGACGTTACCGGCGTGACCTCCGACAGCCGTCAGGTGAAGCCGGGCGACCTGTTCGTCGCGCTTTCCGGCGTCAAGACCGATGGCGGCAAGTTTATCAGTGACGCGGAAGGCAAGGGCGCCGCCGCCGTTCTCGTGCAATCGGGCGCATCGGCCATGTCCGCGCTGCCGGTGATCGTGTCGGACGATCCGCGCCGCGCGCTGGCCCTGGCCGCCGCAGTTCTCCATCCCGGCCAGCCCGAGACGATGGTTGCCGTCACCGGCACCGCCGGAAAAACCTCGGTCGCCTCCTTTACCCGCCAGATCTGGGCGCATGCCGGCCTCGCCGCCGCGCAGATCGGCACCACCGGCGTCATCGCGCCGGGCCGCATCGACGAGGGCTCGCTGACCACGCCCGACCCGGTGACGCTGCAAAAGCTGCTGGCGGAACTGAAGGGCGAAGGCGTCACGCATGCCGCGATGGAAGCCTCCAGCCACGGCCTCGACCAGCGTCGCCTCGACGGCGTCAAGCTGTCCGCCGCCGCCTTCACCAATCTTGGCCGCGACCATCTCGATTATCATCCGACGATGGAAGACTATTTCGCCTGCAAGATGCGCCTGTTTGACACGCTGATGGCCAAAGGCGCGCCAGCGGTGATTTTTTCCGACGATGAATGGTCGGACAAAGCGGCGTCTGCGGCGCGCAAGGCGGGGCTCGACGTGCGCAAGGTCGGCCGTTTCGGTGATTATCTCGTGCTGAAGCGGGTCGAGCATTATCGCGACAAGCAGGTCGCCGAGATCCATTTCGGCGATGACATCTATGAGATTCATCTGCCGCTGGCCGGCGATTTCCAGATCGCCAATGCGCTGGTGTCGCTCGGTCTGACGCTGTCGACCGGCGCGGACCAGGAAAAAGCCTTCGACGCGCTCGATCATCTGAAAGGGGCGCCCGGCCGGCTGGAGCTGGTCGGCAAGACCCCTGATGGCGCCCTCTGCTATGTCGATTACGCCCACAAGCCGGATGCGCTGACCAATGTGCTGACCTCGGTGCGGCCCTTCACCACCGGCCGGATCGTCACCGTGGTCGGCTGCGGCGGCGATCGCGACAAGGGCAAGCGTCCGATCATGGGCGAGGTGGCCACACGGCTCTCCGACGTTGTGATCGTCACCGACGACAATCCGCGCAGCGAAGACCCGGCGACCATCCGCGCCGAGATCATGGCTGCTGCTCCCGGCGCCGTCGAGATCGGCGATCGGCATGAGGCGATCCGCCACGCGGTGTCGCTGCTGGCGGCGGGCGATACGCTGATCGTCGCCGGCAAGGGGCATGAGGAGGGGCAGAAGATCGGCGATGTCGTGCTGCCTTTTTCCGACCACGAGGAAATCCGCAACGCGCTCAAAGGATGATCCATGGCCTATCTCTGGACCAGTGAAGACCTGATCGCCGCCACCAATGGCCGCCCGCGCGGGACATTGCCCGCCGGGATCACCGGCATTTCGATCGACAGCCGCGCCATCAAGTCCGGCGAAGCCTTCTTCGCGATCAAGGGCGACCGCGTCGACGGGCATGATTACGCCAATATCGCCGCCGCCCATGGCGCGGCGCTGCTCGTCGTCAGCGAAGCCAAGCTGCCGGCGCTGGGCGCGATCCATGCGCCGATGCTGGTCGTGCCGGATGTGCTCGAGGCGATGGAGAAGCTCGGCCGCGCCGCGCGCGACAGGTCGGCGGCCCGCATCATCGCAGTGACGGGTTCGGTCGGCAAGACGACGACGAAGGAAATGCTGCGCCAGGTGCTGAGCGCGGCGGGCAAGGTGCATTACTCGCCGGCTTCCTTCAACAATCACTGGGGCGTGCCGCTGACGCTCGCCCGGATGCCGGCCGACACCGACTACGGCGTGTTCGAGATCGGCATGAACCATCCCGACGAGATCCGGCCGCTGGTGAAGATGGTGCGTCCGCACGTGGCGATCATCACCACGATCGCCGCCGCCCATCTCGGCAATTTCTCCGGCCTGGACGAAATCGCCCGCGCCAAGGCGGAAATCTTCGAAGGGGTTGCCGAAAATGGAGCAGCGCTGATCAATCGCGACATCGAGCAGTTCGAACTGCTCGACCAACTGGCGGCCGAGGCGCGAGTGGCGCACACCTATTCCTTCGGCGCGCATGCCAAGGCGGATTTCCGGCTGGTCGACTATCAGCAGGAAGATCTGCATGGGGTGTTCTGGGCCATCGTCGCCGGCCGCACCATCGAGGTGGCGCTCCAGGCGCCGGGTCGGCACATCGCCGAAAACGCCCTCGCCGTATTGGCGGCTTCCTATCTCGCCGGCGCGGATCTCGACACGGTCGTCTCCGCCTTCACCAGTGTCGCCGCCGGCAAGGGCCGCGGCGCGCGCAGCCGGCTGACGCTGCCGGGCGGCGCCTTCACGCTGATCGATGAGAGCTACAACGCCAACCCGGCCTCGATGCGCGCGGCGCTCGCCCTGCTCGGGGCTGCGCGGCCCGAAGCGGGCGGTCGCCGCATCGCCGTACTCGGCGACATGCTGGAAATGGGGGATTATTCCCCGCAGGTGCATGCCGATCTCGCCCAACCCATTGGCGCGGAGCCGATCGATGCGATATGGCTCGCCGGTCCCGACATGGCCTATTTGCGCGACGCCCTTGGCGACAGCCGCGAGGTGCTTTATTGGCCGACCGTGGATGAGATGAAGGCCTTCGTGGTCGAAAACGTCAGGCCGGGCGACGTGGTGATGATCAAGTCGTCGAACGGCTCGGGATGCGGGCGGATCGTCGCCGCGCTGATGGAACAATATCCGGCCGCTGCGTCGGCTTAAGGACGGAAGGAAAAGCGCGGATGCTGTTGTGGCTGGTGGAGTTCTCGGATCACCTGCAGGTGTTCAACCTGTTTCGGTACATCACCTTCAGGGCGGGAGCCGCGCTGTTCACCTCGGCGTTGATCGTGTTCTTCTTCGGACCGAAGATCATCGATTCGTTGCGCGTTCGTCAGGGCAAGGGCCAGCCGATCCGCGCCGACGGGCCGCAGACCCATTTCAAGAAGGCCGGCACGCCGACCATGGGCGGGCTGATGATCCTGGCCTCGGTCGTCGCTTCGTCGCTGCTCTGGGCCGATCTCGGCAATGTCTATGTGGTCAGCTGTCTGCTGGTGATGCTCGGCTTCGGCCTGATCGGCTTTTATGACGACTATCTCAAAGTCACCAAGCAATCGACCGCCGGATTTTCCGGCCGCATGCGGCTGTTGACGGAATTCGTCATCGCCGGGATCGCCGTCTTCTTCATGATGCTGGCCGCGAAGGCGGCCGGCCCGAACGGCGTCGACATCGCCTCGGCGATCGCTTTCCCCTTCTTCAAGGATCTCCTGATCGATCTCGGCTGGTTCTTCGTCGTCTTCGGCGCCTTCGTGATCGTGGCGGCCGGCAATGCGGTCAACTTCACCGACGGTCTCGACGGGCTCGCTATCGTGCCGGTGATGATCGCCTCGGCGTCCTTCGGCGCCATCGCCTATCTGGTCGGCAACGCCGTGTTCGCCAATTACCTGCAGGTCAACTTCGTGCCGGGCACGGGTGAATTGACCGTGGTGGTCGCCACCGTCATTGGCGCGGGCCTCGGCTTTCTCTGGTTCAACGCGCCGCCTGCCGCCATCTTCATGGGCGACACCGGTTCTCTGTCGCTCGGCGGCCTGATCGGCTCGATCGCGGTCGCGACCAAGCATGAGATCGTCATGGCGATCATCGGCGGCGTCTTCGTGATGGAAACCCTGTCGGTGATCATCCAGGTCGGCAGCTTCAAACTCACCGGCAAGCGCGTCTTCCTGATGGCGCCGATCCATCACCACTTCGAGAAAAAGGGCTGGACGGAAAGCCAGGTGGTGATCCGCTTCTGGATCATCTCGGTGATCCTAGCCCTGGTCGGCCTGTCCACGCTGAAGATCCGCTGAGGGCGTCATGATCCCGGTCGCCACATTCAAGAACCGCCGCGTCGCTCTGTTCGGGCTCGGCGGCTCGGGCCTCGCCACCGCCGAAGCCTTGATCGCAGGCGGCGCCGACGTCACCGCCTGGGACGACAATCCCGACAGCGTCGACAAGGCGCGCAGCCACGGCGTCGGCGCCGCCGATCTCCGCCAGGCCGACTGGTCCAAATTCGCGGCCTTCGTGCTGTCGCCGGGGGTGCCGCTCACCCATCCCAAGCCGCATTGGACGGTCGATCTCGCCCGCGCCGCCGGCGTCGAGATCATCGGCGATGTCGAACTGTTCGTGCGCGAACGCCGGGCGACCGCGCCGGATTGCCCGTTCATCGCCATCACCGGCACCAATGGAAAATCGACCACCACGGCGCTGATCGCCCATATCCTCCGCTCGTCCGGCCGCGACACGCAGCTCGGCGGCAATATCGGCACGGCGGTGCTGACGCTCGATCCGCCGGCGAACGACCGTTTCTTCGTGGTCGAATGCTCGTCCTACCAGATCGATCTCGCTCCCACGATCAATCCGACCGCCGGCATCCTGCTCAACCTGACGCCCGATCATCTCGACCGTCACGGCACGATGCAGCATTACGCCGACGTCAAGGAACGGCTGGTCGCTGGCGCCCGCAACGCCATCGTCGGCGTCGACGACAGCTATTGCGGCCTGATCGCCGATCGGGTGGAAATGGCGGGCGTGGCCGTCACCCGGATTTCGCGTCGCCAGACGCTGGAGCATGGGCTCTATGCCGATGGCTCCAAAATCATGATCGCCGACAGCAATGGCGTTCGCGAGATCGCCGATCTCGACGGCATCCAGACGCTGCGCGGCGGACACAACGCCCAGAATGCGGCCGCCGCCATCGGCGCCTGCCTGGCGGTCGGCGTCGGCGAGGACGAGATCCGCGCCGGTCTCCGATCCTTCCCCGGCCTCAAGCATCGCATGCAGCCGGTGGCCCGCAAAGGCGGCGTCACTTTCGTCAACGACTCGAAGGCGACGAACGCGGAGGCTGCCGCGCCGGCGCTGTCGAGTTATGAGAACATCTTCTGGATCGCCGGCGGCCTGCCCAAGGAGGGCGGCATCGCAGCCCTGAAGCCGTTGTTCCCGCGCGTCGCCAAGGCCTATCTGATCGGAGAGGCGGCGCCGCAATTCGCCGCTACGCTCGGCAACGACGTCGCCTATGAAATTTCCGGCGCGCTCGAGCGGGCCGTAGCGCACGCCGCCCAGGACGCCGCGTCGGTCGACGGCGCGGTGGTGATGCTGTCGCCGGCCTGCGCGAGTTTCGACCAGTTCAAGAATTTCGAGGTGCGCGGCGATCGTTTCGTCACCCTCGTCTCCGAGCTCGACGGCGTCGAGATGCTGGTGCCGGTCTCCGCCGCTTGAAACCTTCAGCCTCTCGCATGCTTCGGCGCGTAGGCTAGCGGCGGCGGGCTTCATGTCCCGCGGCGTGGTTAATGGCATATTAAGAGATTTGCTTGCATTCTCGCTGGAAAATTCCATCGCGACGGCATGAAGAGGTGATTTGATGGTGAGCAGAGCTGAACGCGGGCCTTTGGCCGAATGGTTCTGGACGATCGATCGCCTGTTCCTCGCCGTCTTCGTGCTGTTGCTCGGCATCGGCTTCATGCTGTCCTTCGCGGCCTCTCCCGCGGTCGCAGAACGCATCGGCCTCGACCAGTTCCACTTTGTCGAGCGCCACGGCCTGTTCATGCTGCCGTCGCTGGCGGTCATGTTCGGCCTGTCCTTTCTCACGCCCCGACAGGTGCGCCGCGTCGCCATGATCATGCTGATCGGCGCTTTGGTGGCGATGGTGCTGGTGCTGTTCATCGGCATGGAAGTGAAGGGCTCGCGGCGCTGGATCACCATTTCCTTCCTGTCGATTCAGCCGTCTGAATTCATGAAGCCGGCCTTCGTCGTGGTCTGCGCCTGGCTGTTCGCGGAAAATCAGAAGCAGCCGGACATTCCCGGCAATCTTCTCGCCATGATGCTGTTCGTGATCGTGGCGGCGCTGCTCGTGGCCGAACCCGACCTCGGCCAGACCATCCTGACCTCGGCCGTCTGGGGCTCGATGTTCTTCATGGCGGGGATGCCGTGGTTCTGGATCACGCTGATGGCCATCGGCGCGGCGGGGGGGCTGTTCGTCGCCTATACGGTGCTGCCGCACGCCGCCCAGCGCATCAACCAGTTCCTGACCGGCGAAGGCAACACCTTCCAGGTCGACACCGCTCATGACGCCATCGTGCGCGGCAGCTGGTTCGGCATGGGCCCGGGCGAGGGCGTGGTCAAGCGCATCCTGCCGGACAGTCATACCGACTTCGTCTTTTCGGTGGCGGCGGAGGAGTTCGGCGTCGTGTTCTGCATGGCGCTGGTCGCGCTGTATGGTTTCGTGGTCATGCGCGGCCTGACGCATGCCCGCGGCGACCGCAACGATTTCACCCGCTTCGCCGTGGCGGGCCTCGTGCTGCAGATCGGTTTTCAGTCGATCATCAATATCGGCGTCAATCTTCAGCTTCTGCCCGCCAAAGGCATGACGCTGCCGCTGATTTCCTATGGCGGTTCGTCGCAGATTGCCATATGCGTGACCGCCGGTTTCGTTCTCGCCCTGACGCGTCAGCGGCCGGAAAAGCGGGCGCAGGAGCGCAGCCTCTTCCGCGCTCCGACATTGGCGCCTGCGGAGTAAGTATATGAGCAAAGGCATCATCGCTCTGGCTGCCGGGGGTACCGGCGGCCATTTGTTTCCGGCCGAAGCACTGGGCCACGCGCTTCGGGCGCGCGGCTATTCCGTGCATCTGGTCACCGACAGCCGCGCCGAGCGCTACGCCGGCAAGTTCCCCGCCGACGAGATCCATGTCGTGCCCTCGGCCACTTTCGCCTCCAAGACGCCCTATGCGATCCTGAAGACCGGCTGGACGCTGTGGACCGGCATGCGCAAGGCGAAAGCGCTGTTCCAGCGCATCAGGCCGCTGGCCGTCGTCGGCTTTGGCGGTTATCCCACGGCGCCGCCTCTGATGGCGGCCTCCAGCCTCGGCATCCCCACGCTCATTCATGAGCAGAACGCGGTGATGGGGCGCGCCAACAAGAAGCTCGCGCCGCGCGTCGACGCCATCGCCGGCGGCTTCCTGCCGGAGAACAACGGCGCCTATGCCGCCAAGACGCTGGTGACGGGCAATCCCGTGCGCCCTGGCGTCATCGCCGCGGCGAACCATCCCTACCAGCCCTCCTACGCCGAGGATCCGTTCGAACTCCTCGTGTTCGGCGGCAGCCAGGGCGCGCAGTTCTTCTCCAAGGCCATCCCGGCTGCGATCTGCCTGATCGATAAGGCGCAGCGCGCGCGGCTGCGCATCGTCCAGCAGGCCCGTCCCGAGGATAAGGAGGCGGTCGCCTCCGCTTACGCCAAGCTCAATCTGCCGGCCGAGGTCGCGCCTTTCTTCGGCGACATGCCGGAGAAGATCGCCAGGGCGAATCTGGTCTTCTGCCGCTCCGGCGCATCCACCGTCTCGGAACTCGCCGTTATCGGCCGTCCGGCCGTGTTGGTGCCCTATCCCTATGCGCTCGACCATGACCAGGCCGCCAATGCCGCGGCGCTCAAGGCCAAGGGCGGCGCCGAGGTGATTGCCCAGGCCGAGCTGACGCCCGAGCGCATCGCTGAGATTATCACTGCCGCCATGGCCGAGCCCGACCGGCTCGCCGCCATGGCGAGCGCCGCCCGCCAGACGGGCAAGCCGCAAGCCGCCGACACGCTCGCCGATCTGGTCGAAGCGATCGCCCGCGGCGAAACGGTCGCAGAATTCAAAGGGGTTCACGCATGAAAATGCCCAAGAGCATCGGGCTCGTCCACTTCATCGGTATCGGCGGCATCGGCATGAGCGGGATTGCCGAAGTGCTGCACAATCTCGGTCATAAGGTGCAGGGATCGGACCAGTCCGACAGCGCCAATGTCCAGCGCCTTCGCGCCAAAGGCATCGACGTCTTCGTGGGCCACAAGGCCGACAATCTCGGCGACGCCGAGGTCGTTGTCGTGTCGACCGCCATCAAGAAGAATAATCCCGAACTGATCGCCGCGCGCGAGAAGCTGCTGCCGGTCGTGCGTCGCGCCGAAATGCTGGCCGAGCTCATGCGCTTCCGCAACGCGATCGCCATCGGCGGCACGCATGGCAAGACCACTACGACATCGCTGGTCGGAACGCTGCTCGAAGCCGGCGGGCTCGATCCGACCGTGATCAACGGCGGCATCATCAACGCTTACGGCACCAACGCCCGCATGGGCGAGGGCGAGTGGATGGTGGTGGAGGCCGACGAATCCGACGGCACCTTCCTCAAGCTGCCCGCCGACGTCGCAGTCGTCACCAATATCGACCCCGAGCATCTCGATCACTACGGCACGTTCGACAATGCCCGCGCCGCGTTCCGGCAATTCGTCGAGAATGTGCCGTTCTACGGCTTCGGCGTCATGTGCCTCGACCATCCCGAAGTGCAGACCATGGTTTCCAAGATCGAGGACCGCAAGGTCGTCACCTATGGCGAAAACCCGCAGGCCGACGTGCGCTTCCGCAATCTGCGCTACGAAGGCGCGACCTCGATCTTCGACATCGTCATCCGTCGCCGCCGCACCGGCCAGGTTATCGAGATGAACGGGCTCCGGCTGCCGATGCCGGGCCGGCACAATGTCTCCAACGCCACGGCGGCCATCGCTGTGGCGCATCGCCTCGGGATCAGCGAAGAGGCGATCGCCAAGGGGCTGGCGGGCTTCGGCGGCGTCAAGCGCCGCTTCACCCATACCGGCGAATGGAACGGAATCCAGGTGTTCGACGACTATGGTCATCACCCGGTCGAGATCAAGGCGGTGCTGAAAGCCGCCCGCGACACCTGCAAGGGACGCATCATCGCGGTGCATCAGCCGCATCGTTACAGCCGGGTCCACAGTCTTTTCGAGGATTTTGCCGCCTGTTTCAACGATGCCGACACGATTTTCATTGCGCCGATTTATTCGGCGGGCGAAGATCCGATCGATGGAGTCACGGCGGAAGAGCTGGTGTCTCGCATCAAATCCGGCGGCCACCGCGACGCGCGCTTCCTGTCTTCTCCGGATGCGCTCGCGCCCTTCGTGGCCGCGCTGGCGGAGCCGGGCGATTTCGTCGTCCTGCTCGGAGCCGGCAGCATCACAAATTGGGCCGCGGCTCTCCCCAAGGAACTCGCGTCCCTGTCAGGAAAGAAGGCATGAAGCAGGTAGATGGCAAGAAGCTGCTGGCCGAACTCGGCAGCGCGATGCAGGACGTCAGGGGCAGGCTGACCCCGGACGCGCCGATGGACCGGGTGACGTGGTTTCGCGCCGGCGGTCTGGCGGAACTGATGTTCCAGCCGCATGACGTCGACGATCTCGTCACCTTTCTGAAGGCGCTGCCGGACGAGGTGCCGCTGACGGTGGTGGGCGTCGGCTCCAACCTTCTCGTCCGTGACGGCGGGATCAAGGGCGTGGTCCTGCGTCTGTCGGCCAAAGGATTCGGCGATGTCGAACTGGTCGGCGAAAATCGCATCCGCGCCGGCGCGATTTGCCCGGACAAGAACATCGCCGCCATGGCGCTCGATCACGGCGTTGGCGGCTTCGCCTTCTATTACGGCATTCCCGGCTCGATCGGCGGGGCGCTGCGTATGAACGCCGGAGCCAACGGCTCGGAAACCCGCGAGCGCGTGGTCGAGATCGAGGCGGTGACCCGCAAGGGCGACCGCGTGACGCTCTCCAACGCGGACATGAATTACAGCTATCGCCATTCCGCGCCGCCGGAAGGGCTGATCTTCACCCATGGCCTGTTCGAAGGTTACGCCGAGGACAAAACCAAGATCCGCGCAGACATGGACGCGGTCCGCCATCACCGCGAAACGGTGCAGCCGGTGCAGGAAAAGACCGGCGGCTCCACCTTCAAGAATCCCGATGGGCATTCGGCCTGGAAACTGATCGACGAAGCCGGTTGCCGCGGACTGCAGATCGGCGGCGCGCAGATGTCGCCGCTGCATTGCAATTTCATGATCAATATCGGCCAGGCGACGGCGCATGATCTCGAAAAGCTCGGCGAAATCGTCCGCCAGCGGGTGTTCGAGAATTCAGGCGTATTGCTGGAATGGGAAATCAAGCGCATCGGCGATTTCATGCCGGGCTATGAAGTGGCCGCTTTCGCGCCCTGACGAGAAAGGGCCGCTCGGATCTCGATCGAAAGGGGCTGTATGGCCCCTTTTTCTATCCCCAAGGAGCAAGCCATCTGATTCGAACGCTTCTTTCGCAGAAGTTGTATTTTCGCGTTTTTGGCGAATATCTCCCCACCGGTCCATAGTATTCGTGCGTATTCCGTATTTTTACCATCCAAATTTTGGTGGTTACGGTTAAAGTAGCGCTGAAAAATAAATATTATCGACTATCCTGCGATCGCCGCCCGACCAACAATCCGGCGGCGATGTTTTGTCATATTCCATTTTTACAATTTATAGGTTTTCCATGCTTTCGGTTTTGTCGAAGTTGAAACTGCGCGCGCGTTCGAGCGAAGACACGCCGCCTCGCGCACAGATCGCCTGGAAAGCTTTTTACGGCGCCCTGTATTTTTCCCTTTATATAACGCTGGCGCAGTCCTCGGTCTGGTCGCTTGCCTATTTCGCGCAGATTCTGCCTGCGCATCCGATCGACATACTGGTGTGCATTTTCATCTGGACGCCGTTGCTCACGCTGAGCGGCGCCTTTCTGATCCACTACCGCACAGGGCTGCGCATTCATCGTCTGGCGATGGCGAACAAGGCGCTGGACGAGATGAGCCGCGTAGATCCTCTTTCGAAGCTTCTCAACAGGCGCGCCTTCCTGGACGCTTTCGCGCAACGGACAGAGGACGCCATCCTGATCGTCTTCGACATCGATTTCTTCAAACAGGTCAACGACCGGCACGGCCATGCGGTGGGCGACGAGGTGATCGAGACAGTGGCGAGCATCATTCGCCGTGTGTTCGATCACGCCACCGATGTGGTCTGTCGCCTTGGCGGGGAAGAATTCGGGGTTCTGAGCCAGGGAGCGCAACTCGAAGATGATTATCGCCGCGCCGATCGCGCGCGCGCCGAGACGATCCGTCACGAATTCGCCGCCGGCGATCAGACGTTTTTCGTGACGCTGTCCGGCGGCATGGCTCACGCCGGCGCCGGCGTCGCCTTCGAGGCCGCCTTCAAACGAGCGGACATGGCCATGTACGCCGCCAAGCAGCGCGGACGCAATCTGATCCTGCGGCCGCAATTCGACGACGTCCGCGAGGCCTGAGGCGGTTCAATCGCCGGCGAATGCGTCGAGGATCGGGCAGGGACCACCCTGTTGTCGCGCGCAGGCCTTCGACAGCCGGCTCAGCGAGGCTCTCGCGGCTTGTAGCTCGGCGATCTTGGCGTCGAGGGCGAGGATGCGCGCGGACGCGAGGTCGCGCGCTCGCGCCCGGTCGTTGGCGGCGTCGAGGCGGAGAAGTTCCGCGATCTCATCCAGCGTGAAGCCGGCGGTCTTGGCGGATCGTATGAACCGAAGCTGCCTGACGTCATCTTGTCCATACCGGCGCGCGCCGCCCGTCGGGCCATCGCCGCTGTTTCGCTTCGGAACGTCCAACAGGCCGCGCCGTTGGTAAAAGCGGATTGTTTCCACGCCGACGCCGCCCGCATCGGCCAGTTTCGCGATCGTGAACGCCATGTCTTGACACCGTATCATGGTACGGAGCGTATATCGGCAGCGTTGCTTCGAAAACAAGAGGACATCATGACCAGGGATGCGACGCTCTATCGGATGGTGACGGACAAGCATGTCTGCCCCTATGGACTGAAATCGAAGGCTCTCCTCGAACGTCGAGGCTACAGGGTCGAAGACCGCTGGCTAACCGACCGCGAGGAAACCGACCGCTTCAAGGCGGAGCACGGCGTGAAGACGACGCCGCAGACCTTCATCGACGGCGCCCGCATCGGCGGTTACGACGACCTGCGCCGTCACTTCGGCCTGACGGTCGCCGACCCGACGAAGCCGACATACAGGCCGGTGATCGCGCTCTTTTCGGTGACGGCGCTGATGGCGCTGGCGGCGAGCTACGCCGCCTTCGGCGATGCGCTGACGATCCGCGCCGGCGAATGGTTCATCGCTTTCAGCATGTGCATGCTGGCGATCCTCAAGCTGCAGAACATCGAGACGTTTTCGACGATGTTCCTGAATTACGATCTCCTCGCCAAGCGCTGGATCGCCTACGGCTATCTCTATCCCTTCGCCGAAGCCGGGGCCGGCGTGCTGATGGTCGCGGGCGCGCTGTCCTGGCTTTCCATTCCCGTGGCGCTGTTCATCGGCACGGTCGGCGCAGTCTCCGTCTTCAAAGCCGTCTATATCGACAGGCGCGAATTGAAATGCGCCTGCGTCGGCGGTTCGTCCAACGTGCCGCTCGGCTTCGTGTCGCTGACCGAAAACGTGATGATGGTCGCCATGGCGCTGTGGATGTTCTTCTCCATGGCGAACGGCCACGCCGCCATGTAGGCGCGTAGCCCGATTCACCCAAAATGAGTTGTCAGTTTCGGGCGGTCCCAAATCTTGCCGCTGGCGCCGAATTCGATTCTGTGGGACGAGAATGTGACGATGTTCAACGCCGGTTCAGGAGGAAATGACGTGGCGACTTTTCACAAAGTTGGTTTGATTGCCCTCGCCGTCGCTGCGGCGACGTTGTCTTCGACGAGCGCGGCCCGCGCCTGGGGCTGCATCGCGGTTTCCGAGGAAGGCTCCTACGGCTACAGCTACAATTACGACAACGAGGCCGATGCTTCGGAGCGCGCTCTCAATGAATGCGCCAACAAGACCACTACGGAATCCGTGTGCGAGATCACGGAGTGCAACGAAGACGCGTGATCGCTGAAACGGGTGCGCGCGACGCCGCGCATCGTGTCGTCAGGACGGTTCTGTTTTTGCCAGGCGTTCGCCGATCATCGCGGCGAGCGCCTTTCCGTTTCGTCCGACCAGCATGCTTAAATGCGTGCCGTTCGCCTCGATCCATTCGACGTCGCCGAGATAGGGAACCCAGACGTCGCGCGATGAGCAATCGATCGGAGAGCCGCCGATCGACGTGAAGAAATGCGTTCTTCCCTCGTAACGACGTGGGCGGTAAAGGCCTTTCATCCGGATGATCTGCGCGCCCATGGCGGAGTATTGCGGCGGAAAACCATTCGTCCATTGCGGATTATAGAGATGGTAATCCGGCTTCGCCGGGGACAGGAAGCGAAGGAGCAGGCGATGCCCCTTGCGCCCGTCGCTCGTCCCATTTCCCGATGGCGGGTGCGGCGCGGACGGGCGCTGGAGACGCCGGCGCCGCACAGCCGAGAGGCGACTGACGGCTTGACGGCACACGATCCGCCCCATCAACGACAACCATTGCGACGGGGTGATGCAGTGATCGCTGAGCGGCGTGTCGAGCATGCCCAGGAAATCGATCTTCTCGCCTTCGGCTTCCAAAGCGCGCGCGACTTCGAGCGCGAACACGCCGCCGAAGGAGAAACCCAGCAGGCGATAAGGCCCCAACGGCTGAACGCGGCGTATGGCGACCACCGCCTCCCGCACTTCCCGCTCCACGGTGGGCAGCGCGTGCGGGTGAAATGGGCGCTGGGCGACGGTCAGCCCATAGACCGCGCCCGTGAAGGGAAGCGCCAGGATTGCGTCGCGCATCTCGATGAAGCAATTTGCGCCGCCGGCGTAGCAGAATAGCGGCCGGTCGCGTTCTCCATGGCGGATGGAGACGAGCTTCTCCTCCGAATAGGCCAGGCCCCGATCGATGGCTTCTGCCATCTGGGCGATGCTGCTGCACCGAAAGAAGATATTGACGTCCAGTTCCGTTCCGGTGCTGCGCCAGTAATCGGCGATGATGCGGAGCGCGCGGTTGACGCTCAATCCGCGCGCCCAAAGATCGTCCTGGAGAGACAGGCTGGTCTTCAGGACCTTTCCGGCAATCTCTGCGAGGTGGAGACCGATCTGTTCTTGTCGATCGGCCCTGCGCAGATCTCGGCGCATATCATCGTCGACCCAAAGTGGATCGCTGATGGTTTCTTTGGCTGTCTGCGCCTGTATTTCCGACATAGTCCTGCCGTGACGTGTTCTCATTCGGAGCACACCATGGCCCAAAATCATGAACAGAGGATTGGCGGGGACAGTCATTCCGTCGAACAGCGCAAGTATCCCCGACAAAATCGGGAAGTCCGGCGCGCCGGATCGTTTCGGGCGCGCCGCCGTCCGATCTCGGTTCAGCTCAAGTCGAGCACGATGCGGCCGTCAATCTTGCCCTCGATCATCCGATCGAAGATGGCGTTGATGTTGTCGAGCTTGTCCCAGGAGAAATGCGACTTCACCTTGCCTTCGCCGGCGAATTGCAGCGACTCTTCCAAGTCTTGGCGTGTGCCGACGATCGAGCCGCGCACGGTGATGCGCTTAAGCACCGTGTCGAACACCGGAAGGGCGATCTTGGAGGGCGGCAGACCGACCAGCGACATGGTGCCGCGCGAGCGCAGCATGTGGAACGCCTGCTCCATGGCGAGAGGCGACACGGCGGTCACCAGCGCGCCATGGGCGCCGCCGATCGCCTTTTGCACCTGCTCGGCCGCATCCTCCTGCCGGGCGTCGATCAGAAGATCCGCGCCGAGATCGCGGGCCAGCGCCAGCTTGTCTTCATGCACGTCGACGGCGACGACATGCAGGCCCATGGCCTTGGCGTATTGCACGGCCATGTGGCCGAGACCGCCGACGCCTGAAATCACCACCCATTCGCCGGGCCGCGCTTCGGTCTCCTTGAGGCCCTTGTAGACGGTGACGCCGGCGCAGAGCACCGGGGCCGCCGGGCCGAAATCCAGCGCGTCGGGCAGACGGCCGACGAAATCCGGATCGGCAAGACCATATTCGGCGAAGGAGCCGTTGACGGAATAGCCGGTGTTCTGCTGGCTGCCGCACAGCGTTTCCCAGCCGGTGCGGCAATGCGGGCAGTAGCCGCAA
The DNA here is from genome assembly GCF_025779995.1 of Rhizobium sp. TRM95796. NCBI lineage: Bacteria > Pseudomonadati > Pseudomonadota > Alphaproteobacteria > Hyphomicrobiales > Rhizobiaceae > Rhizobium > Rhizobium sp. TRM95796. Next base: position 684,081 of record NZ_JAOXHE010000001.1, on the reverse strand, counting down.
GCGGTGTGCAGCCAGGGAACGCCGACGCGGTCGCCTTCCTTGACGCGCTTCACATTCTTTCCCGCCTTGGCGACATAACCGACGCCTTCATGGCCGGGAATGAAGGGCGGGTTGGGCTTGACCGGCCAATCGCCATGGGCGGCGTGCAGGTCGGTGTGGCAGACACCGGTGGCCTGGAAACGGACCAGGATCTGGTCGTCATCCGGTTCCGGGATCGGCAGTTCCTCGATCACCAGTGGCTTCTTGAACTCCCGCACGACGGCGGCTCGCATGAGATTGGACATGTCCGGCTCCTGATCAAAAGGGTCCCGTCGGCTCGCCGCATGCGGATAAGCCCGATGATGACGTGATCTGTGGTTGCATGGGCAATCTATCTGGGTGGCGAGGGCGGGCCTTGATCAGGGTCAAACGATTTGCCTGTCGTCAAAAATTCATGAAGCGGACGCCGTGCCTCATTGACGAATTAGGGCGATCGTCCTAATTTCCACATTAGGGCATTTGTCCTAATGCCGAAGGGGGCAAATCATGGCGGGACGGCGCACGAGAAGCGAGATTGTCGCGGCGGCGGACGAACTGTTCTATCGCATGGGATTCGAGCCGACCTCGTTTGCCGACATCGCGGAGAAGGTGAATATTTCGCGCGGCAATTTCTACCATCATTTCAAGACGAAGGACGAGATTCTCAACGAGGTGATTCAAAAGCGCGCCGCCGATCGAAGGACGATGCTGGACGCGTGGGAGCAGGAGGAGTCGACGCCCGAGAGGCGGATCGCCCGCTTCATCGATATTCTCGCGATGAATTGCGACAAGATCCGTCTGCATGGTTGCCCTATCGGCACTTTGACCGGCGAACTCGCCAAACTGGATCATCCTGCGCGGGAGGAGGCGACGGCGTTGTTTACGCTGTTCAGAAACTGGTTGAGCCGGCAGTTCGCGCAATTGGTTCCCCATAAAGAGGCCGATCGTCTCGCGATGGAGCTTCTCGCCCGCAGCCAGGGCGCGGCGACCCTTTACAACGCCTTTCGCGACGACAATTTCCTGCGTCGTGAGATCGCGGCGATGAAAGCGTGGCTCGCCGGGATATCCGCCGGGCGCAAATCTGCGCATGACTAGAAAATAACGATATATCAAATACCTGAAGGGATTTCATCATGTTCGTCGTCTTTCTCAAGTTTTCAGCGGACCGCAGCCGCGCCGGCGCATTGCTCGACGGGCACAACGACTGGCTGCGGCGCGGCTTCGACCAGGGCGTGCTGATGATGGCCGGCAGCCTGCAGCCCAACCTCGGCGGCGCCCTGATCGCGGCGGGCGTCGACCGCGCGGTGATCGAGGCGTTCGTCGCCGAAGATCCCTTCGTGGCCGAGGGCGTGGTCGCGGCCGAGATCCACGAGATTGCGCCGAAGCGGATGGACGAGCGGCTCGCGTTTCTCGCCGCCTGAGCGGCGAACCTCGTCTTCTCGCCGTTGCAAAGGAATTTTTCGAATTCGTCGCTCCCCATTAAGACTGGTTAACGGGTCGTTAACCTTAATCGTCTTTACTCAATCCTAACGAATCCTGCCTGTGCCCGGCGCGCTGGCGTCAGCTTCAAGCAAGGGCGGATTTCTAGTTTCGGCGTTTGAGTTTTCGGGGATTTGGAATGAGCGAAAAGCATGTGGCGGTGTTGATGGGCGGATTCTCCTCCGAGCGACCGGTTAGCCTGTCGTCCGGATCCGCTTGCGCCGACGCTCTCGAGGCGGAAGGCTATCGCGTCAGCCGCGTCGATGTCGGTCGCGACGTCGCCTCCGTGCTCGCGGATCTCAAGCCGGATGTCGCCTTCAACGCGCTGCATGGCCCGTTCGGCGAGGACGGCTCGATCCAGGGCATTCTCGAATATCTGGAAATTCCCTACACCCATTCCGGCGTGCTCGCCTCCGCGCTCGCCATGGACAAGGGGCAGGCCAAGAAGATCGCCAAGGCGAACGGCATTCCTGTGGCCGAATCGAAGGTGATGAACCGTTTCGATTTCACCGCCGCCCATCCGATGAAGCCGCCATATGTGGTCAAGCCGGTGCGCGAGGGGTCGAGCTTCGGCGTGGTGATCGTCAAGGAAGATCAGAGCCATCCGCCGCAGGTCATCACCTCGACCGACTGGCGCTATGGCGATGCCGTCATGGTCGAGCGATATGTCGCCGGCCGCGAACTGACCTGCGGCGTGATGGGCGATGTCGCCCTCGGCGTCACCGAAGTGGCGCCGCAAGGACACGCTTTCTATGATTATGATGCGAAATATGCCGCCGGCGGCTCTGTCCACGTAATTCCGGCGCAGATTTCACCAAAAATTTACCAAACTGTCCAAATGCTGGCCCTCAAGGCGCACAAGGCGATGGGCTGCCGCGGGGTCTCGCGTTCGGACTTCCGCTACGACGATCGTTTCTCGGAGGACGGAGAGCTGATCTGGCTGGAAATCAACACCCAGCCGGGCATGACTCCCACGTCGCTGGTGCCCGAAATGGCCGCTTATGCCGGTCACTCCTTTGGCGAATTCCTGCGATGGATGGTGGAGGACGCGTCGTGCCAGCGTTGAAACTCCTCGGCTCTCGAAAAAACTACGCCGACGACAAGCTCTGGGCCGATGGTCCGGGCGAGGGCGGCGACAAGATGATCCTGCCGCGGCCCCTGCGCCGCGTGGTTCGCTTCATGGGCAGCCTGGCCGCCGGCCGGGTCAATATTCCGCGCCATCTCGGCAGCGTCTCGCTGGTCGCGTTTTACGGGTTGACGGCGACCTACGCCTTCTCGCTGAGCGGCGAGACCCCGGATGTCGCCCAGGCGGTGAGTTCGGTCGCCGGTTTCGCCATCAACAATGTCAAAGTGTCGGGCAATTACCACACCTCGGAAATTGACATTCTCGAAAAGCTCGGCCTAGACGGCGCGACGTCGCTGATGTCTCTCGACGCCCAGCGCACGCGCGAGGCGCTGAAGAGCCTGCCTTGGGTGCGCGACGCCGAGGTTCGCAAGATCTATCCCGACACCGTGGCGGTGAAGCTTGTCGAACGCGACGCCTTCGGCATCTGGCAACATGGCCAGGACCTGTCGCTGATCGAAAAGAACGGCAGCGTGATCGCGCCGCTGCGCGACAACAAATTTGCGCATCTGCCGCTGTTCGTCGGTCGCGACGCCGAAACCGGCGCCGAGGCCATCATGGTCGACTTCGACAAATGGCCCGATATCAAGGCGCGGGTGAAAGCCTATATCCGCGTCGCAGGCCGCCGCTGGGACGTGCAGCTCGACAATGGCGTGCTGATCAAGCTCCCCGAATACGACATGGATCGCGCCATGGCCGAACTCGCCGAACTGAACCGCGATCACCAGTTGGTGGAGCGTGACATCGTCGCCGTCGATTTCAGGCTCGCCGATCGCACCACCATTCAGCTGAGCGAAGGCGCGACGGAGCGCCGCGGCAAGGCCGTCGCGCTCCGCGCCAAGGCGCTCAAAAAGGCGGAGGATCAGATATGAGCATCTTCCGTCCCGCGGGCTCCGCCACGCCGCGCCTCAAGCCTCTGAACAACAAGCGCGCCCATACCGTGAGCGTTCTCGACATCGGCTCCACCAAGGTGGTCTGCATGATCGCCCGGCTGACGCCGCGCGAAGCCTCCGAAGTCCTGCCGGGCCGCACCCATAAGATCGAGATCATCGGCATCGGCCATCAGCGTTCGCGCGGCATCAAGTCCGGCGTCATTTCCGATCTCGACGCGCTGGAAGGGGTGATCCGCAATGCGGTCGACGCCGCCGAGCGCCAGGCGAAGCTGACGGTCGACAGCCTGATCGTCAACGTTTCCGCCGGCCGCCTGCAGAGCGACATCTATACCGCCTCCATCGATCTCGGCGGCCAGGAAGTCGATCAGGAAGACGTCCGCCGCGTGCTGGTCGCCGCCTGCCATCAGTCGCAGCGCCACGATCGCGCCGTGCTGCATTCGCTGCCGACGGGCTTTTCGCTCGACGGAGAGCGCGGCATCGCCGATCCGGTGTCGATGTTCGGCGATACGCTGGGCGTCGACATGCATGTGCTGACCGCCGAACGCACGGCGATCAAGAATATCGAGCTCTGCGTCAACCGCGCGCATCTGTCCGTCGAAGGCGTGGTGGCTACGCCCTACGCCTCGGGGCTGGCTGCGCTGGTCGAGGACGAACTGGAGCTCGGCTGCGCGGCCATCGACATGGGCGGCGGCGCGACCACGATCTCCGTCTTCGCCGAAGGCAAGCTGGTGCATGCCGACGCCATCGGTCTCGGCGGCCATCACGTCACCACCGATCTCGCCCGCGGCCTGTCGACACGCATCGAAGAGGCCGAGCGCATCAAGGTCATGCATGGTTCGGCTTTGTCCAACTCCACCGACGACCGCGAACTCGTCTCGGTGCCGCCGATCAGCGAGGAAGATCACGAGCAGCCGAGCCAGGTGCCGAAGGCGCTGATCTCCAAGATCGTCCGCGCCCGCGTCGAGGAAACGCTCGAAATGATTCGTGACCGCATTCGCAGCTCGGGCTTCTCGCCGATCGTCGGCAAGCGTCTGGTGCTGACCGGCGGCGCAAGCCAGCTCACCGGCTTGCCGGAGCTTGCGCGACAGATCTTCGCCCGCAACGTCCGGATCGGCCGTCCCATGGGCGTCAAGGGTCTGCCGCCAGCCGCGAAGGGACCGGCATTCTCCACCGCCGTGGGCCTCCTGATTTATCCGCAATTCGCGGATATCGAGATCCACGCCGCGGAGCATGGGCTTCTGTCTTCGCTTGCGGGCGGCAATGGCCGCATCGCGCGCATGGGGCATTGGTTGAAGAGCAGTTTTTGAGTTTCGCCGCGAGCGGGAGACCGCTCGCGGCGCGGAAGATCCCAACGCCCGACCGCCGGCGAAGCCGGTCCGGAACGGCATGTCAGGAATAAAGACCGGAACGGCGGTACGGTCGGAATACAGGAAGGACTGAGAACATGACCATCAAATTGCAGAAGCCGGACATCACCGAGCTGAAGCCGCGCATCACCGTTTTCGGTGTCGGCGGCGGCGGCGGCAACGCCGTGAACAACATGATCAGCGCCGGCCTGCAGGGCGTCGACTTCGTCGTCGCCAATACGGACGCGCAGGCGCTGGCCATGACCCGCGCCGAACGCATCATCCAGATGGGCGTTCAGGTCACCGAAGGTCTCGGCGCGGGCTCCCAGCCCGACGTCGGCCGCGCTGCCGCCGAGGAATGCCTCGATGAGATCATCGATCATCTCTCCGGCACGCATATGTGCTTCGTCACCGCCGGCATGGGCGGCGGCACCGGCTCGGGCGCAGCCCCGGTCGTCGCGCAGGCGGCCCGCTCCAAGGGCATCCTGACGGTCGGCGTGGTCACCAAGCCGTTCCACTTCGAAGGCCAGCGCCGCATGCGCATCGCCGATCAGGCGATCACCGAGCTGCAGAAGTCGGTCGACACGCTGATCGTGATCCCGAACCAGAACCTGTTCCGCATCGCCAACGACAAGACCACCTTCGCCGACGCGTTTGCGATGGCCGACCAGGTGCTCTATTCGGGCGTCGCCTGCATCACCGACCTGATGGTCAAGGAAGGCCTGATCAACCTCGACTTCGCCGACGTTCGCTCGATCATGCGCGAAATGGGCCGTGCGATGATGGGCACCGGCGAATCCTCCGGCGAAGGCCGCGCGCTGGCCGCCGCGGAAGCCGCGATCGCCAACCCGCTGCTCGACGAAACCTCGATGAAGGGCGCGCAGGGCCTGCTGATCTCCATCACCGGCGGTCGCGACATGACCCTGTTCGAAGTGGACGAGGCGGCGACCCGCATCCGCGAGGAAGTCGATCCCGACGCCAACATCATCCTCGGCGCGACGTTCGACGAAGCGCTCGAAGGCATCATCCGCGTCTCCGTGGTGGCCACTGGCATCGACCGCGCGCAGAATGCGGGGGACGCCCGCCCTTTTGAAGTTAAGCCGGCAGCAAGGCCGGTGATCCGCACCCAGGCGTCCGCGCCTGCAGCGCCGATCTCGCAGCCGGCTCCGCAGCCGGTCATGCAGCAGCCCGTGATGCCGGCGCCGTCCGCGCCGGCCCCGCAGCCGGTGATGCAGGCTCCCCAGCCGGTCGCGCCGCGCCATGACCCGGTGGCCGAAACCATCCGCGCCGCCGAAATCGACATGGAGCGCGAACTCGAAATCGCCGTCACCCAGCCGCTGATGCGCGATCTCGAACAGCCGGCCCAGCCTGCCCAGGACAGCTTCCGTCCGGCGAGCCGCCTGTTCGCGACGCCGGCTCCCGAGCCGATGCAGATGCAGCAGCGGCCGGTCCAGCCGGCGCCGCAGCCGATGGCCCCGATCATGGAGGCGCAGCCCGCGCCGGCGCAGATGCGCGCTCCGGTCGCCCCGGCGCCCCAGCCCGCTCCGGCTCCGCAGATGCGCGCCGAGCCTTCGCTGATGGCCCAGGTGCGCGCCGAGGCCGACACGCTTCGCATGCCGAAGGTCGAAGACTTTCCGCCGGTGGTGAAGGCGGAGATCGAGCATCGTTCGTCGCCGGCCGCCCAGGCGCATGCCGAGGAACGCGGCCCGATGGGCCTGCTCAAACGCCTGACCTCGTCGCTGAGCCGTCGTGAGGACGAGCCCGCTGCTCCCTCCGACATGACCTCCGGCGCGCCGGCGGCGTCTTCCCAGCAGCGTCGTCCGCTGTCGCCGGAAGCCAGCCTCTATGCGCCGCGTCGCGGCTCGCTCGACGACCTCGGTCGCGCCGCGCCGTCGCAGCCGCGCAGTCAGGAAGAAGAGCTGGATATCCCGGCCTTCCTGCGCCGCCAGTCCAACTGAGACGCCGACACGATCCTCAAAGGGCCTGGTTCACGCCGGGCCCTTTTCGATTCGGGGCGTCTGGCGTGCCTCATATCGGCGCAGCCATGGGTTCCGCACGCGCGCCGGCCGTCCACGCCATATCTCGACGGATATGCTCCGTGCGCTTCGAAGGTCTTTCCGCGCCTCTCCCGGAGAGGCGGAGGCCGAGACTTGCAAGGCTTGCGCCCGCTTCGGCATTCGCTTGCGTCGTCAAGGACTTGCGATCCGTTACAGGCGGAAAGAAACATTGATTTGGATTGCGCGCGCCGGCTCGGTATTTTCACGATGGATCTGCTTGGAGGGAGCGATCCAGTCGAATTGCGGGCGAAAGCGCGCGGAATGCATGGTTAAATCCGGGTTGCCGGATGGACGGGCAGAAGGCCCGTTCGGAAATGTGGGGCCAAATGGCATCAGGACTGGCTGGATTTGAAACGACGTTCGCAAATCCCTTCACCATTCGCGGCATAGGCGTCCATTCGGGCGCGGATGTGACCGCAGTCTTCAATCCCGCCGACGCGGGCACCGGCATCATTTTCCAGCGCACCGGTCCGAATGGCGAAGTCACCGAACTGAAGGCCGTGTCCGCCACCGTCGGCAACACGGACCTCTGCACGGTTCTCGGCACGCATCCTGCGCGCTCCGTCGCGACCGTCGAGCATGTCATGGCCGCGCTTTATGCGCTCGGCATCGACAACGCCATCATCGAGATCGACGCCGGCGAAGCGCCTGTCATGGACGGCAGCTCCGCGATGTTCATCGACGCGATCGAGCAGGCCGGCATCCGGACGCTGTCCAAGAAGCGCCGCTATATTCGCGTGCTCAAGCAGGTGCGAATCGATGTCGGTTCGTCCTGGGCGGAATTCCACCCCCATGACGGCACTCGCTTCGAAGTGGATATTGATTTTCCGAGCCCGACCATCGGCAAGCAGAGCTGGAAGGGTGATCTGACAGCGGCGAGCTTCAAGAGCGAATTGTCGCGCGCCCGCACCTTCGGCTTCATGCGGGATGTCGAGCGTCTCTGGGCCGCCGGCCTCGCGCTCGGCTCCTCGCTCGAAAATTCCGTGGTGATCGGCGACGATCATCGGGTCATCAATGTCGAGGGACTGCGCTATCCCGACGAATTCGTCCGTCACAAGACGCTGGACGCCGTGGGTGATCTCGCGCTCGCCGGCGCGCCGTTCCTGGGCCTGTACCGTTCCTATCGCGGCGGCCACAAGGTCAACGCCATGGCGCTGAAGGCGCTGTTGTCGGACGCCTCCGCCTACGACATCGTCGAATCCGCCGGTCAGCGTCCGCGCGTCGCGGCGCCCGAGATGATCGCCGTCAACCGGCAGGAATACGCTCCCTGGACCGCCTGAGGTTCAATCTTGCGGACGCGCCGGATCAGCCGGCGCCCCGACCCGTTTTCGCCACAAATTTGCCCGATGGGGTAAACATGGCGTTGCGATAGCTGTTATTTTATGGCTAGTAACGCCACGAACGGAGAGGCGAGGCAGAGGGGCTTTTCAATAAGCCGGGCCCGCTGGGGATTTGCAGGAAGTGAGATGATGAAACTATCCACGCGCGTTGTGCTTGTGACCTTGGCCATCAGCGCCTCCGGCATGATGCTGTCGTCCTGCACCAGCGATCCCGATCTCGACATCACCAAACTCGGCGTGCAGACCGACCCGCCCGACGTGCTCTACAATCAGGGTCTCGCCAATATCAACGCCGGCAAGCTGACCGAGGCGCAGCGCAAGTTCGACGCCATCGACAAGCAGCATCCCTTTTCCGAATGGGCGCGCAAGGCGCTGGTCATGGCGACCTTCGTGAAATATCGCCAGGGCGACAACGAAGCCGCCATCCAGTCCGGCGAGCGCTATATGAATCTGTATGCGCAGACCAAGGACGCCGCTTACGTCCAGTATATGATCGGTCTCGCCTACGCCAAGCAGATCCCGGTGGTGACGCAGGACCAGCGCGCCTCCGCCAAGACGATCGAAGCGATGATGAAGGTCGTCAACAACTATCCGACCTCGGAATATGTCGACGACGCCCAGGTGAAGATTCGCATGGCGCGCGACAATCTCGCCGGCAAGGAAATGCAGATCGGCCGCTACTATCAGGAGCGGAAGGAATATCTCGCCGCCGTGTCGCGCTATCGCAACGTCGTCGAGACCTTCTCCAACACCAATCAGGTCGAGGAAGCGCTGGCGCGTCTCGTGGAATGCTATTACGCGCTCGGCCTGACCGACGAAGCGCAGACGGCCGCCGCAGTGCTCGGACACAACTATCCGGACAGCGAGTGGTACAAGGACAGCTTCGCGCTGCTCAAGACCCAGGGTCTGGAGCCGCGTGAAAACACCGGTTCCTGGATCTCCCGCGCCGGCAAGAAGTTGCTTCTCGGCGAATCGACCTGAAACACAATGGTCTGATCCATGCTCGTCCAGCTGTCGATCCGTGACATCGTCTTGATCGATCGGCTCGATCTCGCCTTCCAGCCCGGGCTTTCGGTGCTGACGGGCGAGACCGGCGCTGGCAAGTCGATCCTGCTCGACTCCTTGTCGCTGGCGCTCGGCGGGCGGGGCGATGGCGGGCTCGTGCGCCATGGCGAGGACAGGGGGCAGGTGACTGCGGTCTTCGACCTGCCGGGCAAGCATCCGCTCCGCGCCTTCCTGAAAGACAACGGCATCGACGACGACGGCGACGTGATCTTCCGTCGCGTTCAATCGGCCGACGGCCGCACCCGCGCTTTCGTCAATGATCAGCCGGTCTCCGTGCAATTGATGCGCGAGGCGGGGACGAAGCTCGTCGAAATCCATGGCCAGCACGACGACCGCGCCTTGGTGGACACAGAGGCGCATCGCCTGCTGCTCGACGCCTTCGCCGGCCTGACCGAGGAATGCGAGGCGCTGGCGGCGCTTTACAAGACCTGGAAGGATTCGAGCCGCGAGTTGAAGACGCACCGCGCCAAGGTCGAAGCCGCGGCGCGCGAGGCCGATTACATCAGGGCCTCGGTCGAGGAGTTGGAAAAGCTCGCTCCTGTCGACGGCGAAGAGGAAGACCTGGCCGAGAAGCGCGCGCGGATGATGAAGGTCGAGCGGGTCGCCTCCGATATTTCCGAAGCCTCGGACTATCTCAACGGCACGGCCTCGCCGGTGCCGCATATCGCCTCGCTGGTGCGCCGTCTCGAGCGCAAGTCGCAGGAAGCGCCGGGTCTGCTCGAGGAAACCGTGCAAGCGCTCGACGAAGCGCTCGATAGATTGTCAGACGCGCAGAATCTCGTCGAATCGGCGCTTCGCCGCACCGAGTTCGATCCCAAGGAGCTGGAGCGGGTCGAAGAGCGGCTGTTTGCGCTGCGCGCCGCCTCGCGGAAATATTCCGTGCCGGTCACCGGCCTGCCGGCGCTGGCCGCCAGGATGGTCGCCGATCTCGCCGATCTCGACCAGGGCGAGGAAAAACTCAAGCGGCTGGAAGAGCGCGAGAAGGAAAACGCCGTCGTGTTCCTCACCGCCGCCCGCATGCTGTCTGACAAGCGCCGCAACGCCGGCGCCGCGCTCGCCGAGGCCGTCATGGCGGAACTGCCGGCGCTGAAGCTCGAACGCGCCCGCTTCATGGTGGAAGTCACCGCAGACGAAGCCGAGGCGACCGCGTCGGGCATCGACCGGGTCGAATTCCACGTCCAGACCAATCCCGGCACGCGGCCCGGCCCGATCATGAAAGTGGCCTCGGGCGGCGAGCTCTCGCGTTTCCTCCTCGCGCTCAAGGTGGCGCTCGCCGATCGCGGCTCCGCGCCGACCCTGGTGTTCGACGAAATCGACACCGGCGTGGGCGGCGCCGTCGCAGACGCCATCGGCCAGCGGCTGAAGCGCCTGTCGGCGCGCGTGCAGGTGCTCTCCGTCACCCATGCCCCCCAGGTCGCCGCCCGCGCCAACACGCATCTCCTGATCGCCAAGGGCCCGGTGGAAGGCGGCGACGGCCGCATCGCCACCCGCGTCGCCACCATGGCCGAAGACGAGCGCCGCGAGGAAATCGCCCGCATGCTGGCCGGCGCCTCGATCACCGAAGAGGCGCGCGCGGCGGCGGCGAAGCTGCTGGCGGGCGAGGGATGATACGTCTTCCTGCGGCGCTAGGCTAAAGCTCCGAACAAGGAGCCGGTCACGATACGCCGAACCCTCTCCGCCGTCATCCTCGGCCCTGTGCCGAGGATCTGCCGTCGGAGGATACCTTGTTTGATATCAATGGGTTGCAGATCCTCGGGACAAGCCCGAGGATGACGGCGTGGCATGGCGCGCCGTCGAAGTTGCCTTCGTCTTGTCGGTTGGCAGCTGCTGCGCATACGACACCATTTTCCGTTGAACAATAAAGCTTGATCGCCATGCTTGGCCTTGAGACAATCGGGCGGGCGCCTGGCGCCACCAGAGAAGCATCCGAATGAGGGAAACCTGGGGGACGAACAATGGCAAAAGTAGTCAGCGTGACCGCTAAACCCGGATATGTCCTTGCCTTGCGTTTTGATGATGGGATCGCTGGCGACATCTTGATCGCCGATCGGCTGTTTGGCCCCTCGTTTGAGCCCCTTCGCGATGAAGCCTTGTTTGCTCAGGTGACGATTGATCAGTTTGGCGCGGTGAGTTGGGGGAATGGCGTCGATCTGGATCCCCAAGCCCTTTACGTGCGTGTCCGGGAAATGTCCCTTGAGGCTGGCTACAAAGCGATGGCGGCAGATGAGGAGCGTGAGAAGGAGGCAAAGGATTGGATCGACGGTTGACAGCCGCATCGGCCACCGATCTCAAAGCCGTTGAAGTCCCTCTCACCGTTCACTTGGGTCTGGCGTCGCGCGCCTAACTCTGGCAAATCGGTGTGCCCCACGATATAGCGACTGACCAGGAAGCCGCCATGCCCGACACATCCACGCCCGTCGAACTGATGCAGCCGGAGGCCGCCGCCGAGGAACTGGCTTTCCTCGCCAAGGAACTCGCCCGCCACGACGCGCTCTATCACGGCAAGGATGCGCCGGAGATTACGGATGCGGAGTATGACGCGCTCAAGCGCCGCAACGAGGCTTTGGAAAACGCTTTTCCGGACCTCGTGCGCCCCGACAGCCCGTCGCGTCAGGTTGGCGCCGCGCCGGCGGCGGGGTTTCAGCAGGTCAGGCATATCAGGCCGATGTTGTCGCTCGACAACACGTTTTCGGACGAGGACGTCGCCGATTTCGTGGCCTCGGTCTACCGCTTCCTCGGCGTGCTGCCGGATGGCTCGATCGCCTTCACCGCGGAGCCGAAGATCGATGGGCTCTCGATGTCGCTTCGCTATGAGAATCGCCGTCTGGTGACGGCGGCGACGCGCGGCGATGGCGCGGTGGGAGAAAACGTCACCGCCAATATCCGCACCATTTCGGAAATCCCGCAGACGCTGCCAGAAAGCGCGCCGGATGTGGTGGAGGTGCGCGGCGAGGTCTACATGGCCAAAGCCGATTTCCTCGCGCTCAACGCCAAGATGGAGGCCGAGGGCAAACCCACTTATGTCAATCCGCGCAACACCGCGGCGGGGTCGCTCCGCCAGCTCGATCCCAAGGTGACGGCGACGCGCAAGCTGCGCTTCTTCGCCTATGCCTGGGGCGAGATGAGCGCCATGCCCGCCGACACCCAGCACGGCATGGTCGAGGCGTTCAAATCCTGGGGCTTCCCCACCAATCCGCTGACCAAACGGCTGAATTCGGTGGAGGCCATCCTCGCGCATTACTACGAGATCGGCACAATGCGGCCCGATCTCGACTATGATATCGATGGCGTCGTCTACAAGGTCGACCGGCTCGACCTGCAGGAGCGGCTGGGCTTCCGTTCGCGCAGCCCGCGCTGGGCCACCGCGCATAAATTCCCCGCCGAACAGGCGATGACGACGCTGGAGGCCATCGACATCCAGGTGGGCCGCACCGGCGCGCTGACGCCCGTGGCGCGGCTGACGCCGATCACTGTTGGCGGGGTCGTGGTCACCAACGCCACGCTGCACAACGAGGATTACATCAAGGGTCTGGGCAATTCCGGCGAGCCGATCCGCGAGGGCCGCGATATCCGGGTGGGCGACCTCGTCATCGTCCAGCGCGCCGGCGACGTGATCCCGCAAATCGTCGATGTCGTGATGGACAAGCGGCCGGAAGGGGCGGAGCCATACCAATTCCCCAAGACCTGTCCGGTTTGCGGCAGCCATGCGGTACGGGAAGTCAACGAGAAGACCGGCAAGGTCGACGCCGTGCGCCGCTGCACCGGCGGCTTCGTCTGCACCGCGCAGGCCATGGAGCATCTCAAGCATTTCGTGTCGCGCGACGCCTATGACATCGAAGGGCTCGGGGCGAAGCAGATCGAGTTCTTCTTCACCACGGACGATCCCGCTCTCAGGATCGAGACCGCCGCGGACATCTTCACGTTCGAACGCCGGCAGTCGGCGTCGCCCCTGTCGAAGCTCGAAAATCGCGACGGCTGGGGCAAGACCTCGGTGACCAAGCTCTACGCCGCGATCAATTCCCGCCGCGAGATCGCACTCAACCGTTTCATCTACGCGCTCGGCATTCGGCATGTGGGAGAGACGACGGCCAAGCTGCTGGCGCGCGCCTACGGGACCTATGAGGCCTTTGCCACGGGCATGAAGGAGGCGGCCAGCCTGTCGGGCGAGGCTTGGAACGAGCTCAACGCCATCGAGGGCATCGGCGAGGTCGTGGCCCGCGCCATCGTGGAATTCTACAAGGAGCCGCGCAATCTCGCGGTCATCGGCCGTCTCCTGGAAGAGGTGACGCCGCAGGCGATGGAAGCGCCGGTCGCCTCCAACAGCCCGGTTGTCGGCAAGACGGTGGTGTTCACAGGCTCGCTGGAGCGGTTTACCCGCGACGAGGCCAAGGCGCGGGCCGAAAGCCTGGGCGCCAAAGTAGCGGGCTCGGTGTCGAAGAAGACGGATTACGTAGTCGCCGGACCCGGCGCGGGCTCGAAGCTCGACAAGGCGCGCGAACTGGGCGTGACTGTGATGACCGAGGACGAGTGGCTGGGCCTCATCGCCGGCTGATTACCGCAGGAACACCGACAGCAATTCGTCGAGTTCATTTTCCAACGCGGCGAGTTCCTCGCTGGTCTCCACCACCTCTTCCGCCTGCTCTTCGACCGGCTGCACGGCGGCTGCGCGCTGTTCCGCTTCGTCGTCCGACCAGTCGTTGGCCGCCATGGTCTGGGAGGCGGCGCGACCGCGCGGCGTGTCGTCGGCCGTCTGGTCCACGGCCTGATTGAAGCCGTCGCTCACAGCGCCGCGCTGGCTCTGAAAATAGCTCGGATAATAGCCGCCGAGTAGCGGGGAGCCGAGAGAGCTGATCATTCCCATCTCATGTCCTTCCGTCGAGTCGCCCTAAGGCTGTCTTTGGAAAACCCTGCGCCGCGAGGATTGTACGAAACTTGCGCCGTTAACCTTTTGTTAAGGATTTCGGCGCCTCGCCGCGTCCGCTGTGGCTGATTTCCACCAGTTTGCGCCAATGAGCCGCTATAGCGGGCCGGTTGTTTCCTTCCGCCCGACTCGGCGGTAAACAGGGGCCTCGATTTCAAGATCCGCCGGAGTGCGCCATGTTCCAGACCTTCGAGACCACCGCCGATCCTCAATTTGGCGCCGAGCGCGTCGCGCGGCTGAGGGCAAAGCTCGCGGAGCTGGGCGTGGACGGCTTTCTCGCGCCGCGCGCCGACGAGTTCCAGGGCGAATATGTGCCGCCGTCGGCCGAACGCCTGTCCTGGCTGACAGGCTTCACCGGCTCCGCCGGCGTGGCGTTGATCCTCAAGGACGAGGCCGTGGTCTTCGTGGATGGCCGCTACACCACCCAGCTCAAGGAGCAGGTCGACGGCGCGGTGTTCACCGGCGGCGATCTGGTCGGCGAACCGCCGCACAAATGGCTGGAAAAGAACGGCCCTAACCGGCTGCGCCTCGGCGTCGATCCCTGGCTTCACACAAAAGCGGAGATCGACAAGCTCGCTAAGACACTCTCGGCGAGGGGCGGCGAACTGGTGATGCTCGAAACCAATCCGCTCGATGCGATCTGGGACGATCGTCCCGCCGAGCCGCTCGGCTCGGTGACGATCCAGCAGTTGGATCACGCCGGCGAACTGGCGGTCGACAAGATCGCCCGCATCGCCGCCCTCGTGGCGGAGAAGGGCGCAAGCGCGGTCGCGCTGACCGATCCCTCCTCGGTGGCCTGGGCCTTCAATATCCGGGGGCAGGATGTGCCGCATACGCCGCATCCCTTGGCGCGCGCCATCATCCACGCGTCGGGCGAGGCCGAGATCTTCCTCGACATCCGCAAGACCGGCATCGAGGCCCGCGCCTATCTCGCCCAGATGTCGCTGCAGAAGGAGCCTGCAGCCTTCGCCGCGAGCCTGACGTCGGCGGCCTCCGCCGGTCCCGTGATGCTCGATCCGGATCTCGCGCCCTATGCGTTGCATCTGTTGATCGAAGCTTCGGGCGGTTCGGTTATGGCCGGAGACGACCCGGCGAAACTGCCGCGCGCGCTCAAGAACGACGCCGAGCTCGCCGGCTCGCTGAAGGCGCATCTGCAGGATGGCGCGGCCATGGTGGAATTCCTCGCCTGGCTCGACGCGCAGGCCCCGGATAGCCTCGACGAGATCACGGCGGTCAAGGCGCTTGAGGCGTCGCGCATCCGCGTCGGCGAGCGCATGCAGAACCCGCTCAAGGACATTTCCTTCGATACGATTTCGGGGGCGGGCGAAAACGCCGCCATCATCCATTATCGCGTCACCGAACCGACCAACCGCAAATTCCGCGCGGGTGAGATGTTCCTGCTCGATTCCGGCGGCCAATATATCAACGGCACCACCGACATCACCCGCACCATCGCCATCGGCGAGGTTCCCGAGGAGCAGAAGCGCTTCTTCACGCTGGTGCTGAAGGGCATGATCGCCATCTCCATGGCGCGCTTCCCCAAGGGAACCCGCGGCGTCGATCTCGATCCGCTCGCCCGCATTGCGCTGTGGAAGGCCGGCGCCGATTACGGCCACGGCACCGGCCATGGCGTCGGCTCCTATCTCTCGGTGCATGAAGGGCCGCAGCGCATCTCCCGCGCCGCGATGCAGGAATTGCTGCCGGGCATGATCCTGTCCAACGAACCCGGTTTCTACCAGCCGGGCGCTTACGGCATCCGCATCGAAAACCTCATCTATGTCACGGAGCCCGAGATGATCGAGGGCGGCGACCGGCCGATGCTGGGCTTCGAGACGTTGACCTTCTGCCCGATCGACCGTCGCCTGATCCTCTCGCATCTCTTGACGCGCGAGGAACTGCTGTGGCTGGACGCCTATCACGCCGAAACGCGCGAGAAACTCCTGCCGCTGATCGAGGACGAGGCGGCGAAGACCTGGCTGAAACGGGCGACGGCGCGCTTGGGGTGAGGCGATGCCAAACTGGCATGCGCCGCGAGACGCGGCGCTCATGCGTAAATCTTATGGCTAGAACAAACTAACCCTTAATCCATTCGGGCCAGTTTTCGAGATCGCCACCGGGTAGACATAGCGATGGCGCACCCGGGGATGAGGCACGCTCTGTGCGAAGGTGTTCTTCACGAACAGCAAAGCGCGCCGGTCCACCTTAGCATTGCCGGTGCTCTTGCTGACGACGATGCTCTCGATTTGCCCTGCGCCGTTGGTTTTGACCATGATCTGACCAGTTGCCGGAGGTCCCATGCAGGATGCCAGCAAAATCAACAGAAAAGGGATGAAAGCCGTTCGACGCGGACAGCCACGGAAAATACGCATGAGAACCCAATGAAGTTGAAGCAATGGAAATTTGCAAAAATCTTTCATCTTTACGCTATCAACGGCGTTCGATCGGTTCAATGGAAAACAATTTGTCCGACGCCCTTTTCGTTCGGCCCTTGTCCGGATAATGCAAGCTCAACGTATTGCTGCTGCGAAAGGATGATCCATGGACCGCGCGCATGATCCGAGCGAATTGGAAATGGTCGTGCTGATGACGCCAGACATGGCGAATTTTTCCGGCAAGGTGCATGGCGGCGCGCTGCTCAACCTGCTCGACCGTGTCGCCTATTCCTGCGCCTCGCGCTTTTCCCAGCAATATGCGGTGACGCTGTCGGTCGATCAGGTCGTGTTCCGTCAGCCGATCCATGTCGGCGAGCTCGTCACCTTCTGCGCCTCGGTGAATTACGCCGGCCGCACCTCAATGGAAATCGGCATCCGCGTCGAGGCCGAAGAAATCAGGAGCGGCGAACGCCGCCACACCAATTCCTGTTATTTCACCATGGTCGCGGTCGATGCGGCGGGCAAGCCGACGTCGGTGCCGAAGCTCGCGGTCGACAGCGATGTCAAGAAACGGCGTGAGAAGGCGGCGCTCGACCGCCGCGCGTTGCGACAGGAATTCGAACATCGCTTCAAGAAGGTCAAGGCTGGGGAATAAGAAAACTCACCCCACCAGATGCCGGTAGGCCACCACGAAGATCCAGGCGATGACCAGCATCACCAGCGACGGCGCGCGCAGCCCGATCAGGGCGGCGACGATCATGGTCAGCGTCACGTCGAGACCGTCATAGACGAAGGCGGGCGCCACGAGGGCGGCGAGGACGGCGGCGGGGACGGCGTTGAGCGCCGCTTCCATGCGCGGCGAGATCGTCTTCATCGAACGGATCAGCACATAGCCGCCAGCGCGGGTGAGATAGGTGGCGACGGCGGCCGCCAGGATGGTGAGGGCGAAAGTCGGATCCATATCAGGCCTTCCTTTCGCGGACTGGCAGAAGCGTGGCGACCAGGATGCCGAACAGCGCGCCGATGCTGATATGCCAGGGCGAGCCGACCAGATGCTTGGCGAGGATGGCGGCAAGTCCGCTCGCCAGCACCGTCGGCAGCCAGTTGTCCTTCTTGCGGAAACCGAGGGTCAGACCGAGGAAATAGACGGTCAGCAGCACGTCGAGACCGAGCGCGCGGGGATCGCCGACCAGCGAGCCGAAGATCGCCCCGAGCACGGCGGTGATCTGCCAGGTGATGTAGAAGGTCAGCCCGAAGGAGACGTACCAGGTGAAGGTCAGCGGGACGCCGCTCTCTGCCCGCTTCAGGCTTTCGGCGAATTGCGGATCGACCATCAGGAAGAAGGCGACGAGCTTCTTGCCGAGCGAGAAATGCTCGATGTGATTGGCGAGCGCAGCCGAATAGAGGATGTGGCGGAAATTCACGGCGAAGATCGAGGCCACCACCAGCCAGGGCGCGACATTGTGGCGGAAGAGCTCGATGCCGACCAGCTGGCTCGCGCCGGCGTAGATCGTCATGTTCATCAGCAGGATCTCGCTGATCGACAGGCCCATATTGGTCGACACGGCGCCGAGCAACACGCCGAAGGGCAGGGCGCTTAGCAGCGACGGCAGCGTGGCGCGCATGCCGGAGAGTATTTCATCGCGATTCATGAGGTTTTCCGTCGAGAGGCCGACGTCTTTTAGCCGTTCGGGCCGTCAAGACAATCTCGACTTGTTGATCGGTTCATAAGACTGCGTGATGAACAGGCCGTTGGGCGTCATCCACCGCTGCGAGACCGGCGCGCACGCCGCAAGCGGCGATCACCCAAAAGCTCGCCATCAGCAGCATGCATTCGGCGCGCATGGCCTCGGACAGATAAAATCGTTTGCCGTCGTCGCCTGACGGCCGCAGCGCGCCTGCTTCGACCGCGGCGCGGAACAGCAGCTTGATCTGCGGCCGCGACACCGCGAAGGCCTTGGATAGGGAGGCGATGGAGGCGGTCATGGGCTGATCGACCGGCAGTCCTTCGTCGTCGGTCGACAGCATGAGGCTGAACAGGATCAGGAAACCGGCTTTCTTGTCGGCGAACATCCTGGCGAGCGGGCAGGAGGCCATCGGCCGCTCGCGCCCCAGATAGGCCTGGCAGGCGCCGATGATGAAGGCTTTCTCGAAGACGGGATCGCCGAGCCGCGCGAGCCCGAGGCGGCCTTCTGGCAAGACAAGGCTCATCGACCTCAGCGTATTGGCGATGCGTTCGCGGAAGGCGGCGCGCAGTTTGTCGGTTGGCGTGAGCCGGAGCGAATGGCCGCGCCGCGCTTCGGTGACCGTCTCCACATGTTTGGCGAACCGCATGACCCCCAGCATGGCGGAGGCGCGACCCTGGCTGCAGAGGCCGGTGTCGGCGCAGGCGGCCTTGAAGCGATTGACCGTCAGCCCGGAGCCGGCAATGGCGGGATCGTAGAGAGCGTCGAAATAGAGCGCCATCCAGGCCATCATCACCCGGCCGCGATCGCTGGCGACCAGATTGAGAAGCGGTCTGTGTTCGAAATGAGCGACATAGCGCCGGGCGAAGTCGCGCACGGCGCGCGGCATGTCGGGCAAGGCCAAGAGGACGCCGATGTCGTCCCGGAAACGGGAGGCCTCGCCGCTGATGTCGATGGCTGCGTCGGGTGTCACGCTTTCCCTTCCTCGTCATGGCGTCGCTTCTTCCGGCGAACGGACCAGAGACAGTATGACATGTTCCTGGGAGGCGGGTGAGCCAAATTTTTGCAGTTGCTTTTCCCGGGATTGGCTTTCATGCCCATAGCGGCGGATCTCGGGGCGGCAGTCCCGAGGCGCCAAGGCGAAGGCGCCCGGTCACGCGGTCCGGCGTATGATTTCTCGGCGTCTCACCCCGGAACGCCGATGGCCCGGCGCGGACTTGCCCCCGCGTCGGGCGCCCGTTTCAAACGCGCCGCGACAATCGTTACAGCTTCTGACGCTTCATCTGGAACGTATGGTCTTCGCCCGGGAATGTTCTCGCCTTCACTTCTTCGGCATAGGCGGCCGCGGCGGCGGAGATCTCGGGCGCGAGATTGGCGAAATGCTTGACGAAGCGGGGCTTGAAGGTTGTGAACACGCCGAGCATGTCGTCCGACACCAGCACCTGGCCGTCGCAGGCTGCGGAGGCGCCTATGCCGATCGTCACGGCTTTCAGGCCTGCGGAGATATCCCGCGCCACCGGCTCGATCGTGCCTTCGATGACCATCGAGAACGCGCCGGCGTCGTCGATCGCGCAGGCGTCGCGGCGGATCTTTTCGGCTTCGGCGTCCGACCGGCCGAGCGAGCGATAGCCGCCGGTGGCGTTGACCAGCTGCGGCATGAGGCCGACATGGCCCATCACGGGAATGCCACGGCTCGACAGGAAGGCGACGGTCTCGGCCATTTCCTCACCGCCTTCGAGCTTGACGGCGGAGGCCCCGGTCTCCTTCATGATACGGGCGGCGGTGCGGAAGGCCTGTTCCTTGCTCTCCTGATAGGAGCCGAACGGCAGATCGACGACCACGCACGCCTCCTTGGAGGCGCGCATCACCGCCTGGCCATGGGCGATCATCATTTCCACGGTCACCGATACGGTCGATTCCATGCCGTAGACCACCATGCCGAGGCTGTCGCCCACCAGCAGCAGGTCGCAATGCGGATCGAGCAGCTTGGCGATGGGCGCGGTATAGGCGGTGAGGCAGACGACGGGACGGGCGCCCTTGAGCGCCTGGATCGATGCCGCGGTGCGGCGTTTCTGCTGGGGCTGGACGCTCATGGGCGGTCTCCGTTCAGGCGGGGCGGGCGGAGGCCCCGGCGGGGACCAGCACGCGGTTGTCCAGCAATCGGGTGGTCCCGAAGCGGATGAAGAGCAGAATGAGGGCAGGGGCGTCGCCGATGCGATCGAGACGCTCCAGCGTCTCGGCATGGCGGACTGCCACGACGTCTGGGGCGGCGAGCGGTTCCTTGCCGATGAATTCGGCGACCGACCTCTCCAGAGCGGCGGGATCGCGCTCGCCCCCGTCGATCAGGCGCTGGGCTTCATCCAGCGCCCGCGGCACGACGGCGGCGGCGCGGCGTTCTTCCTCGGTGAGATAGACATTACGCGAGGAGCAGGCGAGACCATCGGCCTCGCGCACCGTCGGCACGCCGATCACCTCCACGGGCTGGGCGAGATCCTCGGCCATGCGCCTGATGATCTGCAACTGCTGGTAATCCTTTTCGCCGAAATAGGCTCGGTCGGGACCGGCGATGTTGAAGAGCTTGGTGACGACGGTGGCGACGCCCGCGAAATGGCCGGGGCGGACTTCGCCCTCCAACTGCGCGCCTAGCTTCGGCACGTCGACCACCGTTTCCATCGGTCGGGGATACATGTCGCTCACCCCGGGCGCGAAGAGAATGTCGACGCCGCCCTCGCGCAGCATGGCGCTGTCGCGCTCCGGCGCGCGGGGATATTTGTCGAGATCCTCATTGGCGGCGAATTGTAGCGGATTGACGAAAATCGAGGCGACCACGACGTCGTTTTCCGCGCGGGCGCGGCGCACCAGCTCCATATGCCCCTTGTGGAGATAGCCCATGGTGGGCACGAGGCCGATGGTTTTTCCGGCGCGGCGATGGTCCCGCAGACGCTCCTGCATGGCGGCGATCGTCGTGATGATCTGCACATGTCCTCCCCGGCGGTCTTCCGCCTTGTTGCGAGGTGGTATAATCGTTGCAGTGCAAAAGCACAATATGCAGGCACAGACACGCTGAATCTGCTCGCTTTTCCGGCTGTTCAAGGGATAAAGGCGTTCGCGCATGCAAAATATGCATGGCTCCCATTCCGACTTGCCTCTTACAAAATCAATTCGAGTGAATTATCTTTTGATCATAGTCAGGACGGAAACGGACTGACGAGGACATAAAAAAGTTTCGGCCTAGCGGCCACAAACTCTTCATGTTCCCAAGGACTGGCGGCATCCTCCTCCTCCCAAGCCGCACGTTCTGGACATGATATTGTCTTTCGGAAGCACTCCTCCTCCTCCCAGCTTCCGGAAGACTGGTCAGCCTTGCTGATCGAAGGCGGCGCCCTCCTCCTCCCGGCGCCGCCTTTTTTTGTGCGCGATCGGCGGGACTTCCTTGCGGATGGGGAGGGGAGGCGCTCTCAGCGCCTCAGTTCGATCGTCACCCAGCCGTTCATCCAGGTCGTCTTCACATGCTTGAGGCCGGCGCCGTTATAGGCGGCGATCACCTTCCAGCGTTGCGCGGCGAGAATGCCCGACAGGATGACCGTGCCGCGATCGGACAGGTTCCGGACCAGTTCCGGCGCGAGCTTCATCAGGGGACGGGCGAGGATGTTGGCGATGATGAGGTCGAAAGGGCCGTGCTCGCTGAACACCGGATGATGAAAGCCGGGCGCGGTGGCGAGATGAACGCCGTCGGAAATACCGTTGAGGCGGACATTGTCGCGCGCCACCCGGATCGCCACCGGATCGATGTCGGTGGCGACGACGGGTATGCGCGCCATTTTGCGCACGGCGATGGCCAGCACGCCGGAGCCGGTGCCGAGATCGAGCGCATTGGCGACCTTGCGCGATTTCAGCACGCGGTCGATGGCGTTGAGGCATCCGGCGGTGGTGCCGTGATGGCCGGTGCCGAAGGCCTGGCCGGCGTCGATCAGCAGGCCGATATCGTTGACCTTGACCTTGTCCTGGTCATGGCTGCCATGGACGAGGAAGCGACCGGCGCGGACCGGCTTCAGACCTTCCAGCGATTTGGTGATCCAGTCGATGTCGGGCAGCACCTCGCGCTCGACCGTGAGATCCGGAAAGGCCTGGCTGACCAGTTCGCCGAAGACGACGGCGATATCGGCCTCCTGCTCGGCGGTCATATAGATCGAAGCTTCCCAGATCTCCTGGACCTCGTCCACCTCCTGGGTGGCGATGGCGTAGTCCTCCTCGCCGAACAATTCGGACAAAGCGTTGAGTACGGCTTCGGCCACGGGCTCCGTCGTGGTCACATAGAGGCGGATTTCGCTCACGGTCAGTTTCTCGCAATCAGATTCTTGAGTTTTTGGACGGCGACATCGGGATTTTCGCCATAGGCGATGGTTCCTGCGAAGCGACCCTGCCTGTCAAGCAGGAAGACCGACGCCGTATGGTCCATCGTATAGTCTTCGTCGGGTTTCGCCGGATCCGTCGGCACCTTCTTGAAGAAGACCTTGAAGCTCCGCGCCATGGCCTCGACTTTGGAAGGCTCGCCGGAAATGCCTGTGATCCGGTCGGTGACGTTGGAGAGATACGTCCCCAGCGTCTGCGGCGTGTCGCGGGCGGGGTCGATCGACACGAAATAGGCCTGCATCTTCGACTTGTCGGGATCGACCGATGTGAGCCATCCCGTGAGCTCGTAAACGGTCGTCGGGCAGATTTCCGGGCAATGGGTGAAGCCGAAGAACAGCGCGGTCGGCTTGCCGCGGAAGGCCTGCTCGGTGATCGGCTGGCCATCCTGCCGGGTCAGCGCGAAGGGGGCGCCGAAGGGCTCGTCCGACAGTGCCGTCTCCTGTTGCTTCGCGGTTTGCCACAGCCAGACGAACAGACCCGCCATGACAGCGGCCAATACGAAGAGAACGATGCGGACGGTCTTCATGATGTCATTCCTTCCTGGCGCATGGCGAGGCTGCCATCGACGTTGAACAGGCATTGATCAAAAATCGGCGTCCGCTGCAAGGCGACAAATCGAAGCTTTGCAAATTTGACGAAGAACCTTCGCCAGTGTGCGCCTGGGTTGCGCCCGCAACATCTTAACAGTCGATTAACCCAGCAATATTAATCTGCGGCAAGAAAGCAGAATGGGGATTACAGCCACCGTTAACTACTTCGCAGCCATCCGTGAATTAGGGTGCTCTAAAGATTTATCTGGCAGACGGCGGGGCCAATGGAACAGAAACGATCCCTCTCAGTCAATCAGCGCCTGCTGTCGATCGGAGCAGCGGCGATTTTGGGCTTTGGCGCCATGGTCGGCGTCGGATGGCTGCAGAACCGCGCCGCCATCCAGATGCTCGAAGAAGCGCAGGCGCTGCGCGACGACGTCGCCGTCGTCCAGCAACTCCGGATCGACAATCTCGGTATGGTGCTGGCGGCGATGGATGCGATCGTCGACAGAGCGGAAAAGAAGGTGGACCCCGAGCGCATCACGTTGATGTCGCAATCGCTCGATCGTTTGAAACAGGCTGAGCCGCTTTTGACCTCCCTTGCGGCGACTGTCGGAAATTCGAGCTTGGTGCAGACCTATACAAGCGATGTCGAGGCCATTCGCGCATCGGTGCTTACCGACCTGCCGCGGCTCATCGAGCAGGGCGCCCCCGATGGCGACTTCGCAGCCATCGACGATGCGATCGATGGCGCCGGCGAACGGGTGAGCATGCTCCTCGCTGAACTCGCGCTCGAGGGCAAGGCGAGAGCTGACGCTTCCGTCACTGACGCGAAAGCCGTCACGCAGAACGCCCTCTACATGCAGATTCTACTCGGTCTGATCGGCATCGGCGTGATGTCGATCCTCTTTCCTATCCATTCCGCCGCCATCCGTCGCGGGGTCTACGCCATCCGTGACGGGCTGGAGCGGATGCGCAACGACGATCTCGATTCGAAGATTGACGGCGGTGAACGCGGCGACGAATTCGGCGAGATGGCCCGCGCCGCTGAAGCCCTGCGGGCGACCGGTCTGGAAAAGCGCCTTTTCGCGCAGAACGCCAACCAGGAGCGCGACCGCAACGACCGGGAACGCTCGGAGCGCGACGCCGCACGCCGCGAGGAGGAACAACAGGTCCGCTTCGCCGTCGACAATCTCGCCAACGCGCTGGCGCGGCTCGCCGACGGCGATCTGACGGTGCAGATCGACAAGCCGTTCCGTGAAGATCTTGAGCGAGTGCGCGAGGACTTCAACCGCGCCATGGACAAACTGCAGTCCGTCATCGCCGAGGTGAAGAACAATTCCGCCTCCATCGAAGCAAACGCCTCACAGATGCGCGGCGCCGCCGACGATCTTGCCCGCCGAACCGAGCAGCAGGCTGCGTCGCTCGAAGAGACGTCGGCCGCGCTCGAGGAAATCACCGCCACCGTCAAGAAATCGTCCGAGCGCGCCGAAGAGGCGACCCGCATGGTCGACGGCACCAAGGCGAATGCGCAGCAGTCGAGCACCGTCGTCTCCGAAGCGATGAACGCCATGGAGCGCATCGAGACGGCCTCCAACGAAATCGGCAAGATCATCAACGTCATCGACGAGATCGCCTTCCAGACCAATCTGCTCGCCCTGAACGCCGGCGTCGAAGCGGCGCGGGCCGGTGAAGCAGGCAAGGGCTTCGCGGTGGTCGCCCAGGAAGTCCGTGAACTCGCCGGACGCGCCGCCGGCGCCGCCAAGGACATCAAGAGCCTCGTGGCGCGCTCCAGCGGCGAAGTGAAGACCGGGGTCGAACTGGTCACCGCCACCCGCGACGCGCTGGTCGACATCGCCGCCGAAGTGTCGCGGATCAACGAGATCGTCCGCGAGATTTCCACCACCGCTCAGGAGCAGTCGGTCGGCATCCAGCAGATCAACAGCGCCATCAACCAGATGGATCAGATGACCCAGCAGAACGCCGCGATGGTCGAGGAGACCAACGCCGCCAGCCATACGCTGGCGCAGGATGCGGGCGGCCTGACCTCGCTGATGAAACAGTTCCAGATTTCCGCCACCGCCGGCCGCTCGGCCGCCTTCTCCTCCGGCGGCTCCGATCAGGCCGCGTCGCAGCCGCGCCAATCCGCGCAGCCGTCTTCGCCGCCGGTGCGCGCCAAATCCCTCTTCGCTCCGGCCAAGCCGGCCAGCGAAGCCTCGCGACCGCGTCCGTCGCCCGCCAAGAATCTGGTCGACAAGCTCGCAGGAGCTTTCGGCTCGAAACCCGCCGCTTCGGCGGTCTCCAGCTCCAACGCCAACAACTGGGAAGAGTTCTAACATGAGCATGACGATCAAGCAGTCCGGATCGCACCTCGAAATCGTGTCGTTTCACCTTGGCGATCAGGAATTCTGTATCGATATCATGGCGATCCGCGAAATCCGCGGTTGGGCGCCTGTGACGCCGATGCCGCATACGCCGGCCTATGTGCTCGGCCTGATCAACCTGCGCGGCGCGGTGATTCCGGTCATCGACATGGCCTGCCGCCTGGGCATGAAGATGACCGAGCCGTCCGAACGTTCGGCGATCATCGTCACCGATATCGGCGGCAAGCTGGTGGGTCTTCTGGTCGAGCAGGTCTCGGACATGATGACGATCAAGAACGACGATCTGCAGCCGGCCCCGGAAATCATTCCGGAAGCCCAGCGCGCCTTCTGCCGCGGCATCGTGGCGCTCGAAAAGTCGATGGTCTGCTTCCTCAACCTCGACACGGTGATCGCCGACGAGCTCAAGCAGGCTGCCTGAGCCGAAACGACCTGAGCATACATTCAGCGCGGGAGCCCAGTTGGCGGGGTCCCGCGCCTTCAGCGTTTATGCGCCTTACTGCGGCTTGCCTTCCGTCCACGTGACCTGCTGATTGAAGAGCGGCACGGTGGAGATGGCCATCTTCGCCGATCCTTCGACCACTTCGCGCGAATGGATCAGATAGATCAGCGTGTCGTTCTTCTTGTCGTAAATACGGTTGACGACCAACGATTTCCACACCAGCGACAGGCCCGAGCGGAAGACTTCCTCGCCATCCTCGTCCAGATCGATGTCGCCCAGGGTGATCGGCCCGGTCTGGCGGCAGGCGATGGAACTGTTGGACGGGTCCTCGAACCAGTTGCCCTTGCGCAGACGATCGATGACCCCGCGATCGAAATAGGCGACATGGCAGGTGACGCCTTGAACCTTCGGGTCCTGAACGGCGTCGACGACGATGTCGTTGCCGGTCCAGTCGACGCCGACTTCGCCGACCCGATCGGCCGCGAGGACGGGCGAAGCGCCCGCCGCCGCCATCAACGCTCCGAATGCGGCGCGCTTCCAAATCTTCATGCTCGTCTCCTCGTGATGATCGCATCTGTCCTGAGAGTGGTCACGCGGGCCACCGCTTTCAAGATCAGGAAAAATTTGTCGGCACGTCTTCGCCTTTCCTGCTGACGATCGTCAATCGGAGGCGCAGCGACGCGAGCCGCGACAAGCACTTAGCGCGGCGCGCCTTCTCAGCTGTCATGAAATGCGGTTGAGCGAGGTCAAGGCGGTGGCGTCCGGCGGGTGTAGCCTTTCATCACTGCTGATGAAGGAGCCGCGTCATGCGCAACATCGTCGAACTCTTCACGCCATTCGTCATCCTGCTCGGACTGATCGGAATTGCCGCCGCGATCGAACTCGCCATGGGCATTGGCCGGTCGGAAGTGGCGGCTGGTCTCGATCCGCGACATCAGGCGCGGATCCGCAACCTGCATGGACGCTTTTCGCGCCGCCTGCCGAGCCGTCGTTGATCGGCGCTCAGCCATCGTCCCATAGGAGGGGAGAGAGCCATGTTTCGCCTTGTCGCCATGATTTATGTTCTGGTCGCCACCGTCATGATGGGGTCGGCCGTCACCGCCCTGCTTGCCGCCCGCATGAGCGAGGGCTGGCAGATCGGCGGCGCAGCGCTCGCCGGCGCGGTGCTGGCGATACCGGTCGCCTGGCTGGTCGGACGTCAGATTTACAACAATACCGGCCGCCGCGCCTGAGGGCCAATCCCGGACTGGATTCGGGGCTCCGGGAGGGGGCCGTGAGACGAGGGGCGTGAGGTCTATGCGGCCTGGTTGCCCAGGAGACTCAAATGGGGGAAGTTCTCTCCCGAGCCCTGGACAAGATCGTCCGTCACTTTTTCCGCCCAGCGGAAACCGGCGATGGCCGCGTCCTTCGTCTCGAAAAATTGGTTTGACTGGATCAGCGCAGGACCCGCGCCCTCGACCACGCTGACGGCGCAGCCGACGCCGGCGCGACGGATGACATTGCCGGTGACGGAGACATTGCGCAGATAGGGCCCCCAGCCGATCTGAAGACCCCAGAGCGGCGCGTTCTCGACGACGTTTCCGGTTACGGTCGTTTCGGCTTCGGCGGATATGCCGATGCCGAAATACTGGCCCTCCTGCACATAGGGCCCTTCGGCGCGCAGGTTGCGGACGATATTGCCGCTGACCACGCCGAGACGTCCGCCTTCGTTGAAATTCACCACCGCGATACCGTTGGCCGCGCCGTCGATCTGGTTCATGGCGATGATCGCGCCTTCGAAACCGAATTCCGAATAGATGGCCATTTCGCCCGACGCCAGGCACTGGTTGCCGAGGATCTGCACATTGGAGCCTGCATTGGAGCGGACGGCGGAGAAGGCGCAGTTGGAGATGTGATTGTTGGCGACGATGACGCCGTCGGCGCGGAAGACGTTGACGCCGTTGCCGTTTTCGCCGGTGCCGCCGGATTTGGCGGCGATGCGCTCGACGCGGTTGCCGGTGACGATCGTGTCGTCGGCGCCCTTGCTCCAGCGATGGACGAGAATGCCGCCATTGCCGCAATCGAAGACGTGATTGCCGGTGATCTGCAAGCCCGTCGATTCCACCGCATAGAGGCCGCTCTCTGTGGCGCCCGACAGCGCGTTGTCGGCGATACGCCCGCCCGAGCGCTCCACCCAGAGGCCGAATTTGGGGCTGCCGCGCAATTCCAGGTCGGCAATGTCGACGACGGGGACATTGCGGAGCGTCACCAGCCCATTCTGATCGTCGGCGAGCCAGCGATTGGCGCCGTCGATCGTCAGACCAGCCATCATGACGCGCTTCGACCCCTCCGCCTGCATGAAACGACCCGAGCCGGTGTAGACGAGCTGCGTCGCGCCCGGCACGCCGCTCAGCCGCACCGTCTCGGGCAGCGTGATGTCGGAGATTTCATAGCGTCCCGGAGGCAGGAAGATCGGCGCGTCGCGCTTGGCGGCGGCGTCGAGCATGGCCTGGAAGGCGCGGCTGGCCGGATCGACCGCGCCCGGCCGCACGCCGAACTCCTCCGAATTGAGCGCGCCGCGAAAGCCGGTGACGTCCTGTGCCAGTGCGCTGCGCGTCGAGGCCGCGACAGCCGCCGCCGCCGCCGTCAGCAGATTTCGCCTCGTCCATGCCGCGCCAGCCGTCATTGTCTTCTCCCGTCAACCGCCCGCCAGAATGGCCGAGATTGCCTAATCGCAGGTGAAGGCCCGGACGGAAGCGGCGCGCCGACAGCGGAAAAGGCCAAACCTGCGGGAAATCGCCAAGACAATCCTTAGCCGCGCGGCGAATGTCGCCCTTCACCGATCGGAACCGATCTGGCCGGGGGTGGAGGCATGCAGCATGGGCAAGGGGCGGATCGAGGCCTTTTCGGATGGCGTCATCGCCATCATCATCACCATCATGGTGCTGGAGCTCCGCCCGCCCGAAGGCGAAGACTGGAGCGCGATCCTCAAGCTCTGGCCGGTGTTTCTTTCCTATGTGCTGAGCTTCGTGAATGTCGGCATATGCTGGAGCAATCACCATCACATGCTCTCGCGGGTGACGCGGGTCGACGGCCGCATCCTCTGGCTCAACCTGCATCTGTTGTTCTGGCTGTCACTGATGCCCTTCGCCACCGCGGTCATGGGCGAGGGCGCCTTTTCCCGATTCGGCGTCGCGCTCTATGGCGCCGACCTCTTCCTCTGCTCCGCCGCCTATAGCCTGCTCGTCCGCGCCTTTCGCGCGCTGCATGGGCCTGAGAGCGATTTCGCCCATGCGATCGGCCGCGACGTCAAAGGCGCCGCCTCGGCGCTCGGCTATGCCGCTGGCTTCGGCCTGTCCTTCCTTTCGCCCGCGCTAGGCCTCGCCGTCTATGCCGGCGTGACGGCGATGTGGTTCATCCCGGACCGGCGGTTCGTCCGTCCGTCAGCATAAGCTCCGCGCCAGTTGGCTATGCGATGGCGGAAGGCGGAAAACCTTCTCGCGGAGTCCCGACATGAAGACGCGCACGTTCAAGACAGTTTTGGCTCTTACGCTTTTGTCTGTACCCTTGGCCGGCTGCCTGAGTTCTCCCGAGGATCTCAATTTCTACGACACCGGCTCCACCGACGCCGACCGTTTCGTGGCGCAGACCTATCCGGTCTGGGCGCGTCCGGTGGTGGTCAAGAAGAAGACGGTGTTCACCTCCGACGTCAACGAGATCAAGCCGACGGTTGTCTATCAGGACACTGCGGGCTATCCGATCGCCTCAGCTGCAACGACCGGCGCGATGATGCAGCATCCGTCCTTGATGTATGCTCAGCCCAAGCTGCGCGTCGCCGCCTATGCCGAATTCGAAGAGGGCGGTCGCCGGGTGCCAGCCGTGCCGGTGGAAAATGTCGATCCCGAATTCCTGCGCAAGGAAGTCGCCTACAAGACGTCGGAACAGCCCGGCACACTGGTGGTCGATACGCGCTCGCGCCATCTCTACCTCGTGCTGGGCAATGGCCGCGCAATGCGCTACGGCGTCGGCATCGGTCGCCAGGGCTATGCCTGGAAGGGTCGCGGCGTGATCCAGTTCAAGCGCGAATGGCCGCGCTGGACGCCGTCCGAGGACTACGTCACCAATAAGCCGGAGATGAAGATGTTCTCGGCCTCCTATGGCGGCCTGGTCGGCGGCGTCAACAATCCGCTCGGCGCCCGCGCACTCTATATCTTCGCCGACGGCAAGGACACGCTGTTCCGCGTCCACGGCACGCCGGACTGGAAGTCGGTCGGCAAGCAGGTTTCGTCCGGCTGCATCCGCATGTTCAATCAGGATGTCGTCGATCTCTATCGCCGCGTCGGCCGCGGCGCACAGATCGTGGTGAAGTGATCACGCCTCTTCGAGATTGCGCCTGACCCGGCGCAATCCGTCCATCAGCGCCTGCATCTGTTGAAGGTCGCAGCCGATCGCCTGGCCGATGGTCTTCAGCACATTCTGCGCCCTCGTTTTCAGGATCACGCCCGACGTGGTCAGCGCGATCATCACCTGGCGTTCGTCCTCGCGGCTGCGTTCGCGCCTGATATAGCCGGTCTTTTCCAGTCGTTTCAGCAGCGGCGACAGTGTGCCGGTGTCGAGCCCCAGCGCCGCGCCGATCTCTGTCACACTCGCGGCGCGTTTTTCCCATAGAACAAGCATCACGAGATATTGCGGATAGGTGAGGCCGAGCTCTGTGAGCAGCGGCCGATAAGCCTTTGTGAAGGCGTGGCTCGCCGCATAGATGGCGAAGCAAAGCTGGTTGTCGAGGCTCAAGGGGTCGTCGGTCATGGCAGTCTCCTGATCCCATCCATACACGCCGAAATGAATTTTGTAAAATTATATTGCGCACAACATAATTGTGCACTATATAGCTTCTGTCAAATCCAAACAGGGAGACAGAAATGCCCATTCTCTACACCACCCGCGCAACCTCCACCGGCGGCCGCGTCGGTTCCTCCAAGACGGATGACGGCAACCTCTCCGTCAACCTGACCTCGCCGAAGGAACTCGGCGGCGACGGCGCGCCCGGCACCAATCCGGAGCAGTTGTTCGCAGCCGGCTATTCCGCCTGCTTCCTCGGCGCGCTGAAATATGTCGCCGGCCAGGCCAAGGTGAAGCTCTCGCCCGAAACCCATGTCACCGCCACGGTCGGCATCGGCCCGCGCGAAGACGGCACGGGCTTCGGCATCGAAGTGTCGCTGTCGGTCGATGTTCCGGATGTCGATCGCGCGGTTGCGGAAGATCTGGTCGCCAAAGCCCATATCGTCTGCCCCTACAGCCATGCGATGCGCACCTCGACCGAAGTTCAGGTCACGCTCGCCTGATCCGGATCAACCGATCCGACGCAAATCCTGCCGCAGGCGATCCATGTCGCCCTGCGGCATTTCTGTATCCAGCGCCTCATGCTCGGATTTCCACACGGGCAGGGCGCGGGCGAGGACATCGAGGCCGGCTTCCGTCAGCAACAGCAGCCGGGCGCGGCGATCCTTCTCGCTCGGAATAACTTTCAGGAGGCCGTCGCGTTCCAAGGGCTTCAGCGCCGCCGTCAGCGTGGTGCGGTCCATGGCGAGAAGGTCGGCCACCGCTGACAGAGGCGGCGGCTCGGGCCGGTTGAGCGACATCAGCAGAGAAAATTGACCATTGGTGAGGCCGAACGGTTTCAGCGCCTTGTCGAAGCGGCGGGCCAGCGCGCGGGCGGCGCGCTGGGCATGCAGGCAAATGCAGTGATCCTTGACGAACAGCGTGGTTTGAAAGGGGACGGCGCGTTGAATTGACATGGCCTATATATGTTGATATCAACGTAAATGTCAAGTCCAATGGCGAGGAGGAAGCCTGATGGAGCATGAAGTCGTATCGCGTGAACTGTGGCTCGAGGCGCGCAAGGCGCTGTTGGTGAAGGAGAAGGCGCTGACCCGGCAGCGCGACGCCGTCAACAAGGACAGGCTGGCGCTGCCCTGGGTGAAAATCGACAAGGACTATGTCTTCGAGACGGAGGCAGGGCCGGCGCGCCTTGCCGATCTCTTCGCCGGCCGCAGCCAGCTGATCATCATCCATTTCATGTTCGGGCCGGACTGGGAGGCGGGATGCCCCGGCTGTTCCTTCGGCGCGGACCATATGGACGGCGCGCTCGTGCATCTCAATCATCACGATGTCAGCCTCGTGACGGTGTCGCGCGCGCCGCTGCCGAAGCTTCTCGCCTACAAGAAGCGGATGGGCTGGAAATTCCCGTGGGTGTCCTCGTTCGGCAGCGATTTCAACTTTGATTTCCACGTTTCCTTCACGCCCGAGCAACTGGGGGCGGGGGAGGTCGACTATAATTTCACGACGATCCCGTCCGAGAAGGCGCATGACGAACTGCCGGGCCTGTCGAGCTTTTACAAGGGCGCGGACGGGGCCATCTATCACACCTATTCGCAATATGCGCGTGGCGGGGAGGAGACGCTGGGAACGATGATGTTCCTCGATCATGCGCCGCTCGGCCGGAACGAGACATCGACGCTGAGCTTCATCCGGCGCAATGACGAGTATGAAGACGCGCCGAAGGCAGGCTGCTGCCATTCATAAAGCCAAACGACATTTTGAGCCGGGCGAGACCCGAGGGAGAAAACGATGCAAGGACAATTCATCTGGTACGAATTGATGACCACGGACACCGACGCCGCCGTCAAATTCTATGGCGATGTGGTCGGCTGGGAGGGGCGTGACGCCGGCATGCCGGGCATGGATTACAAGCTCGTCGGGCCGCCCGGCGTTCCCATGGGAGCAGCCGGCGTCATGCCGCTGACCGAGGATGTGAAAGCGCGCGGCGTGCCGTCCAATTGGACCGGCTATATCCATGCCGACGACGTCGACGCCATGGCGGAAACGTTCAAAGCCGAGGGCGGCGCGATTCACCGCGAGCCGGAGGACATTCCCGGCATCGGCCGCTTTGCGGTGGTGGCAGATCCGCAGGGCGCGGTCATCTGCCTGTTTGCGCCCGACACGCCGGATGAGCCAATGCCGGAAGGGCCGGCGCCCGGCTCCCCCGGCTCCTTCGGCTGGAACGAACTGCATACCAAGGACGCAGCCTCCGCCTTCGAGTTCTACGCCCGCCACTTCGGCTGGCGAAAGGACATGGCGGTGGATATGGGACCGGACTACGGCGTCTACCAAACCTTCGCCCAGGACGGACGCGCCATCGGCGGCATGATGAACAAGCGGCCGGAGATGCCGGTGTCCTGCTGGAGCTTCTACATCGCCGTCCCCTCCATCCGCGCCGGCGCGGCCAAAGTGGCGGAGAATGGCGGACAGGTGCTGATGGAGCCGCATCAGGTGCCGGGCGGCAGCTGGATCTGCGCGGCGCTCGATCCGCAGGGCGCGGCCTTTTCGCTGATGTCGCAGAGCGAGTGAGAGAAGAGAGGGGCGTCGACGCGCGCGACGCCCCCATCATCCCGTCATTTACTTCAGGGTGACCTGCCCGAGCGCCGCCGCGCTCGACACTAAAGCGGTGCGGGCTTCGTCCCAGGACCGGTCGCCGTCATACAGGGCGGAACGGAGATAGGCCCAGGTCAGCCGCTGGGTCGCCGCCAGGCGATCCGGATCTTCGTCGTCGGTCTCCTTGGCGTCGTAGCCGGCGATGCCGCCCAATCCATGCTTGCCGCCGTGGAGAGTCAACATTGCCTCCGCGCCCGGCGCATGATGAAAGGCGTCGGCGTGCCAGGACGGGCCGCGATGGGTGAGGTGCGGGCTGTCGTCGGCGTCGCCGACCACCACCAGCGTTTTCGTCGTCAATGTCGAGTAATCCGGGTTCAGACTGGTGTAATGAGTTCTGGCGTGCTCGCTCAGACTATCGCCGCCATTGCCCGGGGCCGCCAGCAGCACGCCCGCTTTCACGCGCGGCTCCATCATCTCCACATTGATCGCCCGGTCGTCCGCCGTATCGGTGAGGCGTGCGCCGAGCATCAGCCCCACGGTCTGGCCGCCGAGGGAGTGGCCGACAGCGGCGATCCTGTCGCGGTCCAATCTGCCGGCAAGCGCCGGCGCCATGGCTTCGATCTCGTCGAGTTGGTCGAGGATGAGTTTGAAATCCTCGACCCGCGACCGCCAGAAAAACGGGGCGCCCGGCGCATCGGGACCGAGGCCCGCCACCTTCGAGTTGCCATGCGTCGGCTGGATCACAACGAAACCCCGTTCGGCGTAGAAATGGGCGAGCGGCGCATAGCCGTCCTTGGACGGAATGTAGAGGGAAGGGCCATGACCATGCGACAGCAGGATGATCGGCAAGCCGTCGCCGGTCATCGGCGCGGTGATGCGCAGTTCGAGCGGCGCGCCGCGGGCCGGCGCCGCCAGGACGAGGGGGCTGATAGAGATGGTCGTTTGGGCGTCGGCCGCTGGAAGCGCGCGGGCGAGCGAAATCAGATTGTTCATGGGGACGATCCTTAAAGGGGTAGCGAAAGGCTGCGCGAACCGTTAGAGAAGAGATAAACGGAACGAAGCTCCGTTATAAAAGGATCAATGTTCCGTTTATGAATTTTATATACGGAACGCCGCTCCGTTTTGCAAGCGGCGGCAGTCGTTTTTCGCCACGAGCAGGAGGTGCGCCTTGATGGAGCCGGAAGACAGCGGGGCTGCGCCCCGGCGCGGCGTGCGCGCCGACGCCAGGCGCAACGAAGACGCCATTCTCGATGCGGCCAAACATGTCTTTGCCGAAACCGGCGTGGATGCGCCGGTGCGCCAGATCGCCGAGCGAGCCGGGGTGGGCGTCGGCACGCTCTATCGTCGGTTTCCGCAGCGCTCGGATCTCGTCGCTGCCGTGTTCCGCCGCGAAGTCGACGCCTGTGCGGAGGAAGGCCCGATGCTGGCCGCAAAGCTGCAGCCGGCGGAGGCGCTGGCGCAATGGCTGAAGCGCTATACGGGTTTCATCGCCGCCAAGCGCGGACTTGCGGCCGCGCTCCATTCCGGCGACCCCGCCTATGAGGCCCTGCCGGATTATTTCCGCGCCAAATTCGAGCCGGTGCTGGCCGCTCTTCTCACCGCAGCCGCCGAAGCGGGCGAGATCCGCGCCGATATCGCGCCCTATGATCTCCTCCGGGCCGTCGGCAATCTCTCGACCGCTTCGGGCGAGGATGGCGCGGCGCATGCTGCTCGCATGGTGGATCTGCTGATCGATGGGCTGCGCTTTGGCGCCGGGCGGGGCTGAACGCGGTCTCTCACCTCTCCCGCGCCAGGCCTTGCCGCGGTAGAGAATTCAGCCATGATGCCATTAGAACCTGCCTCACCACCGGATCCGCCCCATGTATACGCCGCACGCTTTTCTCGTCGACGATCTCGCAGATATCAGGAGGATGATGGCTGCCTGCCGGCTCGCCAATTTCGTCACCGCCACCTCCGATGGACCGATGGCGACGCCGCTGCCGATGTTTCTCGATGAGAGCGAAGGTGAAGGCGGCGTGCTCTACGCCCATCTCGCGCGTCCCAACCCGCACTGGAAAGCAAAGCCGATCGGGCCGGGGCTGGCGATCTTCATGGGGCCGGACGCCTATGTGACGCCGTCCTGGTACGCGTCCAAGGCCGAGCACGGCAAGGTCGTGCCGACCTGGAACTATGAAAGCGTGCACGCCTCGGGCCCGGTGGAGTTCTTCGACGACGCGGAGCGACTGCTCGACGTCGTCACGCGCCTCACGCGCCTGCATGAAGACGGGCGCACATCGCCCTGGGCGGTGTCGGACGCACCCGAAAGCTACATCGCCGGCCAGCTGCGCGGCATTGTCGGCTTGCGGATGCCGATCGAAAAGCTCGAAGGCAAGCGCAAGATGAGCCAGAACCGCAGCGAGGCGGATCGGGCGGGCGTGCGCGAAGGTCTCTGCGCGAGCAGGGAGGCGATGGACCGGGTGGCGGCTAAGCTCGTGCCATAGGCTATTCAAGAGGTCTTCGCGTCAGCTTTGCTTTTCGCCGGGGCCCTTGCCGTCGCTGCTGCGCGACCGCTCTTCGACGCGCGCGGCGCCCTTCTTCAGATCAGAGCCCTTCTCGGCTTCGACCTTGCGTTCTTCGCTGGCCGCAGCCTCGTGCAGTTTCCGGGATGATTGCTTGCCTTCAGGCGTCGGCGCTTGTTCCGTTCCCATCTTATCCTCCTGTAGCGTTTGGGTTGTGCTGGAAGAACGGGGGGAGATTTCGAAGGTTCCGCGAGGCCCACCATTCTCTGTTCATAGAACGCTCAGATTGATGATCATGTCTTTCCGGAAGTTCGGCATGAAGCTTTTCATGGTCTTGTGGGCAGTTTCTGAATAATTCGCAGCGCGCTGAAATGCCGGCGAGCGATGATATTACCGAAGTCGTTCGAAATCCGCGTTGTTCACGAACGGAGATTTGAACGAGCCGCGAAAGATCGTCACGGCTCTGCAGCCGCGAGTTGCTTTCAACTCTCGTCTTTTAAAAATTGCGTCTCCACTTAAGAAAGCTTACATTGAGAATGAAGGCGTCTTCTTGCCGCGTTTCGACATCAAAAAGGGGCAAGCGCCCATTCGCATACCGAGAAAGCTCAATTGGGTTTTGCACAATCGCAGTTTGAGGCCTTTGCGCTCGATATCCGCGGCCAAAGAGTGAGTTCAGTTTGGCGGGGGAACGGGTCGGCATTGTTCGTTGAAGTCGGCGCTTTGTTTGCCGATCCAAACATGAAAAGCGGGTTTGGTCGGCGGTTGATCGGCGAATTCGGGATCATGATCCAGTGGAGTTGGCGCATCGAAGGCGAGACCTCCATTCTCTGCGGCAGTTGGACTGAGGAAGATGATTGGGAAAGACATTTCCAGTCCTTAGTCGGCCGTCGTGTGGAAGATCTCTCCCTGTTTGCCCGGTTGCCGGAACTCAATCTGGCTTTGGAAGGCGACACTTATGTCGTGACGTTCAATACGGGGGGCGAACAGCCCGAATGGGCTTTGTTTAGGAGAACCCCCGAAAAAGGGACATTTATGACGCTCCATGTCGATAACGGATGCGTGGTTGAAGAAGCGCGGCCGTAAGCGCCGTTAACGCCGCAAACTCCCCAAGATCCCCCGCACGATCGCCGCGCCTACCGCGGTGGCCACCGAGCGGGCGGCGGATTTCATGGCGGCTTCCATGATGGTTTCGCGCTGGTAGCCGGTTTTTTTCTGCTGCTGCGCTTCGGGCTTGGCGTCGGTCCCGAAGCCGGGCAGGGTCCAGCCGCCGATGGTGATCGAACCGTCTTGTCCGGCGGGCGTGGAGGAGGGCGCGGTCTGAGGCTGCTGCGCCTCGGTCTGCGCTTGCGCGGCTGCCTCGGCTTTCTTCGTCAGGATTTCGAAGGCGCTTTCGCGGTCGAAATCCTCGTCATACATGTCGCGCACCGGGCTGACCGACAGCACCTGGCGGCGTTCGTCTTCGTTGATCGGCCCGATTCGCCCCGATGGCGGCCGGATCAAGGTGCGCTCGACGACGGAGGGCGCGCCCTTGCCTTCGAGCGTGGAGATCAGCGCCTCGCCGGTGCCGAGCGTCGTGATCACGTCGGCGCAGCTGAAATCGGGATTGGGGCGGAACGTGTCGGCGGCGGTCTTCACCGCCTTCTGTTCATTGGGCGTATAGGCGCGCAGCGCATGCTGAATGCGGTTGCCGAGCTGGGCGAGCACCGTCTGCGGCACGTCCATCGGGTTCTGCGTGACGAAATAGACGCCGACGCCCTTGGAGCGGATCAGGCGCACGACCTGTTCGACGCGCTCGATCAGCACCTTCGGCGAATCCTTGAACAGGAGGTGCGCCTCGTCGAAGAAGAAGACCAGCTTGGGCTTGTCGGGATCGCCGACCTCGGGCAGTTGTTCGAAGAGTTCCGACAGCAGCCAGAGCAGGAAAGTGGCGTAGAGGCGCGGATTCATCATCAGCCGGTCGGCGGCGAGCACCGAGATCGCGCCGCGACCGTCGTTCGTGGTGCGCATGATGTCGGTGATCTTCAGCGCCGGTTCGGAAAACAGCTTGGTCGCGCCCTGCTGTTCGAGGATCAGCAATTCGCGCTGGATCGAACCGACCGAGGCCTTGGAGATGAAGCCGAATTTGGTCGAGATGTCCTGCGCGTTCTCGCCCATATAATTGAGCATCGCCTGGAGATCCTTGAGGTCGAGCAGGGGCAGGCCGCCCTCGTCGGCGATCTTGAAGGCGATGTTGAGCACGCCTTCCTGCGCATCCGAGGCGTTGATGAGCCGCGACAGCAGCAGCGGGCCCATTTCTGTCAGCGTGGTGCGGACGCGGTGGCCCTTTTCGCCGTAGAGATCCCAGAAGATTGCCGGAAACTGCTGGAAATCATAGTCGGTGAAGCCGATGTCCTTGGCGCGCTTGTCGAGGAAATCCTTGAATTCGCCCATGGCGGCGACGCCCGAGAGGTCGCCCTTGATGTCGGCGCAGAAAACCGGCACGCCGGCATTGGAAAAGCCTTCGGCCAGCACCTGCAAGGTGACCGTCTTGCCGGTGCCGGTGGCCCCGGTGATCAGTCCATGGCGGTTGGCGAATTTCAGATCGAGATATTCCGGCTTGTTGACAGAATCGTCGGGCTTGCGGCTCGTTCCCAGATAAATCTTGCCATCGACCAGCATATCGTCCTCCGGATAGTGTCAGATGCCCTGTACATAATTGAAACATGAGGGATTTGCTATAGAGGGAAGAGAGGCGGCGAACGTTGCGGACGCCTCACGCGATGGGGAAGAGACGGCGCCGCCGCCTTGCCCTCGGGCGCAACAGTTATTACATTGACGTAAACGTCAACTCAGGAGGATAGAATGGCGGATTTGGTGACCGAGGTCGCGGATGCGGTGGGAATTGAAGCGGATGTGGCTTCCCAGGCGATCGGCTATATGTTGGCGTTCCTGCGCAAGGAAGGCGATGACGCTGCGGTGGAAAAAATGATCGCCGCCATTCCCGGCGCGGCTGAGCTCGCCGATGGCGCAAGCGCGGGCGGCGGCGGAATATTCGGCGCCATGCTCGGCGGCGGCATCATGGGGCTGGGTCAGAAGCTGATGAGCCTCGGCCTCGGCATGGGTGAAATTACCGCGCTGGCGAAACAAACCATGGCGGTTGCGCGTCAATACGCAGGAGACGAGACCGTCGACGCCGTTATCGCCTCGGTTCCCGGTCTTTCGCAGTTCGTCTGATCCTCGGCGAGCCTGCGCGACAGGATTTCTCGCCTTGCCCCTTTTGCTGGGCGAGATATGTGCTAGAAGCAAGGCAGCCTTGCGGAAGTGGAGATTATGTTAGATGCAACTGGATGAAATGCGTTTGGAGGAGCATGCCGGCTATCTTTGCAAGACGATGTCTCGTCTGATGGCGTCTCTTCTGCAAGACCGGCTCAAAACTCTCGGCATTGCTCCGGCGCAATTTGCGGTCATGCTCGCGATCGATCAAACCGGATCTCCGCTCCAGAAGGATATTGTCGAAGCGCTCGATCAGGAGCAGGCGACGGTGGCCAACACGCTGGCGCGCATGGAGCGTGACGGCCTGGTGGTGCGAAGCCCCTATGAAAAGGACGCCCGGGTCCAGAAAGTCTCGCTTACTCCTCGCGCCAAGGAAATCTGGTCGGAAGCGCTGGAAAAGGCGACCGAGCTCAACGAATTGGCCCTTTCGGCGCTGACGCGGGAGGAGCGCGACAGCTTCATTCTGCTGATGCAGAAGGTCATCTACAAATTGCGGGCCGAAAACGGCAAGCCGCCTCAGGAATGGGAAGAGCGCTGCGGGCGCAATTTCTCGGGCTGTCCGGAAATGCTGGCGCGTGAATGCGCCGAAACCGAGGTGGAGATCGCCTGAGCGATCGCCCTCTCTCTGCGCGGCAGGGTTCATCTCGAATGTCGAAAGGCCGGCTTGGACCGGCCTTTCTCATAGATGCGGCTTATTCGGCGTCGCTGTCCATGTCGGCGTCGCTATCGTCGGCGGTCGACGCCGGCGACTTTTTCATTGCGTCGGACTGGGCCGCATCCGCCTTGGCCGGTTTCGGCCGCATGACGCGAACGACGTCCTTGCTGAGCACCGTGCCGATTTCGGCTTTGCCGGTCTTCTTGTCGACGACGCAGAGAGCCGCGCCGCGGGCTTTTTCCGCTTTCAGCCGTCCATGCACGAGCGCCAGACCATAGGTTTCGCTGCCGGTAGGATCGACGACCACTTCGACGCGGCGGAATTCGGCCTTGGCGGCCTCGGCGCATTTCGTCTTCACGTCTTCGTTGAATTTCGCCCAGGCGTCCGGCGAGGAGGCGGAGGCCGTCAAGGGCGCCGCCAGCACGGCGGCCGCGGCCAGGACGAGGATGTTACGGGATGGCATCGAGATGTCTCCAGTTGATTTTCTGACGGTGACACACCGCCCGAAGCGACAATGCTTTCGTATTGAGGCGGTTTCGTGGGCGGGAAATTATTCTAGGCGAGCGGTTGCCATCAGCGCTGCTCAAACCTATGTTCCGGGCGGGTTTTCAACCTTCCACAAGGAATAACAGGAGAGACCGCCATGGCGTTCGAATTGCCGCCGCTTCCCTATGATTACGAAGCTCTCGCGCCCTTCATGTCGAAGGAAACGCTGGAATATCATCACGACAAGCATCACATGGCTTACGTGACCAACGGCAACAAGCTCGCCGAAGAGGCCGGCATGGCCGGTCTCTCGCTCGAAGAGATCGTCGTGCAGTCCTATGGCAAGAATGCCGGCCTGTTCAACAATGCCGGCCAGCATTACAACCACATCCACTTCTGGAAGTGGATGAAGAAGGACGGCGGCGGCAAGAGCCTGCCGGGCGCTCTCGAAGCCGCGATCAATTCCGACCTCGGCGGCTACGACAAGTTCCGCTCCGATTTCATCGCCGCCGGCACCACGCAGTTCGGCTCCGGCTGGGCCTGGCTCTCGGTCAAGGACGGCAAGCTGGAAATTTCCAAGACCCCGAACGGCGAGAACCCGCTCGTGCATGGCGCCAAGCCGATCCTCGGCGTCGACGTCTGGGAGCACTCCTACTATATCGACTACCGCAACGCCCGTCCGAAATATCTCGAAGCCTTCGTCGACAGCCTGATCAACTGGGATTACGTGCTGGAAATGTACGAAGCCGCCTCCAAGTAAGGCGAGACGTTCTTAAGAAAATCCCCGCCGGCGCCGCCCGCGGGGATTTTTGTATTTGTGAACAAAGTGTTTACAAGCCGAAGACAATATACGCGGCGCGCGCCGCCCTCGCGGGAACCGCCCTGTCAATGGGCGCTTACCTCCGGCGACTTCACAAAAAAATCATTTTGTTTCACGACCAATCCATCCGACTGCTTTTTCGTCGGCGCCGCTCGCGCGCCGGCGCGATCGGGTTGAGATCACACTCCAGGAGAAGACGCATGCTCAGGAAATTCGTCGCCGTTTCGGCGCTCTGTCTCATCTCCGCCGCCACGGCCGTTTCGGCCGCCGGTTTCGGCGAAGAACGCGAACATACGATGGAAAAGATCGGCGGCGCGATGGCGACGCTCGGCAAGGTCGCCAAGGGCGAGAGCGCTTATGACGCTGAAGCGGTGAAGGGCGCGCTGACCACCATCAACACCTCGATCACCCATTTCAAGACGCTGTTCCCGGCGGGATCGGAAAACGATTCCAAGGAAGCCAGCCCGGCGATCTGGACCAACAAGGCCGATTTCGACGCGCATGCCGACAAGCTCGCCGCCGACAGCGCGACGCTCCTGGCGCAGCTTCCGGCTGACCAGGCCGGCGTCGGCGCGGCCATGGGAATGCTCGGCAAGGATTGCGGCGCCTGCCATCAGTCCTATCGCCTGAAAAAGTAAGGCCCGACCGGGCCGTCGCCGCCGGCCGAAGCGCCGGCGGCTTTCCCATGGAGACGACATATGGCGAAGCGCGCAGTCAAGATTCTGGCGGGCTTGATCGGGCTCGGCGCGATCGGCGCGGGCGCATTCCTGTTCATCACGCGGCCGCAGCCGTGGCCGGCGGAGCATTGGGCCCAGGCCGGCGCGGGCGACCCCGCACGCGGCGCGATCGTCTTTTCCATGGGCGGCTGCGTGAGCTGCCACGCGGCGCCGGGTTCCCAAGGCGAGGACAAGCTGACGCTCGCGGGCGGATTGGCGCTCAAGAGCCCGTTCGGAACCTTCCATGTTCCCAATATCTCACCGGACGAGCAGGCCGGCATCGGCGACTGGACGCTGGCTCAATTCGGCGACGCCATGACGCGCGGGGTGGGGCCGGGCGGAGAGCATCTTTACCCCTCTTTCCCTTACGGCTCCTATAGCCGCATGAGCGTTCAGGACGTCGCGGATCTCTTCGCCTATCTGAAGACGCTGCCGAAGAGCGACCATGTCGCGCCGCCGCATGAACTCGGCTTTCCCTTCAATGTCCGGCTGGCCCTGGGCGGCTGGAAGTTTCTCTATCTCGACGACGCGCCGCGCGTTGAACTCGCAGGCGCCGACGACAAGGTCAAACGCGGCCAGTATATCGTCGAAGGCCCCGGCCATTGCGGCGAATGCCATACGCCGCGCGATGCGCTGGGCGGGTTCACGTCGGGGCAGTGGCTGGCCGGGGCTCCCAATCCCGAAGGCGAGGGGCGTATTCCCAACATCACGCCCGGCGGCGATATCGGCCAATGGTCCGAGGCTGATATCGTGACCTATCTGCAGACCGGCTTTACGCCTGAATATGATTCGGTCGGCGGCAGCATGGTCGAGGTGCAGCAAAACATGGCGAAGCTGCCGCAGGCGGATGTCGAGGCGATCGCGGCCTATCTGAAAGCTGTTCCCGCCCGCTGATGGTCCTCTCTACTGCGTCAGCCGCAGCATGGTCTTGGATGAACTTTCACCGATCGACTGGAATGCGGCGACCAGCGCGCCTGCGGTGTCGGCGGTGAAATAGGTGTCGGTGCTCGTTGCGCATTTTCTGAGTAGCGACTGACCTTTCGGCGGCGCCATCAGCGCGATCGTATAGATCACCACGCCCTCCGCCTTGGCCTTGTCGCAATATTGTTTGGTGGCGGTGTCGTCGGAGCCGTTGTTGTTGTCGCCGTCGGTCATGAAGACGATATAGCGCGAGGGATTGCCGCCGTTCTTCTGCTTGTGGATGGTCGCTTCCGTCGTGGCTGTGACGCTCGAATAGGCTTTGGCGAAAGCATCCGTGGAGGATGTGTTGCCGTCCGCCTCCAGCGCGTTGACGAAGCTCAGCGTGGCGGCCGTTCCCCATCCGAGGTTGGAATAGCCGCGCAGCTGCGAGTCATAGGAAGCGGCGCCGATGCGGACATATTTATTCTCGGGGTCCACCGTGTCGAGCTGCGTGGTCAAGCTGGCGACCGCAAGCTTCAGCGCGGCGATCTTCGAGTAGGTCAATGTGCATTGGTAAGACCACCAGCCTAGATAGCAGGTCGTGGTGTAGGTCGAATCCGTGT
Source organism: Rhizobium sp. TRM95796 (assembly GCF_025779995.1). NCBI lineage: Bacteria > Pseudomonadati > Pseudomonadota > Alphaproteobacteria > Hyphomicrobiales > Rhizobiaceae > Rhizobium > Rhizobium sp. TRM95796. The sequence continues at coordinate 640,656 of NZ_JAOXHE010000001.1, read as the reverse complement.
CCTCTCTCATCGATCCGGACTTGTCGAGGACGAGATAGAGCGACAGGGGGCTCTTCGTGGTGACCGCGGTTCCGCCGAGCACCGCGCTGACGGCGGCGACATTCACCCTGTCGATGCCGGCGATCTTGAGGAAACTCGTGGGCACGCCGCCGCGCACGGTGGCTTTGATCGTCGACGACGACAGGTCGAGATTGATGTCGCCCACCGACAGGCTGTAGGCGGAGGCGCTGCCCTGCAGCACCGTCATCCAGTTGATCACCGACGCCTTCAATTGGGCCTCGTTCTTCGTGTCGATGTCCTTCACCGCGGCGATCAAGGCCGCGTCGAGATCGTTTTGCAGCTTCGTCTTGACGTTGAGGGCGCGTACGTAATCGAGGCTGCAGCCGACTGCGACCAACAATGGCGTCAGGATGAGCGCGAAAGCGAGGGCGATATTGCCGCTCTTGTTTCCAAGCAATGGAGCGAACCCAGCATGGATGCGGCGGAAAATGTCTGTCCGCATGAATATCTCTAAATTATAGATTGCTACTGAATTATTATACAACCTGAATCTATAATAAAGACTTAAAATTATAAATCTATAAATATCTGCGCCGAATCGGGCTTTTCGAAATGCAAAACGGGCCGTCGCCGGCCCGTTCGTCTGTCGCTTGCTCGGGCCCCGATCAGGCCTTGCCGACCACTTTCAGTGCAAAAGCGTATTCATAGGCGACTTCCTCGAGCCGCTGGAAACGGCCCGACGCGCCGCCATGGCCAGCGCCCATATTGGTCTTCAGCAGGACCGGATTGTTCGAGGTCGAGTATTCGCGCAATTTGGCCACCCATTTGGTCGGCTCCCAATAGGTCACGCGCGGATCGGTCAGTCCCGACAGCGCCAGGATCGGCGGATAGGCTTTTGCGCCGACATTGTCATAGGGCGAATAGGAGGCGATGTAGTCATATTCCTCCTTGCTCTCGATCGGGTTGCCCCATTCCGGCCATTCCGGCGGCGTGAGCGGCAGCGTGTCGTCAAGCATGGTGTTGAGCACGTCCACGAAAGGCACGGCGGCGATGACGCCCGCGAACATTTCCGGCGCCATATTGGCGATCGCGCCCATCAGCATGCCGCCGGCCGAGCCGCCTTCGGCGACGATGCGGTCGAAAGACGTGTATTGCTGGCGCACGAGATAATCGGCGGCGGCGATGAAGTCGGAGAAGGTGTTTTTCTTGTTCTCCATCTTGCCGTTTTCATACCAGGCGAAGCCCTTGTCCTTGCCGCCGCGCACATGGGCGATGGCGTAGACGAAGCCCTTGTTCACCAGCGACAGGCAGTTGGTGTTGAAAGAGGCCGGAATGGAAATGCCATAGGCGCCATAGCCATAGAGCAAGCAGGGCGCGCCGCCGTCGAGCTTGGTGTTCTTGCGATAGAGGAGCGTCACCGGCACCTTCTCGCCATCGGCGGTAGGCGCAAAAACGCGGCGGGTGACGTAGTCGTCGATCTTGTGACCCGAGGGCACTTCCTGGGTCTTGAGCAGCACCCGTTCGCGGGTTTTCAGATTGTAGTCGAAGAGCTGCGACGGCGTGGTCATCGAGGAATAGGAGAAACGCATCCAATCCGTGTCATACTCCATCGCGCCGATCAGGCCGAGCGAATAGGCTTCCTCGGCAAAGGCGATCGAGTGATCCTCGCCGGTGACGCGGTCGCGGATCATGATGCGCGGCAGGCCCTCATGCCGCTCCATCCAGACGAGATGGCCCTTATAGGCCTCCACCGACAGGATCAGCGTGCCCGGGCGATGGGCGACGACTTCGGTCCAGTTTTCCTTGCCCGGCGCGGTGACCGGCGCCTGCATGATCTTGAAATCCTTGGCGTCGCCGTCATTGGTGAGGATGTAGAAGACGTCGCCGCCTTCGCTCATCGCATATTCGATGCCCTCGACGCGCTCGGCCACCAGCATGGGCTCGGCAGTCAGGTTCTTGGTCGACAGCAGCCGGTATTCTGACGTCTCGTGATCATGGATGTCGATGAAGATGAAGTCGTTGAGCATGGAGCCGCCCACGCCCATGAAGAAGCCGGGATCGCTTTCCTCATAGACCAGACGGTCCGAGGATTGCGGCTGGCCGAGGATGTGGTGGAAGACCTTGGACGGGCGATGGTTTTCGTCCAGCAGCGTATAGAAGAAGCTCTTGCCATCCGGCGCCCAGACGCCGCCGCCGCCGGTGTTCTCCAGGAGATCAGTGAGATCCTTGCCGGTCTTGAAGTCGCGGATCTTCAGGGTGAAATATTCCGAGCCCTTGTCGTCGAAGCCCCAGATGCCCTTGTCATGGCCGGGGGCATGGTCGAGGCCGGAGAAGCGGCAATAGGCCTTGCCCTCGGCTTCGCGGTCGCCGTTCAGCAGGATTTCCTTGAGGCCGTCCTTGTCGCGCTTGGTGCGGAAGTAATGGGCGTGCTCGCCGCCCTTCACATAGAGCGTGCCATAGGCGAAGGGGCCGTCCTTCATCGGCACGGAGGAATCGTCCTCCTTGATGCGTGCCTTCATCTCGTCGAACAGCTTCTTGCGCAGATCGGCCGTGTCGGCCATGGCCGCGTCCTGATAGGCGTTCTCTGCTTCGAGATAGGCGCGGATCTCGGGATCGAGGATCGAGGTGTCCTTGAACATGGCCTGCCAATTTTCCGCCCTGAGCCAGGCGTAATCATCCGTCCGCGTGACGCCGTGCCTGGTGTCGGTCACGGGCTTCTTTGCAGCTCTGGGCGGTTCCGGCAGATTTTTGAAGGCGGGCAAGGCACACTCTCTTTTTTGAATAAACCGATTGTTTGAATCGTTCGGGTCAGAGATAAAGCCGCGCGCCCGCGACTTCAAGCGCGGGGCGGTCGGTGAGACCGCAGACGAAGAGGAATGACGAATATGGCGACTTCAGCGGCGCGCGGCTTTCTGGCGGTGATGCTCCTCGCAGCGCAGCCGGCTCTGGCCGGAACGCCGGAGAGCCCGACGACGCCGGTGAAGCCGCTTTCGGCCACCGCGACCAAGCCGAAACACGCCTCCGCCGCCCATCTTATCGAGCCGAAGCTGGTGATGTCCAAAATCCCCGGCGAGGGGCCAGTGGTGGCGCTGACCTTCGACGCCTGCATGGGGCAGACCGATGCGCGCATCCTCGACATGCTGATCGATAATAAGATCCCCGCCACGATTTTCGTCACCGCTCGCTGGCTGAAACGCAATCCCGAGCCGCTCGCGCGCATGCTCGCCCATCCCGATCTCTTCGAAATCGAAAACCATGGCGAAAACCATGTGCCTGCGGTCGATCGGCCCGTGAACATCTACGGCATCGCCGCCGCCGGCTCGCCGGACGCCGCGGCCCGCGAGGTCGAGGCCGGGGCCGAGGCGATCACGCTCGCGACCGGCAAGCGTCCGACCTGGTTTCGCGGCGCGACCGCGAAATACACCAAGACATCCATCCAGCAGATCGAGACGATGGGGTTCGAGATCGCCGGCTATTCCATCAATGGCGACGGCGGCTCGCTGCTCGGCGCTTCCGTCACCGCCAAGCATTTCGCCTCGGCCCGCGACGGCGACGTGATCATCGCCCATATCAACCAGCCGAGCCATGCGGCCGGCGAGGGCGTGGTCAAGGGCGTCATGGCGCTGAGGGCCAAAGGCTACCGCTTCCTCCTGCTCAGGGACCGACAGGAGACGCTTACGGCCAAGGGGTTTTGAGAGGGCTCGCAGAGAGCCCTTTTGGCTTTGGCTATTGACGGATATTGATTTCGCCCCGATAGGGTCAGTCGAGGCAGGCGCCCGGCGCCGAGCATATCATGACAGGAGACCATCCATGAGCACCCCGACCGTCGAAGCCGCCATCAACAGCATCTACGACTCGCTGCGCGCCGACAATGAGGACCTCGATCCGCGCATCGCCGCGCTGAAGGCCGCGCTCGCTGAAGCCGGGCTCAAGGAAGCCGTGTTCGATCCGTCCAAGCTCGTGCAGAACAACCGCTCCGGCCGCAAGCTGATGCAGGCCTATTTCCGCCAGCGCGGCGTTATTGTGAAATTCTCGGCATGATCTATCGGGGCGTCGCCTCGGTCACGCCCTCTCCACGAACCCGTCCAACACGCGCTTCTGCCCGGCCCGGTCGAAATCGATCGTCAGCTTGTTGCCTTCGATGGCCGCGACATTGCCGTTGCCGAATTTGATGTGGAAGACGCGGTCGCCGATCGAGAATTTCGAGGGTTCGTCGATCTTGGATTTGGCGATCAACTCGCCCTGGATGACGCGGCCGGTGGGGCCGGCTTCGCCGTAGCCGACGCGCTCCACCGATACGCCTGACCTGTTGCCCCAGTTGCTGCGGGTGGCCTCGGTTTTATTGGCCTGGGCGCGCTGCCAGCCGGGCGAGGAATAGGACGAGGCGAACGGCTCCTGCTTGTCGAAGCGCGACTGGCCGTAAGGGTTGCCCCGGCCATAGCCGCCATAGCTCTGCTCGGCTTCGGCCACTTCGACATGGTCGGGCGGCAGTTCATCCAGAAAGCGCGAGGGAATGGTCGATTGCCAGAGGCCGTGAATGCGGCGGTTGGAGACGAACCAGATATGCAGCCGCTTCTTGGCGCGGGTGAGGCCGACATAAGCCAGCCGGCGCTCTTCCTCCAGGCCGTTGCGGCCGCCTTCGTCGAGCGCGCGCTGATGCGGAAACAGGCCTTCCTCCCAGCCGGGCAGGAAAACGGTGTCGAATTCCAGGCCCTTGGCGGAATGCAGCGTCATGATCGAGACGGCGTCCATCTCCTCGTTCTGCTCGGCGTCCATGACCAGCGACACATGTTCGAGGAAGCCGCGCATGCTCTCGAATGAATCCATCGAGCGGATGAGTTCCTTCAGGTTTTCGAGACGACCCGGCGCTTCGGCCGTCTTGTCGTTCTTCCACATGTCGGTATAGCCGCTCTCCTCGAGGATCTGCTCGGCGAGTTCGGTGTGCGGCATGGTTTCGAGCAGCTTCTGCCAGCGCTGGAAATTGGCGACGACATCGAACAGCGCCTTGCGCGCCTTGGGCTTCAGCTCCTCGGTCTCGACCATGTCGGCGGCGGCGGCCAGCATGGGAATGTCGCGGGCGCGAGCGTAGTCGTGGAGATTGCGCACGGTGGTGTCGCCCAGGCCGCGCTTGGGCGTGTTGACGATGCGCTCGAAGGCGAGGTCGTCGGCGGGCTGGCAGACCAAGCGGAAATAGGCCATGGCGTCGCGGATTTCGAGGCGCTCATAAAAGCGCGGGCCGCCGATGACGCGGTAGTTCAACCCCAATGTCACGAAACGATCTTCGAATTCGCGCATCTGGAAGGAGGCGCGCACGAGGATGGCCATGTTGTTGAGCAGATGCTTGGTCCCATCGGCGCCGTCGCCGCGCTGCAGACGCTCGATCTCCTCGCCGACCTGCCGGGCTTCTTCCTCGGAGTCCCAGGCGGCGTGGACCTGCACCTTCTCGTCGTCGGGATCGTGGCGTTCGGTGAACAGCGTCTTGCCGAGCCGGCCCTCGTTATGGGCGATCAGAAAGCCCGACGCGCCGAGAATATGGGCGGTCGAGCGATAGTTGCGCTCGAGCCTGATGACGGCGGCGCCGGGAAAATCCTTCTCGAAGCGCAGGATATTGTCGACATCGGCGCCGCGCCAGCCATAGATCGCCTGATCGTCGTCGCCGACGCAGCAGATATTGACCTTTCCAGCGCCGGGGGCTTCCAGCGCATCGCCGGGGAAATCGCTGTTGGCGGGAGCCGGCCTGGAGCGGCCGCGCTGCGCCAGCAGCCTCAGCCACATATATTGCGCCGAGTTGGTGTCCTGATACTCGTCGACGAGGATATAGCGGAAGCGGCTCTGGTAATCGGCGAGGATGTCGGGATTGGTCTTGAGGATGCGGATCGGGTGCATCAGCAGATCGCCGAAATCGCAGGCGTTCAGGCTGATCAGCCGGTTCTGATAGGCGGTGTAAAGCGCGCGGCCCTTGCCATTGGCGAAGGCGCGGGAATCGCCTTCGGGAATCTGGCTGGGGTCGAGGCCCTTGTTCTTCCAGCCGTCGATCATCAGCGCGAATTGCCGCGCCGGCCAGCGCTTGTCGTCGAGGCCTTCGGCCTGGATCAGCTGCTTGATCAGCCTGAGCACGTCGTCCTGGTCGAGAATGGTGAAGTCCGAGCGCAGCGAGACGAGCTCGGCGTGTCGGCGCAGGAATTTCACGCCGATCGAGTGGAAGGTGCCGAGCCAGGGCATGCCCTCGACGACTTCGCCGGCGAGATGGGTAATGCGCTCGCGCATCTCCCGCGCCGCCTTGTTGGTGAAAGTCACCGCGAGGATCTGGCTGGGATAGGCCCGGCCGGTGGCGAGGATATGGGCGATGCGGGTGGTGAGCACCCGGGTCTTGCCGGTGCCGGCGCCGGCCAGCACCAGAACCGGGCCGTCCAGCGTTTCCACGGCGCGCAATTGTTCGGGGTTCAGCCCTTCGAGATAGGACGGACGCGCCACCGCGCCATTGCGGGCGGCGAGCGCCCGGGCGGCGATGCCGCTGCCGCCGGCGCGTTCCGGCGCGGGCTCGCGATTGGTCCTAGGGCGCGCGGGCTGGGAGTCCGGCTCCTCGTCAAAGAAGGGAATGTCGTCGAAACCACTGGTCATGCCGCCTAATGTAGTGATTCGGCTGCTGATGGCCAGAAGCAGTTTCCGCTTTGTTCATGTCAAAAGGGCTGGGGTCGGCTGAATTTCCGCGATCAACGCGTCGATTTCCCTGGTCCAGTCTGCCGAGAGCGTCCGCTTCTCGTCATCGTCGAGCCAACTGCAGTCGATGCCGTCGAGGATCGAGCGGCGGAGCATGTCAGGTGAAAAGCCGAGCAAATCATGGGCCTTGCGGTATTCCTCGCCGAGATCGGTGGAAAACATCGGCGGGTCGTCGGAATTGATCGTCAGCTTCAGGCCGAAATCCGCCATCCGGCGGATGGGGTGCTCGGCGTCGAGGCTCTTCCAGGGCGAGGTGACTGCCGCGGTCGACGGGCAGCAGGTGAAGAGAATGCCGTCGTCGCGGCAGCGGCGCATCAGCGCCTCATCCGTGACCACGTGATAGCCGTGGTCGATGCGGGCGACGCCGAGCGTATCGATGGAGCCGGCGATATAGGCGGCGGGGCCGCTTTCGCCGGCATGGGCCGTGACTTTGAGACCCGCCTTGCGAGCGCGCGCGAAGAGAGCGGCATAGGGCTCCGGCGGGAAAGGCGCTTCGAGGAAATCGAGACCGATGCCGATCAGCCGCTCTTCCTTGCGCGCCAGAATCATGTCGAGAAGCTCTTCGCCGGCTTCGGGCCCGAGTTCGCGGTTGACGCCGGGGATGATGCGGCTGTCGAGACCGAAATCGACCTTGGCGTCATCCATGCCGGTCGTGATCCCGTCGATCATCGTATCGAAAGAGACGCCATGGACCAAATGCACCTGCGGCGAGAAGAAGAATTCGACATAACGGGCATTGTTGGCCGCACAGCTCTCCAGCATCTCATAGGTGATGCGCCGGTAATCGTCCGCCCCGATCACGCTGTCGGAAACGGCGGTGTAGATGGCGAGGAACTCCTTGAGGTCCCGATAATGATAGAGGTCCTCCACCCTGTCATGCGGCGGCAATATCACATTGTTTTGATGCGCAAGGTCCGCCGCTGTGCCGGGCCGGATCGAACCTTCGAGATGAAGATGCATTTCCATCTTCGGCAGGCGGTGAAGAAATTCATACATTGTCAACATCAGGTTTTGCTCGAAAAGTGGGCGTTCTGTCGCTCTGCCTAAAAAATCCCCCAATGGTGTCCTTTGTCAAGTCGAGCCGATCTCGATCATTACATTTCAGTCATCTGGCGTGCATGATCTTGTGGCAAAGGACCGAAATGCGGATAAGCAGATCCGCGGCGTTGCGAAAATCGTAAAGACGTCACGGCGCAAGACTGGAGACATGAATGCGGTATCTCGTCCAGATCCTCACCGGCCTCGTCTTTTTCGTGGTGGGCGCACTGATCCTGATGCATTTCATGCCAGGATCGGCGTCGCTGGCGCGCTCCATCGGCGTGCCCGAGTCCGTCATCGAACTGGTGGCCCGCGAGGAGCCCGACGCGCAGCCGGCGCAGAGCAACAGCCGCCGCCGCAATCAGGGACCACTGGTCGTGGTTGTGGAACCGGCCGGCGAAGGCCGCGTCAATGATCGCCTGAGCGCGCTCGGCGACGGCGACGCCATCCGCTCGGTGGCGGTGACGCCCTTCGTCTCCGGCCAGATCGCCGAGGTGATGGTGAATGCCGGTGATCGGGTGAAGCAGGGTCAGGTCGTCGCGCGCCTCGACGACGAGGTCGAGAAAATCGCGCTCGACCGCGCCAAGGTCGACCTCAAGAGCGCCGAGACGACGCTGACCCGCAATCGCGACCTCAAGAAGATCGTCTCGGGGGCCGATCTGCAAATCGCCGAAACGGCGGTCGACACCGCCCGCCTCGCCGTTGCCGGGGCCCAGGTCAATCTCGAACGCCGGCTGATCCGCTCGCCGATCGACGGCGTCGCCGGCATCGTCAACATTACCCAAGGCGACTATGTCACCTCCGCGACCCAGATCGTCACCGTCGACGACCGCTCGCGGCTGCTGGTCGACTTCTGGGCGCCCGAACGGTTTGCCGGCCTGGTAGAGGAGGGGCAGGAGGTGTCGGCGCAGCCGATCTCCCGGCCCGGCAAGAGCTATACCGGCAAGATCGCGGCGATCGACAACCGGATCGATCCCGCCAGTCGCACCATTCATCTGCGCGCCGAAATCGCCAATGACGGCGACGAGCTGCGCGCCGGACAGTCTTTCGACGTGACGCTGGCTCTCGGCGGCGATCGTTGGCCGAGCGTCAATCCCTTGTCGGTTCAGTGGGATAGCCAGGGTTCGTTCGTGTGGCGGTTCAAGGACGGCAAGGTCGAGCGCGTTGCGGCGGCGGTGATCGAACGCAATCCCGACCGGGTTCTGGTCGACGCCAAGCTGGCGGCCGGCGACATGATCGTCACCGAAGGTCTGCAGCGGCTGCGCAACGGCGCCGAAGTGCAGATTTACGGCGAGAAGAAGCCCGACGCCGACAAGGTGGCCGATGCAGCGCCTGCGGTGAAACCATGAGCGGCGCCGCGCTGAAACAGGCCTTCTCGGCCTCGCTTTTCGTGCGACGACCCATTCTCGCGCTGGTCGTCAACGCGTTGATCGTGGTGGCGGGTCTCGCGGCGCTGAGCGGCGTCGAAGTGCGCGAACTGCCGTCGGTCGACCAACCCGTGATCACCGTGCGCACCGAACTCGACGGCGCGTCTCCCGAGACCATCGACCGCGAAGTGACAGACGTCATCGAAGGCGCGGTCGCGCGCGTGACCGGCCTCAAATCGGTGTCCTCGACATCGGCCTTCGGCTCCAGCCGCGTGACGCTCGAATTTAGCGACACCACCGATCTCGCCGCCGCCGCGGCCGATGTGCGCGACGCGCTCGGCCGCGTCAACGACACGCTTCCGGAAGACGTGACGGCTCCGCGCATCATCAAGGCCGATGCCGATTCCCAGCCGGTCATGCGGCTGGCGGTCACCTCGACCACCATGCGGCCTGAGGACCTGACCGTCTATATCGAGGACAAGATCGAGCCGCGCCTCGCCACCGTCGAGGGCGTGGCCGATCTGCAATATTACGGCGAGCGGGAAAAGGCGTTCCGGATCGACATCGACCAGGCCAAGCTCGCCAGCCGCGGCCTGACCATCGCCGACATCCGAACCGCGCTGTCGACCGCCGCTCTCGACGTGCCGGCGGGCTCGATCGAAAGCGCGCAGACCGACATCGTCGTGCGCGCCACCTCCGACATCACCACGCCCGAGGCGTTCGAACGGCTGATCATTTCGGGCCGGGTGCGGCTCGGCGACGTGGCCGATGTTTCTCTCGGGGCGGAAGAGGGCACATCCTCGCTGCGCTCCAACGGCGCGCCCGGCGTCGGCCTCGGCATCGTGCGGCAGGCGCAATCCAATACGCTGGACATCTCCCAGGGCATCCGCTCCGCCGTCGCCGAGATTTCCAAGTCCCTGCCCGAGGGTATGACCATCCGCGTCACCTCCGACGACGCCAACTTCATTCGCGGCGCGATCCACGAAGTGGTGGTGTCGCTGGTGCTGGCCGTGGTCATCGTCGTGGCCGTCATCTATCTTTTTCTGCGCAGCCTGTCGGCGACGCTGATCCCGACCATCACCATGCCGGTGGCGTTGATCGGCACGCTGGCCGCGCTCTATCTCGCCGGCTTCTCCATCAATATCCTGACGCTGCTCGCCATCGTGCTGGCCACCGGCATGGTGGTCGACGACGCGATCGTGGTGCTCGAAAACATCGTCCGCTTCCGCTCACAGGGCATGGGGCCGCGCGCGGCGGCCGTGCTCGGCACGCAGCAGGTGTTCTTCGCCGTTGTGGCGACCACCATCACGCTCGCCGCCGTCTTCGTGCCGCTCGCCTTCCTGCCCGGCCAGGCCGGCGGACTGTTCCGCGAATTCGGCTTCGCGCTGGCGATTGCGGTGATGCTGTCGGGCGTGGTGGCGCTGACGCTCTGCCCCATGCTGGCCTCGCGTTTCGTCGGCCCTCAGGACGCGGAGCATGACGCCGGCGGGCTGCTCGGCGCCTTCGGTCGCGGCTTCGCCTATCTCTACGAGAAATCGCTGGGCGTGATGCTGGCCGCTCCGGGACCGGTGATCGCGCTGTCGCTGCTGTTCTCCTTCGCCGCCGCCGTCACCTTCTTCGCGCTGCCGCAGGAACTGACGCCGCGCGAGGACCGCGCCACTGTGCTGGTGCGGGCGCAGACGCCGCAGGGATCCAGCCTCGCCTATACCGAGGAGCAGTTGCGCCGCGTGCAGGCGGAGCTGCAGCCCCTGGTGGATTCCGGCGAAGTGGTCAACATGTTCGTGATTTCGGGGCAGGGCGGCAATTCCAATTCCGGCTTCATGGTGCTGACGCTGGCGCCCTGGGAGAAGCGGGTGCGCAACCAGGCGGAGATTTCCGACGACGTCCGCGCCGCGCTGCGCGTCGCGCCGGCGCTGCAGGCCAACATCATCCAGCCCAACAGTCTCGGTATTCGCGGCGCGGGCGGCGGTCTCAACTTCGCGCTGACCGGCAACGATTATCAGGCGCTCTACGCCTCGGCCGCCAAGATGATCGATGCGCTCAACGCCACGGGCCGCTTCGAACTGGTGCGCCTCGACGCCGACCCGACCCAGGCGCAGATCTCGGTCAATATCGATCGCGAACGCGCCGCCGATATCGGCGTTGACATCAGCGGGCTGGCCTCGGCGTTGCAGGCTCTGCTGAGCGGCTCCAGCATCGGCGACGTCTTTCTCGAAGGACGGCGCATCGGCCTGTTCCTGACATCGTCGAGCAATCCGATCAATGATCCGCAGGATCTCGAAAACATCTTCCTGAAGACGGCGGACGGCAAATTCGTGCCGCTGTCCACCGTGGCGTCGCTCACGGAGCGCTCGATCCCGCCGCAGCTGGCCCGTGAAAACCAGACCCGGTCGGTGAGCATCACCGCGAGCCCCAAAGGCGATCTCGGTCTCGGCGACGCGCTGGCGCTGGCCGAGACCATCGCCGCGCAGACGCTGCCGGATGGCGTGGCGCTTCTGCCGCTGTCCGAGGCGGCGACGCTCGGGGACAATTCCTCCGGCATGGCGCTTGTGTTCGGCTTTGCGCTGGTGATCATCTTCCTGGTGCTGGCGGCGCAGTTCGAAAGCTTCCTGTCGGCGCTGATCATCATGGCGACCGTGCCGCTGGGACTGGCCTGCGCGGTGTTCGCCATGGCGATCACCGGCCAGAGCATCAATATCTACAGCCAGATCGGGCTGGTGCTGCTGGTCGGCATCATGGCCAAGAACGGCATCCTGATCGTCGAATTCGCCAACCAGCTGCGCGACGAGGGGCAATCGGTCGGCGACGCCATCCGCAACGCCTGCCGTATTCGCCTGAGGCCGGTGATGATGACGATGATCGCCACCGTGCTGGGCGGCGTGCCGCTGACGCTCGCAGTGGGCGCTGGGGCCGAGGCCCGCGTGGCGCTGGGCTGGGTCATCGTCGGCGGCCTGGGTCTCGCCACGCTGGTGACGCTCTACATCACCCCGGTCGCCTATCTCCTGATCGCCGGCCTCACCAAGCCGCACGCGCATGAGGAGGAACGCCTGGCGCGCGAAATGAGCGAGGCGGAAGCCCGTGAACTCGACGACGAGATGCCGCTTGCGGCCGAGTGACCGGAGGCGCAGATGATCCGCAAATGTTCGGTGACGCTGAACGGCCACCGCACGTCCTTTTCGCTCGAAGAGGAGTTTCATGCAGAATTGCGCGGCATCGCGCTCGCAAGGGGTCTGTCGCTGGCGGGCTTGATCGCCGAAGTCGACGAAGGCCGCGAGGAGGGCGACAATCTCTCCTCGGCGCTCAGGGTCTACGTGCTCAAGGCGGTGAAGGCGCGACCGCTGGGCGACGGGAAAGACGGCTGAGGCCCGTTCGGAGGGGGCGGCATTCCCGTCATCGACGAACGGCGTTACTGCACCGCCGGCGCGCCGTCTTCGAGACTATCCCGGAGAGCTTTTTCGGCATCGAGGCGCTCTTTTTCTTCACGGGCGAGGCGGGATAGCGCCTCCTGCTGCTCGCGCAGCAGGCGCTCTTCGTCGACAGCCTTTTGCCGCAAGCGCTCGCGTTCGGCGGCTTTCGCCTTCCAAAGCATCGTCTCGCGGCGCAGCCGTTGTTTTTCCTGCATCTTGGCCTGCAGGATCTCGACGCGGCGGCGCTCCTGCTCGAATTTGCGGAGCGACAGGAAATTGCTCATGGCGGTGAAGTCCGCCTTTCGCTCCGGCGTGGCGAACGGTCCCTGGAACGCCAGCGTCACGGAAGGCTCGGCCCCGCTCATGCGTTCCTCGCCGGGGTCGTAGCCGAGCGTCATCTGCGCGTCGAGCGTACCGTCGGCCAGGTCGACGGCGCCCTGCGCGTCGAGCCGGGCGCCGTTCTTCATCACGCCCGACACTTTGTCGACCCGCAACCTGCCGCCGGCGATGGAGAAGGGGATGTCCAACTTGTCGGCCTCGATCGCGCCGGCGAACAAGGCGTCTTCGATCAGCGGGACGAGCGTCGCATCGGTGAACTGACCCTCGATCTTGTCGGCAGCGGCGAGAAGCGGCGGCACGGCGTTGGCGTTCAGGCCGTTGATGGCGAGATCGGAAAGCGTCAGCGCGCCTGAACCGGTGGCGCCGTCGAGAAGCGCCTCGGGACTCCCGCCCGCCGCATCCAGCGTCATGGCGAGATCGGCGCGGGCTGCGGCGACGGGTTGGCCGGCGAACCGCCAGAAAGCGGTCTTCAGCGCGGCGTCGTCGACGGAAAAGCGGGCGCGGAAATAGCCCGCCCCCTCGGTGTCGCCGAGTTCGGCCTGCCCCTTGAATGTGCCGCCGAGGAGGTTGCCTTTGGCGCCCGACAGCGCGAGCCGGCCGGGCTCCATCGTGATCCGGCTCGAAAAGTCGGTGATCGTGGCGAGCGAACCGACACGCATCGTCTTCGAATTCAGCCCGAGGCTGACATTGAACGGCGTAACCGGCCGTTTGGGCAGCGCGGCTGCGGACAAGCCGCCGTCGAGGCCCTCGAGCGGTCCGAATACGGTTTCCGCCAGCCAGCCGAAATCTGCGGCGTCGACGGTGAACTCGCCGCCGACGCTGGGGACGGCCTGGGTGCGGTCGATGCTCGCCATTCCGGTGAAGGCGTTGCCGTCCGCCTTGCCGTTGACGCCTTCCAGGGCCACCGCGTCCTTTTCGGCGTAGATGTTGGCGTTGACCGAGAAGGGCATGCCTTCGATCAGCCGCGGCAGGGCCAGGCCGTTCATCGCGAGATAGGGGGCGATATCGCCGCTGTCGAGGCTGAGCGCATAGGAGCCGGACAGGAAACGACCGGCGTCGAGCGCCGTCTGACCGCGTAGAGTGAGATCCGTGGTGCCCGAGGTGAAGGACAGGTTCACCTGCGGATCGGCGTCCGCCGGCTGCTCGACCTTGAGCGTCAGCAGCCCGTCCTGATCGGCGTCGACCGGCAGCGTGTTGAGGCCCGCCTGGCCGAACATCACCCAGGCGTCCGGATTTTCTAGGGTCGCGTCGAGCGAGAGGCCTCCGGAATTGGCGAGATCGAGGCTATGGGCGGTGATCTTGCCGCTCAGGCGGCTGCCATGGGCGATGCCCGACAGCGTCGCCTCGATCGGCCAGTCGCCCTTGCCGACATTGAGGTCGACGAGAAAATCCGAGCCCTCGTAGTAGCGCGCGTTCTTCGCGAGCCGGGCGAGAGCCGGATGGCCGGGAAGGCGCTCGGTCATCAGCGCGAAGAGCCGCGTCGGATCGTCGGACTTGACGCTGATGCGGGCCGCGCCGGTGGGGCGGTCGGAAAGTGCCTCGAACCCGCCTTCGACGCTGATGCGGGCGCCGTAGAAATCGCCGAGCGTCAGCCGCGCATCGGTGAGCGCGCCCTGCGACAGGGAAATCGCCGCTTCGACGTCACGGCCTTCCAATCCGAGGCCGGAGAAATGATCGAATTTCAGTCGGGCGCCGATACGGTGATCGAGAAAATCGCCCATCTGGGTTTCGCCTGTCACGAGGCTGGCGAGCGCCGTCATCGTTTCCAGGTCGAAGTCGTTGCCGGCGAGTTCGGTGGAGAGCGCCGGCTGCTCGCCGTCGTTCATTTCATGTTCGAGCCGGCCGGTCAGGCGCGCATTCCCGAAGACGATCTCGAGATTCTCGAAACGCTGCAGGTCCGGGGTGAGGCTGACATTGGCCGAAAAGCCGGCGGTCTTCAGCCGACGAATGGCGTCAGGAGTCTGGCCGGTCACCCATTCGGCGAAGCCGGAGGGCTGGTTGGACGCGAGCAGCAGTTCGCCCTGGAAACCCTGCGCGGCGGCGAGCGTCAACTTGCCCTTGGCGGAGAGCCGGGTGCGGCCCGGAAGCTCGGCCTCGGCCTCGTCGATCAGCCAGCCGTCGCCCGCAGGCCGCGTCTTGAGGGTGATGTTGCGGATCACCGTGTCGTCGGCGATCACGGCGGGCAGGGTGATCTCGGCGCGGCCGGGCATCGGCGGGACCGGAATGTCGCCGGCCAGGGCCAGGAAAGCGCGCAGACGGTCTTTGAGAGGCAATGCGGCGCTTTCGCCTTCGCCGCCGCCGATCCGGCTCATATCGACCTGTTGTCCCGCCGCCGTCAGCAGAAACTCCGGATTGCGGCCGGCGTCGATCGTCGCTTCGCCGGTCACGGTGTACGGATCGTCGACCGGCCCCATGCTGAACTGGTATTTGTCGATGCGGAGTCGGTCGTTGTTGAGCCTGAAATCGCCCTGGATGCGCGGGGCGGACGCCGAAACGGGATCGGCAGTTTCGCCGCCCTCGCGCTCGGAGGCCATCTGACGGCGCAGGCGGAAGGAGCCGGCATATTCAGGGCGCAGGTCTTCGAGCCCGATCAGACCTTCCATCTCCGCGACGATCGCCGGGTTCTGGGGCAAAAGCCGCAGCTTGAGGAAGACCTTGTCGTTTTCCGGCACGTTGGTCGACAGGCTGACGCTGCCGCGCTGGCCGTCGGCGGCGCCGGTTCCAGAGATCTTCCAGGGACCGGCGAGCGTCTTGGCGGAAAGATCGAGATCGAGATCGGTCAGCTTGCGGGTGCGGCCGGTCTGTTCGTCGATAAATTCGACCGCGCCGTCGGTGACCTCGACCTTTTCGAGCACCACGCTCGAGGCGGGGATGCGCGGCTCGCCCGTTTTGACCCAGTCGAGCGCGCCGTCGGCGCCGAGCCTCAGCGTAACCTTGGGCTGGTCGACCCGCATATTGTAGATCAACGCTTCGCCGCTGAGGAAGGGCGCGAGTTCCGTCTCCATCGAAAAGCTCTTGGCGGAGACGAGCGCGCCGCCCTTGCCATCCTCGCCGACGCGGACGTCGGTCAGCGTCACCGAAGGGAAGGGCAGGAGCCGCGCGTCGACCGAGCCATGCACCACCACCTTCTTGCCGATGATGCGGCTCGCCTGATTTTCGAAGTCCTGCCGAAAATCGGTCCAGTCGACGAAATAGGGCGCGATCAACGCTGAAAACAGCGCTGCGGCCACCAGGCTTCCGACGACGATGAACAGGCGCGCCAGCACGGTCTTGTCTTCCTCAGGTCCGTTTGGTCAGGAAGCGCGGCTGGACCATCCAGCCACGCTAGTCGTTTGTAGGTTAAGGGATATTGCCGATGACGCAAGCGCGAAGGCGGCTCATCCCCGGTCGAGCGCGAAGATCTTGCCGGGGTTGAAGATGTTGAGTGGATCCAGCGCGGTCTTGATCTGCCGCATCAGGTCGACGGCGCCGCCCAATTCGGCTTCGAGAAATTCCTGCTTGCCCTGGCCGACGCCGTGCTCGCCGGTGCAGGTGCCGTCCATGGCGAGCGCGCGGGCGTTCAGGCGCTCGATAAAGGCTTCGGCGCGGGCGATATCGGCGGGATCTTTGTCGTCGACGATCAGCGAGACATGGAAATTGCCGTCGCCGGCATGGCCGACGATCGGTCCTAGCAGGCCGTTGGCGTCGAGATCGGCCTCGGTTTCCGTGACGCAGTCGGCAAGCCGTGAGATCGGCACGCAGACATCGGTGGCGAGCACCGCCTTGCCCGGCGCGAGCGCCTTGACCGACCAGAACACATTGTGACGGGCTTTCCAGATTCTTGCGCGCTCCTCGGCGTTCGAGGTCGCGACATAACCGGTCGCGCCGTTGTCGCGGGCGACCTCGCCGAAGGCTTCGACCTGCAGCGCCACCGAGGCGGGCGAGCCGTGGAATTCGACGAAAAGCGATGGTTGCACCGGCAGGCTCAGGCCGGAATAGGCGTTGCAGGCGGCCACTTGCGGCGCATTCATCAGTTCGATGCGGGCGACGGGAATGCCGAGCTGGATCGTCATGATCACCGCTTCGCAGGCGTGCTTCAGCGTGGGGAAGGTGCAATAGCCGCCGGCGATTTCCTCCGGAATACCTTGCAGCCGAAGGGTCACCGAGGTGATCACGCCGAGCGTGCCTTCGGCTCCGACGAACAGACGAGTGAGGTCGTAGCCGGCCGAGGATTTGCGCGCGCGATGAGCGGTGCGGATTTCCTCGCCATTGGCGGTGACCACCGTCAACGCCAGCACATTGTCCTTCATCGTGCCGTAGCGCACGGCGTTTGTGCCCGAGGCGCGGGTCGAGGCCATGCCGCCGATCGAGGCGTTGGCGCCGGGATCGATGGGGAAGAACAGGCCGGTGTCGCGCAGTTGCGTGTTGAGCTCCTCGCGGGTCAGTCCAGGCTCGACGGTGCAATCGAGATCCTCGGCGTTCACGGCAAGCAGGCGGTTCATGCGGCTGAAATCGAGCGAGAAGCCGCCCGAGGCGGCGTTGACCTGGCCTTCCAGGGACGAGCCAGCGCCGAACGGCACGAGCGGAACGCGGTGCTCGGCGGCAATCCTGACCGCCGCCTTCACGTCCTCGGCGCTCTCGACGAAGATCACGCCGTCGGGCGGCTGCGGCGGCACCCAGGTCGTGGTGTGGCAATGCTGGTCTCGATAGGCCTGCGCAGTCGAAAAGCGCGCGCCGAAAACCTCTTGATAGGCGGACGCTGCGGCTAGAATGCCTGCATCGTTGCGGACTCCCGGTCGGATCTTGGAGATGCCCATGTCTCGATACTCCCTGCGCATGCTGACGGCGCGACGGCTTGAACTTCCATTATATCGTTGTAAATAAGAATGTTATGACCTTCTTGAGCATGAGCCCGCCTTGATTGATCCCGTCACTTTCGATACGCCCGTCATCGCCTATGGTCTGCACACGGAGCAGGACTGGTTCGACGCCACGGGCTGCCTCTCGAGCTGGGGGACGAGCCGGATTTTCGACGGAATCGCGGCGACCGGCTTCGCCATCCTCGACTGTGGCGAGGCATATCGCGCGCGGAGCGGCTGCGCAATGGCGCTGCGCCAGGCGATGACCAGCATTCTCGAGCCTGTCCGACAGGCGACACCGCTTCGAGGGGCTTTCCGGCTTCTCGACGCCGGCGGCGGCGCTTTACATGTCTATCTGGAGATCTACGACGCGCTCGGCCGGCTTTCCGCCGCCCAGGAGGCGGTTTATGCGCTTACAGCCGCCAGCGGGGCGGTCGCCGCGTTCACCGACGCCCAGCGCGCAAATATCGAGATCATGCTTCGCTACCACGCTCCGCTGCCGAAACCGAAGCATCGCGGCAGGATGGTCACGTTGGATGCGGCATAAAACGACCTGTTTCCTGATGAATGACCGGTAGTGGGGCGGTCGTGAAAGTTTAGCGGCGTAAATCAACCGAAAATTAGCGGTTGCTGTCGATCATCGGCCCCGTTGACAACGGGGGAATGCAGATGGCGGCGGCAAACTGGACGCTCGATCAGGTCCTTGGGCAACTCAACTCCGGCAATTCCTGGTCCGGCGACGAGATCACCTATTCGTTTCCCCGCGACGCGTCGCAATTCATCGGTTGGGACGAGGCGGACGGCTTCGTCGCCATGAACGACGCCCAGATCGAGATCGTGGAATATGCGCTGGCCGGTTGGGACGAACTGATTGCCGCGGATTTCACGCGGGTCGACAGCGGTTCCGATATCGAGATCGCTTACACCACCACGGGCATCGACTACGCCCACGCCTATTTTCCCGGCACGGGGAGCGTCTGGTTCAACTCTGACTACGACGACGTGAAGAATCCGGTCGTGGCTCAATACGGCTATGGGACCATCATCCACGAACTCGGCCATGCGCTCGGCCTCGACCATATGGGCGAGTATAATGGCGAAGGCGAGTGGGCGCCGTCGAGCTATCAGGACAGCACGGTTCTGTCGATCATGTCCTATTTCGGTCCCGATCATTTCGACGGCGAAGGACAGGTGATGTGGGCGGATTGGGAGAAGGACGGTCAGCTCTATTCGCCGCAGACCGCCATGCTCAACGACATCATGGCGATCCAGCATATCTATGGCGTCGAGACGTCGACGCGTCTCGGCGACACCGTCTATGGCTTCAACAGCAACATCGTCGGCGCGGCCGCCAAGATCTTCGACTTCACCATCAACGAGAACCCCATCCTCGCCATCTTCGATTCTGGCGGCCGGGACACGCTCGACTTCAGCGGCTTCCTCAGCGACAGCGTCATCTCGCTGGTGTCGGGAACCTATTCGGCCGTCAACGAGATGACCAACAACATCGCCATCGCCTATAACGCGGTGATCGAGAACGCGGTGGGCGGCGCGGGAGACGACGAACTCATCGGCAACGACATCGCCAACATGCTGAGGGGCGGCGCAGGCGACGATTTGTTGAAGGGCGGGGCGGGCACCGATACGGCGATCTTCAGCGGCGCGGCCTCGGACTACGCGATCACCGCCAATGACGACGGCTCCTATGCGGTCCGGGCGCTCGGCGGCGATGAAGGCAAGGACACGCTGATCGATATCGAGAAGCTCTCCTTCAGCGATGGCGAGGTGAATCTCACCGGCGACGTCGTCACCAACAGCGCGCCAGTCCTGGCCTCGGCCATCGCCGACATCCAGGCCGAAGCCGGGACGAATTTCCTCGTCGAGATTTCGCCCGGCGCTTTCGAGGATCCCGATGGCGATCCGCTGACCTATTCCGCGACCCTGGAAGACGGATCGGATCTGCCGGACTGGTTGAGCTTCGATCCGCAGACGCTGACGTTCAACGTCGCCCCCGGGGCTGGGGATGTCGGCGCGGTGTCGGTGCGCGTGACGGCCAGCGACGGCAAACTGACGGCGTCCGACCTTTTCGCAATTGTGGTCGATGAGGCCAATACGGCGCCGGAGATCACGGCCGACATCGCCGCCGTGACCGAAGGCAAGACGGTGCTGGTCGACGTTCTGGCCAATGATGTCGACGCGGACGACGACGGGCTGACCTTGATGTCGGCCTCGGTCGTCTCCGCCAACGGCACGGCCGTGATGGAAGATGGTCAGTTGCGCGTCGCCTATGAAGGCATGGATCTCGCCCGTGGCGAAAAGGCCGAAATCGACGTCGTTTACATGGTCACCGACGGGTCGGCGATGTCGGAGGGCAGCCTCACCGTAACGGTAAACGGCGTATGGAACACGATCAGGGGCACGGCGAAGAGAGATACGCTCTTCGGAACCGACAGCGACGATTTCCTCCAGGGTTTCAAGGGCAATGATACGATTTACGCCTTTGGCGGAAACGACACGCTGGATGGCGGCGGCGGCAGCGACACTCTGTGGGGCGACTTTGGCGCCGACACATTCCGGTTCGCCTCGAAAAGTGGTCGCGACATCATCTTTGATTTCACGGAGTCGGACAAAGATCGCATCGATCTCTCCCGCGTCTCTGAGATCAGCAATTATCGGGATCTCGTCAAAAACCATCTGAAGGATGAGGGCGACGCGGTGATCCGTATTTCGAACGGCAACTCGATCACCCTCGACGGCGTCGACGCCGGCGGTCTTGATCGCGGCGATTTCATCTTCTGATCTAAGCACGAAAAAAGCGCGGCAGACACTGCCGCGCCGATGCATAAGATGATCAATCCGTCAGTTCTCGTCAGGCCGTTCCAGCTTGCCCTGATCGAGCGCTCGTTCGGCCTTTTCATTCAGTGACTTTGTCAGCTGCTTTTCGGCCTTGGTGCGTCCGAAGGTCAGGCGGTTCTGTTCGGCCGTCCTGTCTTTCTCCGCCCGGGCTTTCACTTTTCTGGCCTGCCGGAGATTGATGATGTCGGCCGCCATGGCGTCTCTCAGTTCTTCTTGCGGAACGCGTCGAGCGAGACGACCGAGCCGCCGGCCTTGGCGTCGTCGCCCTTGGCTTCGCCTTCGACGGTCTTGGCTTCGTCCGAAGACACCGGGTAAGCGGTGATCTCGGCGCTGTCGCCGGTTTCCTCGGCGACGGAAACGTCGAATTCGAGTTCGAAATTCACGGAAGGGTCGTAGAAACCGCGCACGGCGGCGAAGGGAATGGTCAGCTTTTCCGGCTTGTCGGAGAAGCTCAGGCCGATCTCGAAATAGGCGTCATGCACCTTGAGATCCCAGAACTGGTGCTGGACGACGATGGTCATCTGTTCGGGATATTTCGACTTCAGATGCTGCGAAATGCGCACGCCGGCGGCCTGGGTCAGGAAGGTGATGAAGAAATGATGGTCGCCCGGCAGGCTGCCCGTGGCGGAAACTTCCGACAACACCTTGCGGATCACGCCTCGCAGCGCATCCTGAGCCAAAATATCGTAGCGGATGTGATCCTGCCCCATGTCGATTCCCATTTCCAATTCCAGATGTTGCTCTGACTATGCCATTTTCTGCTGCTTTGGCAAAGCTTTTCGTGGTCGGGAGGCGGCGCGCGGACGGGGGAAGGTAAGTGGAGGCTTCTGTTGCCAGGCGCCTCCGAGCCCCGCCTTACAGTGCTACCCGTAAGGACTTAATTTGGGTTTCTGGCACCGCGATTAAGCAGCGACAGCGTAACCCTGAGCGTTGTTGTCGTTTGCAACTACTCTGTTGACCCGATAACGGTGGTATCATGCCGAGCAAAAAGTCGATCTTTACGCCCTTGTCGATCCTATTTCGCCCCCATCAAAAGCGGCTCGTCGGATGAGCCGTTTTTGGTGGAGGCGCCGGGTACCGCCCCCGGGTCCAATGGGTTTATTACACCGCCCGTTTATTGCCATAGCCGGCGAACCGGCAACGTCTATATAGGAGCCGGGGCTCGGTTTGGGAAGTGCATAGACGAAGTTTTCCGCTCTCGCCGTCATCTTCTCGTCATCGTCCCGTCACTCCGGTCGAACGGGTCGTCTTGACGGATGCCGTCTCCAGGTCCACCTAATATCCGTCGGTGGAGACCAGGGAGAGGATCGATGAACGACTATCTCGAGAATGTCCGGAAATATGACGCGTCTGCGGATGAAGCGGTGGTCGCCAAGATCGTCCGCCATCTCGGCATCGCGCTGCGAAATCGCGATTCTTCGCTGGTGTCCGCCTCCGACGCCCAGGAACTCGCCCGCGTCGAGGAGAAATGGTGCGGCAAGAAGCTCGGCGTCGTCGGGCCGGCGGCGAAAGCCGCTGTGGACGCGGTCTGCGAGGTCATGGCGTCGGAACGAGCGAAATCGCGGGTCACCTTCTACTATCTCGTCGCCAAAGAGCTGGGCAAGCTCGAAACGCTCTGACGGAGCGGCGTCGCCACCTTGGATAAGGTTGGCGCGGGCACAAGAGATTGTTGAGCAGGGGCGGCATTTGCCTATATGTGGAGCGACGCAGAAAGCGGAGCGCCGACGATGAAGCAATATCACCAACTCCTGTCGCATGTTCTGGAGCGCGGCGTCGACCGCGGCGATCGCACCGGCACCGGCACGCGCGGCGTGTTCGGCTATCAGATGCGTTTCGATCTGGCCGAGGGCTTTCCGCTCGTCACCACCAAAAAGCTGCATCTGCGGTCGATCATCCACGAACTCCTTTGGTTCCTGAAGGGCGACACCAATATCCGCTACCTGCAGGACAACGGCGTGACGATCTGGGACGAATGGGCGGACGAGAACGGCGACCTCGGCCCGGTCTACGGCTCGCAATGGCGTTCCTGGCCTGCGCCCGACGGCGGCCAGATCGACCAGATCGCCAATGTGATCGAATCCATCAAGACGAACCCCAATTCACGCCGGCATATCGTCACCGCCTGGAATCCGGCCGAGGTCGAGCGCATGGCGCTGCCGCCCTGCCATTGCCTGTTCCAGTTCTATGTCTCCGAAGGCAAATTGTCCTGCCAGCTCTATCAGCGCTCGGCGGATATCTTCCTCGGCGTGCCGTTCAATATCGCCGCCTACGCGCTGCTGACGATGATGGTTGCGCAGGTGACGGGGCTGAGGCCCGGCGATTTCGTCCACACGCTCGGCGATGCGCATCTCTATTCCAACCATTTCGAGCAGGCCAGGCTGCAGCTCACGCGTACGCCGAAGGCGCTGCCGACCATGAACATCAACCCGGAGGTCAAGGACATTTTCGGCTTCCGCTACGAGGATTTCGAACTCTTGGGCTACCAGGCCCATGAAAGCATCAAGGCGCCGGTGGCGGTATGAAGATCTCCCTCGTGGTGGCCATGGCCGAAAACGGCGTGATCGGGCGCGACAATGGCCTGCCCTGGCGTCAATCCTCCGACCTCAAGCGCTTCAAGGCGATGACGACGGGCAAGCCCGTGGTGATGGGGCGCAAATGCTACGCCTCGATCGGCAGGCCGCTGCCGGGTCGCCCCAATATCGTCATCACGCGCAACCGGGATTTTACGGCCGACGGCGTGGCGGTCGCGCATGATTACGATGCTGCGATCGCCCTGGCCGCGGGTGAGGCGAAACGTCTCGGCGTCGAGGAAATCTGCGTCATCGGCGGCGGAGAGATCTATCGCATCGCCATAGAGACCGCCGACCTGCTGCATGTGACACATATTCTGGCGGAGATCGACGGCGACACCTTCTTTCCCGCGATCGATCCGGAGATCTGGGCGGCGGGCGAGGCGGAAGAACTGCCGTCCGGCGAGAAAGACGATCATCCGACCCGGTTCGTGACCTACCGGCGGCGGTCCGCATCCCCGACATAATTTTAGCAAAAGAACGCTGTTCTCTGGCGCTCGTCGTTGAAAGACCGGGGGTGGATACCTATAAAGTGTCCGGGAAACCGACGGTCGTGAACTGCCGGTGTTGAGGTTTGGCAAAAAGAGGTGTGAATGCCCTGGAGCAATCAGAACGGCGGCGGCGGCCCATGGGGCGGCGGCGGCGGCGGCAAGAATCAGGGTCCCTGGGGGCAGGGACCGAACCGGCCGCGCGGCGGCGGAACGCCACCGGATCTCGACGAGATCATCCGGCGCAGCCAGGATCGGTTGAAAACCATGATCCCCGGCGGCATGAATGGCGGCATCTTCGTCATCGTGCTGATCCTCGCCGCGGTGTTCTGGCTTCTCAACGCCGTCTACACCGTCCAGCCGGATGAGCGCGGCGTCGAATCCCTGTTCGGCAAGCCCAAGGAAGAAATCTCCGGCCCCGGCCTGCATTTCGTGATGTGGCCGATCGAAACGGTCGAACTCGTCAACGTGGCCGAACAGCAGCAGAAGATCGGCGCCGTGGGCGACCAGGGCGAGGGGCTGATGCTCACGGGCGATCAGAACATCGTCAATGTGCAGTTCTCGCTGCTGTTCTCGGTCGGCGATCCCCGCGCCTATCTCTACAATGTGTCCGAACCCGGCCGAACGCTGGCGCAGGTCGCCGATTCCGTGATGCGCGAAATGGTGGGACGTCGACCCGCTCAGGACATTTTCCGCGACAACCGTCAGGCTGTCGCCCAGGAGGTCAAGGACGCGATCCAGCAGACCGCCGATCGCTACAAGCTCGGCGTCGTGGTCAACACCGTGTCGATCGAGGACGTGTCGCCGCCCAAGGAAGTCTCGAGCGCCTTCGATGAAGTCCAGCGCGCCGAGCAGGACGAAGACAAGATGATCGAGCAGTCCAACCAGTACGCCAACCAGGTTCGTGGTCAGGCGAATGGTGAGGCGGCCAAGATCCGCGAAGAGGCC
This sequence comes from Rhizobium sp. TRM95796, assembly GCF_025779995.1. NCBI lineage: Bacteria > Pseudomonadati > Pseudomonadota > Alphaproteobacteria > Hyphomicrobiales > Rhizobiaceae > Rhizobium > Rhizobium sp. TRM95796. The sequence continues at coordinate 616,085 of NZ_JAOXHE010000001.1, read as the reverse complement.
GCCGCCTACAAGAACCGCGTCGTCAAGGAAGCGGAAGGTGAAGGTCAGCGCTTCCTGTCGGTCTATGAGCAATACAAGAAGGCGCCGGATATCACCCGCAAGCGTCTCTATCTGGAAACCATGGAACAGGTGTTGCAGAACTCCAAGAAGGTCATCACCGACACTGCGGCGGGCCAGAACGGCGTCGTGCCTCTTCTGCCGCTCAATCAGTTGACGCAGCCGGCGCAGAAGGAGACGCAGAAATGACCAATCGTCTCGCTGTCGCCGCCATCGGCCTGTTCATCATCGTGGTCGGGCTGTTCTCGTCCTTCTACATCGTCAACGCCCGCCAGCAGGCGATCGTCATCCGCTTCGGTCAGATCACCGACGTGAAGACGGAGCCGGGCATCTATTTCAAGATGCCTTTCGCCTTCCTCGACGCCGACCGAGTCCAGTATGTGTCCAACCAGGAACTCCGTCTGGACCTCGACAATATGCGCGTGCAGGTCTCGGGCGGCAAATTCTACGAAGTCGACGCCTTCGTGGTCTACAAGATCACCAACGCCCGGCTGTTCCGCGAAATAGCCGCCGGCGACGTCGTGCAGGCGGAAAGCCGGTTGCGCACCCGCCTCGACTCGGCTTTGCGCCGCGTCTACGGTCTGCGCGGCTTCGAAGCGGCGCTGTCCAACGAACGCGCCTCGATGATGAAGGAAGTGAGAAACGACATCACCAAGGACGCCGAATCGCTCGGCCTCACCATCACCGATGTCCGCATTCGCCGCACCGATCTGACCAAGGAAGTCTCGCAGCAGACCTTCGACCGCATGAAGGCAGAACGTCTGGCCGAAGCAGAAGCCATCCGTGCTCGCGGTAACGAAGGCGCGCAGCGCCGTCGGGCCGTGGCCGATCGCGGCAAGGTCGAAATCGTCGCGGCCGCCAGCAAGGATGCGCAAATCCTGCGCGGTCAAGGCGATGCGGAGCGCAACCGCATCTATGGCGAGGCGTTCTCCCGCGATCCGGAGTTCTACGCCTTCTATCGGTCGATGCAGGCCTACCAGCAATCGCTGGGTTCGGGCGACTCCACCCTGGTGCTGTCGCCGGAATCGGAATTCTTCCAATATTTCAGCAGCGAAGTGCCGAAGCCTGGAGCGCCTCCGGCGCAGTAAATTCGCTGCTCACGGTGAATTCAACAGATCGAGAAGGGGTTGCTCTAGCCAGCAGCCCCTTCTTCGTCAAAAATCAAGGGCATGCTGCCGGGATGATTCCGGGCGATGCGCGTCCGGCTTGGTGAGGGTGACGATATGAAGGCAGAACAGAACAGCATCGGCGGCGTCGCCGCGGGGCGGGTGCTCGCCCTGGCCGTGAGCGCCGCGGTCGTCGGCGCAGCCATGCCGGCGTCGGTTTGGGCCCAGGCCCAGAACAGCGCCGTCACCAAGCCCGACCACGGTCCGGAATCGGTGGCCGATCTCGCCGAGAGCCTCACCGACGCAGTGGTCAATATCGCCATCCTGCAGAACGCCAAGGCCGACGGGGAGGAAGCCGACCAAGGCTTTCCGTCGCCGAACCTGCCGGACGGATCGCCGTTCCAGGATCTGTTCGACGATTATTTCAAGAAGAAGGATGGCGGCTCCGGCAGCGCGGAGAAGGTCAGTTCGCTCGGTTCCGGCTTCGTCATCGATCCGGCCGGCTATATCGTGACCAACAATCACGTTATCGAAGGCGCGACGGATATCGAGGTCAACTTCGCCAACGGCTCGAAATTGAAAGCGAAACTGGTCGGCGCCGACACCAAGACCGATCTCGCGGTGCTGAAAGTCGAGCCCAAGAAGCCTCTGCGCTTCGTGCGGTTCGGGGAGTCCCGCAAGATGCGGATCGGCGACTGGGTGATGGCGATCGGCAATCCCTTCGGTCTCGGCGGCTCGGTCTCCGTCGGCATCATCTCGGCCCGAAACCGAAACATCAATGCCGGACCCTACGACAATTTCATCCAGACCGACGCCGCCATCAATCGCGGTAATTCAGGCGGTCCGCTGTTCAACATGCATGGCGAGGTGATCGGCATCAACACCGCGATCATTTCTCCGACCGGCGGGTCGATCGGCATCGGTTTCGCGGTGCCGACGGAAATCGCCGCCAACGTCGTCAATCAGCTGCGTCTTTATGGCGAGACGCGGCGCGGCTGGCTCGGCGTCCGCATTCAGCCCGTCACCGACGACATGATCGAGACGTTGAAGCTGGAGACCGCGCGCGGCGCGCTGATTTCCGGCGTCATCAAAGGCGGCCCCGTCGACAACGGCGTGCTGAAGATCGGCGACATCGTGCTGAAGCTCGACGGCTTCGACGTCAACGAAATGCGCGATCTCACCCGCATCGTCGCCGAAAGTCCGATCGGAAAGCCGCTCGACATGGTCATCCTGCGCGACGGCAAGGAAATGACGGTCAAGGTCACGCTCGCCCGCCAGCCCGACGAAGAGGCCAAGAAGAAGACCGAGGAGGCCGCCGCCGCCAAGCCCGCGCCGGACGCAGGCTCCGCCGATGGCGCCGACAAAGGCGACAAGCCGGTTGATCTCGACCCCGCCGATACGCTGGGACTGACGGTCGCGGCGCTGACGCCCGAGAACCGCAAGGAATTGAAGATCCCCGAAACCGTGGAAGGCGTGGTCGTGCTCGAAGCGCCGGAGGATACCGAGGCCTACGCCAAGGGCGTGCGCAAGGGCGACGTCATCGTGGAAGTCGCCCAGGATTTCGTCGACACGCCGGAGCAACTGGCCGAAAAGCTGGCCGGTCTGAAGGAAAACGATCGCCGCAACGCCTATCTGATGATCGCCAACGCCAAGGGCGAATTGCGTCTGGTGGCCGTGCCGCTGGAATAGGCTCGGCTACGGAGAGAGCGTTTTCCTCCCGCCATTCCTCTGAAGTCGGCGCATAAACCGCAGGCCGCTTCAGGTGCGGCGCGCTCGCGGGCGGATCACGGATCCGTCACGCGCTCTGGAAATCCGTCTTCCTGTAGCCCTGGATGTAGAGAAGCGCGGTCAGGTCGCCGTGGTCGATGCGCATGCCGGCCTCGGCCGCCACGACGGGTTTGGCGTGAAGAGCCACGCCCGCGCCGGCGAGCTTGATCATGCCGAGGTCATTGGCGCCGTCGCCGACCGCCATGGCCTCTTCGGGGGAAATGCCGAGCTTGCCGGCGATGTCGAGGAGCGCGTCGACCTTGGCCTGCTTGCCGAGGATCGGTTCGGCGACGTCGCCGGTCAGCACGCCGTCGTCGTGCAGCAGGATGTTGGCGCGGTTTTCGTGAAAGCCGATCGTCGCGGCGATGGGCCCCGTGAAGACGGTGAAGCCGCCGGAGACGAGGGCGGTGTAGTGCCCCTTGGCCCTCATCGTGCGCACGAGCTCGACGCCGCCGGGCGTCAGCGTGATGCGCTTGGCGATGACCTCGTCCACTACGGAGAGCGGCAGGCCCTTGAGCAGCGCCACCCGTTCTCTGAGCGCCGGCTCGAAGGCGAACTCGCCATTCATTGCGCGTGCGGTGATCGCCGCGACCAGATCTTTGAGGCCGACTTCGGCGGCCAGTTCGTCGATGCATTCCTGGCCGATCATCGTCGAGTCCATATCGGCGATCAGCAGGCGCTTGCGGCGCGTCTCATAGTCTTGCACGACCACGTCGATCTTCTCGCCGTCCAGCGCCTGGCGCAAAGCCGCATCCGCTTCCAGCGCGCTGACGCCGTCGCGAAGCGTGATGTCGGCCGCGACGCCGTCGGCGAGCCAGTACAATCCCGATGCGGAAATCGCCGCCGCCGCCTTTTCAGCCAGACGCGGAACCAGTACAGGATGGGACGGATTGGCAATGAGAGTGGCGACGAGAGCCATCGGACTTCCTCGGATGGATGAATGGATGCGATTCTGATAACCGGGCCGACGGCCAGCGGCAAGTCCGCTCTGGCGGCGGAACTGGCCGCTCGCCACGGCGGCGAAGTGATCAACGCCGACAGCATGCAGGTCTATTCCGTGCTCGACTGGCTGACGGCCCGACCGCGGCCGGAGGAAATGGCGGGCGCGCCGCATCATCTCTATGGCGAGGTCGCGCCAAACGAACCCTTTTCTACCGGCGCCTGGCTGCGTCGCGTCGAGCCGCTGCTCGTCGATGTCAAGGCGAGAGGGAAGCTGCCGGTCTTCGTCGGCGGCACCGGGCTCTATTTCAAGGCGCTGGCCGGTGGTCTTTCCGAAATGCCGGAAATTCCCGAGGACGTTCGCGCGTCGTTGCGTCGACGGCTCCTGGAAGAGGGGCCGGAGGCGCTGCATGCGGAGCTCGACCGGCGCGATCCGCTCGCCGCGGCGACGCTCAATCCAGCGGATGGGCAGCGCATTCTGAGGGCGCTGGAAATCCGCGCCGTCACCGGGCGGTCCATTCGCGACTTGCAGGCGGAGGCGGGACCGGCGTTGATCGATGCTGCGTCCGCCGTGAAGATTATCCTGGAGCCGGAGCGTAGCCTGCTGCACGGCCGAATCAACCGCCGCTTCGAAAAAATGATGGAGGAGGGGGCGGTCGCCGAGGTGGAAGCTCTGTTGATGCTCGATCTGCCTCCGGCGACGCCGGCCATGAAGGCGATCGGCGTCGCACAGATCGCCGACATGCTCGCCGGCCGTATTACGCGGGCCGAAGCGATCGAACGTTCTTCGGCGGCTACGCGCCAATACGCCAAGCGCCAGTCCACCTGGTTCCGAAACCAGATGGACGAGAGCTGGATGCGGATCGCCGCGTCAGACGAATTGACCGCGCTCAGCGTTTGATCAGGCTGTCGAGCGGCTTTCTCAGGATGCTCTGCCGCCTCGCGGCCAGATCTTCGCGCGAGGATGGGGCGCCGCCGGGCGCAAAAGGCGTTTCTTCTCGCCGGTAATCGGATTTGAGCAGGGACGAGTAGCGATCCAGGCGTGAATCCGCCCGGGCGGTGTCCGGAGACTCGACACGGGCCTGGCCCGGCAACATGCCGGGATTGTAGGGCTCCAACGGCGAAGGACCGATTTCCTTGCGCAGAGACGGAATGTCCAGATCGTCGCCGCCCGAAGCGGTGACCACGGCGTCGAAGATCGAGGCCTCCACCGCCGAGATGCGCGATTGGAAATCGGAAATATCGGGGCCGCCGCTCGATCGCATGCGCTCGACCACCATGCCGAGATTGATCGAGTTCGGATCGAGTTCTGCTTCTTCCACCTCGACGCCGTGAGCGCTCGGCAGACGGTTTTCGGGCACGCGGTTGAATTTCAGCCGCATCGGCACCGGCACCGCCTCGCCAAAGGCGATGGCTTCGCCATTGGCGAGCGAGGAGATGAAGCTGAGCGCCGAGCCGGACGAGTTCGGCAGCGCCTTGCGGATGATGTCCTGGTCGCGATCATTGGACAGCCTCAGCGCAAAGACGGTCGAGCATTGCGACAGGATGGTCTGGTCGAGTTCGCCGGGACGCTGGGTGATCACCCCCAGCGAACAGCCATATTTGCGGCCCTCCTTGGCGATGCGGGCGATGGCCTGGCGCGTGGGCACGAAGCCGAGATTGGCGTCGGCGGGCACATAGCGATGCGCCTCTTCGCAGACGACCAGCAGCCTCACCGCGCCTTTGCTCCACAGCGCGATTTCGAACGCCATACGGCAGAGCACGGAGGCGACGGAATTGACGACTTCTGACGGAATGCCGGCGAGCTGGAAGGTGCTGATCGGCCTGTCGCCGCCGGGGATGCGGAAGATGGTGGCGATCGTCTCGTTGATCGTGTCGCTGATCGTGTTGGAGGAGAACATGAAGCGATAGCGCGGATCGTTGATCGCGGCGGCGAGTCTGAGTTTCAGGGCGCGCAGATAGGGCTTTTCGTTTCTGCCGTCGAGCTTGCCGATGCGTTCGTCGATCAACGCCATGAGATCGGCGATGCGATAGGGAACCGGCGTGTCGGCGGTGATGCCGTTCTTCTCCGACAGGCGCCGGGAGCCGGCTTCGGCTCCGCGAAAGCCGCGCTTCGCTTCCGGGATCATGTCGCGCAGGGCGTCGAGTTCGTCGGGAACGGCGGGTCGCCCGCGGAACAGCACTTCGGAAAATTCCTCCAGGCGAAACAGCCAGAAGGGCAGGTCGAGATTGCCGGTTTCGATGACCACGCTCTTGTCTGGGAAAGCGGCGGCGAATTCGTTGTGCGGATCGAGAATCAGCACGCGCAGTTTCGGATCCGACGCGATGGCCTCGCGCAACAGCAGGGTGACGGCGGTGGATTTGCCCGAACCGGTCGAGCCGACGATGGCGAAATGCCGCGACAGCATGGAGGGCATATGGATCGAGGCTTCGATCGTCTCGTCCTGGCTGAGCCTGCCGACGATGCAGTTTTCCCGCTTGCCGTTGTCATACATGCGCATCAGGTCCATCGAGCGGATCTGATGGGCGGGCGCGCCGAGATGGGGATAACCGGAAATGCCGGAGGAAAAACGTTCGACGCCGTCGGCGCCCACGCTCACTTCCCCCATGAGTTCGAGATCGACGAGAAATTCGTTGGTCTGGCCGGTTTGCCAGTGGTCCGAGGCGGCGCGCGCGGCGCGGGTGAGCGCCACGACCCGTCGGTCCTCCACCGAGATCGACAACAACCTGCCGACCGTCAACTGACTGGCGACGTCGCCGGCTTCGCCGCCGGTCAAAGCGAGTAGCGTCGCCGTGGAGCCGTTGCAGGCCACGACATGGCCGAGCGCGCGCGCGGCTTCGCCATGGACGCGCCGCTCCTGCAATCCCGCCTGCGGGGCGCTCTGCAACTCCCTGCTAAACAATGAATTCTCCAATATCCGTCGCGGCGCATGCAATAGACGCTCCAGACGGAATCCTCTGAATGCGTAGTCAAAACTAACGCTCCGGAGTTAATATCCTGTTTAGAGACAGGCGCCCCGTTCAGGGACGAGCGGGCTCTCCACATGCGCCGTTTCGATCCGGCGGCGGCGGCGGCGGCCGCTGCTCAATCCTTTGAAACGAAACGGTGGTTGCGGTTGACGAAGCCGGAAAATGCGATTATGACGGCATCCATGATCAAATTCGCAAACATTCTTGTAGTGGGAAAGCGCATGGGCAGGACGGTGTGACCGTCCGGCGATAGCCACCCATGCGCAAAACGAGGCTCCTCCGGGGGCCTTTTTTTATGCCCTGAAACTTGGTAATGCGCGCGGTAATTCGAAGGGAAGGAAATCGAGACAATGAGCGACATGCGGATGACGGGGGCGGAGATCGTCCTGCAAGCTTTGAGGGACAACGGCGTCCAGCACATTTTCGGCTATCCCGGCGGCGCCGTGCTGCCGATCTATGACGAAATCTTCCAGCAGGACGACATCCAGCATATTCTCGTCCGTCACGAGCAGGGCGCGGGCCACGCCGCCGAAGGCTATGCGCGCTCCACCGGCAAGGTCGGCGTCATGCTCGTCACCTCCGGCCCCGGCGCGACCAATGCGGTGACGCCGCTGCAGGACGCGCTGATGGATTCCATTCCGCTCGTCTGCATCACCGGCCAGGTCCCGACCACGCTCATCGGCTCCGACGCCTTCCAGGAATGCGACACGGTCGGCATCACGCGCCCCTGCACCAAGCACAACTGGCTGGTCAAGGACGTCAACGATCTCGCCCGCGTGCTGCATGAAGCCTTCCGCATCGCCCAGACCGGCCGCCCGGGCCCCGTCGTCGTCGACATCCCGAAGGACGTGCAGTTCGCCACCGGCACTTATGTGCCGCCCTCCGAAGTGCCGCTGAAGGCCAACTACCAGCCGAAGATCCAAGGCGATCTGAGCGAGATCGAAAAGGCTGTGGCGCTCATGGCCGGCGCGCGCAAGGGCGTCATCTATTCCGGCGGCGGCGTGATCAATTCCGGTCCGGTCGCGTCCAAGCTGCTGCGCGAACTGGTCGACCTCACGGGCTTCCCGATCACGTCGACGCTGATGGGCCTCGGCGCCTATCCGGCGTCCGGTCCGGCCTGGCTCGGCATGCTCGGCATGCACGGCACCTACGAGGCCAATATGGTCATGCATGACTGCGACGTCATGCTCTGCGTCGGGGCGCGCTTCGACGACCGCATCACCGGCCGCCTGAACGCGTTTTCGCCGAATTCGAAGAAGATCCATATCGATATCGATCCCTCCTCGATCAACAAGAACGTCCATGTCGATTGCCGCATCGTCGGCGACACCGCGTCGGTGCTCGAAGACATGCTGAGGATCTATCGCTCTCAGGCGAAAGCCGCCTCCAAGGATCGTCTGGCCGACTGGTGGGCGCAGATCCAGAAATGGCGCGGCCGCAATTCGCTGGCTTACGCCAAGAGCAATGACGTGATCATGCCGCAATACGCCATCGAGCGGCTCTACGAACTGACCAAGGATCGCGACACCTACATCACCACCGAGGTGGGGCAGCACCAGATGTGGGCGGCGCAGTTCTACCGTTTCGAAGAACCGAACCGCTGGCTGACCTCGGGCGGGCTGGGCACGATGGGCTATGGCTTGCCGGCGGCGCTGGGCGCGCAGATCGCCCATCCCGAGAGCCTGGTCATCGACATCGCCGGCGACGCCTCGATCCAGATGTGCATCCAGGAAATGTCGGCGGCGGTGCAGTATAACGCGCCGATCAAGATCTTCATCCTGAACAACCAGTATATGGGCATGGTGCGCCAGTGGCAGCAACTGCTGCACGGCAACCGCCTGTCCAACTCCTATACCGAAGCGATGCCCGACTTCGTCAAGCTGGCGGAAGCCTATGGCGGAAAGGGCATCCGTTGCGACAAGCCGGAGAACCTCGACGCGGCGATCATGGAAATGATCGAAAGCCCGCTTCCGGTGATCTTCGACTGCCGCGTGGCCAATCTCGCCAACTGCTTCCCGATGATCCCTTCGGGCAAGGCGCATAACGAGATGCTGTTGCCGGACGAGGCGACCGACGAAGTCGTCGCCAACGCCATCGACGCCAAGGGCCGCCAGCTGGTTTGATAAAGATCGGCGGGAGGGATATGCTCCGGCTCATCCTTCCCGCCAGGAGATCGCAATGGCCAAGGTGAAGATCAGTCCCGACGACGTGGTGGCGCTGCCGAGAGCGGTGCTCGAGGCGCATGGCATCGCCGAAGGCGACGACGTCGAAGTCACTGGCGGCCGCAAAGAGGTGCGGCTTACGGTGGCGTCTCCGGCGGCGGGTCCGCAGCGGAAGCTGACGGTCGAGGAGTTCCTCGCCATGCGACCGCGCTACAACGGTCCGCCGATTACGGATGAGATGATCGAAGAGGCTATTGCCGAGGAAGTCAGGGAACGCTGGGAGCGGAAGAACCAATAACCATGGAAGCCCGTGTTCCAACCGCGCTCTGGCGCTAGCGGCGCAGAAGTTTCGAAATTCAGTCAGCGTCGAGCTGGCGCACTAAACACAAGGGCAGGAAACAGACATGAACGCACATCTTCAGCCGACCGGTTCGGCTTATTTCATCTCAAAGGAAACCGAGCTAGCCGAGAGCCATACGCTATCGGTTCTGGTGTCCAACGAGCCGGGCGTGCTCGCCCGCGTCATCGGCCTGTTCTCGGGCCGCGGCTACAATATCGAGAGCCTGACGGTGTCGGAGACCGAGCATAAGTCGCATCTGTCGCGCATCACCATCGTCACGCGCGGCACGCCGCATGTGCTCGAACAGATCAAGACCCAGCTCGACCGTATCGTGCCGGTGCATCGAGTCGTCGATCTGACGGTTCGCGCCCACGAGATGGGCCAGGAGCGTCCGATCGAACGCGAGCTCGGCCTGATCAAGGTGGCGGGCAATGGCGAACATCGCGTCGAGGCGTTGCGGCTCGCCGACGCCTTCCGCGCCAAGGTCATCGACGCCACGACCGATCACTTCGTGTTCGAGATCACCGGCAAGCCGTCCAAGATCGACCAGTTCATCGCCATCATGCAGCCGCTCGGCCTCATCGAGGTGTGCCGCACCGGCATCGCGGCGATGAACCGCGGCGCGCAGGGCATGTAAGATCTTCTTCGGCGGCCATCGCGGCCGCCGCTTCCTTTCCTCAGATCATTTCGAGCGGGATCTTGCGTGTCGGTCGAGGGAAGACTTCGTCGAGCGTCGCAAGAGCCTCTGGCGTCAGCGTGACGTCTGCCGAGGCGCGATTTTCTGCGACCCGCTCCGGGCGGCTGCTCTTCGGGATGGCGATTACGCCGGCCTGTCCAAGCAAATAAGCGAGGGCGATCTGGGCCGGCGTCGCCTGATGCGCCTTGGCGATCCGAATGAGTTCGGGGTCGCTCAGCAGCTTCCCCTGTTCGATGGGCGAATAGGCCATGATGGCGACGCCTTGGTCGCGACAATAGGGGATCAGGTCCACCTCCGGTCCGCGGCGGCAGAGATTGTAGAGGATCTGGTTGACGAGGCAATTCTCACCATTTTCGACCTCCATCAATTCCCGCATGTCGTCGGTATCGAAATTCGATACGCCCCACGCGCCGATCTTGCCGTCGGTCTTGAGCTGTTCGAAGGCGGCCACGGTGTCGGCCAGCGGATGTTCGCCGCGCCAGTGCAGGAGATAGAGATCGATGCGATCGACGCCGAGCCGCGTCAGGCTCCGCTCGCAGGCGTCGATCGTCCCCTGTCGGCTGGCGTTCCAGGGATAAACCTTGGACACGAGATAGAACTCGTCGCGGCGTCCGCGGATGGCCTCGGCCACCACCTTTTCGGCGCCGCCTTCGGCATACATTTCCGCCGTGTCGATCAATGTCAGACCGAGATCGAGGCCATGGCGGAGGCTCGCCGCTTCCGCAGGCGTCTGTGAGGCGCTTTCGCCCATCATCCAGGTGCCCTGGCCGAGAGTGGGGAGTTCGGCGCCGTTCTTGAGGCGAAGCGTCGGGATCGGGGCAGCGGGCATCATGTGTCTCCTTGCGTTCATTCTGATCATTGCAGAGCCAACGCCAAGGATCAATTTTCGTTCACGGTTGCTCAAGACTTCTCATTGGACAGAAAAATCGCGACCTCTATGGTCCCTCGAACTTGGTGAGGGTTCAATGTCTCCTGAAATTCTGCTGTCGCTGGTCCTGTTCGCGTTCACCACTTCGGTCACCCCCGGCCCGAACAATATGATGTTGCTCGCCTCGGGCGTGAATTTCGGGCTGAGACGGACGATCCCGCATATGATCGGCATCGAGGTCGGCTTCGGCAGCCTGCTGATCGCCTGCGGCTTCGGACTGGGCGCGCTGCTCGAAGCGGCCCCGATACTCTATACGCTGCTGAAGATCGCCGGCGGGCTTTACCTTCTGTATATCGCCTGGTCGATCGGCATGTCGCGATCGCTGGGAGAGGGCGGCGAGGCGAGCGAGCCCATGCGCTTCTTGTCGGCGGCGGCGTTTCAATGGGTCAATCCGAAAGCCTGGGTCATGGCCGTGTCGTCGATGGCCGCCTATGCCGATCCGGCCCATCCGGTGCTGTCCGTCTTTATCGTCGCCATCGCCTTCCTGCTGCTCGCGCTGCCCTGCCAGGGCGGCTGGACCGTGTTCGGCGCGCTGCTGCGCGACTGGCTGTCTGAGCCGGTGCGGCTGAAATGGTTCAACCTGACCATGGCGGGGCTCCTGGTGCTGAGCCTCTGGCCGATGCTGCGCTGAGCCGATTTGCCGAGTCTCAGCAAGGGCTTGGCGCCAAACGCTTCAGTTCATGAAGAGAGTCAGGTCGGGCTTGTTGAGCATCAGCCAGAAGATGCCGATGACGGCGGCGAAGGCGGGGAAGCCGCAGGCGAACCAGATGCGATAGAGCCCGAAGTAAGCGGACGGCAAGGCCGCGCCGTCGGCCGCGGCGCGGCGAGCGAGATCGCGCATACGGATCTGGATCGCCACCACCGGCAGCCAGAACAGGCCGGTGAAGACGTAAAGCGCCAGCGACAACAGTATCCAGCCCTCCGTCAACGGCCAGCCGATTTCGCGCGCCAGCAGATAGCCGGTGACGGGCTGCAGGATCGCGGCAGTGGCGGTGAACAGAGTATCGGCCACCACCACCGTGCCCGACACATGGGCGATGAGTTTCGCGTCGCGGCTGCGATGCGCCATGACCATGAAAAAGGCGATGCCCGCGCCGGTGCCGAGAAGCACGGCGGCGCCGACGACATGGGCGAGCCGCAGGAAAGGTTCGAGCTCCATCACCGTTCCTCGAGTATGGCGAGCGTGACCAGCGACAGAAGGATGGCCGGCAGGACCTTCACATAAGGGCCGATCGGATCGAGCCACAGCGCCGGCTCCAACAGGCTGCCGCCCAGCAGATAAGCGGACGCGAGCCCCATTTGCCCCAAGAGCGCCAGGCGCGCCGTGGGACGATAGAGCAACATCAGGCCCAGGGCGATGTCGGCCAGCGATGTCACGACCACGGCCAGCGTCGACAAACCCGGCGACAGGAAGGGGAGGAAATGGCCTGCCGCCTGTTCCAGCGCGAAAAACGGAATCAATCCGGAGACGAGCCAAAACAGGCTCAAGACTAAAATCACGACCGGCTTAAGCAGATACATCCGCGCGAACCAGAGATCCTGAACGCCGGAGGAATGCCGCCCTAGGATCGAATTCAGCGACTGAAACGGCATCGGCGCCAGTTCTGAACTTACATGGACGCCGTCGACCATCACCCGCATGGCCGTGGAGCGCAGGGGCGATCGCCAGCCGAGCCACCCGGCCAGATCGGCGATGGCGGAGATCGGCCGGGCAACGCTGTCCGGCAGGGCGATGACGGGAGCATCGCCGAGACCCAGCCAGCGACGATGGGTGGCGACGAGATCGGCGAGCCTCATTCTCTCTGGTCCGGTCAGCGCGAAATCGCTTCCCGCGGCAATCTTGCCTGCGACGGCGCGCGAGATGGCTTCGGCGACATCATCGAGCGCCACGGTCGCCATGCAACGGTCGGCATGCACGAGCGGCAAGATGAAGGGCAGGGCCGCCAGCCCGCGCAGGAGGGCCGTGCCGCCATAGGCATTGCGGCCAACCACGAGCGACGGCCGCAGGATGACCCAGTCGAGCGGGGAGGCCTTGAGAGCGTCGTCGGCCTGTCGCTTGGTGGATAAGAAGGCGGTGTCGGCGGCTCCGCCTCCGGTTTCGGCGGAGATCTGGACGATGCGCCGAATATGGGCTGGTTCTGCGGCCGCATAGAGCGCGATCATCGCAGCCGTCTGTACGGCGGCGAGATCGTCCCGCAGGCCGTCCTGCAATGCGCCCGCGCAGTTGACGACCATGTCGACGTCGGCCAGAATTGCAGTCCAATCAGAGGCTTGCGTCATGCGGCTGAGATCGACTTTCAGCCAGTTGATGTTCTGATTCAGTCGGCGCGCCCGCGATAGATCCCGACCGAGGCCGGTCACCGAATGTCCGTCGGCAAGCAATCGATTGGCGACGGCCGAACCGATGAAGCCGGTTGCGCCGAGGACAAGAATGTTCATGCGTCACTCATCGTCTGGAATGTTATCGGGGGTCAATCGAAATACACATCATTGCTTGTCAATGTTGCAATCGTCATGCCTTCGACAATCAATCGATCCTGCCCGGAGAAGATCACCAGATCGCCCGCCGAATTCTCCATGACGTGATGCGCCTTGAGATCGGCAAATCCGGTTACCCCGTTCAGCTCCTTGAGCGCCAGCTTGTCGGTATCGTCCTGAAAGTCGATGATCGTATCGCCGCCATAACCGGTCTTGAAATAGAACGTGTCCTCATCGCCGATCGCGCTGCCGCCGCTCAGCATGTCATTGCCGGCGCGCCCATCGAGAAAGTCGTTGTTGTCCTGGCCGAACAGCTTGTTATTGGCGCTGTTGCCCGTCAGGCCGTTGCCGCTGGCGTTGCCTTTGCCTGTCGTATTGCCGGCGCCGAGCAAGACCAGCATTTCGACATCGGCGGCCAGCGTGTAGCTGACCGTGGATCGGACTATGTCTGTGCCGCCGCCGAAGGCTTCGACCAGCCGTATCGTGCCGTTTGACGTCCAGAGCGTGTCGTTGCCGGCGCCGCCGATTACGTCTTGATCGACGGTTCCTTTGCGGGTGTCAAAACTGTCGTTGCTGCCGCCGAGATCGATCTTGCCCTGAATATCGCCGCTGTTGACGACGATTTCGCGACCATTGAAGCCCTTGATTGCCGTGGTCTTGCCGATCAGCAGACCCTCGTTGTTGATGCGCAGGACATCGAATTCGTCGCTGAGCGAGTTGATGCCGTCCTCGTTGCTGCGTATCGTCGCTCCGCCGAGATTATCGACCCGGCCGCCGGCGATGGTGACCGCGTCCGATCCCGCCTTCAGCGTTCCCGCGTTGGTGAAGTGTCCCTGGTCGTAGTAACCAATGCCATCGCCAAACATGCTGATCAGGCCGCGGTTGGTGATTTCGCCGCCATGCACGGAATAGATCCCGTCGTCGCCGATCAATTTCCCTGTGCCGGTCACGAGAATGATGGATCCTGTTCCTTGGTCGAATATCGTGTCTTCTTCACAGCGCAAGACGCCCCTGATCTCGACGCGGTTGTTGGTGGCCGTACCGGTAAGGTGAATGGCCATGTCGGGATCACGGATCGTCACGCCCTGATCAACGATAAAACGATCGCCGCCGCCATCGATGATCAGTGTGGTATTGCGGTTGCTGCTCACATGGAAGGTCGACACGCCTTTACTCCGGATGTGGTTTCAGGTTGCGCATAGCGTTGCTATCCTAGCCCGGATTCTCGGTAATGTCTCAGGCCGTCATCATATCGATCCTGTCGCGCACTTGCATCGCGCCCCCGAATCCTGCCTAGTCCCGCCATGCAATTTTCGACCCAACAGGATGAGGCGCTCCAAGCCGTCGCGCGCTGGCTCAAGGACGGACGGAGCCAGGTGTTCCGGCTGTTCGGCTATGCCGGCACCGGCAAGACCACGCTCGCCAAGCATTTCGCCGAGAATGTCGACGGCGAGGTGCTGTTCGCCGCCTTTACCGGCAAGGCGGCGCAGGTGTTGCGTTCGCGAGGCGCCTCCAACGCCAAGACGATCCATTCGCTGATCTATCGCCCGAAAGGCGAGGAGGAGGTGGAGGACGAGGTGACGGGCAAGACGAATATCGCTCCTATGTTCTCCATCAACCGCCAGAGCCCGGTGGCGAAAGCGCCGCTGATCGTCATCGACGAATGCTCGATGGTCGACGAGGCGCTGGGAAAGGATCTCCTGAGTTTCGGCACGAAAGTGCTGGTGCTCGGCGATCCCGGCCAGCTGCCGCCGGTGTCGGGCGGGGGGTTCTTTACCGAGCAGGAGCCGGATTTCCTGCTCACCGAAATCCACCGCCAGGCGCGCGACAATCCGATCATCCAGCTGGCCATGCAGATCCGCGAGGGTCGCGAAATCATGCATGGCGACTACGGGACCGCGCAGGTGATCTCGCGCAACGATGTGACGCAATCGCTGGTTCTGGAGGCCGACCAGGTGCTGGTCGGCACCAACAAGACCCGCAAGCGCTACAATCAGCGCTTGCGCGAGCTCAAGGGGTTCGCGAGCGGCTATCCGGCCGCCGGCGACAAGCTGGTCTGCCTCAGGAACGATCAGGTCAAGGGCCTGCTCAACGGATCGCTCTGGCAGGTGATGTCGTCGTCGAAGGAGACGACGAAGCCGGGCATCAACCTGCTGGTCCGGCCCGAGGACGACGACATGGATCGCGGCGCGGCCAAGATCAAGCTGCTGAAAGCCGCCTTCGAAGAGATCGACGGCGAGATCCCCTGGTCGATGCGCAAGCGCTATGACGAATTCGACTACGGCTATGCGCTGACCGTGCACAAGGCGCAGGGCTCGCAGTGGAACAATGTCGTTCTGTTCGACGAAGCCTGGGCCTTCCGCGACAGCCGCGAGCGCTGGCTCTACACCGCCGTCACCCGCGCCGCCGAAACATTGACCATCGTGCGCTGATCGGGGATCGAGCCGCGAGCGAGGTCGAATTCCAAGAACAGCGCAAAATAAGAAATATGGTCGGTCGTGGCCGAGCCGGTGACTGGGAGCGTCGCGCAGCGCCGGCTGCCTGCAAAATATCCTTTTCCAGGCTTCATCATGGATGGAGCTGTTGCGGGTCGGCTACCTCGTCCTTCTATCCGGAAACAAGTCTCATTCGTCAGGCATGGGCGGCGACTGCGCGGAGGTGTCGCCGATGAGCTTCAGAAAGGCTTGGCCAGCCTCGCCTGCATCCTTGATCGCGGCAGTCTCGGCGAAGATCGGTTTGAACTCGGCGATACGGGCATGAAAGGCCGCCTTGACAGCTTCGATCGCGTCGGCGACCCCCGCTATTCCTTCCAGTCGCGCCATTTCTTCGCCGAGCCCTGAAGCGCAGCGCGTGATCCAGTCATTTCGCATGGCGTTTCTGGGCGTATAGAATTCCATGAAATCCCGGAGGAACTCCTTTGTGATCGAGATGCCGTCTCGGCCGGTCTTCTTCGCGTAATCGCCTCTATTGCGGGAAAATTTCCAGAGAAACTCCTCGGCCGACTTGAAGAAGTAGTGATAGATGCAGGCAAAATCCCGGTTGGGATTGTCGCTCAGGGCGGTGCCGTAGATTCCCGAATGCGCCGAGGCTTTTTGATGGCTGTGAAGCGCCGATGTCGAATCTCTGAACAGGATTGTGGATTTGACAGGCGCGATCGGAAAATGCGGTTCTGAATAGATAAATTTGCGGGGCTTGCAGAGTGATTTCACATGCGCGTCCACCGCGGGATTCCCGAGTTGGTCGACGAACCTTTCGCGCAGCGGAAGATCCCGCCAGTGCGACTCGCCGGTTGGGCCGATAAAGACCCAGTTCAGCGCGATAGCGTCGACGTCCTGGCGCTCCTGCCAGTCGAGATAGTCGATGACGGAGGAAAAGCGCGCCGGATTGACGACGAAATACTCGTCCATGTCGATGGTCAGGCACCAGCGATAGTCCAGGATATCCGGCAGAATGCCGAACGCATGCCCATAGGCCTTCAGTTGAGCTGCGCCGCCCTCCGGCACGAGATTTCTGATCCAGACGATCTCGCCGGCTTCGGCGAGCGCCGCAAGAAGCAGGTCGGATTGGTCGTCGTTGTCGTTGCTGTAGATGAAGATTTTTTCAAAGCCCAGCACACGATGATGCGCCAGCCATTCGATCAGGTAGATGCCCTCGTTGCGGGCCGTGGCCACAATACAGGCGTTTTTGGTCGGCTCGACCATGCGGCGCGCGGCGCTTGCGCAGGCATGCGGCAGCGATCGGTAAACACGGTCGCGGGCCGCTTTGGTGATGGCGTCGAAAGACGAGTCGATCTCGCGGATCGAATGTCCGGGCCTTTCGCGGGCCGCCGCCTTCAAGAGGTCCACGAAGCCGTGTTTCGCCCAGATGTCGTCCGGAAACTTGGCGGCGAACGTCTCGGCAATCTTCGGGTCGGCGAACAATTGCGATGCAAAGGCATTCAGCCGCTTTTCGCCGACTATGGGCAGAACTCCGTTGACCGTATCGACAAGATCCGGCTTCATCTGCTTCACCGCGCCGGCGATATCGACGTCGACCATCAGGCTGCGCAGGACAGGCGCCAGGGCCTCGAGCCGGTCACGAAGATAATTGAAGCGTTCTGGGAGAGCGACTTCGGTCAGCCGGAACTCTTCCCATTGCCTGGCCTCGCGTCGATTGGCCGAAATCACATGCTCCGTGTCATCAGAGTTGACGGGTGGCGCGCACAGGTAAAGCCCATTTTCAAAGGAGACGAGATTGTAGATCTCTTCGCGGCCGGTCTGATACGCCATGAGCGGCAGGAAGGGGGCAGGTAGCCCGAGATTGTCGCAGCGGATCGGCAGGGCTTCGGCCACTGCGCTGGCCACGAAAATGAAGCGATCGTCGTCGTTCAGTCTCGCTGCGATCACGGGCACATGGCGTTCGTCGAGACTGTCGTAAGTCGTGTTGAGCAGCCTGCCAGATCCATCTTCCGCGCAGACGACTTCGTCTCGTGACGTCCTAAACCTGAAAAACTTCATGCGACGGCCCAACATACAGCATTAGGCGTCGTATAGATGAGATCGGCGGGCGTGTATACTCATCGTCGAGCGTCTCGAACAGTTGGGGTGTGGCGGGCGACAGCGCCGATATTGCGAACCTGTCGGGACGCCGGGGCCGTCAGTCCCCCACGATGCCGAGCAGCACCGCCTTCGCGACCGCCTGAAAGCGATTGGAGGCGCTGAATTTACGAACGATTCCGCCTTCCATCGTCAATACCTGTTCGAGCGCGATGTCGAGGGCTTTGGAAATGCGGACGGGATTATAGCCCTCGGCCATCAGTTTCAGGCAATGGAATTCGCTGTCGCTGAGGAAGGGCGGGTGCGCCGGGAAGTTCTGATTGTCGGCGTCGTCGCGCACCGCGTCCATTTCCGTGAGCGCCGTGGTGATCTGCTGCATCTGGCGACGGATCAGCGATTCTTCGGCGACGAGTTCGTTGCGGCGGGCGATCAGCGCGGCCCGTAGCTTGGCCTCGCTCTCGGCGACGCTTTCGGAATAGGTGAGTTCGGTCAGAAGATCCTGGATCTGCGCGATGGCCATACCGGTCTCACGGCAGAGATTGATCAGGCCCATCATGCGGATCTGTCGATGCGAATAGATGCGCATCGCGCCGTGACGATCGGGTTGCAAGAGCCCCTTTTCCTCGTAGAAATGTAGGGTGCGATGCGTGACGCCGAAGAAATTCGCCATTTCGGCGATCGGCAAGGGGTGTTCCGGCAGCGGGCGCGGCAACGGCGCTTCGGGTAGATGGGCGATCGCCTGCCAATCGGACGAGGCGTCCGAGACGAATTGAAGACGATCCGGGCTCTGCTCTTGCATCTCGTCCTACTCTCTCCGGGGCTCTGTCCGGATCGGCGTTTCCTCTTCCCGCCAGCGATGTTTTGATGATCATTCGCCGTTACGGGGATTCACTTCATGCTCAGCGCCTCATGCACCTCCGGTTGTCGCCCGCGTTGTCGCCTGGCATAACGTCCGGATCCAGGAATTATCGTCGTATCAGTAAACTGCGTGTGGATTCGCCACAAAGCATCATCTAATATTCGATAATACTCATACACTATTTTTCAATTTCAGGTAATGGAAAAATACTGTTTCCACCTTCGTCTTTCGTCCATGCGTCGTCAACGACATCCTAGCGCAACCATGCCCGGCAAACCTAGCGCCAACTTTGTGATTGATCAAATTTGCGCGTAGAAAGATGAAGAAAAGTCGCTGGAGTCGCGATCTGCGATCGGTTAGTTAAGCCTGATACAGGGATCGGGAGTAAACGTCATGGCCGCCAGCCTATCGGTGAACCTCAACGCCATCGCCATGCTGCGAAATCGCCGGGATTTGCCGTGGCCGAGCGTGGTCGGGTTGGGCCGCGCGGCGCTCGAGGCGGGAGCCGGTGGATTGACCGTGCATCCGCGGCCCGACCAACGCCATATCCGCTTCTCCGACGTGCCGGAATTGAGGGCGCTGATCGATCGGGAGTTTCCCGGTCGCGAATTCAACATCGAAGGATATCCGTCGGAGGATTTCCTGCAACTGGTCGAGGCCGCCCGGCCGGATCAGGTCACTCTCGTGCCCGACGACCCCTCACAGGCGACTTCCGACCACGGCTGGGATCTTGCTGAAAACCGCACTCTGCTGGGCGAGATCTGCGGGCGTCTGCGTGACGGCGGCATGCGTTCGTCGCTCTTCGTCGACGGAGGCATCGGCGGCGAACTCGTTTCCATCGCCCGTGACGTGGGGGCGGACCGTATTGAACTCTATACCGGTCCCTATGGCGGATGTTACGACGACCCGGTTGCAGCGGCGGACTGGATCGAAAAGCTGGGCGGAACCGCCGACCATGCCCGCGATTTTGGTCTCGGCGTCAATATCGGCCACGATCTCACCGTCGAGAATCTGCCGGCCCTGATGGCGCGCATTCCCTATGCCGACGAAGCGTCGATCGGACATGCGTTGACGGCGGACGCGCTTCTGTACGGGATGCCGGAAACGGTTCGCCGGTTTCGCCGCGCCCTCGGCCAGACGCTCTGATCGGCGCAAGGGCGGTCCGCGCCGCCCTTGCCGCCAGTGAATCATACAATTTTATGTGTATTGTCGCTGTTCACTATTAATTGAAACCATGCCCGCACTATTCGTCTTAAATACCGTTTTCACGGCGGGTGAGACGAATTGTTTGTCTTTTATTCGTCTATTTGAGGAGTTATGGACTGGCTTGTAAGAGCGTTGACCGCAATGCTGCGAACGGCTGGGATTTGTCCTTATGTTGACCTTGCCCGAAAGGGTGCGTTTCAAAAAGAAACCCTATCTCTCCTTGAGATCGCGCCTGAACGCGCGGCAGGTGATGACGCAGGCGCAGGTCTTTTTCAGTGAGGTGCGGGCGGAGCTGCACCGTCAAAAGACGACCGACCATGGCCTCGCTTTCTTCCGGTACAATCTCTTCGCGCCGAATGGCGAGATGGAAATCGATTTCGGCTATTTCACGCCGCGCCTGCTCGTCGCCAGGACGCCGTTCCGTTCCGCCTATATGCCCGCCGGCAATTTCGTCAGCGTAAACTGGCATGGCCACTACGACCGTCTGCGCGAGGTGCATTCCATGCTCCGCGGCTGGATGGAGATCATGGGGTGTCCGCCGGAGCAGATGCCCTCGGCGGACGGTCAGGCCTTTGCGTGCAGCCTCAATATCTTTCACCGCAGCATGGTCCATGACCCCGATCCGAAGAACTGGGTCACGGAAGTCGCCTATGCGCTGCCGCAGTCGGCTGGTTGAAGGCACAGGCCGCCTTCCGAATCACGGGGCCAACCCGGCCCGGTCTGTTATTCTCCCGGAGACCTCAGCGCCTTGTCGCGCTTGCAGGTCTTGAGCGGCAATTGCTTGAAGCTGGAAATCGAAACGATCCGGCTTTCGCCGACATCGACCTCCGCGTCGACGCAGGCGCAACCATAGCCGTAATTGCCATTGGTCGCCACATAGTCGCCGGCCGAGATGTCGCCGATCAGGTCCATGCCTTCGGCTTCGCCGCTGCCCTGGGCCGCGAGGATCCAGGACCCGTCGCGGTCGGTGAGCCACCAGTTGCCGGGGGTGGGATTTTCGATCCAGCCGCAGAGTTTTTCGGCGGACGCCGCCCCGGCCGTCGCGGTGAGGGCCAGGGCGATGAGAAGAGTCTTGATGCGCATGAATTGCCTCCGGATGTGCGGGCCGGATGATACCAGCCCGCGCATCTGAGGCGAAGGGGTTCGGGACTATGATTTCCGCGTCGCGCGTCCTGGCCGGAATTCAGTGAGGAGCGCGAGCAGAGCGAGGGTGGGGAACGCAAGGCCGACCCAGCTCGTCCGTTCCCAGCCGCCGGTGGCGTAGGCCCAGCCGCCCAACGCCGAACCGACCGCGCCGCCTGCGAAGAAGAAGGCCATGAACAGGCCGTTCAAGCGGCTGCGGTTTTCCGGCGACAGGCTGTAGATGGCGCGTTGCCCGCAGACCAGACTGGTGGTGACGCCGAAATCGAGGATGATGGCTGCGGCGACCATGAGCCCGAGCGCCAGCTTGGAGCCGTCCGTCGCCACATGGCTGATCAGGAAAGCGACTATCGCCATCAGCATCGCCGCGATGGTGGCGAAGCGGGTGAGGCCTCGGTCGGCGAGACGTCCGGCGATCGGCGAAGCGATGGCGCCGGCGGCGCCGGCCAGCGCAAAGAGCGCGATGCCGGTCTGGCTGAGACCGAAAGCCGGACTGGCGAGCAGCAGCGGCGAGGCGGTCCAGAACAGGCTGAAGGCGGCGAACATGCCGGCCTGATAGACGGCGCGGCGCTGCAGCACCCGTTCGGTGGCGGCGAGCCTGGCCATGGAGGCGAGGAGCGCGCCATAGCGCATGCGGGCGACCGGGCGACGTTCCGGTATATTCAGCCGGAGCACGATGGCGATCACGGCCATAAGCGCGGCGGTGATGAAATAGACGGCGCGCCAGGACATGAATTCCGACAGGAAGCTCGAAAAGGGCCGCGCCATCATGATGCCGATCATCAGGCCGGACATGACGTTGCCGACGACGCGGCCGCGGGCGTGATCCGGCGCCATGCCGGCGGCGAAGGGCACGACGACCTGGACGGCGACCGAAGCGAGGCCGATGGCGAGCGAGGAGGCGAGAAACAGTCCGGCCGTGACCGAAAAGCCGGCGCCGAGCAGCGCGAGGCCGGCGGCCAGGATGAGCCCGATCATCAGCCTCCGGTTTTCCAGGAGATCGCCGAGCGGCACGAGGAAGAGCAGGCCGAGGCCGTAGCCGATCTGGGTCAGGGTGACGATGAGGCCGGCGGCTGCGGGGCTCATGCCGAGTTCGAGGCTGATCGGCCCGGCCAACGGCTGGGCGTAATAGAGATTGGCGGCGACCAGCCCACAGGTCGCGGCGAACAGGAAGGTGAGAAGAGGCGAGATCGCCTGCGGCGCGCGCGCGCCTTCAGCGGTGGTGGCGATGGACATCGGAGGCTCCGGTCGGGGTTTTCGTCTTGGGAGGACGGTTAATCGAGAAGTTTCATGGCGGTGGCGGCGATGGCCTGCATCTCCGCCTCGCTGCGTCCGGTCTTGCCGATGACGCGCATGCCGTAGAGCAGGCAGAGCATCGCCTTGGCGGTCGCCTCGGCATCGACATGCACGGGAATCGAGCCGTCGGACTGGCCGTCGCGGATCACGTCGAGGATCAGGCTTTCACGGACGGAGACGGCGTTTTCGATGCGGGCCTGCAGATCGGGATCGAAAAGGGCGAGATCGCGCGCCGACCCGATGACCAGGCAACCGCGACGACCGGACTCGCCATGGGAATTTCCGGCGTAATAGTCGATCAGCCGCCTCAATCGTTCTCGGCCAGTGGCGGCCTCATTGAGATGGTCGGCGATGCGGAGATCACGGGTGGAGGTGTAGCGGTCGAGCGCGGCGGCGAAAACGCCGCGCTTGTCGCCGAAGGCCTTGTAGATGCTGCCGGCTGTCAGGCCCATGGCTTCGCCGAGATCGCTGATCGCGGCCGCCGCATAGCCTCGCTCGATGAACAGGGCCATGGCGGCGTCGAGCGCCGCTTCGGTGTCGAATTCGCGCGGGCGACCGCGGCTTTTCTGCAGGTCCAGAGTATCGGACATGATCGCGCCTTTCGGAAATGATCGTTTCCCATTTAATAGGGAATGATCATTTCCAAATCAAGCGTTTTTTCGTCCATCGTCAGGCGCTGAGGCGCATTTGCTTCGGAAAGGCGAAACGGGCCGCCGCGTCGCAATGGATCGCAGTGGAATCGAAGCCCGGCAGCGGCGTCTTCTCCGGGTCGAGGCTCAGGCAGATTTCGGTGCAGCCGAGAATCACGCTGTCGCAACCCTGATCCTTCGCGGCTTCGATCAGGCCGGTGAGGTCGGTGCGGGAGCCGTCCAAGACATGGCCGGCGCACAGCTCTTCGAAAATGATCGCGTGGGTGCGGGCGCGGCCGGATTCGTCAGGCGTCGCCAAGTCCAGCCCATGCTGTGCGAAACGGCGGTGATAGAAGCCGTCCTCCATCGTGTATCGGGTGGCGAGCAGCAGCGGCTTGCGTTTGCCCGCCGCCTTGAGCGCCAGCGCCGTCTCGTCGATGATGTGGAGCAGGGGGACCGAGACCGCCGCCTCGACCTCGTCGGCCACTTTATGCATGGTGTTGGTGCAGATCAGCACGCAATCGGCTCCGGCCAATTGCAGCTTCGCGGCGGCGTCCGACAGCACCGCGGCGGCCTTGTCCCACCGACCGGCTTTCTGCAGCGTGACAATCTCGTCGAAATTCACCGATCGCAGCAGAATGTCGGCGGAGGCAAGGCCGCCATAGGCGGCGCGCGCCAGACGGTTGAGATTGGCGTAATAGACTGCTGTGCTTTCCCAACTCATGCCGCCGATCAGGCCGATTTTTTTCATCTCGTGTCCCCTATGACTCGTTCCGACATGAAATCTAGCGCGTCGATCGCGGCGGATGTTTGCGAATTGGGTCGAACTCATCTATCTTGGCGCTGAAAAATTGCATCATTTAGCTTCAGGGCGCGCGAAACGAGGCGCGAAACGGATATGCTCGACGATCGAGATCGCAAACTTCTGGATCTGATGCAATCGGATGCCGGTCTGCCGGTGGCGGAACTCGCCGAGCGCGTGGCGCTGTCGGTGTCGGCCTGTTCGCGACGGATACAAAGACTGGAGGCCGAGGGCTATATCATCGCCCGCCGGGCGGCGCTCGATCCCAACAAGATCGGCCTGCCGACCACGGTGTTTGCGCTGATCAAGACCTCACGGCATTCCGACGATTGGGTCGAGGCCTTTCATAAGGCCATCGCCCGTATTCCCGAGATCGTCGAGGCGCATCGGCTGACGGGCAACTACGACTATATCCTCAAGATCGCTCTGCCGTCGGTCGAATATTACGATGTGATCTACAAGCAGATCATCCGCCAGGTGGAGCTGTTCGACATGTCCGCCTCGATCTCGATGGAGGCGCTGAAACAGGGCGGCGCGCTGCCGGTGACGCATGCGGTCTAGCCATGTCCCGGCTCGCGCCGGGCCATGGCGGGGCGTCGCGCCGTCAGCCGCGCTTTTCGCTGTCGAGATGGGCCATCATCTGTTCGGCGTAGCGTGTGCCGGCCACGGCGTCGGCCGGCACGGCGGCCTCGATATGGGCGATATCCTCGGCCGTGAGCGTCTTATTCAGCGCTCCGAGCGATTCCGACAATTGGGTCCGCTTGCGGGCGCCGATCAGCGGCACGATGTCTTCACCCTGGGCGACGACCCAGGCGATGGCCGCTTGCGTCGCGCTCATGCCGCGTTCCGTCGCGACCTCCTGCAAGGCTTTGGCCAAGGCCATATTGCGTTCCGCGTTCTCGCCCTGGAAGCGCGGGCTATGGGCGCGGAAATCGCTGGCCGCGATGGCGCCTGTGTTGAACGATCCGCTGAGCAGGCCGCGCGACAGCACGCCATAGGCGGTAACCGAAATGCCCAGTTCACGCGTCGTCGGCAGGATGTCGGCCTCGATACCGCGCGACATCAGCGAATATTCGATCTGCAGATCCGAAATCGGATGGACGCTGGCGGCGCGGCGGATCGTATCCGAGCCTACTTCCGACAGGCCGATATGGCGGACATAACCTTCCTTGACCATGTCGGCGATCGCGCCGATCGTGTCTTCGATCGGCACATCCGGGTCGAGCCGCGACGGGCGGTAAACGTCGATATAATCGACGCGCAGCCGCTGAAGCGTATAGGCCAGCGCCGATTTCACCGCCTTCGGGCGGGCGTCGTAACCGAGCCAGGCGCCGTTCGGCGCGCGCATCGCGCCGAATTTGACGCTGAGCAGATATTTGTCGCGCGGGACGTTCGCCAGTCCTTCGCCGAGCAGCATTTCGTTGTGGCCCATGCCGTAAAAGTCGCCGGTGTCGAGCAGCGTGACGCCTGCATCCAGCGCCGCATGCAGCGTGGCGATGGATTCGGCGCGGTCGGCCGGTCCATACATGCCCGACATGCCCATGCAGCCGAGGCCGACAACCGAGGTCTGTGGGCCGGTTTTTCCGAGTGTGGTGGTCTTCATGTTCCGTCTCCTTTGCATTCGTCCCGCCCTGCGGTTCCGGGAATGAGGGTCTTTTACCGCGCTCTCGGTTGTGCGATAATCCGGATGAGATGAAACACCCCGTGCGGAAAATCGTACAATGAGCCAATTGCCGCTCGCCGACCTCGAAGCCTTCGCGGCCGTCGCAGAATCCCGCAACTTCAGACGGGCGGCATCATTGCGCGGCGTCTCGGCCTCCGCGCTCAGCGAAGCGGTGCGACGGCTGGAGGCGAAACTCGGCGCTCGCCTGCTCAACCGCACCACCCGCAGCGTAACGCCGACCGAAGAGGGTGAGCGGCTTCTGGAAAAGGTGCGGCCGCTGATCTCGGAGATCTCCACGGCGCTCGAACGGGTGGCGGAAACATCGGACCGCCCTGCGGGTCGTCTGAGGTTGAACGTGCCGTCTTTCGTGGCCCGACAGATCCTGCCGCCGATCGCGATCGCCTTTCTCAGGGAATATCCGGCCGTCACCCTCGAAGTGCAGGCGAGCGACACTTTCGTCGACGTTTTCGCCCAAGGCTTCGACGCGGGCATCCGCTATGACGAGAGCCTGGAACAGGACATGATCGCCGTCCCGATCGGCCCGCGTACCCAACGCTTCGCCGCCGTGGCCTCGCCGGACTATCTCGCCCGACATGGAACGCCGCGGCATCCGCACGACCTGCTCAAGCACGCCTTTATCCGCCATCGCTTCGACAGCGGCAGAATGTCGGCGATGGAGTTCGAGAAGGACGGCGACGTCATCCGCGTCGCCCCCGATGGACCGCTGGTCGCCAACATAATCGATATCGAACTCGCGGCGGCGCTCGGCGGTCTCGGCGTGCTCGCGACCTTCGAGGAGGTCGGTCGCGCTCATGTCGCCACGGGCGCGCTCGTGGAGGTGCTCAGGGATTGGCAGCAGCCTTTTTCCGGACCCTATCTCTACTATCCCAGCCGACGGCATATGCCGTCGCCGCTTCGGGCGTTCGTGGATTTCATCCGGCGCTGGCCAGGCTGATTCTCAGGGAAAAAGACGGCGACAGGTGTTTGTCGCTTGTACGGGAGAATATGCGTCATCGCGTCGAAGGACGATCCCTCCTTATTGTTCCGGTCCGTCTCTGAGGTGCGGACCCTGTTTGAATAGCTGTTGCCGAAAATCCAGCCTGGGCCCCTTGACCTCCCCCATAATCCCCTGCATAACCATCGCGAACCGTACCGTACGGTACCGCACTGCAGCATTGAGGTGGAGCGATGTTGACCACGGCAGAGACCAATCCGGATCAGTTTTCGCCACGGCAGAACGCCGTGCTGGAAGAGGCGCTTCGCCTGCTCGTCTCAGGCGGCGAAAAAGCGTTGACGACGGCGGGGGTGGCGCGCGCGGCCAATTGCTCCAAGGAGAGCCTCTACAAGTGGTTTGGCGATCGCGACGGGCTGATGGAGGCGATGATCGCCTATCAGGCCTCGAAGGTGAAGACGGGCGAGGCCAATGCCGGCGCGCTGACGCGCGACAGCCTGGAAAAGATGCTCGACGATTTCGCCATCGCGCTGCTCGACGTGCTGTCGGGCGATGTGTCCCTGGCGCTCAATCGCCTCGCTATCGGCCAAGCCAGCCGCGACGGCTCGCAGCTCGGCGAAATGTTGCTGGAGCGCGGGCGTAAACAGATCGGCCGCCGCGCCGCGACCCTGCTGATCGCCGCCAAGCGGGCGCGCCTGATCGAATTCGACGATGTGACGGAAGCCTACGAGGTTCTGTACGGATTGATCGTCAAGGACTGGCATGTCCGGCTGCTGCTCGGCGAAGACATGTCGGCGGCGAAAAAAGAGTTTGGTTCGCGGGCGAAGAGGGCGGTTGCCGCCTTCCTTCGGCTCTACGGAACCGATAAGGGGATGGCGGGCTAAGACCGCCGAATTCAAAGACAGACAGCTAAGGGAAGGACATTCAACATGCGCGTCTATTACGATCGTGATGCCGATCTCAATCTCATCAAGTCCAAGAACGTCGCCATCATCGGCTACGGTTCGCAGGGTCGCGCCCATGCGCTGAATCTCAAGGATTCGGGCGCCGGCAATGTCGCCATCGCGCTGAAGGCCGGCTCCAAGACCGCCGCCAAGGCCGAAGCCGACGGCTTTAAGGTCATGACCGTCGCCGAAGCCGCCGCCTGGGCCGACCTGATGATGATGGCCACCCCGGACGAACTCCAGGCCGACATCTATCGCGACGAAATCGCCGGCAACATCCGCGACGGCGCGGCAATCGCTTTCGCCCACGGCCTCAACATCCATTTCGGCCTCATTGAGACCAAGGCTTCGGTCGACGTCGTCATGATCGCGCCGAAGGGTCCCGGCCACACCGTGCGCGGCGAATATCAGAAGGGTGGCGGCGTTCCCTGCCTCGTCGCCATCCATCAGAACGCGTCGGGCAACGCCCTCGAGCTGGCTCTTTCCTACGCCTGCGGCGTCGGTGGCGGCCGTTCGGGCATCATCGAAACCACCTTCAAGGAAGAATGCGAAACCGACCTGTTCGGCGAGCAGGTCGTTCTCTGCGGCGGCCTGGTCGAACTCATCCGCGCCGGCTTCGAGACGCTGGTGGAAGCCGGTTACGCGCCGGAAATGGCCTATTTCGAATGCCTGCACGAAGTGAAGCTGATCGTCGACCTGATTTATGAAGGCGGCATCGCCAACATGAACTACTCGATCTCCAACACGGCCGAGTGGGGCGAATATGTCACCGGTCCGCGCATCATCACCGCCGAAACCAAGGCTGAGATGAAGCGCGTGCTGCACGACATCCAGACCGGCAAGTTCACCTCGGACTGGATGCAGGAATACCGCGCCGGCGCCGCCCGCTTCAAGGGCATCCGCCGCATGAACGACAATCACCAGATCGAAGAAGTCGGCGCCAAGCTGCGCGGCATGATGCCCTGGATCGGCAAGAACAAGCTGGTCGACAAGGCCCGCAACTGATCGCGTTGCGCTTTTCAGGATTTGAGATTGAGAAACCGGGGGCGACCCCGGTTTTTTCGTGATCGGCCTTCAAGCGGTGGCGATATCCCCGTCGCCGTCGACCGCCACGCGGTTGCGGCCCTTCTGCTTGGCGCGGTAGAGCGCGCGGTCGGCGCGGGCGACGAGATCGGCAGGGCTCAGATCGGCGCGGGTGCGGGTGGCTGCGCCGAAGCTCGCGGAGATGGACGGCGCAGCGTCGGCGAGATCGCCCAACTCCGCCGCCGCGATGGCGCGACGGAGCCTTTCCGCCAGGCGCGCGGCTTCGAAGGCGTCGGCGCCAGGCAGGATGAGGGCGAATTCCTCGCCGCCATAGCGCGCGGCATGGAAGTCGCTGCCGTCCAAGACCTCGGCGATGACGCTCCCCACCAACCTCAGACAGTCGTCGCCGACCTGATGGCCGTGGCTGTCGTTGAACGCCTTGAAGTGATCGATGTCGAGCAGAATCAGCGACAGCGGCGCCTGGGTGTCCGAGGCGAAAGCCGCATTCAGCGCCGCATCGAAGCTGCGGCGATTGGCGATTCCGGTCAGCCCGTCGGTCAAGGCGTGGCGCGCAAGTTGCTCATTGGCCTGTTTCAATTTTCTGTTGGCGTCGGCCAGCTGCTGCAGCGCGGTTTCGCGCTCGTATTCGGCCAAGATTTCGCCGAGATAGAGATCGCTGAGACGAGCGAGATAGGTGAGTTGAAACAGAAAATAAACAAGGCATATCAACGCCATCATCCACTGGCCTTCGAGGGCCGCCGCGATCGACACGGTGCTCATCAGAAGCGCGATATTGATCAGCATTGGGGCGGGCGACATGAAGGCCCGCGCCGCCGAGGACTGGATGATGCCGCAACCGACGGCCAGGATGATCAATTTGCTGTCGGGGGTTCCACCGAGATAGAGCGAGGCTAGGGAAAGGGCCCAGCACAGGCCGGAGGCTACCGACAGGATGGCGAAGATCCGCGTCCATTTCGTCAGCGAATGATCTCGGCGGCGTCGGAACGCGATCTGACCGAAGACCCGCAGAGAGAGTTGTAGGGCAATAAGGCATGCTACAAAGGAGACGGGACCCGTCTGGCCGTTCAGCCAGGGCTGAAGGGCGGCAAGGCCTATGGCGAGCGCAGCCATGACATGCGGCGTGATGTGAAAAAGTTGGGCGAGCTGCCGCCAATGGGTCTCGGGCAGGCCGAGATCCAATCCGATCATGATCCGGGTCAGTTGATGGAGCCGCTGCACGCTGTCCTCTCGTCAAGCATCTCAGTGGCTATTTATTTTAACTTGTATAAAAAACTACTACTATTGCGAAGCAATGCGCCTGCAAACTCTCGTAAAAATACCCTCCGTAGCATGGCAAGCGACGTTTTCGCGCTTCGACAGTGACCAAAAAGCGTTGCTTGAAATTAGGTCAGTATTGTTGACTTATTGTCCCTGCCGTGATCTTCTGGCGGCATAATATCGGAGAGGAAACGAATCCATGGATTGGCAACAGGTCTTCGCCACGCGCGCGAGCCGCATGAAGGCGTCTGAAATTCGCGAATTGCTCAAGCTTCTCGAGCAGCCCGACATCATCTCCTTCGCCGGCGGCATTCCCGACGTCAACCTGTTCCCCAAGGCCGAAGTGGCCGAAGCCTATGCCGAAGTGCTCGCGAGCCCGCAGGGCGACGCCGCGCTGCAATATTCGGTGTCGGAAGGCTACAAGCCGCTACGCGAATGGATCGCCAAGGAAATGGGCAAGATCGGCATCGCCTGCACGGCGGATCACGTCTTCATCACCTCCGGCTCGCAGCAATTGCTCGATTATCTCGGTAAGCTCTTCCTGTCGAAGGACGATACGGCGCTGGTGACCTGGCCGACCTATATGGGCGCGCTCGGCGCCTTCAACGCCTATGAGCCGAATTATGACAAGCTTCTGCCGCTCTCTAACCGCGAGCCGTCGTCCTATCACGACGCCGCCAAGGAGAAGGGCGGCGCGGTGAAATTCGCCTATTGCGTGCCGGAATTCCACAACCCCACGGGCGTGACCATGACGCGTCCCGAGCGCGAATGGCTGCTCGATCTGGCCCAAAAGCTCGATGTGCCGGTGATCGAGGACGCCGCCTATCAATCGCTGCGCTATGCCGGCGAAAGCGTGCCGCCGATCCTGGCGCTCGATCTCGAGCGCAATGGCGGCGACATCGAAAAGACCCGCACCTTCTATTGCGGCACTTTCTCCAAGACGCTGGCGCCGGGCCTGCGCATCGGCTGGCTGGTTGGCAATTCCGAAGTCGTGCGCAAGCTGGTGCTGATCAAGCAGGCCGCCGATCTCCACTCTTCGACCATCAACCAGATGGCCATCCACAAGGTCGCCGAGCGGCTGTTCGACGATCAGATCGCCAAGATCCGCAAGGCCTACGGCCACCGCCGCGAGAAGATGCTGGCGGCGCTCGACGCCTATATGCCGGCGGGGCTGGAATGGACGCGGCCGGAAGGCGGCATGTTCGTCTGGGTGACCCTGCCCAAGGGCATGGACGGCGCCCGGCTCCTGGCCCGCGCCATCGAAACGGTGCGCGTCGCCTTCGTGCCCGGCCGCGCCTTCTTCGCCGACGGCTCGGGCGAGAACACCATTCGCCTGTCTTTCTCCTGCGCTTCAGACGAGATGATCGACGAAGGCGTCAAACGACTGGGCCAACTGATCGCCGCGGAAAGCGCAGCGTTGGCGGCTTGAACGGATCTGGCGCAGCCAAGGGCGGCCGCTCAAGCGCCTGATCTATCGTCGTCTCGCGGATCGACTGACGGCGTATTCCGACCGTCATTCGGCTGCCGCTCCTTCTTCCCGCAGGCGCGGGGAGAAAGTCCCGGCGAGGGATGGGGGCTGCGTAGGCCGTCAAACTCCTGCCCCGAACGCCACCCGCGCCACCTTTACCGTCCCGGACCCCCATGGAAACCAACCTCTATCTGCCGGTGAAGCGTTTCCTCGAAAGCCTGGGCTTCGAGGTCAAGGGCGAGGTGGGCGGATGCGACGTGGTCGGGCGGATGCAGGGAGAGGCGGGCGAGGTGGTGGTCGTCTGCGAACTCAAGATGAGCTTCAATCTCGAACTGCTGCTGCAGGCGGTCGATCGGGCGCAGGCCGCCGATGAAGTGTGGATCGCGGCCAGGGTGTCCGCCAAGGGCAAGGGGCGCGAGACCGACCGGCGCTTCCGCGACCTCTGCCGTCGCCTCGGGCTCGGCATGATCGGCGTCGACGATCGCGGCGAAGCGCAGGTGCTCGTCAAATCCGTTTCGCCCATGCCGCGCACAAATCCCAAACGCCGATCGCGGCTGATGCGCGAATTCGATCGCCGGCGCGGCGACCCGATCCTCGGCGGCTCGACGCGAACGCCGCAAATGACCGCCTATCGCCAGCAGGCGCTGGCGGTCGCCGCCGCTGTGCGGGACGGTCGCGTCCGCCCTGCCGAGATCCGCCCCGATTGTCCCGATGTCGGAAAAATCCTCCAGAGCAATGTCTATGGCTGGTTCGCGCGCGTCGAGCGCGGCGTCTACGCGCTGACGGCTGCGGGGGAGGAGGCGCTGACGCGTTGGAGCGCGCAAGCGCCGGGCGGCTGAGAGGCGGCCATCACCCGACACAGCATGCCGGCGAGCAAGGCCGCGCACCGCGGATCGATGCAAATTTCCGTGAAACCCTGGAAGGAAGACGTCTGGTGGGTGATGTAGGGCTCGAACCTACGACCCGCTGATTAAGAGTCAGCTGCTCTACCAACTGAGCTAATCACCCGTTCCAGAAGCGCTCGTTGCGCGTCTGACCGGGCGTATAAAGGGCTTCTTCGGGCTTGGCAAGTCCCTTAACCCGGGAAAACACCACGCTTATCAACAGGGTTGAGGACTCATTTCGAAACGCCGCGATTCTCTCAGACCTTGCGGCGGAGCCGCCTTCGGGCGGGCGCCGCCGCCGGCATGTGGCTCGCGATCAGGTCCTGGGCGTCGTCCAGCGTCAGGGGGCGGCCGAGATGGTAGCCCTGGCCGAGGTCGAAGCCGAGACTGGCCACCGCCGCCGCCTGACTTTCCGTCTCGATCCCTTCCGCCACAGTCGTCGCGCCAAAGCCGGACGCGATCGCCACCACGGCTTTGGCGATCGACACGGAGCCCTTGCTGCAGTCGAGGTCGGCGATGAAGCTGCGGTCGAGCTTGATCTTGTCGAACGGGAAGTCGCGGAGATAGGCGAGGGAGGAATAGCCGGCGCCGAAATCGTCGATCGAGATTTTCACGCCGAGCGCCTTGAGCGATCTGAAGAGTGCGAGACTGTGTTCGGCGTCGCCCACGAACACGGATTCGGTGATCTCGAGGTCGAGGCGATGTGGTTCGAGCCCGCTCTCGGCGAGAGTGTTTTCCACGAGTTTCGGAATGTCGGAGCCTTGTAACTGTCGGGGCGATAGGTTGACCGCCATCGTCAATTCCTTCGGCCAGCCGGCGGCGACGGAGCAGGCGCGCCGCAACACCGATTCTCCGAGCGGAGCGATGAGCCCGGTCGTCTCGGCGAGATCGATGAAGTGGCCCGGGCCGATCAGGCCGAAACGAGGATGCCGCCAGCGCACCAGCGCCTCGAAGCCGGCCAGACCGCGGTCGCCCAGTCGAAAGAGCGGCTGATAATGCAATTCCAGCTCATCGCGCCCGATGGCGTCGCGCAGTTCCGCGGTCATTTGACGGCGACGCTGAGCGGCGGCGCTCATGATCGGCGAATAGACGCGAAAGGTCGCGCGGCCCGCTTCCTTGGCGGCGTAGAGGGCGATGTCGGCCAGTCGCAACAGCTCCTCGTCGCTGTCGGCGTGATGCGGCGCGAGCGCCACGCCGAGGCTGCAACTGAGCATTTCCTCGCCGTTTTCGAGAACGAACGGCGTGTTGAACACCGCCTGCACCCTTTCTCCGAAGGCGTCTACTTCGCCGGCGTCCGGAAAACGGGCCATGAGCGCGAATTCGTCGCCGCCCAGTCGGGCGACCAGCGTGTCCGGCAAGGTCTTCGTCAGCCGGGCGGCGAGCTGACGCAGCAACGCGTCGCCGGCGCTGTGGCCGCCGGTGTCGTTGATGTCCTTGAAGTTGTCGACGTCGAGAAAAGCCAACGCCACGACGCCTCCGGCCGCCATGGCCTCGTTCAGCCCTTCCATGAAAGCGGCGCGATTGGCCAGCCCGGTCAGGGGATCCTCCAGCGCCAGACGTTCGAGTTTCCGGGCGAACATCCGCGCCTCGGTGACGTCCTCGGAGACGCCGAGCAGGAAGCGCTGCGGCTGGTCGGCGCCCAGCCGCAGCATTTTCTTGGTAGTCTTGATGATCCGCTCGGAACCGTCGGCGACGCGATGCCGCGCCTCATAGACATAGGCTTCGCCGGAGGCGGCCGCCACGCGGTCCGATTCCTGAAAGACTTTCGTTGTCTCCGCCGAGAAAATGTCGTCGTCGCGGCGACCCAGCACATCGGCGGGATCCTTGCCGTCGATGGCCGCGCTCACCGCGTTGAAGATGATATAGGCGCCGTCCGCATCCATGTCCTTCACGAACACGCCGTTCGGCATGTTTTCGATGATGGCGTTGAGAATGATGTGCGCTTCCTCGACCTGTCGCTTGGCGAGGTTGAATTCGCTGCGGTCCTGCACGATCGCCAGGATGGCATCGGCGCCGTCGAAGCGGATGGTCCGCCCATAGGTCTGCACTTCGAATGTCTCGCCGTCGGCCTTGAGGTGCAGCCAGCTGTCTCTGCGCTCGATATCGCTCCGCGCCGTCACGGCGCATTGCATCCTCTGCCGCTCATGGTCCGGGCGGATGTCGAGGACCGTCATATCCGCGAGTTGTCTGCGGCTGTAGCCGTAAAGCGAGACCATGGCGTCGTTGACAGCCAGGAACTTCAGCGTTTGCGGATCATAGACCCACATCGGCGACGGGTGGGTTGCAAACAAGAACTGGAAATCATCTTGGCCGATCGATTGGCGAGGCTCGTTGAAATTTCGCATTATTAGTCACTTTGAATGAATAATTATGAGAAGGTATCGGAAAAGTGTGAACAAATGAAAAAACACATCACGCAGTACATGATCTCTAGAGACAGTCGAGGCGTTCGGATGATCATTATTTCCGCGTCTTGTGCGCAGCTTGATCGCGATGATGAAATCGACGAGTCGTCGCCCCGATAATCGGGCCGGGAGCATTGAGACGCCATATCGCGCGACAAGAAAAGGCCCAAGCCCGGTCTTTTTCCGAAAGTCTGTGCACAAAGGCCGGGGAAAGTGTCTGGTGGGTGATGTAGGGCTCGAACCTACGACCCGCTGATTAAGAGTCAGCTGCTCTACCAACTGAGCTAATCACCCGTTCCAGAAGCGCTCGCTGCGCGTCTGACGGGGCGTATAAAGGGGTTGCCGAGCCTTGGCAACCCCCGGTCCGTCACAAAAATGAAAAAAATCCCCGTACTCGAACCGGCGGCGCGGAGGGTTGAAAAATCACAGGAAAATCTCGCCTGCCGCCAACTTCACCGCCTGTCCGCCGATGCGGGCGCGGATGACGCGGCCGGCTTCTGTGTCGATATGCAGATGGATATGCGACGTCCGACCCATCTCCACGCCCTGCTCGATGAAGAGGGCGTGGCGTCCGTCGGTGAGCCCGTCGAAGTGGTGGATGGCGCCGCTCATCGCCGCCACCGCCCCGCCGGTCGCAGGGTCTTCGACGATGCCCATGTCGGGCGCGAACATGCGGGCGTGGAAGCTGGCGCGGTGATCCTCGCCGCCGCGGCAATAGAGATAGCAGGCGCCGGACGGGACGGCTTTCGTCCACAGTTTCGGATCGAAACGAACGGCCGCGGCAGCCGACAGTCCCGAGACCGGGACCATGACGAAGGGCACGCCGGCGCTCCACAGCGACAGGCGGTGGTTTTCGAAGCCTATATCGCCGGCGCTGAGGCAGAGCGCGTCGGCGACGGCCTGTATGTCGAATTCAGCAGGGATTTCTTCAGACAGGCGTGGCAGGTCGAATTCGGCAAAAGAAATCTCGCCCGCTGCGAGGCGGACGGCGGCGCGCACGGGGCCGATTTTCTCCTCGAGCATCGAGACGAGATCGATGCTCGCGCCGGGCGACTGGCGTTCGGCGAGCGCGATGGCCGCGCCCACCGTCGGGTGACCTGCGAAAGGCAGTTCGCGGCCGGGAGTGAAGATGCGCAGCTGCGCCGTATGCGCAGGGTTGTCCGCCGGCAACACGAAGACGGTCTCCGAAAGGTTGAACTCGCCGGCGATGGTCTGCATCGACTCATCGGAAAGGCCCGAGCCGTCGAAGACGACGGCGAGCGGATTGCCTTTCAGCGCGTTGGCGGTGAAGACGTCGTAGATGGCGTAGGCGCGGGACATGGTCATCCTTTCCGGTCGAACAGCCAGGTGAGCAGGGGGGGCATGAAGGCGGGATAGTCGTGCGCCGCGGGATCCGAGTCGCGAATCGCCAGCGCGCCGTCGATTTCCGGTTCAGGGTCGGCGGCGACATGGGCGGCGATGCGATCGAGCATCTCCTGCGCGGTCAGGTCGAAGAAGAAGCGCCGAAACACGGTGACGGTATTGTCCGATTGCACGGCGTAGGTTTGCGCATCGGCGCGGGCGGTCGCGATGTCGAAGCCGGTTTCCTCCAGCACCTCCCGGCGCATGTTGAAGTCGAGATCGCAACGGCCTGATACGACGTCGTTTTCGTCCATGGAGCCCGCCGCGCAATAAACCCTGCCGGGATTGGCGGTGTGGGCCCCCATGCGTATGGCGATCAGCGCGCCGTCCGACGAGATCGGCAAGGGCAGGGCGAAAAGGTGGTATCCGCCTGCCGGACGCGCCAGACGCCGCCAATGCAGGAAGGTGGCGAAGGGCGCCAGATAGGCTTCGCCTTCGATGCGATCGTCGACCAGGGACAAGCGACGCTGGAAGACCATGCGGCCGTTGAACAAAGCGGGATTGGCTGCGACTTCGCGCGCCCAGTTTTCCTCGATCGCCGCCTGGTTTTCCAGAACCCAGGGATGATCGCCGTCATGCACGACGAGGGTATGGGCGGCGAGCGGAAACACCTGACCGGCCGGCGGGAAACCGGCGTTTTCGAGATCGTGATCGATGTTCACGGCAGATGGAGCTCCATGACGACGGGGCAATGATCGGACGCCTTCGGCCGGTCCCAGCCGATGCGGGGATAGCGCTCGACCTCCTGCCCAGGCGGAAAGGGGGTGCGGAACGGTTGACCGGACCTGACGATATCGGGCGCGGCCGCGGGATTGGCTTCGGACAGCGACGGCGACAGCCAGATGTAATCGAGCTGGCAGAGATGCCGTTCCTCGAGTCCCCGGGCGTGAAACAGGGTCCAGCGATCGTCGGGCGCGCGGCGCCTGACGACGTTCTCGGCGAAGCCGTCGCCGCTGAACACGTCGAGCGCGCTTTCGCGCTCTTCCGTCGGCGTGAAGGCGAAGCCCGTTCGGCGGTCGCCGGAGATCAGCAGCTTTTCCTGGTAGTCGTTCATGTCGCCGCAAATGACGAAGTTGCGATGGGTGACGCCCTGGCCGAACCGCGTCTCGATGATGCGCCTGACGGCGCGCGCCTCGGCGCGGCGCAGCGCCATGGTGGCCGTGCGGCCGTCCATGCCGTCGCGCGGGCTGGTCATGGACTTGAAATGGCTGACGAACACCGTCAGGCGCTTGCCGCCGATCCGGACGTCCAGCTCCAGGCAGTCGCGCCGGAAGATTCGGTCGTCGGGCTTTTCCGTCGCGGTCAGAGCTTCGTCGTAGAGGCCGAAATCGCGGAAGGTCACGGCGGCGTGGCTGCGTATGTCGATGAATTCGATCGGCGCGCCGTCGCGGGTGCGTTCGCGCATCATCACCGCCACCTCGATGCCGCGGCTGTCGTTTCCCTTGATCAGATATTTCTGCCGATAGCCTTCGCCGACCATCTTGTAGAGATAGCCGTATTCGAAGGCGTTCAGCGCCTCGAGGCTTTCGACCTCCTGCAGGCAGAGAATATCGGCGTCCGCGTCGGCGATGGCCAGCGCCGAATGCTGTCGTGTGTCGTCGGTGGAGGCGATCATGCGCGCCTCCTCCAGCCGGCGATAGTCGGCTTCCGAATCGATCGTGTAGAGCCTGAGGGCGCGGTCCTGGCGGAGCTGATTGCGAAAGCCGGTGAAATCGAAGCGATTCAATAGGTTTTCGATGTTGAATGTTCCGATCCGAACGGCCATCACTGTCTCCGCTGATGCGCCGTGACGCTAGCACGGGGCCTGACGGCTAGGCAAACCGCCTATCCCGGCGCCTGCGCTGTAAACTTATTTTGGGTGCAGCTAAAATGTCGATTGAAGGTCTCGCGGCCGACGTGATTTACTGCCGGCCGGGTAGGGCAAGGCCCGTAAATTTTGGGAAAACAAAGGGGAGTTCTCCGCAATGAAACAGTTTCTTCTCGCTTGCGCCATCGCCTCGGCTGCGATGGCGAGCCCGGTCGCAGCGCTGGCTGACGATCTTTTCGGAGCGATCGCCTATTCCGGCAGCACGGGATCCTATGGCTGGAGCACGGGCTTCAGCACCCGCCGCGCCGCCGAGCGCGAAGCCCTGGGCAATTGCGGCGACCGCGCCAATGACTGTGAGGTCGCAACCTATTTCAAGAACGCCTGCGGTTCGCTGGCCGCCGGCGCGAATGGCGGCTGGGGCGCCAATTGGGGCGATCACATGGGCGAAGCCGAGCGCAAGGCCATGCGGGTCTGCAAGAAAAACGACAGCGGCTGCTCGGTCGTGGTCACCAAATGCGCCGACGATTGATCTGAAGATCTCGGCCTGAAACCTCTCGCCCGCCGTTCCGATCGGCGGGCTTTCCATTTCGATCGTCGTTCGCATGACGACCCTCCCGCGCAATCGGGCTTGCGCCGCCGGCGGGGCGGTGTACCGTCTCGACCACAGCGAGTTTTTTTCAGATCCGTGGCCTTACAATCCGCTCCGAGGAAACTATGTCTGCTAAGCGATTGCCGACCCGGACTTTGGGGCTGTTTGTGAAACGGTTTTGGGCGGCGGTCGGACAGTCGAGAGGGCATACAGAGAATGACGATAGCGCAGGACGATCAAAGAGCCGCGCGACCAGACCATGACGGCGTGGGCGAACCCGTATGGCCCGTGGCGCGCAATCCGGTTTTGGACTGGCTGGTCGGCGAGACGCGCAGCGAGAGATTTCTGGACAACCTGTTTCTCGACATGTGTGAGCGCCTGAACGCCGCCGGCCTGATGATCGGTCGCGCGACCATTCACCTGAGGGTGCATCATCCGCAATGGCTCGGCGCGCGGATTCTGTGGCGGCGCGGCATGGTCGAGGCGGAAATCGACACGTTCGACTACGGCATCGAAGAGACGCCGCAATTCCAGCGCAGCCCGGCCCGGTTGCTCTATAGCGGCGTCAACGAGGTACGGCAGATCCTCGGCGATCCCGCGCTCGACGAGCCTTTCCCATTGTATGGCGATCTCTACCGCCAGGGCCTCACCGAATATCTCGCCTGGCCGCTCGAATACACGCTGGACAAGAAGCACATCATCACCTTTTCCAGCGATCGGCCCGGCGGTTTCCGGGATTGGGAGATCGTCGCGCTCCGCGATATCCTGCCGATCTTCGCTCTGGCGTCCGAGGTCCGCGTCAAGAATCGCATGGCGCGCACGCTGCTCGAGACCTATGTCGGCCCGCATGCCAGCGAGCAGATCCTCGCCGGCGCCTCGACCCGTGGCAGCGGGGCGACGATCGAGGCGGCGATCATGATCTGCGATCTTCGCGATTTCACGTCGCTGTCCGATCTCTGGCCGCGCGACGACGTCATCGACATGCTCAACGCCTATTTCGATGCGCTGTCCGAGCCGATCGAGCGGCAGGGCGGCGAGATCCTCAAATTCATGGGCGACGGGCTGCTTGCGATATTTCCGCTGTCGGACCCGGAAGCCTGCGCCAAGCTGCTGCTCGCAATCCGCGACACTCGCCGGCGCATGGAGGCGCTGAACCTGGTTCATGAGGAGCGGGGCCTGCCCAATCTCCGCTTCGGGACCGGCGTGCATATCGGCGACGTCATGTATGGCAATATCGGCTCGCGTCGTCGGCTCGATTTCACCGCCATCGGTCCTGTGGTCAATATCGCGTCTCGGCTAGAAACCCTGACCAAGGATATCGGCCGAAGCGTTCTGCTTTCCGGTGATTTCGTCGAGCGCGCCGGTTGTTGGGACGAGGTCGACAGCGTCGGGCCGCATGTGCTGAAGGGTCTGAACCATCCCGTGGATGTCTACGCGCTGCAAACGTCGACCAAGATCTCCTCGGATTGATCGGACAATCACGCGTCGTCCGGAGACGTATCGCACCGCGAGCCGATCTCAAGCAGAGGGAGACGTCGCATGTCGATGACGAGCCGAGGGTCCGTCGGACATTCCAACTGCTTTGCCTGAGAACGCAACGATTTCGGAAAAGCGCGCGGCGGACGGAAAGGGCTCAGCGGGCCGGCATGAGCGTCTTGGTCCGCCCCGACAGCCAGTAGCCGACAAGGCCGATCCATTCATGGGCGGCGAGATCGAGATTGGTCAGGCCGACCGCCGTGGAACGCGGACGGTTGAGCGGATGGGCCAATCCCCGGGTGCGGTAGTCGACCGGGTAGGGGACAAGGTCCAGCCCCTGTTCGCGGAACACCGCCACCGAACGCGGCATATGCGAGGCGGAGGTCAACAGCAGCCAACGCTCGCCGGGCTTCGGCTCGATCGCCTTCCTGGTTTCGACGGCGTTTTCGAAGGTCGTGCGGGAATTCTCCTCCATCTCGATCCGTTCGGGGGCGACGCCCATGCCGATCAGCGCCTGCCGGGCGAAGGAGGATTCGCTGACGCGACCCTTGTCGGTGTCCGAACTCCAGCCGCCCGAGAGAAAGACGCGCATGGTCGGGAAGCGATTGGCGAGCGCCGCCGTCTCGGTCACCCGTTCCGCGGCGTCGTTGAGAATCACCTGACCCCGCGTGACGGACAGATGCAGGTCGACCGCGCCGCCGAGCATCACCACGCCGGTCGGCGGCTCGGTGAGGTCGGGAACCGGGAAGCGATCCTCCAGCACGGCGACCGGCAGATTGCCGAGCGGGGTGAAACCCGCGGCGAGCGGAATGGCGAGCGCCAGCGCGCCCGCGACATATCCGAGCCGGCGCCAGCCGACCAACAGCAGCAACGTCGCGAGAGCGCCAAGCGCGACCATGATGTTGGACGGCAGGATCAGCGTGTCGACGAGCTTGGACAGAAAGAAGAACATGTCGGCTCCTGAATGGCGCGGGCGGTTGTGACAGCCCGACCCTATAGGCAAATCCTTTTCGAAATCGAAAGGCCGCGCCGTCAGCCGCGTCGGCGGTTCATCAGCAGAGCCAGCATCGGCGCGCCGATCATCGCCGACACCAGGCCGGCCGGGATCTGATAGGGGAAGGCGAGCATGCGGCCGCACCAATCCGCCAGCGCCATCAGGGCCGCGCCGATCAGGGCCGCACCGAGCGTCTGGGCGCCGGCATGGCGCAGGCCGGCTTCGCGGGCGAGATGCGGCGCCATTAGGCCAATAAAACTCATCGGTCCGACCGTCAGCGTCGCGGCGGCTGTGAGCAATGCCGCCAGCGCATAGAGCGCCAGTCGTATCTTCGGTAATGCGAGACCCAGCGCCTGCGCCGGCGCCGGGCCGAGCGGCAGGATCTGCAGCCAACGTCGCGCCAGCGTCGCCAGCGCGACGAGGACGAGCATCGCGACCAGCGACATCACGGCGGTCTGAACATCGACCGCATAGGTCGAGCCGCTCATCCAGCGCATCAGCGCCATGCCGCGCGGATCGCCCATCGCGCTCAGGGCGCCGGACAGGGCGTCCGCCATGGCGCTGATCGCCACGCCGGTCAGCAGCACCCGCTCGGCGGCGAAGCCCGATCTGCGCCCCATGGCGAGGATGCCGAGCAGCACGCAACCCGCGCCGAGGCCGGCAAAGCCGAGTTGCAGCGCCAGGACAGGGGTGGCCACCACCAAAAGCGACAGCGCCATGCCCATGGTCGCACCGGCGCTGATCCCCAGAACCTCCGGGCTGGCCATCTCGTTGCCGGTCAGCCGTTGTAGGATGACGCCCGCCACGGCCAGCATCGCCCCCGCGCCGATGGCTGCGAAGATGCGGGGCGCGCGATAGGGCATCACATCGTAAAGCGCCTGACCCAGGGACAGCTCGAAACCGCCGTCGAGGCCGCGGCCGACGAACAGGGCGATGACGATGATCAGGGTCGCCAGGACAATAGCCAGAACCGGCGTCCAGCCCGGGGTGGAGCGTTGCGAGGTCGTCGGAGCGGCGCTGGCGCGAAAGCGCGTTTTCAGCCGCGGCAACAGGATGAGCAGCAGCGGCGAGCCGAAGACGGCGGTGACGGCTCCGGTCGGCAGCGAATCCGAGAGATCGCCGAGCATGGCCACGAGCGCCGCGTCGGTCAGCGTCAGCAGCGCCGCGCCGATCAGGCTCGACCAGACGAACAGCGACAGCGGCCGACGTGCGCCGCTGATCCGGGCGAGCAGCGGCGCGACGAGACCGATGAAGCCAATCACCCCGACGGCGGCGGTGGCGACGGCGGCGAGCGTCACGGCGATGGCGACCGCGGCGAACCGGGCGTAACGGATCGACAGGCCGCGGCCGGCGGCGCCCTCCTCGCCGAGATCGAGCAGGCCGAGCGGCCGGATGACCAGAAAGGCGAGCGCCGAGAGGATTGCGAGTTTCGGCGCCAGCGCGAGCGGGACCGCCCAACTCTGCTGCGACAGCGAGCCCGCGCCCCAGACATACAGGCCGACCAGATAGCGATCGTTCATCAGGATCAGGATGGCCGACAAAGCGCCGCACCACAGGCTGATCACCATGCCCGACAGCACCAGCGAGAAAGGGGTGAGGCCGCGCCGGGCGCCGATCAGAAAGACGAGGCCCGCAGCGACGGCGCTGCCCACAAGCGCGATCCCGTCCCGACCAAGGGAGAGGAGCGCGGGCGCATAGAGCATCGTGGCGGCGAGCGCTAGTTGCGCGCCGGCTGCGATGCCGAGCGTGGTGGGCGAAGCGAGCGGATTGCGCAGCGCCTGCTGGAGGATCGCGCCGGACAGCGACAGCGCCGCCCCGACCATCAGCGCGGTTGCGATGCGCGGCAAAGCGGCGTTCAGGAAGACGAGCCGCGCCATCTCGTAATCGACGGCGGACGGGTCGAGCGCAAGAAACCGGTCGATTCTGCTGAAGACCAGCAAACCTGCGAGCACCATGAGCGTGACCGTGAGCGCGAGCGGGCTGCGGCGCGGGTCGAAAGCGGAAAGGGTCATGAGCGCGCCTCGATCGCCGATGTCAGAAGGCGCGCAAAACGCGTGGCCTCGCCCACCATCCCGAAAGCGAGCGCAGGCGGCAGGATGGACAGGCGTCCCGTGCGATTGAAGGGCAGCGCCTTCCAGATTGGGCTGTCGCCGATCCTGGTCATGACGTCCCGCGGCGTCGGCTCGAACAGAATGGCGTGGACGCCGTCGCCCGCCGCCGCGCCGAGGCCTTCGAGGCCGGTCGCGGTGAAACCCCAATAGTTGCAGGGCGATGTCCAGGCGTTGCTCAGGCCCAGGCGGTCGAGCGCGCCCTGATAGAGGCCCGGCGCGCCATAGACATAGGCGTGGCGGTCGTCGATCAGATAAAACATCAGGACTTCGCGCTCCGGCAGGCGCGCGAGACGGTCGCGGCAGTCGGCGAACAGCCGATCGGACCGGTCGAGATAGGCCGACATCGATGCTGACGCGCCGAGATAGTCTCCCATGCGCCGTGTTTCGGAGATCGCCTTCGGCAGCACCGGCTCGCCCGAGCCGTCGAAGACGGAGATGCGCAGGCAGGGCGCGATATCTTTCAGCTTCGGCAGCAAGGCGTCGAGAAAAGGCGTGGTGATGATGAGATCGGGTTTCAGCGCCGC
This sequence comes from Rhizobium sp. TRM95796, assembly GCF_025779995.1. Taxonomy (NCBI): domain Bacteria; kingdom Pseudomonadati; phylum Pseudomonadota; class Alphaproteobacteria; order Hyphomicrobiales; family Rhizobiaceae; genus Rhizobium; species Rhizobium sp. TRM95796. The sequence goes on along the minus strand of NZ_JAOXHE010000001.1, from coordinate 572,655 downwards.
CAGCAGTTCGAAATTCACCTCCCAGGCGCTGCCGAGATTGACGACGCCGGCTGGCAAGGCAGGCGCGCCCATCCATTTGTCCCAATCGGCGGCTTCGGCGACGGCGGCGAGCGCGCCACCCGTCTCGATCAGCGTCGAGGCGACGGCGTAGTCGAGCGTGGCGATGCGGCGGAAGCGCGGCGTCTCGGCGCGGGCCGAAAAGGCCAGGGGCGCGACGGCGAGGCTGGCGATCACCGCGCGGCGGCTGAGGGGGAGGCGATCAGGAAACATAGGCGAGCGGAATGTCGAGGGCGGGATGCGGCATCACCGTCATGTCGACGCCGTAAATCATGCGCAGCGTGTCATCGGTCATGATGGCGCGCGCCGGACCGGAGGCGACCAGTCGGCCGCCCTTCAGGGCGTGGATGTCGTCGGTGAAACGGGCAGCCATGTTGACGTCGTGCAGTACGATGATCACCGACAGCGACTTTTCTCGAGACAGGCGGCGGATCAAGGCGAGAAGTTCGAGCTGGTGGGCGATGTCGAGCGCCGAAGTCGGTTCGTCCAGAAGCAGGCAACGGCTGTCCTGGGCCATCAGCATGGCGATCCAGGCGCGCTGCCGCTCGCCGCCGGACAGGGTTTCCACCAACCGGTCGCGCATTGCGGCGGTGTGGGTGATGTCGAGCGCCTCTTCGACCTTGGCGCGGTCGAGCGCCGTAAAGCGGTCGAGCGCGCCATGCCAGGGGTAGCGGCCGGCTGCGGCCAGTTCACCCACCGTCATGCCGGCCGCCGCCGTGAGGTCCTGCGGCAGATAGGCGACCTCGCGGGCGAAGCGGCGGGCGCCGAAGGCGGCGACAGTTTCGCCGGAAAACAAAATGTCGCCGCCCGTTGGCGCAATCTGCCGCGCCAGCAGCTTGAGAAGCGTGGATTTTCCCGATCCGTTGTGGCCGATCAGGGCCGAAACCGAGCCGCTCTTGAAATCGATCGACACGTCGTCCAGAAGCTGCCGGTCCGAAATCTTGAAACTGAGGCTGCGTGTGGAGAAGACCGGCTTTGTATGAGACATGTCAGTTCCTTTCGCTCCGCCCGTTTCACGGAGGCCTGCGGCGTCAGCCGCGTTGAAACGCCGCTATATAATATGATAAGGCAAGTCAAGTTAGCTTGCGGCCCATGCCGCCGCCATGGATAAGGTTTCGCGTCTCGATGAATTTCGTTCCCCGCATGAGCAACCGCATCGGCGGCTACACCGTCGAGCGCTACTTCCATCGGCGATACTGGAACGGCATGGCGGCCGACCTCTGGGATGTGACCTGCGCGCCGGGGGCTGGCGGCTTCTACAGCGCCCGGGATCCTCGCCTGTTCGTCGCGCTCGCCGCGGATGGCGGCAGCGACGCGTTGTTTGAGATGCGGGAGATCGGCGGCGACAGTCGCGCGCGCAGCGTCGCGCCGTTCATCTCCTTCATTCCGGCCGGCATGGATATCGAGGCCTATTCGCACGGCATCCGCTCGGTTCGGCATCTCGATCTGCATTTCGACGCCGATACGCTGGAACGCAGATTGGGTGCGGATTACGCGGCCGCGGCCTTTCAGAGACCGCGATTGATGATGTCGGAGCCGCAGCTCTTCGCGCTGTCCGAGCTTCTCGCGCAGGAATGCCTGGCGGACGAGCCGCTGCATGATCTCTATGGCGACGGCCTGGCTTTGTCGTTGCTGCTCGCCGTGATGAAACTGCCCGCTTCCGAACGGCGGATGGGCGGCAAGCTCGCGCAATGGCAGCTGCGCCAGGTGACCGATTTCATCGAGGATAATTGCCTTCGGACCATCCGGCTCGATGAGCTCGCCACGATCGCCGGCCTGTCCGCCTGCTATTTCAGCCACGCCTTCAAGGCGTCCACCGGCCTGCCGCCGCATCAGTGGCAGATGCGGGCGCGGATCAGTCGCGTCAAAGCGAGGCTGATCGAGACGCGTCAGCCGCTCGCGGAGATCGCGGCGGAAATGGGGTTTTCGGACGCGGCGCACCTGACCCGGATGTTCCGCCGGCATGTCGGATCTCCGCCATCGGTCTGGCGTCGGGATCAGGCTGATTGAACGGCGCGGCCGTCAATGCTGGTGATTTTGCGCAAAAACGTTCAAGCCCGCAAAAGAATGGTCAAGCGGCTCGGGATAAGATGACTTATCGAGTCATCTTATCATCAAGCGAGAAGCAGGCGCGTGAGCGCCCGCGAAGGGGACAGGCATGACACGAAGAATCAGAAAGGCGCGTCTCGCGCCTTGGCTTGCGGCCGGCGTCGCGGCGACCGCGATCCTTTCGGCGCAAGGCGCCCTCGCGCAGGAAGCCACCCAGCTCAAGAAGCTCGTCGTCGAGACGGACAAGGCGGCCGAAGCGACCGGTCCGGTGGACGGCTACGCCGCCGTGGCGACCGAAGCGGGCGCCAAGACCGCCATGCCGATCAACCGCGTGCCGCAATCGGTCAGCGTGATCGGTCGCGAGGAGATCGAGGATCGCGCCGTATCCGGCAAGATCGACGAAGCGCTGCGCTACGCCTCGGGCGTCACCGCCCAGCCGTTCGGCAGCGATCCCGACACCGACTGGGTCTATATTCGCGGTTTCGACGCCACCCAGACCGGCGGCTTTCTCGATGGCCTCAATCTCCAGAGCTATGGGTTCGGCGGTTTCCAGATCGATTCCTATTTCCTGGACCGGATCACCGTGCTCAAGGGGCCGTCGTCGGCGCTGTATGGCGGCGGCAGCCCCGGGGGCATCATCGACATGGTCCGCAAGACGCCGACCGCCGAGCCGCTCCTCTCGACGGAAGCCGGCGTCAACAATTTCGGCAACGGCTATGTCGGCATCGACGCGTCCAACGCGATCAAGGACAGCGCTTTCAGCTATCGCATGACGGCCAAGGTGTCGGGCGGAAACTACCAGACCGACTACGGCAACGATCTGCGCGCCGCGGTGATGCCGCAGCTGACCTGGAGCCCCGACGACGCCACCACACTCAACGTCTTCGCTTATTATTCGACGCTCGACCAGCGCCACGGCGCAGGCAGCTTCCTTCCCTATTACGGCACGGTGAAGAACGCGCCGTTCGGCAGGATCGATCCGGACAACTTCTACAGCGAGCCCGATCTCGACGAAGGCTCCTCACGCCAGACCCTGATCGGCTACAGCTTCAAGCACGAGCTGGAAAACGGCGTCACGCTCAAGCAGACGCTGCGCTACGGACATGTGAAGAAGTACGAAAACGCGCCTTACACCTATGGCTGCTATGACGCCGTCACCTATTTCAGCGATTGCTCGTCGGCGGATGCGGCCAATGCCGAATTCTACCGGATCGGCTTCGAGCATCGGACCAGCGTCGACTCCTTCAATGTCGATACGCATGCCGAGGGCTCCTTCGACACCGGCCCCGTCAGCCATGATCTGATGGTCGGGATCGACTATCGGTATTTCGGCATCGACCAGGTGCAGGCGTCGGGTTATGCGGCGCCGATCAGCGTGCTGGATCCCGCTTATGGCGCCGACATCGTCACCTCTCCCTACCTGGTCCAGGATCTTGTGCAGCAGCAGGTCGGTCTCTACGCGCAGAACCAGATGCGTTTCGGCTCCGGCTGGGTCGCCACGCTCAACGGTCGCTACGACTTCGTGCATACGGATTCGGATTACGACCTCGGCGGAACGGACTATGTCGCCGACAACAAGGCGCTGAGCGGCCGGGCCGGCCTCGCCTATGAATTCGCCAACGGCGTCACGCCCTATGTCAGCGCGTCGACCTTCTTCGATCCGGTGATCGGCACGACCGCGGGCGGCGATGGACTCGATCCCGAGGAAGGCTACCAGCTCGAGGCAGGCGTCAAATACCAGCCCGATTTCATCGAGGGGGTCTTCACAGCCTCGGTGTTCCAGATCGTCAAGCAGAACTGGACGCTCACCAATCCTGCGACCTACGCCAGCGAGCAGGTCGGCGAGGTGAGGTCTCGCGGGATCGAGCTGGAAGCCAAGGTCGATCTGACCGAGCAATGGCGGGCCGTGGCCGGCTTCACCTATCTCGATCTCGACATCACCAAGCACAATATCGCGACCTATGTCGGCAATTCACCCTATCTGATCCCGGAAGTTTCCGCCTCGGCCTGGCTGGATTACAAGCTGCCGGCCGGCATGCTCGAAGGCGTCAGCCTCGGCGGCGGCCTGCGGTACCAGGGCAAGAGCTGGGCCGATATGGACAATACGCTCAGGGTGCCCGATGCGGTCGTCGCCGACGCCGCTATCCGCTATCAGAAAGACAATCTCGGCGTCTCCCTGACCGCGACCAATCTGTTCGACAAGGAGTATGTCACGGGTTGCCAGGGACCGCTGGTCTGCTCCTACGGGGCAGGGCGAACCGTGATGCTGAAGATCAACAAGCTCTGGTAAAACGAGTCCCAAACGGGCCGAGTTCGAAAAGAAAAGGCCGGCGGATCGAGCATCCGCCGGCCTTTTCAATGAGAATGCCGTCGTTCAGGGGCGATGCGGATCCGGGGTGATCTCGGGCATGGCCTCGTTGGCCTGCTTGGCCTCGTAGACCCATTCCCGCCAGATCGACACCAGCAGCGCCATCAGCACCGGGCCGACGAACAGACCGAGGAAACCCATGGTCTTGACGCCGCCGACGAGACCGAAAAACGTCGGCAGGAACGGAAGCTTGATCGGGCCGCCCACCAGCTTGGGTCGGAGCGTCTTGTCGACGATGAACAGTTCGACCGAACCCCATGTGATCAACGCCACGCCGGCCATGAAATCGCCGCTGGCGGCGAGATAGATCGACACGAGCGTGAAGGACAGCGGCGCGCCGCCCGGTATGAGCGCCATGACGCCGGTGATGAGCCCGAGCGTTACCGGGGAGGGAACCCCGGCCAGCCAATAGGCGACGCCGAGCACGATGCCTTCGCCGATCGCGATGATCGTCATGCCCGAAACCGTGGAGCTGATGGTCAAGGGAACGATGCGCGAGACGCGCCGCCAGCGACCGGGCAGCACCTGTTCGCCGAGCTGGTCGAGCTGGGCGACGAGATGTTCGCCGTCTCGATAGACGAAGAGCAGCGTGATCAGCATGAACAGCAGGCTGAGTATCTTTTGAAAGGCCGTGGCGCCGACGACGAGCACGCCCTGGCCGATATTGCCGATATTGGCGCCCGATACCACCTGCACCAATTCGCCGAAGCCGCCCGGCTTGCCGAAATGCAGGGTCCATTGTTCGCTCAGGAAGTCGCCGACCAGCGGGATCTGCAGCAGCCAGGCGGGGGCGGGGGCTCCCGCCGCGTTGGCCGCCATGGCCCAGGCGCTCCAGACCTTGATTTCCTTGATGGCGGCGACGATGGCGAGCGACAAGGGCGCGATGATCACCACCATCACCAGCATCAGGGCGATGGAGGCCGCCAGCGTGCGCCGGCCATTCATGGCGGCGAGAATGCGCCTGTAGATGGGCCAGGTGGCGAAACCGATCACCAGGGCCGCCAGCACCGGGACGACGAAGCCATAGAAAAAATAGACGCCGGCAATCAGCACGAACAACAGCAACCAGCGCGCCGCCGATGTGGGGCCTACCAACGCCGAGCGCCGCGGCGTCCGTGCCGTCTGCTCCGCCGAAGGCGTGATGTCTGCCGGGTCTGTCACGATTGCCATGTCTTTGTCTCGCTAATGCCGTTCCAGCGCGATTCGCTATCCGAAGGCGGGGTGTTAGGAAAGCGTCTTAAAGGTCGCGATTGATGAAATTATTGCGAAAGACCGAATTGTGATCAGATTGAGGAACTTTGGCGACCCGGCCCGGCGTCGACGCTCCTCGCCGGGAAAACGGTTTCGCCGGTGGTGTTCGACATTGCATATGTCGGTTTCATCGGAGCAATCCGCAGCGCGGCGCTTGCAGTCCGGCGTCAGGCGACCCTGTCGGCGGGGCGCAGTTGGGGAAAATAGCGCGCGGCGATTTCCGAGGCCGTCACCGGGCGGGAGAAATGATAGCCTTGCAATTCGTCGCAGCCCGACAGTTTGGCGAAGGCGGCCTGCGTCTCTGTCTCGATCCCTTCCGCCGTCACCGCCACATTCAGCGCATTGGCCAGCGAAATCGTCGCTTTGAGCACCGCGCTGGCGTTTTCATCCGCTTCGAGATCACTCACCAGCGAGCGGTCGATCTTCAGTCTGTCGAAGCCGAATTTTCGCAATGCGCCGATGCTGGCGTAACCGCAGCCGAAATCGTCGAGCGCGATCTTCACCCCCATCTCTCTCAAGGCGTCGAACGTCTTCTGCGCCTGTTCGGGGTCGGATATCAGAACGCCTTCGGTGACCTCGATCGTCAGTCGGCTGGGCGAAAATCGGTTCCGCTGCATGACTTCGGCGAGATTGGCGACGAGGAAGGGATTCTTGAGCTGGATCGGCGAAATATTCAGCGCCAGCCCCGTATCGCCCCAATGAGCCGCGGCCCTGAGGGCGAGTTCGGCGATGCGCAGGCCGAGCTGGTCGATCAAGCCGGAGCGCTCCGCCGCGGGTATGAAGAGATCCGGCCGCACGAGCGATCCATCCGGTTTTTTCCAGCGCGCCAGCGCCTCGACGCCGCCCAGCGCGCCCGTGCGGGCATTGATCAACGGCTGGAAAGCGACGTCGATCTCTCCATCCGCCAGGCCCTGGCGAAGGTCCTGCTCCATATCCCGCTGCCGACGGGCGTCGCGGTCGAGCCCCGCCTCGTAATCGACATTGACGCCGCGGCCCATTTCCTTGGCGCGATACAGCGCGAGATCGGCCCGGCGCAGCAATTCGTGAATATCGTCCGCGTTCGGGTCGGAGGAGGCTACGCCGACACTCGCGCCGATCTTGATCACGCGACCGTCAATATCGAAATGCGCCGACAGCGCTTGCTGGATCGACGCTCCGATGTCGGACGCCATGCGACGGTCGGAGAGAACGGCGAATTCATCGCCGCCGAGGCGGGCGATCGCCGCATCCGACGGGATCGTGAGAGCGATGCGGTTGGCGGCTTCGCGGATTAACTGATCGCCGACCGGATGGCCCCATATGTCGTTGACGGCCTTGAAGCCATCGAGATCGACGAGATGCAGCGTCAGTACGGGCCTGGTCGCGGCCTCGAAGCGCTTCTGCGCCGCCTCGTACAGCCCGGAGCGGTTGAGAAGACCGGTCAAAGGATCGTGCGCGGCCTGCCAAGCCAGGGATTTTTCCCGATGCCGGGCGTCACGCAGGAGCAACGCGGCCACGCCGATGATCGCCGCGACGATGGCGACGAAAACCCCGGCGGCCGTGGCCAGCATATGTTCGACCTTTTCGTAACTGGCGCTTCCGGGCTTCTGGCTCGGCCAGACGAAATAGGCGATGCGCTCGCCCTTGATGTTGCGCAGTCCGATGGAGAGATTGTCCTTCACCGGCGCGTTGGCGAGCGTGAGACCGCGAATATTGAAGGTTCCGCGCACGTCCGCGATCATTCCCGGCGTCATATGCTTGGCGAACAACAACACATGCGACCGGCCGAATGATTGTCCCGGCGGCATGACGCTCGGTTGGATGGGGGCGGCACCGACCACGGCGACTCCGATCCTGGTGCGTATGAAACTGACGGACAAGTGATCGCGGTTGATCGCCACATCTCGGGCCCGCGCAAGGAGCGTCGACAGGGAGAGGTCGAAGAACTGCTCCGCATGCGCAATCTCCACCCCCGCATGATATGCCACGACGGGTCTGTTGAAACCGTCATAGACGATAGCCGTGTCATAGAGGGGGTAATCCTCGGTGGTGGAGGCCCAGTTGTCGATGATCCACTGTCGGGCGTCAGGCGTCTTCATGACCTCGAAGGCGTCGTCCCAGAACGCGTTGTCGCGCAATGTAGCCGAGAGTCGCGAGCGCAACGCCTTGGAAGCGCCCTGCGCGGCGGAGACGGCGCGGGCGTCGTCCAGGCGGTCGGCGTTGTGAAAGATGGAGGTGACGGACTGGACGACGAGGGCGGCCAGCGTCGCGCTCAGCGCCACGAGGAGAAGGCCGACGACCACTACCATGCCGGCATGGTTCAAGCCGTTTCTCTTGTCGGGCCAAATCCGCATATCGCCTCCGCGTATCCGCTGTCGTGGCGGTCGTTCTCTCCAGCTATATTACCTCCTTCGAATAATTCACAGTTAACGCGCCCGAGAAATCCAGGGGTTTTTGCGAAAAGTCTGGTTCGGCCGGGAAAAAAGCCGGCATGCGGCGCAACCTCTCGGGCCGTGGGGCGTTGTGTCTCCGCCAGCGGCGGGCCCAGTGTCCGGCCGCGCCATAAACGCAAAAAGACGACATGGAGTGTGGTGATGAGTGGGTTCAACGGCGGTCTCAGGGGGCGGCGCGTGATGGTTCTCGAGGACGACGTTCTCATTGCCATGGATATGGAGGATTTTCTGCTCGGCCAGGGCTGTCAAGTCGTCGGGCCGATCTCCAACGTCGAATCCGCACTCGAGAAGGTGGAGACCGGCGGGCTCGATGGCGCCGTCGTCGATCTCAACCTGCGCGGTGAACTGTCCGTGCCCGTGATCGAAGCGCTGAAGTCGCGCGGCATCCCCGTCATCGTCTGCAGCGGCTATGCCGAGCTTTCGGGCGTCCGGGACATGCTCGCCGATGTGCCCATGGTGACCAAGCCTTGTGACTTCAACGCCCTGTCGAAAATCCTGGCCGACAGTTTCACTGCGGCCGCAGCCCCTCAGTCAGCGGAAAACTGAGCACGCAGCGCAGGCCGTCCCGGCCGAAGTCCATCATGGCGCGACCTTCCAGCTCGTATTCTATCAGGCTGCGGATCAACCGCGATCCCAGCCCGCCCTGACCCGGCGCGGTGATGGCGGGCCCTCCCTTCTCGACCCATGTGAAGTGAAGCAGCGGCGCGTCGCCCTCGCGCGGCTCCAACGTCCAATCGACATCAACCCTGCCATGCTGCGACGACAGCGCGCCGAATTTGGCGGCATTCGCGATCAGTTCGTGAAACGCCATGGACAGCGACAGCGCGATGCGCGGGCTGATGCGCACATTCGGCGACATCTCCACCACGATCCGCTTTTCGAGATCGTCGAAGCTGGCCGCGGCGCGGGTCAGCACGTCGAGCAGGGCGGTTTCATTCCAATTGTTTTCGAACAGGAGCGCGTGCCCATCGGCGAGCGCGGTGACGCGAGCGCTCAGGCTTCTCTCGAAATCCTCGACGGTCTTGGCGACGCGCGCGGTGCGTCGCACGAGCGACAGCATCACCGCCATGTTGTTTTTCACGCGATGGCTGAGTTCACGCACCAGGATTTCGCGCTGCTGTTCGGCGTGACGCCGGCGACTGCGCTCATTTGCTTCCGCAAGCGCGCGTTCGACGGCCGAGGGCAGTCGGTTCAGCCTCTGTTTCAGAACATAGTCGGTCGCGCCGCGGCGAAAAGCGTCGATCGCCGCGTCCTCGCCGAGCACGCCGGAGACGAAGATGAACGGTGTTTCAGGCGCCTGCGCCACCACGACGTCCAGCGCGGCCATTCCATCGAAATCCGGCAGCGAAAAATCCGACAGCACGAGGTCGTAACGGCCGTTGGAGAGCGCATCGACGAAGGCCTGCCTCCCGGTGGCGATCGTCAGCGTCGGGCGCGGTTCGACGCGGTCGATCTGTTCGGAGATGAGTTCTGCGTCGATGACGCTGTCCTCGAGCAGCAATATGCTCGCGATCGCGGCGGTATTCTCAGTCATGACGGCGATTTCCCGGTGGTGGTTCGTTGAGGAGCGCCCAGAAGACGCCGAGATCTTGGATCGCCTTGAAAAATTCGTTGAACTCGACCGGCTTCACCACGAAGGCGTTAACGCCGAGTTCGTAGCTGCGGATCAGGTCCTGTTCTTCGCGGGACGAGGTGAGCATGACGATGGGGATGTGGCGCAGCCTGTCGTTGCTCTTGACGCGCTCCAGCACTTCGAGACCATCGACTTTGGGAAGCTTCAGGTCGAGCAGCACCACGGTCGGATCGCCAGGCGTGCGCTCGGCTTGCACGCCTTCCCGGAACAGATAGTCGATCGCCTCGGCGCCGTCGCGCGCGATGACGATCTCGTTGGCCAGCTGACATTTTTCGAGAGCGGTCAGCGTCAGCTCAAGATCCCGCGGACTATCCTCCACGAGCAGAATGGGCCGAAGTTCAGGCAAGTTTCCTGTCTCCTTTCGGATTTGTCGGCAAACGGAACTCGAATCGCGCTCCGGCGTCGGGTTCGCCGGTGGCCGATATTTCACCGCCATGCCGTTCGATGATGCGGCGTGTCAATGCCAGGCCGATGCCGGTTCCCTCGAAATCCTCCACGCGCTGCAGGCGCTGGAAGACGCCGAAGAGCTTGCCGTAATAGGCCATGTCGAAGCCCACGCCGTTGTCGCTGACGCTGAACGTGGAGATGTCGCCGATGCGCTGTCCGGAAATCTCTATAGACGCTTCGGCGCGCGGGCGGGTGTATTTCACCGCGTTTTCAATCAAATTGAACCAGGCCTGGCGGAGGAGACCCGGATCTCCATGCGCCGGCGGCAGGTCTCCTATCGTCCAGGCGATCTTGCGATCCTCGAGGGAAGGCTGAAGGCTGCGCACGACTTCGGCCACCAGCTTGTTCATGTCCACCGGTCGGGAGGCCATCGCCGTTCGACCGAGCTGGGAGAAATTCAGGAGATCGTCGACCAGCCGGCCCGCCGCCATGGCGGAATCGGTGATCGTGGCGAGGTAGTGCCGGGACTTTTCATCGAGCCCCGGCGTTCGCTCGCGCAGCAGCTGGGCGAAGCCGACGATATGGCGAAACGGCGCACGCAGGTCGTGCGAGACCGAATAGCTGAAAGCCTCCAGCTCCTTGTTCGAGCGACGCAGTTCATCGCTCAGTTGGGCGAGCTCCTCGGCTTTCTTGAGCACGATGTTGATGATCGCGGCGCGCAACGCCCGGGCCGCCTCGACCTCCGTCATGCGCCAGGGGGCCGATTTGCCGCGCACCTGTTCTTTCCAGGCGTCGAACGAATGGCGGGGGTGAATGCGTCCGTTTTCCGACACCGTCTTGTGGGGACGTCCGCCCCAGGTGACGGTCTGGACCACTTCCGGACGAAACCAGATCAGCCAGCTATGATGCAGTTCCGACACGCGCAGCGCCATGACGCCGCTCGCGACCTCGACCATTTTTCCGTCTGTATCGAAGATCTCCGACAAACGGTCGGTGACGACGACGTCACCGTCGTCGCGCTCCGACAGCCAGGCGATGAGGCGCTTGATGTCGCCGAGGGGCGGCACACGGCCGACGGTCTTGACGTCGTCGCCGTCCTCAACGATCGCGGCTCCGCTCGCCGAGACGAAGGCGAGCAACTGGTCGGAAGCCCGCAACAGGCCCTCGCTCCAGGTCGCCGCCGATGTCGTGGCGCCGATCAAATGGCCGTGGACGCTGGCATGCCGGGCGCGCTGGGACGCGTTTTCGGAATCTCGTTGCGAGGCGATGCGGATCGCCAAGGATTGCACGGCGAAGTCGCAGGCGTCCCTGAGCGCCGGCGACACATAGTGAGCCGCGCGGCTGTGACAGGCCACCAGACCCCAGAGCTGGCCCGAAACCATGATCGAGATCGACATGGACGAGGCCGTGCCCATGTTGCGCATATATTCCAGATGCACCGGCGAGACGCTGCGGATCTGCGAGAAACTCAGGTCCAACTGGTCGCCGGCGTCGGGATGCAGGGCGGCGAGATCCACCGGCGTATAGTCGATATCGGGAATGATGCGCGTGCGGTTCAGGGCGTAGAGACGACGGGCCTGCGCGGGAATGTCGTCGGCCGGGAAATGAAGGCCGAGATAGGAGGGCAGGGCGCCGGAATTCCACTCCGCCAGCACCTGGCCATTCCAGGCCTCGTCGAAGCGGTAGACGAGGGCGCGATCGAAACCGCTGAGCTGCCCGACGAACCGCGCCGTCGCCTCGAGCGCCGCATCGATATCGGCCCGGGAGGCGAGCAAAGGCGCGAAGTTTGCGAGATGCGACAGCAGTTCGTCGGTCGCATCACCCGACAGAGGTTCGAAATCGACGATCGCGACATCGCCGCTGCGATGAACGAAAGCCGTGCACCCTGCCTTGGGCAGGGCCTTGCGCAGCGTCTTTTCCTCCCCGCGGCGCCAGGAGCCGATCGCGTCGCAGAGATCCGCCATGGCTCCCGTTGTGAAACTTTCTCTCTCTGGCCGGAACTTCAGTCTGGACTCGAAGTTCCGTGACGCCCAGAGCGGCGTCGAAGAGGTCATGTCGAGCGCAACCAGGGCCCCGTGAGGCTGGATTGCGCCCGGTATGTGTATGGGCTCGCGCGCACAGGCGTCGAGATCGGCTTGGGATGTCAACGTCGCCCGCTCCTTGTCGCGCCGAACGGCGCCGTATTGATCGTTTTCAGGCCGCCAGGGCCCTCCGGTAATGTCTTCGATGTCTTCATCGTCGGTTTATCGGGCCATCCAGCCATCGTTGCCGCGGCCATGGCCGCGATTGCGCATGGCCTCGGCCATATGCGCCTGCGGAGCGGAGGATTTTGCCTGTTCTGCGGCGCGATCGAACAACTCCGCCAGCCAGGCGCGATCAGGCTCGACCGCCGACAGCGCTCGTTCTATCCGTTCTACGGCCGAACTGTCGGGCTGGATGTAATCGGGCTCTTCCATCGCAACCGAAACCGCCTGGACCCGAAGCCTTGCTCCCACGCCGTCCTGATATTGCGACAGCAGCAAGCCGACCAGTTTGAGCTGATCGCGGATGCGCGCGCGCGGCTCGTGCGCGATCAATCGCTGAAACGCTTCGATCATCTCGCGGCGCGTGGCCGGCAATTCCGCCGCGTCGAGGATGTCATGGCCGATCGGATGGTCGCGCAAATCGGCAAGAAAACGGACGACGAGCGTTCGCGCCTCGGCCAGTTCGCTTGAAGATCTCTTTGCGCCGTGCATGTCACCGAAATAGGTCATTCTCTCTGCCTGTCGTGTCATCAGGCGATCAACGCCGGATTGAGCAAATAGTTCACTGTCAGTCATTCCGCTGTTGCTCATCCTCAGTTCCCATCCGATCTTTCTTAACTGCAACGGCCTGAAGTTCAAGCGTGGCTGGGAAATGCGGTGGGTTCGTGGTCGCCACATCAATATCGATAGCAATCAAGCAGGCCCTGCGCGCTGAATGCCGCTGTCATCGGATTGATCGAGCTCTGCAGACATGCGGCGCAGGAGACGTGAGAAGGCTAAAACGCCGGTTGCCGGAGAAGACTTCTTCATGTCGTCGCGGGGGTTGAGGTTGGACCGTTCGGCGTTTAATCAGATCCCGGAGGTGTTATTTCCTTCGCCTAAGAACTGTCCGCAGCATCCAGGCGTATATGCTGTCGAGTGACTAGAAAGCATGCGCTATGGATCCCGCACGAGACGAGGCGAGAGACTTGTTCAACGGCAAGACTCTGCTGGTAATCGATCAAGATTTCTTTCTCTCCGACCAGACGCGGCGGCTGGTGGAGGGCTGGGGCGGCGCATTTGTCGTGGTCGGCTGCGTTGCCGAGGCTCACGAATTTTTGAAGAGCCGGCAGGTCGACGCCGCAGTCATCGATATCGAATTGGAAACGCGCGACGCGTTCCTCCTCTGTGAACGGCTGGACGCGCTCGGCATTCCCTTTATATTCGCCTTCGGCGACAGCGCGCCGGACGCGGTTCGCGCTCATGGCGGCTTTTCGCTACGGGGGGCGGTCGACGCGTTGATCGATGTCGGGCATGGCCTCTTTCGTCGCAGCGCCGTTCCGCCGGTTCACTGATCAGCCGACGCCGCCGTCCGCGTCGCTGCCGACGCCATCCTTGTCGACCAGAGCGCCAGACCCTGGCGTCTTTTCATGATCGGTCAGATCCTGGCGCGCATGCGGCCCTTCCGCCGGACCTTTTTTCGACTTGTCCTTTACGCTCGCCGTCTCGTCGCGACCTTCGATGTCTTTCTGCGCCGTGCTCATCATCCGCTCCTGTTCGATTGCCGCGATCAAACGTGAAGCGCTGCATTTCTGTTCCCTGCCGCCACTGCTTCACGATCTTTTCGACAAACGGCCGGAACCGAGCGGAAGCCCTGGTGTTGTCCGTGTGCAGGAGAGAACCTCACGCGATCCTCTCGATCTCCTGCGAAAGGGCCGCTCCCCGGACGGAACGCTTGGCTGACCTCCGGAGCGTGAAGCCGGCGGAGCGGCTTCTTTGCGGAGAGACAACGGAACAAGTCGGCGGCTGCCGTGTTGATCCGCATCAGTCGCATGCGGATCAGGGGAATACACATGCCGAACCCGGACTACATTTCGCTTAACAAGGATCAGATCGTGAAAGTCGGCGTCAACGCGTGGCGCGCGGCCGTAGCCGAACGCGTCGGCTTCATGGTCGACGGCGCGGCTTACTTCACCGCGCTCGACGAGGCGTTGCGCCAAGCGCGCCGAACGATCTGGATCGTCGGCTGGGACTTCAACCCCGACATCTATCTGCGGCCAGATCGCCCGAGCGAGACCTTGGGCGAGCTGCTTCGCTCGCTCGTGGAGGCGAACGGCGACCTGGAGATCCGAATTCTCGTCTGGGCCATGGGGCCGATCTATTCCGGCAAGTCTCTCGCCTTGTTTTCCGAAAACAGTTGGTCGGCGCATCCGCGCATCCATCTGCGCTTCGACCGCCGGCATGCGATCCGCGGCTCCCATCACCAGAAATTCGTGACGATCGACGATCAACTGGCCTTCATCGGCGGCATCGATCTCACCCACAAGCGCTGGGACGACCCTCGCCACGATCCCGACAATCCGCTGCGCGTCACGCCGTCAGGCGAGACCTACGAGCCCGTGCATGATCTGCAGGCGGCGCTGTCGGGGTCTGCGGCTGCGATGATCGGCGATCTCGCCAGACGCCGCTGGCGGCACGCCAACGGCGAGGATATTTCGCCGGCGCCCATCGAAAGCACCGACGCCGTCTGGCCGGGGAGCGTCTCGGACGACTTCGGCGGGTGTGAGGTGGCGCTCGCCCGCACGGAGCCCGGCATTCGCGGCCGCAGGAGTCGCCGCGAGGCGATGCGGTTGACGATGGACGCGCTCGCCTCCGCGCGGGATTCGATCTATATCGAAACGCAATATCTCGCCTCCTTCGAGGTCGGCCGACTGCTCGCCAAACGCCTTGCCGAACCCGACGGGCCCGAAGTGGTGGTGATCGTGACGCGTCTTTCGCATGGTTTTCTCGAGAAGATCATGATGGGAGCCAATCGCGACCGGTTGATCCGCCGTCTGAAACGCGCCGATCGCCATGGTCGCTTCCGCGCCCTTTATCCGGTCGTGCCGGATCACAGGGGCGGCGAATGCGACATCCTCGTCCACGCCAAGCTCGTGGTGGTCGACGATCGTTTCATCCGGCTCGGTTCTTCCAACCTCAACAATCGTTCCGAGGGCCTGGATACGGAATCCGACATCGCCATCGAGGCCGAGAACGGCGCATGCAAGGGCGCCATCCTGTCGTTGCGCGATCGGCTGATGGCGGAACATCTGGATTGTTCGGAGCAGGACGTTCGCGCAGCCGTCACGCGGCGCGCCAGCCTGATCGGCGCGATCGAGGAGTTGAACACCAAACCGCGCGGGCTGCGCATCCTGGCGGTCGACGCCGAAAAAGGCCAGACCGGACCGGTGTTCGGGACCGGCATGGTCGATCCGCGCAAGCCCTTCACGCCCATCAAGGGCGCCCGGCGGCTCTGGGACGCGCTCATGGGGCGGCTGACCAGCCTGGTCGCGCCGCAGGCGCGCAAGGACATGTAACGGAAACGCCCCGGCGGCGATATGCGACCGGGGCGTTTGGGTGGAGGACGGATAATGGATTATTCGGCGGCGGCGGGTTGATAGCCCGCCGCCTTCTTTTTCAGCAGAAGTTCGCTCATCGCCAGCAAGGCGAGGCCGAAGGCGAGCGGAATGAAGTAGTAGACCACGCGGAAAGCGATGACGGCGGCGATCGACGAGGCGCCCGGCAGGATATGCACGATCGTGGCTTCCAGCACGCCGAGGCCGCCCGGAACATGCGAGATGATCGCGGCGATATTGGCGGTGATCGAGGCGGCGGCGACCTTCAGATAGCTCGCCGGAGCAAAGGCCGTCAGCATCTGGTGCAGCGCGGCGGAGACGAAGGAGAAGTTGATCGTGCCGACCGCCACCTGCGCCAGCGCCAGCCGCATCGGCGGCAGCTTCATGCTCCAGGAGCGAATGCGCAGCGGTTTGCGCAGCACGGCGCAGAGCACGAGGTAGACGACCGGGAAGACGGCGAAGGCCGCGGCCAGCATGCGGATCGTGCTCGTATCGAGCTTCATCATGTCGCCGGCGTCTTCGGGCCGCAAAGCCATGCCGATCGATCCCAGCGTCGACAATCCGAGCGCGACGGTCACACCGCAGAACAGGATGATCTTGGCCACGGCTTCGCCATCGAGGCCCCAGCGGGAATAGAAGCGATAGCGCACCGCTCCACTCGACAGCGCCGCCACGCCGACATTGTGGCCGATCGACAGGCTGACGAAAGACGCCAGCGCAGTCTGGCGGAATTTCAACGGTTTGCCGGCGTAACGCGTCGCCAGCCAGTCGCCCACGGCGAGACAGAAATAGGAGCAGGCGGCGAAGCCCAGGCCGATCGCCAAATGGCTGACCGGTATCGAGGCGAGCGTCGTAAGGATTTCATCAAACGAATATTGCCGGAGCGTTCGCACGAGAAGGTATATCGCGCCGAGGATGGCGAGGACGAAAATGGCGCGCGCGAGATATTTGAGAAACATGGACCGCCGGTCTCCTGAAGTGTGGGAAGGGAACGAATCCGGCCGCAATGGGTTCCCCCGGCATGCTTACGCCGAAGGACATTCCCGCCCGGCGCGTTTTGCGCGCGCTCACCTATAATGTGCATAGCTGCCGTGGTTCGGATCGCCGACACGATCCGGAGCGCATCGCCGAGGTCATCGCCGAGAGCGGCGCCGAGGTCATCGCGTTGCAGGAACTCGATGTCGGTCGCAAGCGATCGGGCGGCATAGATCAGGCCGAGGTGATCGCGGCTCATCTGAAGATGCGGTCTCATTTCCATCCGGCGCTTCATGTCGAGGAAGAGCGCTATGGCGACGCGCTGCTGACGGCGCTGCCGTCGACGCTGCACCGCGCCGCGGCGCTGCCGTCCCGCGGCGAGCCGCGCGGCGCGTTGTGGATCGAGATCGACGTGGACGGCCGGAAGCTGCAGGTGTTCAACACCCATTTCGGCCTGTCCTCGGCGGAGCGGACCTTGCAGGCCGAAACGCTTCTCGGTCCCGGATGGCTCGGCCATGAGCGCTGCCGCCGCGCGCCGACGCTGCTGCTCGGCGATTTCAACGCGGTTCCGAGTTCGCGCGCATTCCAGGTGATTTCACGTTCGATGACAGTCGCCGCGCCGCGCGGAGAGGGTCGTTGGCGGGCGACGTTTCCGGCGCGATGGCCGCTGCTGCGCCTCGATCATGTCTTTCACAACAATCGGCTGAAATTGATCGACGCGCGGGTGATCGATACGCCGCTGGCGCGAAAAGCCTCCGATCACCTGCCGATCGTCGCCGACTTCGAACTGCTCAGCTGACCGGCCAGACCCAGAGCAGCATCGGAACGCTCACGATCACCACGATGAATGACAGGGGCAGACCGAGCCTCGGATAATCGCTGAAGCGGTAGCCGCCGGGACCCATGACCAGCGTATTGCACTGGTGACCGATCGGAGTGAGGAAGTCGCAGCCCGCGCCGATCGCCACCGCCATCAGGAAGGCTTCCGGCTTGTAGCCGAGCGTGGTGGCGAAAGACGCGGCGATGGGCGCCATGACCAGCACGGTGGCGGCATTGTTGAGGAACGGCGTCACCGCCATGGCGGTCACCAGAATCAAGGTCAGCGCGCCCCAGGACGGCATGGTATGGGCGAGTTCGCCGAGATTATGGGCGAGGATTTCGCTCGCGCCCGACGTCCTCAGCGTATCGGCGACCGGGATGAGCGCCGCGAGCATGATCAGGATCGGCCCGTCGAAGGCTTTGTAGACATCGGCGAGCGGAATGACGCCGAAAATCACCATGGCCAGCGCCGAACAGAAGAAGGCGACGGGCACCGAGGCGATGCCGATCGCGGTCGCGCCCATGGCGGCCGCCAGAATGATCACCGGCAGATAGGCCTGGCGGGTGGAGCCCAGCAAAATGTCGCGCTGGGCGAGCGGCAGGCAGGCGAAATCCTGAAGCACGCTCGGCAGCGTGGCGCGGCTGCCCTGCAGCACGATGACGTCGCCTTCCTGCAGCACCAGTTCCGACAAGCGTTCCGACAGGCGGTGTCCCTGGCGGCTTACGGCCAGCAGATTGACGTTGCGCCGGTTCGACAGCGACAATTGCCGCGCCGACAGGCCGACCAACGAGGATTCTCGCGTCACGACCGCTTCGACGGAAATCAGGTCGGCGCGGTCCTTGACCAGCGCGCGGGATCCCTGCAGCTTCAGTTTCGCGCCGAGCACGGCCCGATCGAGATTGTTGGGGCTGCCTTCGAGAATGATCGTGTCGCCCGTATGCATGACCAGATCCGGAAACGGCGTCATGCGAGTATGGCCGCGTATCACGGCAGTGGCGACGATTTCGCGATCGCCATATTGCAGCAGGTCGCTCAGCGCCTTGCCGTTGATCGGCGACTCGTCGGTCACCGTCGCTTCCGTCGAATAGATCTTGCTGTCGAGCGATTCCTCGAGCGACGGGTTTTCGTTGCGCCGCTCGGGCAGGATCCAGTGGAAGAAGATCAGGAAGGCTGCGCCGACCACGGTCAGCGCCGCGCCCACCGGCGTGAAGTCGAACATGGTGAAGGTCTCGCCGGTCAACTCCTGGCGCAGCCGCGACACGACGATGTTGGGCGAGGTGCCGATCTGCGTCATGAGGCCGCCGAGCAGCGCTCCGAAACTCATCGGCATCAGATAGAGCGACGGCGATTTGCCGCTCTTGCGGGCGAACTGGAAGGCGGCCGGCATCATGATGGCGAGGGCGCCGATATTCTTGATGAAGGCGGAGAGGATCGCGACCGAAAGAATGAGCAGCGCGAGCTGCGCATGCACGGTCTGCAGGTTGGGGAAGAAGCGTTTGATGGTGAGATCGACGATGCCGGACCGTGCGACGCCGTAGCTGACCACCAGAGCCGATCCGACGATGATGACGATGTCGTCGCTGAAGCCCGAAAAGGCCTTGTCGGCGGGTACGATCCCGACGATGACGCTCAGCGCCAGAGCGCCGCAGGCCACCACGTCGTAGCGGACGCGATCCCAGATGAACACGGCCATCATGAGCGCGATGACGCCGAGAGCGAGCAGTTGGGGAGTTGTCATGCGTGTCCGATCCAGACCAATCGAGCTCAAGGCGTAAATGCGCGGGTCAACGCTGTCAATCCAGCAATGTTCCTGTCCAAAATCCGGCATTTTGCGGCGCCGCTGTTTCCATCTCGCACCTGCTAGCATATGCTCGATTCCACCTGGAGCGCATGAGTTGAGCGTGGAACAACTTCAGGCTTGAACCGTTAGCCGGCCGCGGCAGGCGGGAGCCGCCGCCGATAGCGACGACATCCTTTCAGAGCCCGACGATGGGGAGTTCACAGCATGACAGACACCAAAGAGGACCGTATCCGCAAGCGTGCTCACCAGATCTGGGAAGGCGCTGGACAGCCGGACGGTCTGCACGAAGCGCATTGGTCGCAGGCGGTCGCTGATGTAGAGGCCGAGGACGAGGCGGCGGCCAAGTCCGCCAAGCCGCGCGCCGCCAAGAAGCCGGAGGGGGCCGAAAAACCCGCTGCGAAGAAACCGGCCGCCGCCAAACCCGCCGCGGCCGCCAAGAAGTCCGACGAAGCGACGTCCGCCAAAAAGCCTGCGTCTCGGAAAACCAAGGAAGCCCCTGCGGCCTGATTGGACCACTTCTCAATCGCATTCCGCCGCGGCGCGCCCACGCCGCGGATCGGGCCACTTGTCGGCGCGCCGAACGATTGGCGCTCATAGCGCTGTATTCCCAATAAGACCATGTCCTCACGCGAAAGGGGACCGCCCGTGACGGAGGTCCCCTTTCGTATGCTTGTCGTTTTCGTCACGGCCCCGCCAGAAGCACGGCGTAGGGCGCGTCGTCGAACAGATGATTTAGCGACACCGCTCCGTTTTCGACTGCGACAGTCTCCCCTGACGTCATCGACGTGAATGTGAGGCTCGCCAAGTCGGCGGGAAGAGGCAATGTGGCCTCGCGGAACGCAGCTGCGCCGTCGCCGTCGCGCATCAGGGCGAGCGGCAGGCGTGGCGCGACGACGATCAACGCCGTCTCTCCCATCATCCTGGCGAAAGCGACGGCATGGGCGCTAGCCGGACCTTCCACCGACAGGGGCGCGTAATGACCGTCCGCAAACAGTGCCGGAGCCCGTTTGCGGAGCGACAGCATGTCGGCGACCAAGCGGTATTTCTGTGTCGCGAGATCCGCCGCCGTCCGGGGCCAGCCAGGCGGCGCGTCGGATGCCTCCAGCGCCGTCAGCGCGTCGACGTCGAGCGGACGGCGATTGTCGGGATCGACCAAAGAGAAGTCCAGCCCTTCCGATCCCTGATAGATGTCGGGAATGCCGGGCGCGGCCAGCTTGATCAAGGTCTGGGTGAGACTGTTGATCAGACCGGCGCGGGCGAAGGGCAGGAGCGTCGTCTCGAAATCGGCGCGGAAGGCGGCGGCCTCCGGTGAGAACAAGCCGGCGGCATAGGCGAGGACGGCTTTTTCATAATCGTTGCCTGCGTCGGACCAGTTGCCGCGCAGTTTGGCTTCCCGCACGGACTTCTCCACATAGGCGAGGAAACGGTCGTGGAAGGCGGAGAGGCTGGCTTCGCTTTCGCCGTCTTCACCGAGCAGCCAGGCGCCGGCCAGCCCCTGATAGATCATCCATTCGACCTCGGGCTCCGGCGCAGGCCCATCCGGAAGCTGGACGACGCCGGTCGCATTCATCTTGCGCCAGCGCGAGACGGCGTCGGCCCAGACGTCGGGCGCTTCGGCGATCGCGAAGAGACGGGCGCGGGCGTCTTCGCCGCGCTTGGTGTCATGCGTCGAGGTCGCCGAAAGACCGTTCGGCTGGCGTAACGCGCGCTCCTTCATGCGGGCGTGAAAATGCTCGACGGAGCCGCCGGCGATGAAGGGGTCGCAACCGACTTCGTTGAGAGCGAGCAGTCGGTGATAGCGATAGAAGAACGTATCCTCGAGCGCTTTTGCCAGCAGGGGGCCGGTGAGATGCTGCATGCGGGTGCGGAAACGGACGGCGTCTTCGAGGTTTTCCGGTCGCATGTCGCCGCGTAGAATGGCTTGGAGACAGCGCAAATTGGCCGCGTCTGTCCCGTCGGCCTGGCGATAGAGGCGCTCGAAGATCTTCAGCAGCACATCGGCGTCCTGCGCGCGAAGGCCGGACTTCGAGCCATAGGTGCGATAGACCGGGAAGGCGGCGAGCAGCTCGCGCAGAGCCCTGCTCATGCCCTCGGGGTCCGGCGTCGAACAGTCTTCCTCGCAGGCGGCGAGATCCACGGCCATGCGCTCGAGCGCCTTGACCTCGCCTTCGAAATTGACGTCGATCATCAACTGGCGCGCCGTCCGAAACTCGGCTTGCGGATCTAAATCGCGCCCAGCGAGAGCAGAGTAGGCGCGATCGAGCGGCTCGAGATCGTCGGGCGCGAGCGCCAGCGCCGTGGTGGCGATCACTTCGTATCCGGTCGTGCCCTGCACCGGCCACTGCGCCGGCAACTGCTCTTCATGTTCGAGGATCTTTTCGACCACGAGATAGGTGTTGGGGCCAATGCGCTGCCGGAGCTTGACGAGATAGGCTTCCGGATCTGCAAGCCCGTCGATATGATCGACCCGCAGGCCGTCGACCACGCCTTTTTCGACCAGATCGAGAATGAGGGCGTGACTGTCCTCGAACACGGCCTCGTCCTCCACCCTGAGGCCGACGAGACCTGTGATCTCGAAGAAGCGGCGATAGCTGAGCCCGCTCGCCGCCTTCTGCCACTGGATGGGCGCCCAAGGCTGGAGCCCTACGATCTCGACCAGTCGTTCCGGCGACACCGCGCTGCGAAGCGCGGCGTTGAGATCGGTCGCCCCGGTGAGCGCCTGCCGCATCGCCTCGTGAAAGTCGTCGGAATTGTCGGGCCGGGCGGCGGCGGCGAGCGCCAGTATTTCCCGGAGGCCTGGACCCGACATGCAGGAGAGGGCGGCGGCGTAACTGCTCGGAGTGAGCGGATAGGCGCTGCCGTAAAAGGAAAAGGCCAGCACGCCCTGGTCTGCGTCGAAAGCCAGATGCGCTTCGTCGAGCCTTGCCGCCTCCTCGAGCGGCGTCGACAGGAAAGGCAGGGTCAGCCGCTGGCTCCAGTCGATGTCGAAATGACGGGCATAGGGGCTCTCGGCCCCCCATTCCACGACGCTCCGCCACCAGGCATTGTCGAGGGAAGCGGCGAGATGATTGGGCACGATGTCGAGAATGACGCCGATGTCGGCGGCGCGCAGCGCGTTGGCCAAACGGTCGAAGCCGTCGCGGCCGCCGAGGTCCGGATCGATCTCATTGGGATCGGCGATGTCGTAGCCATGGGTGGAGCCGGCGGCGGCGGTGAAAATCGGCGAGCAATAGAGATGGCTGACGCCGAGCCGGTTGAGATGGGGAACGAGATCGATGGCGCGATCGAAGGTCATGCCGTTGCGAAACTGCAGGCGGTAGGTGGCGGTGGGAAACGTCATGAAGCAAGGTTCCATTTCGGAGGGGCGCGGATCGAAACTCTCAGGATCAAAGCCGGTTCCCGTTCGTCGTCGGCAGCGGCTGGAATATTTTGCGTCGCACCATTCACCATGTCTGCATACGTTCATTGTGGCGACAGGAAAGGCGGGCTAAATTCCGCCGCCGAACAATCCAGGGAAAGCCCATGTCTCTCATCCGTCTCCGCCAGGATTTCATCGACCGCATCCTGCCCGCCTGGCTCGATGCGGCTTTCGATGAGAGGGCAGGGCAGTTCGTCGAGGGGCTGGAGCTCGACGGCGCGCAGGACGGGAGCGGCGTCGTGCGCATCCGCACGGCGGCGCGGCAGATCTATGTCTATGCGCAGGCGGCGGCCCTCGGCGTCGGCCCTGCCGACGGGTTGGAAAGGGCGGAGACGGCGTATGAACATCTGAGACGCATCGCCTGGGTGGCGGGGGATGCGCCCGGCTTCGCTCGCGCCATCAGCCTGACGGAGGGAAAAATCACCGATCCCGTCCGAGATCTCTATGATCACGCCTGCGTGCTGCTGGCGCAGGCCTGGCTCGCAGAGGCCACCGGCAAATCCGCCTATGACGAGGCGATCGCCGAGACTCTCGCGGTTATGGATGTCACGTTCAAAGCCCCTGGCGGCGGCTGGGCGGAAGATCATCTGGGGACGCTGCCGCGCCGGCAGAACCCGCATATGCATTGTTTCGAGGCGATGATCGCGCTGTGGGACACCGGCTGCGACCCGCGTCATGCTGCCCGCGCGGGTGAACTCTTCGGCCTGTTCAAGACGAGGTTCTTCGACGAGGAGATGGGCGCTCTTCGCGAGTTCTTCGGCCCGCTCTGGCGGCTATCGTCCGAATTGGGCTCCGACCGTTTCGAGCCGGGACATATGGCCGAATGGGTCTGGCTCATCCGGCGTTATGACGAACTGGCGGGCGGCGATCATTGCGATCTCGCGGCGCGCCTGCTGGCGACGGCGCTGAGGCTCGGCCAGGATGCGCAGAGCGGCTTTCTGATCGATGAAGTCGGTCCTGACGGTCGGCCGCGCAAGCGGACCCGCAGGCTCTGGGCGCAGGCGGAGCGCGTCAAGGCGCATCTGATGCTCGGCCTCGCCGATCCCGACGGCGAGCACCGGAGCCTGGCGGATAAGGCGGCTACGGATCTTCTCGAAGTCTATATGACCGGCGGCCCGAACGGCTTCTGGCGCGATTGCTTCGATCTCGATGGCAAGATGGTGGCGACTTCCGCGCCTGGCAGCTCGCTCTATCACGTCTGGTCGGCCGTCGCCGAGCTCGTCACCCGCAAGATCTGAACAAGCGCGCCGGCTGTTGCAACAAGCCGGCATTTCATTTATTCAATATTTCAAGAATCATAGGAATATTGAATCATGGATGACAAGGACGCGCTTTCAGCCTTCGCCGCGCTCGCGCAGGAGACCCGGCTCGGTATCGTGCGCATGCTGGTGGTGGCCGGCAAGGACGGGCTGGCGGCCGGCGACATCGCCGAGCGCGCCGGCGTCTCCGCCTCCAACGTCTCCTTCCATCTCAAGGAACTCGATCGCGCCGGGTTGATCGCGTCCGAACGCGCTTCGCGCTCGATCATCTATACGGCCAATTATTCTGCGCTCGGCGCGCTCGTGCAGTTTCTGATGCGCGACTGCTGCGCCGGCCATCCCGACATCTGCGCGCCGGCTCTCGACGTCGCAGCATGCTGCATTCCATCCGCAACGACCATTGGGGGAGCGTCATGACGGACAAGATCTACAATGTTCTCTTTCTCTGCACGGGCAATTCCGCCCGTTCGATCATCGCCGAGGCGCTGCTCAACCGCGCCGGCAAGGGGCGGTTTCGCGCTTATTCTGCAGGCTCTCAGCCCAAGGGCGAGGTGCATCCCTACACGCTCGATCTGCTGCGCAGCCTGAGTTACGACGTCAGCCAGGCGCGTTCGAAGAGCTGGGTGGAGTTCTCCGCCGAGGGCGCGCCGCATATGGACTTCGTCTTCACCGTCTGCGACAGCGCCGCCGCCGAATCCTGTCCGATATGGCCGGGTCATCCGATCACCGCGCATTGGGGCGTTCCCGATCCCGCCGCCGCGGAAGGCAGCGAGAGCGAAAAACGCCTGGCATTCGCAGACGCGCATCGCATGCTCGGCAACCGAGTCAATGCCTTTGTCAGTCTGCCGCTGGCGAGCCTTGACCGCCTGACGACCGAAAGCCGCGTACGCGACATCGGCCGCTCCCTGTCTGAGGCTGGGTGACCCATGACCGATCTTTCTCGGCGCCTCGTCGCCGAAACGCTCGGGACGGCGCTGCTCGTCGCCACCGTGGTCGGCTCCGGCGTCATGGCCGACCGCCTGAGTGACGATGTGGCTGTATCGCTGCTCGGCAACACCATCCCGACCGGGGCGATCCTCTTCGTGCTGATCACTTTGCTTGGGCCGATCTCGGGGGCGCATTTCAATCCGGCCGTCACGCTGATCTTCCTTGTCAGGCGTGAGATCGGCGGTCGCGACGCCGGCTTTTACGTCGGCGCGCAGATCCTCGGCGGCGTCGTAGGCACCATGGTTGCGCATCTGATGTTCGACCTGCCGCTATTGGCCGCCTCTGCCACAGTCCGCACCGGCGGCGCGCAGTGGTTCGCAGAACTGGTGGCGACGGCGGGGCTGGTGATCACCATTCTCGGCGGCTTGCGTCACAGGCCCGAACAGATCCCGACGCTGGTCGGGCTCTATATCACCGCGGCCTATTGGTTCACCGCATCCACCTCCTTCGCCAATCCGGCGGTGGCGATCGCCCGTTCGCTGACCGACACCTTTTCCGGCATCCGTCCAAACGACCTGCCGGGCTTTATCCTCGCCGAACTGATCGGCGCGCTTTTGGCGCTGGCGCTCTGCCGCTGGCTGTTCGCCGAGCGTCCCGTTCATCCTGAAAAACCCATGGGAGAAACAGTGTGAGCTTCACTGCCACCATCTATCACAACCCCGCCTGCGGCACCTCGCGCAACACGCTGGCGCTGATCGAACATGCGGGTATCGCCCCCACCGTGATCGACTATCTGAAGACGCCGCCATCGCGCGAGACGCTGATTGTGCTCATCCGCGACGCGGGCCTGACCGTGCGCGCGGCGATCCGCGAAAAGGGCACGCCCTATGCCGAACTCGGCCTCGACGATCCCGCGCTCACCGATGATCAACTTCTCGACGCGATGCTTGAGCATCCCATCCTGATCAACCGGCCTTTCGTCGTCACGCCGCTCGGCACGCGCCTCTGCCGTCCGTCGGAGAAGGCGCTGGACATTTTGCCCGACACCTTCAGCGGCCCCTTCGCCAAGGAAGACGGCGAACTGATTCTGGACGATCAGGGGAAGCGCCTTGTCTGATCCGCAATCCCAGCCTGAAGCAGCCGATCTGCCCGCGGCAGCGCTCGAGCATTTTCGCCTGCCCGATCTCGACGCGTTGCGCCGGCCGTTTTCGACGCATAAGCCGCGCATCCTGATCCTGTATGGTTCGCTGCGGCAGGTGTCTTACAGCCGCCTGCTGGCCGAGGAGGCGGGGCGGCTGCTCGCGCATTTCGGCGCAGAGGTTCGTTTCTTCAATCCCGAAGGGCTGCCTTTGCCGGACGGCGCGCCGGTGACGCATCCCAAGGTGCAAGAATTGCGGGATCTTTCGGAATGGTCTGAAGGCCAGGTCTGGGTGAGCCCGGAGCGGCATGGCGCGATGACCGGCATCATGAAGGCGCAGATCGACTGGATACCCTTGTCGATCGGCGCCGTCAGGCCGACGCAGGGCAAGACGCTTGCGGTCATGCAGGTGTCGGGCGGCTCGCAGAGTTTCAACGCCGTCAACCAGATGCGCATTCTCGGGCGCTGGATGCGGATGATCACCATTCCCAACCAGTCCTCCGTCGCCAAGGCCTGGACGGAATTCGACCAGAACGGACGCATGAAGCCGTCGTCCTATTACGAACGCGTGGTCGACGTATGCGAAGAATTGATGAAATTTACGCTCCTCACCCGTGATATATCCCCGTATCTGACCGATCGTTACAGCGAGCGGAAAGAAGCGGCGGAAAAGCTGGAGGAGCGGGTGACGCTGAAATCTCTATGAGCGTGGCGGCCGTCGGCCTTCGCGCGGAGGCCGAGGCCCTGCCGCGGCTGATCATCGCCACCCTCGGCCTGACGCAGATCGTCGGCTACGGCACGCTCTATTACAGCTTTTCCATTCTCGCGCCCGATATGGGCCGCGAATTCGGCTGGAGCGACGATATCGTCTTCGGCCTATTTTCCGCCGCGCTGATGGCCGGCGGCTTCGCCTCCGCCTGGATCGGCAAGCTTCTCGACCGGTTCGGCGCGAGCCGCATGATGGCGCTGGGCTCGGTGCTGTCGGCTCTGCTGCTCGCGGCGACCGCGTTGTCGCCCAACCGCGTCACGTTCGGCCTCGGCGTGGTGGCCGCGCAGGTGGCCTCCGGCCTCGTGCTCTATCAGGCAGCCTTTGCGGCGCTGGTGGAGATCGCGCCCCGCGTCGCCGGCCGCAGCATCACCTATCTCACGCTGATGGCGGGTTTCGCCTCGTCGCTGTTCTGGCCCTTCACCACCTGGCTGCATCATCAGCTGGATTGGCGGGCGGTCTATCTCCTCTTCGCCGCGCTCAATCTCGGCCTCTGCGCGCCGGCGCATCTCTTCGTGGTCATCCGCCGCCGCACCGACGCCGCCCGCGGCGTGGTGCGGTCCGCGGCCGCCAAGGTGGTGGGCGTGCTCAAGCAAGCCGAACGCAAGACAGGCTACCGCCTGGCGGCGGCGGCCTTCGCGCTGCAGGGTTTCACGCTCTCGGCCATGCTGGTGCATATGGTGCCGCTGTTGACGGCGCTGGGGCTGGGCGCTGCGGCGGTATCGATCGGCGTCCTGTTCGGCCCGTCGCAGGTGCTCAGCCGGCTGATCAACATGGTGTTCGGCGCGCGGCTCAGCCCGCTGACGCTGTCGCTGCTCTCGGGCCTGTTCATGGCCGGCGCGGTGGTCGTGCTGCTCGTTTCGGGCGGCGGATTGATCGGCGCCGGCCTCTTCGCCATCTGTCTCGGCATCGGCTCCGGCATCAACTCCATCGCCGCCGGCGCCCTGCCGCTCTGGCTGTTCGGCTCCGACGGTTACGGCGAGATCACCGGCCGCATGTCCGGCTGGCGTCTCGGCGCGTCGGCTGCGGCGCCCTATATCTTCTCGCTCCTGATGCACTGGTCGGGTCCGACGCTGGCGCTCGGGGTGACGGCGGGCATCGGCTTTCTGGCGGCGGGGTGCTTTTTGCAGCTGAAGCGGTTGCTCTGATCTTTGCGCTTGTGCCCTTATGAGTTGTGCTTGCGCAAGGTTCTGTCTAGGCTGACGCGATGCGCGGCGATGCGGACGAATGGTGGGCTTACGCAAGTGACGAGAAGGAGACGGCCTCGGTTCTGATGGCGGTCGAACGGTGGCGCGCATGTTATCACCACGCCGGACAAATTCTGGAATTCGCTCTCAAGGCGCTCTATCTTCGCCGTAACTCACTGGCGCTCATGCCCGAGCAGGCGCGCGGCGCTAAATGGCATCAGCTTGAAGTCATCGTCGAACATGCTAAACTTGAGGTCGAAATCGGTAGTTTGAGAACCGACAGACTTCGCTACGCCAACTGGCTGACGGCGCGCGACTGGAACAGCAATGCGAGATTTCCTGGAGCGAAGACCAGCAAAGCCGAGGCGCTCGATTTGATGTCGGCGGCTTCAACCCGAGCAAAGGCATATTTCCATGGCTCGAAAAGATTTATCTCCGCAGTTGATCGCCGATGGTCGAGCAACGCTCGAGGGGCTGGAAGAGATGCGCTTGGGCGTGCAGTCGGCCATGTGGGCCTATGATGAGGCGCTGGAAGCCTGGAGGTTTTGCCTGGTCTCCAGCCTGGTCGACAGCGCCGGTCGGAGGAAAGCCTACCAATTGCTGCTCCGGGCATTCGAACTGGGAGCGTTCCCGCTCTCTGTGGAGGATGTCTATCTCAGCAGCGTTGACGATGCGCTGTCGGCGGACGTCGAGTCGGCCTCCACACCTCCCGTGATCTACCGTGAGTCGAGCGTCGCTCCGTCCGAGACTGAGGCGCGCGCTCTTCAGCGCGCCTTCGAACAAACCCTGACGGGTTTGGAAAGGCGGTCGGTTCCGGCGTGAGGCAAGCCCACAATCTCAATAATGCGGCGGCGTGATCACCCAGACCGCCTTGACCGGCTCTGTCCCGGAATTGGCGCAGCGATGCGTTTCGGTGCTGTCAAAAGCGAAGCTGTCGCCGGCTTTGAGCTGGAAGAAGCGGTCGCCGACCCAGAGGTCGAGCACGCCTGAGATCACCACGCCGGCTTCGGCGCCGTTATGGCTGTAGTCGCCGCTGTCGGCGCCGGGTTCGATGGTGGAATAGAGCAGCTCGAGCGGGCCGCCAAGATTGGGCGACAGCAGTTCTTCCTGGATGCCGAGACCGGTAAAGGTGAGGCGGCGGCGGTTTTCCGCGCGGACGACGATGTCGCGCTCTTCGGCTGGCGCATCATCGGCGGGCTGGAAGAACCAGTTCATATGCACATCCAGCGCATCGCAGATCTTGCGCAAGACCCCGATCGGCAGTTGCGACTGATTGCGTTCGATCTGGCTGAGATAGCCCACCGAAATACCGGCGGCATCGGCGATCTGCTGCAGCGTCTTGCCGCGCATCTTGCGCAATTCGCGGATCTGGCCGCCGATCACGCTTTCGTCGATCTCGGCGCCGCCGGCGGGTTGAAGCGCGTTTTCCTGGGAGAGCAGCGGACGTGGGGGCATGGAACCTCTTTCAATGCCGTCAACCTAATCCTCATGAAAATTTCATGCAAGATTTTCATGCTTGCATTCTGAAGAATTCGCGCTAGCTTTCCGTTAACATGAAAAATTGAATGGGAAATTTCACGAGGCTTCGGCCTCGGATATCGGGGAGCGGATCATGTCGGAACTGCCAGCGACAGCGCGTGTGGTCATCATCGGCGGCGGCGCGGTGGGGGCGTCCTGCCTCTATCATCTCGCCAAAGCGGGCTGGACGGATTGCCTGCTGCTCGAGAAAAACGAGCTGACCGCCGGCTCCACCTGGCATGCGGCCGGCAATGTGCCGACTTTCTCCTCGTCCTGGTCGCTGATGAACATGCAGCGCTATTCGGCCGAACTCTACCGCAAGCTCGGCGGCGAGGTCGATTATCCCATGAATTACCATGTCACCGGCTCGGTGCGGCTGGGGCATAGCAAAGAGCGGCTCTTAGAGTTCAAGCGCGTGGTCGGCATGGGCCGCTATCAGGGCATGGATCTCGACATTCTCTCGCCTGCGGAAATCAAGGCGCGCTATCCCTTTGCCGAGACGCATGAGTTGGAAGGCGCGCTGTATGACCCGTATGACGGCGATATCGATCCGGCGCAGCTGACCCAGGCGCTGGCCAAGGGCGCGCGCGACATGGGCGCCAAGATCGTCCGCTTCTGCCCGGTGGATTCGGCGCGGCGCGAGAACGGCGAATGGGTGCTGGCGACGGCCAAGGGCGAGGTGCGCTGCGAATACGTCGTCAACGCCGCCGGCTATTACGCCCGCGAAGTGGGCAAACTGTTCGGTCGCGACGTGCCGATGATGGTGATGAGCCATCAATATATGCTGTTCGACACGATCCCGGAGCTCGAAGCCTGGTCCAAGGAGGTCGGCCACAAGCTGCCGCTGCTGCGCGACGTCGATTCCTCCTATTATCTCCGCCAGGAGAAATACGGCTTCAATCTAGGTCCCTATGAGGGCAATTGCCGGGCGCATTGGGTGACGGATAACGATCCCATGCCCAAGGATTTCTCCTTCCAGCTGTTCCCCGACGATCTCGACCGGCTGGAATGGCATATCAATGACGCGGTCGCGCGCGTGCCGATCCTGGGCACCGCCGGTCTCTCCAAGGTCATCAACGGGCCGATCCCATACGCGCCGGATGGCAATCCGCTGATCGGGCCGATGCCCGGCGTGCCCAACGCCTTCGAGGCCTGCGTCTTCACCTTCGGCATCTGCCAGGCGGGTGGCGCGGGCAAGGTGCTGGCGGAATGGGTCACCCAAGGCGAGACGGAATGGGACATGTGGTCCTGCGACCCCCGCCGCTACACCAGCTATACCGATACGGCCTATTGCGTCGACAAGGGCATGGAGGTCTACGGCCACGAATACGCCATCCACTTCCCCAAGCATTACTGGCCGGCGGGCCGCGACCGGCGGCAATCGGCCATCCATGACCGGATCGCCGGCTTCGGCGCCGTGTTCAAGCCCTATAACGGCTGGGAGCGGGCGATGTGGTACGCCAAACCCGGCGACGACACGTCGGAAGAGGCGACGCAAACCTGGGCGCGCAAGGGGCCGTGGAGCCCGCGCATCGAGGAAGAATGCCTGGCGGTGCGTGACGCGGCCGGCATTCTCGACCTGCCGGGTTTTTCGCGCTACCGGCTGCAGGGGCCGGGGGCGACCGAATGGCTCTTCAGCCTCACCACCGGCAAGATCCCCAAGCCCGGCCGCATCGGCCTAGCCTATTTCGCCGATGATAAGGGCCGCATCGTCACGGAAATGTCGGTGATGACGATCGCCGAAGACTTCTTCTTCCTGATCACGGCGGCGACGGCGCAGTGGCATGATTGGGAATGGCTCCTGAAGCACAAGCCGGAGGACGCGGCCTTTACGCTGACCGATGTCTCCGACCAGTTCTCCTGTCAGATTTTGAGCGGGCCGAATTCTCGCGCCATTCTGGCCGAGGTGTCGGATGCGGATCTCACGAAATCCTGGCTCAGCCACCAATCATGCCAGATCGCCGGGCGCTGGCTGCAACTGGTGCGCGTCTCCTTTGCGGGCGAACTCGGCTGGGAAATTCACACCAAGATCGAGGACACCGCCGCCGTGTTCGACGCCGTCTGGGCGGCGGGTCAAAAGCATGGCTTGAAGCCCTTCGGCATGGAGGCGCTGGACAGTCTCAGGTTGGAAAAAGGCTACCGCGCCTGGAAGGGCGATCTGTCGACCGATTACACCGTGCTGCAGGGCGGGCTGGAGCGCTTCGTCGATTGGGCCAAGCCTGATTTCAAGGGCAAGGCGGCCTTGGCGCGCGAGAAGCAGCAGGGCGTGACGAAGCGTTTCGTGCTCATGACCATCGAGGCCGGCGACTATGACGCGCCCTATATGTCCACGCTCTGGCATGGCGATGAGGTGGTGGGCGAGACGACCTCGGGCAATTGGGGTTTTCGTATCGGCAAATCCATCGCCATCGGCATGGTCAGATCCGATCTCGCCGTGCCCGGCCAGACCCTCGAAGTCGAAGTGTTCGGCGAGCGCCTGAAGGCCACAGTCCATGGCGACACGCCGCTTTATGATCCCATGAATGAAAGGCTGCGCGCGTGAGCCAGCCGGCCAGAATGACCGGCGTGGAACTGCTTGGGCATGGCGAGCCTGACAGACTCCGCTATCGCGATGATATCGCGGTTCCGTCGCCCAGGCCTGGCGAGGTGCTGGTGCGAATTGCGGCCGCAGGCGTCAACAACACCGATATCGCCACACGTCTCGGATGGTATGCTCCGCAGTCGCGCGGCGCGACGGCCGAAGGTGAGACTTTCGAGGATGGCGGCTGGTCGGGCGCGATCTCGTTTCCGCGCATTCAGGGGGCCGAATTCTGTGGCCGGGTCGTTGCCTTGGGCGATGGTGTGATTGGCTGGACCCCCGGCCAGCGCGTCATCTGCCCCACCAACATGCCGGAGCCCCGCGAGGACGCGCCCACCGCCTATCGGGCGCTCGGTTCGGATATCGACGGCGCTTTCGCCGAATATTGTGTCGTGCCGGCGCGCCATCTCCATGATGTCTCGGCGTCCCCGCTGTCCGACATTGAAATCGCCGCCATGCCCTGCGCATTCGGGACGGCGGAGAATCTGTTGGCGAGGGCGGGCGTAAGCGAGGGCGACCGGGTTCTCGTGACGGGCGCGTCGGGTGGCGTCGGACTTGCCGCCGTGCAGCTTGCCAAGGTTCGCGGCGCGCGCGTGACGGGCCAATGCAGCTTGGACAAGGCTGACGCCGTGCTGGCGGCGGGCGCGTGCGACATCATCGACAGAGGCGCGGAGCCGGAGGCGAGGACATTCGACAGGGTTATCGACATCGTCGGTGGGCCGCAATGGCCGGCGCGGATCCGCTCCCTGCGGCCAGGTGGAGACTATGCGGTGGCCGGCGCCATTGCCGGACCCATCGTCGAGGCGGATCTCAGAACCCTCTATCTCAACGACATCACGCTGCATGGCTGCACCTATCAGCCGAGAGATGTGTTTGCGAACCTGGTCGCCATGATCAATTCCGGACGTGTTCGGCCGCTTGTATCAAAGACGTATCCGCTCCGTGACATTGCCGAGGCGCAGGCTGAATTCCAGACAAAACGTCATTCCGGCAAAATCGTCCTCCTCATGCCAGGGGTAAATCCATGAAAAAGCCCATTCCCTCCAAGGCCCGCGCCGTCATCATCGGCGGCGGCGTGTCCGGTTGCTCGGTCGCCTATCATCTCGCCAAGCTCGGCTGGACCGATGTCGTGTTGCTCGAACGCAAGCAACTCACTTGCGGCACCACCTGGCATGCGGCGGGGCTGATCGGGCAGTTGCGCGCCAGCCAGAACATGACCCGGCTCGCCAAATATTCCGCTGATCTCTATGTCAAGCTCGAAGCCGAAACCGGCATCGGCACGGGCATGAAGCAGAACGGCTCGATGACCGTGGCGCTGACCGAGGCGCGCAAGCAGGAGATCTACCGCCAGGCCTCGCTGGCCCGCGCCTTCAATGTCGATGTGCGCGAGATTTCCCCTGAGGAAGTCAAGGCGATGTATCCGCATCTCAATACCGCCGACGTCAAGGCCGCCGTGCATCTGCCGCTTGATGGGCAATGCGATCCGGCCAATATCGCCATGGCGCTGGCCAAGGGCGCGCGGCAGAATGGCGCGCAGGTGATCGAGGGCGTCATCGTCACCGGCGTCACCACCAAGAACGGTCGTGTGACCGGCGTGACCTGCGAGCAGGACGGCGAGATCTATACGATCGAGACCGACAATGTCGTCAATGCGGCGGGCATGTGGGGGCGCGACTTCGCGAGGCAATCCGGCGTCACCGTGCCGCTGCATGCCTGCGAGCATTTCTACATCGTCACCGAGCCGATCGCCGGCCTCAAGCAATTGCCGGTGCTGCGTGTGCCTGACGAATGCACCTATTACAAGGAAGACGCCGGCAAGATGCTGGTGGGGGCCTTCGAACTCAAGGCCAAGCCCTGGCCGCCCCGGGGGGAGGCGATCCGCACTGACTTCTGCTTCGACCAGTTGCCGGAGGATTTCGACCATTTCCAGCCGATCCTGGAAATGGCCGTCAACCGCATGCCGATGCTGGAGACGGCGGGCATTCACACCTTCTTCAACGGCCCTGAGAGCTTTACCCCTGATGACCGCTATTATCTCGGCGAAGCGCCGGAACTCAGGGGATATTGGGTCGCGGCGGGCTATAATTCCATCGGCATCGTCTCCTCCGGCGGCGCCGGCATGGCGCTGGCGCAATGGATGAACGATGGCGAGCCGCCCTTCGATCTCTGGGAGGTCGATATCCGCCGCGCCCAGCCTTTCCAGCGCAACCGGACTTATCTGCGCGAACGCGTGTCGGAAACGCTCGGCCTGCTCTATGCCGATCACTATCCTTTCAGGCAGATGGACACGGCCCGTGGCGTGCGCCGCTCGCCGCTGCATGAACATTTGAAGGCGCGTGGCGCGGTGTTCGGCGAGGTTGCCGGCAATGAGCGGGCCAACTGGTTCGCCGAGCCGGGGCAAGAGCGGGAATATCGCTATAGCTGGGGCCGGCAGAACTGGTTCGACAATCAGCGCCGCGAACATCTCACTGTCCGCAACGGCGTCGGCCTGTTCGACATGTCGAGTTTCGGCAAGATCCGCGTCGAGGGCCGCGACGCGCCAGCTTTCCTCAACCGTCTCTGCGCCAACCAGATCGATGTGGCCGCGGGCCGCATCGTCTATACCCAGATGCTGAATGCAAAGGGCGGCATCGAGAGCGATCTGACCGTCACGCGGCTCTCGGAAACCGCCTTCCTGCTCGTCGTGCCCGGCGCGACGCTGCAGCGCGATCTCGCCTGGTTGCGCAAGCATCTCCGCGACGAGTTTGTCGTCATCACCGATGTGACGGCGGGCGAGGCGGTGCTTTGCGTCATGGGGCCGAAATCGCGCGATCTACTCGCAGCCGTCAGCCCCGACGATTTCTCCAACGCCGCCCATCCGTTCGGGACGGCGCGCGAGATCGAGATCGGCATGGGGCTGGCCCGCGCCCATCGCGTCACCTATGTCGGCGAACTCGGCTGGGAGCTCTATGTCTCCTCAGATCAGGCCGCGCATGTGTTCGAGACGATCGAGGCCGAGGGCTCGGCGCACAGCCTCAAACTCTGCGGCCTGCATACGCTGGATTCCTGCCGCATCGAGAAAGCCTATCGCCATTTCGGCCATGACATCACCGACGAGGACCATGTGCTCGAAGCCGGCCTCGGCTTTGCGGTGAAGACGACCAAGCCCGATTTCATCGGCCGCGACGCGGTGCTGGCCAAACAGGACAAGGGTCTCACCCGCCGCCTCGTGCAATTCCTGCTCGAAGACCCCGAGCCGCTGCTGTTCCACAACGAAGCGCTGGTCCGCGACGGCCGGATCGTCTCGACCATCACATCAGGCAATTACGGCCACCACCTCGGCGGCGCCGTGGGGCTGGGCTATGTGCCCTGCGAGGGCGAGAGCGAGGCGGAGGTGCTGGGGTCGCAGTATGAGGTGGAGATTGCAGGCGTCAGGGTGAACGCGCGGGCGTCTCTGGCAGCGATGTATGATGCGAAGGCGGAGAGGGTGAGGGGGTAATTTCTACTACCTCTTATTGTCCAAAGAAGGGTAGTAGACGAAACTCCAATGGGATGATGTAAGGCTGAATGATAGGTGTTGGAGGTGCTGTTGACGCTATATCATTATTGTTCGGTAAATACGTTTTTCTCAATAATTAACTCTGGCGAAGTTCGCCTTTCTCACCTTAATATGTCCAACGATACATTAGAGGGACGTTGGGCGCAGAGGCGTCTGATTGAGGCTAGTCTAAAATGTGGTTTGCAGCACAAATACAAGGAGGCTTTCGAGAATTATCTAAATAGCTTCGTTGATTTATGGGGAGGGCTTGGGTTTTGCCTGTCCAAAGAAGCAGACATGCTAAGCCAGTGGCGGGCTTATGCGGATAATGGCTGCGGCTTCGCCATTGGGTTTAACCCGTCTCAACTCATTGACGCTGTTAGAAAAAGCGTACCATCTGCCCAGCTTTTGACAGTGGAATATGATGAAAACCGTCAAATCAATTCTTTGACGCGGTTGGCCGCTGAATTGACGCGAATTGTCAACGAAGGCGCGTTTGAGCCATTGCGCTTCAATCTGAGTAGCAACGATGATCTCGGGAACGAGCGACACGCAATTAAAGCACTTCGGCAATCATTGGAGCATATGACCCCACGGTTAAGACCGTTCATGTATTCGATGAAACATCCATCATTCAGAGAAGAAAAAGAAATGCGGATCTTCTCTTTTTTTGATTATGATTCGGAAGAAGTGAAATTTCAACCATCTTTGTTAAAATTAACGCCGTATAGGAGTGTTAAAATAGGTTATGTGCAAGGACTGATTCAGGAGATTATTGTCGGACCACGAAATATTACTCCGCGCTTGCCGGTGGAGGTTTTTTTACGCAGGTCTCTGAAAGCCGATGTTGATGTGAGGTTTTCAGAAGTTCCATATCGTTGACACAGCTTGCTTTCGCTGCCCTCACTTCACCACCTTCAACGCAAGCAAACTCTTATACTTCCGCACTAGCCCCTGCTGCTCGCGCATCATCCGGTCGATGAAATCATTGTACTCGTCGAGATCCCGCACCGCGAGCTGCAGCACATAGTCCATGTCGCCGGCAGCATACCAGCAGGCCTGCACTTCCGGCGCTTTCACGGCCCAGGTCTGGAAGGCGTCGAGCGTGTGGCGGTGTTCGTTCTGGATGTCGAGCTCCACCAGCACGGTCAGGCCGCGGCCCCGCACCTTCGGATTGACGCGCGCCGCACTCTCTTCGATCGCGCCGTCCTGTTTCAGTCCGGCGGTGCGGCCCCTGGCGGCGAAGGCGTGAGTCTGCATTTGGCAAAGAGTTGCGACGACAGGAGAGCACTCAAGAAAATTGATTTGACCTCATAACATTCAAGTATAACTCTGATAGATATTCTGGATCCTGCTTAGAATTTAAGACGATGTTGGAGGATGACATGACGTCCATATTTGTGAATAGCGAATTCGATATGACGGATTTTAGTCCGCGTTATCTCATCGATACTAGCGTAAATCCCGTTTATGGCTGGGAATTGTCCTCGCGTGATGTCGATGAGGTGGTGTTTTTTCACGGAACTGGCCACTACTATGTCGTTTTGCAGGGGACTTTCGCTTTCGAGGATGGCGACGACGGAGCCGTATCGCTTGAATCGACGGTTACGAGTTTTCAGTTTTTCTACAAGGGCTATGGGCAGACCATCGTCAATGCTGTGATTTCCGACATAAATATAAGTTGGAAAGATCTCATGCAAACAACCACGTCCCTCCTCAGCAATGTGAGGCCGGTGACTTTCAAAGGCTCACCGGAAGCGGATGTCGGACACGGCTCACAGCGTTCGGATATGTTTTATATGGATGGCGGTCCCGATCAGGTGTCGGCTCGTAGTGGTGCGGACTACCTTGCGGGCGGCGCAGGAAATGACCTTCTCAAGGGCGGCGCCGGGCAGGATTATCTTCTGGGCGGAAGCGGACGTGACACGCTCTATGGAGGGGCGGACAGCGATACTTTTGCTTTTGTCGGCAAATCGGGACGAGATGTGATTTGCGATTTTGAAAAATACGAGTGGGTGTGGATTGAAAGTAATGTTGTTGAAGCCCATCACAATCTCGGCAAACGATATTTTTATCAGTCCGGCGATGATGTAGTTATTGAAATACCGGGAGAAATCAATATTTTGATTGAAGATACTTTGAAGCATCAGGTACGAGTTAGTATGATGTGATTTTATCTATAACTTCGTGGTTGATGATCGTCGCATTCACTTCACTACCTTCAACGCAATCAAACTCTTATACTTCCGCACCAGCCCCTGCTGCTCGCGCATCATCCGGTCGATGAAGTCGTTGTATTCGTCGAGATCCCGCACCGCGAGCTGCAGCACATAGTCCATGTCGCCGGTGACATACCAGCAGGCTTGCACCTCCGGCGCCTTGACGGCCCAGGTCTGGAAGGCGTCGAGCGTGTGGCGGTGTTCGTTCTGGATGTCGAGCTCCACCAGCACGGTCAGGCCGCGGCCCACCGCCTTGGGGTCGACGACGGCGGCGATCTTCTGGATCACGCCTGATTGCTTGAGTTTCGCGATGCGGCGCTCGACGGCGGAGGGGGAGAGGCCGACGCGGTCGGCGATGCGTTTGGCGGGCTGGTCGGCATTGTCCTGAAGTAGCTCAACAATGGTCCGGTCGATCTCATCCACGGCGGAAAACTCCTGTTGAACGCGGAATTTCGGCGTCGATGTCCGAAACGGCGCGGTCACTCCGCGCGGGTCTTTTCTATCCTGTCTCTATGACAAAGCACAGACAACTTTCCGCAGACCGCATCGCCGAGGCCATGGGCCGCATCGATCCCGTCTTTCTTCATTCGCCTGTTCTCACATCCGAGGCGCTCGGGTTCCACCTGATCGCCAAGGACGAGACCGACAATCCGATCCGCAGCTTCAAGGGCCGCGGCACGGGCAATTTCCTCGCCGCGCATCCGGGCAAAGAGCCGCTGGTGACGGCGTCGGCCGGCAATTTCGGCCAGGGGCTCGCCTATAATGCCGCCCGTTCCGGCCGGGCGCTCACGGTGTTTGCGAGCGTCAACGCCAATCCCCTGAAGATCGAGGCCATGCGCCGCTTCGGCGCCGAGGTCCGGCTCGAAGGCGAGGATTTCGACGCCGCCAAACAGGCGGGCCGCGCTTTCGCGAACGCCTCGGGTCATCTCTTTGTCGAGGACGGCGCGTCCGCCGAGATTGCCGAGGGCGCGGGCACGATCGCGCTGGAACTCATGGAGGCCGCAGGGCGCCTCGACCGGGTCTATCTGCCGCTCGGAAACGGCGCGCTCGCCGCCGGCATGGGCGCGTGGATCAAGGCGCGGTCGCCCGAGACGCGGGTGATCGCGGTGGCGGCCAAAGGCGCGCCCTGCATGGCGCTGTCGCATCAGGCCGGCCATCCCGTCTCGACGCGCTCGGTCAACACCATCGCCGACGGCGTCGCCGTGCGCGAGCCGGTGCCCGAGGCGGTGGAATGGCTGAAGGAGACGATCGACGCGGTCGTTCTGGTCGACGACGACGAGATCCTCGCCGCCATGCGGTTCGCCCGGGATGAATGGACCCGCATCGTCGAACCCGCCGGCGCGGCGGGTCTGGCGGGGGTGATGAAGGACAAAGCGTCGCTTGAGGGGGTGAGGGTGGCGACGCCGCTCTGCGGGGGAAATGTCACGGCGGCGCAGGCGCGGGAGTGGTTTTGAGGGGAGGTCGTATGGTGTTCTGCGGTTTGGCGTGAATGGTCTGCCCGGCCCCTCATCCGGCTGCCGCTGCGTTCTCCCCGTATGACGGGGAGAACGCAGCGGCAATGTCCGCGCCGCATCTTCCTTCTCCCTGCATGCGCGGTGAGAAGGTCCCGGCAGGGGGATGAGGGGCGGGTCGCGGCCTCGCTAAATTCGCCTCGACCTGAAAATAACCGGTTGCCGGACCTTCAACGCCCGTCGTCGTCGCCGTCCTCGTCATCGTCGTCGCGGTGATTGTGGTGGCTGTGGCGGGCGCCGGCGACCTGGTCGATGTCGCGGGCCGCGTCTTCGGCGCGCTTGCGCACGCCGTCGCGGGCGCGGGCCAGCGCCTGGGCTTCATCGTCGGTCATGCCTTCGCCGCGCAGCGCCTCGGCCATCATCGCATTGGTTACGCCCTGGCCTTGACGCACGGTCAGGACGCGCTGTGGATAGGGGATTTCGATGCCTTCTTCCTCGAAACGTTCAAGGATCTCGATGCGGATCGCATTGCGCACGCCCATGCCGGTAAACAGGTCGGCGAGATAGAAGCGCAGCTCGAAATTCAGAGCGGATTCGCCGAAACCCACGAATTCCACATGCGGCTCCGGCATGGTCAGCACCAGAGGCTGGCTGCGCGCGATCTCCAGCAGGATATCCATCACCTTGCGGGGATCCGAGCCATAGGCGACGCCGATCGGTATTTCGGAACGCGCCAGCTTGTTGCGCAGCGTCCAGTTGCCGACGGCGGCGTTGATCAGCTGCGAATTCGGCACGATGACCGACTGGTTGCGGAAGGTTTCGATCTCGGTGGCGCGCACCGAAATGCGGCGGACGAAACCCTCGACATTGCCGTTGACGATCCAGTCGCCGACGCGGAACGGACGTTCGGCGAGCAGGATCAGGCCGGAGACGAAATTCTGCACGATGGTCTGCAGACCAAAGCCGATGCCGAGGGACAGCGCCGAGGCGATCAGCGCGAGGCTCGAAAGATCGATGCCGGCGGCCGATATGCCGATGACGGCGGCGATCACCACGCCGGCGTAACCGAGCGCGGTGTTGACCGAGTTGCGCGCGCCGACATCGATCTGCGAGCGGGCCAGCACATTGCCGTCCAGCCAGCGCTGGAACCAGCGGGCCCCGAACAGGCCGGCGAAGAACACCACGACGCCGGCGAAAATGCCTAGCAAGGATATGCTGATATTGCCGATATGGATTTCGGTGAACAGTTCCACGAACATGCCGAGGATGTCGGCGGCGCGGAAGCCCCATTGCGATAGGATCAGGGGCACGCCGACCAGCACCACCAGCCCATAGCCGACGAGCCCGACCACCAGGCCGACCTGGTCGATGCGGATCTCGTCGAGATTGTGCCTCCGGGCGATGGCCGCGCCCATATTGGTCTGGGCGAAGGCGCCGCTTTCGGAAATGGCGTGGGCGGCGGAGAAGCCGATATACATCGTCACCATGATGGTGGAAGTGACGATCACCTGGCTGGAGACGAATTGCGCCAGGCCGATATAGCCCGACAGCGCCGTGACGATGAGGCCGACGCCGGTGGCCAAAAGCAGGATCCGGACATAGATCGGCCAGGCCCGGCTCGGCCCACCGTCTTCCAGCGGCAGGCGCGGCTTGATAAAGGAGGCGACGATCAGCGTGCCGCCGATCAGCAGCGCCGAGGCGATGCCCTTGACGATGCTGAGCGACACCGGCGCGCCGAACTGGGTGAAGGTCTGGGTCAGCACCGACGACAACGCATTGATGACGGCGAGCATCATGCCGATGGTCACCAGCCAGCGTGCGCCGCGATCGGTCAGGTCCACCAGCCGCCATTGCGGCTTGAGCGGCGAGAAGATCGCCCGTGAGAGACGCCAGATGAAGTAGACGCCGACGATGGCCCAGAGAGACGAGGCGAAGATGGCGTAGAGATCCTCGCGCAAGACCTTGAGATTGTAGAGAATGACCAGGCAGGTCAGCACGAAGGCGGCGGTGGCCGCCGCCGGAACGATCAGCGACAGGAAGCCCGCCGACACCCGACGGAAATAGGGCGGATCGAGGACGTCGGGATCGCGATGAGCCAGCGGCGCGAGCTTGCGCTTCAGCGGCAACATGAAGAGAATCGCGGCGAGCAGCGCGCCGAAAATTGCGCCGAGGAAGCCGCCGCGTTTAAAATTCCACATGAATTCCAGCGAGTTGGTAGTCGCGGACAACATTTGCCCGGACAGCGTCGTCGCTGCCGCCGAGGCTTCCGAGAGCAGGTCGCTGGAGATCGGCAGCCGCCGGAACAGCGTGTCGGTGAACAGCGTGCGGCGGCGCTCGGTGATATCGGCGCTCACGCGGGCGACCTCGGTCTTCAGCGCATCGACATCCGACAGCAGCGAACTCATCGAGGCCTTTTCGTCCTGCAGGCGCTTGCGATCGTCGGTGACGGCCTTGTCCTCGGCCTTGCCGTCCGTCGGCGCAGGTCCGAGTTCTTCCAGCCGCTTGGTCACCACCTCGTAGCGCGCTTCGAGATCGGCGGTGGAACCGGCGATGTCCTCGGCCAGCACATCGGCTTCGAGCTTCAGCAGCGACAGCGCGGAATCGTCGTCGCTGGATCGCGTGGCCTTGCCGCGCAAGGCCTCCAGGTCGCCGGCGGCCTTGTTGACGCTCGCCTGCACCTCGTCGCGCAGCGTGTCCACCGCGGTCTTCACCACCGTGCGCTGGGTCGAGGGCGCCTCGGCCGGGGGCTGGCTCGTCGCGGCAGGCTGCGGCGCGGTTTGCGCAAGCGCCGCGCCGCCATATGCGGCCGTCAGCGCAGCGGCGAGGAACAGGGACAGAAAGGGCAATCTTTTCATGGCGGTCTCGTCGCGTGGTTCCGGAATCGCGCTGATCACGCGCATGGTTTCCTTTTCCTTAACGGAAAAGGCGGATGCGGCAAGCGGCGGATCAGTTTCGGCGCATGATCCAGAGAAACGCCAGCCCGCCCACGAGCCCGGTGACGACGCCGATCGGCATGTCTTCCGGCGCCATGATGGTGCGGGCGGCGAGATCGGCCCAGATCAGCGCCACACCGCCGCTAAAGGCCGAAAGCGGCAAAACGCGGGCATTGTCGGATCCGGCGAGCGCGCGGACGAAATGCGGGGCCATCAGGCCGACAAAGCCGATCGCGCCTGAGAAGGCCACCATCACGCCGGTAAGCAGCGCCGAAACCACGAACAGCGCGATGCGGAAAGGCTGTACCGACACGCCCAGCGTCGCCGCCGTCTCGTCGCCCATGGCGATGGCGTTGAGCGCCCGAGCATTGGGCTGCAGGAAGGCGAGGGCGACGGCGAGGGTGACGGCGGGGTAGAGAAGATGCGGCCATTCGGCGAGGCCCAGGCCGCCGAGCATCCAGAAGGTCACCGATTGCGCCGCGCGGGGATCACCGAGGAAAACCAGCAGGTTGGCGAGCGCGGTGAAGACGAAGGAGACGGCGACGCCTGCCAGAACCAGCCGGTCCGCGCCATTGGCGTGGCCGACGCGCGCGGCGATCGGAACGGTGATCATGGCGACGAGCGCCCCGGCGAAGGCGAAGACCGGCACGGTCAGCGCTCCCAGCACCATGCCGACATGGATCAACGCGATCACCGCGCCGACCGCCGCGCCCGAGGAGACGCCGAGCAGATGCGGATCGGCGAGCGGATTGCGGGTCAGCGGCTGCAGCACCGCGCCGGTCAGACCGAGACCCGCGCCGACCAGCCCGCCGAGAATGACGCGCGGCAGCCTGACATCCCAGACGATGCTTTCCCGTCCCGCCGACCAGTCGACCGCAATCATATCGGGCGCAATCTTGTTGGCCACGATCTTCCACACCGTGAGAGCGGGAATGGAGGCTGCGCCCAGCGACACCGCCATGATCATGGTGAGGCAGAGAAGGCCGAGGAGCGCCGCGGTGATCAGGAGGAGGCGGAGAGGGGGCATGGGGAGCGGTTGCTACTTGTTTTTGTTTCAGTTTTGCGTGCAAGATTTGTAGGTAGGCGTTTTGGCGCGCCCGGTTCCTGCGTTTCAGAGATGTCGGGGATCTTGGCCACCCCCTCTGTCCTGCCGGACATCTCCCCCTCAAGGGGGAGATTGACTCGCGGTGATGCCTCGCTTTCTCTTGACGC
This sequence comes from Rhizobium sp. TRM95796, assembly GCF_025779995.1. NCBI lineage: Bacteria > Pseudomonadati > Pseudomonadota > Alphaproteobacteria > Hyphomicrobiales > Rhizobiaceae > Rhizobium > Rhizobium sp. TRM95796. The sequence goes on along the minus strand of NZ_JAOXHE010000001.1, from coordinate 529,142 downwards.
CATCAGTTGCGTCAACGAGGCCATTCAATGTAGCGGAAACCGGCGCCCCAGCCGATCTCCCCCCTTGAGGGGGAGATGCCCGGCAGGGCAGAGGGGGGTGTTTCCGGTCCGCAGCGCTAGCGAGTCGTCCAAGTTGCCGCCGCTCAATGCGCGCTGATCACATATTGCGCGGATGAAACGCCTTGGCCAATCGTGCGATCGCTCCGATGTTGCGTGGACCCGGCGTCGCCTCGACATAGTCCAGCACGACGAAACGATCATTCTTGACCGCGTCTACATTCTTGAAGGCCGGGTTGGTTTTCATGAAGGCGATCTTCTGCTCGGCGGTGACTTCGCCGTAATTGACGATCACCACGACTTCGGGATTGCGCTCGATCACCGGCTCCCAGGAGACTTCGGTCCAGCTTTTTTCGACGTCGTCCATGATGTTCTTACCGCCGGCGGCTTCGATCATGGCGGTGGGGATGCCGTATTCGCCCGAGGTGAAGGGCTTCTCCTCGCCGGAATCGTAGACGAAGACGCGGGCGGGACGATCGATCGGGCCGACGCCCTCGACGATTTCGGCCAACTCCTTGCGATAGCCCGCCACCAGCGCCTCGGCGCGGTCCTCGACGCGGAAGATCTTGCCGAGATTGAGGAGGTCTACGAACATATCGTCCATGGTCGGCTTGGCCTTGTTCATGATGTGAACGCAGCTTTCGGTCAGCTCATAGACCTTGATGCCGAGCGGCTGAAGGGTTTCCGGCGTCACGTCGCCGCCGACCTTCATGCCGTAATTCCAGCCGGCGAAATAGAAGTCGGCGTCGGCGCCGAGCAGCACTTCCTTGGTCGGATATTTCGGCGACAGTTCAGGCAATTCCTTGACCCCGTCGCGGATTTTCTCGTCCAGCGTCTTCCAGCCGGATACGCCGGTATAGCCGACCATGCGGTCCTGCAGCTTCAGGACCAGCATCATTTCGGTGAGGTTGACGTCGTTGGAGATGGCGCGGCTGGGGGCGGCGTCGAAGGTGACGTCGCGGTTGCAACTCTTGACCGTGACGGGGGCGGCGAAGGCGGCGGTGGCGAAAAGCGAGAAGGTTGCGCCGACGATGAGAGAAAGGGTTTTCACAGGAAAGCTCCGGAATAGGACGAACGGGAAAAGGCGAAGCGCGCGGAGCCCTCGGCGCCGATGCGGAATTTTGCGGCCTCGACGCCGAAAGCGCCGGCGATGGCTGTTTCGGTGAGCACCGTCTCGGGCGGGCCGAAGGCCGTCAGCCGTCCGCCGTTGAGAATGGCGGCGCGCGAGGCGAAGCCGGCGGCGAGATTGATGTCGTGCAGCGTGGCGATGACGGTGACGCCCAAGCCTTCAAGCAGATGCAGGATGTCGAGCTGGTGGCGGATGTCGAGATGGTTCGAGGGCTCGTCGAGGATCAGCAGACGCGGCTCCTGGGCGAGCGCCCGGGCCACCAGCACACGTTGCTTTTCCCCCCCGGACAGGGTGGAAAACTGCCGCCCGGCGAGGTTTTCGAGGCCGAGATGCTCCAGCGCATGGTGGACCTTGGCGCGGTCTTCCTCCGACCAGCGGCTTAATCCCCGCCGCCAGGGAATACGGCCCATCATGACGATGTCGCGCACGCTGAAAGGGAAGGCCGCCGGGCTTTCCTGCAGCACCACCGCCACCTTGCGGGCGAAGTCGCGCTGCGGGATCGACCAGATGTCCTCGCCGCCGAGCAGCACCGAGCCGTCGCTCGGCCGGACGCCGCGAAACAGGCAGCGCAAGAGCGTCGTCTTGCCGGCGCCATTGGGGCCGACGATCGCCAGACGTTCACCGGCGGAAATTCGCAGGGAGATGTCGGCGATGAGTTTCGGGCCGCGCGGCGGGGCGAAGCTGACGCCGCGGGCTTCGAGATCCAGACCGTCCACCGCGCAGTTCATGACGCGGCCTCGGGCAGACGCCCGGTTTTGTGGAGAAGGCGGATTGGCGCCGCCATACGCATCAGGTTATGACCGGCGAGACGCCGGCCGCCATTCGATAATCGCATCGGAACACCCCGTCCGTGGTTACTGTCGCTGAATGGCAGGTCTCCTGGCTTGCGGGTCTTCGCCGGTCTGCGCCTTCCCAGCTTTCGCCAGTGGCTCGTTGCAGACAGGCTCGCCGCATACAGTTGCGGGGGCAGCCACGGCTTCGGCCCCTCTGGGGTCGTCCTCACCGTGTTCCCTATTAAGCCGTCGCCCATTTTCGCGGCGACAGCGCCATTCTTCTCTGTCATGCCATCAACTCTCTTATCGCGCAAGCCGGATCGCGACATCCAGTTTCGTCTCTTGCTTTGTAATGGTATAACATTTGTTGACTGTCAATCGTTCACCATGGTTTTCGACGCGGTGTTTACGGGTCGCGGCTAACAATAGGGGAGAAGGAGCCGCGCATGCTGAACTGGAACACGATCACCGAACATGGCGACTATGCTGCGGAACGCTCGGCGTTGCTGACGTTGCTGGAGGGCGCGACGACCAAGCCGTATGTCGATATCGTCGGCGTGCCGACGATCGGCATCGGCTTCAGCCTGCGCGCCAATCTCGACAAGGTGCTGCTGGCGATGGTCGGGGAGGAACATTACAGCGAGACACTTCTGTCGAAGCTCGACGCCGTGGTGGACAAGACCCATTCTTACGGCTCCAGCGCCACACTGATCTCGGCGCTCGACAAGGTGATGGCGGCGTGGAGCAAGTCGGTCGACAGCGATGTTCCCAAGACATTCGCCTTCGCCAGCAGCGACCAGATCGCCGAAGCGCTCGACCTGATTTCCCCGACCTATGACAGCTATGTCGACAAGTGGTTGTCCGGCATTCCGGACTCCGATGAGCGCATGGCGCTGTTCTCGCTGGCTTACAACAATCCGGGCCTGCTGGGCTCCGGGTTGAAGGCCGCGATCGAGGAGGGGGATCGCGCCGAAGCCTGGTTCCAGATCCGCTACTATTCCAATGGCGGCGCGAGCGCCGGCCAAGGCATCGCCAACCGCCGCTATGTCGAAGCCGATCTCTTCGGACTCTATGACAAGGACGGCAAGGCGACATTCTCGGAAGCGGTTCAAACGGGCCAGATGCTGGCGGAATGGCATGAGAAAATTCTGAGTTACGAGGCGAATTACGATCCGGGCGAGGCGGCGAAGATCAAGGGCGTCGAAACGATCGGCGACATCACCGAAGAACTCGCGCCGGCCATCCGCACGGCGCTCAAGACTTTCGGCCTGTCGGCCAAGACGGAGGTCGAGGAACTGCTCGCCACCGACAAGGGCGTGACCACGGTCTATGGCGACGGAACGAGCGCCGACAGCGCCGCAAACGATGCCGACATGTTGATCGGCCGCGCGGGCGCCGACACGCTCTATGGCGGGACGGGAAACGACATTCTCGTCGGCCGCGCCGGCAGCGATCTTCTGTCTGGAGGAGCGGGAGACGATCTGTTCGTCTTCTCGACCGCAAAGGACAGCACCGCCAAGGCTTCTGATCTCATCGACGACTTCACCAAGGGCGAAGACCAGATCGCGCTGACCAAGGCGCTCGATGGCGACTACGATTTTCTCGCCCGCGGCGTCGGCTTTTCCGGCGAGGGCGCCGAAATCGGCTGGCGTTGGAAGGGCGGTGACACGCTGGTAACGGTGGACCGGGATGGTGACGGCGGGGCCGATCTAATCTTCAAGCTGGATGGGAAGATACGGCTGACCGACGCGGATTTCATGATGTGAGCAGTAAACACGTCGCCATTCCGCGATTTCCGACTTCTGGGCGGATAGTCGACTTTCCAACGCGGTGATGTCTATAAGGCTGGCGAAACAGGACGCCGCCGCTCAGCGACTACGTCAACGGAGAGCCCATGACCACCGCCCGCGACATCATCGACGCCCTCGAACTCGAGCCGCATCCGGAAGGCGGCTGGTATGTGCAGACCTTCAAGGACGGCGAGACGCGGGACGGCAGAGCGTGCTCCACCTGTATCTATTATTTGTTGGAGGCCGGGCAGCGTTCGCATTGGCACAAGGTCGATGCGGTGGAGGTCTGGCACTATTACGCGGGCGCGCCGCTGACCTTGCGCCTTTCCGCCGATGGCAAGACGGCGCGCGCCTCAACCCTCGGCCCCGACGTGCTGGCGGGACAACATCCGCAGGTCGTGGTGCGCAAGGACGAATGGCAGAGCGCCGAGAGCCAGGGCGACTGGACGCTGGTGGGCTGCACCGTCGCGCCCGGCTTCGACTTCGCGGGCTTCACCATGGCCGAGCCGGGCTGGGAGCCCGGCTGATCAGGCGAGATCCGGCTGCGGCGGGCGCGGGATGCGGCTATCGGGATCGATCCGCGCCGCATCTTCCTTTCCCTTGGCCCCGTCCTCGATCTCACGGTCCGACAACTCGCCGAAAGGCGCGATCGGGATCGCCTTTCCGGTCAATGGATCAATCTGCGGGGCGGCGTCTCGGGGAGATTGGGCGACAGGCTTGGGGTTCATCATAGCAGTCCTTTCTGTCTGATGCAGGCTGTTTTGAACCCAACGGCCCGTCACGCGCCTTGTTCCCCGGTGGATAACCTCGCGTTTGGGCAACTTAACGCCCCCGGCAGTGTTTCGGCTTCGGCCTCAGGCTTTTATGACAGTTTCATGACAATTCATGGAAAGTGACATGCTGGGCCTGTTTAGGAAATTGATGCCGCGGGAAGACCGCTTCTTCGATCTGTTCGAGCGCCACTCGAAGGTGGTGATGGCGGCGGCCGAGGAGTTGCGGGCGCTTCTCGCCGGCGAGGGCGATCTCGAGGCGCATTGCGACCGCATCGTCGCGCTCGAAAACGAGGCCGACGACATCACCCGCGAGGTGCTGCTCGCGGTGCGCAAGAGCTTCATCACCCCCTTTGATCGCGGCGACATCAAGGACCTGATCCAGTCGATGGACGACGCCGTCGACATGATGCAGAAGACGGTGAAGACCATCCGCCTGTTCGAGCAGAAGAGTTTCGAGCCGGGTATGAAGGAAATGGGTGTCACCATCGTCGAGGCGGCGCGGCTCTGCGCCGAAGCCATTCCGCTGCTCGATCGCCTGGGGCCGAACCACACGCGGCTGACGGCGATCGCCGAAGAGGTGATGCGGGTGGAGGGGCGCTCCGACGACCTGCACGACCAGGGCCTCAAGGACCTGTTCCGCAAGCATGGCCACAGCAATCCGATGGCCTATATGATCGGCAGCGAGATCTATAGCGAGCTCGAAAAGGTCGTCGACCGCTTCGAAGACGTCGCCAACGAGATCAGCGGCATCGTGATCGAGAATGTCTGATGGATGCGACCCTCGCTCTGCCGCTTCTGATCGCGCTGGTGGGAATCGCGCTGTTGTTCGATTTCCTCAACGGACTGCATGACGCGGCCAATTCCATCGCCACCATCGTCTCGACCCGCGTTCTCAGGCCGCAATATGCGGTGTTCTGGGCGGCCTTCTTCAATTTCATCGCCTTTCTGTTCTTCGGCCTGCATGTGGCCGAGACGCTGGGCAAGGGCATCATCGATCCTTCGATCGTCTCGCCGCTGGTGATCTTCTCGGCGCTGATGGGCGCGATCATCTGGAATGTCGTCACCTGGATCTTCGGCATTCCCTCAAGTTCTTCGCATGCGCTGGTCGGCGGTCTCGTCGGGGCGGGCCTCGCCAAGACCGGCGGCGATGCGCTGGTGCTGACGGGGCTGTTGAAGACGGTGGGGGCGATCTTCCTGTCGCCGGCGATCGGCTTCTTCCTGGCGCTTCTGCTGGTGCTTCTGGTGTCCTGGCTATTCGTGCGCCAGACGCCGTTTGCGGTCGACAAGACTTTCCGCTTCGCCCAATTCGTCTCGGCCTCGCTTTATTCGCTCGGCCACGGCGGCAATGACGCGCAGAAGACCATGGGCATCATCGCCGTGCTGCTCTATTCGCAGGGCTATCTCGGCGGGAATTTCCATGTGCCGTTCTGGGTGGTGATTTCCTGCCAGTCGGCCATGGCCTTGGGCACGCTGATGGGCGGCTGGAAGATCGTGCATACGATGGGCTCGAAGATCACCAGGCTCAATCCGATGCAGGGCTTCTGCGCCGAAACCGGCGGCGCGCTGACCCTGTTCGGCGCCACCTGGCTCGGCATTCCCGTCTCCACCACCCACACCATCACCGGCGCGATCGTCGGCGTCGGCGCCGCCCGCCGCGTCTCCGCCGTGCGCTGGGGTCTGGCCGGCAATATCGTCATCGCCTGGATCGTGACGCTGCCGGCGGCGGCGGCGATCTCCGCCGCCTTCTATTTCCTCGGCGGATTGTTCGGCTGATCGCGGCGGGCGGCTCAGGCCGCCCGCGCTTCAAGAAGCGCCATGTCGAGCATGAAGGAGCCGTCGGGCTCGATCTCGAAATAGGCTTTCACATCGGCGCTCGCGCTCTCCTGCACCGAGCGGATCGCGGCGACGAGCTCGGGCGGCGTCGCCATGCGGGCGATCCAGCTCGAAAACTCCATCTGCATCCGCCAGCGCTTGACGCCCGTCACCTCGAAGCCTGCCTGTTCCAGCATCACGGTCCATTCGGCCAGCGAATAATCGCGGACATGCGAGGTGTCGCGGAGCGTCTCTACAACCTGCAAATGGCTGTCATAGAGCGGATCGGCCGAGGCGACGACATCGACGAAGAGGGCCGTCGCGCCGGGCTTCAACACGCGCCGCGCTTCGCGCAGGCCGGCTTTGGCGTCGCGCCAGTGATGGGCGGTGAAGCGACAGCCGAGCATGTCGAAGGCGGCATTTTCAAACGGCAACTTTTCCGCCGGCGCCCGGACGGTGTCGATATTGGTCAGTCCGCGCGCCGCGGCGGTCTCAGTCACGGCTTTCAGCATGTCGGCGGAGAGATCGCAGGCGGTCACCCGGCCGGCATGTTCGGCCAGCCGATAGGCGACATGGCCGCCGCCGCAGCCGAGATCGATGGCGCGGGCAGGGCGGATCGCGGCGGCGACCTTAGCGATATAACCGAGATCGGCGCCCTGGGCGTGAACGCTGGAGGCGACATAGGCTTGGGCGCGGGGGCCGAACTGCCCCTCGACATGGGTCTGGTGGCTCTTTCGCATCGATTGTCTCCTGTCTTGACTCGGCGACTATGACAGGCATTTATTCTGTTACAAGATGAGGCTTTATCCTGGTATAAGATCTGCCATGACCAGCGACCACCAACGAAAACTGCTGGGCGATTTCGTCCGCGCCCATCGCGAACGGCTGACGCCCGACCCGCCCACGGGCCGGCGTCGCACGCCGGGCTTGCGGCGCGAGGAACTGGCGGCCCGCGCCCAGCTCTCCGCCACTTGGGTGACCTGGATCGAGCAGGGGCGCGATGCGCAGGCCTCGCCGCAGGCGCTCGCGCGTCTCGCCGAGGCGCTGCTGCTGACGCGGGCCGAACGCGCCTATCTTTTTGAGCTCGCCGGCCGCCGCGATCCCGATCATGCCCAGGCCGAGCCGAGCGAGCGGGCGCCGGACAGTCTGGCCGCAATGGTCGAGGCGCTGCCGCATCCGGCCTATGGCCTAGACCGGTTCTGGAACGCCATCGCCTGGAATATCGCGGCGGCCGATCTCTTCTCCGGCTGGCTCGGGGAGGGGCGCGACCGAAATCTGCTGCGCTACATCTTCCTCGACCCTTCGGCCCGGCGCTTCATCCTCGATTGGCCCGATCGCGCCGCCCGAGCGCTCGCCGAATTCCGCGCCGATTTCGGCGCCAGCTTCAACGATCCGCCGATGCTGGCGCTGGTGGAGCGTCTGGTCGCCGACAGCGCCGATTTCGCCGCGCTCTGGAAGGCGCAGACGGTGATGGATCGCGAAGGCGGCGATCGGGGATTTCTGCATCCGGAGCGCGGGATGGTGCGTTACCGGCAGTTCACGTTTCGGCCGGCGGACCGGCCGGACTGCAAGCTGGTGATGCTGGTGAGGGAAACCCGACTGTCCTGAGATGGTAATCGCCTGACAGTTGATCTGAAGTTTCGATGCGCGACCGCGAGAGTCGAGCGCTTCGAAACGGGTGTGGCCATGCCGCGCGAGAGCGGGTTTGATGGTGTCGCCAAACATCTCGAATCCGAGGACAACGAACATGGCCACGATGGACAAAATAGCACGTCGCAAGCTGTCTTTTCTCGATCTCGCGAGCGAACTTTCCAATTTTTCCCGCGCCTGCAAGGTGATGGGCTATTCCCGCCAGCAATTCAACCAGATCCGCCTCAACTTCCAGACCTATGGAGCCGAAGGAATGATCGACCGGCTGCCTGGAGCGAAGGGGCCACATCCGAACCGCGTGCCCGCCGAGATCGAAGAGGCGATGCTCGCGCACAGCCTCGATCATCCCTGCCACGGCGCGCTTCGGGTCGAGCAGGAACTCCGGCTCAAGGGTCTTGCCGTCTCTTCAGGCGGCGTGCGCGGCGTCTGGCTGCGCCATAACCTGCTCACGGAACACGAGCGGCTGTTGCGTCTGGAGAATGAGACGACTAAACCGCGCTTCAAGACTTGTAGCCGTAAAAGACTGACGGACGCTAACCACGGGCACTAAGATCTGCCGAGGGTCAGAGCAAGCGCTCAAAGTGTAAGATTCTCATTTTTTGACTCAAATAACTTAGCGACTGAGCAGGAACCGTTCAGTCCAACACTAAGGTCAGGATCTAGAATTTTCGAAAATTCAGATTGCACGAGATCGAGCAAAGTAGACCGGATATTATCAAATTCTTGATGCCCACCCTGCCTAAATGATCTCGACTGTGTGATCAAAATCCTGTTAATATAAAAGCACAAGTCAAAAAAATGAGGAAATGGTATTATGAGGAGAATTCTTTGCACAGCTGCTATTGCCCTTTCTCTTCTCATCCCATCTGCGCTCACCGCGCAGGAGCTTCCAGCCAACATAACAGCTATTTTGGATGCGATTAAATCCGCCTGCCTTGTGAGCGAGAAGCTGGACAAGGCGTACGCCCTTAAAGTTCGTGCAGCAATTGACGTCATTGAAAAGTCACTTGCAGCAGAAGTTGAGGCTTCAGAAAAATACTCGAAAGTGTACTCGCAAGTAAGTGAAATCGATGCCGCGGCAAACAACCAGTCGTTGGACAGCGCACGAAAATGCATAAAAGATACAGGTATATTTGCGATACTTAATGTTCCTCCATCAAAAATCAATATCGCCTTGGTAGACGGGACTAATCTCAGTTATCAATCTGACGCCGACATGACGGGTCGAAGTAATCTCGTAGTCCTTACTGAGCTATTGGCCGGAAAAATTGGAGACCCAGACCCGATTTTTCACCAAATTGGTGTAAGAGTAGACTGGTCGGATTGGGAGCAGATCGCAAACAAGCATCCTGATCTCGTGTTACTACATTGGTCTGCATTCGAGAAAAGTAAATCGGACGCTTCTGGAAAGCAGGTAAATTGTGAGCCGATGATCGACAATCGTTGCGGAAACAAAATAGTAAGAATGCTCAGCCTTATTGCTCGCCATAGCGGTAAACCTACGAAATTTATAATATACTCGAGATCAAAGTTTATGTGCGCGAAGCAATTTAAAGATGGTCTGATGGAAATTATGGCTCCATACGAACAAAAACTCTATGAAAATGTATTTCTTTTTAGAATTCCGAAGCAGAATGACGGGTTTGACGAAGCTGACACTACAGCTGCGCTCAGAGACATGGTTATGTGGATGTTTGACCGAGCATCGTTCAAAATGACACCTGCGAATTTAGCCGGAGGAGAACCTGTGGCTGAAGGGTGCTCCGTCATACCTGACTAGACCCAGCTCGACGGGCGTCGCTGCACAGAAACTGGTATTCTATCACTGTTTATAAGATCGACTCGCCCCAACGTTTTGTTGGGACGATACCAGCGTCATCGGCATGTCACATAACAAGCTGTTTCTTGAGTCGGAGGGTATTCACCCACTTGCGAAACTCGTCCCGAGATTCATTGGTGAGTGGTAGGCGAATATCGAACTCAGCGAGACGGCTATGGGCGAGAGCGTACCTCGTAAGCTCCACAACTTCGGCATTCAGTTCCTGCCTTAGACAATTCACGACATGAGGTCTCCTTTCCTCCCCGCGACACCCGTCCCCCATATCCCGACGCGCTCAGGCGCGCCTTGGCGGCAAGAGATTTTCCCTCAGTCGTGCAGTTTGGGTAGAATGTCGCATTCAGGCTTTAACGACGTCGCCTGACCCCGTAAAATCCCCGCCAACAACAATCGGGGTTGCATGCACATGGCAGAGTTTCCGCAAAAGGCAAAAGTCGTCATCATCGGGTTGGGCGGCATCGTGGGGGCCTCCATCGCCCACCATCTCATCGAGCGCGGCTGGGACGACATCGTCGGCATCGACAAGTCGGGCATCCCCACCGATATCGGCTCGACGGCGCATGCGTCGGATTTCTGCTACACCACCAGCCATGACTATCTGTCGGTCTGGACGACGCAGTATTCGATCGATTTCTATGAGAAGATGGGCCATTACGCCCGCATCGGCGGTCTCGAAGTCGCCCGCACCGGCGACGAGACCTGGATGGAAGAGATCAAGCGCAAGCTGTCCTCCGCCAAGGCCTTCGGCACCCGCGCCCATTATGTCAGCCCCGCCGAAATCAAGACGCTCTTCCCGCTGATCGAGGAAGATCAGGTGATGGGCGGCATGTTCGACCCCGACGCCGGCCTCGTGGTGCCGCGCTCGCAGACCGTCGCCGGCAAGCTGATCGACGCGGCCGAGAAGACCGGCAAGCTCTCGGTGTTCTCCAACACGCCGGCGAAATCGCTGATCGTCGAAAACGGCCGCATCAAAGGCGTCGTCACCCATCGCGGCACGATCATGGCCGATCACGTCATCGTCTGCGCCGGCCTCTGGGGCCGCTTGATCGCCGAAATGGTCGGCGAAGACCTGCCGGTGATGCCGGTCGACCATCCGCTGACCTTCTTCGGTCCCTATAACGAGTTCGAAGGCACCGGCAAGGAAATCGGCTATCCGCTGCTGCGCGACCAGGGCAACTCCGCCTATATGCGCGACACCGGCGATCCCAAGACCACCGAAGGCGGCCAGATCGAGTGGGGCTATTACGAGACCACCAATCCGCGCATGTGCCATCCGCGCGAGCTGCTCGAAAAGCACGAGGCGCGCCTGTCGCCCTCGCAGCGCGACCTGGAAATGGAGCAGATCATCGAGCCGCTCGAGCGCGCGATGGAGCTGACGCCGATCCTCGGCGAACTCGGCTATAATGAGAGTCACAGCTTCAACGGTCTCTTGCAGGTGTCGGCCGCCGGCGGCCCGTCTTGCGGCGAGAGCCAGAAGGTTCGCGGCCTGTGGTATTGCGTCGCGATCTGGGTCAAGGACGGCCCCGGCTACGGCAAGCTGATCGCCGACTGGCTGACCGACGGCCGCACCGAGATCGACCACAACTCGATCGACTACGCCCGTTTCTATCCGCACCAGCTGACGGAAGAGTTCATCGCCAACCGCTGCTTCGAAGCGGCCCAGAAGATCTATTTCCCGGCCGTGCATCCGCGCGAGCCCTACGCCACCAGCCGCAACGCCAAGCGCTCGCCGATGTATGAGCGCGAAGTCGAACTCGGCGGCCACTTCATGGAGCTCGGCGGCTGGGAGCGCGCCCATGGCTACAAGGCCAATGAGCATCTGCTCGAAAAATACGCCGACCGCGTGCCGGTGCGCGCCAACGAATGGGACAACCGCCATTTCTGGCGCGTCTCCAACGCCGAACATCTGGCGATGAGCGAGGATTGCGGCATCGTCAATCTCAGCCATTTCCACATGGTCGACATCGAAGGCCCTGATCATGTCGAGCTGATGGAATGGCTCTGCGCCGCGAAAATCGGCGGCGACGCCAATATCGGCAAGGGCGTCTACACCCACTTCCTCGATGACGAGGGCATGGTGCGGGCCGACTTCACCGTGTTCCGCATGGCCGACCGCTGCCGCCTGGTGAACGGCGCCGACGCTGGCCCGCGCGACTTCCACTATATGAAGCGGGTCGCGGAGGATCGCGGCCTCGACGTGACCATCACCGATGTCAGCGAGAAGTACATCACCATCGGCATCTGGGGCCCCAACGCCCGCGACACGCTGAAGAAGGTGGTCGCCGATCCTGCCGGCCTCGACATCGAAAACTTCGCCTTTGCCGCCATCAAGCCGATCGAGATCGCCGGCAAGCATGTCACCGCCTTCCGCATCTCCTATGTCGGCGAGCAGGGCTGGGAACTGCATATGAAGTATGAGGACGGCCTCGCCGTCTGGGATGCGCTGCGCTCCACCGGCGTCATGGCCTTCGGCGTGGAAACCTACGCCAATTCCCGCCGCATGGAAAAGAGCCTGCGCCTGCAGAACGCCGACCTCCTGACGCAGTACAACCTGATCGAAGCCGATCTGGCGCGTCCGAAGGTCAAGGAAGCCGATTTCCGCGGCAAGGCCAAGCATCTCGAATACAAGGCCCGCGCGCATCAGCCCGCCATGCTCTGCACGCTGGTGATGACCGACAATGTCGACGCCTCGGGCGTGGCCCGCTACCCGGTCGGCACGCTGCCGGTCATGGATCCGGACACGGGCGCTGTGCTGGTCGACGAACTCGGCCGCCGCTCCTACACCACCTCCATCGCCTTCGGCCCGACGCTCGGCAAGAACATCGCGCTGGCTTACCTGCCCTGGGACTACTGCCAGGTCGGCCGCAAGCTGAATGTCGAGTATTTCGCCGAAACCTATCCGGTGGAAGTGGCGGCGGTGGGCTACAAGCCGCTGTATGACCCGGAAAATGTGAAGCCGCGGACGTAAGAGGCGTCAGGGTTTTGAGAGATATGAGCCCGCCGGTTGAGAGATCGGCGGGTTTTTTGTGTAGAATTTGCCAGCTTTATTGCTATTTTCAGTTGCTGACGTTGCGGCCAGCAATTTTTCTTGAAAAATCGTATCTTATGGGATACTAGGATCATGGATGTCCGACGCCATCCGTTTTTTGATCGCTGGCTACGCAGTGTGAGAGACCTACGTGCTGCTTCCAAAATCGCCTTGCGTCTCGAGCGCTAGGCGGACGGGAATTTTGGTGATTTCAAGTCACTCGGCGACAGTGTTGACGAAATGCGGATCGACCATGGTCCGGGTTACCGGATTTATTATGCACAGCTAGGCCGAACAATTGTGGTTCTTCTTTGCGGCGTAGACAAAAAACAGCCAGAAGCGACATTTTGGTCGCCAAGCGCTTGGCTCAGGATTTGAAGGATTGGCCCGATGATCTCCATTAAGGATCTTCCCCGGTTCGACGCCGCCGACTATCTCGGCAGCGCCGAAGGGCGCGCCGACTATCTGGCGCTGGCACTGGAAGAGGGCGATGCGGTCGAGATCCGCCGGGCGCTCAACACGGTGGCTCGCTCTCTCGGGATGTCCGCGGTCGCGGAGGAGGCCGGTCTCGGGCGGGAAAGCCTGTATAAGGCGCTCGGCGAAAGCGGCAATCCGGAATTCGCCACCATTCTCAAACTGATGAAGGCGATGGGGTTGAAACTGTCGGCGTTGCCGATCGCGAAATCTGAAGGGGAGGAGGGGTAGGCGCGGTTCAAGGCTCCAACGGCATTTCGACCTGTACTGATGTCGTGCACGGCCCCTCATCTCCAATCCGCTACGCTGACAAAGCGATCTCGTATCCTTCGCCCGCTAACCCGCCGGTAACGTTAAATCCACGCCACGCCCGCGTCCTGCCCATTCAGCATCCTTGCTCGCCGTTTATCAGCCGTTGCTTAACCGAATTTCAAAAGCTTGCTGTTAAACGGTTTTAGAGGGGCGCTATCCAGACAAGGGGCTTTTATGGATTTCCTGGGTGTTTCCGGAATGCACTATTCCGGCGTGTCGTTGAAGGGCAGCCGCGTGATCGTCGCCGAAGATTCGGCGGTGTTCACGTCGATGATCAAGCAGCGGATGAAGGAACTGCTTGAGATCGATGTCGAGATCTGCCGCGACTTCGAGGAGATGCAGAAGGCCAACGAGACGTCGGATGAGGAAATCCTGCTGGCGATCTCGAACATGAACCTGCCGGGGGCGGAGAAGGGCGAGGCGCTGAACTATCTCGTCGATGTCGGCATTCCCACCATCGTGTTCACCGGCACGCTGCAGGACGCCACGCGCGACAAGCTGCTCGCCAACCAGATCGTCGATTATATCCTGAAGGACAGCGTCTTCGCCGTCGACATGCTGGTCGAAGCCGCCTGCCGTTTCCTGACCAATCACCACCACCATGTGCTGATCGTCGACGACAGCCAGACGGCGCGGGCGCTTCTGACGACGCGCCTGAAGCGCTACAACTTCAAGGTCAGCGTCGCCGACAGCGGCCAGAAGGCGCTGGAAATCCTCAAATCCAATCGCGACATCAACCTGGTGATCACCGATTACAACATGCCGGATATAGACGGCTTCGAACTGACCCGGCGCATCCGCTCCCATATCGGTTCGAACGAGATCCGCATCATCGGCGTGTCGTCGTCCACCGACCGGCTGTTGTCGGCGCGGTTCCTCAAGGCCGGCGGCAACGATTTCATGCTGCGTCCGTTCATCGACGAGGAATTCTATTGCCGCGTCAATCAGAACCTCGATACGCTGGCGCAGATGAAGTTCATGCTGGATCGCCAGAAGCGCGCCTGAGCGCGGAAATCGACTGCGGCGGCCGGGCGAATTCGATGTTTGGACGCCGTCTTTTCCATCAGCTGATATGAATATAAATTCAAGGCCGCCGCATGTTCATGCTTCCCTCATAGGATGTGTCTCGCCTGATCATTTTTGGTGGCATTTCGCGAATATCCCGAATTTCCCCAAGGGCCCGACAGCTGCTTTACGTTGCGTTAAGAGGTGACCCCCATATTTTAATCACATGAGCAGGGGTTGCAATTATCGGATGTAGATCCGCTCGGCCCCACCGATCGCCGCTGCGATCGATGTTTTCGTTGTTTGAGGGGTGGGCCCTGTCATTGTTGTGGGATCCGACACGAAGCGCCGGAAGTGCGGCAGCGAAGCGGTCAGGCCGTATCTTGCTCGTCGAAGACACGCGCTTTTATTCCACCGCCATCCGCGATCGGCTGGAGCGGCGGCTGAACAGCGATGTTCATCACAGCCCGACGCTCGCCGGCGTCATGCGATTGATCGAGGCCGAGGGCGACGCTTTCGACCTCGCGATCCTCGACCTCTGCCAGGCCGACGCCGCCAATGGCGAGGCGCTGGATTTCGTGATGAGCCGCGGCATCCCTTCGATCGTGTTCAGCGGCATTTCCAGCGACCGCAAACGCGACGAGTTGCTTGCCCGCGAGGTGGTGGATTATGTTCCGAAATGCTCCTCGGGCTCCATCGATCTTCTCGTCCGCGCCGTCGAGCGGTTCCTGTCCTATGCATCCGCTTCCATCCTGGTCTATGATCAGCGCGGGTCGCGCTCGCCATTAATCGAGAACCTCGAGGGTGGAGCGCATCCGTTCACCGTCGCGTCGCGCGAGAGCGAAGTCATGCGCATCCTCGATCATTCCGACGGGGTGCAACTGGCGCTGATCGATGCGGATGTCGGCATGGGCGCATGCGCCGCCTTCATCGACCGCGTCCAGCAGCGCTATCCGCAGGATCGGCTGCGGATCATCGGCTTTTCCACGCGTCAACGCGACGGCGACGTGGCGGAGTTCTTTCGCGCCGGTGGAGACGACTTCGTTCATCTGCCGGTCGTGACGTCCGAGTTGCTCGGCCGCATCGATCACATGCTGGCGATGCAGGCGCATATTCACGCGCTGCGGCGCATGGCGTCGCGCGACTACCTCACCGATCTCTACAATCGCAGGTATTTTTACGAACTCGGACCGAAGATGGTCGAAACAGGGCTACGCCAGGGGCAGGCGCTCGCCATGGGCCTGCTCGACATCGATCACTTCAAGCGGCTCAACGACACCTATGGGCATGAGATCGGCGACGTGGTGCTGAAGTCGGTGGCAAAGCGCCTGGTGCAACATGTCGCCAACTCGACGCATATCGCGGCGCGGCTCGGCGGCGAGGAATTCGGCGTGTTGTTCGTCGGGCTCGACATCGAGCAGGCGCTCGCCTCCTGCGAGAAGCTGCGCCAGGATATCGGCGATATCCGCATCGTGGTCGGCGACGAGGAAATTTCCGTCACCGTCTCGATGGGATTGGCGGCGATCAGCGACGAGGAAAGCTTCGACAACTATTTGAACGCCGCCGACCAGTATCTTTATCTCGCCAAGAATTCCGGCCGCAATCGGGTGTTCTCGGACTATCAGGTCGCCCGCATGGCGGCGGCCTGACGTTCGAACGCCCGGATGTCCGGCGTCGTCACATGACGGCGCCGTTGACGCTCGGCATGGTGGCGAGTTGCTTGCGATCGGCGCGCTCCTGCTGCGGCGAGCGGCCGTAGAGTTCGCGGTAACATTTCGAGAAATGCGAGGCCGAGACGAAGCCGCAGGCGACCGCCACTTCCACCACCGGCATCGACGATTGCACCAGCAGATGGCGGGCGCGATCGAGACGGATTTCGAGATAATAGCGCGCCGGCGAACGGCCCATTTCCTGGCGGAACAGTCGTTCGATCTGGCGACGCGACAGGCCGGCCTTGTCGGCGATGTCGACCAGCGACAAGGGCTCGGCGAGGTTGTTTTCCATGATCTCGATGATCGACAGGACCTTGGAGTTCTGCACGCCGAGGCGAGCCCTGAGCGGCAGGCGCTGGCGATCCGTCGCAGAGCGGACGCGATCGGTGAGATGCTGTTCGCAGACGCGATTGACAAGATTGTCGCCGAAATCCTCGCGGATGAAATAGAGCATCATGTCCAGCGAGGCGGTGCCGCCGGCGCAGGTGTAGACATTGCCGTCGATTTCGAACAGATCGGCATGCACATCCGCCTGCGGGAAGGCCTCGGCGAAGCCCGGAAGGTTTTCCCAGTGGATGGCGCAGCGCTTGTTGTTGAGCAGACCCGCCTGGGCCAGCACATGCGCTCCGGTGCACAGGCTGCCGACCGCGATACCCCGGTTGAAGACTTCGCGCAGATAGGCGTTGACCGACTTGTTGCGGAAATCCTCGACATAGATGCCCGAGCACATCAGCACCATGTTGGGACGGTTTTCGCCCGTCAGGTTCTTGCGCTCGTCCATCAGCGACGTCTTGGCTTCCAGGCCGATCCCGGACGAGGAATAGACCTTCTGCCCATCGACCGAACAGAGCCGCCATTGATAGGCCTCGTAGCCCAGCATGCGGTTGGCGATGCGCAGCGTCTCCACGGCGGCGGAGAAGGGCAGCATGGTGAAATTGGGCACCAGGAAGAAGACGATCGTCCGCTTCACCTGCTGTGTCTTCTTGGAAACGGAGTAGCTTTCGGGCCGCATGGCAGGTGAATCCTCGTCTGTCGCTGAGAAACAAAGTGGTCTGAATGCGTCACTTTGCAATGGCCTTATGGCGACAGTTTATATCTTTTTTGCGGCGGCGAGATTTTGTTCCATGTTTCGGAGCTTATATTTCCACGCAGGCAGGCGGATTTTCTCTTTGGGAAATAAGGATTCCTCAAAAGAAAAGGGACCCGGTTTTGTCGCCGGATCCCTGATATCGATGGCGTCGGGCGGCGTCACTTCTCATTCATGCGCTCCGCGCCAGGAAACCCGACGTCCTTCATGACGTCGAAAGGAACGTTTTCGAGCGACAACAAATCCTGACGGGCGCGCCAACGCTCTGAAATGCCGTACAGAAATGATGCGGCGAAGGCGCGTGCCCGGTGCAGCGCGCCGTGCGAACCCGTAAAACCGGTCTCTAGACTGGACAAAGCCATGATGAAACTCCTTTCCGCTTTGCTGACAGTCGGAGTATCGCGCTGTCCAATCCATAAGACAAACGAATATATGTGAACCTAGATATCAGTAATTTTGACGTATCGCGCTGGGGTCGTCGGCCTCACGCAAACTTCTGCAGAATTGCGAGCATGCGCCGGGCCAGCGCGCCGTAAGGAGGATAGAGTAGACCGCCGGCGCCGAAACGGGATTGAATGAAGACCGGTTTTTCCTTGCTGAGCGCCCTGAACCCATGTTCGCCGTGATAATGGCCGTAACCGGAGGCGCCTACGCCGCCGAACGGCAATCCGTCCTGGGCGAGATGCAGGATGACGTCATTGACGGTGACGCCGCCGGAGATCGTATTGGCCAGAACCTGGTCGCGAATACGTGCATCCTCGCCGAACCAGTAGAGCGCCAGCGGTCTTTCACCGTCGTTGACCTGCGAGATCGCATCCTCCACGCGGTCATAGGGCAGGATGGGCAGAAGCGGACCGAAAATCTCCTCCCGCATCACCGCCATCTCCTTCGTCGCATTCAGGATCAGGGCCGGGGGTAGGATGCGGTTCGCGTCATCGGGTTCGCCGAGCCAGATCACCTCCGCGCCCTGTTGCCGCGCCTCGGCGGCGATCTGCTTCAGCCGTTCATAATGCCGGGGGGCGATGATGCTGGTGTAATCCGGATTTTGGGAGAAGGACGGATATTGTTGCAGCATCGCCGCCTTCAGCGCCTCGACCGTTTCTCCGAGGCGCGCGCGCGGGGTGAGCACATAATCGGGCGCGACGCAGGTCTGGCCGGAATTGAGGAGCTTTCCCCAGGCCAGCCGGTCGGCCGTGCGCCTCATGTCGGCAGAGGCGTCGATGATGGCGGGGGACTTGCCGCCGAGTTCGAGGGTGACGGGGGTGAGATTGCGCCCGGCGACTTCTGCGACTTTTCGGCCGACGCCGGTCGATCCGGTGAAAATCAGGTGGTCGAAGGGCAAGGCGGTGAAAGCGGCAGCCACATCCGCCCCGCCGGTGACGACAGTCACTTCGTCGTCGCGAAACGTCTCCGCAACAGCGCGGGCCAGCGCGGCGCCGAAGGCCGGGGTATATTCGGAGGGCTTCAGCATGGCCCGATTGCCGGCGGCGAGCGCCCCGACCAGCGGGCTCAGAAGCAGTTGCAGCGGATAATTCCACGGCGCGATGATGCCGACCACTCCGAGCGGCTGGCGATGGATATGGGCGCGACCGGGCTGGAACGCCCAGGAAACGCCGACGCGTTCGGGCTTCATCCATGATTTGAGATGTCGCCGCGCATGGCGCAAGGCCGCGCGCACGGTCATGGTTTCGGTCAAGCCTGTCACGATGGCGTCACGACGGCCGAAGTCGGCGTCTATGGCGCGGGCGAAGGCGTCCTGGTGGGCGACGAGCAGCCTTTCTAGACGGTCGAGCCGGTCACGCCGCACAGCGAAAGACGGCGACATGTCTCCCCGATAGGCCATTTGCTGCCGGGCGAGCAGGGTGGTCAGACTCTGCATATCTGCATCCGCGACCTGCGGCGTCTCCTGATGAATCGTCACTCGTTTCCTCCCGGCTCATTCGGCGCTCTTTCAAACATGAGCATATATCAGTATTTGCGTGCCGGACTAGGCCGTCGTCAAGAGCGCGCGTGACGAGGATTGTCGACCGGACAGCGAGGTCGTCAAGACGAGGGATTGACGAAAATCTGGAATTGAGGTTCAATGAAACGCAATGAAGCAGCTTCATTTGTGAGATTTTCTGAAGGGTCGACCCGATGGCTTCGCAGATCGCCTCCACGCTCCCGACACTCGAGCTCGATATTCTCAAGACATTCGTCGCGATCGCCGACACCGGCAATTTCACCACCGCCGCCGAACGCGTGTTCCGGACGCCGTCGGCGGTGTCGATGCAGATCAAGAAACTCGAGGATCAACTCGGCGTCAGCCTGTTTCGGCGAGACGCGCGCTCGGTGACCCTGACGCATCATGGCGAGGTGCTGCTCGGCTATGCCCGGCGCATGCTGGCGATGAATTACGAAGTGGTGTCGCGTTTCGTCACGCCGGACATGGCGGGCGTGGTCAGGCTCGGGTCTCCCGACGATATCGGCACGCTGATGCTGCCGGCGATTCTCAAGCATTTCGGCGAAATGTTTCCGTCGCTCGCCGTCGACGTGACGATCGACAATTCCGTGCCGCTGCGGAGAGCGCTGGCGGAGGGCAAGCTCGACCTGACTTTGTTCAATTTCCTCGATCCCAGTATTTCGCCCAATCCCGCCGAACGGGTGATGACCGAGCAACTGGTCTGGGTGGGCAAGAAGAACGGCCGGGCGCATCTGCGTGATCCGCTGCCCCTGTCGGTGTGGAACGAAGGCTGCATCTGGAGGAAGCGCGCCATCGAAGAATTGACCCGTTCGGCGCGGCCGTTTCGCATCGCCTATTTCTGCGGACATCATATGGGGCAACTCGCCGCGATCCAGGCCGACCTCGCCATTGCGCCGCTGGCCCGCTTCATGGTGCAATCCGACATGACCGTGCTCGGCGAGGCCGAAGGGCTCCCGAATATGGGCCATTACGATATCGGTCTCGCGGTCGGCGAAGAGGCGTCCGCGCCGGTGAGGGCGGTCGCCGATTATATCCGAATGACGCTCGCCGATCGCGGCCTGGAGCGCCTGACGGCAGCGGCGTAAACTGCCCTTGTCGCCGGGTTCGCTCCTTCCCGTGTGGACGAGGGCGCGCTTCCTGGACCTCGGCAGTCATCAGACTGTCATCCGTCCGACATAGATGATCATCGTTTTCAAGATAAACCCTCTTCAACTCATGGGTAAACGATGACCACCACCACTGTTGCCGCCTCCACGACCCTCGCCGCTCGCCTCAGCATGTCCGGCGAAGACATTTTGACCGTCGATGCCGGCGGCGTGTTCAGCGTTTCAGCCAATTCGCAGACCGTACGCTTCAACGGCGCGACCGATGGGGCTTCGATCGTCAACAACGGGCTGATCGAGAACACCGCCGAAGAAGGCCGCGCCATCCGCTTTGAAACCTCGGTCGGCGCGACGCTCTCCGCCATGATCGAGAACAATGGCCAGATCGAAAGCGACGACGACGCGATCCAGATCCAGGCGGGCGCAGTGACCTCTGGGCAGGTGACGATCACCAACACCGGCGACATCGAATCCGCCACCGGCCAGGCGATCGATTTCGCGGGCGGCGCCGGCGGCTTCATCACCGCGGTGGTCAACAGCGGAGCCATCCTCGGCGCCACGAACGACGGCGTCCGCGTCGGCGGCGTCGGCGACATCGACAATTCCGGCACGATCTATGGCGGCAGCGGCGACGACCTGATCGAGAACGCCGACGGCATCCAGTTCGAAGAGGGCGCTTCCGGTTCGGTGAACAATTTCGCCGGCGTCATTCTGGGAGACCGGCACGGCGTCAACGCCGATGAAGACACCGTCATCACCGTCGACAATGCCGAGGGCGCAGAAATCACCGGCCGCAACGGTTCGGGCGTCGGTTCCGACGGCTCCGCCACCGTTACTAATCATGGCGTGATCACCGGCAGCTACACCGAAGGCGTCGACATCAATGGTCCCGAAGGGGAAGTCGCCGACGGCGTGTTCGACGGCGACGGCGACGGCGTCGACATCGATTTCGAGGCGACGATCCACAATTACGGCGTGATCCAGGGACTGGGCGCGAATGGCAACGGCTCGGACGGCTTTGAGAACACTTCCGAAGGCATCGCGGCCGGCGGCGGCGCGATCAACAATTACGATGGCGCGACTATCAGCGGTCTCGGCCTCGGCATCCTGATCGACGACAGCTCGCGCGGCAATGCGTTCTATCTGACCACGATCGTCAACGAAGGTTCGATCACCGGGGTCGAGGACACCGGCGTCAAGATCGTCAGCGACCTCGACGACACGATCAGCAATGCCGGAACGATCACCGGCGGCAATGGAATGGCGGTGATCTTCGGATCCGGCGACAACGTCTTTGCGATGACCGGGGACCATGCGCTGGTCGAAGGCAGCGTGATCGGCGGCGACGGCGTCGATACGCTGGATTACAGCGATTACGCGGGCGCGGTGACCATCAATCTGGCGACGGGCGCGGCTAACGCGATCGATTCGATTTACGGCTTCGAGGTCGTCGTGGGCGGCGCGCTTTCCGACACGCTGACCGGCTCGGCGAATGCCGACACGCTGCAGGGCGGTGCGGGGCTGGATTCGCTGTTGGGCGGCGCCGGCAACGACAATCTGTTCGGCGGCGACGGCAAGGATACACTGAATGGCGGCCTCGGCGACGACACGCTGCAGGGCGGGGCGGGCAACGACGTCTATATGCTGACCAACGCCGATGGCGACGTGATCCTCGAAGACGGCGACGCCGGCGTCGACATGATCGTCACCGCCTTTTCGATCGACCTCGGCGGCTACGCCAATGTCGAGAATGTGGACCTGAACGGCAAGAGGGCCTCGGACATTGAAGACAACGATCTCGACAATGTCCTGCGCGGCAACAACCGGTCGAACGACATCCACACCGGCCTCGGCAATGACAAGCTCTATGGCGAGGGCGGCAGCGACCTGTTTCACTTCGCCGCCTTCGGCGCCGAGAATTCCGATCGCCTGATGGATTTCGACGGCAACGACGCCGTTGCGCTGGACCGCTCGGTGTTTTCCGGCCTCGCGCGCACGGCCGGCCATCTGGTCGCCTCCGATTTCGTCGCGGGCGCTGCAGCCAAGATCGCCGACGAAGCCGTCGTCATCTACAATTCCAAGACCGGCATTCTGTCCTATGACGCCGACGGCAAGGGCGGCGAC
This sequence comes from Rhizobium sp. TRM95796, assembly GCF_025779995.1. Taxonomy (NCBI): domain Bacteria; kingdom Pseudomonadati; phylum Pseudomonadota; class Alphaproteobacteria; order Hyphomicrobiales; family Rhizobiaceae; genus Rhizobium; species Rhizobium sp. TRM95796. The sequence goes on along the minus strand of NZ_JAOXHE010000001.1, from coordinate 506,513 downwards.
GCCGCCGAGGCGATCGCCTTCATCGGCAGGAAGCTCGAGAATTTTGACTTCAACGACATCCTGCTGCTCTGAAACACAAATATGTGCTTAAAGTGAAGCGACTCCCCGGCCGTCTGTCGGGGAGTTTTTCATTCGGCCGTAACAGGTTTGAGCGCGTCGCCTGCAGCGCTCGCCGGCGCAGCGCACGATTGAGGCTGGACGGCGCGTCATGCATCTGTCACAAGGCGCGCGGGATGCGACTGCCGTTAACTTTAGAACGGGGTCGGGCTGCTGATTGACGTCAGGCGGCTGCCGCGAGACCACGCTGGCCGTCCCGCTTTCTCCTCCCTATCGTATCCGACCGCGCCGTCTCTCAGCCGCGGCTGCGTCTGCGGCGGCGGCCGCCGTCTTCGCCGCCATCCTGATTGACTGCCTTCTTTTCCGGCAGCGTCACCACCTTGGCGAGTTCGGGGAAGGGGTCCACCTTGTTGGGCATGGCCATGGCGTCGATGAACAGCTGTTGGAAATGCGGCTCGAGCGCGGTCTCGATCTTCTCGATCTTCTTGACGGTCGCCTCGATCTCGCGGCGATGATCGCGGTTGAGCAGCGCCATCAGCGCGCCGGTGCCGGCGGCGTTGCCGACCGCCTTGACCTCGGTGAGTTCGCAATCCGGGATCAGGCCCAGCACCATAGCGTATTTCGGATCGATGAACGAGCCGAAGGCGCCCGCGAAGCGGATCGTGTCGACCTTGTCGACGCCCTGCTTTTCCATCAAGAGCTTGATGCCGGCATAGAGCGCCGCCTTGGCGAGCTGGATGGCGCGGATGTCGTTCTGAGTCACCGTGATCTTCGGCTCGCCGTCGCGCAGCAGATAGGAGAAGGTGCGGCCATTGGCGATGATGCGGTGGCTCTTTTCCGCCATGGCGCCGTCGACGACGCCGTCTTCGGAGATCACCCCTGACAGATACATTTCCGCCACGACCTCGATAATGGCCGAGCCGCAGATGCCGGTGACGCCCACCGCGGCGGCGGCTTCCTCGAAGCCGTCTTCATCCGACCATTTGTCGACGCCGATGACGCGGTATTTCGGCTCCAGCGTGACCGTATCGATGCGGACGCGCTCGATGGCGCCTGGTGCGGCGCGCTGGCCGCAGGAGATTTCCGCGCCTTCGAAGGCCGGGCCGGTCGGGGAGGAGGCCGCGACGACGCGCTCGCGATTGCCGAGCACGATTTCGGCATTGGTGCCGACATCGACCAGCAGCATCATCTTGTCCTGGCGATAGGGGCCCTCAGACAGCGTCGCGCCGGCGGCGTCGGCTCCGACATGGCCGGCGATGCAGGGCAGCATATAGAGCCGCGCGCCGCGATTGATGTCGATGTCGATGTCCGAGGCCCAATATTGCAGCGCGCCCGACACGGCCAGCGCGAAGGGGGCCTGACCCAGTTCGGTCGGATCGATGCCGACGAACAGGTGATGCATGATCGGATTGGCGACGAAGACGGAATCGAGGATGTCGTGGCGGTCGACGCCGCCTTCTTCGCAAACTTTGCCGATCAGCCCGTTGACCGCTTCGCGGACGGCCTTGGTCATGGCCTCGCGGCCATCGGGGTTCATCATCACATAGGAGACGCGGCTCATCAGATCCTCGCCGAAGCGGATCTGCGGATTGGAGGCGCCGGACGAGCCGACGATCCGTCCCGACAGCAGCGACACAAGATGCATGGCGATGGTGGTCGAGCCGATATCGCAGGCGATGCCATAGGCCTCGTTCTTGAGGCCCGGCCACAGGCCGACGATGAAGGGGCGCGAGGAATCCATGTCGCGATGGATGGCGGCAGTCACGCCCCATTCGCCCTTGCGCAGGATCGACTGGATCTGCGGAATGAGATGCGGCGCGATCAAGAGATCCTTCCAGCCCCAATCCTTTTCGAGCACGGCCTTCAGGCGATCGAGATCGCCGAGCGGCTTGTGCATGTCGGGTTGTTCGACCTCGACGTAACAGAGCTGGACGGCGGCGTTGCGTTCGATGACGCGGTCGGATGCCGCCTTGCGCACCACCTGCGCATTGACCACCGTGTCCTGCGGCACGTCGATGACGAGGTCGCCCTGCACTGTGGCGGAACAGGAAAGGCGGCGTCCCTCCGGCAGGCCGCGGACGCGGTCGTAACGCTCTTCCTTGGGGCCGATGGGAGAAATATGGTCGTTGGAGGAGGTGATGCCGTGCTTGGCGAAATTGCCCTCCTGCACCTCGACCTGGCAGCGGCCGCAGGTGGCGCGTCCGCCGCAGACGCTTTCGACATAGACACCCAATTGTCGCGCCGCCTCGAGAACCGGCGTGCCGATGGCAAAACGGCCGCGCTTGCCCGAGGGCATGAAGAGGACGAGGGGGTCTTTTTCGAATGCGTCTGTCATGATCTTCTTTCCGGCGTCTTCAAGGGACGGGGATTGAGGGCTGGGTCACGGCAGCATGCCCGCGACGCGGCAGTGATAGTTGTCTATTCCCGACATGAAAAGATCACCGGGCGGAAAATTGGTGGCGGTCTCACGTCAAGGAATTGCAGTACGCCTTGCTCAAGCAGTCGGAGGAGGTGATAAAAGCTGGTTGAATAAGTCATTGGGGGCTGAGGATTGGAAGAGTTCGCGAAGTGGCTTACGGATCATGGGCCGTAAATTACAGTAGTGGTCCCGCTGATCGCGTTTGCGGGATCAGCTTTTGCATACGTTATTAAATTGTTCTTGGACCTGGCCGATCGACGTAAGGCGCACTTTTTGGAGCTGGTTGCACTGCTTGATCAACAAGGGACATTGGCAGGCAAACTGGCAGCAGTTTATCAACTAAGTACATATAGCCGCGATTCAGACAAAGAGTTTCTGATCCGCTTATTCGATAACAGAGATAAAATTATTGAGGGAGCGTCTGCGGACATTCTTAAAGAAGAAATGCGAATTGCAGCCGAAAAATTGAGATCTGTTTAGAAGCAAGAACATAAAGCACTTAGGGCTAATTTACCGCAAGAATCGTCTGGATGCCATACTGCCGCACATAATCCACCCGGGAGCCGTCCCAGTGGTAGCAATAGTGCCGCCCCTGGATGGGGATAGGAATGATATCAGGCCAGAAGACGCCTATGCAGCGTTGGTCCGCCATCCTGACGCTGTTCCACAAAAGACCGTTGCTGCCCGCCGCCCGGAGCCCGCGTCCCTCGACTTGGGAGGCAGAGTAATCATCGGGGTGCAGGACGTCGGGCACGGCATTCACGTCATCGAGGACCTGATCGACGCTGCCCACCAGGACCCGAAAGTCGGAGGTCCATCCTGGAGATTGGGCGGTCGCACGCATGAAGCTCTGATGATGATGGATCGTCTCGGCGAGAGCGACGTCTTCGCTTTCGCCGGCATAGTAAATCCCATAGCTCCCGTCTGTGAAGCGTCCGGGGCGCGCTGTCGAGCAATGGACGAACGGCGCCATCACATAGCTGGCGCCGATTCCTGACACGCGCCGATGCGCCGGCACTTTCCCGAGATCGCCCACCTCGAACCGGATGCGCGGATTGGTCTTCGCCTCCACAGCGACGAGGAGCTCCCAGTCGCGGGGATCGGCGATGTCCTCAAACAGATTGATCGGCGGATAAATGGATCGGATGATGCGATAGGTCTTCGGCCACCGCACCTGAGTGGGGACAGAGAGACCACTCACCATGCGCTTCGCTCGGCGTCGAGCCATTCGCGCATCACGGCCAGATCAGAGAGTTCGCCGCCCAACATTACCTCCAGCGCTGATTTGCCGCCAAAGGCGGCATTGGGAGCCTTGATCCAGTCATATCCTCTGGCGGGTTCCTTGAACACATAACGCAGCCCTTTGTGGATCCCCATTAGGTGCGCCATGCGCATCTTCAGGTCTCTCGGGATGCGTCCGGCATTGCCCTCTTTCCAACGCGCCCAAGTGCGTGGCGACAGTCCGCCCAGCAGTGTGCATGCCTGCGCGTCGGTGATCTTCCATGCGCTAAAGAGGTTCACCGTCGTACGGGCGAGCGCGGCTGCCTCGCTATCCGAGATTTCAGTCGATCCGATTTCAAATGGTGTCACAGAGATTGGCTGGAGCTGCATGGCATCCTCTCTTTCTGGCATAAATATAATGCATTTCCGCCAAATGGCAAATGTGCTGCATAGGCCATATCATGGCCTAGAAAGCCGGACGCGCGTTTTCGTATGGCGCTAGATCAAGCAATAACGAAAAAAGCCCGGCGCTTTCGCAACCGGGCTTTCCAAAAGTCAAAGGCGTTGCGCTTACTCCGTCGCAGCCCCACCACCCACGCGGGCTGCGCGGCCGCCGCGACGGCCGCCGCCGGTCGAGGCCGATGCCGGGGACGGAGCAGGCGCTGCGCCGCCTTCGGCGGGCTTGTAGTCGCGATAGGTCTTGATCCAGTTGTAGCAGTTCTCGTCGGTGCCGTTGAGAACGTTGGCGGCGCGCACGGCTTCCATTTCGGCCGGGCGGCAGGGGTTCATGATGGCGGAGGTCATGCCGGCGCCGATGACCATCGGGATGAAGCCGGCATTGATGCCATGGCGATGCGGCAGGCCGAAGGAGATGTTGGACAGGCCGCAGGTCGTGTTGACCTTGAGCTCTTCGCGCAGGCGACGCACCAGCGCGAAGACCTGAAGACCGGCCGAACCGACGGCGCCGATCGGCATCACGAGCGGGTCGACGACGATGTCATAGGGCTTGATGCCGTAATCGGCGGCGCGTTCGACGATCTTCTTGGCGACGGCGAAGCGGACGTCCGGGTCCTGCGAAATACCGGTTTCGTCGTTGGAGATGGCGACCACGGGGACGTTGTACTTGGCGCAGAGCGGCAGGATGGCTTCGAGCTTTTCTTCCTCGCCGGTGACGGAGTTGACCAGCGGACGGCCCTTGGCGACCTTGAGGCCGGCTTCGATGGCTGCGGTCACCGAGCTGTCGATGGCGAGCGGCACATCGACCAGGCCTTGGACGATTTCGAGCGTCTGGATCAGCAGGCCCGGTTCGGTTTCGTTCGGGTTGACCGAGGTCACGCCGGCATTGATGTCCAGCATGGTGGCGCCGGCGGCGACCTGTTCGAGCGCGTCCTTGATGACGGTTTCGAAATTGCCGGCCTGCATTTCGGCGGCCAGCTTCTTGCGGCCGGTCGGGTTGATGCGCTCGCCGATGACGCAGAAGGGCTGGTCGAAACCGATGATGATTTCCTTGGTGGCGGAAGCAACGATGGTGCGGGTCATGTCCGTCTGATCCTCGAAATTAAGATGCGGCGCGCGCCGAAACGGCAGCGGAAGAGTTCATATCCCAAGAGCCACGCTCGACAAGCCATTCCGCGGATTTCTTAAGGCCGCCGAAGGGGAAAACGTGGATCTGCTTGATGGCAGAGTCGGGGTTGGCGAGGAAGTGCTTTTCGATCGGGCCGACCACATCCTCCGGCGAATGGCTGGTGGCGAGCGCGGTCAGCGACATTGCGTTCTTCTTGAGGAAGGAGATCGAGTTGCCGACGCCGCACATGGCCGCGTATTTGATCAGGGTGGTGATCTTGGCGGGGCCCGCCACGCCCAGGTGAACCGGCAGGTCTACGCCGGCAGCCTTGAGGCCCTCAGCCCAGGCGATGAACTTCTTGGCGTCGAAACCAAACTGGGTCGCGATGCGGACGCGGGCGCCGGTGCGTTCGGAAAAAGCCTGCTTGAGTTTTAAAGCCTCGATCGCAACGGCTTCGGAAAAATCGGGCGAGCCTTCGGGATGGCCGGCGACAGCGATGTCCATGATGCCGTATTTGTCGAAGAAGCCGGTGTCGAGCACTTCCATGGTCGAGCCGAATTCGCCCGCCTGCTTGTCGAGGCCGCCGCCGATGATCAGCACGTCCTTGACGCCGGCTTCGCCGACGGTGCGCTTGATGCGCTCTTCGAGCGCGACCTTGGTGGACAGGCGGCGCGAGGCGAAATGCGGCACGGCGGTGTAGCCGAGGGACGTGACGCGGCGGGCGGCGGCGACCAGCGTGTCGGTGGTGTCGGTGCCGATATCGGTGATGTAGACGCGGCTTCCGGCGGGAAACAGGCCCGGCAGGTCGGCGGATTCGATCGCCTGCTTCGGGGCGACTTCGATGGAAGCGGGAATTCTGGACATGAATGGGGGTCCTTGCGTGCTGGGCCTGGATTAGTTCTGTTCGCGACCGCCGGCTTTCACCAGCGCCACGAGCCGATCGCGGTCATAAGCGGCTTCGAGCTCGGCGGCGGCCTTGTCGGCCTCGCCTTCGAGATCGTCGGAGACCGGTACGGGGTCGGCCTTTCGCCATTCGGCGAGGTAATCATCCGTTTCCGCGGCGCCGGTGCGCATGGCGCACATATCGATCGCCTCGGTGAAGCGCAGCGACAATTCGCGCTTGGCGTTCTGCCGCCCCTTCTTGATGATCACCTGCGCGGGGATGTCGCGCCAAAACACAATGATGCGGTCCGCCATTCCCGAATACTCCTGTCAGGACATGCTGTCGCGGACCTGCGTTGCTGTGCGCCGGTCCGCTCTCCTCCGATGGGACTACAATGGAGCGGGAAGGGGGCTCGTGGCCCGGCTAGTCACGACGTCGCTTTGGTCTTAATGCGACACGCCTGTCGGCACATTGACAAAGCGCATCCAAACCGAGGGATCAGAAGGAGAAAAACGTCTTGACGCTCGCCCAATAGGTTGGAATTTGCCGGAGGACGGCAGGCACGGCGGAGAGAATTTCATAGCCGACATAGCCGATGACCACGGTGAATGCGAGCCCGAGCGCCACGCCCGCGAGCATGGTCAACCCGTCCCGTTCCGTCAATCCGAGGCCGATCAGCGCCAAGGCATAGGCCGGCCCCATATTGCCGAGGGGAATCGGAAGAAAGATGATCAGCGCCAGCAGCAGGGCAAACAATCCCAGAAACCGCTCATAGAGACGCATCTCGCCGACCCAGAAGCGCGGCTTGATGAAGCGTTCCGTCCAGGCGATCCAGGGAAGGAACTTATCCAGCACCTTGGCGAAGGCGCGGTTGTCGAAGGCGTATTCGTGGAGCCGGCGAGGCAGCCAGATCGTATCCAGCCGCGAGAACGCCATCTGAAACGAGACGAACACCAGCGGCAGCCCGAGGACGAAGGTCGCTCCCGGCGGAAGCGGAATGAGATTCGGCAGACAGAAAACGACGAGAAAAGCGCCGAAGGAGCGTTGCTCCATCCCGTCGGCGATTTCACCCAAGGTTATTTTTTCACCGGCATTGTCGGAAAGTTCGCGCAACAGATGCGACAGGCTCTGCCTGGGACGGGGGTGTTGGGGCTTCGCCGCGCTCATATCCATTCGGTCACACTGTCTCCAATTCCTCGGCCGCTCCCATGTAACGGTTGCGGGCAGGCTATCAAACAACAATGTCGCTTTTTTTTCGTTACGATCAGGCCCGCTTGAGCGCGTCGGTCAGATCGCCATAGCCGGTAAAGCGGTATTCGTAATCGAGCTTGAGGTAATCGGCGGCCCATTTGGCCTTGTTCTGCAGGTCCTCGTCCTCGGTCTGGGCGAGATAGACGATTTTGGTGTAGTTGCCGAACACCATGTCGCGCAGTTCAGGATGCTTGTCGAGCTTCAGCGGCTCGATCACGAAGGCTTCGAACTGACGGGTGATCAGGTCCGTCAGGTAAAAGGCGGTGAATTCGGTCTCGCATTCGGCGAGGAATTTATCGTTGCCGGTGAAGAAGGCGTAGCAATGCGGCCCGGCAATACGTTCGACGCCTTCCTCGGCGCAAATCTTGTCGAGTTCGCCCTGGGTGCCGCATTCCGCATAGCCGATAAAGATCTTTCGAAAGCCTTCGGCGCGGGCTTCGGCGATTTTCTCCCGCATGGCCGGCGCGATCTTCTCGGGAAAGACGTGCCATATTGCGGGCAGACACTGAAGATCGATATGGTCGAGGCCATGCTGGCTGCAAATGGCCAGCACTTCGCGGGCGATGGCGCCGCAAGCGATGACGCGCAACCGATCAGGCGCGCTCTCCGACCCTCGATTTTCGCTCATCGGTGTTCTCCTTCGCATAAATGCGCTCAATCTAGCCTCCGGCGCGAACAAATCCGCTCTTCGCGCGTTAGATCGGCGGACGGCCGGTGTATCGACCGGTTTTGGGCCCGATCATACGCTTCAACGGAGAGCAGACATGACCAAGATTTCGACCCGCATCGCCTTCGCCCTCATCGCCGCGCTCGCATTGTCGTCCTGCGGCAACACCATTCGCGGCATGGGCAAGGATGCGTCCAACACCGTCGACGCCACGCAGGACGCCGCCAACGACGTCGCCAACTGATCGGCTCAGCCAAAATCGAAAATGGCCGCGCGGAGTTCCCGCTGCGGCCATTTGTGCTTGGAGCCTGACGGCCGAAATCAGACGCCGGCGGCGAGCTGATTGTGCTTGCGCTTGATGAAGTCCTTGGCGGTTTCCACCGCGATCGCGGCGTCGCGGCAATAGGCGTCGGCCCCGACGGCCTTGCCGAATTCTTCGTTGAGCGGCGCGCCGCCCACGAGAACGACGTAGTCGTCGCGGATACCCTTTTCCTTCATCGTGTCGATGACCACCTTCATGTAAGGCATGGTGGTGGTCAGCAGCGCCGACATGCCGAGAATATCAGGCTTTTCGCGCTCGATCGCGTCGAGGTAGTTTTCGACCGGATTGTTGATGCCGAGGTCGATCACGTCGAAGCCCGCGCCTTCCATCATCATGCCGACAAGGTTCTTGCCGATGTCGTGGATGTCGCCCTTGACGGTGCCGATGACCATCTTGCCGAGCTTCGGCGCGCCGGTGGCGGCGAGCAGCGGACGCAGGATGAACATGCCGGCCTTCATGGCGTTGGCGGACAGAAGCACTTCCGGCACGAACAGGATGCCGTCGCGGAAGTCGACGCCGACGATGCGCATGCCCTCGACGAGCGCTTCGGTCAGGATGTCGTAAGGGGCCCAGCCGCGATCCAGAAGGATCCTGGTGGCTTCCTCGATTTCTTCCTTCAGCCCGTCGTAGAGATCGTCGTGCATCTGCTGCACAAGCTCTTCGTCCGAAAGCTCGGAGAGAATGATTTCATCGTCTGCCATGGCGCTCCTCGTCATCAATCTGCGGGCGCCGGATTCGGCGAAACCCTATGTTTCACTATAGTTAGCCTTGGACGTTTGCAAAGCGTTTTCGAAAGCGACGCTCTCCCGCACGAAAGCGACGGCAGCTTGCGACAAGCCGTATAATTCTTTTTTCGAATAAGCCGTTTTTAACGCGTGTTCCGCTAGGGAAGGCTGTTGGAGGTCGCCGATGCATATGAAAAGGCTGTGCAGTTTTCTTGTTTTTTTTCTATGGGCCGCAGCCTGCTGCGCCCAGGAAGCCGTGCTGGTGATCCGCACAGCCGAGAAGGTCGTCGAGATCCCGCTTTCGAAAATCGAGAAGCTGCAGCAAAGCGAATATGTCGCCATCCTACCTGGAATGGACGACAAACCGCATCGCGCGCGGGGTCCTCTTCTCAAGGATGTCCTGGCGTTGGCCGGTATCTCGGGGACGACGTTGATGGCGATCGGGTTTGATCGCTACCAGGCCGAGATTCCAATGTCGGATCTCGACGACTTCCCGGTGCTGGCGGCCCGCGAGGTTGACGGCAAGCCATTGACGTTGCGCGACAAAGGCCCTCTTTGGATCGTCTACCCTTCCGAAGCGCATCCTCACCTGCGTCTTAATCCGATCTACGAGGCGCGAAGCGTCTGGCAGCTGAAGGAAATCTCCATCCGATGATTCCTCGCCGCGCGTTGCGAAACCTCGCCTTGTTCCGATTTCCGGCCATGTTGCTGGCGATGGGCGTGATGCTCGTCGTCACCATCGGCAATATTTCCGCCATCGCGGATGGTTTGGGAATGCATCTGTTCAATTCCGCCCGCTACGAAGAGGCGACGCGGATGGAAATGGAGCTGTCCGATCTGTTGGTCAAGGCGCATCGCTTTTCCTATGGCGATCGCGACATCACGCGCGCCGACGTCAATATGGCGCTGGACATTTTCTGGTCGCGCGTCAACGTGGTCGCCACCGCGAACTATCAGCGCGCTTTGCGCGAGGCCGATATCGAGGACGCCAAGGTCGCCGTCGAAATAAAGGAGCGGCTTGGCGATTACGAGGCGGCGATCCAGAAACTCGCGCCGGGCGAGCGGACCAGCATTCGCCCGCTGCTGTCGCTGATTCGCGAATTCCAGACCCGCGTCAACGATATGAGCAGCGACGCCTATAGCGCGCGGCGTTTCCAAATGCAGAAGATGATCGAGCAGGAGCTCGCGAGTCTGGCGTCGCTAAAATCCATGCAGTCGGAATTCGCGGCATTGGTCGGCGTCCTCGTGCTGTTCGTGATCGTCGAGCTCGTCATTTCGCGGCGGGTCAATGTTCGCCTGAAGAGAGCCGTCGCCGACAAGGAGGCGCTGCTGGTCACGGATGGGCTGACCGGCATCGGCAATCGGCGGGGATTCGAAACCGACCTGTCGTCGCGGCCGCCTCTCAGTGAATTTTCGCTTCTGCTCGTCGATCTCGACGGCTTCAAGGACGTCAACGACACGATGGGCCATCCGGCCGGCGACGCGCTGCTGCGTCATGTCGCGACGGCCCTGGCGGAAAACGCCTTGCCCCTCGGCGGGGTCGTGGCGCGTCTCGGCGGCGACGAATTCGCCGTTCTGTTGAAGGGATCGCGCCACAGGGCGCTGGATTACGCGGAAGCGGCGCTCGCCGACATCTCGCGGCCGATCTCGGTCGAAGGCAAGACGATCCAGGTGACGGCGTCGATCGGCGTGGCGCATTCCAGCGACGCCCGCGATGCGACGCCTTTCGTCGAGACGCTGATGAAACACGCCGATCTCGCGCTTTACGCCGCCAAGGCGGATGGACGCAATTGCGCCCGCTTCACCACGGACGACATGATCGCCGACAATGCGCGCAAGCGGTGCCTCGGCAAGGATCTCGCGAAAGCGATCGCCGATGGCGATCTCGACGCGGCCTTCCAGCCGATCGTCTCCATGAAGACGGGACAGACGCTCAGCGTCGAGACGCTGGTTCGCTGGTCGCATCCGCGGTTCGGAGCGATTCCGGCTCCGGAGATCGTCCAGGCGGCGGAAGGCGCCGACCTCATCCTGCCGATGACCTTGCTGATGCTCGACCGCGCCTGTCTGCTCCGCGAGCGGCTTTCGGTATCGAACGACGCGCCGCGGATGGCGGTGAACCTGTCGCCGGCCTTGCTGTCGATGCCGGATCTGGCCAAGGCGATCGCCGACGTCCTCGCCAAGAGAGGCTGTCCGTCGGAGAGCGTCATTCTGGAGCTGACCGAAGACGCGGCGATGTCGCTCAGCGAGCAGGTCATGGACAATCTCGAAGCGTTGCGGGCTGCGGGTCTCCGGCTCGCGGTCGATGACTTCGGAACCGGCTACTCCAATCTCAGCCGGCTGGCGGCGCTCGAATTCGCCCAGATCAAGATCGACAAATCGCTGATCCGCCGTATTTCGGTCTGCGACCGCACTTATGAAATTGTCCGGCATGTCAGTCGTATGGCGCATGATCTCGGCATGGAGGTGGTGGGCGAGGGCGTCGAGACGGAATCCGACCGCGCGCTTCTGATGGGGCTCGGCGTTCCGCTGGGGCAGGGCTATCATTTCGCCCGTCCGATGTCCGACCTGTCGCTGATGGCATGGCTGGGAGAGCGGCGTGAAGGCCAGGCGAGCGCCCGTCTTCTGGCCGGCTGAGCGCAGCCTATTTCCGCCGTCCTGTTCCATCTCCGCCGCGCTTCGCTTCCAGCGACATGGGTGGCGCTTTTAGGAATGTCCCTTTTGCGGCATGGTTTAGGATCAAACCAAACACTAGGCCGCGCAGGCGGCGATCGCAGAGGACGAGACCATGGATGAGACAGTCGAACCAGTAGCCGCTCAGGGAGAAGGCGGCGGACGTCGCGGACGCGGCGCTGCGGCGCGCAGAGCGTCGCGCGCGGGCGGAGGTCCCAACCCGTCTCTTCCCTATATCACCCGCAAGATCCGCGAATATGAAGTTCTCGACGAGGAAGGCCTGGCGCTGATCGAGAAGAACGCCGACACGATTCTCGAAGAGATCGGCATCGAATTCCGCGAAGATCCGGAAGCGTTGGCGCTGTGGAAGGAAGCCGGCGCCGATGTGCGCGGCGAGCGCGTGCATTTCCCCAAGGGCCTGTGCCGCGAACTCCTGAAGACCGCGCCGTCGGAATTCACCTGGCACGCCCGCAATCCGGCCCGCAACTGCCAGATCGGCGGCAAGGCCACGGTGTTTGCGCCCGTCTACGGCCCTCCCTTCGTGCGGGATCTGGACGGCAACCGCCGATACGCCACGATCGAGGATTTCCGCAATTTCGTGAAGCTGGCCTATATGGCGCCGTCGGTGCATTCGTCCGGCGGCACGGTTTGCGAGCCTGTCGACGTTCCGGTGAACAAGCGTCACCTGGACATGATCTACAGCCACATCAAATATTCCGACAAGCCGTTCATGGGCTCGGTCACCGCGCCGGAACGCGCCGAAGACACGATCGCCATGGCGAAGCTGGTGTTCGGCGACGACTTCGTCGAAAACAATTGCGTGACGCTGAACCTCATCAACGCCAATTCGCCGATGGTGTTCGACGAGACCATGGTGGGCGCGCTCAAGGTTTACGCCCGTCACAATCAGGCGACGGTCATCTCGCCGTTCATCCTGTCGGGCGCCATGAGCCCGGTGACGGTGGTCGGCACGCTGACGCAGATCCTCGCCGAAGTGCTGGCCGGCGCCTCCTTCACCCAGCTGATCCGCAAGGGCGCGCCGGTGCTGTTCGGCACCTTCGCCGCTTCGATCTCCATGCAGTCGGGCGCGCCGACCTTCGGCACGCCGGAGCCGTCGCTCGTCTCCTATGGCGCAGCCCAGCTCGCCCGTCGTCTGGGCCTGCCTTTCCGCACCGGCGGCTCGCTCTGCGCCTCCAAGGTTCCGGACGCCCAGGCCGCGCATGAAAGCGCCAATACGATCAACATGACCCTGCTCGCCGGCACCAATTTCGTGCTGCACGCCGCAGGCTGGCTCGAAGGCGGTCTCGTGTCGTCCTACGAGAAGTTCATGATCGACCAGGACCAGCTCGGCATGATGCAGAAGATGGCCGAAGGCGTCGACCTCTCGGTCGAGGCGCAGGCGCTCGATGCGATCCGCGAAGTCGGCCCAGGCAGCCACTATCTCGGCTGCGCACATACCCAGGCCAACTTCCAGACCGCTTTCTATCGCTCCGCGCTCGCCGACAACAATTCCTACGAACAATGGGAAGTGGAAGGCGAAAAGCGCATCGAGCAGCGCGCCAATGCGCTGTGCCGCTCCTGGCTGGAACAGTATGAAGCGCCCGCGCTCGACCCGGCGATCGACGAAGCCCTGCTCGCCTATATCAAGGAGCGCAAGGATTCCATGCCCGACGCCTTCACTTGAAGGGGTCCCGTAGCCAGGGAGAGCGGCGGTCGGATGCAGGTTGAGGATATGATCCAGCGGGACGTCTGGCGTCCGCACTACAAACCCGACTGGATGCGATGACATACTCCTCGGACACACTCGCAAACCTCCGTGCGGCGCTTGCGCCGCACGGACTTTTTTTGCGCGGCGTTCTGCATTTCGACGGCGACGGGCCGGAGATGGCGGCGGGCAAGATGGCGCGGACGGTCGTGCTGATCGGCAATATCGGCGGCTCGCTTTGGCCGACCTTTTCGCAATGGCTGGAATTCGAGGGGACGGGGCTCGCTCATCCCCTCGACGCCTGGTCGGAACGCGTGATCCGACCCTTGGCCGCCCCGGGCGAAGCCTGGTTTCCTTCGGAGAAGCCGTGGAAGCCGTTCCAGCAATGGGCGATGCGCGCCGAGGGGCTGCAATCCTCGCCGCTCGGCATTCTCATCCACCCTGTTCACGGCCTCTGGCACGGCTATCGTGGCGCAATCGGCTTTGCAGAGAGGATCGGCGAGGCGACTGTCACCTTCGATCGTCATCCCTGCGATCACTGTCCCGACAAGCCCTGTCTGGCGGCCTGTCCGGCGGGGGCGATCACGGACGCAGGGTTCGGCTATGCCGCGTGTCGTGGATTTCTCGCCTCGGATGACGGGCAGGCGAGTTGCATGACGGGAGGATGCTTGTCCCGCGCGGCATGCCCTGTCGGGGCGGAGCATCGCTATGCGTCCGAGCAATTGCGGTTTCATATGGAGGCGTTGTCGCTGTGAAGTGACATGGGCGCAAACTGTGCTAGATTGGCGGCAGATTGCAGGATTAAGCTCATGAGCGAACTTCACAGGATCACGATCAGTTCAGACAAAAACGGTGGCCGTCCCAGTATCCGCGGATTGCGCATCCGTGTTGTCGACGTGTTGGATCTCCTCGCTTGCGGAGCTAGCAGAGAAGAGATTCTTGAAGACTATCCGCTCCTCGAACCCGAAGACATCACCGCCGCATTGGAATATGCAGCCCGACAAGCTGAACAACCCGTTCCGCGCGTCGCCTGATGCGTTTTCTGGTCGACGCGCAATTACCTACTGCGGTTGCGCGCTGGATCAGTTCGAGAGGACATGACGCGGTCCATGTTTCTGACCTCCATCTTCAAGACGCCAGCGACAGCGTGATTTGGGATTTGGCGCTGCGCGAATCTGCCGTGATTGTCTCTAAAGATCAGGATTTCGCCGATCGCCGCTCACGCGTGAAAATGGGGCCTCAAGTGGTGTGGATCAGAATCCGAAATTCGCGCAAGGCCGCCTTGCTTGCTCGCCTTGCTGAGATTTTCACCGAGGTTGAAGAAAGTTTGCTTGCCGGTGAAACCATCATCACCGCGCGTTGATCACCCAACCGCGCGCCTGCTCCACAGAATATTCCCGATCACCGCCGCCAGCACGATGGCGCCGCCGATCAAGGTTTGCGGCGTCACGCTTTCCTGAAAGGCGATCCACACCCACAAAGGCGCGAGAGGCGTGTCGAGCGTCGAGATCAGCGCCGTCTGCATGGCCGGCAATTTGCGCGAGCCGAGCGAGAACAGGGTCAGTCCCGCGGCGGAATTGACGAGGCCGAACAGGACCAGAAAGATCAGTTGCGGCGGTTGAGCCGCCGAGAGATCGGCGAAGGGAAGGCAGATCAACCCACTGGTCAGCGATCCCACGCAGGCGCATCCGGTGATCGAGATTTCGGGGTGACGTCGGATCAGGATGATGCAGAGCGTCATGCAGAGCGTCGACAGAACCGACAGCGCGTCCCCCGCAAGCCCGCCGTCGGCGCCGAAGCCCACCATGATCGCCACGCCGATGAGCGCAAGGCCGGCCGCGGCGACCGAGGCTGGCGTCGGCGTTTCGCGCAGCACGAACCAGCCGAGGAACCCGGCCATCAGCGGCAGCGTGGCGAAGATGACCGCGTTGTGCGCCACCGAGGTGAGGCCAAGCGAGCCGACGAAGGCGGTCATGCCGGCGACGACGAACACGATATAGAGCAGCGACGCGCCGCGCATGTTCGTAAACAGGCGCGGCCAGTTGCGCCCTTCGGTCATGACGATGATCGCAAACAGGCCCAGGCCGCCGAAAATGCCGCGTCCTGCGATCATGGCGGCATAGTCGAGTCCGATCAGCCGCGTGAAGAAACCGGCCGTGCTCCAGGTGGCGGCGGCCAGCATGACGAAGATCACGCCGATCTGGCGGTCGCGATGGATCTGGTCGAAGGCGAGGTCGGTCATGCCGGGCTTCCCATGGGTTGGCGGCGCTGGGTCCAGAGGACGTGGGCGAACACGGCGGCCATGACCACGCCGCCGCCCACGAGCGTCTGCGCAGCGACGGTCTCGCCGAACGCGATCCACACCCAGAGAGGCGCGAGCGGCGTATCGAGCGCCCCGATCAGGCCCGTTTCGATCGCCGGCAGGCGTTTCGAGCCCCAGGCGAAGCAGGCGAGGCCCATGGCGGAATTGACCGCGCCAAAGGCGGCGAGCTGCCAGAGTTCGACGGTGGTGACCGACAGGGGATCGCCCAGCGGCCAACAGATCAGCCCGCTCAACAGCGCGCCGATGGCCGCCGCCGGCGCTGCCGCCATGGTCGGGTTCTTGCGCATCAGGATGATCGAGAAGCCCATGCACAGCGTCATGCCCAGAGCCAGCGCGTCGCCGAACAGCCCGCCGTCGGCGCCGAAGCCGACCATGACGGCGACGCCGACGAGGGCCGCGACACTGGCCGTGATCGCTCCGCGGTCGGGGATCTCGTCGAGGAAGATCCAGCCGAGAAAGGCGGCGATGAAGGGGATGGTTGCGTAGATCACCGCGCCATGCGCCACCGATGTGTGGGCAAACGAGGTGATGAACATAATCATGCCGCAGACGGTGAGGGCAATATAGGCGAGCTCCGGCTTGCCGATGCGCAGGAATTCCCGCGTCCAGCCGCGACCATGCATCAAAATCACCACAATCAGCAGACTGAGCGCGCCGAAGATGCCGCGCCAGGCCAAAAGCGTGAAGCTGTCATGTGGGATGAGGCGGGTGAAAAAGCCGGCGGTGCTCCAGGCGACCGCCGAAAGCGTGACGAGCAGGAGCCCGAGTTGATAGTCGCGGCGCGGTGTCATGGGAGGCCCTTGCGGAGAGTTCGAACAAAGTTAGAACAAACTTCTCCCGCTTTCTACCGCAAGCGGTTGAAAACAGCCGCTAAATTTTCTTGATCCCAGCCCCAAGGTTTTTTGAAGATCGGGCTCGGCGGTCGTCATCGGCGGCCGCGACAGGTCACACCGGCGCGGGCGGGAAAGCGCGTTCGAGCCCTTTCGAGCGCTTCAACCCCTCGCGATAGGCGGCGTAAGCCGGGTGCTGGGAGGATTTCGCGAGCTCCAACAGGCGGAACTGAAGCCGCGCCGGGGCATTGTGACCCAGCCATTCGCCGGTCTTTTCAAGCTTGAGCGAATTCAGAAAACGCGCTTCCGCCGCGCGGTTCAGCCAGAGCGTCAAGCCTTCGATGAGATTGTCGTCCTGAACGGGATTTTCCATCAGCAGCTTGAGGAAGCTCTGGTCGGCCTCCTGAAAGGTCTGGACTTTTTCGGCGACGGCGTCGCGGTCGGGAAAGGGGGCTGCGGTCATTGCGTCTTCATCCGTTCAGTTCGTCCTGGCGACGGGCGGCGGCGGATCGATGTCTTCGGGAGGCAGTCCGGCCCGTGCGCGCATCATCATTTGCCCATACGCCGATTCGAGGTTTCGAGCGAAAAATGCGGGATCGAAAACGCTGGAGCCTGCGACTTTCCCAAGTATTTTTCGGGAGAGAGCCTGCCTCTTCTCGGCGTCGCGGGCGAGCGAAACGGCCAGATCGACATAACCGGCGTCATCCGAGACGGTCAATTCGTCGAGCCCGAGCGTATCGAGCAGGCTTTCGGTCATCCGGCCCCAGAAGGCGTCCGTGCGCATCGAAACCACGGGCAGTCCGAGTTGCAGCGCCTCGGCGATCATGGCTGGGCCATTGTGCGGGAAACTGTCGAGCGCGACATCGGCTGCCGCCAGGCGCGCCATACGTTCGGCGCGGCTGGCGGCCGGCGTCGAAAAGCGAACTCGTTCTCCCGCCACGCCCGCCTCGACCATGGCGGCCAGAAGATTGTCTCGGCTGAAGCGGTTGGCGAATTGCAGCCAGAGCACGGCCCGCTCTTCCGCCTTGAGGATAGCGGCGAGACTTGCAAAGCAGGCGGGCGACAGCCGACGCTTTTCATGAAAGAAGGCGAAAACGACGGCGTCCTCCGGCAAATCCAGCGACGCGCGGCTTCGAATTTCCATCTCTCCCGTCCACGGCGGCAGCGGGGCGAAGACGCCCGGCAGACGACAGATCTTCTCTCGATATCGGCGCGTCGCCTCGGGGGGCACGACCGTGGCGTCGGCGATGACATAATCATAGTTCAAGCCGGCGCTCGGACCGGTGACGCCGAGAAAGCCGACCGTCAAGGTCGCCAGACCGCCCGCCAACAGGTTCTGGCGGCCGTTCGGGGCGTGGCCGGCGAGATCGACGAGGATGTCGAGGCCGAGGGCGCGGATGTCGGCGGAAGCGCTGTCGTCGTTGATCCCGCCGATCGCGAGCGCCGGATGACGTGTTTCCGGCGACGTTTCCGTCTCCAGCGTGATCAGGCTGAAGGCGATCCGGGAGGCGTCATGGCATGCGAGGACCGGCTCGATCAGCCGCATGGGAGACGATTCGGGGGTTAGCGAGGGCAGGAGATAGCCGATCCGCAACATCGTCTGCTCGGTGGAGAGCAGTGGCTTTTGCTGTTGCGGCAAGTCCTGGGGGAAGAGCCGCAAGTCGGCCGCCAGCGCCTCGTCGTCGGCCCAGTCGATATGGGTGTAGGGATCTTCCGCCGAGCGCCAGAACGGATCGCCGCCGCGAAGCCGGGCCATGAGAGCGTCGTTTTCTTCGGCGATTTCGCGGAACAGGCAGGTATGGCGCAAGGCGCGATAGTAGAAACGGTGCGTGCGCGGATCCTGCGGCGCGAGATCGCGGGCGTTTAGGCCGGCCTGAAAGGCTTCGTTCACAGCGAGATGTTCGAGAAACAGATGGCCGGCGATCAGCATGAAGGCGGCGTGATCGCGGCCTTCGGTTTCGGCGGCCCGCCTAAAGTGTCTGGCGGCTCTGAGTGGAGATCCGGTCCGCAAATGGCATTGCGCCAGGATCACCAGCAAGGCTTGCGGGCAATCTGGTTCCTGGGCCAATACGCCGTAATCGGCGATGACTCCCTGGTATTCCCCCGCCTGATAACGCCGAAGCGCATCTTCGAGCGCTGACGTCATGGAGCCTCCGGTTTCGATCGCGACTGGAATGGAATCATCGGCGCGGTGTGTCCCCTTTGGAAAAGAGATATCGCTAGCCATGCTTGTCCGACCCTGACCCCGCGCAAGTCACGAAAAAGGGGCCCTCGCCGGGCCCCTTAAATCGAATCTCCGCTCCGTCGGTTTCAGCCGCGGCTACGGCCGCGACGTTCGCGGGGCGCGGCGGCGTCTTCGGCGGTCTTGTTGCGCAGCGGGCCGATGCGTTCGACGATGGTCTCCAGTGTCGGGCGGGGGCCGGGCGTATGGCTGTCGACGGCCTGGCGGATCGCGGCGAGGTGCTCGCAGGAGGTGCCGCAGCAGCCGCCGATGATTTTCGCGCCGGCGTCCATGGCCAGCCGCGCGTAATCTGCCATCAGGGGCGGGGTGCCGGAATAATAGATCTTCTCGCCGCGGAATTCGGGGATGCCGCAATTGCCCTTGACGACGACGGTGGCGTCCGGCTTGGCCTCGGTCATGGCGAGCAGGGTGGCCAGAATGTCGGAGGCGCCGACGCCGCAATTGGCGCCGACGGCGACAGGGCCTTCGCCGATATCGGCGGCGACGCCATGGATATCCTTGGGCGCCAGACCCATCATGGTCTTGCCGGCGGTGTCGAAGGAGCCGGTATAGACATAGGGCATGCCGGTCTTCACGGCTGCTTCGCAGGCGGCGCGGATTTCTTCGGCCGAGGACATGGTCTCGATCCAGGCGACGTCTGCGCCGCCTTCCTTGAGGCCGGCCATCTGCTCGGCGAAGGACGCGACCGCGTCTTCATAGGACATCGCGCCGAGCGGAATCAGCAATTCTCCGGTCGGACCGACCGAGCCCGCGACGATCACCTTGCGCGGGGCCTTGTCGGCGACGGCGCGGGCGATCTCGGCCGCCTTCTTGTTGAGTTCGTGAACCCGGTCCTGCGCATGATGCAGTTTGAGGCGATGGCGAGTGCCGCCGAAGGAATTGGTCAGGATGATGTCGGCGCCGGCGTCGACGAAATCCTGATGCAGCTTGGTGATGTTCTCCGGCTTGTCCTCGTTCCACATTTCGGGCGCTTCGCCGGCTTCCAGGCCCATGGCGAACAACGAGGTGCCGGTGGCGCCGTCGGCGAGGAGAACGCCCTTCTGGGCGAGCAGGTCTGATAGCGGATTGGCGGTCATCGGCGGGTCCTCGCGATTGCTGTTGGAAAAAGATATAAAGATATCTTTATGTGATGGCAAGGGCCGTCTTGTTCGGGCGGACGCGTTTGCATCCGCCCGAACATAGTCAGAGGTCGAAATGCTGTTGGGTCAGCTTGACGCTGTCGTCGAGGTGAAGGAGAAAATCGACCTTGCCGTCACCGTTCATATCTCCCTTGATCCAGGTGTCGCTCTTCTCCTTGTCGACACGCAGTTCGCCGGCATGTTTGGAGAAGCTGTCGTCGCCGATGAACGTAAAAGCCTGATTGCCTGACTTGTGGGTATTGGCGTCGATCGCGCCGAGATCGATCACGTCCTTCTGTCGGACGTTAAAATCGAGGATCGTATCGGCGGATTTGACTGTTGACCCGGTATCCGAGGCCGCGAATACGAAGACGTCCTTACCGCCGCCGCCGATCAGCGTGTCGACGCCCGCGCCGCCGATGATCCTGTCGTTTCCGCCGCCGCCGTTCAGTCGATCGTCGCCTCCGAGACCCGAAATCGTCGTCTTGTTGTCGCCGCCCGTCAGGTTGTCGTCCTTGGATGTTCCTTTCAATGTCGGCGAGTTCGAGACCGCAGACAGTTTATAGTCGCCGATGGTGGAGAATGAATTGCCTGCGGCTTCCAGATAGATTTTGCCGGATATGTCGGCTTTCCAGGTAATAGTGGCGGAGTCACCGTTGTCATAGACCAGGCGGTCGCCATTCTTATCGTGCAATGCGAGATAGACGTCATCGGCGCCATTTTTCCCGCCTGTGCCGGTCAGGTCGAACTCATAGGTGCGGCCCTTGCGAACGGTCAGTTGATGCCAGTCACTGTCCTGGTTCGCGTCGATCTTGCTTTGCGTAACGCCTCCTTCGACGATGATGCGATCCGTGTCGGTGTTGTTGACGATCGTATCACGTCCGACATTGGTGATCTTATACTTGCCGATATCGCCGCCGCTATCGGTGACTTCAACGAAATAGACGCCGTCATCCTCCGCAGTATAGGCGTTGGCGAAGCTCGAGCTGGAATAGTTGGTTCCTGAGGAAACGATATTTCCGTCGGCGTCTCGAATATTCACGTCGCCGTCCGGCAACTTGCTGGCGCCTGTCCCATCGACGCGAAACGCGTAGCTGATGCCAGCTTCGAGTTTCACCTTGAACCAATCCGAATCGCCGTTCACCTCGATGGCGCTGGTGTGGGTCTTGGTGGACCCCAGCGAAACGGTCGTCTGGTTATTGCGCAGGATCGTATCGTTGCCGAGCCAGGACAGTTTGTAGTTTCCGGTGTCCGAGCTGTCGGCGACTTCGAGGTAATAGGCGCCGGTGCGTTCCGCGGCGTCATAGATCGAGTAGCTGGAATTGCTGTAGTTGGTTCCCGACACGACGACGTTGCCGTCGGCGTCGCGCAAATTGAGATCTCCATCCGGCAAGCTGCCCTGGGAGCCGTCGCCGGAGACGTTGAAACCATAATTAAGGCCGGCTTTTAGTTCCACCTTCACCCAGTCGGAATCGCCGGCGACGTCGATCGCGCTTTTGAATGTTTGGCCTTGGGCCAGCGTGGCGGTGGTGGCGGCGTTGCGCAGCACCGTGTCGTTGCCGAGCCAGGTGAGCTTGTAGTTGCCGAGATCGCTGCTGTCCGTGACGCCGACGTAATAGGGGCCGGATGCCGGCGCCTTATAGGTAATGCTCGTGCTGGTCTGCGAATAATTCGTTCCGCCGGTCAAGCGATTGCCCGTGCTGTCGTAGAGATAGAGATCGGCGTCGGGAAGTGACGATCCCGAACCGTCGCCTGAAACTTTGAAGCCGTAATCAAGGCCTGCGGTCATTTCCGCGCGGTACCAGTCGCTGTCGCCGGAGAATGTCAGTTCGCCGTTCAGCACTTGGCCTTGGGTGATGGTCGCGGTGGTGGACGTATCGCCTGGTATGGTCGTGGACATCTTCACTCCTTCCTCTTTCACATCTCGGCGCGCGCCAGACGGATGAGAAGAGATCGAGCGTCCATCTCCCGGCGGCGCCGCGGCAGCCGCAACTCAGAAAGCAATTAAGGCATTAATAAGAAACGGAATTTTGCGTATCGTCGCAAAATATCGGTATTTATTTTGGTGCGCTAATAGATGGGAGCTTCGGCGCCGGCGGATTTCGTCGAGATCACGTGCTGGATCAAAGCGAACGGTGGGATGATTTCAGCGCAAGAAAGCCGAGCAATTATTTGCCGCAAAAGCGCGTCAGGCACTAGCAAAACGTTAAATTGCTGGACGCCGCCATGTCGGCGGCGTCCATTAGACGAATCGCAGGCTTGCGATCAACTCACCATTTCTGGTGAACGTGCGGCGCGATCATCTCGTCATAGATCGCCTTCACCTCGGCCATGACTTCATCCGAAAGAGCGGGGAGGGCGGAGGCCTGGGCATTGTCTTCGGCCTGCGCCTCGTTCTTGGCGCCGGGGATGACGACGGTGACGGCATCGTTCATGAGGATCCAGCGCAGCGCGAATTGCGCCATGGTCGCGCCGCCCGGAACCAGGGGGCGCAGGCGTTCGACGGCGGCGAGGCCGACCTCATAAGGCACGCCCGAGAAGGTTTCGCCCATGTCGAAGGCTTCGCCGTTGCGGTTGAAAGCGCGGTGGTCATCCGAAGCGAACTGGCTCGCAGCGCTCATCTTGCCGGTCAGCATGCCGGAGGAGAGGGGGACGCGGATGATGGTGGCGATATTTTTCGCCTTGGCTTCGCGGAAGAACAGGTCAGCCGGGCGCTGGCGGAAGATGTTGTAGATGATCTGCACCGAAACGACATTCGGGAATTCGATCGCTTTCAGCGCTTCCTCGACCTTTTCGACCGAGACGCCGTAATAGCGGATCTTGCCCTTGGCGGTGAGCTCGTCGAGCGCCGCAAACATTTCCTGGCGGTAATAGACTTCTGTCGGCGGGCAATGCAGTTGGACGAGATCGAGCGTCTCGACGCCGAGATTGGTCAGTGACCGATCGATGAAAGCTTCGATATTGGCCTTGGTGTAGCCATCGGCCACATGCGGGTTCAGCCGCCGGCCGGCCTTGGTGGCGACCATCGGGCGCTCGCCGCCGCGTTCCTTCAGCACGTCGCGGATGATCTTTTCCGAGCAGCCGTCGCCATAGACGTCGGCGGTGTCGATAAAGGTCATGCCGGCGTCGAGCGCGGCATGAAGCGCGGTCTTGGCGTCGCCTTCCGCGACATCGCCCCAGGAGCCGCCGATGGCCCAGGCCCCGAAGCCGATCTCCGACACCGACCAGGGCGTGCGGCTGAACTGACGTGATTTCATGTGGTCTCTCCTCTTTGCAGGCGCATTTTTCAGCCGGAGGGGAGGAAGTCAATGAGAGGCAATTGTAATACAATACTAAAAAAGGCCGCGCCTTGCGGGCGCGGCCGAGTTCGAGTACCCGCTTTTTGTAACTCAGATGACCTTGCGCTTCTCCAGCACGTCTTCCAGCCAATCGGTGCGCATTTCCGGGACTGAGGAAATGAGCTTTTCCGTATAGGGATGGAAGGGTGGCGAGAAGATCTGCGCCGTCGGACCATCGGCCACCACTTCGCCGCGCAGCATCACCGTGGTGCGGTGGGCGATGCGGCGGACGATGCCGAGGTCGTGGGTGATGAACAGATAGGCGAGGCCGAGTTCGTCCTGCAGCCGCTTGAGCAGTTTGAGGATTTCCTCCGCCACCAGCTGGTCGAGCGCCGAAGTCGGCTCGTCGCAGATGATCAGATCCGGATTCGCCGCGAGCGCGCGGGCAATACAGATGCGCTGCTTCTGACCGCCCGAGAGCGCGGTCGACAGGCGACCGGCGTAATCTTCGGGAAGCCCGACCTGGCGCAGCAACTCGGCGACGCGCGCATCGACCTCGGCTTTCGACTTGTTGAAGTAGAAGGCGTAGGGTCGGCCGATGATGTCGCCGATGGTCTGGCGCGGGTTGAGCGCGACGTCCGGCAGCTGGTAGATCAGCTGCACCCGGCGGAGCTCTTCCTTCGAGCGGCTCTTGTAGGATGCCGACATTTCCTTGCCGCCGAACTTCACCGAGCCCGAGCTGCGCGACAGAAGACCGGTGATCAGGCGGGCGAGCGAACTCTTGCCGGATCCGGATTCGCCGACGACAGCCACGGTTTCCGCTCGGGCGACGTCGATCGACACGTTTTTGAGCACGGTGAAATCGCCGTATTTGCCGACGACATTATCAACCTTCAGCACGATTTCGCCGCGGGTTTCCTCGATCGTGTCCTCGTCGAGCTTGTCGGCCGCCTTGCGCTCGGAAACGAGGGCGGCTGTGTAGTCCTTTTCCGGCCGCATCAGGATCTGCTCGGTCTGGCCGAGCTCGACCATCTTGCCGCCGCGCAGAACCATGATTCGGTCGGCGACCTGCGCCACGACCGCGAGGTCATGGGTGATGTAGAGTGCGGCGGTGTTGAGCTCCTTTATGAGCTTCTTGATCAGCGCCAGCACTTCGATCTGCGTGGTCACGTCGAGCGCGGTGGTCGGCTCGTCGAAAACGAGGATGTCGGGACGGCAGGAAATCGCCATCGCCGCCATGGCGCGCTGCAGCTGGCCGCCCGAAACCTGGTGGGGATAGCGCGAGCCGAAGTTGTCGGGGTCCGGCAGACCGAGGGAGCGGAAGAGATCGACGGCGTTCTTCTTGGCCTCGTCCGGCTTCATCAGACCATGCTGGATCGGCATTTCGCAGACCTGCTCCATGATCGTGTGGGCAGGGTTGAACGACGCCGCGGCGGACTGGGCGATATAGGCGATGCGCTGGCCGCGCATGTCGCGCCGGCCTTCCGGCGACAGATCGCGGACGGACACGCCGTCGATCTCGACCTTGCCGCCGGTGATGCGGCATCCGGCTCTCGCATAGACCATCGATCCCAGACCGATGGTGGATTTGCCGGCGCCGGATTCACCGATCAGGCCCAGCACTTCGCCGCGTTGCAGCTCGAGCGAGACATTGTCGACCAGCACATTGCCGGAGACCGATTCGATGCGCAGGTCGGTGACCTTGAGGATGGGATAGGCCATGGCTCACATCTCCGCCGAGGCGCCCGAGGGACGGGCATTGATGGACAGGATCCAGTCGACGACGAGGTTCACGCCGATGGTCATGATGGCGATCATCAGCGCGGGCCACAGCGGTGCCGGCAGGCCGGAAACGATCGCGCCGCGGTTTTCCCAAACCATTCCGCCCCAGTCGGCATGCGGCGGCTGAATGCCGAGACCGAGGAAGGAGAGACCGGCGACGAACAGGAAGTTGAAGCAGAAACGCAGGCCGAATTCCGAGATCATCGGCGGCAGCGCGTTCGGCAGGATTTCCTTGCGCATGATCCACCACAGGCCCTCGCCGCGCAGGCGGGCCGCCTCGACGAATTCCAGCACGGCGATGTTCATCGACACGGCGCGAGCCAGGCGGAAGACGCGGGTAGAATCGAGGATGGCGATGGTGATGACCAGCGTCGGGATCGAGGAGCCGAACATCGACAGCACGATCAGCGCGAAGACCAGGAGCGGGATCGACAGCATGATGTCGACGAAGCGCGACAGGATCTGATCGATGATCGGGCCGCCGGTGGCGGCGAGCAGGCCGGCGATCGTACCCATGGTGAAGGACAGGATCGTGGTGGCGAGAGCCACGCCGATGGTCATGCGGGCGCCGTAGATGATGCGCGAGAGCATGTCGCGACCGTTCTGGTCGGTGCCGAGCCAGTGCGCCGCGGACATGGTTTCCCAGCGCGAGCCGACCGATTCCGATTCCGAATAGGGCGCGACCCAGGGGGCGAATATCGCGATCAGCACGAAAGCCAGCACGATGGCGATGCCGATCCAGGCGGCTGCGTTTGGTTTGTAACCGAAGATCGTCATATCACTTCCCCAGAGAAGGCTTGCGCAGGCGCGGATTGACGAGAATGCTGATCACATCCGCCGTCGTGTTGAGCACGATGAATGCGCCCGCGAATACCAGACCGCAGGCCTGGACCACCGGCAGGTCGCGCTTGGTCACGCCATCGACCATGAACTGGCCGATGCCCGGATAGTTGAACACTTTCTCGATGACCACGACGCCGACGATGAGATAGGCCAGATTGAGCGCGATGACCGCGATGATCGGCGCCGCCGCATTCGGCAGCGCGTGACGGACGATGACGCGGCTGCGCGGCAGCCCCTTGAGGAAGGCCATTTCAATATAAGGTTGCGACATGATCGCCAGAACCGCCGATCGCGTCATGCGCAGCATATGCGCGGCGACCAGGAGCGTGAGGGTGATAGCGGGCAGGATCGTCGTCCAGAGTTTCGTGCCGAGCGACATGCCGGGATAGACCATCACAAGCGACGGAAGCCACCGAAGTTCGACCGCGAACACCAGGATCAAAACATAGGCAATGAAGAATTCCGGCACCGAGATCGTGGCGAGCGAGACGATGTTGGCGAGCTTGTCGGGCCATTTGCCTTCGTTAATGGCGGCGAGAATGCCGAGACCCACGGAAAGCGGCACGGCGATGCAGGCTGCGAAACCGGCGAGGAAAAGCGTGTTTTCAAATCTCGGAGCGATCGACTGCAGTATATCGCGCTTGTTGGTCATGGCTTTGCCAAAATCGCCCTGCAAGGCGTTGGTGAACCACTCGAAGTAACGGACGTAAGCAGGGCGGTCGAGCCCGAGTTCGGCCCGGAACACCGCGAGCGTTTCGGGCGTTGCGCCCTGTCCCAGAACCGCCGAGGCGACGTCGCCGGGCAGGATTTCCGTCGCGGCGAAGATCAGCACGCTGACGGCGAACAAAGTCACGACTGCAAGCGCGAGCCGCGTGGTTAACAAGCGAAGCATGTCATCGCCCCCTTTTTAAGTCTTATGGGCAAATTCCGTGACCCACCCCCACATCCCCGCGCGGCTGGACATCGGATAGAATACGGGCGCGGAAAGTCCTTTCCGCGCCCGAAATCGCGCTATCAGGCGAACCAGGCCTTTTCGGCAACACGGTTGTCGTCCATGTCGTAGCGAGCATGCGGCTTGACGCCCTGAACCTTCGGCGAATAGCCGTCGAGGTAGTCGGTGATCGCGAAGCAGATCATGCCGCCGTCATCGGCGATCATTTCCTGGCACTTGCCGTAGATTTCCTTGCGCTTGGCGTCGTCGAGTTCGATGCGGGCCTCGGCGACCAGCGCATCGAATTCCGGCTTGCGCCAGTTGGAGTCGTTCCAGTCCGAAGCAGAACCGTAGACCTGGCTGAAGGTCTGGTCGGCGGTCGGGCGACGGCCCCAATACACGGCGCAGAACGGAACCTTGAGCCAGACATTGTCCCAGTAGCCATCGGGAGAGACGCGGTTGACGCTGAGGTCGATGCCGGCTTTCTTGATGGATTCCTGGTAGATGGTGGCGCAGTCGACCGCGGTGCCCCAGGCGCCTTCCGACGTCTGCAGCTCGATCTTGGTTCCGGCGGCGAGACCGGCCTTCTTGAAGTGGAAGGCGGCCTTGTCCGGATCATAGGGACGCTGCGGCAGGTTGCTGTTGTAGTAGGGGTTGAGCGGGTCGAGGGTGTGGTCGTTGCCCTGGATGGCGTAGCCCGAATAGACCTGATCGATGATCGCCTGACGGTCGATGCCGTATTTCAGCGCCAAGCGCAGGTCCTTGTTGTCGAAAGGCTTTTCGGTGACGCGCGACACGAAGCAGAAGCGGTTGCCGGTGCCCTTGGTGCGGACGATCGCGAGGTTCGGATCCTTCATCAGACCATCGACGGTGCGCGCATCGAGACGGTTGGCCGCATCGACCTGGCCGGACTGGAGCGCCGCGGTGCGGGCGGCCGGATCCTGGATGTAGATGATTTCGACGGCGTCGAAATTGCCGCGGTTCGGCTTCCAGTAGTCGCCACGGTTCTTGAAGGCGATGCGAACGCCCGGCTCGAAGCTTTCGAGCGTGTAGGCGCCGGTGCCCACCGGGTTGGACCAGTCGCTGAAGTCCTTGGGGACAACGAGGATGTGGTAGTCGCCGAGGATGGCCGGGAAGTCGGCGTTGCCGGCCGACAGCGTGATGCTGACCTGGCTCGGGGAAGCGGCCGTCATGTCGGCGATCTGCTCGAGGATGCCCTTGGCCGGCGACTTGGTTTCGCCGCGATGCAGGTTGATCGAGTAGATGATGTCGTCGGCGTCGAGCGTCTTGCCGTTGGAGAACTTGATGCCCTGACGGACGTTGAACGTCCACTGCTGCGCGCCCGGCTCGACGTCCCAGCTTTCGAACAGTTCGCCGGTCGGATTGCCTTCGTTGTCGAACTCCACGAGACCGTTCATGAGCGCGAGCGAGGCTGCGATCATCACCGAGTCGGCGTAGGTGCGGGGATCGAGAGAGTCGGAGGCGGAGCCGCCTTCCATGCCAATGCGCAGCGTGCCGCCCTTCTTGGGCTCGGCGGCCTGCGCCTTGGAGAACATCGAGGACGCCGCGGGAATCGCGATGCCGGTGGCCAAAGCCAACTGCATGAAGTCGCGACGCGACAGGCTTCCCTTGCGGGCGAGCTGTTCAGCCGCTTTCAGTTTGCTTTCGAAGTCATTCATGTGTGGTCTC
This sequence comes from Rhizobium sp. TRM95796, assembly GCF_025779995.1. NCBI lineage: Bacteria > Pseudomonadati > Pseudomonadota > Alphaproteobacteria > Hyphomicrobiales > Rhizobiaceae > Rhizobium > Rhizobium sp. TRM95796. The sequence continues at coordinate 477,993 of NZ_JAOXHE010000001.1, read as the reverse complement.
CCTTGTTATGCTGCGAATGGCTGAAGGCCGGTTGTTCCCCAAAGGGCCTCAGCGATTGTGGTGAAACCGATCGTCGCCGCTTGTCGCGCAGCGCATCGATCCGTCAGGCGAGTGGCGAAAAATGTCGGGAAGGATTCGAAAGCAGACGCTCCGCGATCGCCGAGATTCCGCTTGCCGCTGTCATCCATACAGAGCATGTCTCCCAGTTGCCCGAAGCGAAAGCCGCTCCGGTCACAGTTGAATGATCGCCCGCGTCGCACTGGCGCATGCGAGGCGATATTCCACAAGTTTTTCGTTCCCAGGCGCGAGCAATTTTTATGATACTCTAAACGCAGCTTCCGCCCCGCTTGAGACTGTTTGCGCTCGCGAAAATGAACTGTACGGCTTCGAATGAATAAATCAACACCCTCTTCAGCGGGCGAGGTCCAGGCTTGAAAAATCCTATTCAAAATGCGACGAGCGCCGCCGCATGTGATGTCGCTTTATGCGTTCTGCGCTTGAAAATACATCAATAGGTGGTCCTCATCAGGCCCAGCAAGGCTTTGGACGCCAATGTTATTCGTCCTGAGACCTAATGTGTCGAAAATGCGTCGTGCAATCAGCGACAAAAATTTTTTTGGCTGATCTTCAAAAAAAATCGTGTGAAGGTCTTTTCAGCTTTTTTTGAAACCGAAGCCGCTCATAAACCATCCGGTAAGAATGTATCGATAAATCTCTAGTCGCGGCGGGCCGAGGCACCGCTTCTCCGGATCAGGTAGTGCGTTCCGGAGCTCCTCGCGCCGCAACTTTCCCTCTTTCATCCTTCGCCGTCGTTGCAGGCATCGCGCATGACGCGGCCGCGTCGCAGGGCGCTCTTGCCTCCTCGTGCTGCGGGTGGCATGCCTTGATCGAAAGCCGAGGGAGCGACGAGATGGCCAAAGCGATCATGCTGCAGGGAACGGGTTCGGATGTGGGCAAGACGGTGCTCGTCGCCGGGCTGTGCCGGATCGCGGCGCGGCGCGGGCTCGCGGTGCGGCCGTTCAAGCCGCAGAACATGTCCAACAACGCCGCCGTCAGCGACGACGGCGGCGAGATCGGCCGGGCGCAATGGCTGCAGGCTCTGGCCTCGGGCGTGGCCTCCAGCGTTCATATGAATCCGGTGCTGCTGAAGCCGCAATCGGAGACCGGGAGCCAGATCATCGTTCAGGGCAAAGTCTACGGCCAGGCCAAAGCGCGGGACTATCAAAGACTGAAGCCCGAACTGCTGGCGCATGTGCTCGACAGTTACTGTCGCATTTCCGACGGCGCCGATCTGGTCGTCGTCGAAGGCGCAGGATCTCCGGCCGAAATCAATCTGCGGCCGGGCGACATCGCCAATATGGGATTTGCCCGAGCCGCCAACATTCCCGTCGCGCTGGTGGGCGACATCGACAGGGGCGGGGTGATCGCCTCGGTCGCCGGCACGCATTTGATCCTCGATCCCGAGGATCGCGCCATGGTGACCGGCTATCTCATCAACAAATTTCGCGGCGACGTCAGCCTGTTCGATGACGGCGTCAAGGCGATCGAGCGCTTCACGGGGTGGCCCTGCTTCGGCGTCGTGCCATGGCTGAAGGCCGCCGCACGTCTCCCTGCCGAGGATTCGGTCACGCTGGAGCGACTGGTGAAGGGAAAAAGCGGTGCGCTGAAGGTGGCGGTGCCTGTGACGCCGCGAATCGCCAATTTCGACGATTTCGATGCGCTCGCCGCCGAGCCCGAAGTGGAACTGACCTATGTGAAGCCGGGCGAAGCGATCCCGGCGGACGCCGCACTCGTCGTTCTGGCGGGGTCGAAGTCGACGATCGGCGATCTCAAGGCTTTGAGAGCGAGCGGCTGGGAACGGGACATTCAGCAGCATGTTCGCCGCGGCGGTCGAGTCATGGGGATTTGCGGCGGCTACCAGATGCTCGGCCGCAAGATCAGGGACCCGCTGGGACTAGAGGGCGAGGACCGCGAGATCGACGGTCTCGGCCTTCTGGATGTCGAGACGGTGATGGCGCCGGAAAAGCGGCTTGCCAACAGCGCCGCGCGCTCCCTTGCCTATGACACGCCCCTGCAAGGCTACGAAATCCATCTCGGCGAAACCGCCGGCGCGGACTGCCTGCGTCCCTATGTCGAAATCGATGGCAAATCCGACGGCGCGATGTCCGCCGACGGCCAGGTTGTCGGCACCTATCTGCATCGCATCTTCGATGCGGACGGTTTCCGGCAGGCCCTGTTGGCGAGCTTCGGCGTCGCGGGCGGAGGCTTCGACTACCGCGCCGAGGTGGAGCGGGCGCTCGACGATGTCGCGATCGAACTCGAAGCGACGCTCGACCCGGCATGGCTCGACGATCTCATGCGGGTGTGATCGTCGCGATGCGCGTCTTTTGTTGAGGGCGCCGTCGTTTATGTCGCATTTGGATTGACGCGGTTCGGCGCGGTCCCTTATGATCTGCTTGTTTGGTTCCCGGAGGACGCAAAGTCCAAGGGATCAAAAGGGAACGGGAAGGGTGGACCCAAGCGGGCATCCTCATCCCGGCCGACCCCGCGACTGTAGAGCGGCAGAGGCGATTCCGGTGCATTTCTCGGCGCATGTTTCGGACTGTCGGCATCGGGCCGGCGCGGAATGTGTGGCGGAAATGTTCAAAGCCACTGGATGGCTCGAAGCGACAACACGGGCATGGACGCCTCTATTTCTACGAATCGTCCTGTCTGCGCTTCCGGCGACACATCCGGGAAGGCGAGGAATTGCCGATGCATGGGCCCGCCCATGTGAAAGCCGTGAGCCAGGAGACCTGCCAGACACACAGGGGCGCATGCCCGACCATAGCCAGCGGCACGGAGGTTGTTTTGGCGCTATCGGCTCTTTCTGTTCAGGCTCGCGAGTTGTTCCGGCGGGTCGTATGTTGATCATGTCTGGATGCGCGTGGATGCTCGCGGCCCTTTCCGGTCGCGGCGCAGAATATCGTCAGTCTCGCGTCGAGGCGGATTTGCCTTGACCGAGCCTTCACATGTGTTCGTGCTGGGCGGAGCGCGGTCCGGCAAATCCCGATTTGCCGAGGGCCTGTGCTCGGCCGCCGGCCTGAAGAAACATTACATTGCCACCGGCCGCGCCTGGGATGCCGAGATGGAGGCGCGCATTGTCGCCCATCGCGCCGATCGCGGCGAGAGCTGGACGACCCACGAAGCGCCGACTGCGCTGGTAGAAACGCTCGCCGCCATCGACGACCCCGACCATGTCGTTCTCGTCGATTGCCTGACGCTCTGGGTCACCAATCTGATGATGGAAGAGCGGGCGGGCGCCGCCGAATTCGAGGCGCTGGCCCAAGCCGTCGCCTCCGCCAAGGCGCATGTCGTGCTCGTCAGCAACGAAGTGGGTCTCGGCATCGTGCCGGACAACAAAATGGCGCGCGATTTTCGCGACCATGCCGGGCGCTTGCACCAGCGGATGGCCGAAATCGCAAACGAAGTCTATTTCGTCGCGGCGGGACTGCCGCTGAAAATGAAGGGTTAACAAATGCAGAAGATACCGGCCACCGTGATCACGGGCTTTCTCGGCGCGGGCAAGACGACGATGATCCGCAATCTGCTGTCCAACGCGGGCGGCAAGAAGATCGCGTTGATCATCAACGAATTCGGCGATCTCGGCGTCGATGGCGACGTGCTCAAGGGCTGCGGCGCCGAAGCCTGCACCGAAGACGACATCATCGAGCTCAACAATGGCTGCATCTGCTGCACCGTCGCCGACGACTTCATCCCGACGATGGAAAAGCTGCTCGCCCGCGACGTGAAGCCCGATCATATCGTGATCGAGACCTCTGGCCTTGCGCTGCCGCAACCGCTGGTCGCCGCCTTCAACTGGCCGGGCATCAAGACGGCCGTGACCGTCGACGGCGTGGTGACGGTGGTCGACAGCGCCGCCGTGGCCGCGGGCCGTTTCGCCGACGACCACGACGCGCTCGACGCGCAGCGCAAGGAAGACGAGGGGCTCGACCACGAAAGCCCGATCGAGGAATTGTTCGAGGACCAGCTGACGGCCGCCGACCTGATCGTGCTCAACAAGACCGATCTGCTCGACGCCGCCGCCATCCAGTCGGTGCGCGACGCCGTCAATGCCGCCACCAGCCGCAAGCCGAAGATGATCGAAGCCAGGAACGGCGAGATCCCGGCCTCCGTGCTGCTCGGCCTGGGCGTCGGGACCGAAAGCGACATCGAGAACCGCAAGTCGCATCACGAGCTCGAGCATGAAGGCGCGCCGCACGATCACGACCACGACGAATTCGAAAGCTTCATCGTCGAGCTTGGCGCTCTCAAGGATGCGGGCGCTTTCGTGGAAGCGCTGAAGCCGGTGATCGACAGACACGACATTCTCCGCCTGAAGGGCTTTGCCGATGTCGCGGGCAAGCCGATGCGGCTGGTGATCCAGGCGGTCGGCTCGCGCATCGAGACCTATTTCGACCGCCCCTGGGCGCCCGGCGAGGCTCGCGCCACCCGATTGGTGGTCATCGGCCTGCATGACGAGATGGACGATGTCGCGATCGCGGCGGAGATCGAGTCGTTGGGGTGAAGGCCACGCTTTGCCGGGTGACCAAGCTGTTGTAGGTTGGAGCCATGACACTCAACCAACACAGCATGATCACGCCGGCGGACTATCCCCAACTGGCGGCCTTGATCTGGAACGGCGACCCCTCGCGCGCGCTGCCGGCGAGGGAGGTTTTTTCTCTCTATGAGAGGAATTGGCGGTTTCTGGATCATGAACAGCTGAGCCGGCCGGAAGCGGATCTGATTGTCCAACTCGCTCGTCTGTTCGGGCGGGGCGTACTGCTGGTCTCTTAACTCTCGAAAGAATCGGTTTGGTCCATGCTGAGACATTTCAACCGGCCGGAGCATGAAACAATTGCGAAACTGCTCCGGAATATGGATCAGGGCTTTTTTCTCGATAGCCGCTGCTGGTTTGGGGGAGGCACGGCAATCGTCATGACGCATGGCGAATACCGGCTTTCGCTGGATGTCGGTTTCCTGTGCTCCGACATGCAGGGCTATAGAGTGTTGCGCGGCATAGCCGTCGAGCATGGCGTCGAAGGGCTATTTGGAGCTGACGTCGAACCCTTGCGCGAAGTTCGTGCGGATCAATATGGAATTCGCGCCGCGGTGAAATTCAATGATCAGGCCATAAAGATCGAGATCGTTCGGGAAGGACGCATATCGCTCGATGGCGCTCTGGACGCCGAGCTGGGCGCGCCGCTGCTGTCGAGACCCGATATGTTTGCCGAAAAGCTTCTCGCCAATGCCGATCGCGGCCAAGATCCGTCGATCGGTTATCGCGACGCGATCGACCTTGGGATGCTCCTGGCCGACGAAGGCGCTTTTCCTGCGGTCGCCATAGCAAAGGCGGAGTCCGCCTATGGAGTCGATATCGAACGAAAGATGCGCTGGGTGGCGAGAAAACTGTCGGATGAAGCGGAACTGAAACGCGCCGCAGAGCGGCTGATGATGGGTGAGGATCTGGCAAAGCTCGCGATGGAACGGGTGTCGCGGGCCATTGCTCGTGCATGGCCAACCGCTCAGGGGACTTTCTGATGCATCTCCTTCTCGCCCAGAAAGGCTCGCTCTCCGATAGCGAAGAAGCGGTCGATCTCGGCCAGACGCCGGGGGAAATCGTGTTTCTGTCGGCGGCCGACACCGAGATCGCCTCCGTGGCTCGGGCCACCGCCGAGAGCGCGGTGGACTGGCGGATCGTCAATCTCGCCAGCCTCAAACATCCGATGTCGATCGATCTCTGGATCGAGAAAACCGCGCGGCATTCCAAGCTGGTGGTGCTGCGCGCGCTGGGCGGCTACGGCTATTTCACCTATCTGATCGAAGCGCTCATGGGCGCGGCGCAGCGGAACGGCTTCCAGTTCGCCACGCTGCCGGGGGACGATCGTCCCGATGCTGGTGTGGATGCGTGGTCGACGGTTGCGGCCGACGACGTCAAGACGCTGTGGACCTATCTTGTCGAGGCGGGGGCTGAGAATGTGTCCGGGTTTTCGCGCTATTGCGAAGCCCTGATCGGGCGCGGGGAAAAGCCAGCGGCGCCGGTGAAGCTCGACAAGGCCGGGATCTGGTGGCCGGGGAGAGGCGTGGTCAGTGCGGATGTGTGGGAAGAGGCGTCTCTGGGTGGATTACCCCCCTCTGCCCTGCCGGGCATCTCCCCCTCAGGGGGGGAGATTGGCTGGACGCGCGACCTTCGCCCAGATCTCGACGGCGCCAAAAAGAGCGAGGCCTCGCCTCCTTCGATCTCCCCCCTTGAGGGGGAGATGTCCGGCAGGACAGAGGGGGGTGAGCGGCTAGCACAGAGCTATGCCGAGGCAGCTATGCCGAGTGCCAAAACCCCGCTCGCCGTCATCACCTTCTACAAAGCCCTGGTGCAATCCGGCCAGACCGCACCGGTCGAAGCCCTGATCGAGGCCTTGCAGGCGCGCGGCTTGCGGGTGTTGCCGCTCTTCGTCTCCAGCCTCAAGGAGCCGGTGTCGGCCAAGACGATCCGAACGCTGTTTCAGGCCTATGCGCCTGACGTCGTGCTGAATTCCACCAGCTTCGCGGTCGTTTCGCCGGGCGCTGAAAAGACCGGCACGGTGCTGGACGAAACCGGCGCGCAGGTGCTGCAGGTGATCTTTTCGGCGCTGACGCGCGAGGCCTGGGAAGCGTCCACCATGGGGCTGGCGACCCGCGATCTCGCCATGAATGTGGCGCTGCCGGAAGTGGATGGCCGGGTGCTGACCCGGGCGGTGTCGTTCAAGAAGGCGGCGACGTTCGATCCGCGAGCCCAGGTCAACATTGTCGGGCCGGAGCCGGAGCCGTCGCGCATCGCCTTCGTGGCGGAGCAGGCAGCGCGCTGGGCGCGGCTGCGCAAACTCGACAATGCCGACAAGAAGGTGGCGCTGGTCCTCGCCAATTACCCCAATCGCGACGGGCGCCTCGGCAATGGCGTGGGTCTGGATACGCCGGCGGGGTCGCTGGAATCGCTGAAGGCGATGGCGGCGGCGGGCTACGTCACGGGCGATCTTCCCGAAAGCGGCGACGCGCTGATCAATCATCTCATGGCCGGTCCGACCAATGCCGCCACGGACGGACGCGAGATCCGCGAGACGCTGTCCTTGAGTCATTACAAGGACTTCTTCGCGCGTCTTCCCGTTCAGATTCGGGATGAAGTCACGGCGCGCTGGGGCGAGCCGGAAGAGGATCCCTTCTTCCTGGACGGCGTCTTCGCGCTGCCGCTTTGCCGTTTTGGCAATGTGTTGACCGGCATCCAGCCGGCGCGCGGATACAATATCGATCCCAAGGAAACCTATCACTCGCCCGATCTCGTGCCGCCGCATGGCTATTTCGCCTTTTACGCCTTCATCCGCGAGGCGTTCGGCGCCGATGTCGCCATCCATATGGGCAAGCATGGCAATATGGAGTGGCTACCGGGCAAGTCGCTGGCGCTGTCGGAGACCTGTTATCCCGAAGCGGTGTTCGGGCCGCTGCCGCATCTCTATCCCTTCATCGTCAACGATCCGGGCGAGGGCACGCAAGCCAAGCGGCGGTCCTCCGCCGTCATTCTCGACCATCTGACGCCGCCGCTGACGCGGGCGGAGAGCTATGGCTATCTAAAGGATCTCGAAGCGCTGGTGGACGAGTATTTCCTCGCCCAGGGATCCGATCCGCGCCGCATCGTGCTGCTCAAGAAGCAGATCCTCGATCTCGCCGCCGACACCGGCCTCGGCGAGGATGTCGGCATCGCCGGCCTAGACGAGGACGCGGCGCTGCAGAAGCTCGACGCCTGGCTGTGCGACCTCAAGGAATTGCAGATCCGCGACGGGCTGCATGTGTTTGGCGTGGCGCCGGAGGGGCGGTTATTGACGGACCTGACGGTCGCCTTGGCCCGCGTGGCGCGCGGGTATGGCGAGGGCGGCAACGCCAGTCTGCAGCGGGCGATGGCTTTGGATATGATGGAGGAGGGGCTTCTTACGGAGATGGTGGCTCACCCCCCTCTGTCCTGCCGGACATCTCCCCCTCAAGGGGGGAGATTGGAGGATGCGCGATCCTCGCGACCCACTGGCATCAGTGATGAAACTGTTGAGCCTGCCGTTGAAGCGAGCGGCCGCCCCCAGCCAATCTCCCCCCCTGAGGGGGAGATGTCCGGCAGGACAGAGGGGGGTAATCCTGGCTCAAACTTCGACCCGCTCGACTGCGACATGGCCGTCGCGTGGTCCGGTCCTCGTCCGGTAATCCTCGCGGACCTGCTCGACGCTCCCTGGCGCACCAATGGCGACACGGTGGAGCGCATCGAATTGCTGGCCGCAAAATTCGTGTCCGGCGAGACGCCTTGCCCCGACACCTGGCCGCGCACTCGCATTGTTCTCGATCAGGTCGAGACGCGACTGAAACCCTCCATCGAAGCCTGTGGCCAAGCGGAAATAGACGCGTTGATGCGTGGGCTGGCGGGTCGCTTCGTCTCCCCGGGCCCCTCCGGCGCGCCGACGCGCGGGCGGCCGGATGTGTTGCCGACGGGGAAGAATTTCTACTCCGTCGACACACGTTCGGTGCCGACGCCGACGGCCTGGGAGCTCGGGCGGAAATCGGCGGATTTGCTGGTGACGCGCTATGCGCAGGATCACGGCGACTGGCCGAAAAGCCTGGGCATCACCGCCTGGGGCACGTCCAACATGCGCACCGGCGGCGACGACATCGCCCAGGCGCTGGCGCTGATCGGGGCAAAGCCGGTCTGGGACATGGGTTCGGCGCGGGTGACCGGCTATGAGATTGTTCCGGTGTCCATGCTGGGGCGTCCGCGCGTGGATGTGACCTTGCGCATCTCCGGCTTTTTCCGCGACGCGTTTCCGGAACAGATCGCGCTGTTCGACAAGGCGGTGCGCGCCATCGGCGGGCTCGACGAAGACGAGGCCGACAATCCGATCGCGGCGCGCATGAAAGCCGAAGCGGCGGCGATTTCAGCCAAGGGCGAGGCCGACGACAAGAAGGCGGCGCGCCAGGCCGGCTACCGCGTGTTCGGCTCCAAGCCGGGCGCTTACGGCGCAGGCCTGCAGGCGCTGATGGACGAGGGTGGTTGGGAGGAAAAGGCCGACCTCGCCGAGAGTTTCGTCGAATGGGGCGGTTTCGCCTATGGAGCCGAGGCAGAGGGCGAGGCTGAACGCGGCCTGTTCGAGACGCGCCTTTCGCAGATCGAGGCCGTTGTGCAGAATCAGGACAATCGCGAGCACGACCTGCTCGATTCCGACGATTACTACCAGTTCCAGGGCGGCATGGCGGCGGCGGCGGAGCATCTGTCCGGCCAGAAACCCGCCATCTACCACAACGACCATTCGAGGCCGGAAAAGCCGGTGATCCGCTCGCTGGAAGAAGAAATCTCGCGCGTGGTGCGCGGCCGCGTCGTCAATCCCAAATGGATCGCCGGCGCCATGCGTCACGGCTACAAGGGCGCGGCGGAGATGGCGGCAACGGTCGATTTCATGTTCGCCTATGCAGCGACGACGGGGGCGGTGAAGAGCCATCACTTCGAGGCTGCCTATCAGGCCTATCTGATGGACGAGACGGTGCGCGATTTTCTCACCGAGAAGAACGAGGCGGCGCTGAGGGAAATCGCCGACAAACTTCTCGACGCGATCGACCGGAAACTCTGGTCGCCGCGCTCCAATTCGGCGCGCTTCGAGCTTGAGGAGATGGCGGGTTTCGCCACCAGCAGCTTGAAATAACATGTGAGTTGTTGTACATGAAAACGTACGAAGGAGATTTCAAAATGGCGCATATCAATGTCAGCGAATTCCGACAGAATCTCGCAGCTCATCTCGATGAAGTGGAAGACAGTCGGGCGCCGCTCTTCGTCACCCGTGGGAAAGGCAAGGCTGTCGTCATCCTCGCGGAGGATGAATATGCGAGCATGGCTGAGACCATTCACCTGCTGTCCAATCCTGTCAATGCTCAAAGGCTGCGTGATTCTATTGCTGAAGCGGAAGCCGGCAAGGTTTTAGTCAGGGATCTCATCCCGGTAGAGCAATGACCAAGATCCAATGGACCGAAAGCGGCTGGGCCGATTATGTCCATTGGCAGGAAGCGGACCGTGATGTCGCGCACCGGATCAACGCGCTCATCAAAGATTGTGTTCGTTCCCCATTTGCCGGAATCGGCAAACCAGAACCGCTTCGCGGTGAACTAAGCGGGTATTGGTCCCGGCGTGTTACTTCGGAGCATCGGCTGATCTATTCGTTTGGTGGAAAGGGTGACGAACAAGCGCTCACCATTATTTCCTGCAGACTGCACTATCAGGACATTGGAAAGAAAAAGCATTGACCGAGACCCCTTCCGAAACCACCGCTCCCCAAGACGACGCCCGCCATGCCGAAAAAATGGCCAAGAAGAAGGCGGCGCGCGACAAGATCATGGCCGCCAAAAGCGGCGAGAAGGGACTGATCATCGTCAACACCGGCAAAGGCAAGGGCAAGTCGACCGCCGGTTTCGGGATGATCTTCCGCCACATCGCCCACAAGATGCCCTGCGCTGTCATCCAGTTCATCAAGGGCGCCTGGGCGACCGGCGAGCGCGACCTGATCGAGGCGCATTTCTCCGACATCTGCGAGTTCCACACCATGGGCGAGGGCTTCACCTGGGAAACGCAGGACCGCGCCCGCGACGTGGCGCATGCGCAGAGGGCCTGGGCGAAGGCCAAGGAGCTGATTTCCTCGGGCGAGAAATCCATGGTGCTGCTCGACGAGATCAACATCGCCATCCGCTACGACTATATCGACATCGCCGAGGTGGTGGAGTTCCTCACCAACGAAAAGCCGCCGATGTGCCATGTCGTGCTGACGGGCCGCAACGCCAAGGACGAGTTGATCGAGATCGCCGATCTCGTCACGGAGATGGAGCTGATCAAGCATCCGTTCCGCTCGGGCATCAAGGGGCAGCAGGGCGTGGAGTTCTGACGGTTGTCCACAGGCCGGCCGGCGCGGGACGCCGAAGCCGTCCCGGTCGTTATAACGCCAGCCAAACCCTCACAGGATTGGCGGGGTCGGACAGCAGCTTCACCGCCAGCGCGATACAGGTGACGACGAGCAGCGGCTTGATGATTTTCGCGCCGTTCTTCATGGCGAGTTTCGAGCCGACCTGAGCGCCGAGAAACTGACCGGCGCCCATCACCAGGCCGGTCTTCCAGGAAATGACGCCGGAGATGGTGAAGACGAGGAAGGCGCCGATATTGGAGGCGAAGTTCAGCATCTTCGTATGCGCGGTCGCCTTCAGCAAGCCGAAACCGGCCAGCGTCACGAAGGCCAGCATGAAAAAAGAGCCGGTGCCCGGCCCGAACACGCCGTCATAAAAGCCGATCAGCGGCACGATGGCGAGGCCGAACAGGAAGGGCGTGATGCGGCTGTGACGATCCTCGTCGCTGATCCTCGGCTTGAAACCGAAATAGAGGGCGATGGCGATCAGCAACACGGGCATCAGCGCCTTGAGCACATCACCCGGGATGAAGGTGGTGAGCACGGCGCCGAGCGCCGCCCCCAGCGCGGACATCAACGCCATCGGCAATTGCGTCTTCAGTTCGACATGTCCGCCGCGCGCATAAGCCAAAGTCGCCGAACCCGAGCCGAACAGCGATTGCAGCTTGTTGGTGCCGAGCGTCTCGATCGGCGGAAATCCGGCGATCAACATCGCCGGCACGGTGATCATGCCGCCGCCGCCGGCGATGGCGTCGATGAAGCCTGCGAGGAAGGCTGCGGCGAAGAGGAAGGCGAGAAGGGCGAGCGTGATTTCGGGCAAAGTGGACATCCTGTGACAGGTCGACCCATGCCACCCGCGTCGATCCGTTTCAAGCGCGTTCACCCTGACTGAGGAGGAAACCGGCTTTCTCTTGACCCCGCCGCCTGACCGGTGTCAAAAGCGCCACACTGGAATAGGAAAGACTATCTGAATGAAGGCCAGGATCATCCTGCATTGCGGGGCGCCCAAGACGGGATCCACGAGTTTCCAGCACCTGCTCTACGCCAACCGGCCGCTGCTTCTGGAAAAGGGATTCTATTGTCCCGCCGTGTCGCGCAAGAAGCGGGTCAAGGACGATGTCCGCATCCTGCTCGGCGAAATGTCGAAGCCGGAAAACGACAATCAGGCCTATCGCTTTCATATCGGCGAAGTGATCGAAAAGATCCGCGCCGAGACCGGCTGCCATACGCTGATCATCTCCAACGAGAACCTGCTCGGCAAACCCTTTATGGGGCCGAGGCGGAAATTCTATGAAAGCGCCGAGGAGCGGGCCGAGCGGCTGCATCTGGCGCTGCAGGATTACGATGTCGACGTGCGTTTCGTGATCCGCGACTACGCGGGCTTCCTGCCGTCCTGGTATGTGCAACAGGTGCGCATGGGCAGCGCCATGCGATTTTCGGATTTCCTGCACGGCTATGATTTCAAGGGCATGAACTGGGCGGCGCCCGTTTCCGCGCTGCGCCGTCATTTCGAGCCCGGCCGCGTCGGCATTTTCGATCATGCCGACATGATCGCCGATCCGATCGGCTTTCTCCGGGCGATGTTCCCGGATGTGATGGCGGCGCTCGGCGACAGAGGCCGCGAATTGCCCAACAAGAACATCTCCATCGGCGCCGGCATGGTGGAACGCTACCGGCGCTGGAGCGAAATCGCCACGCGCATTTCGCCGAGCCCGCGCTGGCGGGCGCGCATTCACCAGATCGGGCGGCGCTATGGGCTCCTTCCTCTCGAACGCTTCTCCCGTTCGCCGAAGCTGGTCATGCCCGACGACATGGCCAAGGCGCTGAGGGCGCGCTATCAGGCTGATCGCGACGCGTTGCGGCCGCAGCGGGTGCCGCCTGTATCGCCTGGGGCATCGGCCTGACATGGCGGCGCGGCTCTGGCTCGGTTTCGGCCTGTCGGAAGCCGCCGGCAATGAAGATGCGGTGGACGCCATCGCCGCGCTTCTGGACGGCACGGGTTTCACGGTCGCCGATCTGTCCGGCGCCGGCACCATCGACCGGAGATCTCAACACCCGGCGGTCGCTCGGATCGGGGCGCTGATCGGCAAGCCGGTGACCCTCTTTCCAGCCGAACGGCTGGAGCGGGAGACGCCGCGGCTCAAAAATCCTTCCGAAACGATCTACCGGCTGATGGGCTGTCATGGCGTCGCAGAAGCGGCGGCTCTGGCTCAGGCCGGCGAAACCGGGGGCCTTCTGGTCGAAAAGCGGCTGATGCGCCGGGTGACGTTGGCGATCGCGCAGTCTTTTGACTGATTGGTAAAAAATGCTGGCGTTTTGCCCCGCCCTTTGCCAATGCTCGCCTCGTCCACACTGAAAGAAAGAGGCGAGCCATGCATAAGGTGATTTTCGATACGGATCCGGGCGTCGACGACGCGATGGCGCTGCTCTTCCTGGAGCGGCATCCCGACATCGATTTGATCGGCGTGACCACCACTTTCGGCAACGCTTCGATCGAAACCACCACCCGCAACGCCCTTTATCTCAAGCGCGAATGGAATATCGCCGCGCCGGTGGCAAAGGGGTCTGGCGTCAAATATATGCCGGGCGAAGAGGTTCATCCCTATCCCAAGCATATCCATGGCGACGACGGGCTCGGCAATATCGGCGTTCCCGACGTGACGGACGTTCCGCTCGACCCGCGCGCGGCCGACGATTTCATCATCGAGACGATCAAGGCGCATCCCGGCGAAGTGACGCTGGTGGCGGTGGGACGCATGACCAATCTCGCCAATGCGCTGAAGAAGGCGCCGGAAATCGCCGGCCTCGTCAAGGAGGTGGTGATCATGGGCGGCGCGCTCGACGTGCCGGGCAATATCACGCCGGCCGCCGAGGCCAATATCCACGGCGACGCCGCCGCCGCCGACGCCGTGATGATCGCGCCGTGGGATGTCGTGCTCGTGCCGCTCGACGTGACATTGAAGATGGTGATGAGCCGCAGCCAACTCGGCGACCTCGCCAGCCAGGGCGACGACGCCGTCAAGCTGCTCGATCGTCTCAGCCAGTTCTACATCGATTTCTACGACGGCCACTTCAAGGATTCGATGGTGGTGCACGACACCTGCGCCTGCCTCTATGTCGTGGCGCCTGAATTGTTCGCCACCCGCTCCGGCGTCGTCCGCGTTTTCACCGAAGGTCTCGGCGAAGGCAAGACCATGCAGAAACCCGACGGCATGGGCTTTGGCCCGAGCGCCTGGGACGGCCAGAAAAGCCAGCTCGGCTGCGTCGGCATCGATGCGGAAGGCGCGATGACCCTGGTCTGCGAGACGCTGGTTCGTCGTTGATTGCAGGGGCGGGGAAGCGTCTGCGGCTCCGCTCTTTTCCTCGTAATGGTGTGCTCCGCCCCTCATCCCCCTGCCGGGACCTTCTCCCCGCATCGCGGGGAGAAGGAGGGTGGAGCGCCGACATTGCTTCAATCGCCCTTCGCCCCGCGATGCGGGGAGAAGGTGGCGTCAGCCGGATGAGGGGCGGCGCACGACAGGCGCTAAAAGCTCAGTAAATCAGTCGCTTATCAGAGTATCTTTTTATCCGGAATCACCCTTCTTCCACTCCACCTGAAAACGTCACACCTCCTCCTGTTGCGTGAACGACGAACGGACTGTCGCAAAGGGGCTAGGCGGCGCGGGCGTGAACGCGTTAGTGTGGAGAGATATGCGGGCGCGGCCCATGTGACGGTTCAATGACGGCGGCTCGATTGCAAATGGCTTCGTGGCGGCTTAGGAAGCAGGGATGGACGAACTCTTTTCGCATTTGCCGGCATTCCTGCCCGGAACCGTCTGGCTCACGGGCGCCGGTCCGGGCGATCCCGGCCTTTTGACGCTGCTCGCCGTCAAGGCGCTGCGCGAGGCCGATGTGATCGTCTATGACGCTCTGGTCGACGAATCCTGCCTCAAATTCGCCCATGCCGGCGCCGAACTCGAATATGCCGGCAAGCGCGGCGGCAAGCCGTCGGCCAAGCAGCGCGACATTTCCCTTCGTCTCGTCGATCTCGCCAAACAGGGCAAGCGCGTGCTGCGCCTGAAGGGTGGCGATCCCTTCGTGTTCGGACGCGGCGGCGAAGAGGCGCTGACGCTGGTGGATCACGGCGTCTCCTTCCGCATCGTGCCGGGCGTGACAGCAGGGATCGGCGGGCTCGCTTATGCCGGCATTCCTGTCACCCATCGCGAGGTCAACCACACCGTCACTTTTCTCACCGGTCATGATTCCTCGGGCATCGTGCCCGACAGGATCGATTGGGAAGCGGTCGGGCGCGGCTCGCCCGTGATCGTCATGTATATGGCGATGAAGCATATGGCCGAAATCGCCCGCAAGCTGATCGCCGCCGGCCGCAAGCCGCTGGAGCCCCTGGCGATCGTCTGCAACGCCGCCACCGCCCAGCAGACCGTGTATGAAACCACGCTCGCCAATGCCGACGGCGTCATCAAGGCCAATGGCATCGAACCGCCTGCGATCATCGTGCTGGGCGAAGTCGTGCGGCTGCGCGGCGGGCTGGATTGGCTGGGCGCGATGACTGGCCGCAGTCTCGTCGGAGATCCGCTCGGGCCTGTCGGTTTGAAAGATCCCGCATGAGCGGTCTGCTGATCGCGGCGCCGTCGTCGGGATCGGGCAAGACGACGATCACCTTCGGCCTGCTCCGAGCGCTCAAGCGCCGGGGCGTGGCGGTGAATGCCGGCAAGGCCGGCCCCGATTATATCGACCCCGCTTTCCATGCTATCGCATCCGATGGCCCTTGCGTCAATTTCGATCCCTGGGCGATGCGGCCCGAGCTGTTGCGCCAGCAGGCGTTGTCGGGACCGCTGATCATCGAGGCGATGATGGGCCTGTTCGACAGCGCCGCCGACGGCGTCGGCTCTCCCGCCCATCTCGCCAAACTGCTGGGACTGAATGTGGTGTTCGTGGTCGATTGCGGGCGCATGTCGCAATCGGTCGGGGCGCTGGTGCGCGGTTACGCGACGCATGACCCGGACATCAGGATTTCCGGCCTGATCCTCAACCGGGTCGGCAGTCCTCGGCATGAAAGACTGCTGCGCAACGGTCTTGAGGGGCTCGACATCCCCATTCTCGGCGTCATGCCGTCCGATAAGAGGCTCAGTCTGCCGGAGCGGCATCTCGGCCTGGTGCAGGCCGGCGAAATCGGCGAAATCGACGCCTTCATGGACTATGCCGCCGAACGCGTCGCCGAGCGGATCGATGTGGATGCGCTGCTGAAGCTCGCCGCGCGGCCGACAATGGCGCGCGAGACGGTCGTCTGCCGCATCCCGCCGCTCGGACAGCGGATCGCGGTGGCGCGGGACGAAGCTTTCGCCTTCTCCTATCCTCATCTTCTCGACGGCTGGCGGGCGCAAGGCGCGGATATCAGGTTTTTCTCGCCGCTCGGGGATGAAGCGCCGGCGGAAGACGCCGACGCCGTCTATCTGCCCGGCGGTTATCCCGAACTGCATGCGGGACGGCTGGCGGACGCCTCGCGCTTCAAAATCGGCATGGCCACGCGTGCGGCGGCGGGCGCGGTGATTTATGGCGAGTGCGGCGGCTATATGGCCTTGGGAGACGAATTGATCGACGCTGGGGGGCGCCGGCACGAGATGCTCGGCCTGCTGCCGCTGGTCACCACCTTTGCGGAGCGCAAGCGGCATCTCGGCTATCGGCGGGCGATGGCGCTGGCAGGCCCTTTTGCGGGCGTGCGCTTCAACGCCCATGAATTCCACTATTCGAAGGCCGCGCACGAGGGCGAGGCCGACAGGCTGTTTGCGGTGAGCGACGCCGAAGGAGCCGATCTCGGCGCGGTCGGGCTGGCGCGGGGCAATGTTTCCGGCTCCTATATGCATCTCATCGATCTCGGGAGCGGTTGAGCCATGGCGCGCATTCTGCATGGCGGCGCCATCGCGGCGGCGGCGCGGGTCTATGGCGGCGATCCCTGCGACTGGCTCGATCTCTCGACGGGTATCAACCCCAACCCGCCTCACATCCCAGGGATTCCGACCCGGGTCTGGAACCGGTTGCCGGATGCGGACCTGATCGACCGGGCGCGAGCGGCGGCGCGCGCCTGGTATCTGCGCGGCGTCGAGGCGGATAGCGACGAGGCCGGCTTGCCGCTCGCCGTTCCCGGCACGCAGGCGCTGATCCAGATCCTGCCGCGTCTCGCGCCGGCCGGGCGTCCGATCGCCGTTCTCTCGCCGACCTATGGCGAATATGGGCTTTGTTTCCGCCGCGCCGGCTTCGCGGTCGAGGCGATCGCCGACTTGGCGGAGTTGCGGCCCGAGCACGGGTTGGTGATCGTCGTCAATCCCAACAATCCGACCGGTCGTCTCCATGACGCCGGCGAACTTCGGGATCTGGCGCGCCGGCTCGAAGGGCAGGGGGCGCGGCTGCATGTCGACGAAGCCTTCGGCGACTCCCGTCCGGAGGCGACGCTCGCGGGCTTCGCGCCGAAGACGCGCAATGTCACTGTCAGCCGATCGTTCGGAAAGTTCTTCGGGCTGGCGGGGGTTAGGCTCGGCTTCGTGTTCGCCCGTCCCGATACGCTCGAATTCGTCGAGGCCGAGCTCGGCCCCTGGGCGGTGTCCGGCCCGGCCCTGCATCTCGCCGCTGAGCTAATGGCGGGCGATGGCGGCGCCGTGGCGGAGGCGATTGAACAACGTTCGGCGGCGTTGTCGGCGGTTCTCGATGACGCAGGCCTCGGTCGCGTCGGGGGCACTGATCTGTTCCAGACCGTTATCCACGAAAATGCGTCCGCTCTCTTTGAACATCTCGCCCGGTCTCATATATTGGTCCGCAAGTTCGATTACGCCGCCGACTGGCTGCGGATCGGACTTGCGCCGGATGAGGAAGGGGACCGGAGGCTGGCCAAGGCGCTCGCCTCCTTCGAGGGATAGATGCTTACATTGATCATGCTGGCGGTCGCGCTGACGCTCGACCGATTGGTCGGCGATCCGCACTGGCTCTGGGCGAAGCTGCCGCATCCGGTCGTCGTCTTCGGCAAGGCGATTTCCTTTTTCGAGAAGCAGTTCAACGGCAAGGGGCTCAATGATCGCGACCGCCGCTCCTATGGCGTGCTGACCATCGTTGCGCTTCTGTTCGGCAGCGTTCTTGTCGGCTGGTTCTTTCATCGGCTGCTAATGGCGCTCGGCCCGTTCGGCGTGATCTTCGAAGTGCTAATCGTCGCCGTGCTTTTGGCGCAAAAGAGCCTGTCGGATCATGTCGCCGCCGTCGCCGTCGGCTTGCGCGCCGATGGCATCGAGGGTGGACGCAAGGCGGTGGCGATGATCGTCGGCCGCGATCCAAATCGCCTTGATCGCGCCGGCGTCTCTCGCGCGGCGATCGAAACCCTGGCGGAGAATTTCTCCGACGGCGTCATCGCGCCGGCGCTCTATTACGCCATATTCGGCCTGCCGGGCATCTTCGCCTACAAGATGCTCAACACCGCCGATTCGATGATCGGCCACAAGACGCCGCGATACCTGCAATTCGGCTGGGCGTCGGCCCGGCTCGACGATCTCGCCAACTGGCCGGCCGCCCGGCTGTCTGCGCTGTTGATCGCCGCCGCCGCCTTCTTCCAGGCCGGTCCGCGGGCGGCGCGGCGTTCGCTGACGACGGCCTTCTCGGATTCCGGCCTGCATCGGTCGCCCAATTCCGGCTGGCCCGAATCGGCCATGGCGGGGGCGATCGACGTGGCGCTGGCCGGACCACGCGTCTATGCCGGCGAAACCGTCTCCGAACCCCTGCAAAACGGCGCCGGCCGCCGCGATATCGACGCCAAGGAAATCGACGAGGCGCTCGGCGTTTATGCGTCGGCCTGCACATTGTTCAATGTGGCGGTCGCCGCGCTGGCGTTGCTCATCATGCTCATGGTCTGACGCCGGTCAGACATCCATGCCCGCGACTTCGGCCAGACGATCCATGTCGGGCACGGTGACATGGCGGTTGTTTTCCACCTGAATGACGCCGTCGCCGCGCAGTTTGGTCATCTGACGACTGACGGTCTCGATGGTCAGACCGAGGAAATCGGCGATGTCTGCGCGCGACAGCGGCAGGTCGAAGCTCGTCTCATCGAGGTTTTCGGGGTCGAAATGGGTGGCGATCATATAGAGGAAGCTCGCCACCTTTTCCTGCGCCGTCTTGCGCCCGAGCGTCAGCATCCAGTCGCGGGCTTCGTCGAGTTCGGCCAGCGCCTGATTGTGGAGCCGATGTTCGAGCTCGGGAGAGCCGGCGACGAGGCGGTCGAGCACCGCCTTGGGCATGGAGCAGATTTCGCTTTCTGTGGCGGCTTCGGCCGTCAGGCTGCTTTCGGTGGAAAAGGGCCGGCCGAGAAAGTCGGGGGCGAATTGCAGCCCGACGATCTGCTGGCGGCCATCCGCGAGCATTTTCGTCAGTTTCACCACGCCCTTGAGAATATTGGCGTAGGCGGCGATCTTCTCGCCCTGGCCCTGGAGTTCAGCGCCCGAAGCCAGCTTCTTGCGCGTCGTGTATTTGCTCAGTTCGGCCAGTTGCTGCGCATTCATGGCCCCGCAAACGCCGCCATGGCGCGCCTCGCAGGACCGGCAAACCACCGGAATTTCTGAATTGTGAATGTCCCTACGCGGATTGTCCATCGCCCTCGACCCGTTTGTCTTCCGAATTTATAGCGGTCCAAATATTCTCGCGAAATGCGACCAATGTTCCGTCGTTCGTTTTGTTTCTGAACTTGACGATATGTAAATTTTCGGATGCGTGAATTGATTGAGATCAAAGTTCGGCGCAAGCGACGGAACTAGGGTGAAAGCCATGGAGGACCCCATGGCCCAGCATCTTCTCAGCAAGTATTCCGGAAACGTGCCCCGCTACACGTCCTATCCAACCGCGCCGCATTTCCACGAAGGCATCGGTCCATCCACCTATGCGTCATGGCTAGGCGCGCTCGGCGAGAACGACACCGTTTCGCTCTATGTCCACATTCCCTATTGCGACAGGCTCTGTTGGTTCTGCGCCTGCCACACCAAGCAGACGCAGAAATACGAGCCCGTACGGGCCTATCTCGACGCGCTCTATCGCGAAATCGCGATGGTGGGCGCGCTCGTCTCGCCCAGGGCGCGGGTCACTGCGCTGCATCTCGGCGGCGGTTCGCCCACCATGCTGGCGCCGGAGGACATGATCGAACTCAAGTCTCGGCTTTCAGCGGCGTTCTCTTTCGGACCGGACGCCGAGATCAGCGTCGAGATGGACCCGAACGATCTCGATCATGCGCGCTACGATGCGCTGGCGGCGATCGGCATGACGCGCGCGAGCCTGGGCGTCCAGGATTTCGCCCACAAGGTCCAGCAGGCGATCAATCGCATCCAGACCTTTGCGCAGACGCGCAGCGTGGTCGAGGAGGTTCGCAAACGCGGCGTCAGGTCGCTGAACTGCGATATCGTGTATGGCCTGCCGCATCAGACGCTGGAAACGCTTTCGGAAACCGTCGAAGACATCATCTATCTCAACCCCGAACGCATCGCGCTGTTCGGCTATGCGCATGTGCCGTGGATGAAGAAGCATCAGACGATGATCGACGAGACGTCGCTGCCGGGATCCGCCCTGCGTTACCGCCTGATGAACAAGGCGGCCGCCATGTTGCGCGAAGCGGGCTATGTTCCGATCGGCATCGACCATTTCGCCCGCCCCGGCGATCCGCTCGAGAGAGCGATGCGGGAGGGCAGGCTCGCTCGCAACTTCCAGGGCTATACCGATGAAGGGGCCACCGCTTTGATCGGTCTCGGCGCATCGTCGATCGGCAAGCTGCCGCAGGGCTATGTCCAAAACAACCCCGCCACCGGCGTCTATCAGAAACAGACGCTCGACGGAGCCTTGACGACGGTGCGCGGCGTGGCCTTCAGCGATGACGACCGCCTGCGCGCCTATGTCATAGAGCGGCTGATGTGCGACTACGCGTTGTCCTTTTCCGACCTGTCGAGGCGGTTCGGTTCGGCGGCCGGCACGATATTGGCGGAGGCGCAGGCGCTGGTCGCGGCCGATGCCGATGGACATGTGGCCCTCGACGGCGACCATTTCGTGGTGTCCGATGAGGCGCGGCCCTTCGTGCGGTCGATCGCGGCATATTTCGACGCCTATTTGGCCCAGGGCCGCGGACGGCATTCCGCCGCTGTGTGAGAAATAGCCCCGAGGAATCGCGACGCCGCCGATCTCCGGCGGCAAAAGATCGCGAAATTTGGCGGAAATGCCGGTCCACCCAGAAAAAGTGGATTGAAAAACAAGGCGGTTGATCCGGTGCGTGCAAATACCCGTATATGAAACTTTACAGACGCGCCGCGTAAAAGATAAAAAGGCGCATAAGCCTGCGATTGTACCGTGTTCGCCGGAAGGATGAGATAGGGAGAGCGAAGTTGCAATCTCTGATAGATACGCTTCGTCATAAATGCAGGCAGTTGTCGCGAGCGGTCGCGCTCGGCGAGGATGACCTCGTCGAAAAACTCGACGGCGAAATTCAACCCATGATCCGCCAGGTTCTCTGGGACGTGGGCCAATGCCCGGAAGAGCACTACCAGCAGTTGCGTGCGATATGCGAATTGCTGCGCGATGACGAAGGCGACCGCGCCAGCGTGCTCGACAAGGCCAGCGCCATGATGCAGGTGCTCGACAGGATGTTCCGCGATCGCGCCCGCCAGAACGCCTCGACCGGCAAGTTTCGCGACGCCCTGCGCGCAAGCGGCAAGATCAATCAGGCGCTGCTCGATCAATTGCCGGACAGCGTGCTGCTGGTGGGCCGTGATCGTAAGCTCGTCTTCGCCAACAGGGATTTTTGCGCCCGCTACGGCTGCAAACCCGAAGAATGCGTCGGCGCGTCCTTGGCGGAGTTCTTCTGCGCCGCCGGCGATTATCATCTTTTGTCGGCCTATATCGACAAGGCCTTCAACGAGGGCGTTTCGACCGCCGGCTTCCGGCTCGACCATGTCGTTTTCGACATCAAGCCCTTCGAACTGGATGGCGACAAGGCCATGGGGGTGATGGTGCTCATGCGCACCATGCCGGCAACCGAACACTGACAGTTCGTCGGCGCATCGTGAGATGCGAGTTTTCGGCAGGATCGCAAAACGCGTTCCCACTTTGCGGCAATATGCTTTAGAAGCGGAATCCGACGCTGTTTTTCGGAGAAAAGACGTTGCAGATCGACGATATTCTGTCCGCCGTGTATCGAGATGTCGCCCCTCATATCGGCGAGGGCAAGGTCGCCGACTACATTCCGGCGCTCGCCAAGGTCGATCCGAGAAAGTTCGGCATGGCCATCGTTACGTTGGACGGCTCGGTCCATACGATCGGCGACGCCGAGGACATCTTCTCCATTCAGAGCATCTCGAAGGTCTTCACCTTGACCCTGGCCTTGGGACGCGTGGGCGAGGGGCTTTGGAAGCGGGTCGGCCGCGAACCGTCGGGGACGGCCTTCAATTCGATCGTGCAACTCGAAAACGAGCATGGCATCCCCCGCAATCCCTTCATTAATGCCGGCGCGATCGTGGTTGCCGACACGCTGCTGTCCGGCCATCAGCCGCGGGAAACCCTGGGCGAGATCCTGAGCTTCGTCCGCGGCCTTGCCGATGACGAGTCGATCTATATCGACGCCGAGGTGGCGCGGTCGGAACAGATGACCGGATTCCGTAACGCCGCCCTCGCCAACTATATGTATTCGTTCGGTAATATTCATAATCCGGTGGAGAAGACGCTGGGCGTCTATTACCATCAATGCGCTCTGGCGATGTCCTGCGTCCAACTCGCGCGCGCCGGGCTTTACCTCGCCAGCAGCGGCCGGATGTCGCCCAGGGGGCCGAATGCGGTATCGGCCGAACGAGCCCGCCGCATCAATGCGCTGATGATGACCTGCGGCCATTACGACGCCTCGGGGGATTTCGCCTTCCATGTCGGCCTTCCCGGCAAGAGCGGCGTCGGCGGCGGCATCCTCTGCATCGCGCCCGGCAAGGCGGCGATCGCGGTCTGGGCTCCGGGGCTCAACGAGAACGGCAATTCGGCCACCGGCACCCGCGCGCTGGACTATCTTGCCCGACGCACCGGCTGGTCCGTTTTCGCCTAGATCGATTGCTGTTCCGAAGAGGAAAACCCTCGACGGCCTCGTCTCGGCCGATTTGGTTCGGTGGCTATGTGGAGGCAGCGCGTCTCTGATTCAGTTGCGATCAAATTTGCACGGTTGTGAGACGGAACGTGAGTATGCTAAGTAATACTCGTGACGTAGGCGATAGGCATCCTCGCTCCATTTCCTGCGGCGTCATGCGCGGCTTATCCCTGCAAGCCTCCCGAATGTCGCCCGAGAACCTCAATACGTCATGTCCGTCTTTCCCTGGACGGTCTCCACGAAAGTCTCCGGCCTGCCCTCCAGTCGCCGGGGACTTTCATCGCCCGGATCAGCCGGCCTTTTCCAGCCCGACAGTGTCGAGTTTGTCGATGAGATGCTCGCGTTCGAAGGCGATGTGGCGCCGGACGGCTTCGAAGAAGCCCCGCAGCATATAGCCGGTGGCCTCCATGTTGATCTCGCTGCCGCCGGCCCCGAGCAGCAGCAACCGCTCCGCCAGTTCCTCGGCAAAACACTCGTCCTCGAAATGCTCGAATTTCAGACGGGCCAGGGTTTTGGCGAGATCGCCGGGCAGGCCGCGCGTCTCAAGCGCCGGAAACAGCACGTTTTCTTCGTAGTGGTGCAGCCCCTTTATCATCGGTCCCAACGCCTTTGCCGCATAGATGCATTTTTGACGATTGACGCTGGCGGGGAGGGAATCGGCGATCTGCTCCAGTTCCGCGCAAAGGTGCAATTGCTCCTGATGGGCATTCAACCACCAATCGAGAGGCAGATGCGCGGCGTCCGGATTTGAGACGGCGCCGGGTCCGGCATTTTGACGGATCGTTTCGGGCATGTCGGTTATTCCTCGGGCATTGTCGCGTATATCCACAATCGCTCGAAAAAGCCGAATAAGCCTTGATTCAGATCAAGGCTGCTTTTGCCCCTACCTGAGATGTGTCGAGGGACCGCAGAGGAATCTTTGTCTTTGGGCTCCTCTGCGTCTTGGTCCGGTTGCGGACGAAGGATTTCAGGGACGTTGGGGGATGCCAACAATGAACTACACACTCGAAACGATACTTGTGGCGCTGGGCGCCTTCCTGGCGCTTCTCGCTGCCGGGTTCGCCCAGGACCACCTGTTCCAGCAGCATATGTTCGTCGCGTTCATATCGCTTGCTCTGGGAACGGTACTTCTGCTTCGCCACGCGAAATTCGCGACGGCGGCGCCGGTCTCCGCCGCGCAGGCGAAAACCGAATATATGGATGGCGTGGTGCGCTACGGCGTCGTCGCCACCACCTTCTGGGGCATTGTCGGCTTTCTGGTCGGCG
This sequence comes from Rhizobium sp. TRM95796, assembly GCF_025779995.1. Classification (NCBI taxonomy): domain Bacteria; kingdom Pseudomonadati; phylum Pseudomonadota; class Alphaproteobacteria; order Hyphomicrobiales; family Rhizobiaceae; genus Rhizobium; species Rhizobium sp. TRM95796. Next base: position 453,612 of record NZ_JAOXHE010000001.1, on the reverse strand, counting down.
TCGTCGTGGCGCTGCAGCTCGCCTTTCCCGATCTCAACATCGAGCCCTGGCTGAATTTCGGCCGCACGCGCCCGCTGCACACCTCCGCCGTCATCTTCGCCTTCGGCGGCAACGCGTTGCTTGCGACTTCCTTCTACGTGGTCCAGCGCACCAACCGCGTCCGCCTGTTCGGCGGCAACCTCGCCTGGTTCGTATTCTGGGGCTACCAGCTTTTCATCGTGATGGCCGCCACCGGCTATCTGCTCGGCATCACCCAGGGTAAGGAATATGCCGAGCCCGAATGGTATGTCGATCTGTGGTTGACGATCGTCTGGGTCTGTTACCTCATCGTCTTCCTCGGCACGCTGCTGATCCGCAAGGAGCCGCATATCTATGTGGCCAACTGGTTCTATCTCTCCTTCATCGTGACGATCGCGATGCTGCATGTGGTGAACAATCTCGCCATGCCGGTGTCGTTCCTCGGCGTGAAATCCTATCCGGTCTTCGCCGGCGTGCAGGACGCGTTGACGCAATGGTGGTACGGCCATAACGCCGTCGGCTTCTTCCTCACCGCAGGCTTCCTCGGCATGATGTATTATTTCGTGCCCAAGCAGGCGAACCGTCCTGTCTATTCCTACCGGCTGTCGATCATCCACTTCTGGGCGCTGATCTTCATGTATATCTGGGCCGGCCCCCATCACCTGCACTACACGGCGCTGCCGGACTGGGCGCAGACGCTGGGCATGGTGTTCTCGATCATGCTGTGGATGCCCTCCTGGGGCGGCATGATCAACGGCCTGATGACGCTGTCGGGCGCCTGGGACAAGATCCGCACCGACCCGATCATCCGCATGATGGTCATGGCCATCGCCTTCTACGGCATGTCGACCTTCGAAGGCCCTATGATGTCGATCAAAGCGGTCAACTCGCTCAGCCACTATACCGAATGGACCATCGGCCACGTGCATTCCGGCGCGCTCGGCTGGGTCGGCATGATCACCTTCGGCGCCATCTACTATCTGACGCCCAAGCTGTGGAACCGTCAGCGCCTCTACAGCCTGCGTCTCGTCAACTGGCACTTCTGGCTGGCCACGATCGGCATCGTGATCTACGCCGCCGCCCTTTGGGTCGCCGGCATTCAGCAGGGCCTGATGTGGCGCGAGTATAACGAGCAGGGCTTCCTGGTCTATTCCTTCGCGGAATCGGTCGCCGCCATGTTCCCCTACTACGTGCTGCGCGTGCTCGCCGGCCTGCTCTATCTCGGCGGCTCGCTGCTGATGGGCTTCAACATCTTCATGACAATCAAGGGCTACGAACGCAAGGAAGCGCCGCTTCCGGGCGCCATGCCTGCGGCCGTTCCGGCCGAGTAAGGGAGCACACTCATGGCTTTGCTTGATAAACACGCAATCCTCGAGAAAAACGCCACGCTTCTCCTGGTCGGCTCGCTGCTCGTCGTCACCATCGGCGGCATCGTGGAAATCGCGCCGCTGTTCTATCTCGAGAACACGATCGAAAAGGTGGAGGGGATGCGCCCCTACACCCCGCTCGAATTGGCGGGACGCAACATCTATATCCGTGAAGGCTGCTATGTCTGTCACAGCCAGATGATCCGTCCGTTCCGCGACGAGGTCGAACGCTACGGCCATTACAGCCTGGCGGCGGAATCGATGTACGACCATCCCTTCCAGTGGGGCTCCAAGCGCACAGGCCCGGATCTCGCCCGCGTCGGCGGCCGTTACTCCAACGAATGGCATGTGCAGCACCTGACCGAACCGCGCGACGTGGTGCCGGAATCGATCATGCCGAGCTATTCCTATCTCAAGACGACCGAACTCGACGTGAAGGACCTCAACGTCACCGCAAACCTCCAGGCCAACGCGACCGTGGGCGTGCCCTATACGTCGGAAATGCTGGACAAGGCTGTGGACGACTTCAAGGCGCAAGCTGATCCCAATGCGGATACGGCCGGCCTGCTGGCCCGCTATCCCAAGGCGAAGGTCGGCGATTTCGACGGCGATCCCGCCAAGCTGACCGAGATGGACGCTCTCGTCGCCTATCTCCAGATGCTCGGCTCGCTGGTCGACTTCTCCACCTATAACGACGCCTCGGGCTATCGCTGAGGAGGGACGGACATGGAAACCTACGAAGCCATGCGCGCCTTCGCCGACAGTTGGGGAATGCTGGCCATGCTGGCCTTCTTCGCCGCGGCGATCGTCTTCATCTTTCGGCCCGGCGCGAAGAAACACGCCGACGAGGCCGCGCTTATCCCTCTCAAGGAGGATTGAACAATGGCAGAGAAACATATCGACGAACTCTCGGGCGTCGAGACCACCGGCCATGAATGGGACGGCATCAAGGAACTCAACAACCCGATGCCGCGCTGGTGGGTGTACACCTTCTACGCGACGATCGTCTGGGCCATCGGCTATACGATCGCTTTCCCGGCCTGGCCGCTGCTCAGCGACGCAACTCGCGGCGTGCTCGGCTATTCCAGCCGTGAAGACCTCGCCCAGGAAGTGAGCGTGGCGGCGGAGGGACAGAAGGTGTTCCTCGACAAGATCACGGCGATGCCGGTCGCCGACATTCCGAAGGACGCCGCGCTCAACGAATTCGCCATGAACGGCGGCGCCGCCGCCTTCAAGGTGAACTGCGCCCCTTGCCATGGTTCGGGCGCCCAGGGCGGGCCGGGCTTCCCCAATCTCAACGACAATGACTGGCTGTGGGGCGGCAAGATCGACGACATCTACGCCACGATCCAGCATGGCATCCGTTCGGACGATCCGGACAGCCGCACGTCGGAAATGCCGGCCTTCGCCGAAATGCTGCAGCCGCAGGAGATCAAGCAGGTCGCGGCCTATGTGGTCAGCCTCACCGGCACGCCGGCCGATGCGGGCATGGTCGAGCCGGGCAAGCAGCTGTTCGCGGACAATTGCGCTTCCTGCCACGGCGAAAACGCTGAGGGCAATCGCGAATTCGGCGCGCCGAACCTCGCCGACGCCATATGGCTGAAAGGCGAAGGCGAAGACGCTATCATCCGTCAGGTCAATGCGCCGAAACACGGCATGATGCCCGCCTGGGGCGGCCGTCTCTCGGACGCCACGATCAAGCAGCTCGCAGTCTATGTCCACGCTTTGGGCGGCGGCGAATAAAGCTTGCGCCCGGTTCCTTCCGGGCGCCACGATCTCTCCAGCATGATCAGCCGGCTCATCCGGCCATGCTCGCCTGCCGCGCCCCTGAAAAGGCGCGGCTTTTTTTGAACGAGTGTGAAATAATCCACCTGCCGCCCCCTTCGGGCCGCTTGAAACCAATATGCGCGAGGGCTACAGGAGCATTGGTATTACAGGGAGTTGGCTCATGCCCAGGACAGTGCTGCATCTCGGAGCGCACAAAACCGCGACGACATATATTCAGAGAAAGTTCGCGCAGAATCGCGGCATTCTGAAGCGGCATGATCTGCATTTTTACAAACTTGAACAATTGCGAAAGTCTTTCACGCCGCTGGTCTATGGCAACAAGAAAGAAAATACCGCCTTTATTTCCCAGATGGCTGAGACGGCCGCCGCGGGCGACGTGCTCATTTCTGAAGAGAACATTCTGGGCATGGCCGGTGAGTTGGTGAAGAAGGGGAACTTCTACCCCGATATTGCCTCTCGGCTGAAACTGGTGGTCGAGAACCTCAACGTAGAAGCGCCCGATATCTATCTCTCGCTGAGGGAATATTCCGCATTCGTGGTGTCGATGTATTGCGAATATCTGCGTCACCAGAAATTCATCGAATTCGAAACCTTCATGGACACGTTCCGCAAATCCGGCTTCAACTGGACCCAAGTGGTCCGCGACGTCCGAAGCGGTTCACCGAAATCGCGAATTTTTGTCTGGGATTTCGCCAAATTCAGAGAGTCGGAGCACGAGATCGTCTCTCACATGATCGGTTTCGACGCCGACGAATTGAACAACAAGGATGAAAGCGTGCGGGAGTCGTTTTCGCAGATTGCGATGGACGCTTACAGGGCTCTCGGAACCGTCCTGGAAGGAAAGGAGCATCGCAGGATGCTGCAGGTCCTGGCGATCAACTTCCCGCGCGGTGAGTTATACCCGGCTTACAAACCCCTTTCTCAAGAGGAAACAGCAGGATTTCAAAAGAAGTATGCAGAGGATCTCGCAGACATCGCCAAGAATGTCGAGGGCGTCTCGTTCCTGGTGTAACGAGAACCCGTGCGGAGCCGAGGAGATGTTCGACTCGGATGGTCGCCGAAAGCATGAGCGTCGCATGGGCGCGCGCCGGTCGAGGATCAGAAGCCGGATCAGGCGACGGCCGGCGATCTTATCGTTGCCGTCTGCCGCGCTACATCGATTAAATTGAACATATATGTTTGCGATCGGGTGTTCATTGGTTATATCCACGCTCGATAAAAAATGCTCATGACAGCATAAGTGAGTGAGACATAATGGCAAAACTGGCGTTTGTTGTATTGGCGCACGAAAACGCGGAACAGGTCGGCGATCTCGCCGCGTTGTTGGTGTCATGGAAGAATGATTGTCATGTTGTGATCCATTATGATCGCAATTCGTCGAAAACCGAATTTGCAAAACTCTTGTCCCGATTTGCCGACAATGATCAGGTGCATGTTCTGAAAAACCGCGTGAAATGCGGTTGGGGCGACTTCAGCCTGGTAGAAGCTCCGATGCGCGCATTGCGCTATATCAGGTCGGCGAAAATCGATTGCGATCGCATCATGCTGATCAGCGGCGCGTGCATGCCGATCCGTCCGCTCGCCGAATTGTCCAATTTTCTGGACCGCCATCCGAATATGGAGTTCATCGAAAGCCGTGATGAAAGCTGGATAAAGGGCGGGTTGCGGCATGAGCGGTATCAATACAGGCACATCTTCAATTTTCAGCGAAACTACAAGTTGTTTCACTGGAGCTATCTGATCCAGAGAGCGATTATGCCAAAACGACGTTTCCCGCGGGGCCTTGAGCCGCGTTGGGGATCGCAGTGGTGGTGCCTGAGTTGGAAACTTTGCGAAAAGATTCTGGACTTCGTTGACAAACGCAAGTCGGTATACCGGTTTTTCAAGGATACCTGGATACCGGACGAGTCCTTCTTTCAAACGATGGCGTATCGTTTTACGCCGAACGACAAGATTTCCGATCGCACCCTGACGTTCTTCGAATTCAATGACTGGGGAAAGCCCTTCGTGTTTCTGAATGACCATCAGGGCATTCTGGAGGATCTTCCCTTTTTCTTTGCCCGCAAGATCGGGGGACGCGCGCTGGCTTTGCGCGAACATTTTCGCGACGTGGCCCTTCAGCCTGCCGCCGAACCCACTCCGCATATACCGGCGCGCGGTGGGTTTCCGCTTCGGACTGATCGTCTCCTCGCCGAATTGCCGAAGTCGGAGGCGAACGGACCCAGTCTGTTTCACCAGTTGGGGCGCAAGGGATTGGCCGCCACACTCGCATATTGCCAGCAACCCTACGCTGTCCTGTACGGGCCTCCGGTGTTCACCGCGCAGATCTCCGCCTTGCTGCGGGCCAATACCGATCTGACGGTGCTGGGTCGCATCATGCATCCGGAAAAGGTGGATTTCGGCCCGGGCGTGAACGATTTTCAAGGATTGACGCCGGATGATGTGGAGATCCGGAATTTCGATGGCGGAAACTATTTTTCGCGCATTCTGAGCCGCTGCGCATCTCCGCTGGTGTTCGAACTATGCCCGGGTGAGCACCCGATCGCCGAACGCGCCCTGTTGCAGAGCGGGGCCGGCATGCTGCTGCCGATCGCGCCGTCGAGCGCCTCCGACGAGGCCTGGCTGCTATTCTGGTTGCTCTGTGCGAATTCCACGCAAGGGGCTGCCGCGCTCGGAGCAGAAGAGACCGGATCCGGGCTCCGCGGGTTGTGGAGAACCATCGACACGCATTCGCGACCGGAAGCGCGCACCGAGATCGCCAAGCAACTCCTGCGCGCCAGAGAAAAGCAGATCGCCAGCGACGAGCAGTTCCGACAAATCAGCGCCGGCGTCTATGGGCGAGTGGGCGACGTCATCGGCGCGAATATTTCGAAAATCGATGCCGCCCTTCAAGCCGTCAGCAAAGAGGACATCCTGTCGTCCTTGGCGCCGCCGCAACGTCATATGACAAGTGCTTTTCTGGGAAGCGAAGGGAAGTGGGAAATTCTGAGACGCGCCTTTCCGATGTAACCCTATCCTTGCCCGCTTTTTGTAACGGAAATGACAGATGAGCCGCTTACGCACGATTATCCAGAACCAGTTTGGTCGCCACTGGGCTCTTTTTAAATTTGGGCGGCAATTGCGTCTGGCGGTCGACAACACCGCCGCTCTCAAGAAGAACGACATCATTCTGGTGACGTGCCTGAGAAACGAGCTGTTTCGTCTGCCGTTTTTCACCGATTATTACCGCAAACTCGGCGTCCGGCATTTTCTGATCGTCGACAACGATTCCAATGACGGGCTTCTCGACTGGGCGAGCGGCCAGACGGATGTGTCCGTCTGGCATACGACGGACAGCTATCGCGCATCGAATTTTGGGATGGAATGGTGTAACTACCTTCTCCGGAGATACGGATGCGGACGTCTATGCGTCACGGTCGACCCGGACGAGTTTCTCGTTTATCCCAATATGGAGACGCGCGATCTTCGCGATCTCGGCGAGTTCATGAAAAACGAAAAGCGTGACGCCCTGCATTGCGTGATGCTGGACGCATACGGAAATGGTCCGCTCAGCGAGGCGCTTTACGCATCCGGCGACGATCCATTCAAGGTTTGCCCGTATTTTGATCGCGACGGGTATATTCAGGAAGCTCGGGTCGATACCGACACCTATACGCGCGGCGGTCCACGCATGCGCATCTACAACCAAAAGTCCCCGGAATACTCCCCGGCGCTCAACAAGGTTCCGGTTGTGTGGTGGCGATGGACCTATCGCTACACAAGCTCCATGCACGACATTCGTCCACGCCGGCTGCACAAGGTCGGCAATGACGGGCGCGCCGCCATTACAGGCGCGCTCTTCCATTTCAAATTCCTGGCGTCTCTGCAGGAGAAAGCCAAGGAGGAAATGCATCGCAAGGAACATTACAACGCGAGCGCCGAGTATCGAAAATATGTCGATACGAATGACCCCGTCTTCTATTGCGATGGTCTGAGCGTCGCCTATGAGAATCCGGATCAGTTGATCCGACTGGGCTTGATCAACAGAGGAAATTGGTTTTGAGAATTGTGTCGCAGCTTAAAGCTGCGACACGAAGTCCTTGCCGAATTCTTTCTCCAGGAACGAATACTGTACCTTGAATCTGTCGCGCAACATGTCCTGTACCAAGTTCGGGATCGGCGCCGATTTGGTTTTGTGGACTTTCTCTTCCGTCCCGTCATAGCTCTTGGCCGGGTCGACGCCGAGAAAGCTCTCGACCTGGCGCATGACGCCGTGTGGGTCCTGATTGACTTTTCCAAAGGGCAAGAACAGAAAATCCTGGTCGGCAAACCGGCTGCGCCAACGCGGAATGAAGGTCGCATAGTCGCCGCGATTGTTGACGTCCCAATCCTCGACCATGTCGCGCCAGTCCGATTCCTGCATGTTTTCGCGGGGCTGGCGTTCCAGAGCCATGCGCAACTGGGACAATGCCCGGGCGACGGGGTCGCGGATGATGTAGATCAAGCGCGGCGCGCCCAGCAGGCTTCTGACATAGTCGATGCCCTGCTCGGGGATGGTCGAATATTCGGGCGTGATGTCGCCCAGCACCTTGCCCTTCGCGTTCGGGCGGTCATAGGCGTTGCGGTACCAGCTGTCCGTAAACGGGTCGGTCATCAAGCCACAGAGATAGCGCAAATAGCCGAAATCGACATAGTCGCCATTCTTGACATGGTGGCGGACGGCGGCGGAAGTGTTCGTCCTGATGTGGTAATTTGTCCAGGAACGGTTTTCCGGCACGAACAAGTGGTTGAAGTAATGCAACTCCTTCACGGGCGGCATCCAGATCTGATGGTGCCGCTGCAGATTGACATACAGCCATGAAGTGGCCGCTTTCTGAGCGCCGATGCATAAAAATTGCGGGAGAGCCATAATTACCTCGTCACTTTAATTTCGTAGTCCCGGATACGCCCTGCAGCACTGCCGAAAGGGAGAGCGGCAAGGTATGGCGCATGCTGTAGCCCTGGGGCAGATTGCAAGTCATGGCTGCCGCTCGCCCCTGATGCGAATTCTCATAAGCACGACCTGCCGGGGCTTGTACAGCCGAATTCAGATTCCGAAAAGACGTCGTCTGTCGCCGAGGTGAAGTTTTAATTCTGGCTTTGCACAGTGATGGCTCGGTTGGCGCGAATGCCGTCTTCGACCTGGCACGCTGCCGAAGAGCAGAAAACCCGCCAAACCTTCTTTTCCTCACCCTTCGGCAAGTCGACGGCAGCGCGGCTCTGGCAAGCGGTTTGAACGCTGGCGAGTCCGCGCACTGTCTGCATTTTCGCGCCTGTTGACATTGATGAGCAAGAGTTTGCGAAGTTGATTGACGCCTAAAACCTCATGGGATAGCGCTTACCCTATTTTTATCGCGTTGGACAACGCCGCCTTGGCCGGGCGAGACCGCTATCGGAGTTAACGTCATGCTTTATTTTCACAAGAAGAGGTTGGTGCTTCTCTGCCAACCGAAGACCGGGACAACCGCTTTGCATGAGGCGCTTTCGTCCGAAGCTTCGACCGCAATAAGAACTCCCCCGGCCGTCAAGCATCTTCCTTATGGGGCCTTCGTGAACAAGATTGCGCCTTGGGTGACTGGCGGGAAATTCGATCGATCGAAGTTGACAGTCGTGTCGGTCATGCGTGAGCCGCTCGACTGGTTCGGCAGTTGGTATCGCTATAATACTCGGGAAGATCTTGCGGATCCCAGCGCCAAGCTACATGGGAAATACACGGGAAACATCAGTTTTGACGAGTATCTCAACGCTCTTCTGATGCCGAAAAGCCAAGCGCCCGAATATGCCCGGCTGGGTGGGCCTTGCTCGGTTGCGCTCGACAATAGCGGCTATGTCGGCGTCAACAGGCTGTTCCGCTACACAGACCTAGACGCACTTGTCGAATTCTTGTCCAAGAAACTCGACAGACCGATTCAGCTGCCAAAAGCCAATGTCTCGGAAGCCAGGGCGCTGGAAGCAAGCCAAGAGACTCTTTCCAAGATCAAGCAGCACTTCGCCACCGATTTTCAGATTTATGACAATCTTAGGCCGGATGGGTCTGTGGCCAACGTGACCGGGATCCGCGTACAGCGCGGTTGAACGCCGCGTTGCATCCGCAACTGCGTCATCACTTGTGCGGCACATTGCCCGGGCTTGACTTATATCAAGGAGGCTTTGCGGGCGGGGATTAAAACGGGAAACCTCAAGAGAAGGGGTTTCCGTCATGAATGTCCGCCCGGAAGAGCTGCCTGCCGAGGAGGCGACGATCGAGCGTCTGGAGGCGCAGCCAGTCAACGCCGCGAAAGTCCGCCAGCCGCTCTACGCCGCACGCAAGAAGATCCATCCGAAGCGCGCCGAGGGGGCATTTCGACGCTTCAAGTGGATGGTGATGGCAGTAACCCTGGGCATCTACTACCTCGCGCCGTGGATACGTTGGGATCGCGGGCCCTATGCGCCGGATCAGGCGATTCTCATCGATCTCGCCAATCGACGCTTCTATTTCTTCTTCATCGAGATCTGGCCGCAGGAATTCTATTTCGTCGCCGGTCTTCTGATGATGGCCGGTCTCGGGCTCTTTCTCGTCACGACCGCGGTCGGGCGCGCCTGGTGCGGCTACACCTGTCCTCAGACCGTATGGGTCGACCTCTTCCTGGTGGTCGAACGCGCCATCGAGGGCGATCGCAACGCCCGCATCAAGCTCGACACGGCGCCGTGGAGCCTCGACAAGATCTGGAAGCGGACCGTGAAACACGCGATCTGGGTTCTGATCGGAGTGCTGACCGGCGGCGCCTGGGTGTTTTATTTCGCCGACGCGCCCGTGCTGCTGCACGACCTGATCTTCTTTCATGCGCCTTCGGTGGCCTATTTCACCATCGCCATCCTGACGGCCACGACTTATGTGTTCGGCGGGCTGATGCGGGAACAGGTCTGCACCTATATGTGCCCGTGGCCGCGCATCCAGGCGGCGATGCTGGATGAAAATTCCTTGGTCGTGACTTATAACGACTGGCGCGGCGAGCCACGTTCGCGCCACGCCAAGAAGGCGGCCGCCACCGGTCAGTCGGTCGGCGATTGCGTCGATTGCAACGCCTGCGTCGCGGTCTGTCCCATGGGCATCGACATCAGGGACGGCCTGCAGCTCGAATGCATTACCTGCGCGCTGTGTATCGACGCCTGCGACGGGGTGATGGACAAACTCGGCCGCGACAAGGGGCTGATCGGCTATTCCACCCTGTTCGATTATTCGACCAATATGGCGATCGCCACCAACGAAAACACCGCGCCGATCGATCCCGCCCGGGTGCGCGATCCCGACGGCCGCTATCACGACAAGATTCGCCACTTCAACTGGCGGATCATCTTCCGACCGCGCATCATCCTCTACACGGTGCTGTGGTCGCTGATCGGCGTCGGCCTGGTGACCGCGCTGATGATGCGGGACCGGCTGCAGATGGACGTGCTGCATGACCGCAACCCGCAATATGTGATGGAATCGGACGGTTCGATCCGCAACGGCTACACGGTAAAGATCCTGAACATGGTCCCCGAACCGCGCATGGTGATGCTGTCGCTGCGCGACATGCCGGGCGCGACCATGAGCCTCGCCGGCGAAACATGGTCGCAAGGCCGCTTCATCGGCGTCGAGCTCGAGCCAGATACGGTCAAGACCATGAAGATCTATGTGACCATGCCGAAGGACGCCCTGCCGTCCGAGACCCGTGATTTCACCTTCCATGTCGAGTATCGCACCTCCGGCGAGGCGGATGCATACACGGCGAGCTTCATCGTTCCGGAGAAACGCAAATGAACAATCCGGCTGAACCAAAGCATTTCACCGGCCGCCACATGTTGGCGATCATGATCGCCTTTTTCGGCGTCATCATTTCGGTGAATGTGTTCATGGCTTATATGGCCAGCAAGAGCTGGAGCGGCATTCTGGCCAAGAACACCTATGTCGCGAGCCAGGATTTTAATATGAAGGCGGCGGAAGCGCGCCACTGGGCCGAACTGGGCTTTTCAGGCGCGTTCAAGGTCGAGAGCCGCCGTCTTGAATATCGGCTGCAGGGGCCGGCCGGCGAAATCGAACGGCTCGCCGCAATCACCGCGCTGTTTCATCGGCCGGTCGGCGACAAGCAGGATTTCAGCCTGACGTTGCCGCGGGTCGCCCCGGGGGTATATTCGGTAGAGCACGATCTCGCTCCCGGGCAATGGATCGTCGATCTCGCCGCCGTCGACGACGGCGAGACCGTCTATCACCAGGCCGTCCGCATCTATCAGCCGGAGAAGTGAGATGAGTTGCTGCGCTCCCGGAACAGAAGGCGCGATCGCGGCGGATGTCGGTCTACCGCCCGCCGAGGAGATCTGGCTGTCGTCGCGCCCTCTCGGCGAGGGTCGGCGTCAAAGCGATTTCAGCGTGCCCGAGGTGCATTGCGGCGCTTGCATCACGGCGGTCGAGGGCGCTTTGCGCAAGCTGCCGGAAGTCGAGCGGGCGCGGGTGAACCTCTCGACCAAACGCGTGTCGGTGGTGTGGAAGGAGGAAACCGGCGGCGTCAAAGCCGATCCCTCCCGCCTGATCGGCGCGATCCTCGGCGTCGGCTATCGGCCGCATCTGTTCCAGGATCTGGAAGCGGGCGCGGACGCGGAACGCCGCGACCACCTGCGCGCGCTGGCCGTGGCCGGCTTCGCGGCCACCAATATCATGCTGTTGTCGGTGTCGGTCTGGTCTGGGGCGGAAGCCTCGACTCGCGACCTGTTTCACTGGATCTCGGCGATGATCTGCGCGCCGGCGCTCGTCTATTCCGGCCGCTTTTACTATCGCTCTGCCTGGAATGCGCTGAGGCGCGGCCGCACCAATATGGATGTGCCGATCGCGCTCGCCATCACGCTGTCCTACCTCATGTCGCTGTGGGAAACCATTCATCACGGCGATCACGCCTGGTTCGACGCCACCGCGTCGCTGCTGTTTTTTCTGCTGATCGGCCGCACGCTCGACCATCTGATGCGCGACAGGGCGCGCTCTGCCGTCATCGGGCTCGCGCGCCTGTCGCCGAAGGGCGCGATGGCGATCGGGGCCGACGGCAAGCCGGAATATCGCCCCGTCGCCGACATCCGACGCGGCGACCGCCTGTCGGTCGCGGCCGGCGAGCGCCTGGCCGTCGACGCCGTGGTGCTTTCTGGCGAGAGCGATATCGACTGGTCGATCGTCAATGGCGAAAGCGCGCCGCAGCCGACGCGGGCAGGGGACAAATTGCTCGCCGGCACGATGAACCTGACCGGCGCGCTCACGGTCGAAGCTGCCGCAGAAGCCAAGGAATCCTTCCTGGCGGAGATCGTCAGCCTGATGGAAGCGGCGGAGGGCGGCAAAGCGCGTTATCGGCGGCTGGCGGATCGCGCCGCCCAGCTCTATTCGCCGGTCGTTCATTGCACCGCTTTCCTGTCGTTCCTCGGCTGGGGGCTGATCGGCGGCGACTGGCACCAGGCGCTGCTGGTGGCGATTTCCGTGCTGATCATCACCTGCCCCTGCGCGCTCGGTCTCGCCGTGCCCGTGGTGCAGGTCATCGCCGCCGGTCGCCTGTTCCGCGAGGGCGTCATGGTCAAGGATGGTTCGGCCATGGAGCGGCTGGCGGAGGCGACGCATGCGCTGTTCGACAAGACCGGCACGCTGACGCTCGGCAAGCCGCGGTTGGTCAATGCGGCGGATATCGCGCCGAAAGCACTGGCGATGGCCGCCGGTCTCGCCGCCCATTCGCGGCATCCCGTCTCTCGCGCCATCCTGGCCGCTGCGCCTGTGGCGATGGCGGTCGAGACCATAACCGAGATCCCCGGCGGCGGATTGGAAGCACGGAGAGCGGACGGCGTGTGGCGGCTCGGGGCGCGGGCTTTCGCGCTGGGAGCCTCATCGGTCGTCGATCCGAACCTGCCTTACACCGAGAGCGTGCTGTCGCTGGACGGCCGGGAACTCGCAGCCTTCCATTTCGAGGATGCGGTTCGCCCCGGCGCAGCCGAGACCATCCGGCGTCTCCACCGCCGGCGCATTCCAAGCGCGATCATTTCGGGCGACCGCGAGCCGGTGGCGGCCGCGCTCGCGGAGCGTCTTGGAGTTCCGGCATGGCGCTCGGGCCTGACGCCCGAGGGCAAGGTCCGCGCCGTGGAGGAAGCCTCCGCTCGGGGCTTCAAGGTTTTGATGGTCGGCGACGGCATCAATGACGCGCCCGCGCTGCGCTCGGCGCATGTTTCGATCGCGCCGTCCACCGCCGCCGATATCGGCCGGCAGGCCGCCGATTTCGTGTTCATGCGCGAGTCTCTCGACGCGGTGTGTCTGGCGATCGACGTGTCACGACGGGCAGGGCGACTGATCCGCCAGAATTTCGCGCTGGCCGTCGGCTATAACCTCATCGCGGTGCCGGTGGCGATCGCCGGGCTCGCCACGCCCCTGGTCGCTTCCATCGCCATGTCGACGTCGTCGATCATCGTGGTCGCCAATTCGCTTCGTCTCAATGGTCGCCGGCGCCTGGTCGACGCGGCGCCGGCGACGAAGGCTCCGATCGGAAAGGCGGTGCTTACGCCATGAATATGCTGATCTATTTGATTCCCGTGGCCCTGGGGTTGGGCGCGCTGGGACTGTTCGCCTTTCTCTGGTCCTTGAAGTCTGGTCAATATGACGACCTCGACGGCGCCGCCTGGAGGGTGCTCGACGACGGCGACGGCAAACCCGGCGAATAAACCGCCGCCCAGCCTTGTCAGCGGCGGCGAGCCGCGTATAGTCCGGCCAAAACTAAATCGTTTTGGAAGGAACATCGTCATGGAAAAGGCGGAAATCGGACTGATCGGTCTGGCGGTGATGGGCTCCAATCTGGCGCTCAACATCGCCGAGAAAGGCAACCGCATCGCGGTTTTCAACCGGTCTCCGGACAAGACCGACACCTTCTACGCCGAAGCCGGCGACCTCCAGGGCAAGCTCGTTCCCTGCAAGTCGCTCGAGGAATTCGTGGAAGCGATTCGTCCGCCGCGCCCCGTCATCATCATGGTGAAGGCCGGTGATCCGGTCGATGAACTGATCGCCACCCTGCGCGATTATCTGTCGCCGGGCGACATCATCATCGATGCAGGCAACGCCAATTTCCGCGACACGATCCGCCGTTTCGAGGGTCTGGAGGATTCGGGCCTGACCTTCATCGGCATGGGCGTGTCGGGCGGCGAAGAAGGCGCGCGCCATGGGCCGTCGATCATGGTCGGCGGCACGGAAGAGTCGTGGAAGCGCGTCGAGCCGGTGCTCACCTCCATCGCCGCCAAGTTCAAGGACGACCCTTGCGTCGCCTGGCTCGGCGAAAACGGCGCGGGCCATTTCGTCAAGACCATCCACAACGGCATCGAATATGCCGATATGCAGATGATCGCCGAAATCTACGGCATCCTGCGCGACGGCTTGGGCATGTCGGCCGCCGAATGCTCCGAGATATTCGGCAAGTGGAACGAGGGTCGCCTGAACTCCTACCTGATCGAAATTTCCGAAGCCGTGCTCAAGGCCAACGACCCGATTTCCGGCAAGCCGATGGTGGACCTCATCGTCGACGCCGCCGGCCAGAAGGGCACCGGCAAATGGTCGGCGATCGAGGCCCAGAACATGGGCGTGCCGGCCACCGCCATCGAGGCGGCCGTCGCCGCGCGCAGCCTGTCGTCGTTCAAGACGCAGCGCGAAGCCGCTGAAAAGATCCTCGGCCTGCCGGGTCAGGGCGCGATCAATCCGACAGACAAGGCCGCCTTCATCGCCGATCTCGAAATGGCGTTGCTCGCCGGCAAGATCGGCGCCTATGCGCAGGGCTTCGCCGTTATGGCGGAAGCCTCCAAGGAATTCGGCTGGTCGCTGCCGATGCCTGTTATCGCCAAGATCTGGCGCGCCGGCTGCATCATCCGGTCGCAGTTCCTCGACGAAATCACCTCGGCCTTCACCGCCATGCCGGACGCCGCCAACCTGATCGTGACGCCGGCTTTTGCGACCATGGTCAAGGACACCGACGGACCGCTGCGTCGCGTCGTATCCGCCGCCGTGATGTCTGGTCTCCCGGTTCCGGCGCTGGCTTCGGCGCTCGGTTATTTCGACAGCTATCGCCGCGGTCGCGGCACGGCCAACCTCATCCAGGCCCAGCGCGATTTCTTCGGCGCGCATGGCTTCGACCGTCTCGACGGTGTCGACAAGCATCACGGTCCCTGGGGCTCGGGTCTTGCCGACTTCCAGAACGCCTGATCGTTTCGGCGCCAAATGTGACGAGGGCGGGCCTATCGGTCCGCCCTTCGTCTTTCTACGCTCCTCTTGTCAATGCATGAGAGGAATGTAGATGAAGCCCCTGTTTTTGATGATGTTTTTGAGCGCGGCCACGGCCGCTTCGGCCGGGTCCCTGAGCGTCGAAAGTCCCGAAATGGCGATTGGCGCGCTGGCGCCGGCGCAGTTCGCCGATATGTTCGGCTGCTCGGGCGGCAATGTCTCGCCCGAGATTCGCTGGTCGGGCGCGCCTGAGGGAACAGAGAGCTTCGTGGTGACGATCTATGATCCCGACGCCCCGACCGGTTCGGGCTTCTGGCACTGGGTGGTGGCCGACATCCCCGCTGGCGTCGACTCGCTGCCCGCCGGCGCCGGTTCAGACCCCGCAAAGCTGCCAAAAGGCGCTCTCGCCGCGCGCAACGACGCCGGTGTTTCCGGCTTCCTCGGAGCCTGCCCGCCGCCCGGTTCGAAACATCGCTACATCCTGACCGTCAAGGCGCTCAAGACCGCGAAGCTGGGCGTGCCCGCAAACGCCACGCCGGCTATGATCGGCTTCGTCTCGAATATGGTCAAGCTGGATGAGGTCAGCATTGTCGCCACCGGCGCGCGTTGATAGACATTTTGCGATCCCAGCGCCCTCTGGCGTGGGAGCAATGGAGCAGGCCTTGCGTCATCTTCTGGCAGCCCGCCCGGGCATCGGCGCTACCGGCCATATCACCCAGGCAGGTCGGCTCGGATATACGTCGATCACCAACGATCTGCCGCTGATCATCATGGTCAGGCGGGGCCACAAGCTCATCCAGTCTTCCGGGACGACGATCCGGATCGACGAGGGAGAGGCGGTCGCCATCGCCGCCGGGCAGGCGATCGATTTCGAGAATGTCGCGGCCGAAGACGGTGATTACGAGGCGCGTTGGCTGGTGTTTGACCCGTCGGTCGTCGCGGGTTTCCCGCCGCCCGCGGCGGCGTTGCCGATTGCCGCCCCGCA
The DNA here is from genome assembly GCF_025779995.1 of Rhizobium sp. TRM95796. Taxonomy (NCBI): domain Bacteria; kingdom Pseudomonadati; phylum Pseudomonadota; class Alphaproteobacteria; order Hyphomicrobiales; family Rhizobiaceae; genus Rhizobium; species Rhizobium sp. TRM95796. The sequence continues at coordinate 437,198 of NZ_JAOXHE010000001.1, read as the reverse complement.
GCGCCTCGGACGCATGCCGCCCGGGCTTTTAAAAGCCTATGAGCAGGCCGTGGAGGCATTGACGGACGAGGATGAGGTTCCGGACCTCGTGGCCCGCCACAAACTGGGCGAACTGCTCGCCTGGCTGGCCTCGGCCGGGTGGCGTTTTCCGCCTGCGGTCCAGGAAAGCTATACGGCGCGCATACGTCGTCTCGTCGGCGCCCGACCGCATGGCGTCTGGTCGGGTGCGGAAATCTGCGCGCATCTGGCCGTCAGCGAGGCGACGCTGCGTCGGCGACTGTCGGAAGAAGGGACCAGCCTGCGGGCGGTGTTGACCGATGTGCGCATGACGCATGCGATGCAGCTTCTGCAATGTTCACGGCTGCCGGTGTCCGAAATCGCCGCCCGGGCCGGCTTCGAATCGCAAAGCCGTTTCGCCATCCGCTTCCGCCATCGCTTCGGCTTTCCGCCGAGCGCGATCCGCGGTCACCGCAGGGTTCAACCGGGATAGACGAGGCTGCCGTCCGGCATGCTGATGGATTGCAGCCGTTCGGGAGGGACGCCTTCGATACGGCCGAGCACCGCCTTGGCGAGTTCTCGGCCCGCGAGCCGGATGTCTTCGTTCACCGTCATGATGCCGGGATGCATGTAGCGCAGTAGGTCGGCCGGCTGCTTGGACACCATGTCGAGATCCTCGCCGATCTTCAAGCCGAGCGCTTCCGCCGCCGAAGCGATCGCCACCGCGCCGGCGCTTGAGCCAGCGATGAAGCCGTCGACACGGCCCTTGCCGGAAAACAGCTCTAAAGCCGCCTTGTGAATCTGGTTCATCGAATTGTCGAGATAGACGTCGGAGAACGGCGCCGCCTCGGCGCCGAAATCGCGAAGCCCCCGAGCAAAACCTGAGCGCATATGCCGGTGATAGGTGTAGCGCGGCATCGGCTCGAGAATGGCGATGCGCTTTCGCCCGTTCGCGGTGAGGCGCCGCACGGCCTCATAGGCATAGGAGTCGTTGTCGAAATCATGGAAGGGATGGGCGATGCCCATATCCGTACGGCCATGCGTGACGAAGGGCAGGTTTCTCTCGGTCAACAGCCGAATGCGCGCATCGTCGGGTTCTGTGGAGGACAGGATCACGCCGTCTGCGGAGCCGGTGTCGAGGATATAGCGCACCGGCGTCATCGGATCGCGATCGGCCGAATAGGGCGTCACGATCAGATGATAGCTGGTGTTGGCGAGAATTTCCGAAATGCCGTAGACGATATGGGTCGTCAGGCCCATCAACTCTTCGGAGAGATTGAGGATGAGGCTGATGACATTCGTCTTGCCGGTGCGCAGGCGCACGCCGGCGCGATTGGGATAATAACCGATCTGGCTGGCGACCAGCCGCACCCGCTCCTTGGTCTCCTGGCTGATGTCGGGCGCGTCCTTCAACGCGCGCGACACCGTCGTGACGCCGAGCCCGGTCATGAATGCGATCGTCTTCAAAGTCGGGCGCTCCCCCGGCGCCGGACCATTGCTCGCTTGCTGAGCACCCTTCATCGTTCATTCCTTGTATGCCCCGCCCGCGTCCTACGCCACTTTGACGCCCGGCGCCACGCCATCCTCCGGCAATCGCAAAAATCTGTAACGTTGCAGCTGTTTTGTCGAGAGACATTCGTTGCGGCGGCGCACAACCTGGTATTGCTGCAGTCGCGAGCGGTGGGCAAATTCTTTTCGCGGGCGCCAGAGAAAGTCGAGGGCGCGCCGTGTCTTTAAGATGAGTAATAAAACAATAAATACAATTACTTAAAGTCAGTTTTCATGTCTTGAATACGTGCCGTTCGACAGCCTACTAAAGAGTAGGCATAAGCCGGATAAATCGTTTGAAAGGGGTTTACATCGAGCCTCGAAAAAAATAGCATCTTGGTGGTTGCAGGGTTGGAGACTTTCGAATAAGTTTTTCCGGCAACGTTTCAGTGAGGGAGGAGACTCATGAACATTCGCCTTTTCGCAGGGGCCCTGGCGGCTTCCGTTTCGCTGTCCTTCGGCATCGCTCACGCAGCGGATCTCGAAGTGACCCATTGGTGGACATCCGGCGGTGAAGCCGCCGCCGTGCAGGAGCTCGCCAAGGCGTTCGACGCCACCGGCAACAAGTGGGTCGACGGCGCCATCGCCGGTTCGGGCGGCACCGCCCGTCCGATCATGATCAGCCGCATCACCGGCGGCGACCCGATGGGCGCGACCCAGTTCAACCATGGTCGTCAAGCCGAGGAACTGGTTCAGGCCGGTCTGATGCGCGATCTGACCGACGTCGCCACCAAGGAAAAGTGGAAGGACGTCATCAAGCCGGCGAGCCTTCTCGACAGTTGCACGATCGACGGCAAGATCTACTGCGCCCCGGTCAACATCCACTCCTGGCAGTGGCTGTGGCTGTCCAACGCCGCATTCAAGACCGCCGGCGTAGAGGTTCCGAAGAATTGGGACGAGTTCGTCGCCGCCGCTCCGGCGCTCGAGAAGGCCGGCATCGTTCCGTTGGCCGTGGGTGGTCAGCCCTGGCAGGCCGCCGGCGCGTTCGACGTGCTGATGGTCGCCATCGCCGGCAAGGACACCTTCTACAAGGTGTTCAAGGACAAGGACGCCGAAATGGCTGCCGGACCTGATATCGCCAAGGTGTTCAAGGCCGCCGACGACGCGCGTCGCATGTCCAAGGGCACCAATGTGCAGGATTGGAACCAGGCCACCAACATGGTCATCACCGGCAAGGCCGGCGGTCAGATCATGGGCGACTGGGCGCAGGGCGAATTCGCCTTGGCTGGCCAGAAGGCCGGCGTCGATTATTCCTGCCTTCCGGGCCTCGGCGTGAACGAGATCATCTCGACCGGTGGCGACGCCTTCTACTTCCCGGTGCTCAAGGATGAAGAGAAGTCCAAGGCGCAGGACGTGCTGGCCGCGACGCTGCTCGCCCCGGCAACCCAGGTCGCCTTCAATCTCAAGAAGGGCTCGCTGCCGGTGCGCGGCGACGTGGACCTGTCCGCCGCCAACGACTGCATGAAGAAGGGTCTCGACATTCTCGCCAAGGGCAATGTCATCGAGGGCACCGACCAGCTGCTTTCGGCCGACAGCCAGAAGCAGAAGGAAGATCTGTTCTCCGAATTCTTCGCCAACCCCTCCATCACCCCTGAAGACGCTCAGAAGCGCTTCGCGGATATCATCGCGAACGCCGACTAAGAGCCGAAAGGTCGCCTGCGGGCCTGGCGGGAGACAGTCTCTCGCCAGGCCCGCGACAACCGGATCACGGGGAAAGCGACCGGGCGTCGCAGCGGAAGGCATCGCCTTTCATGCGCGCCCGTCGGCGTGATCCTGACAGAGGAGAGTTGTTCCGATGACGGGCCAAGCGCATGCCAGTCGACCCAGCAAACTGTTTCGCAATCTGAATTCCAAGATCGCTTCGATTCCGATGATCCTGACCGCCCTGGTGATTTTTCTGGGCGGCACGATCTGGACGGTCGTCTATTCCTTTACGAACTCCAAGCTGCTGCCGCGGCTGAAATTCGTGGGACTCGACCAGTATGAGCGGCTCTGGGATGCTCCGCGTTGGCAGATCTCGATCGAAAACCTCGCGATCTACGGCGTCCTGTCGCTGATCTTCAGTCTCGTGATCGGTTTCGTGCTGGCGGCGTTGATGGATCAGAAGATCCGTTTCGAAAACGCCTTCCGCACCATTTTCCTCTATCCTTTCGCGCTGTCCTTCATCGTGACCGGTCTGGTCTGGCAGTGGATCCTCAACCCGGAATTCGGGGTGCAGTCGATCGTGCGCAGCCTGGGTTGGGACACCTTCACCTTCAATCCGCTCTATGAGCCCGACATCGTCATCTACGGCATCCTGATCGCGGGTCTCTGGCAGGGAACGGGCCTGATCATGTGCCTGATGCTCGCCGGCCTGCGCGGCATCGACGAAGACATCTGGAAGGCGGCGCGCGTCGACGGCATTCCGATGTGGAAGACCTATGTGTTCATCATCATTCCGATGATGCGGCCCGTCTTCATCACCACGCTGGTCATCATCACGTCCGGCATCGTCCGCCTCTACGATCTCGTCGTCGCCCAGACGTCGGGTGGTCCCGGCATCGCCTCCGAAGTTCCGGCGAAATATGTATACGACTACATGTTCCAGGCGCAGAATCTCGGCCAGGGCTTCGCCGCATCGACCATGATGCTGCTCACCGTCGCCATCATCATCATCCCCTGGGCCTATCTCGAATTTGGAGGAAAGAAGCGTGTCTGACACCGCCATCACCGCTCGCTCCGCCGCCTCCGCAGAACCGCGCGGGCCCAAGCCCCGACGCGCGCTCTCGCGCCGCAACATCATCCTCTACGGGCTTCTGATCTTCGCCGCCGTCTACTATCTGCTGCCGCTCTACGTGATGTTCGTCACGTCGCTGAAGGGCATGCCCGAGATCCGGCTCGGCAACATCTTCTCGCCGCCGGTGGAAATCACCTTCGAACCCTGGGTCAAGGCCTGGGCCACCGCCTGCACGGGACTGAATTGCGACGGCCTGTCGCGCGGCTTCTGGAACTCGGTGCGCATCACCGTGCCGTCGACGGTGATCTCGATCCTGATCGCCTCGATCAACGGTTACGCGCTCGCCAATTGGCGCTTCAAGGGATCGGAAGTGTTTTTCACGATCCTGATCGTCGGGGCCTTCATTCCCTATCAGGTGATGATCTATCCGATCGTCATCGTGCTCCGGGAAATGGGCGTCTACGGCACGTTGACGGGTCTGGTGATCGTGCACACCATCTTCGGCATGCCGATCCTGACGCTGCTTTTCCGCAATTACTTTACGTCCTTGCCGGAGGAACTGTTCAAGGCCGCGCGCATCGACGGCGCCGGCTTCTGGCAGATCTATTTCCGCATCATGGCGCCGATGTCGTTGCCGATCTTCGTGGTCGCCATGATCCTGCAGATCACCGGCATCTGGAACGACTTCCTGTTCGGCGTCGTCTTCACCCGGCCGGAATATTACCCGATGACGGTTCAGCTCAACAACATCGTCAATTCGGTGCAGGGCGTGAAGGAATACAATGTCAACATGGCCGCCACGCTGCTGACCGGCGCGGTGCCGCTGATCGTCTACTTCGTCTCCGGGCGTCTGTTCGTGCGCGGCATCGCCGCCGGCGCAGTCAAGGGATAAACTCATGAAAAGCGTAGAAGTCAAAGACCTGACCCTTGCATTCGGCGCGGTGAAAGTTCTCGATCACCTCAATATCGACATCGAAGACGGCGAGTTCCTGGTGTTGCTCGGCGCCTCCGGCAGCGGCAAGTCGACCTTGCTCAACTGCATAGCCGGTCTGCTCGAGCCCACCGACGGGCAGATCTTCATCAAGGGCAAGAACGTCACCTGGCTCGAGCCCAAGGATCGCGGCATCGGCATGGTGTTCCAGTCCTATGCGCTCTATCCGCAGATGACGGTGCGCAAGAACCTGTCCTTCGGCCTGCAGATCGCGGGCATGGCGCAGGCGGAAATCGACAAGCGCGTCGCCCGCGCCGCCGAAATCCTGCAGATCCAGCCGCTGCTCGATCGCAAGCCGGCGCAGTTGTCGGGCGGGCAGCGCCAGCGCGTCGCCATCGGTCGCGCTCTGGTGCGCGACGTCGACGTCTTCCTGTTCGACGAGCCCCTGTCGAACCTGGACGCCAAGCTGCGTTCCGAACTGCGCGTGGAGATCAAGCGGCTGCACCAGGCGCTCAAGAACACGATGATCTATGTCACCCATGACCAGATCGAGGCGCTGACGCTCGCCGACCGCATCGCGATCATGAAGGACGGGATCATCGTGCAGCTCGACGATCCCATGACCATCTACAACCGGCCCAAGAACCTGTTCGTAGCCGGTTTCATCGGTTCCCCGGCGATGACGTTCCTCAAGGGCGTGATCGAGGCGGGCGAGGGCGGCCCCGTCGTCAATGTCGACGGCGTTCGCATCCCGCTCGATGGATACGAAACCGAGGCGGCTCTGCCGGCTGGCCGGAAGGTCGTTCTCGGCCTGCGTCCGGAACATATCGGCGTCGATGACGCTTCTGCGGGACAATCTTTCGACGCGGTCGTGGATATTGAGGAACCGATGGGCGCCGACAATCTGCTCTGGCTGAAATTCGCCGGCCACACCATGTCCGTCCGCATCGCAGGCTCGCGCCGCTATGCGGCCGGGACGCATCTGAAGCTGTCCTTCAATATGGCGCTCGCATCGCTGTTCGATGCGGAGAGCGAGTTGAGGATCTGACGGGCAGCAGCCGAGCCGCCGCTCATCCGGCTGCCGCCACCTTCTCCCCGCAGTCGGGGAGTACGGCGATGGGGCAGGGATGGCGCTCCAACCTCCTTTTCCCCGTGGTCACGGGGAAAAGGTCCCGGCAGGGGGATGAGGGGCGGGTTTCGCCCTATCCGGCCATTTCAAAGGAATGAACGCATGACCCATCTGATCGATCTTTCCGGCTCCTGGTCTCTGGCCGCCGAGGGGCAGCCAGAGGGGTTGACCATCGCGCTGCCCGGCGATGTCCATTCGGCGCTGCAGGCGCAGGATATCATTCCCGATCCCTATTTCGGCAAGAATGAAGAACTGGTGCAGTGGGTCGCCCATAAGGATTGGACCGTGTCGCGCCGGTTCGACCTGCCGATGGGCGTGGTCGAGGGCGACTGGTATCTCGATCTCGATTATGTCGACACGGTCGCGACGATCCGCGTCAACGGCATCGTCGTCGCCCGCACCGACAATTGCTTCCGCCGCTACCGCCCCGATGTGACCGGGGCGCTGAAGCCGGGCGCGAACGAGATCGCGATCACGCTGCATTCGCCTGTGGCCGAAGGCAAGAAGGTCTATGACACGCAGCCCTTCGAAGTGCCGTGGAGCGCCAATTGCCCGATCCCCTACGGCAATATGCTGCGCAAGCCGCAATGTCATTTCGGCTGGGATTGGAACATTGCGCTCGCTCCGTCGGGCCTCTACGGCACGATCGCGCTCAAGAAGATCGAGACGGCGCGGATCGAGCACGTCACCGTGTCCCAGAAGCACAAGAAGGATGGAAGTGTCGAGCTCGACGTGGCCGTGACGCTCTACGCGCGCGATCCGGGAACCGCGCCTGTCCAATTCGAACTCGACGGATGGTCCTTGAGCCGCGATTGCGGCGTCAGCGCGGGCGAAACCGTGCTGCATCATGTCTTTGTCGTGGAAAAGCCGAGGCTCTGGCAGCCGGCGGGTTCCGGCGCGCAGGAACTCTACACGCTCAAAGTCTCGGTCGGCGAGGAGACGGTCGTCAAGTCGATCGGCTTGCGCACCGTCGAACTGCTGACCGATCCTGACGAAGCGGGCAGCCGCTTCGCTTTCCGCGTCAACGGTCAGGAGGTGTTCTGCAAGGGCGCCAACTGGATTCCGGCCGATGCGCTGTTCTCCCGCATGAGCCCGGAGAAGACCGAGGCGCTGCTGCAATCCGCCGTCGACGCCAATATGAACATGATCCGCATCTGGGGCGGCGGATTCTACGAGCATGACTGGTTCTACGACATCTGCGACCGGCTGGGGCTGATGGTGTGGCAGGACTTCATGTTCGCCTGCAATCTCTATCCCTCGACGCCCGCGTTTCTCGACAATGTCGCCCATGAAGTCGACTATCAGGTCAGGCGGCTGGGGCATCACGCCTCGATCGTCCTCTGGTGCGGCGACAACGAGCTGGTCGGCGCGCTCACCTGGTTCGACTGCTCGCGCAAGGATCGCGACCGCTATCTCGTCGCCTATGACCGGCTCAACCGCACCATCGAGACGGCGATGCAGAAGGCTGCGCCCGACCTGATCTGGTGGCCGTCGAGCCCGTCCTGCGGCTATTTGAATTTCGGCGACGCCTGGCATGCCGACGGCGCGGGCGACATGCATTTCTGGTCGGTCTGGCACGAGAACAAGTCCTTTGACCACTACCGCACGGTCAAGCCGCGCTTCTGCTCGGAATTCGGCTTCCAGTCCTATACGTCGAACCTGCTGATCAATCAGTTCGCCGACAAGAAGGACGTCAACATCGCCTCGCCGGTGATGGAGGTGCATCAGAAGAACCCCGGCGGCAACGAGCGGATCGCGGGCACGATGTTCCGCTATTTCCGCTTCCCCAAGGACTTCGCCAATTTCGTCTATCTCAGCCAGATCCAGCAGGGCCTGGCCATCAAGACGGCGGTGGATTACTGGCGCTCGCTCAAGCCGCATTGCATGGGCACGATCATCTGGCAGCTCAACGACACCTGGCCTGTGGCCTCCTGGGCGAGCCTCGATTACGGCGGCAACTGGAAGGCCATGCATTACCAGGCGCGGCGTTTCTTCGAGCCGGTGACGATGGTCGCCATTCCCTCGGCGGATGGCGCCGAGATCGAGATGCGGATGGTCAACGATCTCACCGACAATATCGAGATCTCGGCGGACTTCTACACCGTCGATCTCGCCGGCGGCCGTCACCCCCTTCGGTCTGCCAAAGCAATCTGCCGCCCCGACAAGGCGATGACGCTGGAGACGATCGCGGCGACGGAGATTCCGGCGGACCATTTGCTGTTCTGGGATTTCCGCACCTCCGCCGGCAATGAAGGTCGTGGTCACCATGTGGCAACAACCTATAAGGCGCTGGATCTCGCGCCGGCGGGTCTCATCCACGACGTCAGACCGGCGGGCGAGGGGCGCTGGCATATCTCGCTGACATCGGCCGGGCTGGCGCTCTTCGTGATGCTGGAGGCCGACGTCGCCGGTCGCTTCTCCGACAACGCCTTCGACTTGCTTTCCGGCGAAAGCAGCACCATCACCTTCACCGCAGAGGATTCGTCGGCGACGCCGCGCTTCGTGGTGCGGGATCTCGAATCGTGTCAAGCGGTGGAGTGAAGATTTGAATTTGAAGGCGTGCTTCGCCCCTCATCCGGCTGCCGCCACCTTCTCCCCGCATTGCGGGGAGAGGGGAGATGGAGCGGAGGTCGCGCCACAATCTCCTTCTCCCCGCAGGCGCGGGGAGAAGGTCCCGGCAGGGGGATGAGGGGCGTTGCACGGCTGCATCCAATCATCTCCACCCAATTCCCGCCCTCGGGCGATCAATGGAGGACACCATGACCAACGTCTCTTTTCAGCTCTACAGCGCGCGCAATTTTCCGCCGCTCTCGGACATCTTCAAGCTGTTGGGTTCGCTCGGCTATAAGGAAGTCGAAGGTTTCGGCGGCATTTACGGGCCGATGGACGGCGACGCCGTCAAGGCGCTGAAGGCGGATCTCGACGCCAACGGCCTGACCATGGCGACCGGCCATTTCGGGCTCGACCAGCTCGAAAACGAGACGAGCCGCATGCTCGACATCGCCCGCACCCTCGGCATGGACGCCGTCTATTGCCCCTATGTGATGCCTGACGATCGGCCCACGGATGCCGCCGGCTGGACTGCGTTCGGCGCTCGTCTCGAAAAGGCCGGAAAGCCCTTCCGTGACGCCGGCTTCGATTTCGGCTGGCACAATCACGATTTCGAATTCGTGGCGCTCGCCGACGGTTCGCTGCCGCATGACCGCATTTTCGAAGGCGGTCCGTCGCTGTCCTGGGAAATGGATGTCGCCTGGGTGGTGCGCGGCGGCGCCGATCCCCTGAAATTCATCGACGCCTATAAGGACCGCATCACCTCGGCCCATATCAAGGACATCGCGCCGGCAGGCGAGAATGCCGACGAAGGCGGCTGGGCCGATGTCGGCCATGGCACGGTCGATTGGCCGGCGATCTGGGCGGCGCTGAAAGCCACCAAGGCGCGCCATTTCGTCGTCGAGCACGACAATCCCTCCGACATCACCCGTTGCGCAACGCGCTCCATCAAGACCATCCAATCCTTCTGAGGACGAGAAACCATGACCAAGGAATATGGCGTTGGCGTCATCGGCTGCGGAAACATTTCCGAAGCCTATTTCCGCCTGATCCCGATGTTCAACAATCTCAAGGTCGTCGCCTGCGCCGACCTGCATATGGCCGCAGCCCAGGCCAAGGCCGAGCAGTTCGGCGTCCTGGCCCAGGATGTCGACGCGCTGCTCGCCAATCCCGATGTGGATGTGGTTGTCAACCTGACCATTCCGGAAGCGCATTATCCGGTGTCGAAGAAGGCGCTCGAAGCCGGTAAGCATGTCTATTCGGAAAAGCCCTTCGTGCTCACAATCGAGCAGGGCGAGGATCTTCGCCGCATCGCCGATGAAAAGGGCCTGCGCGTCGGCTCGGCGCCGGACACCTATCTCGGCGGCTCCCACCAGTTCGCCCGCAATCTGATCGACAGCGGCAAGCTCGGCAAGATCATGTCCGGCACCTGCCATGTGCTCGGGCCGGGCATGGAAATGTGGCATCCGAACCCGGACTTCTTCTTCCAGCCGGGCGGCGGCCCCATCCTCGACATGGGCCCCTATTACGTCAACAATCTCGTCAACCTGATCGGCCCGGTGAAGCGCGTCGTGGCGCTCGCCAACAAGGCCAAGGAAGAGCGCACCATCACCAACGGTCCGCGCAATGGCGAGAATGTGCCGGTGATCGTCGCCACCAATATTCATGCCGTGCTGGAATTCGCTTCCGGCGCGCAAGTTGCGTTGATGGCGAGCTGGGACGTCTGGGCGCATCGCCACCAGAATATGGAGCTCTATGGTACCGACGGCGCGATCTTCGTGCCCGACCCCAACTTCTTCGGCGGCAAGGTCGAAGTGGCGGGCACCGACCGCGAGCCGAAGGACGTGGAGGTCTGGGACCACCCGATGACCGCCAAGAACTACGAATTCGCCTGGGGAACGCAGGCCAATTACCGCGGCGTCGGCCTGTCGGACATGATGGCGAGCATCGCGACCGGCGGCGACTATCGCTGCTCGCTCGACCGTTCTCTGCACACGATCGACGTGCTCACTTCGATCCTCAAAAGCGCGGAAGAGGGCAAGGCGGTCGATATCCGCACCACCTGCACCCAGCCGGCCGCCTTCGGCATCGACGAAGCAAAAGCGCTTCTGCGCTGAGGCGTGCGCCTTTCGTCTCCCCGGTCCGCCGGGGAGACCTCCACGCCGAGCGTTCGAAACGCTGCTTTTGAGGTACGTGAGGCAAACTCGCCAATTGCCGCTTGCCTCTGCAAAGCCATGAAGGGCATAGTCCCGCCGCACAAGAAGAATGGAGGATTCCCCATGGCATGGCGCCCCGCAGACAATCGCTATGAAAAGATGAAATACAACCGCGTCGGCAAGAGCGGCCTGAAGCTGCCGGCGATTTCGCTCGGCCTGTGGCACAATTTCGGCCACGACGCCAAGCATCAGACCAAGCTGGAGATCTGCCGCACGGCCTTCGATCTCGGCATCACCCATTTCGATCTCGCCAACAATTACGGCCCGCCTCCGGGCAGCGCCGAGGAAGCCTTCGGCGAGATCCTGCGCACCGATTTCGCCGGCTATCGCGACGAGCTGATCATTTCCTCCAAGGCCGGCTATCTGATGTGGCCCGGTCCCTATGGCGAATGGGGCAGCCGCAAATATGTCATCGCCTCCTGCGACCAGAGCCTGAAGCGGATGGGCCTCGACTATGTCGACATCTTCTATTCGCACCGCTTCGATCCGGAGACGCCGCTCGAGGAAACCTGTGGCGCGCTCGATCATATCGTTCGCTCGGGCCGGGCGCTCTATGTCGGCATTTCCTCCTACAACACCAAGCGCACCCGCGAGGCGCACAAGATCCTTCAGGATCTCGGCACGCCCTGCATCATCCATCAGCCCAGCTATTCGATGATCAACCGCTGGATCGAGGAAGACGGTCTGGTCGACGCTTGGGAAGAGTTGGGCATGGGCTCGATCGTGTTCTCGCCGCTGGCGCAGGGCATGCTGACGTCCAAATATCTGAACGGCATTCCGGAAGGCGCGCGCGCCAGCCTCGACAAGTCGCTCAATCCCGACTTCCTCAACGAGAAGAATGTCGAGAACATCCGCGCGCTTAACCGCATCGCCGAAAAGCGCGGCCAGACGCTGGCGCAGATGGCGATCGCCTGGGTGCTGCGCGGCGGCAGGGTGACCTCGGCGCTGATCGGCGCGTCGCGCGCGAGCCAGGTGGAGGATTGCGTCAAGGCGATCGACAATCTCGATTTCACCGCGGAAGAACTCGCCGAGATCGACGTCTACGCCAAGGAGGCCGACATCAACATCTGGGCGGCCTCCGCCGAGCGCAATGGGCCGGCGCGGAAGAAGAAGTAAGAGAGGTTTGAGGCCGGCCGGTTGCAGCCCCTCATCCGGCTGCCGCCACCTTCTCCCCGCGCCTGCGGGGAGAAGGGCGATGGAGCGCCGTCCTTGCCACATCCTCCTTCTCCCCGCATGCGCGGGGAGAAGGTCCCGGCAGGGGGATGAGGGGCGTCCCTCCGGCGGATGATATTACCGAGAATTTTCGAGGAGGAGACCATCATGATCCGCAACCCCATCCTGCCGGGCTTCAATCCGGATCCCTCCATCGTCCGGGTCGGCGAGGATTACTACATCGCCACATCCACCTTCGAATGGTATCCCGGCGTGCAGATCCACCATTCGCGCGATCTCGCCAATTGGGAGCTCGTCTGTCGGCCGCTGAACCGCAAGAGCCAGCTCGACATGCGCGGCAATCCCGACAGCTGCGGCGTCTGGGCGCCTTGCCTCTCTTACGCCGACGGGCTGTTCTGGCTCGTCTACACCGATGTGAAGCGCTTCGACGGCTCGTTCAAGGATGCCCATAACTATATCGTCACCGCGCCGTCGATCGAGGGGCCGTGGTCCGATCCCGTCTATGTCAATTCCTCGGGCTTCGATCCCTCGCTGTTTCATGATGACGATGGGCGGAAGTGGTTTCTGCAGATGCTGTGGAACCATCGGCCCGAAGCGCACAACACGATCGGAGGCAACAGTCATTTCGACGGCATTCTCTGCCAGGAATATGACGCCGCTGCGGGCAAGCTGATCGGGCCGACCTACAACATCTTTGGCGGCACCGATCTCGGCCTCGTCGAGGGCGCGCATATCTTCAAGAAGAACGGCTTTTACTACATCACCGCCGCCGAGGGCGGCACGGGCTATGAGCACGCCATCGCATTCGCCCGCGCCGAACAGGTGCTGGGCCCTTATGAATTGCATCCCGACCAATATCTGCTGACCTCGAAGGATGCGCCCGACGCGCCCCTTCAGCGCGCCGGTCACGGCCAATATGTCGAGACGCCAGAGGGTGAGCCCTATGTGGTTCATCTGACCGGACGGCCGCTGCCGCCGCTGCGGCGCTGCACACTGGGCCGCGAGACGGCGATCCAGAAATGCGTCTGGGACGAGGATGGCTGGCTTAGGCTCGCCCATGGCGGCCTCGCGCCGGCTGTCGAGGTCGAGGCGCCCGGGGGCGCCACGCAGCGGCCCGAGCCGGAGCGCGTCGAGGCGGAATTCGACAGCGTCGATCTTCCCAGGGACTTCCAGTGGCTGCGGACGCCGGAGCCGGACATGCTGTTTTCGCTCACCGCCCGCGCCAGCCATCTCCGTCTTTATGGCCGGGAGAGCATCGGCTCCTGGTTCGAATTTTCACTGGTGGCGCGCCGGCAGGAGCATCATCGCTTCCGCGCCGAGACGATCATCGAGTTCGATCCGCAAACATATCAGCAGGTCGCGGGCCTAACCCATTACTACAACCGCTACAAGTTCCATGCGCTGGCGGTGACCTGGCATGAGACGCTCGGGCGCTGCATCACCATCCAGTCCTGCCCGGGCGACTATCCCGGCGGACGGCTCACTTTCCCGGTGGGCTCCGGCGAGGCGTTGCCGGCAGGCCGCATCCACCTAGCCGCCGACGTGCGCGACAATGCCCTGCAATTTTTCTGGAAAGCGGAGGACGAAAGCGTCTGGAGGGCGATCGGCCCGGTTCTCGACGCTGGCGTGGTGTCCGACGAGGGCGGCGCCGGCGAACACGGCTCCTTCACCGGCGCTTTCGTCGGCATGTTCGCCTATGACATCACCGGCGGCGCCATGGCGGCGGATTTCGACCGTTTCAGCTATCAGCGCCAGTCGTAAGGGCAAATAAAAACCCGGCCGCGCGAGCAGCCGGGTTCTTCGTGGTATCGAAATCGATCAGTTCGCGACGCGAATGCCGGCGCGAACTTCCTGGATCGCGATGCTGATCAGGCTGCGCGCCTTGGCTTTGTGGCCACCCTTGTTGTCGGTCGCCTTTGCGAGAAACGCGTCAGCCGTAATGAGATGGTCCAATGCGCTTCTCATATTCGGTTGAGCGGCGATGGCGGTAACGCTGGCGCCGGTTGCGATACCGATGGCCATGGAGATGGCGACGATCGTCGGAGTCTTGAATTTCATGGAAGTTCCTTTCCCTATAAAATGCCCCTTTGCCACAGCAGCATTCGCAACACGAGGCGCGAGCCGCTGCGTGACGTCGAGAAGTCGATGTGTACGCGAGAACAAAGTCCGAGACCGAATCCAGTCGCGGAACTGAGGCGACGTTACGGTTGGCGCGGGCGCTTCGTCAACCCGGATAGCCTATGAGTTTCCCGACGTTTCAAAATAGATCGAGATGGATGGGATCGAGGTTTTGCCGCGCCCGTTCCGCCGCCAGCGCATAGGCTTTTTCGAGACCGGCGCAGAAGCGCTCCGCATTGAACAGCGGCGCCGTTTTGCGGCTCGACGCCAGGTGTCGACGCACAGCGGAGAGATGGTCGGGTGACCTGGCGAGGCGCACGGCCTGGGCCACGAAGGCCACGCTGTCGGCGGCCACGAAATCCGGCAGTCCGACAGCGTTCAAAAGACTTTCGGAGACGCGAGAAGCGAAGTTCGAGCCCTTTTTGGTCAGGGTCGGGACCCCGGCCCAGAGCATGTCGGACGTTGTCGTATGGCCGTTATAGGGAAACGTGTCGAGATGCAGGTCGGCAGCGGCGGCGCGGGCGAGATGGGCTTCGTAATCGGCGGTCGCGGCGAAGATCAACCGGTCGCGCGCGACGCCTTCCTTCTCCATTCGCGCAGCGAAATTCTCGCGCATCAGCGGAGCTTCGAGGAGCGTCCAGAGACGGCTTTCGGGCGTGTCGCGCAGGATCTCGGCCCAGAGTTTCAGCGTCTCGAGCGTGATCTTGCGGTTGGCGTTGAAGCTCGCGAACAGGAAGCGGTCATCAGGCAGGCCCAGCGTCGCTCGGTCGATCCGCGCGGGAAGGGGGCGTGTTCGCGCGTCGTTCGGCTGATAACTGTCGGGCAGGCGTATGAACTTCTCGTGGTAATGCGGTCTTGCGCTGTCCGGCAATACGAAACGGTCGCCGATGACATAATCCAGGTCGATCATCTGGGTGGAGCCGGGATAGCCAAGCCAGGCGACGTGAACCGGCGCGATCGGATGATTGAGCACATGGCTGCGCGAGCCGCCGGTGTGCCCCTTGAGATCGACGAGAATGTCGACGCCGTCGTCGCGCATGCGCTGGGCGATCTCGCCGTCGCTGAGAGCGCCGACGCTGACGATCTGGCCCCATTGGGAGCGGCCGCCGTCGTCGCGGCGGATCAGCTCCTCGGGTGTGTAGCAATAGAGCGTCACGTCGAAACGGCTGCGGTCGTGGCGCTCCAGCACCTCGCGCATCAACCGCATCGTGGCGTGCGTGCTGCTGAAATCGTTGGAGAAATAGCCGATGCGCAGGCGCGCGCCCCAACTGTGCGCCATGGCGCGACGGGCAGCGGTGCGGTCGGCGGAACAGCCGGGCCCGAGGGTCGGGCGATTGGCGGCCAGCCGGTTCAGTCTCTCGTCGGCGCAATGCAGAAGATTGGCGTAGGGCGTCTCGCCGTCATGAGCAGCGGCGTCGCCGAGGCGCGTTCGTCGCTCTTGCATCCGGCGCTCCTGCGCCTCGATCGTGTCGTAGTCGCAGAACTCGCGCGCCACCGCCATCAGCTTGGCCTGGGCGATGTCGTCGTCGGGCCTGAGCGCCGCCAGTTTCTTGAACAAGGGCAGCGTGAAGGGATTGCGGATTTCACCGGCGATCAGTTCGGCGGCGAGATTGAGGTGGTCCGGATTGTCGCTGGCCGTCAACCGGTTCTTGAACAGGCCGAGCAGTTCGCGCTCGCCGCGGGCGTGAAATTCACGCGCGAGCAGATAAATGATGTCCGGATCGCCGTCATGGATTTTTTGCGCCTTGATCGCCGCCGCCAGCGCCTGGTCGGGGTCCCCGGCCAGGTCATGGGCGAAAGCGGCTTTCTTCCAGTATGGGAAGGCGTTTGCGCCCGCGGCGTTTGCGGCCATTTCGAAGGCGCCGGCGGCGTCGCGGGTCATGGCGGCGGCGCTTAGGGCGTCGCCGAACAGGCCGATCATGTCCGCGCCGGCGTCGCCTTGCGAGAGCGCATCGTTGATCAGGCGGAACGCCGTGTCGAGGTCGCCCGCGTCCAACGCGGCGCGGGCGGGTGTAAGCCGGTCTTGCATAATCGGGGCGCTCCCTACGAATCGAGAGATTATGCAGGATCGTGGCTGGCGCGGAGGTCGCTCAGACCATGCGCTTCAAGGTCTGGATGACTATTTCTCCGCGATCCCTGAACATCAAGGCTCCCGCTTCGCCCGGCGGAACGACTGAAGCACCCTGCCAATCGGGCTCATGGGGCCGTAATGTGGGTTTGATGATCTTGCCGTCGCCATCGACCTCGAAGCAGTGATAGCGGCGGCGGGGTCTCTCCTCGCTCATGCCGCCTTCGCGCTCCAGTCCGGGAAGGGATCGGCGAGATCGCGCCAGCGCTCCGGGCGGAAGTCGGATTCGGGAACAAGGCAGGCGTCGAGTTCGGCGCGGATGGCCGCTTCGTTCATCGGATCGGCGCCGATGAACACCATCTCCTGCCGACGGTCGCCCCAGACCGGATCGAAGCGGTCATAGATCGCCGAGCGGCTGGCCTGATCGGTCGGCCAGCGCTCCTGCGGCACGGCCGCCCACCACAGGCCGATCTTCTGTGTCCGGACGATCGCGCCGGCATGGCTGAGTTCGCCGACATAATGCGGCCGCGTCGCCAGCCAGAAGAAACCCTTGGCGCGCACCACGCCCGGCCAGGAGCGGTCGATGAAAGCCTTGAACTTGGCGGGATCGAAGGGCCGGAGCGCCCGATAGACGAAGGAGCGTACGCTGTACTCCTCGGTTTCCGGCGTGTGCTCGGCATAGCCGTAGAGTTCCTTGTACCAGAGCGGATGGGTATGGGCCTTGTCGAAATCGAAGCGGCCCGAGCCGAGGATCTCGGTGGGATCGACGCGGGCGAAATCGGTTTCGATGATGCGGGCGTCGGGATTGAGCGCGGCGACGATCTTGCGCGCCGCGTCGAGATCGGCGGGGTTGGCGTCGGAGACCTTGTTGATGATCACCACGTCGGCGAATTCTATCTGCTCGACCAGCAGGTCCACCAACAAGCGCGCATCGCCTTCGCCGGCGGTCTCGCCGCGATCGGCGAGAAAGTCGTCGGAGGCGTAGTCCTTCAAGAGCGAGGCGGCGTCGACAACCGTCGCCATCGTGTCGAGACGGGCGAGATCGGACAGGCTGAAGCCCGCCTCGTCGCGAAATTCGAAGGTGGCGGCGACCGGCAACGGCTCCGAAATGCCGGAGCTCTCGATCAACAGATAGTCGAAGCGCTTTTCGCGGGCGAGGCGGCTGACTTCGTTGAGCAGATCGTCGCGCAGCGTGCAACAGATGCAGCCATTGGTCATTTCGACCAATTGCTCATCGGTGCGGGAGAGATCGGCGCCGCCTTCGCGAATGAGTTCGGCGTCGATATTGACCTCGCTCATGTCGTTGACGATGACCGCGACCTTCAGCCCCTGGCGATTGTTGAGCACGTGGTTCATCAGGGTCGTCTTGCCGGCGCCGAGGAAGCCTGAGAGGACGGTGACCGGGAGACGCTGATCTGCGAGTTGATTTCTCATAATGTTATACCATTACATGTGATTGTCTGGAAAAGGCGGGCGCACCGGCCCGCCTCGGTTGTCCGGCCTCGTCACCTGGCGGCGAGGCAATCCTTGAGGGAGCGGGCGATGCCGAGCATGAGATCGCCATAGAGCGCTTCGCCCTTCTCATAGGAACCACCCTCGGGATCGAGAACGCCGCTCTTGGCGTCGGCGCCTTCCAGGACGACCCGCACCAGCTTCGGTTCGAATTGCGGCTCTGCAAAGACGCAGGTGGAGCCGAGTTCCACCACTTTCGCCCGGATCTGTTTCAGACGCGCCGCGCCCGGCATCGTCTCGGGGGAAACCGTGATCGATCCAGCGACTTTCACGCCGAATTCCTTTTCGAAATACTGGTAGGCGTCATGGAACACGATGAAAGGTTTATCCTTGACGGGAGCGACCTCCGCCTTGATTTCAGCCGAAAGCGCATCGAGGCTGGCGTTGAGATCGGCGAGGTTCTTCTCATAGGTCTGGGTGTGTTCGGGATCGGCCAGGACGAGAGTCTTGGTCATGGCCGCCGCCATCAGCTTGGCGTTGCCGGTGTTGAGCCAGAGATGCAGGTCGACTTCTTCGCCATGATCGTGCTTATGGGTTTCGGCGGCATGGTCATGGCCTTCATGCGTTTCCCCGGCATGATCGTGGTCATGGCCGGCTTCCGGCTTTTCGTCGGCGTCATGGTGATGGTCGCCGTCTTCATGACCGGCTTTGTCGTGTTCATGACCTTCCTCGCCATGGTCATGGGCCTCGAAAGCGCCGCCTTCGCGGGTGTGCAGCTTCAACAAGCCTTCGATCTGGTCGAGTTCGAGGATGCGCGCCTTGCCGCCGATCGCCTCCAGCGGTTTCTCCATGAACTTCTCCATGTCGTGGCCGACCCAGAAGATCACATCCGCTTCCTGCAGCCGGGATGCGTCGGAAGGCTTCATCTGGTAGGTATGCGGAGAGGCGACGCCATCCACGAGCAATTCCGGTTCGCCGACGCCCTTCATCAGCGAGGCGGCCAGCGAGTGAATGGGTTTGATCGTCACGACCACTTTCGGCGCGGCCTGGGCGGCCAAGGCGGAAAACGCCAGAAGCGAAACGGAAGCGAAGGCGGTGGCGAGCGTGAAACGCATGGGAGATCCTTTTTATGCGTTACGGCTGGATAATTGCCGTAATGTTATTACATAAATTGCGTTACGCTATAACGTATGACATAACCGCTGCCAAGTCCCGACTCTGGAAAATTCTATGCTCGACAGAAATCCGCAACCTGATCAATTGGTTGGTCTCGATGGCGCCGGCGTTTCCCGCAATGGCCGCTGGCTGGTGCGCGGCGTCAGCTTTGCGGTGCGCAAAAGCGAGATCGTTACGCTGATCGGGCCCAATGGTTCTGGAAAGTCCACCTCGGCGCGCATGGCGTTGGGGCTGATCAAGCCTGACGAGGGCAAGGTGTCGCAACGTCATGGTCTCAGGATCGGCTATGTGCCGCAGAAGATGAGCATCGATCGCACCATGCCGCTGACCGTCGAGCGGCTGATGACGCTGACGGGTCCATTGCCTCGCCGTGATGTCGCCGATGCGCTCGCCGAGACCGGCGTTTCGCATCTCGCCAAGGCCGAGGTGCAGCATCTCTCGGGCGGCGAATTCCAGCGCGCGCTTCTCGCCCGCGCCATCGCCCGCCGACCCGATCTTCTCGTGCTCGACGAACCGGTGCAGGGCGTCGACTTCTCGGGCGAAATCGCGCTCTACGAATTGATCGGCGAGATCCGCGACCGTATCGGCTGCGGCGTGCTGCTGATCTCGCATGATCTTCATGTGGTGATGGCGGCGACCGACACTGTGATCTGCCTCAATGGCCATATCTGCTGCACCGGAACGCCGCAGACTGTGTCGCAAAGTCCTGAATATCAGCGGCTGTTCGGCCTGCGGGGCGCCGGGGCGCTGGCCATCTACGCCCACCATCACGACCACACCCATCTGCCGGATGGCCGGGTGCTGCATGCCGACGGCTCGGTGACCGACCATTGCCATCCTGACGACGGCCATCACCACGATCATGACGACGAGGTCGATCATGACCATGAACATGGCCCTGATTGCGGCTGCGCCCATGAGCGCAACCGGCTGGTTATGCCCAAGGCCATGACTTCGGGAGGCCGCGATGCTTGACGACTTCTTCATTCGAGCGCTGATCGGCGGCACAGGGCTGGCTTTGACCACAGGTCCCCTCGGCTGCTTCATCGTCTGGCGGCGCATGGCCTATTTCGGCGACACGATGGCGCATTCGGCGCTTCTCGGCGTGGCGTTGTCGCTGCTGTTCAATCTCAACATCATGATCGCGGTCTTCGTGGTCGCTGCGGCGGTGTCGTTGCTGCTGCTGCTGTTGCAGAAAGTGCAGTCGCTGTCGGCGGATTCGCTGCTCGGCATTCTCTCGCACGCCTCGCTGTCGGTCGGGCTGGTCATCCTCGCCTTCATGTCCTGGGTGCGCGTCGATCTCATCAGCTTCCTGTTCGGCGATATTCTGGCCATCGGCGAGGGCGATATCGACCTGATCTGGGGCGGCGGCATTCTGGTGCTGCTGACGCTGGTCTATCTCTGGCGGCCGCTGGTCGCCTCCACCGTCTCGGAGGATCTGGCCGAGGCCGAGGGGTTGCAGCCGAAAAAGGCGCGGCTGATCTTCATGCTCCTGTTGGCGGTGGTGATCGCCATCGCCATGAAGATCGTGGGCATTCTGCTGATCACCTCGCTTCTCATCATTCCAGCCGCCGCCGCCCGTCGCTTTTCGACCTCGCCGGAGATCATGGCGGCCTTGTCGGCGCTGATCGGCGTCGTCGCCGTATGGGGCGGACTTTATGGATCACTGCAATTCGACACGCCGTCGGGGCCGTCTATCGTGGTGGCGGCGCTGGCGCTGTTCGTCGTCAGCCTGCTTCCGCTCGGACGCAGCCGGCTGGCCGAGGAAGGTAGAACATGATGAAACCGGAACAGACCCTCACCAAGAACCAGGCGCTGGTGCTCGGGGCGTTGAACGGCGCGGCCGCGCCGCTGAGCGCCTACGACATTCTCGACCGGCTGCGCGGCGACGGCTTTCGCGCGCCGCTGCAGGTGTATCGCGCGCTCGAAAAGCTCGTCGAGCAGCGTCTGGTGCATCGTCTGGAAAGTCTCAACGCCTTCGTCGCCTGTGCGCATCCGCATGATCATCACGATCATCATCACGGCGTCATCGCTTTCGCGATCTGCGAGACCTGCGGGCAGGTGAGCGAATTTCACGACCACACGATCGAGGGCCAGCTCAAGCAATGGCAGGCGGCCACCCAGTTCAAGGCCGAAAAGACCACGATCGAAATTCGCGGCGCCTGCAAGAACTGCGTTTGATTGCGTCGAGACCCAGTCAGCCCTATCCGCCCGAGGTCGCCATAGAGCCCGTCTGCGGGGTGACATTGCCGCTCGACGTCTGCCAGGCGCCGTCGGGTCGGGCCCGCCATCTGACGAGGTCGACGCTCGTCAGTATGCGGCTGCGCCGGTTTCCCGGCGAGGCATACACCGTTTCCGGTGGGGAGTGAGGCGGCAGGACGTGTCGATTCTGTCACCAAGCCGCTGCTGGCGCCGATAGCGGTCGCGGCGGCCATGTGTCCGTCGTCCGTGTCCATTCCGGCAGCGAAAGACGAGGCGACGAATGTCCCAAGATAGAACATTAACACAAATTCAATCTTCAGGCACCGAGTCGAGGTCGTGATGCAGCCTGAACGAGCCACGGATTTTAACCATCGATCTCTTTATTCATACGGCGGTTTTGCGATCGCGCCGGATGAGGATGGGAAGATTAGCGCACTCTACGATAGATTTGACTTACTCGAAATCGCGTGAAAGTTTTCTCTCCGCTTAATTCATTTTCAAGTAGTGGCGCATAGGATGCCGCTACGTGAGAGATGAGGATGCGCGGTTGATGAAACGCTCTTTTGGGAAGAGGTTTCTGAATATTTCACTGGAGTCGAACATACGCTTTCGCAAGAAGGTGCTGTTCGGCGTCGGCCTGAGTGTGATCGCCTCGCTCGCCGGCGGCGTCAACGCCGTCTACAACATCAACAAGGTCGAGGACGCGGTGAAGTTCTCGTCAGCCGCAGCGTCTCCCTTGCTGATCGGCGTGATTTCTCTTTCCGAGAGCTATCAGAAGCTTCAAAGCGTGTTCGACCCGGTGATGAAGAACTGCGCGGGGCTGGAAGGCGCCGAGCGCTATCTCAAGCAGTCCTCGGAAAACCAGACTCGCAAGCTGAAATTCCTGACCGCCATGGCGGAGCAGGCCGACGCTGCGCAGGAATTGCGGCGCTACGAATTTTCGGGCTCGAAGATCTTCAAGACGCGCAGCGCGCTGCTCGACGTCTGTCATCGCGTCACCTCCGCCAAGGCGCGGGTCGCCGTCGGTGAGAATACGTTGCGAAGCGTCGTCAACCTGATCGAGGTCGAAGTCTCGAGCGAGATCATGGAGATCGAAAAGGCGGCGGTGCAAAAGGCGGAGGCCGGTCTGAGCTATGACGACGCGGTTCGCAATCCCGCCTTCGGCCCAATCCAGACGTCGCCTGCGTCCCGCAGGACCCCCGGCGCCCTGCGCAACTTCTACAAGCTCAAGATCCTGGCGATCGAACTGGACGGCTTGAACACGAAATTCGCGAATGCGCCGCGGCTCTACGATCTTCAACGGCTTCGTAAGGCCTATTGGGGTCGGCTGGAAGCGATCGGACGCATCCTGGCCGAGGCGAAAGTTCATTTCGATCGCGTTCAGAGAGCTGATGAATATGTCCGCCTGCAGGCGCTGGTCGACGAGGCCAAGAGGATCTCGCACACAGCCCCACAGTCCATCTTCAACGCGCAAACCAGCGTGGTGCAGAACGAAACCGCCAAACAGGCGCTGGTCTCTCGTCTCGAACGAGAGCAGGGGCAATATTCGGTGGCGCTGCTCAACATCATGGACGTCGCGCAACGCATCAACCGCAATGCGCAACTGCGCACCGAACGGCAGTCGATTTCCGCGTCCTGGGAAATCGCCATCAGCGTTTTCCTGAGCGCGACCCTGCTGTTGTTGACCGGCATGTATTTCCGCAGGGCCGTCACCGAACCGCTCGAAGCGTTGACGGCGGACGTCAGCGAACTCGCGAAAAATGAGAATTTCGACGACGATCCGATCGATCCGGCGCTTCTGGCGCGCGCCGACGAAATCGGCGATCTCGCGAAACAGTTTTCCTCCACCTTCCAGGCGCTGGGCAAGGCGCGCAGCCAGTTGCAGGAGGCGAGCCGGCAGGAATTGTCGATCCAGCGAGACCGTCTCTACGGCGCGGTCGAAAACATGCCTCAGGCGCTGTTCATGCTCGATCGCGATGGCAAGATCATCGTCGCCAACCGCCGCCTCTACCAGTTCTATCTGAAAGACGAGGAAATCGATCTCGTCGGCATGCCAGTCGGCGATTTCATCGCGATCTGCCGTCGCAACGGCGTCGGCATCAAGCGAACTCTGTCCGACGACGTGTTCGGCGAGGAGGAGACTCGCGGCGAGGGCTATCAGCATTCCCAACGCATGGTCGAGCTCGAGGACGGGCGCATCATGACAATGACGGTGACGCGACTGCCCGACGGCGGCCATGTGGTCACGCATGAAGACATTACCGAAAAGCAGGCGGCGCAGCAGAAAATCACCCATATGGCGCTGCATGACGCGCTGACCAATCTCGCCAATCGCACGCTGTTTCGCAGCCATGTCATGGCGCAGAAACTCGACGCCCCCGATGCTCGGGATGCGGCGCTGCTCTATCTCGACCTCGATCGCTTCAAGATCGTCAACGACACGCTGGGGCACCCGGTGGGCGACGTCCTCCTCGTCCAGGTGGCGGAGAGATTGCGCGGCGCTCTCGGCGGCGGCTGTTTCGCCGCCCGGCTCGGCGGCGACGAGTTCGCCATTCTGCAGACCGGGGTGGCCCAGCCCGAGGGTGCGCTCGCCTTGGCCGAACGGATCATCGGCGTCATCAATGCGCCCTTCGACATCGAAGGTCATCACATCGTCATCGGAACATCGGTCGGCATCGCGCTCGCGCCTCGCGACGGCGTGGATGCCGATGAGCTCGCGAAAAACGCCGATCTCGCGCTCTATTGCGCAAAGCAGGAGGGCCGAGGCAAGCATCGCTTCTTCGAGCCCGACATGGACCGCAGGATGCGCGACTGGCGCGAGATGGAGCATGATCTGCGCGAGGCGATCAACGCCCGCCAGTTCGAACTGCATTATCAGCCTCTGGTGATGCTGCAGGGAGAAAAGGTCGTCGGCTTCGAGGCGCTAGCGCGCTGGAAACATCCTCGCCGCGGCTTCGTGTCTCCGGCCGAGTTCATTCCGGTCGCCGAGGAGACAGGCATGATCTGCGAACTCGGAGCCTGGATCCTGGAGGCGGCGTGCGAGATGGCGACGCGCTGGCCCGACGACGTGGTGGTGGCCGTCAACATTTCCCCACTGCAGTTCGACGCCGGCGACCTGCCGGCCGTGGTCGCCGCAGCGCTCGGCCGCGCCGGCCTGGCGCCCAGCCGGCTGATGCTCGAAATCACCGAAGGCGTGTTCCTCAACGACACCGACAGCACCATGGCGGTGCTCAACGAACTCAAGGCGCTGGGCGTCGCCTTCGCCATGGACGATTTCGGCACCGGTTACTCGTCGCTCAGCTATATCCGCAAGTTTCCGTTCCAGAAGATCAAGATCGACCAGAGCTTCGTGCGCGGCATGGACGCCGATCCGGAATCGATCGCCATCATCCGGGCCGTCACCAATCTGTGCCGCGATCTCGGCATGATGACGACGGCCGAGGGCGTCGAGACGGCCGAACAGGCGGCGATGCTGCGCTCGATCGGCTGCGAGATGGCGCAGGGTTATTTCTTCGGCCGGCCGACGCCGGGCGAAGCGACCTTCGGTCTCGTGGAGCCGGACAAACGCAAGATCGCCTGAGCCGGTTCAGAGCGGACGAAGGCGTTTCGAAAAGCGCTTCCAGTTCTCGACATAGCTGTCTGCGGAGCGGCGCAGGCCGTCTTCCGCCTTCTCGTCCAGCGTCCTGATGGCGCGGGCGGGCGAGCCGACGATCAGCGAATTGTCGGGGAACTCCTTGCCTTCGGTCACCAAGGCATTGGCGCCCACCAGGCAGTTGCGGCCGATCCTGGCCCCGTTGAGGATTGTCGCGCCCATGCCGACCAGCGAATTGTCGCCGATCTCAGCGCCATGGACGATGGCGTGATGGCCGATGGTGCAGCCTTCGCCGATGGTCGCGGGGTATCCCCAATCTGTGTGGACCATCGCGCCTTCCTGGATATTGCTGCGCGCGCCCACCGTGATGCGCTCATTGTCGCCGCGCAGCACCGCGCCGAACCAGACGCCGACATCCTCGCCCAGCGTCACCCGGCCGATGACATGCGCGTCGGGCGCGATCCAGTAGCGTCCCGGCTCGGGCGTGACGGGCGTTTCGTCGTCCAGCGCATAAAGGGGCATGTCGTCCTCCGATTCCTTTTGAACCCATGGCCGCAGTTTTTCGTTAGGTGGCGGGTATTGCAAGCCTTTGAACGCGGCCGAGGTTGACAGTCCAGCCGTTTGCGTTCAATCAGCGAGCCATTCCTCTCATGTTTTTCGAAACCGGAGTTCAGATGTTTGGCATCGACTACGCGGCGCTTGCCGCCTTCGCCCAGGTCGTGATGATCGACCTCGTTCTCGCCGCCGACAACGCCATCGTCATCGGCATGGCGGCGGCAGGGCTTGCGCCCGACCTGCGCAAGAAGGCGATCCTGATCGGCATTCTCGCCGCCACGGTGCTCCGCATCGTCTTCGCGCTCGCCACCACCTGGCTGCTGCAACTGATCGGCCTCATCCTAATCGGCGGCATCCTGCTGCTCTGGGTAAGCTGGAAGATGTATCGCGAGCTCACCGTCAAGGAGGAAGAGGTCGTCGACGCCGAGGAAGCGCTGACCGACACCGACCAGAACGCCGACGGCGTGGTGGCCGGCAAGCCGCGCAAGACGCTGCGCGACGCGGTGTTCCAGATCATCGTCGCCGACGTGTCGATGTCGCTCGACAATGTGCTCGCCGTCGCCGGCGCGGCGCGCGACCACATGACGGCGCTCATCTTCGGCCTGGGCTTGTCTGTCGTGCTGATGGGCGCGGCCTCCGCAGCCATCGCCAAGCTCCTGCATCGCTTCCGCTGGATCGCCTGGGTCGGCCTGCTGGTCATCCTGTTCGTCGCCATCCGCATGATCTATGAAGGCGCCGATCAGGTGCTGGGCCATACGCTGCCGAACATCCCGCTGCTCAAGAGCGGCGCGCCGGCCGGCGCGCACTGAGGCGCCGACCGATGTATGCCGCAGCGCTCGTCGATAGGGAGAAGATCTTTTCAGTCGCGCCCATGCTCGACTGGACGGATCGGCATTGCCGCTACCTGCTGCGGCTGCTGTCCTCGCGTGCGCTGCTCTACACGGAAATGGTGGTGGCCGACGCCGCCATGCACGGCAAGCGTGACAGGCTGTTGGGCTTCGACGCGACCGAACATCCCATCGCGCTTCAGCTCGGCGGCTCCGATCCTGCCAAGCTCGCCGAGGCCGCGCGCATCGGAGCGGATTGGGGCTATGACGAGATCAATCTCAATGTCGGCTGCCCTTCCGATCGTGTGCAATCCGGAACCTTCGGCGCCTGCCTAATGCGGACTCCCGAAGTCGTGGCCGCGGGCGTGGCGGCGATGAAGGCGGCGGTGTCTATTCCCGTGACGGTGAAATGCCGGATCGGCGTCGACGAGCAGGATCCGGAAGAGGCGCTGGATCGCCTCGCCGAGGCGGCGCTGGCCGCCGGAGCGGATGCATTGTGGGTGCATGCGCGCAAGGCCTGGCTTCAGGGACTGAGCCCGCGCGAAAACCGCGATATCCCGCCGCTGGATTACGATCGCGTCTACCGGCTGAAGCAGCGCTATCCCGACGTGTTCATCGGCATCAACGGGGGCATTCAGACGCTCGACCAGGCCGAGGCGCATCTCGCTCATGTCGACGGCGTGATGCTCGGCCGCGCCGCCTATCACGACATGGCTTTGATGGGCGAAGTCGACGCCCGGATCTACGGCGCCGCGTCGAGCCCGGTCGACTGGATCGTCATCCGCGACGCCATGATGGCCTATGCCGAGGCGCATATCGCCCAGGGCGGCAAGCTCGGCAACATCACCCGCCACATGATCGGACTGTTCTCCGGAGTCGACGGCGCTCGACGTTTCCGACAGATCCTGTCGTCGGACGCCGTCAAGGCGGGAGCGGGGCCGGAAGTGATCGCGCGAGCCTTCGCCGCAGTGGAAATTGGCGTCTCTCTGGCCGTGTCCGCTTGAGTTTTCATCGCCTTTCGACGCCGCCGTCCACAATTTCGTCGCCTGCCGGTGGAAAAAGGGAGGTTGGCTGCTTCGCGCTTGAAGCGGCGCGGGCGAGGGGATAGGCCTTGGATCGGCGAGACGGAAAAGGAAGACGAAGCGTGATCGATCCCTATAGCGTGTTGGGCGTGGACCGCGACGCGGGCGAACAGGCCATTCGCGACGCCTGGCGCAAGGCGGCCAAGACCGCGCATCCGGATGCGGGCGGCGACACGGAGAATTTCGCTCGGCTGCAGACCGCCTACGACGTGCTGAAGGACCCGGTGCGCCGCCGCGTGTTCGACGACACCGGCTATGATCCCGAACTCGCCGATCCCCGGGATCTGCAGGGCGTGATGATGCTGGAGAAGCTGGTCAACGACGTCATTCTCGACGAGCGCGAACCCGGCAGTTTCGATCCGGTCGCGGCCATGCGGCGGAAGCTGTCGGACGATATCGTCAAAAACCGCATGCATATTCTCGAACTCGAGCGGCATCGCAATCGGGTGCGCCAGCATATCGATCGTTTGGGCCGGCGGCCGGAGACCGATGTGCTCGGCTCCATGCTGCGCGCCCGCAGCCAGTCGATCACCGAGGCCATCCGCAAATCCGAAGAGCAGATCGGCACGATCGAGCGCGCCTACGCTATGCTCGAAGGCTATAGCTACGAGTTGGAGGCGCTGGTGGAAGCGATCCGGGAAGAGGCGGCGGAGTAGATCTGCGCCGCCCGGACGCGACAGCGTCTACTGCAACAGCCGCAGCATCGATTGCGGTTCGGCGTTGGCGATCGACAACGCCTCGTAACCGAGCGATTCCTGACCCTGCAGGGCTTTCAGCCGCGTCGATTCCTGATTGAGGTCCGCGTCGACGAGATTTCCGACGCCTTTCTTCAGCGTATCGGACAGCCGATTGGCGAATTCGTTCTGCATCGTCACGCGCGTGTCCAGCGCGCCGAGCGTGCCGGCCACGTCGGTGACGTCGAGCAGCATGGAATCGATGACCTGCAGCATTTCGTCGAGTTCGAGGTCGGTGGTGGCGTTGGACAACGTCATTTCCTGCGGCGTAAGCGAAGGCGCCGAATAGGAGTTGGACCTCGCGACGTCGAACAGGACATAGCCGGTCGAATAACCGAGCGTGACGGCGTATTTCTCCGAGGTGAGAACGCCGAATTCGCCGCCGGTGGCTTCGGAGAGATCGAGAATGGCGTAGGGGCCGTCGGCGGCGGAATTGGAGCCGAAATAGAGGCTCTGCACGCGCACGGAATTGTCGGTGCTGCGGACGAAACCGCCGATGATCTCTTTCTCGCCGGTCAGCCAGGGACTGTCATAGGTCGAGAACTGCACCCAGTTTTCGGCGTTGAACGTGGCCGATTCTCCGATGCTGAGGATCTGCGCCTTCAACTGTTCGACTTCGACGCCGAGCTTGTCCTTGTCGACGCCGGGCTCACGTGCGGCGACGAAGCGCGCCTTGATCTCGGCCATGAGGTCGGCCACCTGGCTCACGCCGGTATAGGCGGTGTCGGCGGTCGCCGCACCCAGCGCCAGCGCGTCCATCACCGAGGACATCGCGTCGGTGTCGGAGCGCATGGTGGTGGCGATAGACCAGTAGGCGGCATTGTCGGACGCGACCTGCACGCGGTAGCCCGAAGAGACCTTGTTCTGCGTTTCGGCGAGATCGCCGTGAATGTTGCGAATGACCTGAAGAGCCTTGGTGGCGCTGTTGTTGGTGATGATGCTTGGCATGACCTGACATTTGACAAAAAAGGCGGGTTCAAAATGCCTTTCCCGGCAAGGAGAGGCGGCTCCAAAACGCTGAACTATGGCAAAGTTTGTGAACGATCATGGTTAATGCGAGGTAAATGGCCGGCGTCAAATTTCGCCGTCGTTAACGCCTGTGGCCGGAGAGGCGCGTAGGGCTCAGCGCGAAGGCGTCGAAAAACAAGAGAAATCTAAAATGAACCTCTCCGGCGGTCGCTGCAGAGGTTAATCGTCGCGCCGCGCCGCTATGTGGGGCGAGCAAAAGAAATGGCCGGGACGAACCCGGCCATTGCCTGAAGGCTCATGTCCGAGCGCCGTTCAATCCGCCTTGCGGATCGACTGGATGATCGAGGCGACATCGCCGTCATACTTGTCTTCGGCGCCCTGGGTGCCCCAATAGGTGAGCACGAGAATATGGCTCGCGTCGATGACGACCGCGGCGAGACCGATCGAAGCGGCGCCGTCCTTGTCCTTGCCCGTCCAGTCGATCAGCGAGATCGGCATGCCGTTGATCTCGGTGTCCTGACGCTTGGCGCTGTCCGGATTGATCTCGACGCCGTTGTCCATCAGGAACTTGATGGCGTCTTCGACCGCGCCGTCGACGCTCTTGCCGTCGGCGACGTCGGCGGAGAGATAGATCGCGTCTTCCGGCGAGGTGGCCTGCACGCCGGTTTCGGTTTCTTCGGCGCTCCACGGTTCGGGGAAGGTGATGACGGCGATCGGCGCATCCGACGGGAAAGCGATGTCGCCGGCATGGGCGAAGCCGCCGATGGAAAGAGCGGCGAGCGCCGCGATGATAAGGCGTTTCATGATGGGGTCCCCCTGATGGAAAGACCCATTGCTTAGCGGAAATTCATGTCGCCCGCGCGAGAAAAGCCGGGATTCCCCCAAAAATGATGGGAAGCGCCCGTCCGCAATGGCTTAGAGATCGAAATCGGCCGATGTGAGATTATGCTTTCCGCTCAGGCGGACCATCAGGTCGGCGGTTCCGTCGCCATCGGTGTCGCCCTGAATGACCGTGTCCGATCCGGATTTCGCGATCCGCAATTCTCCGGCCTTGTCATGGAAGGCGGATCCGCCGATGAACGTGAAATCCTGATCGCCCGCTTTGTTGGCGTTGGCGTCGATGGCGTCGAGTATGATCCGATCCGCTTCGGTGAAATCAGCGATCACGTCTGCCCGTGCGGCGTTGGCGGCGGTGTCGCCGCGGGCGAAGACGAAGTGGTCCGCCCCGCCGCCGCCGGTCAGACGATCCTTGCCGCCTCCTCCGTCGAGAATGTCGTTTCCGCCCTTGCCGTTCAGGGCGTTGGCGGCGTCGTTGCCGAACAGAGACTGGATTCCTGCTCCGCCGGCGAGATCGACGGCGGCGATGCCCAGCGCATGGATCTGCCGGACATTGGTCGATACGCCCGCGACATCGCCGTTGGTCCAGACCTCGACGCCGTTGACCACGTCGAGTTTCACATTCTCGTCGAACGCGCCGAGCTGGACGGAGACTTTGCCGGACGCGAGCGAAAATGCTATGGTCCGGGCCGCGCCAGAGCCGAAGTTCAGCTCATAGCCGCCGCCTGCGCCCGTCTTGTCGCTCTCGCCGCCGCTCGAAACCACGCGCCCTACCATCTGCTCGCCGACGCTGAAGAAATCATCCTTCTTCACGGTGTCCTTGTAGACCACGCCGGTGACGAACAGCGCCGAGCCGCTTCGGGCGAAATCCTGGGAGACCATGGAGCTGTCGAATGTGCCGGTGCTGAATTCGAATTCGCCGGATTTCTGGCCCACCCCGACCTCGCTGAACAGATCGGAGAGAATGTTCAGTCGATGGCCACGTCCTTCGACGCCTTCGTCGATGAACAGATCGGCATGCTGCTGGATAATGAAACTCGTCAGCTCAGCATTGGTCAGCGGGCTGCTGTCTCCTCGCACGGAAATGTTCTCGCCCGAGGCGGAACTGCCCGAAAACGTGTAGCCGGCCGTCTCCATTCGGTCGCCGGGATTCACACCCGTAAAGCCGGATGTCTTCTCTGTTTCGAAATGGCTGAATATGTCATGCGACAGCATCCAGGCGCTGTGCTTGTCCGCCGCCTGGGCGAGATCGTCATTGCCGGCCAGCACCTGTTTCGGCGCGGTGGAAATCCTGTCGCCAGAGGATACGCCTTCATTGAGGGCGATGCCGAAGCGCCTGGCTTCGCCCGCCGGGTCCAAGCGAGCCCGGTTGATCAACTCCAGCATCAGTTGTTCCTGCGCCGTCATGTCGGCCATCGGTCGTCTCCTCGGCTCGGCGGTTCATCCTAGGGGAGGCAGTGTAGCGCGCATTATGGCGAGGGGAAGATGGGGCGTCGTGTCAAATCTGGGTGGGAATTTCGACGGCGGATCCAGTGATGGGCCGCATGCGCCGGGCTGCTGGCAGCCCGGCGCTCCGAATGGCGGTTTACAGATCGAAGCTGTTGGCCTGCAACTGCTTTGTCGATTCCACGAACAGCGAGAAGTCGGATTTGCCGTTGCCGTCGATGTCGCCATAGACCATGTAGCCGTCTTTCGACGATACGCAGCGCAGCTCGCCGGCATGTTTGCCGAAGGCGTCGTCACCGATGAAGGTGAAGGCGTCGTTGGCCTTGGACTTCACCCGGGCATCGATGTCCGAGAGATCGATCAGGTCGTTCTGCTTGCGGTTGAAGCTATCGAGCGTATCCCCGTTCAGGTCGCGGATCGTCGAGAACAGGAATGTATCGCGGCCTGCGCCGCCATCGAGCGTGTCGCGGCCCAGGCCGCCGATCAGGGTGTCGGCTCCATTGCCGCCGAACAATTTGTCGAGGCCAGCGCCGCCCATCAGCACGTCATTGCCGGCTGCGCCATTCACGACGTCGTCGCCGGCATTGCCGTTCAGCTTGTTCGCCAGGACATTGCCGTTGATAACATTGGCGATATTGCCGCCTTCCACGCTTTCCTGATGCGTGGTGAGGGTCAGCGTCTTGCCCGATTTCGCGGTTACGAAGTTCTCGTAGGACAGGGTGAAGGTCTCGGTGGTCGAGCCCGCTTCGTAGATCGATGTGCCGTTGAACAGCTCGATCGAGAAGAGTTCCCCGACCGGTTCCGATCCTTCGAACATCGCGAAGCCGGCCTGCCACTTGTCCTGATAGACGCTCACGTCGATCGCAGCTTCCAGTTCGCCGTAGAGGATCTTCCAGTCGACCTTCGAGGTGAATGTAAGGTTGGTGACCGCCTGAATGGCCATGCTGAGCTGGTAGGTGGCCGTCACGGTCATCTGACCCTCGCCTTCCGGCGTGTCGAACTCGAACTTCTCTCCGAGTTCGCCCGTCAGCGTCTGGCCGAGGCTGGTCTTCATCTCGACGTCGATGTCCGGCGTGGCGATGATCTCCTGTTCGAATGCGGCTTCGCCGACCAGCTTGACATCCAGGCCGCCGGTGTCGACCGAAATCGAACCGATACCGAGATCGAGGCTTTCGTCGACGGAGAGCGGCACGGGCAGGAACTGATCGAGATCGAGTTCGGCCGTCAGGAACGGGCTGGATTCGCTGGTGATCTTGTAGGCGCCGAACTGGCCGCCCTCGACCACTTCGACATCCGAATATTCGAATTCCGGGATGCTGGCTGCGACCGTTCCGAAACCGAGATCGAGTTCATAGATCTCGCCGTCGAGACCGCCGAGCGTTTCCGCCGTGATCTTGAACAATTCGGTGTTGGGCAGCGACACATTGATGTTCTCATCGATGACGTTGCCGGAAAATTCGCCGGAATCGAAGAACACATCGTAGGAGAGACCAGCATCGACCTTCATGGCCGCCTGGATGCCGGCTTCCAGCTCGAGCTTGATATAGGACTCGGCGGCGCTCGGTCCGATGGCGGACAGCATGTCGGCGGTTTCGCCCGTCAGCTGGAAGGCGGACGTGTCGACGAACGACACGCCGTTCAGCAGGTCGGTCGCCGAGGTCGATGCGTTGCTTTCGAAGGAGACCGTCGATTCCAATTGGCCGAGGTCGAGATGGGCGGTGCCGAGCAAAGCGAAATTGATGGCGTAGCTGGCTTCGAAGTTCACCCAGATGTCGGCGATGCCCAGCAGGTTCTGGGACAGTCTGTTGGAGGTCGTGTCGCTGTCGGAAAAGGACAGGTCGAGGAAATTGAAATCCAATCCGGTTCCGGCTGCTGCGCCGAACATACCGCCCTGAAATGATAATTGCATGTTTCTCTCCAGATGCCCGCGAACGGGGCCGGGCGCGCGTTCTCCGCGCGTCCCTCGCAAGCTTGAATTTTGTTGGCAGACGTCGAGCCCGGAACAACGGAGCTCTCGAAATTGTCTTTAAAATTCAGCGGTGTCCCCGATCAATCGCCGGCGGGCGGCAGGCGGCCGGATTGGAGTGAATTTTTGACAAATGGTGCGAAATTTGCGTAATGGTAATATACGCCGGAGGCAGGTATCGCGTTTTGTGCGAGACCGCGTTGGGCGGAAGCAGATGCATAGGGTGCTTTAAGTCGTGTTGTTTGAGGCGCGTGAGGGTAGAGACGGCGATTTCCAGTCCTTTGATCAATTCAAAGCTCTCGGCCGACATCTCGCATCGCATCCATTCTTTCTAAGCATGCTCGTCGGGGTCGTCCTGCTGAAAGCCGTGGGGGTGGTCGTGCCGGAGTTTCCCGGAATGGACCATGTCTCGGAGCTGGGTCTCATGTCCGTGAGGCTTGCTCTCTATGCGTTGGCGATCGCGGTCATATTTCCGTACTGGCTGCATTTTGCGCTGTCGCGGAACATTCCGTTCTATTTCGCGCATGTCATGCATTTCACATTCGTGCACAGCCTGAGTTTCGCCGTGACCGCCTCATTCGTCTACGATTACCCTACCGACCAGGCGGTTATTCGTTTTTTGCGGCAGGAGCTGTTCAATCTGATCCTGAGCGTGCCCTATGTCTTTTACTTCAAATCGGAAATCTATCGCCGGCTCGCGAAACCCGGCTGCGAGCTGCCGATCTGGCGACCGTTACGCAGGCAAACTCCGCTCGGCGCTGAGCCGGCTGCGACACTCGACCCCGACGGAGAAGAAGAAAATCTGAGTGTCGAATCGACGCGACCGAATTTCGATTGGCTAGCGGACGCCCTGACGATACAGGCGCAGAACCAATATGTGATCGTTCGAATGGAAAGCGGCTCTCAAATGGTCCGCATGACCATGAAGGAGGCGATTGCGCATTTGGATGAAAGGCAGGGGGTGCGCATACATCGGTCGTGGTGGATCCGGCGCACCATGATCAAATCCGTCCAACGCGACGGCCCCAATCTGAAGGTGGTCGCGACCAACGGCGAGATCTATCCCTTGTCCAAATCGAATCTCGGCGAGGTGCAGGCGATCATCGCGCTCACCAAGCCGGCCTAGGTCGCAAAAACCATCTGGCGGGGACACTGCAGATTTGATCCGCCGCCGGGCTCCCGGAGCACAAGTTCAACTGTTCCAGCCGGGTCATGTCGGGATCCGCGCGCCCCGGCTCGAGGACGCTTCAGATTGGATCCGGCTTTCACTGCTCGGGCTGGCTGGTGAGCAGGTCGCGCAGGCTCCAGGGGAATTCCCCCTGCGGACTGGCGATGTCATCCACCTTCCAACCGCCATTTTCCCTCACCAGCGTATAGTAGAGTGTCATCGGGCCGCCGTTGGTGAAGGTCACTTTAAGCTCGGCGGTGTCGTCGATGATGATGGGAGCGCCCGGTCTTACATTTTCGGCCGCGCCATCCTGGCCGCCGATCACCGGGTCGAAATCGACAGAGCCGATCTCGTCATCGGCTTTGCCGTCCCGATCTTTCTGGAACAGCGTATTGAGCCCCTTCGAGAAGAACACGCCATACGGCGACGGGGCGTCCGCTTCGCTCTCGTTGGGGTCATAGGCGTAAATCGCCTCGATGAGCGCTTGTGGGGTCTTATCGGTCGCGGCGTCGGCGCCGAAAGCGGAAGCGACAAGGGCGAACAGGGTGAGCATGAAGGTACCAAAGCGCACGGACAATCTCCTGAGGACAGGATGTTATCCCTATGCGAGGATGGGAGAAACGGCCACAACCTTCTTTGTGTGGATCGTCCCGATCATGCGCCGACGATCGTCCCCGACGTTTCACCGTCCCGGCTTGCCGGTCTTTCCCTTGGTCTTCTTCGCCTTGGCCGCGTCGCCCGCGTCCTCATAGCTGCCGACTCCGGCTTTGGCGCGAATGATCGGCCGGAAACCGTCGTCCTTGATGCCGGGCTTTTCCGGCAGCGGCCCTGCCGCGAGCGGTTTTTCGGTGCGGCGCACGGTCATCTCGTCGAGATCGTTCTTACGAAACAGCGGTCGGGCCATGTCGGTGCCGGGGCCCATATCGTCCAGCGACGGCTTGGCGAAATAGGAAGGCTGGGCAGGGTCGGCAGGCGCGGCGTCGCGGGCGCGCAGCGATGCCGCCGTGCCGCCGCTCGCGGCCTCTCGCGCCAAGGGATCGTCCATATTGGCCAGTTCGACGGCCTTGAGGCGCTTGATTTCGTCGCGCAGCCGGGCGGCGGTCTCGAAATCGAGATCGGCGGCGGCGTCGCGCATCTGTTTTTCGAGAGCGGCCAGATGGGCTGCCATGTTGCCGCCGACCAGATCATTGGCCGTGCCGCCCTTGACGCCCTTGACCTGAATGTCGGCGCGGACATGGTCGCGCTCGTAGACGCTGTCGAGAATGTCGGAGATCTTGGCCTTGACCGATTCCGGCGTGATGCCGTTGGCGGCGTTCCAGGCCATCTGCTTTTCGCGACGGCGGGCGGTCTCCTCCATGGCCCGCTCCATCGAGCCGGTGACCTTGTCGGCATAGAGGATGACCTTGCCGTCGACATTGCGCGCGGCGCGGCCGATGGTCTGGATGAGCGAGGTTTCCGAACGCAGGAAGCCTTCCTTGTCGGCGTCGAGAATGGCGACGAACCCGCATTCGGGAATGTCGAGACC
Organism: Rhizobium sp. TRM95796; assembly: GCF_025779995.1. NCBI lineage: Bacteria > Pseudomonadati > Pseudomonadota > Alphaproteobacteria > Hyphomicrobiales > Rhizobiaceae > Rhizobium > Rhizobium sp. TRM95796. The sequence goes on along the minus strand of NZ_JAOXHE010000001.1, from coordinate 401,221 downwards.
TTCGCGCAGCAGGTTGATGCCGACCAGCACGTCGAAGGCGCCGAGACGGAGATCGCGCAGGATCTCGATGCGCTCCAGCGTGTCGATGTCGCTGTGCATGTAGCGGACGCGCACGCCCTGCTCATGCAGATATTCGGTCAGATCCTCGGCCATGCGCTTGGTGAGCACGGTGACCAGCGTGCGGTAACCCTTGAGCGTGGTGTCGCGGATCTCTCCCAGCACGTCGTCGACCTGGCTGCGGGCGGAACGCACCTCGACCGGCGGATCGATGAGGCCGGTGGGGCGGATCACCTGTTCGGCGAAGACGCCGCCGGATTGCTCCAGCTCCCATTCGCCCGGGGTGGCGGAGACGGCGACCGTGTCGGGCCGCATCGCGTCCCATTCCTCGAACCGCAAGGGTCGGTTGTCCATGCAGGAGGGCAGGCGGAAGCCGAATTCCGCCAGCGTCGCCTTGCGGTGGAAGTCGCCCCTGTACATGCCGCCGATCTGCGGAATGGTGACATGGCTTTCGTCGATGAACAGGATGGCGTTGTCGGGGATGTATTCGAACAGGGTGGGCGGCGGTTCGCCGGGCTTGCGGCCGGTGAGGTAGCGCGAATAATTTTCGATGCTTTGGCAGGAGCCGGTGGCTTCGAGCATCTCAATATCGTAGCGGGTGCGCTGCTCCAGCCGCTGGGCTTCCAGCAGACGGCCGGCCTTTTCGAGTTCGGCCAGGCGAAGCGTCAACTCCTCCTTGATCGACTTGATCGCCGAGTTCAATGCCGGGCGCGGCGTGACATAGTGGCTGTTGGCGTAGATCTTGACGCTCTTCATGTCGCCGGTCTTGGCGCCGGTGAGCGGATCGAACTCGGTGATCGACTCGACCTCGTCGCCGAACATGGTGATGCGCCAGGCAGCGTCCTCCAAGTGGGCGGGGAACAATTCGATCGTGTCGCCGCGGACACGGAAGGAGCCGCGCTGGAAGTCCATCTCGCGGCGCTTGTATTGCTGCTCCACCAGGTCGGCCAGCAATTGCCGCTGGTCGATGCGGTCGCCGACTTCGATCTGGAAGGTCATGGCGGTGTAGGTTTCCACCGAGCCGATACCATAGATGCAGGACACCGACGCGACGATGATGCAATCGTCACGCTCCAGGATGGCGCGCGTGGCGGCGTGGCGCATCCGGTCGATCTGCTCGTTGATGGTCGACTCCTTCTCAATATAGGTGTCAGTCCGCGGCACATAGGCTTCCGGCTGGTAATAGTCGTAGTAGGAGACGAAATATTCCACCGCGTTGTTGGGGAAGAAGTTCTTGAACTCGGAATAGAGCTGGGCGGCCAGCGTCTTGTTGGGCGCGAGGATGACGGCCGGGCGCTGGGTTTCGGCGATCACTTGCGCCATGGTGAAGGTCTTGCCCGAGCCGGTGACGCCGAGCAGAACCTGGTTGCGCTCGCCGGTATTGAGGCCGCCCGAGAGTTCGCGGATGGCGGTGGGCTGGTCGCCGGAGGGCTTGTATTCCGTCTCCATCTTGAAGGGAATGCCGCCTTCGGATTTCTGCGGCCGGGCAGGGCGGTGCGGCATCCAGATCTCGCCGTTCTTGAACAGCGGATTGCCGCTCTCGATCAGCGCGGACAGCGCTTCGACGGTCGCGGTCACGGCCCCCGTCGCCAGGGCGCCGTCGGTGTCGATGGGGCCGGCGGCTTTCTTGCCTTTGGCGGCCTTCTTCTCGGCGGCGCGGGCATTGGCCTGCAGCGCCTCGGCGTCTTCGAGCGAGATTTCGAGGCCGGCGATCGGGTTGAGGCCGGCCGCAGCGCGGGTGCGGGGATCGTTGGAGCCGCCGATCGAACCGCCGCGCGCCGAGCGCTTGTCGCCGATTTCCGCCGACTTTGCTTTCACGGCCTGAACTTCGGCATGCTGGCGGGCGGCGTTTTCCACCGTCTTGCGGTGCTTGCCCGCCTTGGAGCGGATTTCGCGCATGCTCTCGGCGCGGGACGCCTGTTCGGCCTCCTGCTCGAGTTGTTTCACCCAGTCGGCCACCGAGCCGGACAGGGGAGCGCCTTCGAAAGACGCCTGCGGGGCTTCCTCGAAGCCGGACGGATTTTTCGGAGCTTTTGCCATGGAGGATATATGGACCGGGAATCGGCGGAAATAAAGTCCCGCAGAGTACAAAAGGGAAACGGATCGGGTTTTCCTCGCGGCGCGCCGACGCGCTGCGTGTGGATAGAGCAGCTATTTGCGCCGACAGGACAGGTCGCCCAACCGCGCGGCCGGCTTACCCTCGACGATGACCGTCGGATCGCCGGTCGCGGCGCAGGTCGTTTCGCCATCGGCTCCAGGCTTGACATGCACCATAGGCTGTCCCTCGATACGCACCGAGGGAATGATGTCATAGAGCGAGGCGGGACACTGCGCGACATCGGACAATCTCAGCGCCGGACGACCGCCGATCATCACCGACGCCGCTCCCTTCAGCGCGCAATCCGGCAACAGCTCCGCCGACGTCGCGGTCGCGAAGAAGCAGGCGACCACGGCGGAAAACGCCCGCCGGACGCCTGCGACCGTCGTCGGCCGGAAAGGCATGAGGCTCAACCGCGCAGATAAGCGGGGCGCGCGCTGGCGACGTCCAATCCAGGAAAAACCTTGGTCGAGAGGTCGCCGCCCGAAATGTCGAATTGCGCATTGAGCAGCGAGGCGGCGATTTCCCGCACGTCCATGGTCGGCATCAGGTCGCGATTTTCGAACAGCGCGTCTTCCGACAGACCGGGCCATTTGCCGTAAACCTTGCCGCCGCGGATCGCTCCGCCGGCGAGGATGGCCACCCCGCCGGTGCCATGATCGGTGCCTTTCGAGCCGTTCTGGCGGACGGTGCGGCCGAATTCCGTCATCGCCAACACGGCGGTCTTCGACCAGATGTCCGGCCCCATTTCCTTCTTGAGCGTCACGATCGCCGCCACCAGATTCTTCAACGGATTTTTGAAGACGTTGGTCTGGGCGATATGCGTGTCCCAACCGCCGACCGAGAAATTGGCGATGCGATACTTGTCCTTCAGCATGCCCGCCGTCAGTCGGGCGACGCTTGCGGCGTTGTCCGCGCGGGCGCCGGTGGAGAAGATCGTGTCGCTTTGCGCGTCGGCGCCGGTGGCTTCGGCGAATGCCTGCGAGAAGGCGGGATCGTTGGCGTAGAGCCGCTTGAAGAAGGCGGCCTCGTCGGAGCCCATGTCGAGATCCGAACGCGTCGACCATGTGTCGACCGGATTCGGACCGGTCAGGATGAGTTCCGAGGATGCGCTGACATCGATGGCTTTGCGCATGTCGACATTGCGAATGCTGCTGATCGCCCTGTTCAGCCAGCCCGTCTCTTCGTCCGAAGGGCTGTCGCCGCCGGATTCGAGAATGTCCTGACCGTCGAAATGGCTGCGGGTGTCGCGATAGGGAGTGGACACGGCGTGAACGAAGCCGAGATCGCCGCTTTTCCAAAGCGGCAGCAGGTCCTTGGCGAGCGGATGCAGGCCGAAGCGGCCGTCGAGATCCAGCAGGCCCTTGGACGGATCGAGCGCGAGGTCGGGGCGGTAGCGCGCCAGAAGCGGATCGGTATAGGGTTGCACGAGGTGCAGCCCGTCCAGCGCGCCGCGCAAAACGATGGTGACCATGCGCTTGTCGCCCGGCGCGGCGGCGAAGGACAGCGGCGTAAAGGCGGGCGAGGCGGCGGCGCAGCAGGCGCCGGCGAGAAAGGTTCTCCGGCTCAGGGCGATCTTTTCCATGGTCCTCAGTCCTTTCGTCAGCGACGGTTGAATTCGGGGGAGGCGAGCGTCAGCGCCACGCCTGCGGCGCGGTTCGGCGCCTGCGACACGATGGTGATCGTGTCGTCGCGGGCGGCGTCGGCCAACACGACCTTGAGGAACTTGACCGGATCGGTCTGCCCGGCGCGGCGGCGGGCGAGCCGCTGCGCCCAGGAGATGCGGCCGGTGATCTGGCTGGCGGAAACCCAGGCGTCGAACCCCTCCGGAAAGCCCGCCGGGCTCGACGGTTGCCAGATCGGTTGACCGAGATTGCGCAAGGCGCGCACCGTGAGCGGATTATGCGGAATGCGGGCGCGCTTGGCCCGCTCGGCCTTCTTGCGTTCCGCCGGCGTCATCTTGTCGTCCGACATCATCATCTCGTCGTCGGCGTCCGCCGTCTTGGCTGCGGGACCGGGTGCCGCGGTTTCGCGCTCGTCCATCTCCGGTTCCGTCATCGCCTTCGCCTTGGCCGGAGGCACTGCAAAGTCCTGCTCATCTGCGAGCGTGGCCCGCAGGCCTGCGACGACGAAATCGAAGGGCTGGCGCGCCTTCTCGCTGGGATTGGCCCAGGCTGCGGGATGGTCGAGCATCGCCTGGTAAACGGAACGCAGGTCCCCGTCCGTCTTTTCCCAGGCGCGCGTCATGGCCTCGACGAGTTCCGTCGGCGGCTTGTCGGACACGAAATGAACGACGAGCTTGCGACAGATATGACGCCGGGTCTGAGGGGCGGCGGCGAGGTCATCGAGCATCGCTTCGATGTCTTTAATGGTGCGGCGCGGCCCGCCATAGGATTTCCCGAGAACCTCGATTGGACCGGGTTCTGCGCGCTGGCGCTGATAGACGACCTCGCCCCGGCCATTGACGTTGAGCCCGGTCAGCACCAGCGCGGCATTGCGCACGTCGTCCTGACCGTAGCCGCCGTCGACGCCCAATGTGTGAAGTTCCAGCAGTTCGCGGCCGAGGTTCTCGTTAAGCCCTTTTTTATCGTTTTCCTTCACGCGGGGAGAATTCGGACCCATCGACCGCACCTGATCCAGATAGGTCAACATCGCCGGATGAAGGATGGCGGCGCGCAGCAACTCGCGGAACGAGCCCGTCATGGCGGGCCGCAGCGCTTCGGCTTCGTACAGCGCCACATAGAATCGGGTCTTCGACTTCTGAGCCGAAACCGAGAAATGGTTGACCCAGAACATCGCCAGCCGCTCCGCGAAACCATTCGGCGACAAGGCGGCCTGTTCGATGCGCGCATGGAGGTCGATATTGTAGAGAATGCGCGCCTTGTCGATGATCTTGCCCCGCGCCACCGGACGCTCGTCCTTGGGAATCTTGTTCAGTTTGGCGAATTCGCGATCGAGCGCCTCGATGTCGGCGCGCCGTTGTTCGAGGCCTCCGACCGGAAACCGCAGCGCTTCTTTCCGCGCCGCGTCGAGTTGCCTCATGAGATCCTCCGGTCCGGTCGGTCCGGTCTCCCCGGGTCGCAGGCCGTAACCGAAGCGGATGGCGCTCATCGTGGCGCGGGACAAGGACATGGAGCAACTCCTCGACTACATGATTGACGCTGTTCTGGCCTCGAAATCAGACGAATTTGCGGATATCAGAACCGTCATGAACGGAAGATGAAGGATGCGCCGAGCGCGATCAGCGCGAAGCCGATGATCTGGTTGACGGTGACGCTCTCCTTGAGCCAAAACACCGAAAAGCCGACGAACACGACCAGCGTGATGACTTCCTGCATGGTCTTGAGCTGAGCCGTCGAATAGTGGGCGCTGCCGATGCGGTTGGCGGGCACGGCCAGACAATATTCGAAGAATGCGATCCCCCAGGATGCGACGATTGCGAGCACGATCGACGTAGTCTTGTGTTTGAGATGTCCGTACCAGGCGAAGGTCATGAAGATGTTGGACAGGAACAGCATGCCGATCGGCAGAAGGGCGGGGAGATTGAACGGACCAGACATGGAGAATCCCTCATGGACAGCGATTTGCCGCCTTGATCTGCCTCCTCTGTGGCGCGGTCAAGACGGCTGGCCGCAAAACGCGCGGATCGGCATCCGGTTGCATAGCCCCGATCGCCTGCCGCTGCGGCGCTGGCGCGCGTTGCTTGCCGAGCAAGATCACTCTTCCGGCACAGCCGTCGGTTTGCCTTCCTGATCGAGCGCCACCATCACGAAGGTGGCGTCCGTGACCTTTTCCATATGCGGAGAGAGGTAGCGCTGGGCCCAGGCTTCGACATTGAGCGTGATCGAGCTGCGGCCGACCTTGACGATATCGGTATAGATGCACAGCGTATCGCCGATCTTCACCGGCAACTGGAAGGCCATCTCCTTGACGGCGGCGGTCACCACGCGGCCATGGGCCCGTTCGGCGGCGCGAATGCCGCAGGCCAGGTCCATCTGCGCCATGACCCAGCCGCCGAAAATATCGCCCGCGGCATTGGCGTCGCCGGGCATGGCCAGCGTGCGCAGGGTGAGTTCGCCTGAAATCTCGGGGCGGGCGGGACGGTCGTTCATGGTGGTTTCTCGGTCTTTCATGAGGTTTGCGCCGGGATGGCTGTATTCACCGTCCGTGGCCGGTGTCGGGGAGTTCGAGATGGCGGAGAATGAACTCGGCGAGCCCCTGCGTGTCGTCGAGGTCGAAGCGCGGCGGGCCGTCGGTGTCCGGCGCGTGGTCCGACGCGACCGCCAGGATCTGCGGATCGAACGGCGCGAGCGGTTCCGTGCTCCTTGCGTCGCGCCGCCTCGTCTCGATTTTCGGGATCGGTTCGCGCTTGTAGCCTTCGACGAGCACGATGTCGCACGGCGCGAGCCGGGCGAGGATATCGTCGAGGCTCGGTTCCGGCGCGCCGCGCAACTCCTGCATCAGCGCAACGCGCGCGCCGGAGACCAGCGCCACTTCCTGGGCGCCGGCCTTACGATGCTGGTGGGAATCGGCGCCGGGCTTGTCGACGTCGCAATCGTGATGCGCGTGCTTGACGGTCGAGACGCGATAGCCGCGCGCCGTCAGTTCGCGCACCAGCCGCACCATCAGGCCGGTCTTGCCGGAATTCTTCCAGCCGGTGACGCCGAAGATTTTCGGTTGGTTCTTCGTCATGCGCATTCTTCCGACGATGCCGCACCGAGATGGCGAAGCGCCTCCGAGAGGTCTTCCGGCGTGTTGATGTTGAAGAACGGGTCGATCATTCCGGCGGCGGTCGGGACCGGATCGAAATGCACGACCCGCTTCACCTTTCCTTCGAGAAACGCGCGGACCCTGAGTGTCGGTGGCGCCGCCAGCCAGGCGTCGAGCGCAGGCAGGAGCGCGGTCGGCCAGAGTCCGGTGACAGGATGCATGCGGCCGCCCGACGCCGCGAGCGCCACGTCGTCATCACCTTCGAGCGTCGCCCCCAGGCGATCGAACAGGTCGGGCGGGAAGAAGGGCGAGTCGACCGTGACCACCGCGACGTGGCTCGCGTCGGGATGAGCTTCGACGACGTGGGCCAAAGCCGATTGCAATCCTGCCAGCGGCCCCTGAAAATCAGGCGACAGATCCGGTATCACAAGTGCGCCGGTCAGATCGATCGCGGCGTCGTTGGCGTTGACCACGATCGCGTCGACCTGCGGCGCGAGCCGCGCCGCGACGTGATCGATGAGTCGACCCGCTCCGAAAGGCAGCAGCGCTTTCGGTCGGCCCATGCGCGACGATCGGCCGCCGCTGAGTATGACGCCCGGGCAGGGCGATGGCTTATGCATGGCATGCTCACTACAGGGGTTGGCTCGCGGCCGCTGTCAGCCGACGCAGCCTGTTTTCGCGGTAGAACATATAGACGCCGGCGGCGACGACAATCCCCGAGCCGATGATGATCCACATGTCCAGCCGCTCGCCCAGGAAGACGACGCCGAGCAGGATCGACCACAACAGGCTGGTATAGCGGAAGGGGGCGATGAAGGAGATGTCGCCGGTGCGCATGGCCATGATCAGCGTCTGGTAGGCGGTGAACAGCATCAACGCCCCGAAGCCCAACGCCGCCAGATCCGTGACGTCGGGCGTGCGCCAGCCGCCCATCGGCTCGACGAGCAGCGCGCCGCTGACGGTGACGGCGACGGAGGCCGCGCCCGAGACGAGAAGCGTGGGCGCGCCCGGCATGATGCGTTTGGTGGCGAGGTCGCGGGCGGCGGCGGTCAGGACGCTGGCGATGACGATGAGCGAGGCGACGGTGAAGCCGTCTCCGCCGGGGCGGATGATCACCAGCACGCCGCAAAAGCCCGCGCTGATCGCCAGCCAGCGCCGCCAGCCCACCTTTTCACCAAGAAACAGCGCGGCTCCCATGGTGACCACGAGCGGCAGCGCTTGCATGATCGAAGCGGCGTTCGAAAGCGGCATCAGGCCGAGCGCATGGACATAGGCGATCGCCGCGAGCGCTTCGCAGAGCGTACGGAGCATCAGGGCGCGGTCGCGCAACATCGACGGCGAGAACGCCGGCCTCATGCGCCAGGCGAAAAGTCCGATGATCAGCGTCGTCATCGCGCCGCGCAGGAGCATGATCTGGCCGGTGTTCATGTGAGCGGCGACCAGCCGAACCATGGCGTCGTTCAGGGAGAAGCCCGCCATGGCGAGAGCCATCAACAAGGCACCGCGTAAATTGCGATTATCGGGCAACGATCCACTCCAGCAGGAAACGCCTCCGTCGAGAAGACGCTTCGTCCATCGTCGCCGCGCTGTTCTGCGCGAGACGCTTCGCCTCTAGACCGAAAGAGGCGATGGAGCCAGATCCGCGACGAAGTTTTCGTCAGACGGCTGCGTACCGAATATCGACATGCTGATCGGGCGAGGCGGCGAACCCGTGATGGAATCGCAGCGTATTCTTGCCCGCGGCCTTGGCTTCGTACAACGCGGCGTCGGCTGCTTTGAGCAGCCCCTGCGCGGTGACGTCGGGCTCCCAGGAGTCGGCGATGCCGATCGAGCAGCCGATATGGGCGTCCTGTCCGGTCGACAAGGCGATGGGATTGCCGATCGACAGAAGAATGCGCGCGGCGATGGCCTGGATGTAGCTGCGCTCGATCCAGCCGGTCATCAAGACGACGAATTCATCGCCGCCCAGACGCGCGACGAGATCGTTGGTCCGCAGACAGTCCTTCAATCGCCGCGCCACCTCCTGCAACAACTCGTCTCCGCAAGCATGACCGAACCGGTCGTTGACCTGTTTGAAGCCGTCGAGGTCGATATACATGACGGTGATGCCGCTGAAGCCGCGCGATACGCGGCGCACCGCGTCTTCGAGTTCGGTGTTCAATCGCGCTCGATTGGCGAGGCCCGTCAGACTGTCGGAGCCGGCGCGCTGTTCCCGATCGGAGATCAGCCGGCTGGAATTGCTGATGAACCGCGCCAGCAAGAGGCCGAGCGCAGCCAGCGCCAACACCAGAACAGCGAAAAACGGCATGACGATGCGCAACATCTGGTCGCCGGGCCGCGACGGGTTCCAGATGAGAAACGTCTTCTGCGCATCGCCGGAATTGCCGCGGATTTCGACGGCGGAATCGGGATGCGGCGCCTCTTCGGCGATATTGGAGAGCCTGAGATCGTCGAGATCGAAATTCTGCTCGAGACGATCGAGCGCGGCGTCGTCGAAGCGATCGACGAAGACGATGGAATAGCCGGTGGCCGGTCGTCGAACGTCCGTTACGGAAGCCACCGGGGCCACCGCAATTGTCACGGCTTGGCTTTGATACGGTATGACCGCCGCGAAGGTCTTGGTCGGGTTCTTGAGCCAGGCGCGATAGGCGAAGCGGAAGGCGTGGGGAAGGTCGATGACGCGTTCGCCGTTCTGCCGGCTGCCCTTGACATAGGAATAGATGGTTTCGCCGTCGGGACCGATGACGAAGGAGAAATCCAGTCCCAGCGTCTGTTCCGGGCCGGCGCCGATCTGGGCGCGCATCCAGGCGAGATCGGGTTTGTCGACGATATTGGCGACGGCGTCGTCCCAATAGCCATAGTCGGATGCGCTCGGCCCGAGGCGCTCCGCCTGGACCTGCAGCGCATGCCGCGCCAGCCGCGATTGATGACGCACGGCCACCTGCGTCTGGTAGTCCGCGATCCACAACAGACCGGCGAAGGCCAGGACGATCAAGCCTGCTATGAGGGCGCAGAGCGGCAGAATCAAACGGCGTATGAACTGACTGCCGGCATCCGCCGCGAGATCCATCATCGCAATCCCCTCGTTGTTTAAAGAGAGTCCTACTCGTGATGGTTCAAGTTTTCGCTAAATTATACGGTTAACGTAGCGTCAGGTCGATATCGCGCCACACATGCAACGTATTCGCAGGATCGGCCGCCGATCTCGATCGTGGTCTGATCTGCGGGTGACGGTGGCCGATTGTCGGCATCGCCTCAAAATCCCGCTATAGGTCGAGTGCGCATTCGCAAGGGAGTTGGACGCGGGATCGCACGCACGTCACCCGCCGGTGACGCTCATATGGCGCGACACCGCAGGACGGTTATGCGTCCGGTCGATGATGAAATCGTGGCCGCGCGGCTTGCGGCGGATCGCTTCGTCGATCGCGGCGGAGAGGACCGCATCGTCGTCGCTGGCGCGAAGCACGGCGCGCAGATCGGCGGCGTCTTCCTGCCCGAGACACATATAGAGCGTGCCGGTGCAGGTCAGCCGCACGCGGTTGCAGCTCTCGCAGAAATTATGCGTCATCGGAGTGATGAAGCCGAGACGGCCGCCGGTCTCTTCGACCGTGACATAGCGGGCAGGGCCGCCGGTGCGGAAGGGAATGTCTTTCAGCGTGAAGCGGCTTTCGAGAGCGGCGCGCAGCACGGAGAGCGGCAGGTAGCGATCGGTGCGGTCTTCTTCGATCTCGCCCATCGGCATGGTTTCTATCACGGTCATGTCCATGCCGCGGCCATGCGCCCAGCGCATGATCTCGGGCAGTTCCCGGTCGTTGAAATCCTTGAGGCCAACGGCGTTGATCTTGATCTTCAAGCCTGCCTTCTGGGCGGCGTCGACGCCTTCGAGGACCTTGGCGAGATCGCCGGTGCGGGTGATCTGGCGAAACTTGTCCGGGTCGAGCGTATCGATGGAGACATTGATGCGGCGCACGCCGTTGTCGACCAGTTCGCTGGCGAAGCGCGACAGTTGCGATCCGTTGGTCGTGAGCGTCAGCTCTTCGAGACTGCCGTCCTTTATCTTGCGGCCGAGCGCGCGGATCAGATGCATGATGTTGTGGCGCACCAGGGGCTCGCCGCCCGTCAGCCGCAGCTTCTTGACCCCCTTGTCGATGAAGGCGGAACAGAGCCGCTCCAGTTCCTCGAGTGTCAGCAGATCCTTCTTGGGCAGGAACACCATTTTTTCCGCCATGCAATAGGTGCAGCGGAAATCGCATCGATCGGTGACCGACACGCGGAGATAACTCACCATGCGGCCGAACGGATCGATCATCGGCGGCGCTGCCGCCTCGCGCGCGATCGGACCGGGAATGATATTCATGCGCTTGCTCCTCCGAAGCCCATCATCGGAATTTCGGCTTTTGCGTCAAGGTTCATATAGGGACAGCATAACCGATTTAAAGCCGAAATGTCTTGCTCCTGCGACATGGCTTGTCCTATTGAACGGCCGAGAGGTGACGCATGACCGAACATTGGCCGACCGAACTCCGCATTTCCACCGACCGCAGGACGCTGAACATCGTCTATGACGACGGCGCGGGATTTTCCCTTCCTGCCGAAATGCTGCGTGTCCTGTCGCCGTCCGCGGAAGTGCAGGGGCATGGCCCCGGCCAGAAGGTGACGGTGCCGGGCAAGCGCGACGTCATGATCCTCTCGGTCTCGCCGCAGGGCAATTACGCGGTGCGCATCGGCTTCGACGATCTGCATGACAGCGGCATTTATACCTGGCGCTATCTCCGCGAACTCGGGGAAACCGGCGACCGGCTGTTTGCCGCTTACGAAGCGGAACTCGCCGAAAAAGGCTTGAGCCGGGATCGGTAAGCGGCCGACGACGCAGCGCCTTGGATCAGTCTCGATCTCCCTGTGCGAGCAGCGTGGCGATGATACCTTCCATGTGATCGGCCACATCGTTGCATCTCTCTTCCGAGGCGCCCGCCATCACCTGGTCGATAAGCCCGGTCTGCACCTCCATCGCCTGCTCGGTGATCGCCTTGCCCTCTTCTGTGAGGAACAGGCGGAGCACCCGCTTGTCCTGGCTGTCGCAGCGTCTTTCGACCAGTCCGCGCTTTTCCAATTGCGGCAGCAGCATCGACATGTTGGAGCGGCCGACCAGCAGCTTGCGCGCCAGTTCCTGTTGGGAAATGCCTTCGCGCCGATAGAGATTGAGCATGATGTCGAGATGCGGCGGCTTGATGTCGAGATGGGCGATGTTGCGCGCCAGTGTCAGTTGCATCAACTGACAGGCGCGCGCCACGGCGATCCAGGTGCGGAAACGGGGGTGGTCCCAGGGTTGGGCTTGCTTTTTGTTCATTGTTGTACTTTATAGTTCATGACTGAACATTCTAGGTGCGGCATGTCATCATATAGCGTCAAGGCCTTGGGGCAACTGATCAATCTCGCCGGCGTGATTTCTCCCCGATTGAGCGGCGATGCGGCGATGTGGTTGTTCTGCAGGACGTCCCGCCCCGATCCGGCAACGGACAAGGAGAAAGCGCTGTTCGCCGCCGCCCAGCCGCGCATGGCCGAGGCGCGAATCGAGATGCTCGAAACGGCGCGCGCCCGCGTGGCCGCGCATGTCTTTCCGCCGATCGGCCCGGCCAATGGCAAACGCGTGCTGGTGGCTCACGGCTGGGGTTCGCGCATCGACTATCTGCAGGCGCTGATCACCGGCCTGAGGGAGGCCGGGTTCGAAGCCGTCGGGCTCGATCTGCCCGGGCATGGCCGGTCCAGCGGCCGGACGCTCAACGTGCTCATGGCGATGGCGGCGATCAATGCGGCCTGGGATCGGTTCGGCGACTTTCACGCCATGATCGGCCACTCCTTCGGCGGTTATTGTGCGGCGATGGTCGCGGCGGGGCCCGCGGAGTTGGTCCGCCGGCGGACGCCGAAGCGGCTCGTCACCATCGGCTCGCCGGTGGCGGCCAAGGACGTATTCGCCGGCTTTTCCGATACACTGGGCTTTTCCGCCCGGGTTCGCCGAGGTCTCGACGACTCGGTGGCGCGGCTGACGGGGCGGCCGATCCAGGCCTTTTCCGCCGAAACCATGCTCGCCGCCCATCCCGAACTGCCGGTGCTGGTGCTGCATGCCGAAGACGACAAGGAAGTGCCGGCGGCTGCGGCGCGATCTTATGCGTCGGCGGGGGCCCAGGTGCGGCTGGAATGGCTGAACGGCTGGGGCCATCGCCGCATCGTCAGTTCACCCGAAGCGATCGAACGCATCAAATCTTTTGTCGCCCAAACGTCATAAACCTCGCGGTTCTGTCATGAAGCCGGACTATGTTGCCTGTGAAACAAAGGAGACGGTGATGAAGACGGTGCAGTCGGTCGAGGAATTGAACACGCTTTACGGCCAGCCCGGAGAAGCGTCCATCATCAAGGTGATCGATCGCCTGACCCCGGAATATCGCCGCATGATCGAGGCCTCGCCCTTCGTGGCGCTGGCGACGGTAGGGCCGGAAGGTCTGGATTGCTCGCCGCGCGGCGACGCGGGGCAGGTGGTGTTCGTCGAGGACGAGCGGACTGTGCTGATGCCCGACTGGCGCGGCAACAACCGGGTCGATTCGCTCTCCAACATCGTTCGCGATCCGCGCGTCGGGCTGATGTTCCTGATCCCCGGCTCCAACACCACCATGCGGCTCAACGGCAAGGCCAGCCTGGTGATCGACGAGGCGATGACGACGCGGTTCACCATGGACGGCAAGCATCCGCGCTCGGTGATCGTGATTACGATCGAGGAGGTCTACACCCAATGCGCCCGCGCCGTAATCCGCGCCGATCTCTGGAACGCGGAGAAGCATCTCGACCCCAAGAGCCTGCCGACGGTGGGACAGATGATGCAGACCATCAAACAGGGTTTCGACGGCGACGCCTATGACCGCGACTGGCCGGGCCGCGCCGCCAACACCATGTGGTGATTTTCTCGGTGAGGCTAACTCATCCCAAATAAAGTCGGCCGCTGAGCCGTACTGACAAGCGACGCCAAACGCCGACGGCGCTATAGTTCGACTTCATTTGAGGAAGAAGCCCATGAAAAAACTGTTGATCCTGTCCAGCGTCGCCATCACGACGATCATGTCGATGTCCGTTGCGGGGCGCGCCGACGACGTGCTCGACGAATACAACGCCTATATCGGCGAAGACGATCTCTATAATTCCAACGGCGAGCGCCTGCGCGAGCCCTGGCAGATCATCCGTCAGGACCGCGCCAATTTTCACAAATATCGCGTGCGTCAGTCCGGCGACGAAAGCGACAGCTACTTCTCGTCTGTCGACAATCGCGCCGCCGCCGAACGCATGGTCCGCTCGGGCACGATCACCCGCGAGGCGCGACGCCTGCTCCTCAACGGCGACGTCATGATCAATGTAAAGGTCATGGAGGGCGACGACGGCGTCTATCTGAAGATCAATGTCGAATAAAATCGGCTTCGTCCTCGGCGCGGCGGCGTTGTTCGCCGCCGCGCCCGCATGCGCCCTGACACTGTCGGAAAAGCTCGATCTTCTGGTCGCGGCCTATCCCGACACGCTCGCCGGTTGGAAAGGCAATGCGCTGACGCTCAGAGGCGGGGAGACAATCGAGATCGACGACGGCGTCCGGCGCGACCATTTCGCCATGCTCGCCGAGGGCGATGTCGAAGACAGTCTCCGACAACTGTATGAGGCCGGTCCCTGCGATCCCAAGCCCTCCCTGAATTCCGATCCGGGACGCATCCGTTCAGAGCCGCTGATGAAGGCCATGTATGGCGACAGTGCGAACATCATAAAGGCGAGGTTGTCGCCGGTCGACTGGTTCGGTGAAACGTTGCGGGTCACCTCCGTCAACGGCGTCGACAAGGCGCTCGCCAAGGTGCGGGACGAACTTGCGGCCCAGCCGGATCTACGCGCCTATCTCGCACCGTCGGCGGGCGTGTTCAACTGGCGCAAGGTCTCGGGGCAGCCCAACCTTTCGGTCCACAGTTTCGGCGCGGCCATCGATCTCAACACAAAATATGCCGATTACTGGGTATGGTCGGGCGGCAAACCGGGCCGTGTTCCTGTCTACGCCAACAAATATCCCATGGAGATCGTCGAAATTTTCGAACGCCACGGTTTCATCTGGGGCGGGCGCTGGTATCACTACGACACGATGCATTTCGAATATCGTCCGGAACTGATCGCCATCGGTCGTGCTTCTGGAGTCGCCGCCAGCAAGTGAAGGAGTTTGCCATGTCGCTGAAGATCTATACCGCCGGGCCGGAAGTGTTTCTGCCCAACGCCCGCGAGGTGATGGCGAGAAAGACGGCGCTCTGCGCCCAATACGGCTTCACGGCGATCTGCCCCGGCGATCTCGACATTCCCCAGCAGCCGACGCTCTACGAATTCGGTCTGGCGATCAGCCGGGTCGACGAAGAGATGATGGATGCCGCGGATGCGATCGTCGCCAATCTCACGCCGTTTCGCGGCATCGCCGCCGATGTCGGCACCTGTTTCGAACTCGGCTATATGTGCGCCCAGGGCAAGCTGGTCACCGCCTACACCAATGTCGTCGAAAACCACTTCGAACGCACCAAGGCCTATTACAATGGCGAAATCAGCGTCGGCGAAGACGGCCACAAGCGTGGGGCCGACGGGCTGTCGCTCGAAGATTTCGACATGATCGACAATCTGATGATGCATGGCGGCGTTGTCAGGCGCGGCGGCCATGTCGCCGTGCATAAGGCGGCGGCCGATGCGCTCTACACCGATCTTACCGGTTTTGAAGCTTGCTTGAAGGCGCTTTCGGAAATGGCCAAGGGGCGGGCCGAGCATGGGCTTCGTCCCGAAGAACTCGACGCCAGCAACGACGACTGAGCCGGCGCGGCGCGTGTGGCGCGCCGCCTACTTCTTATAGAGCAGCCAGCTCTTGGAAAGTTCCTTCTTCATGCCGTCTTCGAACACCATGACCTTGTTGCGGCCGTTGCTCTTGGCGCAATAGAGCGCGACGTCGGCCTTCTGGTAGAGCTCCTGAGGGCTTTCGGCCTCGGCCGCCAGGCAGAGACCGAGCGACAGGGTGACGGGGCCGTAATTGACGCCGGTCTTGGAATTCTTGAACGGCGTCGATTCGAGCGCCCGTCTGATGCGCTCTGAAACGGCGCTGGCCTCTTCCTGGGAGGCGCCTTCGAGAATGATGGCGAATTCCTCGCCGCCGGTGCGGGCGACGAAGACGTCCTTGCGCACATTCGATCGGATGACATTGGCGACCGTCGCCAGGATCTTGTCTCCGACGGGATGGCCGAACGAGTCGTTGATGTTCTTGAAATGGTCGATATCGCCGATCACCAGCGACGTCGTGGTGCGACCGAACTGGCTGTCGAAGATCGATGCCAGCTTTTCGTCGAAGGCGCGGCGGTTGAAGAGACGCGTCAGCGAATCCGTATTGGCGATGCGCTTGTATTCGTCGAGTTCACGACGAATGTCCTCCATCTCGCGCGACTTGTTGGCCATGCCGACCATGGTTTCCTGACCATGGGTCATCGTGTTGTCGGTCGCTTCCGTCAGAAGCGAAATGGCGTTGGTGAGCAGTTCGGTGCTGGCCGCGCTCTTGGAATTGATGCGCTGATAGGTTTCGCCGAGCAGTTTGTTGTAGCTTTCGAGCGACGACTGCTCCTGGCGAAGCATATTCACCAGTCCTTCGAGTTCCCGGACAATCTTATGATGGGCGTGATCGACGGCGTTTCCCTGATGCCGACTGAAATACTGTGCGCCGATGGCGTCGAGTTCTTCCTGGGTGGCGCGGTTGCCGAGCGCCGCCAGATCTTTGGTCAGTTTGGGATTGGAGCCGATATAGGCTTCATAGAACAGTTCGTAGTTTCGAGGCATCGGAGAGACGCCCATCTGGCGCATCGCATAGGTGACCTGCGCGGCGACATCCGGCACCTGCACCTTGCCCTGCGAACCTGTCATGGGAAACTCCTCAGTCTATTTGCATGAACTTATATTCTTGAAGTATTTGGAAAGCGTTAACGATCTTCAATACAGTCGGGCGGCCGCGGTCCTCGAGCGTATTGCCCGCCTGTCGCCCGGCGTTCGGAGCAAAAGCCCGCATCCGCAATGGGCGACGCAGAAACGCCCGGCCACTGATCGCGCGCCGGGCGTCTCCAATCTCCACTTGCGATATCTTGCCGGCGGGTGGGCCTATTCCAGATTGAGCTCTTTGAAGAAGTCGTTGCCCTTGTCGTCTATGACGATGAAGGCGGGGAAGTCCTCGACTTCGATCCGCCAGATCGCCTCCATGCCGAGTTCGGGATATTCCACCACCTCGACCTTCTTGATGCAGTCCTTGGCCAGCCGCGCCGCGGGGCCGCCGATCGAACCGAGATAGAAGCCGTGATGCGCGCCGCAGGCGTCGCGCACCTGGCGGGAGCGGTTGCCCTTGGCGAGCATCACCATCGAGCCGCCGAAGGACTGGAACTGGTCGACATAGGAATCCATGCGGCCTGCGGTCGTCGGGCCGAAGGAGCCCGAGGCATAGCCCTCCGGCGTCTTGGCCGGTCCGGCATAATAGATGGGGTGGTTCTTGAAGTAGTCCGGCATGCCTTCGCCGGCTTCCAGACGCGCGCGGATCTTGGCATGCGCCAGATCGCGCGCCACGATGATCGGGCCGGTCAGCGACAGGCGCGTCTTGATCGGATGCTTGCTGAGTTCCGCCAGGATTTCCGCCATCGGACGGTTGAGGTCGATCTTCACCACGCCGTCGGAGAGACGGCTCTCGTCGATGTCGGGCATGTATTTCGACGGATCGGTCTCCAGCGCCTCGAGGAAGATCCCGTCCTTGGTGATCTTGCCCTTGGCCTGGCGGTCGGCCGAACAGCTGACGCCGAGGCCGATCGGCAGCGACGCGCCATGGCGCGGCAGGCGGATGACGCGGACGTCGTGACAGAAATACTTGCCGCCGAATTGCGCGCCGACGCCCAGCGACTGGGTCAGCTTGTGGATTTCCTGTTCCATCTCGAGATCGCGGAAGGCGTGGCCGCTTTCCGAACCTTCGGTCGGCAATTCGTCGAGATAATGGGTCGAGGCGAGCTTCACGGTCTTCAGATTCATCTCCGCCGACGTCCCGCCGATCACGATGGCGAGATGGTAGGGGGGACAGGCCGCCGTGCCGAGCGACAGGATCTTGTCCTTGAGGAAGGTCACCATGCGGTCATGGGTCAGCAGCGACGGCGTGCCCTGGTAGAGGTAGGTCTTGTTGGCCGAGCCGCCTCCCTTGGCGACGAACAGGAATTCGTATTCGTCGACGCCCTCTTCATAGATGTCGATCTGGGCCGGGAGATTGTTCTTGGTGTTCTTTTCCTCGAACATCGAGATGGGCGCGAGCTGCGAATAGCGCAGGTTCTTCCTGAGATAGGCGTCCATGACGCCATGCGCCAAGGCTTCGTAATCGCCGCCTTCGGTCCAGACGCGGCGGCCCTTCTTGCCCATGATGATCGCCGTGCCGGTGTCCTGGCACATCGGCAACACGCCGCCGGCGGCGATGTTGGCGTTCTTGAGCAGATCATAGGCGACGAAGCGGTCGTTGCCGGTGGCTTCAGGGTCGTCGAGAATCGAGGCGAGCTGCTTGAGGTGGTCGGCGCGCAGGAGATGGTTGATGTCGGCGAAGGCGGCTTCGGCGAGCAAACGCAGACCCTCCTCGGCGACCGTCAGGATCTCCTGACCCTTGAACATGTCCGTCGAGACATGATCGGATGAAAGCTTGCGGTATTCTGTCTTGTCCTCGCCGAGCGGGAAGAGATCTGCGGCCATAAGCTTGCCTTTCAATGCCAGAAGCGCTGCAAATGCGGCCTGTGTATAAGCTGGCCGCACGAATTTCAATGCGCCCTCGGCTAGGCCTTTCTGCTTAATCGATTGTAAAACCGAGGCAAACCTGAACGCGAACGTCACAATCTCTGTTCAGGAGTGACGCAAGCCTCCCGCATAGTTCAAATTGTATATTGTTCGTTAGAGGCGTGTTCACGCCTCGGTCTTAGTTTGAACGAGCCCTGGAAACAGAGGGAGCTCGGAATGATTCCGAACCGAAGACCCGTATCACGCGGGGTTGGGACATCCGTTGTCCAAAAAATATCGTTTGTTTGCCTCCTCGGCGTTCACATGCCGTTGGCGGTGATGCTGATGCAGGCGGGAAGCCTGCCGCCGCTGCATGTGCTGATCTGGCCGACTTTGGCCACGCTCTTCGGATCGATTCTGTGCATGACTGCGGTCTGGTGGCACCTGCTTCCGCTCAGCGAGCTGGCCGAAGGCCTGCGCCGCTTTCGACTTGAAGGTTATCTGCCGCGGCTCGAATCGGCTGGCGACGACGAAATCGGCATGGTGTCGGATTCCGTGGCGCGGCTGGTCGGCGAGCTCGACATCACGCTGAAGAAGCTGAAGGCGCAGGCCACGACAGATATCCTGACCGGTCTCGTCAATCGCCGGGCTATGCTCGACCGCGGCGCCGAGGAACTGGCGCGCGCCCAGCGCGGCCGCGAAACGCTGAGCGTGGTGCTGATGGACCTCGACAATTTTCGATCGGTCAACGAGGATTTCGGCCAGGAAATCGGTGATCACGTGCTCGTTGCAATCGGCCAGGTGTTGCGCGATAATCTCCGTCCTTATGACGTCGCGGCGCGCATGGGCGGCGAGGAATTCCTCATCCTTCTGCCGAGAACCTCGCTGAAGGACGCCAAAGGCGTGGCCGAGCGGCTGCGACGAAGCCTGGAACAGACAATTATTGATCCTGTCCAGCGCGGCCGGATCACCGCGAGCTTCGGCCTCGCCGTCAGCCATGGCGGCGTCAACGGCCTCGAGGACATGATCGCCGAAGCCGATCTGGCGCTGTACGAGGCGAAGCGCGCGGGGCGCAACGCGGTACGCGTCGCCGAGCCGATTTCGCTCGACCATATTCTCCGGCGGAGAAGCTGAGGTCTTCCCTTGGAGCGCGCGGGACGATAGCGTCGCGCGTTTCCGACGCCGGAGTTACGAATGCGCCGCTTGCCCGCCCTGACCGCCATGAAGATCTTCGAGGTCGTCGGCCAGACGAGAAGTTTCACGCGGGCGGCCGAGCGGCTGAACCTCACCCAGAGCGCCGTCAGCCGCCAGGTGCGCAACCTCGAGGAGCAACTCGGCGAAGCGTTGTTCATCCGCAAGCATCACGATCTCGAACTGACGGAATCCGGGGCGGAACTTTACGCCACGCTGCAGGACGCCCTCCACAATGTCGAATTAACGGTGCGCTCGATCATGGAAAAGAGCAGCGGCGCGCGGCTGCGGCTCAATGCGCCGCCGACCTTCGCGCGGCGCTGGCTGATGCCGCGCCTGCCGTCGCTGCGCGAAGCGCTGCCCGACGTCGACATCAGCATCAGCACCGATCTGCAAGACAATCTTGGCGAACGCAGCCTGCTCGATTGCGCCATCCGCTTCGGCGACGGCGAGTGGCCGCTGATGCAGGTCAGTCATCTCATGACGGAGCGACATGTCGCCGTCTGCGCGCCGTCGCTGCTCAAGGGGCAGGGGACGGTTTCCGGCGGCGATCTCTCTCGCTTCACCTTCGTGCATGTGTTGGCCTCGTCGAACCAGCGCTATCTCACCTGGCGGCATTGGCTGGATGCGGCGGGGCTGGCCGACGTCGACACCCGCGGCGGCCTCGAATTCGATCTTCTGGATCTCGCCATCGAAGCGGCCGTCAACGGCATGGGCGTAACGGTGGCCGACCGCGCCATGATTACGCCGCTTCTCGACCAGAGGCTGTTGACGACGATCATGGATGTCGAGGTGCCCGGCCATCAATCCTACTGGCTGGTGACGCGGCGCGAGCGCAGCGAAAGCGACAAGGTCGCAGCTTTCCGCGCCTGGTTGGAGCGGCAGCTTTCCGCCTGAATTTTCCGAGCATTCCTTTTTGGAATGCTTTGCCCGACAACTCCTCGCTTGCGCTTTGTTCAGTCCCGGATTTTGCTGAGCGATAACAGCCGCTTCGGGCGTGTCATTTGCATCGGGAATCAAGGCCATGGACCACCAGATCTTTGTCGGAGGACGTTTCGCCTCCTCGCAATCGGGCCGCATGATCGACGTCGTCAATCCGGCGACGGGAAAAGTCTTCGCGCGCGTTCCTTCGGCCTCCGCCGACGAGGCGGTGACCGCCGTCGAACGCGCAGCCGATGCGCAGAAGGAGTGGGGCGCGCGTCCCGCCATCGAGCGCGGCGATATGTTGCGGCGCTTCGCCGACGCCATCGAACGCAATGCCGATAAGATCGCGGCAGCGCTGGCCAGCGAGAGCGGCAAGAGCTTGGCCGACGCTCGCGCGGAAACCGGCTATGGCGTCGACCTGATGCGCTATCACGCCGAATGGGCGCGGCGCATCGAAGGCGAGGTGATCGAAAGCGACAGCTGCGACGAGACGCTGCTCTTGAAGCGGGTGCCGATCGGCGTCGCCGCCTGCCTGATACCCTTCAACTTTCCGGTCTACACCTTCGTACGCAAGGTGGCCCCGGCGCTGATCGCCGGCAACGCCGTGGTGGTGCGGCCGTCGAACTCCACGCCGACCTCGGCCTTCGCGATCGCCGCCTGTGCTGAAGAGGCGGGCGTGCCTGCGGGCCTGCTCAACGTGCTGACCATGGATCACGACGTCGCCCGCGTTCTATGCACCCAGCCGCAGGTGGGCATGATCACCCTGACCGGCAGCGTTGCGGCCGGGCAGGCGGTGCTCGATTATTGCAAGGTCAATATCGCCAAGCCCTCGCTGGAACTCGGCGGCAAGACGCCTGTGGTGGTGGAGCCGGACGCCGATCTCGACCAAGTCGCATCCCTGTTGATTGGGGCCAAAAGCTATCACTGCGGCCAGGTTTGCACTTCGGCCGAACGGGTCTATGTCCATGAAAGCGTGCATGATCAGCTGGTGGCCAAGTTGACCGCCGCTTTCAAGGCGCGTGAATTCGGCGATCGGTCCGAGGATCCGGCCAAGGTCGGGCCGCTGCAGACCATGGCGTCGCGCGCGCGCGTCCACGCCATGGTCGAACGCGCCGCGCAGGAAGGAGCGACAATTGCTGCGGGCGGCTATCTGCCCGAGGGCGACGGCTTCTTTTATCCGCCGACGCTGCTGCTCGATTGCCGCCACGACATGGAGATCGTGCGCGAAGAGATCTTCGGGCCGGTTCTTCCGGTCATCTCCTATTCGTCCTTCGACGAGGCGCTCCAGATGATGAGCGACCATCAATATGGCCTCGCCTCGGTGCTGATGACCGAGAACTACCGTAATATCATGCGCGCTTCCGACGTGGTGGAAGCCGGCGAGCTCTATGTCAACCGTTTCCCGGGAGAGCCCTATCAGGGCTATCACGCCGGCTGGAAGCGCTCGGGCCTCGGCGGCGACGACGGCAAGCACGGCATGCTGGAATTCACCCAGACCCGTCTCGTCATCCTCAAGCACTGAGCGCCGCCATGAGCAGCTATGACTATGTGATCGTCGGCGCCGGCTCGGCCGGCTGCATTCTCGCCAATCGACTGACGGAGGACGGCCGCTATCGCGTGCTGCTGATCGAGGCCGGCGGCAAGGACAATTCCTTCTGGTTCAAGATTCCCATCGGTTACGCGATGAGCTACTACAATCCGAAGGTCAACTGGATGTACTATTCCGAGCCGGAGGCCGAGCTCGGCGGACGCCGGGTCTATGTGCCGCGCGGCAAGGTGCAGGGCGGCTCCGGTTCGATCAACGCCATGGTCTATGTGCGCGGCGCGGCCTCGGATTTCGACGACTGGGCGTCGGCGGGCAATCCCGGCTGGTCGTACCAGGACGTGCTGCCGGTTTTCAAACGGCTGGAAACCCATGCCGACGGCGCCAATGACTGGCATGGCGACACGGGGCCCATCCATGTGACGCCGATGCGCGGCGGCACGCATCGCATCACCGACGCCTTCCTCGCCGCCTGCGGCGAACTGCAACTGCCTGTCAACCGCGACTTCAACGGCGCGACGATCGAAGGCGGCGGCGTCTACGACATCAACACCAAGGGGGGACGTCGCTCCCATTCGAGCGCCGAATATTTGAAGCCGATCCTGGCGCGACCCAATCTCACCGTCGAGCGCTTCGTCCATGTCGAGCGACTGGCTTTTGACGCCACCGGACGCGCGGTCGGCGTCGAGGCGACGCGTAATGGGGAGAGGTTGACCTTTTCGGCGCGGCGTGAGGTGATCGTGGCCGCCGGCGCCGTAGGCAGCCCGGCCATTCTCCAGCGCTCGGGGCTCGGCGATGGCGACGTTCTGAAGAAGGCGGGCGTGGCGGTGCGCAGGCATCTGCCGGCCGTCGGGCGGAACCTGCAGGACCATCTCTGCGCGAGCTTTTACTACAAGTCGAAAATCCCGACGCTCAACGACACTTTCTCGAAATTCCATCACCGCATGCTGATGGGCCTGCGTTATGTTCTGAGCGGCACGGGACCCTTCTCGATGAGCGTCAATCAGGCCGGCGGCTTCTTCCGCGGTCGGCCGGAGGAGCCGAGGCCCAACATCCAGCTCTACTTCAACCCGCTCTCCTATCGCATTCCAAATACGCCGAAATCCGGCCTTACGCCGGAGCCCTATTCCGGCTATCTCATCGCCTTCAATTCCTGCCGGCCGACAAGCCGCGGCGAAATCATGATCGCTTCTCCCGACAGCCACGCTAGCCCAAAGATCATGCCGCATTTCCTGACCACCGAGCGCGACCTCGACGAAGTGATCCAGGGCAGCCGCCTGGTGCGTCGGATCGCTTCTGCGCCGGCCATCGCCTCGCTGAGCGAGGCCGAGATTTCACCCGGCCCGCAGGCGGAGAGCGACGAGGCGTTCCTCGACTATTTCCGCGCCAATTCCGGCTCGATCTACCATCTCTGCGGCACCTGCATGATGGGTCCTGACGCCGAGACATCCGTGGTCGACGCGCGTCTGCGCGTGCATGGCGTGCCGGGCCTGCGCGTCATCGACGCCTCGATCTTCCCCAACGTCACGGCCGGCAACATCAACGCCCCGACGATGATGGTGGCCGAGAAGGGCGCGCAGATGGCGCTGGAGGATGCGCGGATGGAAGCGGCGGCGTGAGCCGTCGCTGAATCAGCGATATTCTCTGGAGACTTGTTTCCAGTTTGGGAACGGGCTATGGTGCGCCATGCACATCATCGCCAAGTCAGCATTGGTGAAGTTCTGGGAGAGCCAGACGGCCGGGCTGCCGCGTGACGCCGCCAGGGCCGCGCTGACGTCATGGCACACAACTGTGTCCGATGCCGTGTGGAACGATTTCAACGATCTGAGGAAGACGTTCAATTCGGCGGACTATGTTGCGGACGGCAAGGTCGTGTTCGATGTCGGCGGCAACAAATATCGCTTGGTCGGTTTGGTGGGCTATCGCACGAAACGGGTTTTTGTCCTCTTCGTCGGCACGCATGCAGACGATGACCGCATCAGCGTCAAGGATCTCTAGGAGGCAGCCATGGATTTCTCAAGCTTGAGGACATTGCAGAGCGAGGACGAATATCAAGCCGCGCTTCTTGCCGTGCGTCCCTTCGTCGAGGCGGAGCCGGAGGAAGGAAGTCTCGACGCCGCTCGCTTCGATGCGCTCGTCCTGCTGATCGAGGAGTATGAGAAGCGGGTCTATTCGATCCCGCGGGCCGAACCGGTCGAGGTCATCAAGGCGGTGATGGAGACGAACAACTATTCTCGTGCAGACCTTGTCGCTGTCCTCGGCTCCAAGGCGCGCGCGTCAGATCTCCTCAACAAGCGGCGCGAGATCAATTTGGACCAGATCCGCAAACTCAGCAAGGCTTGGAATATTCCGGCTGCGGCGCTGATTGGGGATGTCGCGGCATAGTAGCCCCCGCGACATCCGTTTCAGATCAGGTCCGCCGGCCTCAGCCCGGCCCCACCATCTTCTCCGGCCTGACCACCTCGTCATATTGCGCTTCCGTCACCAGCCCGGTCGCCAGCGCTTCCTCTTTCAAGGTGGTGCCGTTCTTGTGGGCGGTCTTGGCGATCTTGGCGGCGGCGTCGTAGCCGATGACGGGGGCGAGCGCGGTGACCAGCATCAGCGAGCGCTCGACGCCCTGGCGAATATTGTCCTCGCGCGCTGTGATGCCGATCACGCAATTGTCGGTGAAGGAGCGGGCGGCGTCGCCGAGCAGCTGCACAGATTGCAGGAAGTTATAGGCCATCACGGGATTGTAGACATTCAGCTCGAAATGCCCCTGGCTGCCGGCGAAGGTGATCGCGGCATTGTTGCCGAAGATGTGCGCGCAGACCTGAGTCAGCGCCTCGCACTGGGTCGGATTGACCTTGCCCGGCATGATCGAGGAACCCGGTTCGTTTTCCGGCAGCGCCAACTCACCGAGGCCAGCGCGCGGGCCGGAGCCGAGGAACCGGATGTCGTTGGCGATCTTGAACAGCGCGGCGGCGGCGGCGTTGATGGCGCCATGCGAGAAGACCATGGCGTCATGGGCGGCGAGCGCCTCGAATTTATTGGGCGCGGTGACGAAGGGCATGCCGGTGATCACCGCGATTTCCTCCGCCACCAGTTCGGCGAAACCGACCGGCGCATTCAGCCCGGTGCCGACGGCGGTGCCGCCTTGGGCGAGTTGCAGCAGGCCGCTCATCGTGTCGCCGATCCGCTTGATGGCCGAGTGGACCTGCGCCGCATAGCCGCCGAATTCCTGGCCGAGCGTCAGCGGCGTGGCGTCCTGCGTATGGGTGCGGCCGATCTTGATGATGTGCTCGAATTCCTTGGACTTGGCCTCCAGCGCCTTGTGCAAATGGATGAGGGCTGGGATCAGGTGATGAGCGATCTCGACGGCGCAGGCGATATGCATCGCCGTCGGATAGGTGTCGTTGGACGACTGGCTCATATTGACGTGGTCGTTGGGGTGAACCGGCTTCTTGGAGCCCTTGGCGCCGCCCAGCATTTCGATCGCGCGGTTGGAGATCACCTCGTTGGCGTTCATGTTCGACTGGGTGCCGGAGCCGGTCTGCCAGACCACCAGTGGGAAATGATCGTCGAGCTTGCCGTCGATGACCTCCTGCGCCGCCGTGACGATGACGTCGCCGAGCTTGGGATCGAGCTGGCCGAGCTTCATATTGGCGCGTGCGGCGGCCTGCTTGACCACGCCGAGCGCTTTGACGATCGACGCCGGCTGTTTCTCCCAGCCGATGCGGAAGTTTCCGAGCGAACGCTGCGCCTGCGCGCCCCAGAGGCGATCGTCTTCCACTTCGATGGGGCCGAAAGTGTCGGTTTCGATGCGTGTCGGCATGGGGAATATCCTTCTGATCCGAGTCCAGTATCTTGTCTAATCCCGCCTGCGCGTGAAAGGAAGTGGTCACTCCAACGTCCTCAGCACACAACTCCGTTCGCAAGGCGCAAGAATTTACGTGCAAGCGCGGCCTCGCCTTCCTATATGCGATGAAGCAAGGGCGGCGACTGAAAGCCGGGCGGCGATGGACGAGATCGAGACTGACAAGCAACCGGTTCTGAGCAAGCTGACGGCGCTGTCGCATGCCGGCCGTCTCGACATTTTCCGTCTGCTCGTTGCGGCGGGAGGCGATGGACTCAATGCCGGCGAGATTGCCGTGGCGCTGGATCTCAAGCCCAATACGCTCTCTCAACATCTGACCATGCTGTCTGCGGCGCATCTGATCCGGGCGCAGCGGGAAGGGCGCAACATCCGCTACTTCGCCGAAATTTCCGCGATGGGACAACTCCTCGGCTTTCTCATGCAGGATTGCTGCGGCCGCAGCCCGGACATCTGTCGGAAAGCGCTGGAAACCTTGAAGATCCGCCGTTAGCCGCAGCGATGTCTGCGCCATTTTCGCCACAGCCTCTCCGAAACGAACTATGCGAAACTGGGCGGCAAGCCTGACGTCCGAGGGCGAAAGCATATCTGGCGGGTTAACAATAAATTAAGGTTATCAGTGTGTTGTGGATGCTCGAAATCGGGCCTGCCCAAAACGCGTCACAAATTTGTGACCTCATGAATGAAGTCGACCGGTCATCCGTTTTCTTTTCAAGGGATTGGCGATCCGCTAGTCTGTCAGCAACTTGATTTGGGGTGACGGCGTTTCGTCGTCGGGAATGATAGCAACATGAAGATGAAGACTACGACAGCGATCGTCGCACTTGCCGTGGCTGGCGCGATCGGAATGAGCTCCGCGCCTGTCGGCGCCGCCACATTGCTCGACTTCCTCAAGGGCAACAAGGCCGCACAGAGACCGCAGCAGCCCTTCGCCGGGTCGCTGGATGACGACACCAGCGCCTTCCCGGACCCCGCAGCGCCGGCCAGGCCGTTGCCGAAAGTGACGGGTCCGACCTACAATGCCTACAAGGCCGATGCTCTGCGCTGGATCGCCGCGTCAAAATTCGCGTCGTCCAGCCAATCCGCGTCGGCCGCTGCGATCGAACAGCCCGAGGCGACCGGCTCGATCCAGACCATCTCCGGCCCTGCGAGTTTCGACGCCGGCGCCGAGCCGCGCGCCTTCATGGCCGATGTCAAGGTCAGGGCCCCGTCCGAAGTGGCGACCGCAATCGAGAAATACTACGCCACGCATCAGGGGCTCGTATGGGTCGACGCCAACGGCGTCAGCCAGAAGGCCCGAGACGCGATGGCGGCGCTCGCCGACGCCGGCTCCGACGGCCTCGATCCCGCCGATTACGCCGTGACAGATCCCGATGGCGCAATGACCGACGCCGATCCGGCCGCGCGTCAGAAGCGACTGATGCAGTTCGAGATCGAGATGTCGGCCGCCGTGCTGACCTATGTCCAGGACGCCCAGCGCGGCCGCATCGATCCCAACCGGATCTCGGGCTATTACGATTTCAAGCGCAAGACGGTCAATCTCGACGCCGCGCTGACCAATGTCGCGCTCTCGGGAGACGTGAAGGCCTATCTGGTGAGCCGCAATCCGCAGAACGCCCAGTACCAGGCGTTGAAGGCCGAGCTGGCGCGACTGAAGGCCGTCGACGGCGAACAGGAAGCGCGGGTGGATGTTGCGCCGGGCACCCTGATCAAGCCGGGCGACGTCAATCCCGAGCTCGCCAATGTGGTTGCGGCCATTCGCCAGCGCGGTTCCGACAAGCTCAAGCTCGATCATTCGCTGACGCTCGCCTCTTACCAAGGCGGCGCCGATTACGCGCCGGAGATCGTCGAACTGGTGAAGGCCTATCAGACCGAGAACGGCCTGAAGGGCGACGGCGTCGTCGGCCGCGGCACGGTCCGTGTTCTCAGCGGCGGCGACAGCCACAGCGCCAAGATCAACAAGCTCGTGGTGGCGATGGAGCAGATGCGCTGGCTGCCGAAGGATCTCGGCCCGCGCTTCGTCTTCATCAACCAGCCGGCGTTCAAGGCCTACTATTACAACGAAGGCCGCGAACAGTTCGAGATGAAGGTCGTCGTCGGGTCAAAGGCCAACCAGACCTATTTCTTCCAGGACGAGATCGAAGTCGTCGAATTCAATCCCTATTGGGGCGTTCCGCGCTCGATCATCGTCAACGAGATGTTGCCGAAGCTGCGCCAGGACCCCAGCTATCTCGACCGACTCGGCTACGAGACGTCGGTCGGCGGTCAGCAGATGTCGTCGACCGACATCGACTGGAGCACGACCGACTCCGTCGATGTGCGCCAGCCGCCCGGAAGCGACAATGCGCTGGGACAGCTGAAGATCATGTTCCCGAACTCTCATGCGATCTACATGCATGACACGCCGCAGAAGAAGTTCTTCGGCCGCGACATGCGCGCTCTCAGCCATGGCTGCGTTCGTCTGGTCGATCCGAAGAAGATGGCCGCTGCGGTGCTCAATATGTCGGTCGCCGACGTCGACCAGCAGATCGCTACCGGCAAGAACCATCAGGTCAAGGTGCCGGAGAAGTTTCCGGTCTACGTCTCCTATTTCACCGCCTTCCCCAACAAGGACGGCGCAGTGGAATATTTCGATGATGTGTATGATCGCGACATGTATCTGGGCCGCGCGCTGGATGCGACCCGGAAGGCGCGCCACGGTCAGGGGTGAAACGATCGTCCCTAGGTCTGACTAACATAAGGCGGCTTCGGGCCGCCTTATGTGTTTTTGGCAGTGTCGCGGGCCGCCGCGTCACTCTTTGCGACGTCATTGCTATGAGAGCGCGGCGCAGGCGGGGATGAAGCGGCTGGAAGAATAGATGGCGGTAGAGACGAAGTCGCTCTGCTTATTTCGGCATGATTACCAGGCTCGTTGTAAAGCCGCCTATATTGCAAACCGCCAAGGATCGATCGCGTTGATGCCTGCCGCTAGATAAGGGGACAGATCGCGGGTTGCGACCGAAAACCCGCGTGACATCGCTGTCGCGGCTATCAAACCGTCAGCGAAGGAAATGGCCCGTCCACGGTTCTTTGCCGAGGACATCAAAAATGCGTAAGCCGCTGATGCAGGGAGATCGAAGGGCAAGACTCGTTCCGCAAAGAGAGGCAGCACTTCCTCCTCAAGCCGCCTCTCCAAAACTTGCTTACGTTTTCCGAGAGGCATGATGCCCACGCCATATCTGAGTTCGGCCACCGTGATGGCGGACAGGAAAAGCGTATCAAGCGCTTGATGATCGAGCCATGCAATGACTTCCGCCGCTGGCGTCGGTCTCCACGCTTCTGAGATTACATTGGTGTCCACAAGGATCATTCGAAGGGTGCGCGAGGCAGGAAATTGCTTCTGACATCCAAGTGCGCGTCTTCGCCGCTCCCTGCTTCCCGTCCAATGTCGGCGAGCAGGGAGCCTAGACGTGACGGACTGGCCGCACCGGTTTCGCGCTTCAGGATAGAGAGAGCTTCCTCGGCCGTGCTTCGTCCATGCTGAGCCGCCCTTCGGATGAGCGCCTGTTCTATGTCGTTGGGTAGATCCCGGATCGTCAGGGAGGCCATGCGCGCCCTCTCGGATGTGTCTTCCCCAAATATGAAGGCAAACCCGCGAATTTACAATCGCCTTCCTGGTTCGCCGAACCTCAGTCCGCCACCAGCCTCTCGATCAATTCCGCCGTCAACTCGTCGAAATGGCCGATCACCACGCTCGGACCGAGATCTTCGACAGGCGTGTCCGAGTAGCCGAATGGCACGGCGATCGATGCGATCTTGGCGTTCTGCGCGACCTTGATGTCGTTGAGGCTGTCGCCCACCATGACGGTTCGGGAAGGGTCGCCGCCGGCGCGTTCGATGGTGCCGAGGAGATGGGCGGCGTCGGGTTTGCGCACCGTGAAGGTGTCGCCGCCGGTGATCGCGGCAAAGCGGTCGGCGAGGCCCAGGCCTTCGAGAAGCGGGCGCGCCAGCCCCTCCATCTTGTTGGTGCAGACGGCGAGCGCCACATCGGCCGCCGCCAGACGGTCGAGCGCCTCGACAAGGCCGGGATAAGGCTTGCTCTTGCCCGGCATGCCGCCGCGGTAATGCGCGATGAATCGCTCCAGCATCGGCGGGAAATCGTCTTCCGCCAGCGGTTGGCCGCGCAGCGCGAACGCGCGCTCGATCATGGCGCGGGCTCCATGCCCGACCAGATGCGTGAGATCTTCGAAGCCGACCGGCGGCAGGTCGCGCGCCGAGATGGTGAAGTTCAGGCTGTCGATCAGGTCGGGGGCGGTGTCGATCAGGGTTCCGTCGAGATCGAATACGGCAAGCAGGCGCGGCACGGGCAGTCTCCTCACAAAGAATGAGGCTGTGATAAACATCGCCGGCCGTCATGTAAATCGCGCCGCAACGCCAGTCGTCTTGCCGTCTGTCATTTCCCGGCGGGAAGCAGACGATGCAAAACTCGTCTTTGCTTCTTCCGCTCGCTCACAAGCTCGTGTAAAAGCCCGTCCACGAACAATCGGAGATCCTGGCGGATGGACGCCCGGCATATGAAAATCATCGCCGCCCAAGAGGCGCTCAAGCATGTCGAGCACGGCATGCGCCTCGGAATCGGCACTGGCTCCACCGCGGAAGAATTCGTCCGGTTGCTGGCCGAAAAGGTGGCCGAAGGGCTCGAGGTCCGCGGCGTGCCGACATCGGAGCGCACCGCGCGGCTCTGCCTTGAACTCGGCGTACCCCTGAACTCGCTCGACGAGCTTCCCGAACTCGACCTCACCATCGACGGGGCCGACGAAGTCGACGGCCAGCTGCGCCTGATCAAGGGCGGCGGCGGCGCGCTTCTGCGGGAAAAGATCGTCGCGGCCGCCTCGGCGCGGATGATCGTCATCGCCGACGAAACCAAGGTCGTCGACACGCTCGGCAAGTTTCCGCTGCCCATCGAGGTCAATCCGTTCGGCCTGGCCGCCACCCGTATCGCGGTGGACAAATGCGCTTCCCGCCTCGGTCTGACCGGCGAGATCGCCCTGCGCAAACGGGGTGAAGACGCCTATGAGACCGATGGCGGCCATTACATTCTCGATGCTTCTTTTGGCCGTATTTCTGATGCAGAGGCGCTGGCTGCGAGTCTGTATTCGATCCCCGGCGTGGTCGAGCACGGGCTGTTCATCAATCTGGCCTCCCTGGCCATCATCGCGGGTCCGCAATCTGCGCGGACCATCGCGGTCTAATCTGACGAGGAGATAGTGTGTCCATGATGAAGATTGACAGGATCGGGCGCGCGGCTTTGGTCGCGGGCATGATGTTCGGGTTTGGCGCGTCGCTCGCCGTCGCTCAGGAGAGCATTTCGGACGCGCATCTGAAGGCTGCCCGCTCGGCGATGAAAGCGATCAAGATCACCGAGCCTTTCGACGCCATCCTTCCCAATATCGCCCAGCGCCTCAAGGGCACGCTGATCCAGAGCTCGCCCAATTACGAGCAGCTGATCAACGACACGGTCGACGCCAAGGCGCTCGAACTCGCCGCGCGACGCGCCGATCTCGAAAAGGAAGCTGCGGCGATCTACGCCAAGACTTTCTCGGAAGAAGAGCTGAACCAGATCGCCGCCTTTTATTCCGGCCCGGCCGGGCAGAAGCTGTTGAAGGATGGCCCTCTCGTCATCCGTCAGCTGTCGAAGGCCGCCGACATCTGGGCGACCGGCATGAGCCGCGATCTGTCGACCACCACCGACGCGGCGCTCGAAACGGCGATCGCCGCCGAAAAGAAGGCCGAGCAGCCCAAGCAGTGAGGCGCTCTCCGACGACGATGCAAGCCCGCCTCCCGGCGGGCTTTTCTTTTGCCGCTCGAGCCGCCATATGAACATGCGGGAGGCCGGGAGTTTCTAGTGGGGAATGAAATGTCCAGTTACGATTATGATCTCTTCGTCATCGGCGGCGGTTCGGGCGGCGTGCGTGCGGCGCGCGTGGCGGCGTCGCTCGGCAAGAAAGTAGCGATCGCCGAGGAATACCGTTTCGGCGGCACCTGCGTCATCCGCGGCTGCGTCCCGAAGAAGCTGTTCGTCTACGCCTCGCAATTCCACGAGCATTTCGAGGACGCCGCCGGTTTCGGCTGGCAGGTCGGCGAATCGCGTTTCGATTGGAAAAAGCTGGTGGCTGCCAAGGATCAGGAAATCACCCGTCTCGAAGGCCTCTATCGCAAAGGGCTGACCAATGCCGGCGCCGAGCAGATCGACAGCCGCGCCGAACTGGTCGATCCCCACACCGTGCTGATCAAGGCGACCGGCAAGACCGTGACCGCCGAGAGGATCATCGTCGCCGTCGGCGGCGCACCGTCGGTCCATGGCGCGCTTCCCGGCTTCGAGCACTGCATCAGCTCCAACGAAGCCTTCCATCTCAACGAACTGCCCGACGCGATCCTCATCGAAGGCGGCGGTTATATCGCGGTGGAATTCGCCAATATTTTCCATGGTCTCGGCGTCAAGACGACGCTGATCTATCGCGGCAAGGAGATCCTGTCGCGCTTCGATCAGGATATGCGGCGCGGTCTGCATGCGGCCATGCAGGCCAAGGGCATCGAGATCCTCTGCGAGGACGTGATCCTCAATGTCGAGAAGAAAGCCGAGGGACAGCTGGTCGCCACGACCAAGCAAGGCAAGATCCTCGAAGTCGGCCAGGTGATGCTGGCGATCGGCCGGTCGCCCAACACCAAGGGTCTCGGCCTGGAACGGGCCGGGGTCGCGGTGAACGAGCGCGGGGCGATCATCGTCGATCAGTATTCCCGGACCAATGTGGCGAGCATCTTCGCGCTCGGCGACGTGACGGACCGCGTGCAGCTGACGCCCGTCGCCATTCACGAGGCGATGTGTTTCATCGAGACGGAATACAAGAACAATCCGACCTCGCCGGATCACGATCTCATCGCCACCGCCGTGTTCTCCCAGCCGGAAATCGGCACCGTCGGCATGAGCGAGGAGCAGGCGGCCAAGGCGTTCGAAGAGCTGGAAGTCTACCGTGCGGAATTCCGGCCGATGAAAGCGACGTTGTCGGGCCGGGCGGAGCGGATGATCATGAAGCTGATCGTCAACGGCGCGGATCGCAAGGTGGTGGGCGCGCATATCCTCGGCCACGACGCCGGCGAGATGGCGCAGCTTCTCGGCATCACGCTGAAAGCCGGTTGCACCAAGGATGATTTCGACCGCACCATGGCGGTGCATCCCACCGCAGCCGAAGAGCTGGTGACCATGTATGCGCCGACCTATCGCGTCAGGAACGGCGAGCGGGTCTGAACTATGACGCCGGACCGGCGCGGCTGTCGCGCCGGTCCGTTTTCATCTGGCGATCTCGCGCGCGTCAGCCGCGCCAAAAGCGGCGCGAGCCAGTCGAGGCCGCGCCATTCCTCCCGCTCCAGAGGGTCCTGAAACGCATGAGGTTTCGGGATGCGCTGGCCGCCGCGGCGAGTGAAGGGATCGGATAAGGGCATGATATCTCTCCTGCCGTTTTGTTCTGATCCCAAGGTAGGGCAGGGGCTGCCGAGGACGTAGACGCAAGGATGAAAAGCCCATTTCAGCTGCGAAATGTTCAACGCGCCCACGGGCGTGCTATGGTCGGCCGCGAAGGAGACCGGCATGCTCGGCGCGGATTGGAACGACCTCGATCTGTTTTTTCATGTGGCGACGCAAGGCGGGCTGACCGGCGCGGCGATCGCCACGGGCGTGAGCGCGCCGACCATCGGCCGCCGCATGCTGGGGCTGGAACGGCAGCTCGGCCGCACCCTGTTCATTCGCAGTCCCCAGGGCTATCGGCTTGCCCATGACGGGGCGGTGTTGCTCGACCATGTGCGCGTGATGCGTCGCGCCGCCGACAGTATTGTCGAATGGCAGCGCGGCGCCTTCGCCCTGCCGATCGTCTCGATCGCCGGCGACGCCTGGATCGCCGGCTTTCTCGCAGATCACGCCCAGGCCATTCGCGGGCAGGACGACGCCTTCCGCATCTGTTGCAAATCCGCCCATACCGGGCTCGACCTGACTTTCGCGAGGCGGATGTGGCGATCCTGGCCGTCCGACCCGATCACGGCAACTTCGCCGTCCGGCAGAGCGTCACGATGCGCTACGGCGTCTATGGCGCCGTCGCGATGACGGCCGAAGCGAGTGAGCGCTGGATTTCGCTCGGGACGGAAAGCGCCGCCTCCGCCGCGGATCGCTGGGTGTTCGAGCATCATGAAAACAGGATCATGACCTGGACCAGCAGTCCGGATCTCCTGCAGAGACTGATCCGAAAGGGCCACGGTTTCGGCGTGCTGCCGCTCTTCGTGGGGGATAGCGATCTGGAGCTGGCGCGGCGCGACGAAGCCATCGCCGAGCTCGACCATCCGCTGTTCATCGGCGCCAATGACGATGATCGCAAGCGCCCCGAAGTGCGCATCGTGCTCGACCGTATCGCGAATCTGCTGCGCGCCCATCAGGACCTGTTCGCCGGCGGCGATGCTCCTGCAGCGCGGCGAGCGTCGGCCGAGGCGTCCTGAAGTTTTTCTGCGACAGGCCGTAAAATCTGCTAATTTGACAGTCATCAATGCTTCGCGGCCGGCGGGAGGAGACGGCGGGCGCGAAACCCTGGCATGAAGACAGCGGAGGATTGATCATGGCAAGCGTAAGCAAGATCCGGCCCGGCCCGGTTCACCCCGACACCACCGGCATGGGCGAAGACCGCATGCTGGACGCCCAGCGTAGCGGCTTCGGCTTCATCAGCTATCTTTTGTTTCCCTTGATCGCGGTCGTCGCCTTCGCCGCGGCGCTGTATCAGTCCGCGCCGTAAAGGGACGCGACGCTGAACTCATTGTTCATCGAACGGCGGCGAAACCGGTGTTTTGCAGCCATTGAAGGCTTTGCAAACTCTTCCTTAATATGTATAAGCCCGCCGATCAGCGGGCTAGCGTTTCACGCCCGCAGTGTATCCACATCGAACAGGTGAGTATTATGGCACAGAATTGGAACCCGTCTAGCTGGAGGTCTAAGCCCATTCAGCAGGTTCCGGCTTATCCGGACTTGGCTCAACTCGACGCCACGGAAGCACGTCTGTCCAAGTTTCCGCCGCTTGTTTTTGCAGGCGAGGCGCGGCGTTTGAAGGCCTCGCTCGCCAAGGTCGCCAATGGGGAGAGCTTCCTGCTCCAGGGCGGCGACTGCGCTGAAAGCTTCGCGGAACATGGCGCGGACACGATCCGCGACTTCTTCCGCGCCTTCCTGCAGATGGCCGTGGTCCTGACATTCGGCGCGCAGAAGCCCGTCGTCAAGGTCGGCCGCATCGCCGGCCAGTTCGCCAAGCCGCGCTCCTCGGGCATCGAGAAGAAGGGCGACGTGGAGCTGCCGAGCTACCGCGGCGACATCATCAACGGCATCGAATTCACCGAGGAAGCCCGCATTCCGAACCCGGAACGCCAGATCATGGCCTACCGCCAGTCGGCTGCGACGCTGAACCTCTTGCGCGCTTTCGCGATGGGCGGCTACGCCAATCTCGACAATGTGCACAAGTGGATGCTCGGCTTCGTCAAGGATAGCCCGCAGGCCGAACGCTACCGCGCGCTCGCCGACCGCATTTCCGAGACCATGGATTTCATGGCGGCGATCGGCATCACGCCGGAAAACAATCCGAGCCTGCGCGAAACCGATTTCTTCACCAGCCATGAAGCGCTGCTTCTCGGCTATGAAGAAGCGCTGACCCGCGTCGACTCGACTTCCGGCGACTGGTACGCGACCTCGGGCCACATGATCTGGATCGGCGACCGCACGCGCCAGCCCGATCACGCCCATGTCGAATACTGCCGCGGCATCAAGAACCCGATCGGTCTGAAATGCGGCCCGTCGCTGACTGCCGACGGCCTGCTCGAGCTGATCGACATTCTGAACCCGGCCAATGAAGCGGGTCGCCTGACGCTGATCTGCCGTTTCGGTCACGACAAGGTCGCCGAGCATCTGCCGCGCCTCATCCGCGCCGTCGAGCGCGAAGGCCGCAAGGTGGTCTGGTCCTGTGATCCGATGCATGGCAACACGATCACGCTCAACAACTACAAGACCCGACCCTTCGACCGGATCCTGACGGAAGTCGAAAACTTCTTCCAGATCCACTATGCCGAAGGCACGCATCCCGGCGGCATCCATATCGAGATGACCGGCAACGACGTGACCGAATGCACCGGCGGCGCCCGCGCGCTGACGGGCGAAGACCTGCAGGATCGCTACCACACCCATTGCGATCCGCGCCTCAACGCCGACCAGGCTCTCGAACTGGCCTTCCTGCTGGCCGAGAACCTCAAGTCCGGCCGCGACGAGCAGAAGCTGGCCGTCAACGCCTGAGGCGAGACTGACAAGATATGAAAAAGGCGGCTCGCGGGCCGCCTTTTTCATAGGCTGGTCTTGATGTCAGACGCCAAAGCCGAACACGTAGACGCCGCCATGCGTCGCCAGCGTGACGGCAAAGGCCACCGCCAAGATCGCGGCTTCCTTCGACGTCATCGCGCGTGCGGAAGGCGCATAGCCGCGCCGCAATAGGCCGGGCAGGCCGAAGATCGCCAGCAGCACCGCCATCTGCGTATAGCCGAGCCAGAGCAGCAGCAGCAAGCCGGCGAGCGCGAGCGCCATCATCGCCTGGGTGAAGATATCGCGACCGAAGGAGCGAAGGAAGCCTTCTGCGACCTGTCCGCCGTCGAGCGGATAGATCGGCAGAAGATTGAGCGCGTTGAGCAGGCAGCTGAAATAGGCCAGATTGACGGCCCACGCATAGGCGACGGAAAACTCGGTGGCGAAATAGGCGTAGCAGAACGCCGCTGCGGTGAGGGGTACGCAGATCGCGGGACCTGCGAGCGCGCAGACCGCCCGCTCGAATTCCGAGCGATGCGGCGAGGACGAGACGGCGATGCCGCCGACGAAGGGCAGCAGCATCAGGCGATTGCCCTGCTTGCCCATCAGTTTGAACGACAGGTAGTGGCCGTATTCGTGCAGAAGGATGACCAGCGTGAGCTGGATCGCCGCCGTCACCGAGAACTGGGTGAGAAGGAGCGCGAAGGCGACCAGCGACAAGCCGATCTCCATGGCGTAATCGCGCGGATCGAAGGAGCCGAACAGCGGTTTGCGGGCTGCGCGCGTCTGTTGGCCTGCGCGGCCAGTGGGCGGTGCGACGGCGGACGGCGCGGTCGAGTAATCCCGTTCTCCGCGCACGAAGCTTCTCAACTGTCTCCATGCCCCGAAAATCGCCGCGATCACGCCGCCGATGCGGGAGAACAGCCGTTGCTCGACGGTGATGCGGCTGCCGGCGCCGGCCGGCTCGACGGTCCAGATCTCGACGGATTCACGCCCGGGCGCCGCGTCGACGCCGTCGACCGAGATCACCGCGACGCCCAGGCTGCCATGCGGCAGGCCTTCGATCCGTCGCACCCGTAATTGACGGAGGCCTCCGGCGCGGCCGATATGGACCGTGCGCGCCCCGTCGGGCGTTTCCACGATCGCCTCGACGGCGGCGAATGTGCCGCCGGTGTTGTCCATCGCCATTTGCAGCCGCGCCAGCGCCTGGTTCGCCGGCTCGGTGGAAAGCCGCGAGAATCGGATCAACCTCATGCCTCGACCGGTCTCCGCGAGGAGCCGGTAGATCGCCAACATCAGGAGGAGAAAGAGGATCTGGACAAGGAATTGCATGCGGTGGGCTGCTTTCGATAGGAAGGAGCATCTCGATTGAGCATTCGATAGAGGGGAAACCGAGGCGCGGCAAGTCGGCGTTCATTGTTGGGTTTGCGCCTGAGCGGCCACGATGGTGGCTGGGTTGTATATTTTGTTTGCTAAATATCATCGGCTGTGTTTCAATTCGCCATCGACCCGTTTGCGTCGATGCTGATGGCGTTTCATTCCAGTCTTTCAACTTCACCTATGCGCTTCGCGTCGCCGCGAGGCGGCGTCAGTGCGCGCGCCGTCCCGACGATTGCCGGCCATGGCATATTTCATTCAGGGGACCGATATGGACCTACCCACTATCCTGGCGGCCACGACCGCCATCGGCACCGCCGCCTACGGATTGGTCGATTCCAGCAAAGCATTCAAAGGGGGCGTCTCGAATATCGGCTACGGATTCGTGGAGGAGGCGCTGACGCCATTCCGATCGGCGCTGGCGCTGGTGAACGAGGATGCTCCCTTCGAATTGGCCAAAGCCAACTGGATCAACGGGATGGACGTCGCGGATCAGAAGATCGCGATCAAGGGCTTGATCAAGCTCGGCATCGCCCCCAGCACGGCGCGCGAGCTCGCGGAGGCGACGCCCGGGGTCAATGCAAATTCACTGTTGGACATCTCGAGAAAACTCGAAACAGGAGCGCCGCTCGAGGAAATGGAACTGGCGCTTCTCGCCCGCTTCGAGGGGGTGATCGACGCGCGTCTCGATGCGGCGTTCGAACGGGCGGACCAGAGATATCGCAACACGGCGCGCGTGATCGCGGCCGCCATTGCGGTCGTCATATCGGAAATCGGCGCATTCACCATGGTGATGGACGGCGATCAAGGCGGTTTTCTCCTGTTTTTGCAGGCGTTCGGGATCGGCATCGTCGCTGCCCCGCTTGCTCCGATCGCGAAGGACCTGACCAGCGCCATCACCGCCGCGTCGACCTCGTTCAAAGCGATCGTGCGGTGAAGCCATGTCGCTGTTTCTTAATTTCAGGATGCAGCCCGTTGGTGGCGGACTGCGCACGGAGCCGATGATCCTGAGGACCGACGCCGACATTCGCGCCTCGGTCCTCGAACTTTCGACCTTGCAGAGACTTGTCTCCGGGCGAAGTGTGCTCTTGTCAGTACACGGCTTCAACAACGGTCAGTCCGAAGCTTTGTGCAAGCTGACGCGTTTGGAGGAAGCGTTGGCGCTGCCGCCATCCGTCGCCTTCATCGGGGTGCTGTGGCCCGGGGATTCGGCGGCCGGCTTCATCAGTTATCCAGTCGAGAAACCGACTGCTTCAGCCTCCGGTCAGCGTTTGGCGAAGTTTTGCAACAATCGTCTGCCTGCGACCGTGGAAGTGTCGATCCTCAGCCACAGCCTCGGGGCGCGGGTCGCCTTGGAAACCGTGCGCGGCCTTCGCGCCGACGTCCGGGCTGTCGTCCTCATGGCGGGCGCCATCGAAAGGAACTGTCTGGAAAAGGAGTATTCCGACGCATTCGCAAAGGCGGAGGCCGTGCATGTGCTCGCGTCGCGCAAGGACAATGTGTTGCGTTGGGCGTTCCCGGCAGGCAATTTCTTCGGCCAGTTGCTCGACCGAACGGCATGGCCGCTGTCGTCGGCCCTGGGCTATTCGGGACCGCCGAAACAGATCGGCAAGACGCGCCCGCCCTGGATCATCGACGACAAGGAAGATTACGACCACGGCGACTATCTGCCGTCGGGGAACAAAGCTGAAGCCTTTCCCGGCGCCGACCCCGCCCCGACTTGGAGGAACACGGCCGCTTATGTCGGCAGAGCGCTGTCGGGCAATCCGCAGATCTGGCCCTGACCAACAAAGGACGACGCCCGCGCGCCGAGGCTGGCGCGCGGGCGTCAGATCCAATCCCAGGCGGGTGGGATCAGAACAGGAAGTCGTCGGACGAGAGATCGTGGATGTCGACGTTCTTGAGCGTGATCTCGCCGTATTTGCCGCCGTCGATCACCACGTCCTTGCCGACCTGTTCCGCCGAATAGGTGATGAGATCGTCGAAGCATGGGAAGTAGCCGACATCCTGGAGATCGATCACGTCGTGATGATCGCCGGCGGCGTTGAAGTCGGTGATGACGTCATGGCCGAACTTGCCGTTGAAGTCGAAGACGTCGGCGTCCTTGCCGCCGGTCAGGCGGTCGTTTCCGGCGCCGCCGTCCAGCACATCGCCGCTTCCGCCGCCGATGAGGATATCGTTGCCGCCGAGGCCGCGGAAGTAATTGTCCTCCGCGCCGCCGCGGATGACGTCGTCGTATTTCGTGCCGATCACGTTCTCGATGCTGACCAACACGTCATAGGAGCCGTCGCGGCCATAGACATAGGTCGCGCCGGACTTGCCGTCGATCTTGAAGGTCACGCCCCCGCCGATGTGGGAGAAGTCGACGAGATCGTAGCCCGCATCGCCACGATACGTATCGTAACCATTGCTGGCGACGAAATAATCGTGGCCGGCCCCGCCGCCGAACACATTGTTCGACTTGTTGCCGACGAAGTAGTCGTCGCCGGATCCGCCGATGATCTGCTCGATGCTCACGAGCGTGTCGCGATGCACGCCGTCGCCATAGACCTGGGTCTCACCTTTATCCTGGAGCTTGATGGAGAGGCGGCCGTGATAGGTTGTGTAGTCCATCAGGTCCCAGCCCTTGCCGCCATTGATGACGTCGTCGCCGTCGCTCGCCCGGATGATGTCGTTGCCCGCCAGCCCGAAGATGACGTCGTCGCCATCCGTGCCATGGATGTCGTCAGCGAAATTCGTACCCTTGATCCGCGCCATCTGGTCCTCCACAGTCCAATGAGTTGTGCTGGAGACTTTGTAGGCCAGCGTCGGCGTGGACGGAACAGATCGCTTGGTCAGGCCCGGGTTTCCGAGAAATTAAGGATAACGCTGAAAGGTTTACGCAATTTTTGGAGCAGCCGGGCGCCCGCCTTCGTTTCGAAACGATGCGATCGGGTCAGATTGAAACAGCATGTTGTGACGACATGGCTCACCGGGGAAAGCGCTGGGATCGGCGCCGGCGGAGCGAGGATCAATTCCGTTGTAGGATCGGATCATCCCAATTCATTTGAATTGCCGCCCGGCGTTCG
This sequence comes from Rhizobium sp. TRM95796, assembly GCF_025779995.1. Classification (NCBI taxonomy): domain Bacteria; kingdom Pseudomonadati; phylum Pseudomonadota; class Alphaproteobacteria; order Hyphomicrobiales; family Rhizobiaceae; genus Rhizobium; species Rhizobium sp. TRM95796. The sequence goes on along the minus strand of NZ_JAOXHE010000001.1, from coordinate 360,238 downwards.
TCACTGTGTCCGCAAACGACGATGAGGAGCGATGATGAACGAACGTCACACCGGAGCCTGTCTGTGCGGCGCCGTCACCTATGTGGTCGACGGGCCGATGCGCCAGGTGGTTTTTTGCCATTGCGGTCAATGCCGCCGCCAGACGGGGCTTTATTACGCGTCCACGGCGGCCGACGACGACGATCTCAGTATTTCTGGTGAGGACAATATCACCTGGTTTGCTTCGAGCGAAAAAGGCCGGCGTGGTTTCTGCAAGCATTGCGGGTCGGCGCTGTTCTGGCGCTACGAGGGCGCCGACTACACCTCGATCCAGGCGGGCAGCGTCGACATGCCGAGCGGGTTGACGCCCGGTTCTCACATCTTCTGCGCCGACAAGGGCGATTTTTACGAGATTCTCGACGATCTGCCGAAATACCCCAAGAGTTCGGCCGATCTTTTGACCAACAACGATTGATCCGGCAAGGAGAAGAGCCCCGTTTGGGGCTCTTCGAAGTCGGATCGTGTCAGAAGGTGCGCTGGAAGCGGACCATGCCGTTCCAATGGTCGGCGTCGACGACCTTGTTGTCCCACTTGGTGTAGGTCACTTCCGGCTGGATCAGCAGGCCGGAGACCGGGTTCCACTTGAGATTGGCGGCGGCGGCGAAGGTCTTCTTGTCGGTGCCGGCGACCTGGACATTGGCGGCGAGATCGTCGGCGAACTTGTAGCCGACGCCACCCCAGGCGGCCCAATCACCCCAGCCGACATAACCGTCGCCGGGAGCATAGGCGTGGATCGTGTCGCCGTCGGTGTTCCAGGCGCCCATCACGAAGACCGAGAGCGCGCCGAACTTGCCGTCCAGTCGTCCCTTGATCGCGCCGGCGTCGGCAGTGTCGTCATAGCCGCCGACAACGGCGACGCCGAACATGTCGGTCGCATAGCTGACGCCGCCGACGAAGTTCGGGACATAGTCGTTGCCGTTGGGATCGGCATAAGCGACGTTGTCGTCCGCTTCGACGCCCAGAGACGCCTTCAGATCGCCGGCCTGGTAGGTGTAGGAGATCTGGTTGGTTTCCTTGAGACCGAACTTGATCACGTCGTCATTGGCGACGTCGCCGCCGTAATTGGTGAAGGTGGTGTAGAGCGAGTCCGTCAGGCCGACCTGGAAACCGGCCAGGGAGATTGTCGCAGCGATCAGCTTGGTGGTGGTGTGGGTTCCGTCGTTGTAGGTGTTGACGAATTCGTGGCGGGCGATGAGCTTGGTCTTCAGCGCGCCATATTCGGTGTCGGACGCCGTATCCATGTAGATCTCGGCGCGGGTCAGCGAGGTCCAGCCATGGTCGCTGTCGGCCTTGTAGGAATCGGCGGCTTTCAGGTCGAAGCGGATGCGTCCGCCGACCTTGAGGCAGGTCTCGGTGCCGGGAATGTAGAAATAGCCCGTGCCATAGGCGTCGCAGACTTTCACATAATCCATCGGTTCCGCTTCGGCGGCGACGACGGCGTCGGCGGCCTGGGCTGCGGAGCCGATGGCGAGCGCCGCGGCGGATGCGAGAAGAAGGGTCTTCATGGTCAAAATGACCTCCAGTCAGTCGGATAAAGTGAGCCGGCCCTGCGCCGGCTGGTTGCCAGAAACCGAGCCCCTCCAAACCCGGTTTCTGATGCTGCACTACGTCCGCGGTTTTGCACGCAAATAACAAAAGCTGTCACATAGTCCAAAATTTAGGAACTGATGTTTAATTAGCACACTTAGGAAACTCTTGGTGTGCCTGTCAGCCACGCATTTTCGCGACTTCGGCCCGCAGCTCCCGCAACTCCTTGAGCACTTCGAGGTCGATTTTCTGGTGGAGGGCCAACACCTCGATCTCGGCCTTCAGATTGATCTCGTAATCTTTCGCCGCCATGAAGCGGTCGCGCTCGGCCTGACGATTCTGGCTCATCATGATGATCGGCGCCTGAATGGCGGCGAGCATCGACAGCATGAGGTTCAGAAAGATGAACGGGTAGGGGTCGAACGGCCTGGTCGTCAGCAGCACGGTGTTCAGCACCGCCCAAAACATCAGAAAAGCGAAGAAGCAGAGAATAAAACTCCATGAGCCGCCGATACGGGCGATCTGGTCGGCCAGCCTGTCGCCGAAATTTGCGCCTGAGAGAAACTCCTCATTGGCGTTGCTGGAAACCGCGCGCCGCTCGCGGGCCCGTTTGATCACCTTTTTTTCAGAGGCGTTCAGTTCCTCCGCGCTTTTGCCCAGCGCACTTTTTTCGAGGTCCGTCAACATGTCACGATCTCCGCGTTGTCGGCCCACATTCTACGAATCGTTTGTAAAAACAACGGGAACTTGGTTCGCGCGCCCGGTGTCATGGACAAGGCGGACGTTTATGCTAAGACCAAAGGACGGAAAGAGAGAATGGGCATTATGACGGACACGCTTCGGATCGCGATCGCGCAACTCAATCCCACCGTCGGCGACATCGTCGGCAATCTCGCCAAGGCGCGCGACGCCCTGGCCGACGCCGACCGCCAGGGCGCCGATATCCTGTTGCTCACCGAACTGTTCATTTCGGGCTATCCGCCGGAAGATCTGGTCCTGAAGCCGGCGTTCCTGAGATCCTGCTTGCGCGCGGTCGAACAGCTGGCCGGGGAGACCCGCGAGGATGGCCCGGCCGTGATCGTCGGCTTTCCGCGCCAAGGCGAGACCGGCCGTCACAATGCGGTGGCCGTGCTCGAGGCCGGACGCATCGCGGCGATCCGCGACAAGGTGGATCTGCCGAATTACGGCGAGTTCGACGAAAAACGCGTCTTCGTCGCCGGGGGCGAGCCGGAACCCGTGACGATCAAAGGCGTGTCGGTCGGCATTCCCATTTGCGAGGATATCTGGGGCTCGCTCGGCGTCACCGACACTTTGGCGGCCAAGGGCGCGGAAATCCTGCTGCATCCCAACGGCTCGCCCTATTACCGCGGCAAGATGCCGATACGGCATGACATCGTCAAAGCCCAGGTCACCCGCACCAAGCTGCCGCTGATCTACGCCAACCAGTTGGGAGGGCAGGACGAACTGGTGTTCGACGGCGGCAGTTTCGCCGTCAACCCCGATCTCTCCCTCGCGTTCCAGATGGCGGAGTTCGAGGACGCGGTGGTGACGACGACCTGGAAGCGGCGCGAGGGCGGCTGGACCTGTTCGGAAGGGCCGATGTCGCCGCTGCCGGAAAAGGAGGAGGCCGATTACCGCGCCTGCATGATCGGCTTCCGCGACTATGTGAACAAGAACGGCTTCAAGAATGTCGTGCTGGGACTTTCCGGCGGCATCGACTCGGCCATATGCGCAGCGATCGCCGTCGATGCGCTCGGCGAGGACCGCGTGCGCACGGTGATGTTGCCCTATCGCTATACGTCGACCGATTCGCTCACTGACGCCGCGGCCTGCGCCAAGGCTCTGGGCTGCCACTACGACACGGTGCCGATCGAGGAGCCGGTGCAGGGTTTCCTGTCGGCGCTGTCGGATCTGTTCGAGGGCACCGAGGAAGGCATCACCGAGGAGAACTTGCAGAGCCGCGCGCGCGGCATGATCCTGATGGCGATTTCCAACAAGTTCGGCTCCATGGTCGTGACCACCGGCAACAAGTCGGAAATGTCGGTCGGCTACTGCACGCTGTATGGCGACATGAATGGCGGCTTCAATCCGATCAAGGATCTCTACAAGATGCAGGTCTATGCGCTGTCGCGCTGGCGCAATGCGCATGTGCCTCCCGGCGCGCTGGGGCCGTCTGGCGAGGTCATTCCGCACAACATCATCGACAAGGCGCCGTCGGCCGAATTGCGCCCCAACCAGACCGACCAGGATTCGCTGCCGCCCTATCCCGTGCTGGACGATATTCTCGAATGCCTGGTGGAGCAGGAAATGGGCACCGAGGACATCATCGCCCGCGGCCATGACGCCGCCACCGTGCACCGCGTCGAGCATCTGCTCTATCTCGCCGAATACAAGCGCCGGCAATCGGCGCCGGGCGTGAAGATCACCAAGAAGAATTTCGGCCGCGATCGCCGCTATCCGATCACCAATCGGTTCCGCGACCGCGGTTGATGCAGTCTTGCGCCGTTTGGTCGGGTGAAGCGGCCGACCGGTCTTTACGCTTGCGAGCGCCCGTGGTTTCATCGCGTCCTGATCGCGTTGGAGAGACGGCATGAAATTCGGACCTGTTCCGCTCGACGAGGCAGAGGGCGCGTTGCTGGCGCATTCTCTGAGGGCGGAAGGCCTCAGCCTTCCCAAGGGCCGGCGTCTTACATCAAGCGATGTGTCGGCGATCGCCGCGGCGGGCATAGCGGAAGCGATCGTCGTGCGTCTCGAGCCGGGCGACGTCGAGGAAGACGAGGCCGCGCAAGCGATCGCAGACGCCATACCAAAAGATCACCTCACATTTTCCCCGGCGACGACCGGCCGCGTCAATGTCTTCGCCGCCTGTAACGGCCTGTTTCGCGCCGATCGCGCCGTGGTGGATCGTCTCAACCGTCTCGATCCGGCCGTGACGCTCGCCACTCTGCGCGATCACGCCGATGTCAAGGCGGGCGACATGGTGGCGACGATCAAGATCATTCCACTCGCCGCGCCGGGCGCCGCCGTTTCCGCCGCCGTCGAGATTTTGGCGCAGGCGCGGCCATTCGAAGTGCAGCCATACGCCGCGCTCAAGGTCGGACTGGTGGCGACCATGCTTCCGTCGCTGAAGTCGACTGTCATGGATAAAACAGCGCAACTTCTCAAAGCGCGGCTGTCCGCGTCGCGGAGCCGGCTCGATCGCGAAATTCGGGTTCCGCATCGCACAGAGGCGGTGGAGGATGCGATCGTCTCGCTGCTGCCGGATCACGATCTCGTCGTGGTGTTCGGCGCGTCGGCGATGACGGATTTCGACGACGTCATCCCGGCTGCGATCCGGATGGCGGGCGGGACGGTGATCCAGGCGGGGCTGCCCGTCGATCCCGGCAATCTGCTGGTGTTCGGCGAGATAGACGGCAAGCCGGTGGTCGGCGCGCCGGGTTGCGCGCGCAGCCCAAAGGAAAACGCTTTCGACTGGGTGCTTTCGCGGGTCATGGCGGGCGAATGGCCGAGCGTCCAAGAGATGACCGGCTGGGGCGTGGGAGGCTTGCTGATGGAAATTCCGACCCGGCCCAGACCACGACTCGGCGAGGCCAGACCCGAGGGCCTGCAAATCGAAACGGTGATCCTGGCGGCCGGGCAGGGGCGGCGGATGGGACCGGAAGGCAGACATAAGCTTCTGGCCCTGTTCGACGGCGAGCCGCTGGTGCGGCGGACGGCGAGGGTCGCAAAGGAGGCCGGTTACGCGACGCCCCTGCTGGTTACGGGCCATCGCGCCGCCGAGATCGAAGCCGCGGTCGACGGTCTGGGATGTCGCGCCGTGTTCAATCCGGCCTATGAAGACGGCATGGCGTCGTCGTTGCGCGCCGGTCTGGCCGCCGCTGCGGACGCCGACGGGCTGCTCGTGCTTCTCGCGGACATGCCGGCAGTGACAGCGGAGGATATTGCCTGCCTGACGCGGGCCTTCGTCGCGGCCGGAGGAAACTCGATCGTGCGGGCGGTGTCCAACGGCAAGCGCGGCAATCCGGTGATCCTGCCGAAATCGGTATTCCCGGCTGTCATGAGGCTGGAGGGCGATATCGGCGCGCGTCCCGTCATCGAGAAAAGCGGTCTGCCCGTGCTCGACGTCGAAATCGGCCTCGCCGCGCATCTCGACACCGATACGCCGGACGCCGTGATCGCGGCCGGCGGCGTTCTCGGTGCATAACTCTCTTAAAACTTGACAGATTAATTCATGATATGCGAATTGCTTCTGGTCGGCCGCGGGGGTCGATGAAGCAGTCGCCAGCCAGTCGCCGCCTACGGCACAAGCCAGGACTTCCGATCGCATGGGGTGTATCGTGGGTTTGAAGCGCTTGGCCGCCATTTTCATGGCTGGAACCGCTGTCGTGTTCGTGTCGACTCAACTGACGCAGGCGCAGGACGCCGAAAGCGCGCCCACCGAGGAAACCACCAGCGACGGCGCAACCAAGCTCAAACGACTGGTGATCACCACCACGCCGGGCGAAGGCGACATCACGGATTCGGCCGCGCCGGTCTCGCAGATCAGCGCCGAGGATTTTCAACAGCGTTACAACGGCAACATCAACACCGCGCTGCGCGCCAAGGCGGGCACCTTCACCCGCGAAGGCGCCGAGCAGCCGGGCGTGTCCGTCAATATCCGCGGCATGCAGGGCATGGGCCGCGTCAACACCATGATCGACGGCGTGCCGCAGACATTCCGCAATCTTTCGGGCCATGGCGGCAGCTTCGACAACATGGCTTATGTCGATCCCAACATGCTGGCCGGCGCGGATATTTCCCGCGGCGCAGTCAGCGGCGCCGAAGGGCTCGGAACCTTGTCGGGATCCGCCAATCTCCGCACCGTCGGCATCGACGACGTCCTGCTGGAAGGCAAGAACGAAGGCCTGATGACGACGCTGCGCACCGGGACCAACGGATACTATTTCTCACGGCTGACCGCCGCCGGCATCCGTCGCGACGTCGGCGAGAGCGGTGATTTCTCGGTGATGGGCGCCGTCTCGGGCAGCAATTTCGGCAATTACGAAAACGGCGACGGGCAGGATTATCCCTACGACGCCTCGCAGCAGCCGCGTTCGGCGCTGATGAAGGTGAAGATCGCGCCCGACGACACCCATTCGCTGGATCTGGGCGGCGTCTATTACAAGAACGCCTTCGACGTCGAGAGCGCCGGTTATCGCTGGCATATCGACAACCAGACCTATTCGGCCAAATACGCCTATACGCCGGGCGATAACCTGATCGACTTGCGCGTCAATGCTTACGCCAATTTCACCGATGTGAAACTGGACTCGCTGACCGGTGACGGCGTCTTCGACGGTCGTGACGGTCGCGACACCGGGCTCGGCGTCGACATCAGCAACACCAGTCTCTGGGATGTCACCGACGACACCGAGGTCAAGTTCAACTATGGCGCGGCGCTCAATTCCGACGAGTACAGGGGCAATGAGCAAAGCGGCGCAAATCCCGACGGCAAGCTGGTCAAGAGCGGCGCTTTCGGCGACGCGACGCTGACGCATGGCATGTTCGGACTGACCACCGGGCTGCGCTATGACCATTACAGCCTGAGCGGCGTCGCCTCGGGCGCGCCGGACGACTGCGCCAACGGCTATTGCGGCGGCGACGCGATCGATCGGTCGGGGGGCAAGTGGAACCCCAAGATCGGCGGAACCTTCACGCCGGTGGACTGGGCGCAATTCTACGCCACCTACGCTCATACGATGCGTCCGCCGACTACGTCAGAACTGTTCTATCCCGGCGGGCATAATTTTAACGGCGTCGGCGACCCGATCAACAACAATCCCAATCTCGTTCCCGAAGAACAGAAGGGTCTCGACATCGGCGTCAATCTGATGGGCGAGGGCCTGCTGAGCGCGACCGACAAGGGCCATCTCAAGATCGGTTATTTCTACAACCGCATCGAGAACTACATCACCTATGGCTATGACGCCAACAACGACGCCAAGTGGATCAATCTGGCCGGCGAGACCATCATGCAGGGCGTGGAAATCGAAGGCGGTTACGACACGGGCCGCCTCTACGCCAATTTCTCCCTGACCATCGCCGATACAGACCAGCCCCTGGGCCTGGCCGCCGGCTTCGGCAATGACGTCGGCACGCTCCCGGACGACTTCGGCATGCTGGATGTCGGAGCGCGATTCCTCGAGGAAAAGCTCACTGTGGGCGGTCGCGTTCGTTACGTCGGCGACAGTATCCAGGCCTATGTCAACGAGGAGCAGAGCCTGGAGCGGCCCGCCTATACTCTGTTCGACCTCTACGGCTCCTACAAGGTTAGCAAGCACTTCGAGACCTTCTTCACTGTCGAGAACCTGTTCGACAAGGCCTACTGGACGGCCAATACCGGCACCGGCGACATTCTGAGCGGCATCACCAATGGTCGCGGCAGGACCATTATGGTGGGAGCGACGACCCGGTTCTGAGAGGCGCGCTTGACGCCTCCGCGTCGCCCGTCGATAGTCTCCCCGACTGGCGCGGGGGAACGGCATGGACGTCGACGATATCCAGGATCTGTTTCGGGCCGTCGGCCCGGTGTCGATCCGCCGCATGTTCGGCGGCAAGGGCATTTATGCCGACGGCATGATCATTGCGCTCGACCTGTTCGACGGCATCATGCTCAAGGGCGACAAGGATGCCGGGCGTCTTTATGAAGAGGCGGGCTCGGCGCAATGGACCTACACGCACAATAAGTCAGGCAAGCCGGTCGCCATGCCCTACTGGCCGATTCCCGGCGCGGCCTATGACGATCCCGACGAAGCCGCGCATTGGGTGAGGATCGCCTATGAAGCTGCGCGCCGTCTGTCGTGAGGCGCCGCGTTTCGCAGAGCTTTTTTTATCGCATGCGGCCGTTTGCATAGTCGCGCCCGTTTGAAAGCCGGCAAGTCGCCCGCGTATTCTCCGGACGAAAAGGGAGACGCGCCATGACCTTAGCTTACGCCTTCGTCGGTTTCGACATCAACAAGATCGACTATCACAGCATTACGACAGCTTCTCAGTTCACCACCGAGAAAAAGGAATTCGCCGCCTTCTACGCCAATGGATATGAGGAGCATTTCGTCGGCAAAAACCTGACCTACGACGCAGACGGACGGCTGACGGGCGGCACGGTGATGTCCTACGAAGCCCGGTTTGGCGACACGGTCTTCTATATGGAGTTCAGCGTCGCTGCGACCAAAATCCAAACCGCCATCGATACGGTCTCCACGAAGGACGACATGGCGCTGATGGCGACGATCTTCAAGGGCAAGGACTGGCTCTACGGCTCGGAAGACGACGATGTCTTGAAAGCCTTCGGCGGCAATGACCGGATCGACGGGCACGGGGGCGACGACGTGTTGAGCGGCGGCGCGGGCAGAGACGTGTTCGTCTTTTCCAAGTATCACGGCAAGGACGAAATTACCGACTTCGAGGCGCGCGACACCCGTTCCGGGCATGATCGCATCGACCTCAGGGAGGCCGGCAAAGACTACACCTTCGCCGATCTCAAGACGATGATGGCGCAGCATGGCGACGATGTCGTCATCGACTTCGGCAAGGCCGAACTGACGCTCGACGACGTGAAACTGTCACAACTCGGCCGCGGCGATTTCCTGCTTTGACTTGTTCAACCGGGGCCTGCTTTACGCGGGCCCCTCAGCGCAGCGGGGCTTTGGTCAACATGGCCACGGCGTCGGCCGCGAAGCGTGACAGCGGTTGCGGCAGCGCATCGACGGGGAACCAGCCGAATTCCGGCAGTTTCTCCGGCTCGGTCACCCGAGCTTCGCCGGAAAACTCAACGGCGCGATAGATCAGCGACAGCCAGTGCTGTCCTTCGTCTGCAAAGATCTGTTCGGAAAGACCGAGAAATTCGACCGAGCCGATCAATAGTCCGCTCTCTTCCTCGGCTTCGCGGCGCACGGCGTCGTTGGCGGCCTCGAGATGATCGATCTTGCCGCCGACGATGTTCCAGTGTCCGGCCTCGGGCGGCCGCACGCGACGATAGAGAAGGAGCCTGGCGTCCCGTATGATGACGAGGCCGACGCCGACTCCGGGGAAATCCTCGCCGGGCCGCATCTTACTTGATGGCGGCCGACACCATCATGAAGGCAGGGATGTCGTCGCCGAAACCCACCGGCGTCGGACCATCGTCGCGGTCCTGGTAGCGGCGGCGACGATGGTCGTCGTTGGCCGGGTAAGGACGCTCGTCGCGATAGTCACGCTTGGGGGCCTGGTTGGTCTTCGCCATAGGTGGTTCAACTTTCTTCGAGGCCATGTCGATCACGGCACTCTTATCGGCTTTTTCGATGTCGGTTTTATGACCCGCGACGTCGCGCGGCGCCTTGGAGCGATCACGATCACGATCGCGGCCACGGCCCTTGTCCCGGCCGCCGCGGCGGTCGGACGACTTGCGGTCTTCGCTTTCCTCGCGCTCGGGAAGTGCGGAGAGATCGCCGCCATGCCACTCGATCTCTTCGTTGATCAGCTTCTTGATCGCGTCGAGATGCTTGGCGTCGCGCTTGGTGATCAGCATGAAAGCGGCGCCGGAGCGTCCGGCGCGGCCGGTGCGACCGATGCGGTGGACATAGTCTTCCGCATGGATCGGCACGTCGAAATTAAAGACGTGGCTGACGTCGGGAATGTCGAGGCCGCGCGCGGCGACATCCGAGGCCACCAGGAATTTCAGGTTGTTTTCCTTGAAATTGTGCAGCGTGGTCGTGCGCGAGCGCTGGTCCATGTCGCCATGCAGCGCGCCGACCGAAAAGCCGTGACGCTCCATGGAGCGGAACAAGTCGGCGACGTCCTTCTTGCGATTGCAGAAGATGATGCCGTTCTTGATGTCGGCCTCGACTTCGCGGATGATGTTGCGCAGCGTGGCGCGCTTTTCCCAATCCTGGCTGTGGCTGGCGACGAGGCGCTGAGTCACGGTCTTGGCGGTGGAGGAGGGCTTGGCGACCTCGATCCGCTCGGGATTCTGCAGGAAGGTGTCGGCCAGTTTCTGGATCTCCGGCGGCATGGTGGCCGAGAAGAACAGCGTCTGGCGTGTGAAGGGGATCATCTTGGCGATGCGCTCGATATCCGGGATGAAACCCATGTCGAGCATGCGGTCTGCCTCGTCGATCACCAGGATCTCGACGCCGGTCATCAACAGCTTGCCGCGTTCGCAATGGTCGAGCAGGCGGCCGGGCGTGCAGATCAGCACATCGGCGCCGCGCTCGAGCTTCCGGTCCTGATCGTCGAAAGACACGCCGCCGATCAGCAGGGCGACGTTCAATTTATGGTTCTTGCCGTATTTTTCGAAGTTTTCCGCCACCTGGGCCGCCAATTCGCGGGTCGGCTCGAGAATCAGCGTGCGCGGCATGCGGGCGCGAGCGCGACCCTTTTCGAGCAGCGTCAGCATCGGCAACACGAAGGACGCGGTCTTGCCGGTGCCCGTCTGGGCGATGCCGAGGATATCACGCCGTTGAAGCGCGAACGGGATGGCTCCAGCCTGGATGGGGGTGGGGATCGTATAGCCCGAATCCGTGACTGCGGAGAGGACTTTCTGGCTGAGGCCGAGATCTTCAAAGGTTGTCAAAGGAAATGACTTTTCCGTTGTTGGCGTTTATTTACCCTGGAATCTGTCCAGCGCTGCTGGATAAGCTGCGTGGGGCATAATCGTTAACGACCAGCAAGTCAAGAAAATCACGGTCTTGGGGGCGATTAGCCTTAACGTGGCGACATTATCAACGCGCCGCCGCGGCGATGACCCCGGTTCCGATCATCACGGAGCCGGCGGCGCGGTTCACCCTGCGAGCGACGACCGGCGAGGTCATCAGGCGGCTGCTCTTGCTCGCGATGAACAGATGCCCGGCAATCACCACCGCCTCCACGACGAGAATGACCAGGGCGAGCTCCAGCGCCAGCACCGGGCCGATATCGGCGCCGACGACATTGGGAAGCAGTGCGACATAGAAAAGCGGCATTTTCGGATTGCCGAGATTGAGCAGCACGCCCGATGTGTAAGCCGGCAGAAGTCCGCGATCACGGCTGCGTAGGGCGAGATCCGCAGCGTCGGGTCTGGCGGTCCACAGACGTATGCCGGTCCAGATCAGCCAGATCGCTCCGGCATAACGAAGCACGGTCATGACGACGCCCATCTCGCTGGCGATGACCGAGAGGCCGAACACCGCTGCGACGAGAAAGATCAGGATGCCGGTCACCGTGCCCAGTCCATAGGCGAGACCGGACGTCCATCCATGAGATATGGTGCGGGCGACGATGGTCAGGTTGTCGGGTCCGGGGCTGGCGGCGAACACGAAGAAGGCGAGCGCGAAGGCGACGAGAGTGGATATGTCCATGACCGAGCTCCTGTTTCGCCTCTAGGAAGCAAGAGCCGCGCCAGGCGCCCGCTCAGCGAATATAGGTGTCGAGTTTCATCCCGGCGTTGAGGAAACGCAAGGGGTCGACGGCGCGGCCATTGCGGCGCACTTCATAATGCAGGTGTGGTCCGGTGGAGCGGCCGGTGGAGCCGGAGAGCGCGATGATGTCGCCGTCGGCGATCTTCTGCCCCTTGTCGACGAGGATGCGGGAGAGGTGGCCATAGCGGGTGGTGACGCCGTTGCCGTGATCGATTTCCACCATCATGCCGTAGCCGCCGGCCGGACCGGCGGCGATCACCGTCCCTGCGCCGGTCGCGAACACCTTGCCGCCGGTCTTCTGGCGGAAGTCGATGCCGGCATGCATGGCGAGCTTGCCGAAAAACGGGTCGATACGGTTGCCGAACAGCGAGGTGATCTCGCGCCCGGGGGCCGGATTGGCGAAGGGCAGCGTTTCGGCGTAAGATTTCACGCGCTCGAATTTCTGCAGCGCCAGGTCGAGATCGCTGAGCGAATCCTCGAACATGTCGCCGGTCTCCGGCGGCATATAGGGGCCGCCGATGGCGGTGTCGGCAGACGTCTCGACTGCAGCGGTGTCGGTGGGCAGGCGGAAGCCGGTGTTGGCGAGGATAGACTGGATCTTGTCGGCGCGTTCGCGGGCGTCGGCGGCGAGCGATTGGATATGGGCGAGTTGCTGGCGCTCGATCGATTTCAGCGACAGCGTCACCTTGGTGAACAGGCGGTCGGCGCGATCGGCGATGTCGCTCTTTCCGGGTTGCGGGGCGAGGGACGCAGACTTCTCTGGCGCCTGCGCCAGCCGCTCCCGCGACAGCAACGTCTTGAACGACGACAGCGGCGAGAAGGAGGAGTGCTCCTCCTCGGGGACGAAGGCCTTGACGGGGGCGGCGTCCGGCGGCGTCGCATCCAGCCCGGCGCCCTCGGCCCGTTGCAGCACGTCGCCGATCTTGCCCTGGCGCGAACTCAGCGCCATCTGCTGTTCGAGCAGCTTTTCGACCTTGTTTTCGACCACCTGCTGGTCGAGCAATTGCCGGGAGGTGATGCGGTCGACCTGGGCGCGGAGCGCGGCGATGCGGTCTTCGTAATCATGCTGCATGCGCGCCTGGCGGGCCATGGCGGCCCCCATCAGGTCGTCACGCAGCACGAGATAGGCGGTGGCGCCGAGATAGCCGAGCGACAGGAAGGCGACGCCCGCCGCGGCGAGCGCCGTCATCCAGGGTCGGACCGTCATGTGCCGAACCTTTTCGCCGCTCGCGAGAATGAGCAGATGCTGCTGCCGCCTCCGGCCGAATGTCTTGCTTGCTCCGTCCGACACGCCCGCCAACCTCGTGATCTGAAACCGGCCGCTGCGACGGTTCCGACGTTCCCCTGGATTCCTTGGTCGGATTAGAATTTATTAGGGTTAACCAAAGGTTAAGTTTGCGGTCCGCAATGCAGAAATCGAAGGGATGTCAGGCGTTTCCGAGCGGGGACAGCGTACGGTAGAAACTGGGCGTGAGACCAGCGGCTGCGCGGGCGAGATCGTTGAATGGCGGTTTCAATCCGCCTCTGAAGTTTTCGCGCACCAGGGACTGGAAGGCTGCGGCTGGGTCCTTCTTCTCGCGGGCGCAGAGGAAGCGAAACCACTTGGCGCCCACCGCGACATGGCCCTTTTCGTCTTCGTAGATCACATCGAAGACCTTGGCGCTCTCTTCGTCGCCGAGTTCCCGCAGGTTGTCGCGCATCGACGGCGTCACGTCGAGGCCGCGGGCTTCCAGAATGAGCGGCACAACCGCGAGCCGTGCGGTCAACGAATTGCGCGTCGAATGCGCCGCCTCCCATAGGCCGTCATGGGCGGGCAGGTCGCCATAGTCGGCGCCCAATTGTCTGAGTCGGTCGCGGACCATCAGGAAATGCTTGGCCTCCTCGAAGGCGACCATCATCCAACCGTCGAAGAAGGAGCGCGGCACAAGCTGGTCGGCGAAGCGCGCGACGATGTCGAGCGCGAGATCGACCGCATTGAGTTCGATATGGCAGATGGCGTGCAGCAGCGCGATGCGTCCATGCGCCGTGTGCAGCGAGCGCTTCTTCATCTTGTTCGGGGGGACGAGCGCTGGCTTTTCCGGTCGGCCGGGCCTAACGGGCAGTTGCGGATCGAGCGGCGACCTCAGCGAAAGCGACCGCGCGGCCCACAGTCGATGCGTCTCGCGCGTCAGCGCCATCTTGCGGTCGAGATCCGCTTCGGCCACGCCGGCGATCGCGCCGGCGCGCAGGCTGTCGATGGTGAAATCGTCTGTCATTGGAATCGGATGTCCGCATGAGCTCACATTCCGATTCCACTTATTAAAGCGACTTCACCGCTTCAAGGACTTCCTCGGCGTGGCCGGCCACTTTGACCTTCGGCCAGACCTTGAGGATCACGCCGTCCGCGCCGATCAGGACCGTCGTGCGCTCCACGCCCATGTATTTCTTGCCATACATGCTCTTCTCAGCCCAGACGCCATAGGCGGCGAGCGTTTCAGTGCTTTCGTCGGAGGCGAGGATGACGCCGAGAGAGTGCTTCTTGCAGAAATTGTCGTGCTTCTTGACGCTGTCGGGGGACATGCCGATCACGACGGCGCCGGCGGCTTCGAACTCCGGCAGAAGGCGCGTGAAATCGATGGCTTCGATCGTGCAGCCCTCGGTATTGTCCTTCGGATAAAAATACAGCACCACTTTCTTGCCAGATTGTTCGGCGAGGGACACGCTGCCGCCGCCGTCGCGCGGCAGGGTGAATTGCGGGGCTTTGTCACCGGCTTTGAGTTCGGCCATGGCGTTTATCGTGCCTTTCTCAGCATCCACGCTGTGCAAATCGTTCTATTGAGATATGAGCGGTTCGTCGGAATCGCGACAACGTATATACGATGTTCGACCGAGAGAGGTTTGCGGCTTGGATCACATTCGCGGCGAAAAGGTGGTTTTTGGCAAGGGAGACTATTGCTCCCTGGACGATCTGCCGTCTTGCCGTCGGCCGGACGCGCCGCTTCTCGCCACGCCGAGGCGACGCAGGCCGATGCGCACCGTGGCGAAACTGCTTTCCGTCGTCGTGCTCGTGTTCTCCGCCGTGTTCAGCACCGTGCTGGTCGCGCTCGAGGAGGGCTATCTCGACGACACGTTGACGGCGCGGGCGGAGCATGAATTGTCCTCCGCGCTCGGTCCGGATTTCCAGCCGTCGGTCGGCTCGGTCAGGCTGCGCTTTACACAGACCTGGCTTCTCGGGCTTGCCGCGGGCGATGTGAAGATCGTCCACAAGCCGAGCGGCGTCGTCGCGCTCAAGACCGACAGCCTCAAGGTGGCGATCAGCCCGCTGTCGCTGATGATGGGACGGATCGTGTTGTCGCGCGCCGAAATCGGATCGGCCGAAGGCGATCTGCGCTTCCTGCCAGCCGGCGCGCCGATGGACCTCAAGTCTCTGCGGATCGACGCAATCCCGAACGCGCTGAGCGCGGCGTTCCCAGCCATCGATCGATTGGTTGAGGCTCTGCGCCGCGCGGATGTGACGGATGTCGCGGCGGCGCGGCTGTCGCTCAAGCTGCCGCGTCCTACCGAACATGGCGATAGCGTCTCGCTCGTCGATTTCGATCTCACTCATCCCGACGAGGGTCGCTACGTGCTGAAAACGGCGGCCGAGTTCGGAGATCTGCGGCCCCGGATCACAATTTCGGTGGACGCCGACGGCAATACCGTCACCGCGCTCAACGCCAATGTCGAGCGATTGCCGTCGAATTCCTTCATTATGAAGCGGAGCAAGATCACCGGCGAGAAGCGGTTCGGGATCGAGATGCCTCTGGCGATCGGGGTGACGGCGGAGCGGGAAAAGACGCTTCTCATCCGCATCGCAGCCGGTCCCGGGTTGTTCTATGCCGACAGCATCACCCAGCCGGTCGACAAGGGGGAAGGGCAGCTGCGCTACGATTTCGCCGACCGCAAATTCGTCCTCGACCGCGGCGATATCGTCTCCGGCGAAACGCGGCTGCCGCTGGTGGGAACGCTGATCGATCTCGACAGGGTCCAGAAGAATCAGCCGGCCGGATTCGCATTCGAGGTGGTCTCCAATGAAGCCTATTCGGCGGTGAAAGGCGTGGAGTTGCCGCCGCAACCTTTCAGTCTTCGCGTCGCCGGCTTCTTCGCGCCCGAACCGCGATTGTTGCAGCTCGACACGATCGGCGTGTCGACGAAAGAGGGCAATTTCGCCGGTTCGCTCGCGGCGCGTTTCGTCGAACCGTCTCCCGCGGTCAGTTTCGCGGCGCGGTCCGATATGCTCACGGTCGATTCGCTGCGGCGCCTCTGGCCTTACTGGTATGCCGCCAAAGTGCGAGACTGGGTCATCCAGAATGTTCAGGGCGGAATGGTGCGAAACGGCCAGATCGACGTCAATCTCGCGGCCGGCCGCATCCCCGAACATCCGATCCCGATTCATTTCGAACCGGGGGAAATCAAGATTTCTCTCGATGTGGAAGACGCGGGCATCCGCTTCAACAAAACGATGCCGGCGGCGACCAAGACCAGCGGACGCGTCGAGATGATAGACCGCATGGTGAGCGTCGCCATCACCAGGGGTGGAATTCCCCTTCCCTCGGGAAAGACGTTGACCAGCGACGGCGGACGTTTCCTGATCGGCGATATCTCGGATAAACCCCTGATGGGTCAACTGACCTTGAAGGCGGCAGGCGCGGCGTCGGCGGTTGCGGAATTCGCCAGCTTTCCGCCCATCAACGCGATGTCGCGCGCGCCTTTCGCCTTGTCGGATCTGACCGGAAACGTCGCCGGCGAGGTGCAGGGCGTCTTCGGGCTGGAAGAGGCCCAGCATCCGCCGGCGCCGGTCTTCAAGGCCGATCTCAAACTGTCGGACGTCTCGCTCAAGAAGCCTTTCCGCGACAAGCAGATCAGTGATCTCACCGGTGACCTCTCCGTCGATCAGAATGCCGCCCGGCTGACGGCGCGCGCCGACGTCGATGGTATGAAGCTGAAAATAGAAGCGACCGAGCCGGTTCGCAAAGACCGGGCCGAGTTGCGGAAATGGCGCGTGTTCGGGGATATCGGCAATGACGAACTCGCCTCCATCTCTCCGAGCCTGGCGGACGTTGTTTCCGGATCTCTCGGCCTCGACATCAGCGGCGACTCTGTGAGCGCCGACAAGGTGGCCGTCGATCTGACCAACGCCTCGCTTTCGGTTCCGGGTATTGGTTGGCGGAAGGGAGCCGGCGTGGCCGCCAAGGCGGAATTTTCCATGTCGTCGGCGCAGGGCGTGACGACGTTGGACGACTTTTCCCTCGGCGGCGAGGGCTTCGGCGCCTCCGGCGTCCTCAAGTTGGACAAGTCGGGGCTCCTGGCCGCCGACCTCAAGAAAATCAGGCTGTCGCCAGACGACAAATTCGCCGTTTCGCTTGATCGGAAGGGCAAAGGCTATGCGATCGCCGTGACGGGCGACGCTCTCGACCTTCGCCCGCTGCTTTCCAAGCTGAAGGATGACAATGGAGCGGCGGCCTCGAAAGGTCAGAAGGATGCGAGCAGCACTTCGATCAGGGCCACGCTCGGATCGGTGGGGGGCTACAACAAGGAAAGCCTCAGCCAGGTTCGATTGGCGATGGCGACCCGAAAAGGCGAGATTTCCACGCTCGATTTCGGCGGCGTCACCCGTTCCGGCCAGGCGGTGGTGGTGCGCAGGAATGGTTCGACCGGCGCCTTCGAAATCGCCAGCGGCGACGCCGGCGCGCTCGCTCGTTTCGCCGATGTCTACAAGAACATGAATGGCGGCCTGCTCAATGTGAAGCTCACGTCGCGCGGCGAGAAATCCTGGCGGGGATCGGTGGACATCCGCAACTTCGCCCTTGTGAACGAGCAGCGTCTGAAATCCTTGGTGTCGGCGCGCACGGGCGCCAATGGCGAAAGCCTGACCGATGCATTGAAGACCGAGATCGACACCAGCTCCCAAAAATTCCGTCGGGGTTTTGCGCGGCTGCTCATGGATGGCGGGGTCATCAGCGTGCAGAACGGCATCGTGCGTGGCGACCAGGTGGGCGCGACCTTCCAGGGCGTCGTTCGCGACCCCAGGGGTCGGATCGACATCACCGGGACCTTCATGCCGGTCTATGGCATCAACAGCCTGTTCGGACAGTTGCCGATCATCGGCAACATCCTCGGCAATGGCCGGGATCGAGGTCTGCTCGGCATCACCTTCAAGCTCGAGGGTCCGTTCGACGCGGCGCAGTTGTCGGTGAATCCATTGTCGTTGATTGCGCCCGGCGTGTTTCGCAACATCTTCGAGTTCGAATAAAAAGGCCGCGCCCCCTGTGGGACGCGGCGCAGATGCTCGAAGCGGGTCATTGGTCTCAGACCGGCTTGACCAGCACGTGCTTCTTCTTGCCCAACGACAGCTTGATCACGCCCTCGGCCGTCACCTCGCTTGCGCCGATCACCGTCTTCTCGTCGGTCACGGCCTTGTCGTTGATCTTGACGGCGCCGCCCTGGACGTGCCGGCGGGCTTCGCCGTTGGAGGCGGCGAGACCGGCCTTGACGAAGAGCGCGAGCAGGCCGACGCCGGCCTCGATCTCGTCTCTCGCGACTTCCACCGTCGGCAGGTTGGCGTCGAGCGCGCCTTCTTCAAACGTCTTGCGCGCCGTCTCAGCCGCCTGTTCGGCAGCATCGCGGCCATGCAGCATGGCGGTGACTTCGGTGGCGAGGATTTTCTTGACTTCGTTGATCTCGGAGCCGCCGAGGGCGGACAGGCGCGCGATCTCGTCCATGGCCAGCGTCGTGTAGAGCTTCAGGAAGCGGCCGACATCGGCGTCCTCGGTGTTGCGCCAGTACTGCCAGAAATCATAGGCTGAGAGCATGTCGGCATTGAGCCAGACGGCGCCCGTGGCGGACTTGCCCATCTTGGCGCCAGATGAAGTCGTCAGCAGCGGCGAGGTCAGCGCGTAGAGCTGCGGCGCGCCCATGCGGTGGCCGAGGTCGATGCCGTTGATGATATTGCCCCACTGGTCCGAGCCGCCCATCTGCAGCCGGACGTCGTAGCGCTTGTTGAGCTCCACGAAGTCGTAGGCCTGGAGGATCATGTAGTTGAATTCCAGGAAGGACAGCGATTGCTCGCGGTCCAGACGCGTCTTAACGCTGTCGAAGGACAGCATGCGGTTGACCGAGAAATGGCGGCCGACATCGCGCAGGAATTCGAGGTAGTTGAGCCCGCGCAGCCAGTCGGCGTTGTTGATCATCAACGCGTCCTTGGGGCCGTCGCCATAGGTCATGTATTGCGCGAAGCACTTCTTGATCGAGGCGATGTTGCTCTCGATCGTGTCGAGCGTCATCAGCTGGCGCGCCTCGTCCTTGAAGGAGGGATCGCCGACCATGCCGGTGCCGCCGCCCATCAGCGAGATCGGGCGATGGCCGGTGGCCTGGAACCAGTGCAGCATCATGATCTGGATCAGCGAGCCCGCATGCAGCGAGGAGGCGGTGGGATCATAGCCGATATAGGCGGTGACGGTTTCCTTCGAAAGCAGATCGTCGAGGCCGGTTTCATCGGAAATCTGATGGATGTAGCCGCGCTCGGACAAAGTGTGCAGGAATTCGGATTTGAACTTGGACATGGTCTTCTGCTTTCGGGTGGAATACGAGCGCGCCTTTAGCAAAGTTTTTGCGGTGTTGCACCCCTTGGAACCATCAAAAGGCGTGATGGGGAGGGGAGTGATTGCGAATATGTCCTCTACGCAGTACAGTTTCTCATGATCGTCGTTTTCCGAACCGATGTTTTCGACGCATGGCTTGAGGGTCTGAAAGATGACAGGGCAAAGGGACGGATCACCATGCGCCTCGTGAGGATGGAGACCGGCGCGCTGGGCGACGTGAAATCGGTGGGCGAAGGCGTTTGCGAGGCGCGGATCGACTATGGCCCGGGCTATCGGCTCTACTACACGCAAAGAGGGCCTGTCGTTATCTTGTTGTTGTGCGGCGGAGACAAGACGCGCCAGCAGCGCGACATCACGGAAGCAAAACGGCTTGCGAAAGAATGGAAGGAACGCGCATGGGACTGATCACCAAACCTTTCGATGCATCGAAATATCTTGATAGCGATGAGGCAATCGAGGAATTTCTGGCTGCGGCGTTCGAAGAAGGCGATCCCGCTCTGATTGCACAATGCGTGGGCGTCGTCGCGCGAGCGCGAAACATGAGCCAGTTGGCTCGCGATGCGGGCATGAGCCGTTCGGCGCTTTACAAAGCCTTGAGCGGCGATGGGAACCCCGAATTCGCCTCGATCATGAAAATTCTGGACGCGCTCGGCGTGAAACTCTCCGCCAAGCTCGTCGCCAAAACCGAAGACGCCGCAAATCATGCCGCAGCTTGAGACGGCGATCGGCCTGATGAGCGGCACGTCGATGGATGGCGTCGACGTGGCGATGATCCGCACCGATGGCGAGAATGTGGTTGAGCGCGGCCTTTCGATAAGTCTTCCCTATGACCCGGCTTTTCGCAGGCGGCTGCAGGGCGCGCTGGAAACGGCCAAGGCGATCGTCTCGCGCCAGGAGCGCCCCGGCGATCTCCGTGACGTCGAGCGTGAATTGACTCTGCGGCATGCCGCTGCGGTGACGGCGTTTCTCGCCAGGTTTGCGCTGGATCCGGCGGAGATCGATTGCATCGGCTTTCACGGCCAGACGGTGCTGCACAGGCCGCGGCAGGCGCTGACGGTGCAACTCGGCGACGGAGCGCTGCTCGCGCGGGAAACCGGGCGTCCGGTGGTCTATGACATGCGCGCAAACGACATGGTTCATGGCGGACAGGGCGCGCCGCTTGCGCCGGCCTATCACGCCGCTCTGGCGGCGGGTCTTGAGCATTATGCGGGCCGCGCGACGATGTTCGTCAATATCGGCGGCATTTCCAACCTCACCTTCATCGGCGCCGAGGGCGAGATCATCGCCTATGATTCCGGTCCCGGAAACACGCTGATCGACCAATGGGTGGAGGCGGAGGCGGGACTGCCGTTCGACCAGGGCGGCGCCATCGCTTCGGAAGGCGTCGTGGTGAAGACCTTGATCGACGGCTATCTCGATCAGCCTTTCTTCACCTCGCCAGAGCGGATATCGCTCGATCGCAACGATTTTCGTCCGCCCGCGCCCGGCAAAGTCGGCCTGCATGACGGCGCGCGCAGCCTGGCGCGGCTGACGGCGGAGGCGATCGAGCGATCGCTCCGCCATCTGCCCGAGCGTCCGGCGCTGGCCGTCATCTGTGGCGGTGGACGGCTGAACAGGGTCATCATGCAGGATCTCGCCGAGATCCTGTCGCCCATGGTCGTGGAGCCCGCCGAACGCTTCGGCTTTTCGGGCGACGGCATGGAGGCGGAGGCCTGGGCCTATCTGGCGGTGCGATCCGCCAAGCGGCTGCCGCTGAGCTTTCCCGGCACGACGGGGGTGGTGAAACCGGTGAGCGGCGGCGTTATCGCGCAGCCTTCTTCATCCGCTCAGGCCTGAGTGTTTGAGCACGATGAAATCGAGCACTATTGAGGGATGACGACATTGACGCTGGATCATATTGCGCCGGTAGAGCTGGAGAAATCCTATCGGCTCGTCAATCACGGTCCGACCGTGCTCGTCTCGGCCCGGCATGATGGCGTCGCCGATGTCATGGCGGCGGCATGGGTGTGCGGGCTCGACTACAGCCCGGCGAAGCTGACCGTCGTCCTCGACAGCTCGACGATGACCCGCAAACTGCTGGAGGCGTCCGGCAAGTTCGTCATCCAGGTGCCTACGGTCGTGCAAGCGAGATTGACCTACGCCTTGGGGCATACGAGCCTTCATGACGACCCCGAAAAGCTGGTGAAGGCCGGCGTCGAATTTCTGGACTTCGAAGGCCATGACCAACCCTTCGTGGTCGGTTGCTCCGCTTGGCTCGCTTGCCGGCTGCTGCCGGAGGCGGAGATCCAGAACCGCTATGATCTGTTCTTCGGCGAAATCATTGCGGGCTGGGCCGATACACGCGTGTTCCGCGACGGGCATTGGCGTTTCGAGGAGGCGAGTTCGTCGCTCAGAAGCATCCACTATGTGGCGGGCGGTCAGTTCTACGCGATCGGGGAGGGGATCGACGTCGCGCTAAACGGGAAGCTCTGATATTCTCCTCATGTTGCAAGGTAGGAAACGGAGATCTCCGGCGCGCAGCTCGATGCGTTGCGCGTTCATTGGCGGCGAATCAAGCAAGCAGGTCGGGGGCTTCTCTCCCTTGGATCGATAATAACCCTCGCTGACGTGTCGACGCTCGCGCGGGAGCCGAGCCTCCAATGCAACCGTGCACCGGTTTCCGACAACGGCTGGATTGTCCCTTTCTGAAACAAGAACCGCCCAAAACCTCCAAAAGACTGTCCTAGCTTCCGAGCTTCGACATAGAAAATTAGGGTTCTCTAATTGAAATCGTCAATTGCAAATCCCTGCAACCGTGAAATTTTGTGCAGCAGGTAGCTAAAACGCAGAATAGCAAATTAGCGCCTTGTTAAATGTCTTCCCTCAAACTGAGCGAATACAGCAAACAGCGAATTTTGTCTGCCCGCGGAGCTGATAAAATCGGGCTCCTAGGCAAATGAGATCGACGCTTTCAGGCTGTGCAAGGAATGTATGACCCTTCTCCGTGTTTGATAGCCGCGTCGCGCATGCGGTTGCTCCTGACCCGGGTAGCTGACGTGAGAGTTCGATGACAGCGCAGATCTCGTGCGCATTCAAACTCCCTCATGTTGCCTGTTCAGGTTGTGACGCAGGTTGGCGCGTCGATCGGCGACGGGGCGGTGGTCATCCGGTGCAGCCTTGAAGAAGAAAACTGACGGTAGGGCAGCTTAGAATTGGGGTGATGCAATGTCTTTCTACACGCAAATGAAGAAATCGTCCAAGCCTCAGGCGGCGATGGCGGAAATACGCCGCGTCGGTCTCGCCATTTCGGGTGGGGATCTCTCCGAGCGCGCAAATCTCGATGCGGCGACGGGCGAAGCCCGGGAAATCTTGATAGCGGTCAACGGACTGCTGGAAACCGGGCTGCAGCCCGCACAGAAGTTCCGCGCGGCCGTGGCGCATATGTCGGCCGAGCATGACAAGGGCGATATCGATGTCATGCTGCCCTCGGAAGACTTCAAGGGCGAATTCGCCGTCCTGGCCAAATGCGTAAACGATCTCGTCAACGCCCATATCGCCGTCAAGAAGAAGGCCATGGCCTGCATCAAGGAATTCGGCGAGGGCAACTTCGACGCGACGCTCGAGCAGCTCCCCGGCAAGAAGGCCTTCATCAATCAGACGATAGACGCTTTGCGCGCCAATCTGAGGGGTCTCATTTCCGAAATGAATGCGATGTCCTCGGCGCATGACAAGGGCGAGATCGACGTCTTCGTGCCCGTCGAGAAGTTCAAGGGCGATTTCGCCGTGATGGCCAAGGGCGTCAATGAGATGGTCGGCGCCCATATCGGCGTCAAGATGAAAGCCATGGCCTGCGTGAAGGAAATGGGCGAGGGCAATTTCGAGGCGCCGCTCGAGCAGTTCCCCGGCAAGAAGGCCTTCATCAACGACACTATCGAAACTCTGCGGGCCAACCTCAGAGGCTTGATCGCCGAGATGAACAAGATGTCTGTGGAGCACGACAAAGGCGACATCGACGTTTTCGTGCCTGTGGAGAAATTCAAGGGCGACTTTGCGTTGATGGCCAAGGGCGTCAACGACATGGTCGGCGGCCACATCGCGGTCAAAAAGAAGGCTATGGCCTGTGTCAAGCAATTGGGCGAGGGCAATTTCGAAGCGCCGCTCGAGCAGTTTCCCGGCAAGAAGGCGTTCATCAACGACACGATCGAGACGTTGCGTGGAAATCTGCGGGCGATCACCGATGAACTTCAGCGCCTGATCGCCGCCTCGACCGCCGGCAAACTCTCGGAGCGAGGCGCGGCCAACCACTTTGTCGGCGATTTCGCCAAGCTGGTGTCCGGCATCAACGGCATGTTGGACGCCATCATCATTCCGATTTCCGAAGGAAATCGCGTTCTTCGCCAGATCAGCATCGGTGATCTCACACAGCGCGTGGACATCGACTGCGAAGGCGATCACGAGCTTATGAAGACTGCGATCAATAATTTGATCGACAATCTGCGCAATACCGCCGCCATCGCCGACCGGATCGCGGCCGGCGACTTGACCGTCGAGCCGCAACCGCTGTCGGACAGGGATATGCTAGGGCTGGCGCTTAGCTCGATGGTCGACCGTCTTCGCGGCGTCGTCGCGGATGCGTTGACCGCAAGTCAAAATGTCTCCGCCGGATCGCAACAGCTGTCTTCGGGGTCGGAACAGCTTTCGCAGGGCGCCTCCGAACAGGCTGCGGCGGCCGAAGAAGCCTCGGCCTCCATGGAAGAGATGGCAGCCAACATCAAGCAGAACGCCGACAACGCCGCCCAGACCGAGAAAATAGCTCGCCAGTCGTCGCGAGACGCCGAGGCGTCCGGAGACGCCGTCAACCGGGCCGTGGCTGCAATGCGCTCGATCGCCGAGAAAATCTCCATCGTGCAGGAAATCGCGCGTCAGACCGACCTTCTCGCTCTGAATGCCGCAGTGGAAGCGGCGCGCGCCGGAGAGCACGGGAAAGGTTTTGCCGTCGTCGCCTCCGAAGTGCGCAAGCTCGCCGAGCGCAGCCAGTCGGCCGCCGCCGAAATCAGCGCGCTGTCGGGCGAGACGGTGCAGGTGGCCACCGAAGCGGGCGTCATGATCTCGCGTCTCGTTCCCGACATTCGCAAGACCGCCGAATTGGTCACCGAAATCTCCGCGGCCTGCCGCGAGCAGGATATCGGCGCATCCCAGATTAACGAAGCCATCCAGCAACTCGACAAGGTCACGCAGCAGAACGCCGGCGCGTCCGAGGAAATGTCGGCAACCTCCGAAGAGCTCGCGGCCCAGGCCGACGAACTCCAGTCCTCCATCGCCTTCTTCAAGGTAGACGGTGCGAGGGAGACGAGGACGCCGCCGACACGCCATCAACCGACCCATGCCCAGTCGAGGATCAATAACCCGACGAGATTTGCGGCAAAGGCTCCTCAGTTCAAATCCGGCCAATCCGTCGCGAGCCAGCAGGCGCGGGTGAAGGGACTGATGCTCGATCTGTCGATGGGCGGCCCCGATAGCGAGGATCCGGAATTCGGAGCGCGCGCGTCGTAAGGGTCGAAACGCGCGTTCCTGCCCGTACCGAAGGTCGGTCAGAGACGTCCGGGTTCGTCGATCGCCTCCATTCGCCCGCAAGGCGCCGTGTCGACGGCGGCTTGCGGGTTTTTCGGCGAGCGACCAGACTGAGGCCGCAACGCGCGACAAAAAGGCCCGCTCAGCATGCCGGCGGGCCGATTTGTTTTCGCATGCGGTTCAGATCAGGCTCAGCGGATCCGTTTCGCCGCTGGTTCCGGCACCAGCTCGCCCGCCATGCGCCGGTCGAGATAATCGCCGCATTCCTCGATCAACGGCTCCATCTGGCCGGAGAAGAAATGGTTGGCGCCGGGCACCGTCTTATGGGTGATCAGGATGCCCTTCTGCTGCTTGAGCTTGTCGACCAGGCCGACCACGTCCTTTTCCGGCGCGACCTTGTCGGAATCGCCATTGATGATCAGTCCTGAGGAGGGGCAAGGCGCGAGGAAGGAAAAGTCGTAGATATTCGGCTGCGGCGCGACGGAGATGAAACCTTCGATCTCCGGCCGGCGCATGAGAAGCTGCATGCCGATCCATGAACCGAAGGAATAACCGGCGACCCAGCAGCTCTTGGAGTCCGGATGCAGGCTCTGCACCCAATCGAGCGCAGACGCTGCGTCGGAGAGTTCGCCGGCGCCATGGTCGAACTCGCCCTGGCTGCGGCCGATGGAGCGGAAATTGAAGCGGAGCGTCGTGAAGCCGCGCTTCTGGAACATGTAGAACAACTGGTAGACGATCTGGTTGTTCATCGTGCCGCCGAACTGCGGATGCGGATGAAGGATGATCGCGATCGGCGCGCTTTTCTGCTTCGAGGGCTGGTAGCGGCCTTCCAGGCGTCCGGCAGGACCATTGAAGATGACTTCAGGCATTCTCACTCCGCTGTTGACGGTTTGCTAAAAAAGCCCGGAAAGCGCGATGCAGTCTTGACGAAACAAGTCAGCTTTTCTAAGAGCTAGTTTAGAACCATTCGAAAGTTGGGGCCTCGGCCCGTTTCGTGTGACGCTTCATAGGACAGGCAGGACCAGAATTTCAAGGAAAATGCGCTCGGCGCATCGTCCGACACCGTGAAAGGCCAGAATGAACCGCCCGCGCGCCTACATGGACTGGAACGCCACCGCGCCGCTTCTCGATGAAGCCCGCGAGGCCTTCCTGCGCGTGAGCTTCATGCCGGGCAATCCGTCCTCCGTTCACAATGAGGGACGCGCCATCAGGCGCGAGATAGAGACGGCGCGACGGTTTGTTGCGGAATCGGTCGGCGGTAAAGCCGCAAACGTCACCTTCACCAGCGGCGCGACCGAAGCCGCAAATCTCGTGCTGACGCCGGACTTCCGCATGGGGCGGGCGCCGCTCGCGGTGAGCCGGCTCTATGTCTCGGCGATCGAGCACAAGGCGGTGTTCGATGGCGGGCGGTTTTCCGCCGAGGCCAAGACGCTCATTCCGGTCGATGGAGACGGTGTCGTCGATCTCGAGGCGCTGGCGGCGCTGCTCGATGCCCATGACAAGGCGTCCGGCCTGCCGATGGTGGCCGTCATGGCGGCCAACAACGAAACCGGCGTGCTGCAGCCGATCGCCGAGATCGCCCGGCTCACGCATCAGGCCGGCGGCTTGCTGGTGGTCGACGCTGTGCAGGCGCTCGGCCGGTTGCCGCTCGATATCGAGGCACTTGAAGCCGACTTTTTGATCCTGTCGTCGCACAAGATCGGCGGCCCGAAAGGCGCAGGCGCGTTGGTCGCGCGCGGCGAAACCTTGATGCCGGCGCCGCTTTTGCGCGGCGGCGGCCAGGAGAAGGGCCATCGCTCGGGCACGGAAAACGCCGGCGCGATCGCCGGTTTCGGCGCGGCCGCCACTATTGCGGCTCGTGATGTCGCGGTGCGCGCCGGGGCGCTCGAAGCGCTGCGTAATCGCATAGAAGAGAACATGGCTGAGATCGCGCCTGATGTCGTCATTCATGCACGCAACGCGCCGCGTCTGCCCAATACCTCTTTCTTTTCGCTGGATGGTCTCAAGCCCGAGACAGGACAGATCGCCTTCGACCTCGAAGGTGTGGCGCTCTCGGCAGGTTCGGCCTGCTCGTCGGGCAAGGTCAGCGAAAGCCACGTGCTGAAAGCGATGGGATTAGATCCCAGGCTTGGCGCGCTGCGTATCTCGATCGGTCCCGACACCATTGAAGAGGACGCCGCGCGGTTCCTCGAGGCGTTTCGGAAGGTCGCTTCGCGGCTGACCAAGGCGGATGCAGCATAATTTCATGCGGAAAATCAATTTTCCGCTTGCCCGAACGGTGAAAAAGGCTTTCTGGCAAACCTATATAGCGGCGGTGTAAACCGTCAAACGACAACAAGCTGCCGGCCTTGACCCGGCGAGATTGGAGATCGACATGGCTGCGGTTCAAGAGACCATAGACCAGGTCCGCGCGATCGATGTGGACCAGTACAAATACGGCTTCGAGAGCAATATCGAATCCAACACGCTGCCGCCCGGCCTGAATGAAGATGTCATCCGCCTGATCTCGGCCAAGAAGGACGAGCCGGAATGGATGCTGGAATGGCGGCTCGACGCCTATCGTCGCTGGCTGACCATGATCGAGCCGGAATGGGCGCGTGTCGACTATCCCAAGATCGATTTCAACGCGATCAGCTATTATTCCGCGCCGAAGAGCCAGTCCGGGCCGATGTCGATCGACGACGTCGATCCCGAGATCCTGAAGACCTATGAAAAACTCGGCATTCCCCTGCGCGAACAGGAAATCCTGGCCGGGGTGCAGAACCGAAAGATCGCCGTCGACGCGGTGTTCGATTCAGTCTCGGTCGTCACCACCTTCAAGGAAGAGCTGAAGAAGGCCGGCGTGATCTTCATGTCGATCTCGGAAGCGTTACGCGAACATCCCGATCTTGTGCGCAAATATCTCGGTTCGGTCGTGCCGGTGTCCGACAATTTCTACGCGACGCTGAATTGCGCCGTCTTCACCGACGGCTCCTTCGTCTATGTGCCCAAGGGCGTGCGCTGCCCGATGGAACTGTCGACCTATTTCCGCATCAACGAGAAGAACACCGGCCAGTTCGAGCGGACGCTGATCATCGCGGAAGAGGGCGCTTACGTCTCCTATCTCGAGGGCTGCACCGCGCCGCAACGCGACGAGAACCAGCTTCACGCCGCCGTGGTCGAACTCGTGGCGCTCGATGACGCCGAGATCAAATATTCGACGGTGCAGAACTGGTATCCGGGCGATGTGAACGGCAAGGGCGGGATCTACAACTTCGTCACCAAGCGCGGCGACTGCCGAGGCAAGAACTCCAAGATCTCCTGGACGCAGGTGGAAACCGGCTCGGCGATCACCTGGAAATATCCGTCCTGCATTCTGCGCGGCGACGGCTCGCGCGGCGAATTCTACTCGATCGCCGTCTCCAACGGCTATCAGCAGGTCGATTCCGGCACCAAGATGATCCATCTCGGCAAGAACACGTCGAGCCGCATCATCTCCAAGGGCATCTCCGCCGGCCGTTCGCAGAACACCTATCGCGGCCAGGTGTCGATCCATCGCAAAGCGGACAACGCGCGCAACTTCACCCAGTGCGACAGCCTGCTGATCGGCGACAAATGCGGCGCCCACACCGTGCCCTATATCGAGGCCAAGAATTCCAAGGCGCAGCTCGAACATGAGGCGACGACCTCGAAGATTTCCGAAGACCAGCTGTTCTACTGCCTGCAGCGCGGTATTCCGGAAGAAGCCGCCGTGGCGCTGATCGTCAACGGTTTCGTGCGCGAGGTGATCCAGGAATTGCCGATGGAATTTGCTGTCGAGGCGCAGAAGCTGATCAACATCTCGCTTGAGGGTTCGGTGGGGTGATGAGGGCGGTTCGAGCCAATTTCGGCGGACGGGACACCGAGGGCGACGCATTAGCCGTCCTCGTCGACCGACTGTCGAAAGCGCTCGATCCCCAGGCTATCTGGTTGTTCGGCAGCCGTGCGAGAGGTTCTGCGCGGGATGACAGCGACTTCGATCTTTTTGTCCTGGCGCGCGAAAACGGCAGCTTCGGCTGCGACGACTACGAATTGGTCGATGCGCCGCTGCGCGACACGGGAATTGGAGCGGATGTCGTGCCTTGCGACATGGAGGTCTATCGAGCCGGTCTAGGTTTGAGCACGTCTTTCGTTCGGCACATCGTTGATCATGGGCGGCTGGTCTATGGCGAGGCTCCCTGATGACTCCGGAGGATCTTCAGCGGCTCAGGGTGCGCTCTTTTCTTCAACTGGCGAAGGAAGAGTTCGAAGTGGCCATGCAGCTGCGAACGGATCATCGGCGGCAGGCGGCGTACTTTCTACAGCAGGCTGTCGAGAAGCTGCTTCGGGGAATATTGGAGACGGAGTCGGTGCCGGCAGGGACTATGCATAATATTCGTGGTCTCGCGGATCTGCTTCCCAAGGGGCATCCGCTATTCGAGCGGTTTCTCGAACTGGACGAACTTTCGCCGGCCGCCACCCGATACCGCTATCCGAGCCCCAAGGGCACGCTGGCGGATTTCGACGATCGGCGCTTCGATGTGCTGACGCCAATGGTTGAGGCTCTGTTGCGCGACGCCGGCGCGGTGATGGAGCGCTTCGCCGCTGGGTAATGAACAATCCCGGTCTCGGCCGGAGAGAATGAATTGGAAATATGCGGGTCCTTGAAACCCGCGATATGACAGGAAGACACATCATGCTTGAAATCAGAAACCTGCACGCCCGCATCGCCGAAGACGGCACGGAGATCATTCGCGGCCTGAACCTGACCGTGAAGGCCGGCGAAGTCGCAGCCATCATGGGCCCGAACGGCTCGGGCAAATCGACGCTGTCCTATATTCTGTCCGGTCGGGAAGACTATGAAGTCACTGAAGGCGATATCCTGTTCAACGGCGAGAGCATTCTGGAGCTCGATCCGGCCGAGCGGGCGTCCAAGGGCATTTTCCTGGCCTTCCAGTATCCGGTGGAAATTCCAGGCGTCGCCACCATGCAGTTCTTGAAGGTCGCCATGAACGAGCAGCGCAAGGCGCGCGGCGAGGCCGAGTTGACGACGCCTGAGTTCATGAAGCAGGTGAAGGCCGCCTCCGCCGAGCTGCAGATCAATCCGGACATGCTCAAGCGCCCGCTCAATGTCGGCTTCTCCGGCGGCGAAAAGAAGCGCGCCGAGATCCTGCAGATGTCGTTGTTGCAGCCGAAGCTCTGCGTGCTCGACGAAACCGATTCCGGCCTCGACATCGACGCGCTGAAGATCGTGTCCGACGGCGTCAACGCGCTGCGCTCGCCCGATCGCGCCGTGGTGGTGATCACCCATTACCAGCGCCTGCTCGACCATATCGTACCCGACACCGTGCATGTGCTCTACAAGGGCCAGATCATCAAGACCGGCGACAAGACGCTGGCGCATGAGCTGGAAGCAAACGGTTACGCCGACATCATCGGCCAGGCCGCCTGAGCGGGGATGACGCCATGACGATCCAGACACAGATCCAGCCGACGGCGGCCGAAAGCGCGCTTCTCGACGCCTTCGGCGGCGCGCTCGGCCAGCTGCCGGGCGATGCCGCGGTGACCACCCAGCGCTCGACGCTGATCCAGGGCATCAAGGCTGCCGGACTGCCCACCCGTCGCCGCGAAAGCTGGCACTATACCGACCTGCGAAGCCTGCTGCGCTCGGTTCCCGCATCCCAGACATCGGTAACGCCGGATACGGCTGCGCCGCTGGTCGCGGGCTCGCTGGTGCTCGGCGTCGCCAATGGCGTGGCGTCGGCCGGCGCTGCGATATCCGGCGGTTCGGTCAAGACCTATGCCGAAAGCCTGCGGGACGGTTCCGCCCTCAAGGGCCTGACCCTGCGCGACGCCGACGATACCGTTGCGCGTCTCAACGGCGCCTTCGTGACGGACGGTTATGGGATCAACCTGCCGGATGGCTACGCCAGTGAACGGCCGGTCGAAGTGCAGTTCGCCCAAGGCGGCGGATTCTTCAATACGCGGCTGACCGCCCATATCGGCGCAGGGGCCAAGGCGACCCTGATCGAGCGGCATCTGGCCGGCGGCGAAGCCCCCGCGCTGACCTCTCATATCACCGACATCTCGCTCGGCGCCGGCGCCGAGGTGACCTGGATCATCGCCCAGCAGCAGGGTCTTTCCGACCAGCATCTCGGCCAGATCCGCGTCAAATTCGGCCGCGACGCCAAGCTGAGACTCTATCTCCTGAACGCCGGCGGCAAGCTCGTCCGTCAGGACATCCTCGTGGATGTCGACGGCGAGGGCTCCGACCTGATGCTGCGCGGCATCAATCTGCTCGGCGGCGAAAGCCATACCGACGTGACGCTGGTGCTCGGCCACAATGTCGAAAACACCACCTCGACGGAAGTCATGCGCAATGTCGTGTTCGGCAAGGCCAAGGGCGTGTTCCAGGGCCAGATCCGCGTCGCGCCCGGCGCGCAGAAGACCGACGCCAAGATGTCGTGCAACACGCTGCTTCTGTCCGACGATGCCGAATTCTCCGCCAAGCCGGAGCTGGAAATCTTCGCCGACGACGTGCAGTGCGGCCATGGCGCGACGGTCGCCGATATCTCCGACACCCATCTCTTCTACCTGAAATCCCGCGGCATTTCCGAGCCGAAGGCGCGCGCGCTGCTGGTGCAGGCATTCGTGCAGGAAACGGTTGAGGAACTGGACGACGAGGCGCTGGTCGAGGGTCTCGAAGCCGTGATCCAGGCTTGGCTTGAGAAGCAGGTGGCTTAAGAAACCTGTTACGACGGTGCGCGGCCCCTCATCCGGCTGCCGCCACCTTCTCCCCGCATTGCGGGGAGAAGGGAGATGGAGCGCTGGCATTGCCATATCCTCCCTCTCCCCGTTCTACGGGGAGAAGGTCCCGGCAGGGGGATGACGGGCAGCGCACGCTCTTCACGAAAAATAACCGAACCGGATCCGATCCGAAGGAAACCGACATGACTGGCTATGACGTCGAGGCCATCCGCAAGGATTTTCCGATCCTGTCGAAGACCGTCTATGGCAAACCGCTTGTCTATCTCGACAATGGCGCTTCGGCGCAGAAGCCGCAAAGCGTCATCGACGCGATCAGCCACGCCTATTCGCAGGAATACGCCAATGTGCATCGCGGCCTGCATTTCCTCTCGAACGCCGCGACCGACGCCTATGAGGGCGCGCGTGAAAAGGTGAGGGCCTTCCTGAACGCTGGCTCCGTCGACGACATCATCTTCACGAAGTCCTCGACCGAAGCGATCAACACGGTCGCCTATGGTTGGGGCATGCCGAATATCGGCGAGGGCGACGAGATCGTGCTGTCGATCATGGAGCATCACTCCAACATCGTGCCTTGGCATTTCATCCGTGAGCGGCAGGGCGCCAAGCTCGTCTGGGCGCCGGTGGATGACGAGGGCGCCTTCCATATCGACGACTTCGTCAAATGCCTCACCGACAAGACCAAGCTCGTCGCCATCACCCATATGTCGAATGCGCTCGGCACGATCGTCAATGTCAAGGAAATCTGCCGCATCGCCCATGAGCGCGGCATTCCGGTGCTGATCGACGGCAGCCAGGGGGCGGTGCATATGCCCGTCGATGTCCGCGACCTCGATTGCGACTGGTATGTGATGACCGGCCACAAGCTTTACGGTCCCTCGGGCATCGGCGTGCTCTATGGCAAGCCGGAGCGCCTCAAGGCCATGCGGCCCTTCATGGGCGGCGGTGAGATGATTTCGGAAGTCACCATGGAGACGGTGACCTACAACGATCCGCCGCATCGCTTTGAAGCCGGAACCCCGCCGATCGTGCAGGCGATCGGGCTCGGTCATGCGCTCGATTACATGGAGAAGATCGGCCGGGCCGCAATCGCCGCGCATGAGGCCGATCTCGCCGCCTATGCCGCCGAGCGCCTGCGCTCGGTGAATTCGCTCAGGATCATCGGCAATGCGCCGGGCAAGGGCGGCATCTTCTCTTTCGAACTCGAAGGCATTCACGCCCATGACGTCTCGATGGTGATCGATCGACGCGGTGTTGCGGTGCGCGCCGGCACGCATTGCGCCCAGCCGCTCTTGCAACGCTTCGGCGTCACCTCTACATGCCGGGCGTCATTCGCCTTGTACAACACGAGGGCCGAGGTCGACGCGCTGGTGGATGCGCTCGAACACGCCCGCAAATTCTTTGCCTGAAGGAAGCGCCATGACCGAGGAAGCTGAAAAGATCGACGCGCGCATGGGACTGATCCAGTCCACGATCCCGCCCGAGGAAATCGACCGGCTGACCGACGACATCATCGCCGCGCTGAAGACCGTCTACGATCCGGAAATTCCGGCCGACATCTACGAACTCGGCCTGATCTACCGCGTCGACATCGAAGACGACCGCATGGTCAAGATCGTCATGACGCTGACCGCGCCGGGCTGCCCGGTGGCCGGCGAAATGCCCGGCTGGGTCGAAAACGCCGTCAGCGCCGTGGAAGGCGTCCAGGGTGTTGAAGTCACCATGACCTTCGATCCGCCGTGGTCGGCCGATCGCATGAGCGAAGAAGCGCAGGTGGCGCTGGGGTGGTATTGACGCGTTATAGTTGATTTGCCACGGTAGATCCCTCTTCCATTTGAGAGGGAAAGGCCACGACAAGGACGATCTCCTGGATAAAGCCGGCAAGGCGAGAATTTGAGGCATTTCCGGCTGCAGCGCAGTTGGAGATCCTGACAGCTCTCGATATCGCCGCTCAAGGCCAGAAAGCGATAATCGCTAAACCTCTAAAGGGCATCGACGGCGGTGTGTTCGAAATTGCG
Organism: Rhizobium sp. TRM95796; assembly: GCF_025779995.1. Taxonomy (NCBI): domain Bacteria; kingdom Pseudomonadati; phylum Pseudomonadota; class Alphaproteobacteria; order Hyphomicrobiales; family Rhizobiaceae; genus Rhizobium; species Rhizobium sp. TRM95796. The sequence goes on along the minus strand of NZ_JAOXHE010000001.1, from coordinate 326,311 downwards.
CTGCCTTTTCGCGGCGATGCTTTTCGTGTTATTTATGCGGTCAAGATCGGAGACGATATATGGGTCGTCCACGCGTTTCAGAAGAAGTCGAAGACCGGCATCAAGACGCCTCAGCATGAAATTGATCTGATCAAGCGTAGACTGCGGCAATTGCGGGAAGCACTGTGATGAGCACCGATGATGATTTGGAACTGGTACGCGGCAGCGGCAATGTCTTCCGCGACTTTGGATATCCCAATGCCGAGATATTGAGCGCCAAAGCAAAGCTGGCGGCAGAGATCATCGCCTTACTTGGCGATGCCGAGTTGTCTGTCGAGTATTTTAGTGCGCATCCGGGTTTGAATGTCGAGGAGTTGATGCGGATACGCAGTGCGTCGCTTTCTGGCGTCAGTATTGATCGCCTCGTTGAGATTCTCACACTGTTGGGGCAGTCTGTGGAGATCGAACTTTCTTTCCCTGACATGCAGGCTTTGTCGGCTGCCCAATGAACGTTGGTGTTCAAATCTGTGCGTCGGACTCGGCTATTGATGAGCCACACTCACAATCTGTCTGCTACTCCTGTTGGCGTGTTTCAAACATCTGCCCATCCCCATTCGGCAGCCAATGCAATTCTTCATGCGTGAGACGACCGAACTCTCGAAGTCGCGCACCGAGCTTGAGGATGGCGGCGATGTCCGAATGGAGTGTCAGCTGGCATGATCCTTCAAAACGATCTCTGAGGTCTGTGCGCATGTCGATTTGCAAGGCGCAATTCCCGGTCCGGTTGGTAGAACGGCAGATCAGGTGGAATGCAGGGCCGGGACCTTCACTGCGGTAAATGAACTCCGACTTTGGGTCATCGCCGAATTTGATGAGGCCGTTTGCAATGGCCAGAATCGTATCCACAGGAGCAAAAATCCGAGCACGACCGGCGAAAACGCCGTCGGATGCCATGAATTCGAGTTCGGTGTTGTAAGGTTCTTCGTAAGGATGGCGCTTAACGATGAGGATCGGCTTCTGCATTCAGAGCGCTTTATCATCGGTTGTGCTTGGCGACAATTATGGGATGGCCTCCTCCGGAGTTTGTCATGAGGTCCGGCCCGCTATTGAACCCTTAACCCGCCTGCCTTACATTGCGATTTGACAACACCGGGCCTTGAACCCGGCTTGCGAAGGAGAATGGGCCGATGGGCTTTCAAGTCATGACCATGACGGATGCGGCCGCCGCGCGCGTGCGTGAAATCGTCGAGAATTCCAATAGCGACGCCAAAGGCATTCGCGTCGGGATCAAGAAGGGCGGCTGCGCCGGGATGGAATATACGATCGATCTGGTGACCGATCCCAATCCGAAAGACGATTTGATCGAGCGAGACGGCGCGCGCGTCTGGGTGCAGCCGGCTGCGGTGCTCTATCTCCTGGGCACGGAAATGAGCTTCGAGACCACGACGCTGCGTTCCGGCTTCATCTTCTCCAACCCGAACCAGACTTCTGCCTGCGGCTGTGGCGAAAGCGTGGAATTGAAGCCAGCCGATCTTGCGGCGCTCGCCGCCAAGGGCGAGGCCGTGGTGCGGGCGTGAGCGAACGCTCGCTTCAACCCCAGCCCCTCAATCGGGAAAATGCGTGTTGAGCCAGTCGGCGAGACTCTCCGTTTCGCCGTCAGAGAACGTGTGGCCGACAGGGCTCTCGATAAATTCCACCATGGCCCCGGCGCGCGTGAGGCGTTCTCTCGATGTTTCGGCGTCTGCCCGCGCTCGTCGTTCATCCTCGGTGGCTGCGAGGATCAGGACGGGTTTTTGGGCGAGGGCGGGCTCCGCGCCGCCGAGATCCGGACTGAGCGGCCGGATCAAAGCGGCGCCGGCAAAATGTTCCGGAGCGGTTCGCAACAGGCTTTCCGCCATGATCGCGCCGTTGGAATAGCCCACCAGAACGGGCTGGCGCGTGACGCTGCGGGCGCGTTTGAGGCTCGCCACGAAAATTTGGAAAGCCGCGACTTGCTGGGCGAGATCGTCGAGATCGAGGCTGCGATCAGGATGGCGGCGGAAGAAGGCGTGGCCGTCTTCCCACATCACCGATCCGCGCGGCAGGATCGCGGGACGGTCAGGCGCGACCTGCGCCGCCAGCGTTTCGAGCGTCGTTTCATCCTGTCCTGAACCATGCAGGAAGATGGCCGGACGCTTGGACGAACCGGCGCGGCGAATGACATGGTGAAGCATCTCGCTAGTCCCCTCGAACGTTATCGAAGGGTTAGCGGCGGCGTGTGACCGGCATGTGATGGTTTACTCGCGCTTGACCAGCATCAGGGCGGCCCAGAGATCCATGCCGCTCTCGAAAGAGGCGAGCGCCGCCTCGCGGACGAACCGGGATTCGCTCATGGACGACAATTCCCGCGCCAGATCGCCGGCGCGGCCGTCCGTGGCCTGGCGGGATTGACCGTTTTCGTCATTGGAAAAATCGTCGAACGCGTCGCCGACATTGCCAAACTGGGACGTCTGGCTCAGCATGCCTGGAAGGGTTGTGTTCATCACGTTTGCTGGGCTCATGCCCATCTCCTCTATGCAGCAAACGTGTTCTACAAGACGACGCTTTCAAATTCCTAAACGGATCATAGCGTCATTTTGGGATGAATATTTCGGGTCGACGGACGCCGCGAACCCTTGTCGGCCGGGAGTCCAACATGTCCGTCAGCGCTTCCGGACGAACTCCGTCCGCAGCACGAGGCCCTTGATGGCGTCGTGGCGGCAATCGATTTCTTCGGGATTGTCGGTCAGCCGGATCGACTTGATCACCGTGCCTTGCTTGAGCGTCTGGCCCGCGCCCTTGACCTTGAGATCCTTGACCAACACGACGCTGTCGCCGTCCGCAAGCACATTGCCGGCGGAATCCACCACCGCATTCGCCGCAGCCTTCTCAGCGGCGATTTCGGAGGCCGGACGCCATTCGCCGGTTGCTTCGTCGTAAATGTATTCGTCATCGGCCATGGCCAGGTTCCTTTCTTACGGAAAATCGTGATCGGGGCCTACAGGACGACGCCTTAGAATGCAATGACGCCGCCCCTCGCATAAGAGGCGGCGGCACGTTCGCTTTTACTCCGCGGCTTCCGCGTAAACCTCCATCGGCGGGCAGGCGCAGACGAGGTTGCGGTCGCCATAGACATTGTCGACGCGGTTGACCGGCGGCCAGTATTTGTCGACGCCGAGCGAGCCGGGCGGGAAGCAGGCCTGTTCGCGGCTATAGGGGCGGTCCCAATCGCCCACGAGATCGCGCACCGTATGCGGGGCGTTTTTCAGCGGGTTGTTGGTTTTGTCCATATGCCCGTCCTCGATGGCCTGGGCTTCCGCGCGGATCGACAGCATGGCGTCGATGAAGCGGTCGAGTTCGGCCTTGGTCTCGCTTTCGGTCGGCTCGATCATCAGCGTGCCGGCCACCGGCCAGCTCATGGTCGGGGCGTGGAAGCCGGAATCGATCAGGCGCTTGGCGACGTCATCGACGCTCACGCCGGCGCTCTGCTGCAATGGTCGCGTGTCGATGATGCATTCGTGGGCCACGCGCCCCCTGGCGGATTTGTAGAGCACGTCGTAGGCGCCCTTCAGCCTGGCGGCGATGTAATTGGCGTTGAGGATCGCTGCTTTCGTCGCCTGGGTCAGGCCTTCGCCGCCCATCATCAGGATATAGGACCAGCTGATCGGCAGGATCGAGGCCGAGCCGAAGGGGGCGGCGGAGACTGCGCCGTCGCGATGGTCACTCTCGGGATGGCCGGGCAGGTGGGCTGCGAGATGCGCCTTGACGCCGATCGGCCCCATGCCCGGACCGCCGCCGCCATGGGGAATGCAAAAGGTCTTGTGCAGGTTGAGATGACTGACGTCGGAACCGATATCGCCGGGGCGGGAGAGGCCGACCATGGCGTTCATATTGGCGCCGTCCATATAGACCTGGCCGCCATGAGCATGGGTGATGTCGCATATCTCCCGCACCGTCTCCTCGAACACGCCATGGGTCGAGGGATAGGTGATCATTACGGCCGAGAGATTGGCGGAATGTTTTTCGGCCTGGGCGCGGAAGTCGTTGAGATCGATGTCTCCATTCGGAGACACTTTCACCGGCACGACTTTCATCCCGACCATCTGCGCCGAGGCCGGGTTGGTGCCATGCGCAGATGTCGGGATCAGGCAGACATCGCGATGGGTATCCCCGCGCGCGACATGATAGTTGCGGATGGTGAGAAGGCCGGCATATTCCCCTTGCGCGCCGGAATTGGGCTGCATGGAGAAGGCGTCGTAGCCGGTGATGTCGCAGAGTTTCTTCGTCAGATCCTCGATCATGATCCGGTAGCCCTCGGCCTGATCGGCGGGGACGAAAGGATGGATTTCGGAAAATTCCGGCCAGGTGATCGGCAGCATTTCGGCCGTGGCGTTGAGCTTCATCGTGCAGGAGCCCAACGGGATCATCGATCGGTCGAGCGCCAGATCGCGATCCGAGAGACGGCGGATATAGCGGGTCATCTCGCTTTCGGCCCGGTTCATGTGGAAGATCTTGTGGGTGAGATAGTCGCTCTTGCGCAGGAGGTTCGCCGGCAGGCGCCAGTCTGGCGCAAAATCCTCGGTCTTGAGGTCGCCGCCGAAGGCGCGCCAGACGGCTTCCAGCGTCACCGGCCGCGAGCGCTCGTCCAGCGATATGCCGATGCGGTCATGGCCGATCTTGCGCAGATTGACGCCCTCAGTCACCGCAGCCTTGAGGATGACGCCCTGCAATTTGCCGACATTGACAGTGATCGTGTCGAAGAAGCTTTCCGGCTCGACGGTATAGCCGAGTTTCTCCAGCCCCTTGGCGAGGCGGACGGTCTTCTGGTGAACGCTCTGGGCGATCGCCTTCAAGCCCTGCGGGCCGTGAAAGACGGCGTACATCGAGGCCATGACGGCCAGGAGAACCTGCGCGGTGCAGATGTTGGACGTGGCCTTTTCGCGGCGGATATGTTGTTCGCGGGTCTGCAGCGCCAGCCGATAAGCGCGGTTGCCGCGCGCATCGATGGAGACGCCGACCAGGCGGCCGGGCATCGCGCGCTTGAGATCGTCGCGCACCGCCATATAGGCCGCATGCGGCCCGCCATAGCCGACGGGCACGCCGAAGCGCTGGGTGGAGCCGACGGCGATATCCGCGCCCATTTCGCCGGGCGATTTCAGCAGGCAGAGCGCCAAGGGATCGGCGGCGACGGCGCCGAGCGCTCCGGCGGCATGGAGCTTGTCCATCAGCGGCGCGACATCGCGGACATGGCCGTAGGTGCCGGGATATTGGAACAGAGCGCCGAAGACTTGGCTCGGATCGAGATCCGTAAATGGGTCGCCAATGATGACCGTCCAGCCCAGTGGTTCGGCGCGTGTCTTCAAGAGCGCCAGCGTCTGCGGGTGGCAGTTTTCGTCGGCGAAGAAGGCGGTCGCCTTGCTCCTGGCGGAGCGCTGGGCGAGCGCCATGGCTTCGGCCGCAGCGGTGGCTTCATCCAGCAGCGAGGCGTTGGCGATGTCGAGACCGGTGAGATCGGTGATCATGGTCTGGTAGTTGAGGAGCGCCTCCAGACGTCCCTGGCTGATTTCGGGCTGGTAGGGCGTATAGGCGGTGTACCAGGCCGGATTTTCCAGAATGGTGCGCTGGATGACCGGCGGCGTGATCGTGCCGTAATAGCCCTGTCCGATCAGCGAGACAAGATTGCGGTTCCTGTTGGCGGTCTCGCGCATCCTGTCCAGCGCCTCGCGCTCGGTCAGCGGCTTGTCCCAGGCAAGCGGCGTCTCGAGCCGGATCGAGGCGGGCACCGTGTCGTCGATCAGCGCATCCAAGCTGTCATAGCCGATGGCCTTCAGCATCTCGGCCATTTCACTGGGCGAGGGGCCGATATGGCGGCGATCGGCGAAATTATAGGGATCGTAATCCGTAAACGTAAAGTCGCTGGGCAGTGACATTAGCCGACCATCCTGTTGTAGGCGTCTTCATCCATGAGCGCTTCGATTTCGCTAGGGTTGGCGAGCTTGAGCTTGAAGAACCAGCCTGCGCCCAGCGGATCGGAATTCACCAGCGCCGGATCCGCGGCGATGGCGTCATTGATTTCGACGATCTCGCCGTCGAGCGGGCAATAGACTTCGGAGGCCGCCTTGACGCTTTCGACGGTGGCGGAAGCGGCGTTCTTCGCGAGCGTCGCGCCGACCTCGGGCAGTTCGACATAGACGAGATCGCCGAGTTGATCGGCGGCGTGGCGGGTGATGCCGACGGTGGCGACATCGCCCTCGAGCTTCAGCCATTCATGTTCTTCGGTGAATTTCAGCATGGTGTGGGTCCTCTGGGGTGTAAGATTTGATGGGTGTGGTGGAATGGTGTGCGTCGGCGACCGCTCCTCATCCGGCTGCCGCCACCTTCTCCCCGCGCCTGCGGGGAGGAGGGCGATTATGGCAACGACGGCGCTCCAACCACCTTCTCCCCGCATGGCGGGGAGAAGGTGGCGGCAGGGGGATGAGGGGCGGAGCACGACATCCGCCGTTACCGCCGATACCCCGGCGTCACGAACGGCAGAGCGCTGACGGTTGCGGGCAGAAACTTGCCGCGCACCTCGGCGAAGACACGCGTTCCCGCAGCGGCATGACTCACCGGCAGGTAAGCCATGGCGACGGGCGCATCGACGCTCGGGCCGAAGCCGCCGGAGGTGACCTCGCCGAGCAGATGCTCGCCTGCGTCGTTGGCATAGAGTTTCGCATGCGCCCGGATCGGCGCCTTGCCGTCCGGCTTCAATCCGATGCGGAGGCGGGCGGGGCCATTGTCCAGTTCCGCCAGGATGCGATGGGCGCCGGGGAAGCCGCCGGCGCGCGCTCCGCCAGTGCGGCGGACCTTCTGGATCGCCCAGGTCAGCCCCGCCTCGACTGGCGTCGTCGTCTCGTCGATGTCGTTGCCGTAGAGGCAAAGGCCGGCTTCGAGCCGCAGGCTGTCGCGGGCGCCGAGCCCGACCATCTCGCAATCGGGATGGTCGAGCAGGCGGCGGACGACCGTTTCGGCGTCTTTCGCCGGGATCGAGATCTCGAAACCGTCTTCGCCGGAATAGCCGGACCGGGAGACGATGCAGTCGATGTCGTGCAGATCGTCGGTCTCGACGTCCATGAAAGCCATGCTGGTCACTTCGGGACAGAATTCCGCCAGCACCTGCTCGGCATGCGGCCCCTGAAGCGCGATCAGCGCCCGGTCCTCCAGCACCTCGATGTCGCAGACATCAGAGAGATGGGCGCGGAGATGGGCGATGTCCTCGGCCTTTCGTGAGGCGTTGACCACCATGAAAAAGTGATCGCCGCGATTGGAGATCATGAGATCATCGAGAATGCCGCCGGCTTCGTTGGTGAAAAAGCCGTATCGCTGGCGGCCGACCTTGAGGCCTGCGATGTCGACCGGGATAAGGCTTTCGAGCGCCGAAGCGGCATCGGAGAGATGTCCGGACTTCGGGCGGATCGTCAGCTGACCCAGATGCGACACGTCGAACAGACCGCATTGGCCGCGGGTGAAGAGATGCTCCTTCATCACCCCCAGCGGATATTGGATCGGCATGTCATAGCCGGCGAAAGGGGCCATGCGGGCGCCGAGCGATAGATGCAGCGCATGCAGCGGCGTTTTGAGGATAGGGCTTTCAGTCACGAACAGTCTCCCGGATTCAGCGTTTCCGCCTTGCTCAAGTCCGGACGCGGTCAGGCGGTTCCGGTTCTCAAGCCCCCTCTGTCCCTTTGCCTGAGATTGTTATCCCTTCGGCAGGCGCATGCGCCATTCTCCAGAGTTCTGTTCCCACCCGATGGTCCTTTGGCCTGAGAGTTTCCGGGGCTGTTGCTCCTTCGGCGCCGCCGCAATGCAGCGGGCTCTCCCATCGGGTGAGCTAGGCATAGCCGCAAGGCGGGGCCGATGACAAGCGGAAACGGCGCGATCACCACAGAAATTGTCGCAGCAAGGGTATCGAGCCGTTCGGAGCTGCGACGCGCGTTCGGCTCGATGCGGCGCAACGTCCACTGTTCAGACGATCATTCTTGGTCTAGGCATGAACCGGGGAGACAATCATGCCGGGATTCTTGCGAGCGAAAGGAGCGATATTGCGCATTCTCTGCGCCGTCGCCTTCGTCCTGCTCGGTTTTTCCAGCCATTCCATCGCGGATGCCGATGGCGCTATCGGCGCCAGATATCAACTTCCGGATGGATCCTATGCGTCGCTGTGCGAGCCCGGCGGTGGTGATCGGCAGTCGACGCCTGCCGATCATTGCAAGACATGCCTGATCGCGCAGCCGCACACCGCGCCGGCGCCCGGCCTCACCGCTTTCCAGCCGCCTGTATTCAACCTGCTCGGGCTCGCCGCGCCCGCGACCTTCCGCATTTTCACGCCCAAGCCGACTTTCCGGCGCCAAGCGAGTCGCGGCCCGCCCATGGCGGCCTGACGCTTTCGACAGTCGTCTTTGATTTCGCCGTGAACCGCGGCAACACGTTCGCGCATCGCGCAGAGAAGAGATTTCTTATGTTCAAGACCATTCTATCCGCCGCCGCCCTCGCGACCATCCCCGTGATGGCGTTCGCTCATGTTAGCCTCGTTCAGGGCGAAGCGGCCGCCGACAGCTATTATCTCGCACAGTTGCAGATCCCGCATGGCTGCGACGGCAAGGCCACCAAGGAAGTGCGACTGACGCTTCCGGAAGGCTTCATTTCCGCCAAACCGATGCCGAAGGCCGGATGGACGCTCGAAATCATCAAGGGCAAGTACAAGTCGGCATATAAGGACCACGATACGCCGGTGACCGAAGGACCACTCGAAATCCGCTGGAAGGGCGGCGACCTGCCCGACGATTATTTCGACATCTTCTCGGTGCGCGGCAAGTTCGCCGGCCTCGCCGAGGGCGCGGTCGTTCCTTTCGCCGTCACGCAGGTCTGCGACGGCGCGGAAGCGGCGTGGAATGAAGTCGCAGCGCCCGGCCAGGACGCTCACGATCTTCCGAACCCGGCGCCGACGGTCACGCTGGTGGCTGCCAAGGCGATGCATCATCACCATGACGCCGCGCCCGCCACCGTGACGCTGGGATCGCTCGACATCACGCCAGGCTTCATCAAGGCGACCGTCCCCGGCCAGCCGGTGGCGGGCGGCTTCCTCTCCGTCGCCAATCGCGGAACCGAGGACGACAGGCTGGTGGCGGTCGAAGGCGTCGCAGATATCGACCATGTCGAACTGCACACGATGTCGATGGAGGGCGACGTGATGAAGATGCGCCGGCTGCCGGACGGAATTCCCGTCCCTGCCGGTCAGACGGTGGAGTTGAAGCCGGGCGGCCTGCACATGATGCTGATGGGGCCGAAGCATCCCTTCGAGAAAGGCGATATCGTGTCGATGACGCTGGTGTTCGAAAAGGCGGGCAAGGTCGAATTCAAGCTTCCCGTCATGGATATCAAGGGCGGGGCGACGAAGCACCAGCACAATTGAGCAGGGCACGTAACGGAAAAGAGCGGCCCGTCGCCGCTCTTTTCTTTTTCAACCGTCTTCGGTTTCCTCTTCCTTGTGCCGTCGCGTGACGACCCTGGTCGCGCCGGGCCCTTCGGGCCTGCCGCCGTTGAGCCGATATTCCTCTTCCGCCTGGGCATAGGTCATCATCGGCTGTCGGCGCTTCTCGCCCGCCTCGAGAAAGAAGGTCGTCATGCCGGACGACATGACCGGCGGCGCGCCCGACTTTCCGTCCGGCGCGGTCTTGCGCTCAGGCGTCAGAGCCCGTGTGGCGGTCTCGACGGGAGAGACGCCGCTGACGCGCGCATTGGGGCGCAAGGCTTCCGCTGCATAAGCCGCCGTATGCGCCGACACGGTGAGGATTTGTGTCATGGCTCTCGATCCAGTTATTCCAATGTGACGAGGCTAGAGCAATGTTCTGGATCTCCTGTTTCCGAAAAAATTAGAAATTTAGCGGAGTTAGCCTTTTCCAGCCGCGCTTGTGACAAATGCAATCGGCTGGTGCGGCATTTTTTTCGCGTTCGACCAAAGGTGATGCAGAATGGCCGCACCCGAGGCATTGAGAACGCCCGCCACCTGATCACCGCATTTCAGCCATCAAGCCGCCAAGCTTGCCGACGATGAGTGTCTCCGTAACGAAAGGCTGTGAGATGAAAAACACGGCCTGGAAAAATCGACCGCCGACGGGAACCTTGGGGCCCGAATGATGTTCACAGGGCGTCAGGGTTCATAGAGGGCCGCTGATAGTCAACAGCGATGCCCGTCTTGGGCGGGGCGATTGACGGAAGGCCTGACCTTCCGGAGAAATCGAAGGAGTTAACATGATGAAGAAAACTTTGATCCTCTCGGCGGTGGCGCTGTGCGCCGCGACCTCCGTTCACGCAGCCGACCTGGTGTCGCCCGAACCGGCGCCTCCGGCGATCACCGAAGAGATCGTCGCGCCGGCCACCTGGGACGGCGGCTATATCGGTGTCATGGGCGGCGCGAACTGGACCAACAGCGATTACGACTTCGGCGCGACGAGCCGCGACCGTTGGCTCAACGGCGGTTCGCTCGGCGCGTTCGCCGGCTGGAACCATCAACTCGACAACAGCATCGTGCTCGGCCTGGAAGGCGACTTTTCCTACAAGTGGAACGAGGAAGATGTCCGCGGTCGTGAAACCGGCACCGACTGGTCGGGCTCCGTTCGCGGTCGCGTCGGCTATGCCGTGATGGACAACGCTCTGCTCTACGGCGCGGCCGGCTACACGGTGACTCGCGGCTATCTCGACGACGCCACCGGCGACAAGGACACCAAGGCTCTGCACGGCTACACCGTCGGCGCCGGCGTTGACTACAAGTTCACCGAGAACATGTTCGGCCGCGTCGAATATCGCTTCAACGATTACGGCAGCGCCAATATCGGCGGCACGGATGTCGACGCTCAGCAGCATGAAGCGCTGATCGGCGTCGGCTTCAAGTTCTGATCCGATCGAGAACGCATGAGGGAAAAGGGCGCCGCGGCGCCCTTTTTCATATTCGGAGCCTGCATCGTCAGGCGACGGCCTGGGCGGGAAGACAGAAGGGTGCGTCGTCGGCGACCGAGTTGTCGCGCATGATGCGCAATATTTCAGGCAGCGCCGCCTTGAAGGCCGAAACGCAATCCGGATCGAACTGGCTTCCGGCGCGGCGAATGATGTGGTCGGCGGCCTGGTCCGCCGTCCAGGGCTCCTTGTAGGGGCGGGCCGTGGTCAGGGCGTCGAAATTGTCGGCGATGGCGACGATCCGGCCCGGGAGCGGGATCGACGCGCCCTGCAGGCGCAGCGGATAGCCCTGGCCATCCCAGCGCTCATGATGCGACGAGGCGATTTCAGCGGCGAGTTGCAGCAGGCTCGAGCGCGACTGTCCCAGGATCTGACCGCCGACCAGCGTGTGACGCTGCATTTCCGCGAATTCCTGCTCGGTGAGCTTGCCCTGCTTCAGCAGGATCTCGTCGGCGATGCCGACCTTGCCGATGTCGTGCATCGGCGCGGCGAGCCGGATGTCGGCGGCGACATCCGGCGACAATCCATACGCTTTGGCGATTGCTTCGGAATAGAGACCGACCCGCATCGTGTGGCGGCCGGTTTCCGGATCCTTGTAGCCTGCGGCGAGCGTCAGGCGATAGATGATCTCCTCTTCGCGAGCGCGGAGTTCGCCCACCGCCTTGTCGACTTCCATCCGCAGCCATTCGGCTTTGTCGGCCAGTTTGTTGCGGGCGTCGGCCAGCGCCACGAGATTGCGAATGCGTGCGGTGAATTCGAGCGGGTTGATCGGCTTGGTGAGGAAGTCGATCGCGCCGGCGTTCAGCGCCGCCATGCGGGTGGCGAGATCGGTGTCGACCGTGACGAAGACGAATGGCTTGTCCTTGTATTTGTCGAAGCGCATCGTTTCGATCAGGAAATCCACCCCGGTATAGACCGGCATCTGGAAGTCGACGATGCCGATGTCGAATTCCAGCTCCGGCATTTCCGACAAAGCGTCTTCCGGGCTGATGAAGGGCAGGGGAATGCACCCTTCCAGCTTTTCGACCAGCTTGGTCAGGATCGTCAGGTTCGTCTTGTTGTCGTCTACGAGAAGTATGCGCATGGTCTACCCCCTAAGCCGCCAGCATCATTTTGCGGCTGGCGATGTTCGTTGACAGTGTTTCGAGCTCCGACCTGCTCGGATGATTGGTCCGCATGTGCTGGGCGGCGTCGGCGATGTCGGCCAGGCCGACATTGGCGGCCGCGCCCTTGAGATTGTGCAGCATCGGATCGAGCTTCTCCGGTCCGCCGGCGTCGAAGGCCGCCAGAAGGTCGCGCAGCAGACGTTCCGAATCGTCGAAGAAATCGTCGAGCAATTCGCGGAAGACATCATCCCCCAGGGCGTCCGCAATTTCCTGGCGGCGGAGTTCAAACGGGCCTTTCCAGCCCGTGTGTTCGGCGTCCGAACCGCCGTCCTCGCCGACCTCTTCGGCCACGACGGCTGCGGCTCCCGTCTCCATGACCGATCGCGGCGCGGAATGGCCGAGATCGGTGATCAATTGCCGGAGCTGGATCATCGAGACCGGCTTGGAGTGGAAGCCTTCCATGCCGGCTTCCTCGCAGGCGATGCGGTCGTCCTCGGAGGCATTGGCGGTCATGGCCCAGATCGGCGCCGCATTGAACGGCGCCGGCAACGCCTTGATGTGCCGGGTGGCCTCGATACCGTCCATGACGGGCATCTGCATGTCCATGAGAATGAGGTCGAAATGCTTGCGGGAGGCGAGGTCCACCGCCTGGGCGCCGTCGTCGGCCAGTTCGACGTCCTGGCCAAGATGTTCCAGGAAGCGGCGGATGACCTGCTGGTTGACCTTGTTGTCCTCCACCGCGAGCACCGACAATTTCGGCAGCGCATGGGCGGCGGCGGCATTGTCGGTCTTGCGGTTGGGCGGCGCGTGTTCCGAGCGCGGGGCGGGGATCTCGAACCAGAATTTGCTGCCGAGGCCCGGCACGCTTTCGACATCCATCTCGCCGCCGAACCGATCGACGATCTGCTTGCAGATGGTCAGTCCGAGACCGGTGCCGCCATATTTGCGGCTGATCGAGGCGTCGACCTGCGAGAAGGGTTTGAACAGCTTGACGCGCCCGCTCTCGTCGATGCCGATGCCGGTGTCCTTAACCTCGATGCGAAGGCGCGGCGCGCGTTCGGTGCCGGTTTCGCGGATCCGCAAGGTGACGACGCCGTTGGCGGTGAACTTGACGGCGTTGCTCATCAGGTTGAGCACGATTTGGCGGAGCCGCGTCGGGTCTGAGTGGATATAGGGGGCGGCGAACACCGCAGGCATGTCGAGTTCGATCGTGTTGCCGGCCTCGGCGGCGCGGCCACGCATCATCTCGGCGGCGGATTCGGCCAGCGCACGGATGTCGACGATGCGGTATTCGAGCTCCAGATTGCCGTGCTCGATCTTGGCGAAATCGAGGATCTCGTTGATGATGTCGAGCAGAGCCTCGCCGGCGCCGCGGATGGTGCGCAGATTGTCCTGGCACTCCGTAGGCAGCCTCTTGAGCTCCATCAGTTCGACCATGCCGAGAATGGCGTTGAGCGGGGTGCGGATTTCATGACCCATCGTCGCCATGAACTGCGACTTGGCGCGGTTGCCTGACTCCGCCGCCTGGTAGGCGTCGTTGAGATTGCCCGCCATGGTTTCGAGACTGAGCCCCGCCGCGCGGACGCTGCGCAATTGCCGGCGGAGGGTGAAGATCAGGAAGCCGACCGAGGCCACCAGTAACACGATGAGCGTGAGCGACTTCATCTCCAGCGCCTGCACCGTCTGGCGCGCGTCGGCGCGGTCGGCGCTGAGCGTGTTGTTGGTGTAGGTCAGCAGATGCTCGCTGTTTTCGGTCAGCGTCACCAGTTGCGCATATAGAATGCGCAGGCTGGCGATCGAGACCGTTTTGCTCGCCACGATGTCGTCGAAGAGCGGCGCGTTCTGAAAGACAGTGCGGCGGATCTCCGTCAGCTGCTTGCGCACCGTGGCGTCGACCTTGAAGTTCTCTTCGAAATTCGTCTTTTCGAGCATCGACATGCGCGAGAACAGAATGTCGTAGCGGAGCGACATTTCTTTCTGCGTGGGATGCGAGGTGTCCGACCGCGATATCGCGATCGAAACGACCTCGCGAAGGCGCCGCGCCTCGCGGTCGAGCTGATAGACCGACCACATGGCGTTTTCGCGAATGCCGCTCTGCAACGCCGAGTAGCGCGCGGAGATATCGTAATAGAGCGAGCCCAGGAGAGCCAGGAGCAGGACAGCGAAGACCTGCAGCACGGCGGTGGTCTTGCCGGCCTTTCGGATGACGTCGCTTTCCTGCGTGAGACTGATCACTCGATGACCTCGATCGATTTGATCTGCCAGACCGACCGCGCGAAATATTTTTCGTTGTAGAGCGACGGGTCGAGATCGAAGGGATAGATCAGGAAGAGGGGACCCTTGTCGCGCACCGACATCGGCTCGTCGTTCATGCGTGTGGCGAGGATCGTCTTGATGTCCGTGGCGTCCGACAACGGCACTTCCACCGTGTAATCGTTGAGCGCGGTCACGCGCAATATCTTGCCATGCGCGCCCACGGTCTTCATCAGCTCCGCCATGAACGGACCGGAAAAGGTGACCTTGCCCTGGGTCCAGGGCGTTTCGAGCGTCGCCGCGCGTCCCGACAATTTTTCGAGCATGGCGATGTCGAATTCGGCGGCGTTTTCGTCGTTGGTGTCTTTGATCGCGCCGGTCACCGTCAGGACGACGTCGCCCGCCGGCTTGTCGAGCGCAAGCGCCGGCGTAAACTGTAGGACGATCGCGGAAATGGCTGCTGCGAGGAAGGATGTATGACGTGCACGCATGGCGTCTGCCTGAAACTCTTCGCGCCGCTGCCTGACCGCGCCGACTCATCCGGCGCGGCTGGCGGAAAAGGCGGCCCGGAACCCGAGACTGGTTCCCTCTCCGCCACAGGAATAGGGAAACAGTTCCATTCCCGTATTGGATTGTGCTAAAATACAGGAGGCTGATTAAAAGGGTTTGAAGCCGTTGCGTTAATTTTGCGATAACTGGTGCTTTTTGATCTGGGTTTAAGCGCCGTTAACCGCGTTTGTCATGTCGGGGCGACATTGTCGGAGGCTGTCTCTGCGGATGTCGACGTGCGAAGCTTTGCCGTCGCAATGAATTTACGGCAGGGGCCAACGGCGATAGGCCCCTGCCGTCGACGACGCTCGCAGTTAGGGGGCATGCGTCGCTATTTCAGACGTATCGAAAACTTCTTTCCGCACCATCCCTAAAAATCACTTTTCTACAGATTTAATAGCAAATTTCTCACCGTTCTGGCCGTCTCGGCGCCAGAAAGCTCGGTTTTCCAGTAAATATGGCTGGTTTCTCGGTGAAATTTGGTGCGGACAACGGGAATCGAACCCGTACGAGCAAGCCCGAGGGATTTTAAGTCCCTTGCGTCTACCAGTTCCGCCATGTCCGCAGGGTAGCCTATCCCGCCTAACCCGGCGGCGGGATTCGTTCAAGGGGGACTTGTCCACGCTTGGAGCCAAGGCGCGAAAAAAGGGCGACGCGCGCGCCGCCCTTCCCATGATGATCTCGATTCGTGATCAGGCGGCGAGCTTCGCGGCGAGCTTCGCGATATGGGCGCCCTGGAACTTCGCGCCTTCCAACTCGACTTCGGACGGCTGGCGGGAGCCGTCGCCGTCGGTGATCGTGGACGCGCCGTAGGGCGAGCCGCCCTTGACGGCGTCGACGCCCATCTGACCGGCGAAGGCGTAGGGCAGGCCGGCGACGACCATGCCGTGATGCAGCAGAGTCGGGATGAAGCTCAGGATGGTGGATTCCTGGCCGCCATGCTGGGTGGCCGACGAGGTGAACACGCCGCCGACCTTGCCGACCAGCTTGCCCTGGAACCACAGGCTGCCGGTCTGATCCCAGAAATTACGCATCTGCGAGGCGACCGAGCCGAAGCGGGTGCCGGCGCCGACGATGATGGCGTCGTAATCGGCCAGCTCTTCGGCCGTCGCGATCGGAGCGGCCTGGTCGAGCTTGAAATGCGCGCCCTTAGCGACGTCTTCCGGAACCAGTTCCGGAACGCGCTTGACGGTGACGTCGGCGCCGGCGGACTTCGCGCCTTCGGCGACAGCGTAGGCCATCGTCTCGATATGGCCGTAAGAGGAGTAGTAGAGCACGAGAACCTTTGCCATTGTGGCGTCCCTTCGTTGTCTGAGAAAAATTCGACACCCGCTATATAGGCGGATCGTCTCGTTCTGGCAGCATGGCAATTTGCGGCTTGAGTGTTCTCTATTGTTGAACAATGGAGGTTTTGTGAAACTGATTTCCTTTACGCCGCGTCGACGCGCCCGGCTTGACAGGCGATAAGCGCAGGCCCAGTTTGCCCCCATCTTCCCGGAGACTCTGATTATGACCCATACAGACATCGTGACGGCCGCCATGCTGGCGATCGGCGACGAACTCCTGTCCGGACGGACGAAGGACAAGAATATAGGCTATCTCGCCGACATGCTGACGTTGAACGGCGTCGACCTCAAGGAGGTCCGCATCGTCCCGGACGAGCAGGACGAGATCGTCGCGGCGCTGAATGCGCTGCGGGCGAAATACGACTATGTCTTCACCTCCGGCGGCATCGGCCCGACCCATGACGACATCACCGCCGACGCCATCGGCGCGGCCTTCGGCGTGCCCGTGGCGCATGAGGAAAAGGCGATGGCGCTGATGGCCGCCATGTATGCTGCGCGCGGGCTCGAGTTCAACGAGGCGCGCCAGCGCATGGCCCGGCTGCCGGTCGGCAGCGTTCATATCGACAATCCCGTCTCGACCGCGCCCGGCTTTTCGATCGGCAATGTGCATGTGATGGCGGGCGTGCCCAATATCTTCCAGGCGATGCTGGACAATGTGCTGCCGACGCTGCGCACCGGCGCGAAGATGCTGTCGCGCTCGACGCCCTGCAATTTCGGCGAGGGCGACATCGGCGGTCCGCTGACGGCGGTGCAAAAGACCCATCCGGACACGGTCATCGGCTCCTATCCGAAATTCGACGGGCAGCGCTATTCCACCGACATTGTGGTCAGGGCGCGGAGCGCCGAGGCGCTCGAGGCGGCGGTCGCGGCGGTGCAGGCGATGCTGGCCGAGGTGGCCGCCCGGCGCGAGGCGAAAGCCGACACGGATTGAGGCGGCAGGATTGACCTTGATCAAGGTTGGGCGGAACTTTGCGCCTATTGTCGACTTGAAACCGTGAGAACAACGACGGGAGGCTCCTATGCCCATCAAGACGATCGCAGTCGTATTGTCCGACCCCAAGACCGCCCAGGCGGTAACCAGCGCCGCCATCGGCGTCGCGCGAAAGGAGAATGCTCATCTGATCGGCCTTCATGCGGAGATCGTCGATCCGCCGCCGATCATGACGCCTTTCGACCTGCCGGATTCCTCGATCATCGCCAGCCTCTATGAAGCGGCGGGGGAGCGGCGCAAAGCCATCGAGGCGATGTTCAACGAAGCGACGGCGCGTGAAGGCGTCTCCGCCGAATGGCGCGCGAGCCGGGGCACGGGCGTTATGGCGTCGCAGGCGCTGATCGATTCCTGCCGTATCAGCGATCTCGTCATCGCCAGCCAGCCGGCCTCCGATCGGGTTGGAGATGTCGACGAATTGCTGTTCGAGACGGGGCGGCCCGCGCTGTTCATCCCCTGGATCGACCAGCCTGTCGCCGGGTTCAACCGGGTGCTGGTCGCCTGGGACGGTTCACGCGAGTCGACGCGGGCGGTGTTCGACGCCATTCCGCTGATCAAGGATGCGGCCGAGATCGAACTTTTCTCCGTCGATCCGCAGGAGACCAATTCCAAGAGCGCGGTGCTGACAGGGGCGGATCTCGCCGAGTCCTTGGCCCGTCACGGTTTGAAAGTGACCACGAACACGCAGGATTCCGAACGCGTGGCCATTTCGGCGGTTCTCGAGAACCGCTGCACTGATTTCGCCGCCGACCTGCTGGTCATGGGCGCCTATAGCCATGCCCGCATTCGCGAACGGCTGTTCGGCGGCGTCACCCAGATCATCCTGGAATCGATGACGGTGCCGGTCTTCATGTCCCGCTGACCGGCGATATGAGGGTTTTGTCGGGGATCAAGGCCGCCGCGCACTTTACGGCGCGGCGGCAACTCGGATAATGGCGCGACAGATCTTCCACCTTCCATCCGAGGACATTCCATGTCGCTGCCTGAAAAAGCTTTCCCCGTTTCCTGGGATCAATTCCATCGCGACGCCCGCGCGCTCGCCTGGCGTTTGGCGGGGCAGAACAAGCCGTTCAAGGGCATCGTCTGCATCACCCGCGGCGGTCTCGTTCCTGCTGCGATCATCTCGCGCGAGCTCAATATCCGCCTGATCGAGACGGTCTGCATCGCGTCTTATCACGACTATGTCAATCAGGGCGACATGAGCGTTCTCAAGGGCATCGCGGAACCGCTGCTGGAAAATGGCGGCGAGGGCATGCTGGTGGTCGACGATCTCACCGACACCGGCAAGACAGCCGCCGAAGTCCGCGCCATGCTGCCGAATGCGCATTTCGCCGCCGTCTACGCAAAACCGAAGGGCGTGCCGATGATCGATACTTTCGTGACGGAAGTGTCGCAGGACACATGGATTTATTTCCCTTGGGATATGGGCTTCACCTATCAGGAGCCGATCGCCAAGGACCATCGCGGCTGACCTCGATCGACTATCGGCAAAACAACAACCGCTCGCGCTGTCGGCCGCGAGCGGTTTTTAGTTCGTCACGTGGCGGTAGGCGTGGTGCGTATCGCGGACGCCGAACCCAAGAAATCACGGTCGTCGAAAGGGTGTGCTGACCTGGTCAGTCGCCACTGACGATTGGTAATATTTTTCGCTAAATTGTTCCATTTCTCACGATATTTTTCGTTTTCTCGGCCCTTCAACGTCATTTTTGCGAAAATTGTCCACCGCGATAAAATCAATCGGCGCGTGTTTCATAGTTTGTTAATATAGCGATTGTAGGTTTGGCCTGCAAAACACGCAAGGCAGCCATGCATTCTTGCCATGAGGGCAGGCGAATGAGGCGAAATCTCCCGGCGTTTTCCGGGAGGCGCTCAATGAGGTCCCTCCATGACGCTATTCCGCAATCTCTCCCTGACCGTCAAGCTGTCGGCGCTGATCGTGGCGATCAACGCCGTGGGGCTGGCGGGGCTCGCTGTCAACACCTGGCGTCAAGAAAGCGCCCAGATGCTGTCGATGTCGGAGCGGGGGTGGATCAAGGATTCCGAACAGTTTGCGACGCTCGCGGCCGGCGGCGTCAAATGGGGCAAGGCGTCCGTGGTTCAGGAAGCCTATGCGCTCTATCGGGACAATGCGGGCCTCAACCTCACCCAGTTTACGGCGCTCAACGCGAGCGGCGCTCCGGTCGACGCCTGGGTGAGACCGGACAGCGTGACGTCCTTGACCCCGGAAGAAATCGCCGCGCTGGCGAAGCAGGGCGCGGAGACATCCGACGTGAGTCATGCGCGGGTCGCCGATGGACTGGTGGCCGTCGCCTCCCCATTGCCGCTCGACAAGAAGGGCAAGCCGCAAGGCGTGGTGGTGACCGTCTGGTCGGCGGAGGCCATTTTCGCCGAAGCGCGCAACAAGGCGCTGATTGCGCTCGGCATTCAGTCGGCGGTCATCATCCTGGCCATCGGCGCCTTCCTGTTCGCCATGCGTCGGCTGGTGGGCGCCCCGCTCGCCTTGATCGGCGACCGGATATCGCGCCTGCAGGCCGGCGACCTCGATACGCCTGTGATCCATCAGGATCGCAGCGACGAGATCGGGTTTCTCGCCAGGGCGCTGGATCAATTCCGGCAGCAGGCCATCGAAAAGGTCCGCCAGACCGAGGCGTCCGAACAGCAGCGCCTCAACATCGAAGCCGAACGTCGACACAACGCCGAAGCCGAGAGGCAGTCGTCGCACCGGCAGAAGGCGGTGGTCGACACGCTCGCCACGGCGCTCGGCAAGCTCGCCGACGGTGATTTCAGCATTCGTCTCGACGATCTCGGCGCGGATTTTTCGGACGTCCAACGCGACTTCAACCGCATGATCGAAGCCGTGGCCGACGCCATCGACAACATCAAGCGCGTCTCCGTTGCGGTCGAGAACGGGTCGCAGGAACTCGCCAATTCCGCCGAGCAGCTCGCCAAGCGCACCGAGCAGCAGGCGGCGGCTCTCGAAGAGACGGCGGCGGCGCTGTCCGAAGTGAGTTCGACGGTGGATCTCACCGCCCGCAGCGCCGAAACCGCGGTGCGCATGGTGGAGGACGCCAGAAGCGACGCCCATAATTCGGCCGTCATCGTCCGCGAGGCGATCGGCGCCATGGACCAGATCCAGACTTCGTCGAGCCAGATCGGCAAGATCATCGGCGTCATCGACGAGATCGCCTTCCAGACCAATCTTCTGGCGCTCAATGCCGGCGTCGAGGCGGCGCGGGCGGGCGAGGCGGGCAAGGGCTTTGCGGTGGTGGCGCAGGAAGTGCGCGAACTCGCCCAGCGCTCCGCCAACGCCGCCAAGGAAATCAAGCAGCTGGTGACGATGTCGAGCGCGGAAGTGTCCAACGGCGTCAACCTCGTCAATCGTACGGGGGATGCGCTGGTGACCATCGAAGAGCGCGTCAACGGCATCACCCATTCGATCCAGGCGATGGTGCAATCCTATCAGAGCCAGGCGCATGGGCTGCGCGAAATCAACGGCGCCATGAACCAGATGGACCAGACCACGCAGCAAAACGCCGCTATGGTCGAGGAAACAAGCGCCGCCTGCCACGATCTGCTCAGCCAGAGCCGCGCCTTGCAGGCCGGCGCCCAGCGTTTCCGCATCCGTGAGGCGGCTCCTGCGCCGCGGCAGGAGACGAAGCAACAGGGGGCGGATGTCGCGCCTGCTCGTCGGCCGGCGCCGGCGCGGTCGGTGCGGACTGCGACAGCCGTGGCGCCGGTTGCGGATTCCTGGGAAGAGTTTTGAGATTTACATGCGCACAAAACCGTGCGGGGCGAAAGGAAAGGGCGAATGATGAGGAACACACTGACGGCCGCCTTGATGGCGGCGACCATGATCGCGCCTTGGTCGGCGCGGGCGGAAGAAGCGCATGTCGCGCCTGTCACCGACTATGTGAAGGCGAATGTAGCCCCGTGGATCAAGGATCCCGTGATCGTCAATGCGGTCAACGCGCAGAACGCCAAAAATGCCGGGCTCGCCCAGGCCGATGTCGACGGGCTCGACAAGGAGTGGCGCGCAGAGGTCGACGGCGGCGATCGCAAGATGATCGACGAGGTTCTCAACAACGCCGTTTCGAAATTCCTGCATGAAAAGCAGGAGGCGTCCGAGGGCGTCATCTCCGAAATCTTCGTCATGGACGCCAAGGGGCTGAATGTCGGCCAGAGCGATGTCACCTCCGATTACTGGCAGGGCGACGAGGCGAAATTCGAGAAGAGCTTCGGCGCGGGCGCCGATGGCTTCTTCGTCGACGAGGCGGAGAAGGACGAGTCGACCCAGGCGCTGCAATCCCAGGCCTCGATGACCATCGTCGACGAAACCGGCGCGCCGATCGGCGCCGTCACCATCGGGATCAATCTCGACGCGCTCTGAGCCGTTTCTTCCTCGAAAGCAAACCCTGTTGCGGCCAGCTCCGGCAGGAGTTGGCCGCTCTTTTTTCCGCATGGAGGCAGCCTTTTTCCTGATTCGTTTTCGGGCTGCCACAGATCGCTCCCACGCAAAAGCGATAGGGTCTTTTTGAAGAAAAAATAAATATTCGATTTACCAAACTGTGAACAAGCGGCCCCGGCCGGACCCTCGCTCGACCCGAAACGCCGAGATTAGAAGCGGTTAGCAGATATCCCGTTTTTCCACATGCCAGCGCCACTAGATATGGTGTTAATAAATCCGTCACAGACCACCCCTTGACGGAATCGTGCCCCTGTTTCTTAATGGGAACGTTGCGGCGGCGACTGGACCGGAAAGTTACGAGGACCCGGTTCATCCTAAGGAAAATTCGGTGGTTTTTACGCTCTCCCGCGATCGTTTTGTTGCGTCCGGGGGCTGGGAAAGCCGCGTCGAAAAATTCCGCCCGCCATGGAACGAATGCTGGATCAGTAAAGTTGTTGATACTATATTTAGTGTTTGCAGCTAGATTGAACACCAGATAAAGGGGCGACAGGACAGCGTGTTTCCCAAAAGGTGAAGAGACGCGAACTGGCTGCGGGGCTAACCCTCGCACCGGACAAGGATATTCGCGCCCATGGCGCGGGCAAGATGCTAGGGGTTAACGAGATGCGCATAGAACGGAAATTCACCGAGGCCGGCAAGTCAGCCTATGACGCCATTGCCTTCCGCACCGCCACCAGCGAGATCCGCAATCCCGACGGGTCCGTGGTCTTCCGGCTCGCCGACATTCATGTGCCGGAGCAATTCAGCCAGGTTGCGGCCGACATTCTCGCCCAGAAGTATTTCCGCAAGGCCGGCGTGCCCAAGGCGCTGAAGAAGGTCGAGGAAAACAACGTTCCGTCCTGGCTGTGGCGCTCCGAAGCCGACACCGCCGCGCTCGCCAAACTCCCCAAGGACGAGCAGTACGGCTCTGAAACCGACGCCCGCCAGGTCTTCGACCGCCTGGCCGGCACCTGGACCTATTGGGGCTGGAAGGGCGGCTACTTCTCGTCCGAAGAAGACGCGCTCACGTTCCGCGACGAACTCGCTTATATGCTCGCCACCCAGCGCGTGGCTCCGAATTCGCCGCAGTGGTTCAACACCGGCCTGCATTGGGCCTATGGCATCGACGGCCCGGGCCAGGGCCATTTCTATGTCGACCCCTTCACCGGCAAGCTGGTGAAGTCGAAGTCGGCCTATGAGCATCCGCAGCCGCATGCCTGCTTCATCCAGTCGGTCGAGGACGATCTCGTCAACGAAGGCGGCATCATGGATCTCTGGGTGCGCGAGGCGCGCCTGTTCAAATACGGCTCCGGCACCGGCTCCAACTTCTCTTCGCTGCGCGGCGAGGGCGAAAAGCTGTCTGGCGGCGGCAAGTCGTCGGGCCTGATGAGCTTCCTCAAGATCGGCGACCGCGCCGCCGGCGCGATCAAGTCGGGCGGCACCACCCGCCGCGCCGCCAAGATGGTGGTGGTCGACATCGACCATCCGGATATCGAGGCTTACATCGACTGGAAGGTCAAGGAAGAGCAGAAGGTCGCAGCCCTCGTCACCGGCTCCAAGATCGTCGCCAAGCATCTCAAGGCGATCATGAAGGCCTGCGTCAATTGCGAGGCCGACAACGACGCCTGCTACGATCCCAAGCAGAACCCGGCGCTGAAGCGCGAGATCAAGGCCGCCAAAGCCTCCCTCGTTCCGGAGAATTACGTCCAGCGCGTCATCCAGTTCGCCCGCCAGGGCTATAAGGACATGGAATTCAAGACCTATGACACGGACTGGGATTCCGAAGCCTATCTGACCGTCGCCGGTCAGAACTCCAACAATTCCGTCTCGATCAAGGACGACTTCCTGCGCGCCGTCGAGCGCGACGACGTCTGGAACCTGACCGCCCGCAAGGACGGCAAGGTCGTCAAGACGCTGAAGGCGCGCGACCTCTGGGAATCGATCTCCTACGCCGCCTGGGCGTCCGCCGATCCCGGCCTGCATTTCAACACGACGATGAACGACTGGCACACCAGCCCGGCGGCAGGTCCGATCCGCGCCTCCAATCCGTGCTCGGAATATATGTTCCTCGACGACACCGCGTGCAATCTCGCCTCCTTGAACCTGATGATGTTCAAGGATCCGGCGACCGGCAATATCGACATCGCCGCTTACGAACACGCCGTGCGTCTGTGGACCGTGGTGCTCGAAATCTCGGTGATGATGGCGCAGTTCCCGTCCAAGCGCATCGCCGAACTCTCCTATGAGTATCGCACGCTCGGCCTCGGCTACGCCAATATCGGCGGCCTCTTGATGTCCTCGGGCATTCCCTACGACTCCAAGGAAGGCCGCGCCATCGCCGGTGCGCTGACCGCCATCATGACCGGCGTCTGCTATGCGACGTCTGCCGAAATGGCCTCCGAGCTTGGTCCGTTCCCGATGTTTGCGCCGAACCGCGACAACATGCTGCGGGTCATCCGCAACCATCGCCGCGCCGCTCTCGGCCAGACCAGCGGCTACGAGAAGCTGTCGGTCGATCCGGTGGCGCTGATCCATGGCGATTGCCCGGACCAGACGCTTATCGCGCACGCCACCGCCGCCTGGGACAAGGCGCTGGAGCTCGGCGAACAGCATGGCTATCGCAACGCCCAGGTCTCGGTCATCGCGCCGACCGGCACGATCGGTCTCGTCATGGACTGCGACACGACCGGCATCGAGCCCGACTTCGCGCTCGTCAAGTTCAAGAAGCTGGCCGGCGGCGGCTACTTCAAGATCATCAACCGCGCCGTGCCGGAAGCGCTGCGTTCGCTCGGATACACGGAAAGCCAGATCGCCGAGATCGAGGCCTATGCGGTCGGCCATGGCAATATCAACCAGGCGCCGGGCGTGAACCCCGGCTCATTGAAGGCCAAGGGTTTTTCCGACGAGAAGATCGAAGCGATCAACGGCGCGACCAAGGCCGCCTTCGACATCAAGTTCGTCTTCAACCAGTGGACGCTCGGCGCCGATTTCCTGCGCTCGCTCGGCGTCTCCGACGACGAGATGAATGCGATCGACTTCAACCTGCTCGATCATCTCGGCTTCTCCAAGAAGGAGATCGAGGCGGCCAACATCCATGTCTGCGGCGCGATGACGCTCGAAGGCGCGCCGTTCCTGAAGAAGGAGCATCTGCCGGTCTTCGATTGCGCCAATCCTTGCGGCAAGATCGGCAAGCGCTATCTCTCGGTCGAAAGCCATATCCGCATGATGGCGGCCGCCCAGCCGTTCATCTCGGGGGCGATCTCCAAGACGATCAACATGCCCAACGACGCCACCGTCGAGGATTGCAAGAGCGCCTACATGCTCTCCTGGAAGCTCGGCCTGAAGGCCAATGCGCTCTATCGCGACGGCTCCAAGCTTTCCCAGCCGCTCAACGCCTCGCTGATCGAGGACGAGGACGACGAGGACGCGATGGAGGAACTGCTGCAGGCTCCGGCCGCCGCAGCCGCCGTCACCGTCACCGAGAAGATCGTCGAGCGCGTGGTCGAGCGTCTCGTCCGCGAGCGCGAAAAGCTGCCGAACCGTCGTCAGGGCTACACCCAGAAGGCCGTGATCGGCGGCCACAAGGTCTATCTCCGCACCGGCGAATTCGGCGACGGCCGCCTCGGCGAAATCTTCATCGACATGCACAAGGAAGGCGCCGCCTTCCGCGCAATGATGAACAACTTCGCCATCGCCATCTCGCTCGGCCTGCAATATGGCGTGCCGCTGGAAGAATATGTGGAGGCCTTCACCTTCACCAAGTTCGAACCGGCCGGCATCGTGCAGGGCAATGACGCGATCAAGAACGCCACGTCGATCCTCGACTATGTGTTCCGCGAACTCGCCGTCAGCTACCTGAACCGTCATGATCTGGCGCATGTCGACACGTCGGATTTCTCCAACACGGCGCTCGGCAAGGGCATCCAGGAAGGCAAGACCAACCTGATCTCCACCGGCTGGACCCGCGGCTACAAGCCGACGCTGGTCGGCGGTTCGGGCGTCGATCGTTCGGACGCCAAGGGCGCGGCGACCGCCGCTCCGGCCAAGGCGTCTGCATCCGTGGCTACCTTCTCGGGCAACGCCGCGCGCAAGCTCGAGCCCGTTGCGGCGATCTCGACCTCGGAAGTCGTCTCCTTCAAGCGCGATTATGAAGAGCGCGCCAAGGAATTCGTCGAGGACATCGCTGAGGAGATCACCGAAACCGCCTCGGACGCCACCGCGCTCTTCTCCGACAAGGCCGCCGCCGACGCCGCAGCGGCGAAATCGGAAGCCAAGAAGATGGAAAACGCCCGCCGCATGCAATCGATCGCGCAAGGCTACACCGGCAATATGTGCTCGGAATGCCAGAACTTCACCATGGTGCGCAACGGCACTTGTGAGAAGTGCGACACCTGCGGCGCGACGAGCGGCTGCAGCTGAAGGCTGGATTGGCAGATATACTTAAAGTCAGAAGAGGCGGGCCGCGATGGTCCGCCTCGTCGTTTTGCGGAACCGGTTGGAAAACGCGCTTCTTTCTGTGCGCTCATCATTTTTCGCCTTCGAGATCCGCTCGTCAGCCGGGCATATTGCGTTGATCCAAAAAAATACGGCTCCATGCTGATCCGATGAACGATGAAAGGCGTAAAATAGTACAGCGGTATATTTTTTAGTATTGATGGGCCGGCTGAAAGTATGATCGTCGAGTCCTTCGCGTTTATTAGAAGTCAATAATGCTTGATTAAGCTTTATTGCGTAGAATTCCTCTCAGTTTGCGCAAGGTTGCGCTGTTCATCCGGAGGGGTTCATGTTTGTGAATGCGAAAATGGAAGCGCAGATACAGGCTTTGGCGGCGATGAAGGCCAATGTCATGGTGGCGGACGCCAAACTCAACATCACCTATATGAACCCGGCGGTGGTGGAGCTGTTGCAGGATGCGGAAGAAGATCTGAAGAAGGAGCTTCCCCGCTTCTCCGTCGCCACCCTCATCGGCA
Source organism: Rhizobium sp. TRM95796 (assembly GCF_025779995.1). Taxonomy (NCBI): domain Bacteria; kingdom Pseudomonadati; phylum Pseudomonadota; class Alphaproteobacteria; order Hyphomicrobiales; family Rhizobiaceae; genus Rhizobium; species Rhizobium sp. TRM95796. Next base: position 299,666 of record NZ_JAOXHE010000001.1, on the reverse strand, counting down.
GCAATATCGACGTCTTCCATAAAAACCCCGCCCATCAGCGCAACATGCTGGCGGCGCTGACCAAGACGCACAACGCCACCATCCGCGTCGGCGCCCGCGTCTTCGATCTGGTCGTCACGCCGCTGAAGAAGGGAACGAAGATCACGGGCTTCGTGGTCGAATGGTCCGACGCCAAGGCGCGGCTGCTCAACATGGACTACACCGCCCAGATCGCCGCCATCAGCCGGTCGCAGGCGATCATCGAATTCACGCCCGAGGGCGAGATCATGACGGCGAATGCGAATTTCGTCACTCTCATGGGCTACACGCTCGACGAAATCCGCGGGCGCGACCACTCGATCTTCGTCGACCGCGCCTATGCGCAGAGCGACGGTTACGCCGCGTTCTGGCGCAACCTCAGGGAGGGCCGCTATCAGGCCGCCGAATTCAAGCGCGTCACCAAGCAGGGCAAAGAGGTGATCATCTCCGCGTCCTACAATCCCATCCTCGATCACAATGGCAAGGTGATCAAGGTGGTCAAGTTCGCCACCGACGTGACGCAGCGGGTGCAGACCGTGAGCTCGCTCGGCGAGGCGTTGAAGAAGCTCTGCTCGGGCAATTTCGGTTTCCAGCTGTCGACGCCTTTTTCGCCGGAGTTCGAAGAACTTCGCCACGATCTCAATCGCTCGGTTTCGCAACTCTGCGATACGTTCCTTGAAATTTCCGGCAGCGTCGACACGATCAGCACCGGCAGCCAGGAAATCCGCCAGGGCGTGTCGGATCTGTCGCGCCGCACCGAGACCCAGGCCGCGACGCTGGAAGAGACGGCCGCCGCGCTGGACGAGATCACCGCCAACGTCGCCTCCTCGTCCGCCCGCGCCGAGGACGCGCGCCGCGTGGCGTCCGAAGCAAATTCGAGCGCCAATCGTTCCGGTCAGGTCGTGGCGCAGGCGGTGGAGGCCATGAGCCGCATCGAGGATTCCTCGTCGAAGATCTCCTCGATCATCAGCGTCATCGACGAAATCGCCTTCCAGACCAACCTTTTGGCGTTGAACGCCGGCGTCGAGGCGGCGCGGGCGGGCGAGGCGGGACGCGGCTTTGCCGTCGTGGCGCAGGAAGTGCGCGAACTCGCCCAGCGCTCGGCGAAGGCCGCCAAGGAGATCAAGGATCTCATCCAGAATTCCACCGCCGAAGTTGCGAGCGGCGTCAAGCTGGTCAGCGAGACGGGCCAGGCGCTGAAGGCGATCAGCGACCTCATCTACCAGATCCACAACCATATGGAGGCGATCTCCACCGCCTCGCGCGAACAGTCGACCGGCCTCTCCGAAATCAACACGTCGGTCAACAGCATGGACCAGACGACGCAGCAAAACGCAGCGATGGTGGAGGAAAGCAGCGCGGCGGCGTCCACGCTCGCCTCCGAGAGCCAGAAGCTGCGGTCGATGATCGGTCAATTCCAGCTCACCGACGACAGCGCCGCCGGCTATGGCGCCGCATCCAATCGTCGCGCCGCCTGACGCGGCTGTCATCCTCGGTTGATCCGTCCGACCTCCCGGGCCTTATAAATGGTGGACGCTCTCGCCGAGCGTCCACTTGCCGTGAGGGCCATTACTGACGGAGAAGCCGATGTTCGTGATAGAAAGACGCGCCTTCGTCCTCGGCGCCTTTGCGCTTGTCGCCGCCGGCGGCGCGCGCGCCGAAGACGTCTGGGGGGAGTTTCGCCGCGGCGACGCGCTGGCGCTGATGCGGCACGCCACCGCGCCGGGAACGGGAGATCCGCCGGACTTTCGCCTGGGCGACTGTTCGACCCAACGCAATCTTTCCGATGAGGGACGAGCGCAGGCGCGTCGCATCGGCGAAAATATCCGCCGAAACGGGATCGAGAGAGCCGCCGTCTATTCGAGCCAATGGTGCCGGTGCCTCGACACGGCGCGGGCCTTGGACCTGGGTGAGGCGCGCGAACAGCCGCTGTTGAATTCGTTCTTCGGCAAACCCGGACAGAGCGATGCGCGCAGCCGCGAAACGCTCGCCTGGATCCGGACGCTGAGGCGCGCCGCGCCGACTGTGCTGGTCACCCATCAGGTAAACATCACCGCGCTTACCGGCGTTTTTCCAGCCTCCGGCGAAATCATCTTCGTCTCCCCGGGACAGAACACGATGGCGGTTCGCGGGCGCATGACGCTCGGCTGATCTATGTCGGGAGCGCCGGGTTCATCACGGGTAAGGTCGACCGCGGCGCGGGAGCGAAAACATGCGGTTTGGGCCGGAGGAGCTTCACGTTTATATAATGGAAATCATCTAATTTACGGCCTTCAGCATCCTTTCGGGTAGCACCATGGCCGCACTTCGTCTCGTCTTCTCCGCCCGCATCCTGCCGCTCACAATCAGCATCGCCTGTCTGGGGATCTTCGGGCTGGCGCTTCTGGCGATGGGCTTCCTCCATCCCGTCATCCTCGGCTTCTTCCTTCTGTCGCTGTTCCTCTCGGTCGTCGGCGTGCACGACATCGTCCAGAGCCGGCATGCGGTGCTGCGCAACTATCCGATCAGCGGCCATGCGCGCTACATCATGGAGGATCTGCGTCCGAAGATCCGCCAGTATTTCTTCGAAGGGGAAAAGGATGGCCGGCCTTTCCCGCGCGACAAGCGGTCGCTCGCCTATCAGCGCGCCAAGGGCCAGCTCGACAAGCGGCCGTTCGGCACCGAATACGACGTCTATGAGCCGCGCTACGAATGGATCTCGCATTCGCTCGCGCCCACCAGGATCTCGGATCACCATTTCCGCGTCGTCGTCGGCGGTCCCGATTGCGCCCGGCCCTACAGCCATTCGGTCCTGAATATTTCCGCCATGAGCTTCGGCTCGCTGTCGGCCAACGCCATCCGCGCGCTCAACAAGGGCGCCAAGATCGGTGATTTCGCCCATGACACCGGCGAAGGCGGCATTTCCCCCTATCATCGCGAGCATGGCGGCGACCTCGTCTGGGAAATCGGCTCGGGCTATTTCGGCTGCCGCAATCCCGACGGCTCGTTTTCGCCGGAGCGTTTCGAGAAGACCGCCGCCGATCCGCAGGTCAAGATGATCGAGATCAAGCTGAGCCAGGGCGCCAAGCCCGGCCATGGCGGCGTGCTGCCCAAGGCGAAAATCACAGAGGAGATCGCCGAGATCCGCGGTGTTCCGATGGATCGCGACTGCGTGTCGCCGGCCGGCCATCCGGCCTTTTCGACGCCGCTCGAGCTCATGGCCTTCATCGCCCAGCTCCGCAAGCTCTCCGGCGGCAAGCCGGTCGGCTTCAAGCTCTGCATCGGTCACGCCCATGAGTTTCTCGCGGTGGTCAAGGCGATGCTGTCGACGGGGATCACCCCCGACTTCATCGTCGTCGACGGCAAGGAGGGCGGCACGGGCGCTGCGCCTTCCGAATATATCGATCATATCGGCATGCCGCTGCGCGAGGGGCTGACCTTCGTGCACAATGCGCTGGTCGGCGCCGGCCTGCGCGAGAAGATCCGCATCGGCGCCTCTGGCATGATCATCTCGGCCTTCGACATCGCCCGCGTCATGGCGCTCGGCGCCGACTGGGTCAATATGGCGCGCGGCTTCATGTTCTCGATCGGCTGCATCCAGTCGCAATCCTGCCATACCGACCACTGTCCCGTCGGCGTCGCCACGCAGGACGAGCATCGCCAGCGGGCTCTGGTGGTGCCGGACAAGGCGACGCGCGTGGCGCAGTTTCACGCCAAGACGCTCGAAGCGCTGGCGGAAGTGGTGGCGGGCGCCGGCCTGCATCACCCGTCGGAATTCAAGCCTTTCCACTTTCACAAACGCATCAATCACAGCCAGGTGACGACCTTCACGCATCTTTATCCGCCGCTGCGCTCCGGCGAACTCCTGGAAGGGACGAACGACGTCCGCTTCCACATTCCCTGGCAGATCGCCCGCGCCGAGAGTTTTGCGCCGATGCACTGATTTTTTCTGTCGCGACGATGAAATCTCGCCCCGATCGGCGCGTTATAGTGCGTCCGGCGCAAAGCGTCGCTGCCGCACTTGGCAAGCCGCGCGCCGGAGTGAGACAATGAACGCCGCAAGAAAAAAGGGAATCACATGCTGTTTCGTCCGCGCTTCCTGTTGATGATCATGGCCTTGTCGATCGCCGTCCCGGCCGGGGCGGAAGAGACGAAAGCGCTGCCTCAAAGCCGCGCAGAAATTCAGCTGTCGTTTGCGCCGCTGGTGAAACAGACTGCGGGAACGGTGGTGAATGTCTACGCCGAAAAAGTCGTCCAGCGGCCCTCGCTCTATTCCGATCCGTTCTTCGAAGAATTCTTCGGGCAGCGCCTGCCGAACCGCACGGAGAAGCAGAGCTCTCTCGGATCCGGCGTCATCATCGGCAAGGACGGCCTCGTCATCACCAACAACCATGTCATCTCCGGCGCCGACGACATCAAGATCGCGCTGTCGGACGGACGCGAATTTTCCGCCAAGGTCACGTTCAAGGATGAGCGGCTCGATCTAGCGCTGCTGAAAGTCCAGGGCGGCGGCTCGTTCGCGGCGCTGCCGATCGGCGATTCCGACGGCGTCGAGGTCGGCGATCTCGTGCTGGCGGTCGGCAATCCCTTCGGCGTCGGCCAGACGGTCACCTCCGGCATCGTCTCCGCGCTGGCCCGCAACAGGGTGGGCGAGGGCGATTTCTCCTTCTTCATCCAGACAGACGCCTCGATCAATCCCGGCAATTCCGGCGGCGCGCTGATCAATATGCGCGGCGAGTTGATCGGCCTCAACACCGCCATCGTCTCGCGCGACGGCGGCTCGAACGGCATCGGCTTCGCCATTCCCGCCAATCTGGTCAAAGTGTTCATCGAGGCGGCGCGCGGCGGCCAGAGCGGCTTCACGCGCCCGTATGTCGGCGCTTCCTTCGAGCCCGTCACGTCGGAAGTCGCCGAGGCGCTCGGCCTGAAACTCGCCCGCGGCGCCCTCGTCACCAAAATCGTCAAGGACGGTCCGGCCGACAAAGCCGGCCTGAAGCCCGGCGAAGTCGTCACCGCCGTCAATGGCCGGGCCGTCGAACATCCCGACGCGCTCGGCTATCGCCTGACCACCGCCGGCCTCGGCTCGACGGTCACGCTGGCCGTGTCCGACAACGGCAAAGAGCGTGAAGTCAGCCTCACCCTGCAGCAGGCGCCGGAAACGCGGCCCAAGGACGAGCGACTGATCGACGGTCGCAATCCCTTCGCCGGGGCGCTGGTCGCCAATCTCTCGCCGCGGCTCGCCCAGGAACTGCAGATGCCGGCCGAAGCCACCGGCGTGGTGATCGAGGAAATCTCGCGCGGGTCGCCCGCCGCCCGCCTCGGCTTCGAGCCGCGCGACATCATCATCGCCATCAACGGCCAGGAGATCACCTCCACGGAGGGCCTGCAGGCCATGCTCGAATCCGACCCGAATTTTTGGCGGGTGGAAATCGATCGCGGCGGCCAGCGCATCCGGCAGTTCATTCGATGAGCAGCCTGTTCGATCATGCCGGCGTCGCCGACGCGATCCGGCCGCTCGCCGATCGTCTCCGGCCAAAGAGCCTCGCCGAAGTCTCGGGCCAAGAGCACCTCACCGGGCCGGACGGCGCGTTGACGCGCATGATCGAAGCGAAATCCCTGGGCTCCATGATCTTCTGGGGCCCGCCCGGCACCGGCAAGACCACCGTGGCGCGGCTGTTGAGCCGCGAGACGGATCTCTATTTCGAGCAGATCTCGGCGATCTTTTCCGGCGTCGCCGACCTCAAAAAGGTGTTCGAGGCGGCGCGGATGCGGCGGGAGCAGGGGCGTCAGACGCTGCTGTTCGTCGACGAGATCCACCGCTTCAACCGGTCCCAGCAGGACAGTTTCCTGCCGGTGATGGAGGACGGCACCATCGTGCTGGTCGGCGCCACCACCGAAAATCCGTCCTTCGAGCTCAACGCCGCGCTTCTGTCGCGCGCCCGGGTGCTGACCTTCAAATCGCATGACGAAGCGAGCCTCGCCTCGCTGCTCGCCCGCGCCGAGACCGAGATGGGCAAACCTTTGCCGGTCGATGAGGAAGCGCGCGCGCTTCTCCTGACGCTGGCCGATGGCGACGGACGCGCCATCCTGACGCTGTCGGAGGAAGTGTGGCGGGCGGCGCGCGACGGCGAACTCTTCGATTCCGCGCAATTGCTCAATGTCGTCCAGCGTCGCGCGCCGATCTACGACAAGGGCCAAGACGGGCACTACAATCTGATCTCGGCGCTGCACAAGTCGATCCGCGGCTCGGATCCCGACGCCGCGCTCTACTACATGTGCCGGATGCTCGACGCGGGCGAAGATCCGCTGTTCGTCGCGCGCCGGTTTGTGCGCATGGCGGTTGAGGATATCGGGCTTGCCGATCCGCAGGCTCTGGTGGTCTGCAACGCCGCGAAAGACGCCTACGACTTCCTGGGATCGCCGGAGGGGGAACTGGCGCTCGCCAACGCCTGCATCTATCTCGCCACCGCGCCGAAATCCAACGGAGCCTATCTCGCCTACAAGGCTGCCGTGCGCGACGCCAAGGCCAATGGTTCGCTTCTGCCGCCCAAGCACATTTTGAACGCTCCGACCAAGCTGATGTCGAGCGAAGGCTATGGCGACGGCTACCGCTACGATCACGACGAGCCGGACGCCTTTTCGGGCCAGAATTATTTCCCGGAAAAAATGGGCCGCCGCCGCTATTATGCGCCCCCGGAGCGTGGGTTCGAGCGGGAAATCAACAAGCGCCTGCAATATTGGGCGAAGCTTCGCGAGGAGCGGGGCGAGAAGTGAGGGTTTGGAATGGCTCTTGTCAGTCTCTGCATGCCGAGCCGACGACCGCTGGCCACGGCCAAGCCCTCGATCGACAATATGATCGCCTATGCGCGCGCGCGGGGCTGTCGGCTGATCATCTCGGACAATTCCGATGATCTCGACAAGGCCGGCTATTATGCGCAGGCTTGCGATGTAGCGACGGTGCTGCAAAATCCGGGCGCGGGGCCGCTCGACAATCTGATGCGGACGGTCGAGGCCGCTGATACGCCTTTCATCCTTCCGGTCGGCGATGACGACTTCATCGAAGAGGTGGCCGGGGCGCCGATGCTCGATCTCGCCCGGCTGCCCGCCGATTGCGTCGGAGCGCGGCCAAGCGTGGTAATTTTCGCCCAAGGGGAGCCGGAACTGCGACGGCTCGACTATGCCTTGCCGGAGGACACCGCTGTCGATAGGTTTCACGCCTATGCCCAACGCCGAGGCGGCTGCAATTCTCTCTATTACAGCTTTTTCAGGCGCGATTCCTTTCTGGCGGTGCACGAGCCCTACTGGCGCCGACGCAGGACCGTGATCGGCGATTTCGACTGGGCGGTGACGACGTCGCTGTTGTTTGAAGGCAAAGTCGTCCACGATCCCTCGACGCTCTATCGCTATGATCTCGGTCGCTGGCGCCGCCAGGCGAGTATCGATGCGACGGTCAGGAGCTTTTATCTCGATGCCGGCCTGCCCGATTGGGCGGCGAAATTCGACACGCTGTTCAAATATATCGATATCTATGTCACGACACAGCGCCCATCGCTGCAAATGTCCGATCTCGATCGGTTGAAGGCGCTCTACACCGCGACGATCGCGCTTCTCGGATCGCTGTTGCGCAACGCGGCCCAGAACGCCGAGCGCTATCGGGGCTTCGAGGATTACGTTGCCGAGATCAAGGCCGCCGTCACCGACCCCAACGACGACCTGTCGAGCGTCTTCGACGCCTGCGCGCGCATCGCCGGACGCATGAAGCCCGGCTTCGAAGACGAACTTCACCAATGGCTGGCCGCCACGCGCGCCGCCCATTGACGCCACTGACGTTCACAGGAGACTATCTATGCTCAACATCATTTCCGAAACCACCGCCCATGGCGGTATGCAGGGCGTGTTCTCGCATGCCTCGGAGGCCTGCAAATGCGACATGACCTTCGCGGTCTTCGTGCCGCCCCAGGCCAAGGACGAATTGTGTCCTGTGCTCTGGTATCTTTCGGGACTGACCTGCACGCATGCCAATGTCATGGAAAAGGGCGAATATCGTCGTCTCGCCGCAGAGCTCGGCCTGATCATCGTCTGCCCCGACACCTCGCCGCGCGGCAACGACGTGCCGGACGAGTTGACCAATTGGCAGATGGGCAAGGGCGCGGGCTTCTACCTCGACGCCACCGAAGCGCCCTGGGCCGAGAATTACCAGATGTACACCTACATCACCAAGGAATTGCCCGAACTGATCGGCAAGACCTTCCGCGCCGACATGACCCGGCAGGGTATTTTCGGCCATTCCATGGGCGGCCATGGCGCGCTCACCATCGCGCTGAAACATCCCGATCGCTTCAAGAGCTGCTCGGCCTTCGCGCCGATCGTCCAGCCTTCGACCGCGGACTGGTCGCGTCCGGCCTTCGAGAAATATCTCGGGACGGACGAACTGACCTGGCGGAAATATGACGCCGTGGCGCTGGTGGAAGACGGCATGACCTTTCCTGAATTCCTGATCGACCAGGGACTCGCCGACAGTTTCCTGCAGACCGGTCTTCGGCCCTGGCTGTTCGAGGAAGCGCTCGAGAACACCGACATGAAGCTGACGTTGCGCAATCACGAGCGCTACGATCACTCCTACTACTTCATTTCGAGTTTCATGGACGATCATCTGCGCTGGCATGCCGAGCGGCTCGGCAAATAATCAAAAAGCCCGGGAGACCGGGCTTTTTTCGTATGGCGTCTCACCTGTCTGAGCTCAGCATTTCTTCTCCAGCGTTTCCACGCAGGGCTCGCGATCGTCCGCCGGCGCAGGCGCAGATTGTTGGTTGGTCGCCGGTGTCGTCTGCGGCGCGGCCTCGGCCTGGGCGCCGATTTCCGGCGACGCCGGCGCTTCCGACTTCTTCGGCATGATCACGACCTTCGCCTTGGCGCCGTCTTCCACGGTGGCTGGGGCGGCGGCGTCCGGCTGCGCGGCGTCGTTCAAGCCGGCCTGCGGCACCTTCGCCGGGGTCGCCTGTCCCGCGACGGGGGTTTTGGAGTTCAACAGCGGATCCTGATCCGCGCCGACCACGGGCGCGTTTTTCAGAGGAATGACGACCGGCTTATAGTCTTGCTCGGCGGCCGGCTGCGTTTGTTGTTCGGTCGTCGGCAGGGACGGACGAATCTGCGTCGACAGACGGGGGTCATGGGTCAGGCGCTTGACGATCGGCGGTTGGTTCAGGCGATATTCGTAGCGCAGCCGCGCCGCGATGGCTTCCGCCGCCGCCCAGTTCGCTGCGCGCCGGTCGACCGACAGGCTGAGCACAAGGTAGCTGCGGACATGGACGGGATGACCCGACACGACATCGCTCAGCATCACCGAAATTTCGGTTTGCGTCTGCAATCCATCCTCGGTCGGCACCTGCTGGACGCCGACGACATGCACCGTCATCACCGCCCTCGGCATCGGGGTCGGGCGGACGGTTGCGGCGATCGCGTCGTCGAGCCGGTCCTGGATGGCGCTCATCAGCTTCTTCGGCGATCCTGCGTTGCCGGTGACCAGCGCGGCGCGGACCTCGTAAATCTGTGTCGCTTCCGGCAGGCTTTTTGGTCTGGTACCGCAGGCGGTCAGAAGCAGGCCAGCCGCAAAGATGACGACCACGCGCAGAAAAAGCCCCAGCATCGTTCGAATCCCCCATAAGCAAGTGCTTAAGCGACCATGAACGTTTATGGTTAGCGGGGAGTTAACGAGAGCGGCAAGGAGGCAAAACAGCCGATCAGACGATGTGGAAATCATCCGCTTGCAGCGTCGGGGTGTTGGACAATACCCCGATCAGTCGCCGGCCATTCGCTGCGCCGTCCCCGTCCGCGTCGTAAAAGAGCGCGCCGGTCTCGCGGATATAAAGTATCCGCGTCGCGTCTCCGAAAACCTTGCCTTGCCTGAATTCCCCGGCATCCAGTTCGCCCTTGCCGAGGGCCGCGAAGACATCGGCGTCCAGCTCGATCCGATCGTGATCCGAGCTGAAGTCGCGAACGGTGTCGATCTCTTTGCCGATATGATCGAAGACGAAGACGTCTTTGCCGCCGCCGCCGGACAGCAGGTCGGCACCGGCGCCGCCGTCGAGATAATCGTCGCCGCCCCGACCATGCAGCCGGTCGTCGCCGCCTTTGCCGAACAGGCGGTCCCGGCCTCCGTCGCCTTTGAGCAGATCGGCGCCGGCGCTTGCGTCATAGGTCGAAAAGCGGTGCTCCACGCTGTCGAGCGTGACGCGCCCCTTTCCGCGGACGATTTCCGCGCCGATTTCATATCCGGAGACGAAGTCGCTTTCCTTCACCAATCCGTGGCCGATCAGTTCGGTCAGCACGTCGCGCATGTCGATGCTGGCCCGGAGAGCGTCCTTGTCGGGGATAAGGGCGATATAGCGCCAGGTCTGGTCGTTTTCGCCCGCCTGGAAATCGCCGTAGGTGACGATCGTGTAGTCGACGCCGCGATTGACATAGTGTCCGACGACCGATGCGGGGTCGATGTCGAACTCATAGGCATGCGCCCAGACCATCAATTCGGTGGTGATCGTCTGGCTGCCGCCGAGCTCCTTGTCGGTCAGCCACAAATCATAGGCGACATTGAAGTTCCGGGGCTGCCCGTCGATCGTGATGTCATGTGAGAGTACGAAATTCTTGACATCCGAAATCCGGCTGCTCAGGCTGTCAGGCCGCTGCGCGGGCGTCAGTGAAGCGTCCCATGGCTTGTAGCCGACGATGAGCTCGGGATACGCCAGTACATCATCCGAAGAAGACGGCCAGTTCCAGGCGAAAGTGATGTCACGGCTGAGATCGGAGGGATCGTATGTAACGGTCTGGCGGTAGTCGACGCCGGACTGGAGATCGCCCTTGTTCCAGACATTGTTGCTGACCTCACGGTCGCCGAGCCTGTAGGCGTCCCAATCCCGCGCCAGTTTCGCCATCACGGATCCGTCGTCTCGTTGGCCTGATGCTGATGCATGGCGCCGAACAGATCGGCTGCAGTCTTCATCTCGACCCAGCGGGCCTTGCGACGGGCTTCCGCTTCCGCGTCAGCTCCCCATTGCGCGATGTTGAAGTCTTCATCGACATGGGCGGCGGTCCAGGCGGCCTCGGCGTCGAGGCGACCCTTGGCGAAAGCGAGAGCGAGAAGCGCCGAGCCGGTGAGGGTGGTGATCGTGTGCAGGGCGGCGAGCGCCAGCGGATGGCGATGATCGGCCAAGGCACTGCGATAAGCGTCGAGCGCCTCGGGCGGCTGCTCCTGATGCATGACGCCGGCGACGAGGATGAAACGCGCGCCGAGATCGTCTGCCGCCCAGAACAAGACGGGATCCCAATGCGCCGCCTGGAGATTTGCGAGCCGCTCCGGATGTTCTGCGCGATAGCAGACGAGATCCGTGCCGGCGAAGGAGACGATGTCCTCCGCAACCGCATCGATCTCGCGCGCTATGCCGTCGATGGCGGTGTTGGCGAGACGGGTCGCCGGCATTTTCGCAGGGTTGATCTCTTCGCCCTGAGCGCGCCATTCCGCGGCGACGATCCCGGCCGCGGCCGCCGTCGGCAGGACGAGCGCCGATTTCATCGGCGTCTTGACCGGCCGGCCGTCGAGCAGGATCTGATGACCGCCCTCGGTCTGTTGCACCGACACGTCCTTGTAGAAGCGCTTCGGCAGCGGCCGCTTCATCTGGATTTGCGCCCGTCGGGTCGGGTCTTCATCGGACAGGACCGGCGCGGCGAGGTCGCTGAAAATGTCGCGTAGCGATTGATCGTCTTCAGACATGAGCCAGGATCTCCAAGGGGGCATGAAGCACGGCGTCGGCGCCGGCGTCCCAGAGAGCGTCGACCGCACAATAGCCCCAGGACACGCCGAGCGCTTTCGCGCCGGCGGCTTTCGCCATGCCTATATCGTAAATGGAATCGCCGATGACAATGGTCTCGGAAGCGTCGATACCGGCTTCCGCGCAGCATTCGAGCACCATGGCGGGATGCGGCTTGGAAGGGCAATCATCCGCCGTGCGCGACACGAAGAAGGTCTTCTCAAAACCATGCGATTCAATGATCAGGTTCAGCCCGCGCCGCGACTTGCCGGTGACGGCGCCGAGCAGCAGATCCTCGCGCGCCGACAGCGTCGCCATCACATGGGCGATGTCGTCGAACAGCGGCTCCTGGAAATGCGGCAGAGCACGGACATCGCCATAGATCGCCTTGTAATGCGCAGTCATCGCCGCCACGCGCTCGTCGATATGCTCCTGGCCCATGATGCGGGCGATGGCGCTGTCGAGCGTGACGCCGATGATCGCCTTCGTCGCCTCATAGGTCGGCTCGGGCATGTCGTGATGCACGAAGGTGCGGACCATGACTTCGTGGATGAGGCGGCCGCTGTCGACCAGCGTGCCGTCGCAATCAAACAGGACAAGTTTCAAGGCTCATTCCCCGTAATCGTCGCCGTTGCCTTCCTCGAAGCCGAGCAGGTTCCAGGTCTGGACCATATGCGGGGGAAGGGGGGCGGTCACGCGCAGGCGGCCGCCGTCGGGATGCGGAATGTCGATATGGCGGGCATGCAGATGCAGCTTGTTCTGCACGCCGCCCGGGAAATCCCAGCCTTGTTCGGCCTCGAAATATTTGGGATCGCCGATGATCGGATGGCCGATATGGGCGGCATGGACGCGCAGCTGGTGGGTGCGGCCGGTATAGGGCTCCATTTCCAACCAGGTCAGGCGCTGGGCGGCGTGTTCGCGGACACGGTAGTAGGAGACCGCGTGATCGGCGCCGTCGTCGCCATGCTTGGCGACGCGCATGCGGTCGCCGTCCGGCGTCTGTTCCTTCACCAGCCAGGTCGAAATCTTGCCTTCATGCGGCTTGGGCATGCCCTTGACCAGCGCCCAATAGGTCTTTTTGGTGTCGCGCTCGCGGAAGGCGCCGGTCAGCGCCTGCGCTGCGCCGCGGGTCCGGGCGATCACCAGCACGCCGGTCGTGTCGCGGTCGAGGCGGTGGCAGAGGCGGGGCTTTTCGCCGCGCGGGCTGGTCCAGGCCTCCAGCATCTTGTCGACATTGCGCACCACGCCCGAGCCGCCTTGGACCGGCAGGCCATGCGGCTTGTTGAGCACGATGACTTTCTTGTCTTCATACAGCACCATGCGCGACAGGAGCTCGTGATCGCTGGAATGCGAGAGCTCCTTGCCCGACAGGGGCTTGCCCTTCTTCTCGTCGACATCGAGCGGCGGCACGCGCACCGTCTGGCCGGCCTGGACGCGGGTGTCGGATTTCACCCTACCGCCATCAATGCGGATCTGGCCGGAGCGCAGGAGCTTCTGCAGCGGGCCGAAGCCCAGTCCGGGATAATGAACCTTGAACCAGCGATCGAGCCGCATGCCCGCTTCGTCTGTTTCCACCTGTTTATGCTCTACGCCAGCCATCGTCTCAATTTTCCTTTTCGGCAGGCTTTAGAGCAAAGCGCGTCCGAGCGCCAGCCCCGCGAAAACCGCGGCAATCGAGATCACCAGCGTCGCCGCCACATAGGCGAAGGCGAGCCCGAGATCGCCGCGCTCGAACAGGGTGGCGAAATCGAGCGAGAAAGACGACAGCGTCGTGAAGCCGCCCATGACGCCGGTGACCAGGAACAACCGCATCTCCATGGAGGCGCTGAGCCTGCGCGCGATCAATTCCACCAGAAGGCCGATAGCGAAGGAGCCGACGATGTTGACGACCATCGTGCCCCAGGGGAAGCTCGGGCCGAACAGGCGGGTGGTCAAAACGCCGGTGAGATAGCGGGCGACGGAGCCGAGCGCGCCGCCGAGCGCGACGAGGAGGATGGGGAGCATGGTGATCCTCTCACTGCGGGATGATCGATATGTCCTCACGTCGCATGGCCGATGGGGAGTGTCAAATCGGCGCTGGATGACTTTTCAGTCTATAGGCGCTACATTGTGAGGCATGAACAGAGATGTCGTGATCGAGAAGCTGAAAGCGCTGGAGCCGAGACTGAGAAATCTCGGCGTCGGCGGGCTTTATCTCTTTGGCTCCGTCGCCCGCGATGAAGCCGGACCGGCATCGGATATCGATCTTTTCATCGACAAAAGCGATCCATCGCGCTTCGGATTTACCGAATTCATGGCGTCCTATGACATTCTGGCCGAAATAGCTCCTCGTGAGAGCCTGTCATACACGACGCGAGAGGGACTTGTAGACTTCTACCGAGCGGACATCGAAGCGACGGCGATCAAGGTGTTCTAGTGATCAGTAGGAACCCGCTACTCCGATTGAAACATATAGAGTTTCATATCGCGAGCGTCATTGAGGCTCTGGAGGGGAAGACGGTCGACGATTACGCAGGGTCATATCTGCTCGAGCGCGCGACTGAGCGTGCAATTTCAATCATCTCAGAAGCTGCCAAGCTCTTGTCGCCGGAGTTGCGCGACCAATATTCGTCTGTTCCGTGGATGCAGATCATCGGCATCGGAAATTTGCTGCGGCACGAGTATGAGCGGGTCGACACGATGATCATGTGGGACATAGCCCGGAACCACCTACCACCGATGCTGATCACGATAAGGCAGATGATTGCAGCCTTGGATGAAGCCGATCCCGCCTAAACGGCCGCCTTCGCCCGCCGGCACAGTTTCTCCAGCGTTTCCAGAAAGGCCGAGCGATCCCGGGGCGAGAAGGCGGCGTTGTAGCCCTTGCTTTCGCCAGTTTCACGCAGATGCTGGCCGAGATCGCGCATGGCGGAGGCCATGCCGATATTGGTTTGATCGAAGACCCGGCCGGTCGGGCCGGTCACATGCGCGCCCTTGGCGACGCAGCGCACGGCGAGCGGCACGTCGGCGGTGATGACGATGTCGTTGGTTTTGACCTCGTCGGCGATCCAGTTGTCGGCGGCGTCGAAACCGTTGGACACGATAATGTTGCGCACAAGCGGATCTCGCGACGGGCGCAGGCCGGAATTGGCGACCAGCGTCACCCTCAGGCCATGCCGTTCGGCGACTTTCAGGATTTCGGGCTTCACCGGGCAGGCGTCGGCGTCGACATAGATTTCGATCGTGGACAAGAGAGTTCCGTTATGAGTGATGGGGGTCAGGGTTTGGGCGGCGCCGGCGCCTGGGCGCGCGGCTTGGACTCCACTTTCGTGGTTGCCGTCTTGGTTTTGGCCGATGCGCGCGCGCCGTCTTTCGGCGTCCAGGTCTCATAGGCGACGCGATCGACGTTCTCATAGGTCCATGCGCCGCTCCAACTGCCGTCCCCCTGTTCGGAATAGACGGCGAGGCCGACATCCTTGCCGCTGCGAAACAGGATCGAAATCGCCGTATCGCTTTCCGAGGCCGGCGCGGGGGTGAAGACGCCATCGATCATGGATCCACCGATGCCGGTGCCGGTGAATTTGGTCGAACCGACGACCCAGTTCGCCCTATAGGTTTCGCCGTTGCGCGTGACGGTGATTTTCCCCTGATACGCCCCCGATCCGTCGGCATTGCCGCCATTCACCAGCCACGAGCCGGTGGGATCGGCCAACGCCGGCGCGGCGCACGCAGCGGCGAGAAGGAGACCTGTAAGCCAGGCGCGCATGGACGGCTCCGTGAATCGCGTTTTCAAGCAGGAAGACTATCAGGCGCGGGCGCGGTCCGTCCACACCGGCAGGAGATCGCCGTCCATCGGTTCGGCGCAATGGACGCCGCGGGCGATGGCGCGGGCCATGACGGCTGCGGCTGCGGCCGACAGCGCCACGAAATCCATCAGCTCTGGTCGGCGCCCGGATGCGCCTGTCGCCAGCGTGAAGACGATGTCGCCGTCAAACGGCGTATGCGAAGGCCAGAGCGCATGGGCGAAACCGTCATGCGCCGCCATCGCCAGCCGCTTGGCTTCGGCCTTTGTCAGGATAGCGTCGGTGGCGATTACGGCGATGGTGGTGTTGGCGTCTTTCGGTTGGCCCATATCCATCTTGGTGAAGATCTTGGTGGCGTCGTCCGGCAGTCGCGGCGGCATGCCCAGCCCGCCGAATTCGCCGTCGAGCTCGAAGGCGGCGGCGCGGAAATAGGGCGTGGCGCCGAAGGTGGCGGAACCCAGCGCATTGACGGCGGCGAGAGCGCCGACGGTAAAGCCACCCGGCAGAATGGCGGAGGCCGAACCGAGCCCGCCCTTGAGCCCCGCCGTCAGCGCGCCAGCGCCGGCGCCGACCGAGCCGAGGTCGAACTCGACCGAAGCTGAGAGCGCCGCCTCGCAGCCGAGATCGCGATAGGGCGAGTGGCGTCCCCAGCTCTTGTCGCCGCCGTTCAGGAGGTCGAACAGGATGGCGGCGGGCACGATCGGCACTTTGACCGGACCGACCGCAAAGCCGCGGCCTTTTTCACGCAGAGCCGATTGCACGCCGGAGGCGGCGTCGAGGCCGAAGGCCGAGCCGCCCGACAGCGTGATGGCGTCCACCTCCTGAACCGTGTTGTGCGGCTCCAGGAGATCCGTTTCGCGTGTTCCAGGCGCGCCGCCCATCACATGCGCGGCTGCAACCGCCGGCCGGTCGCAAAGGATGGCGGTGACGCCGGATTTCAGCCGGGCGTCCGTCGCATGCCCGATCTTAAGGCCGGCGACGTCGGTGATGAGATTGCGCAAACCCGCTTTCATAGACATCTCCGGGAGTTGGAGGCGGCGGCTCAGAGAATGAGTCACCAGGTTGAGACTTTGAGTCCGCCTGCGGGCACAAGCCTCTGACGCGACTTACTCCACCGTCACGGCCGGCTCGAAGCGCTCACCCGTCCAGCGCATCAGCGTGAAGGGATTGGTCTCCAGTTCATGGCTCTTGGTGAAACTGACTAGCCCTATGGCGGTGTCGAACGGCGTGTCGACAAGCGCTTCGGCGAGGTCGGCGCCGCTGTTGGCGGAAATTTCGGCGGCGTCGATAGCGATGGTCACGGCCGCCGCCGCGGGCAGGGCGTAGCCATCGGCAGACTGCCCGGTAGCTGCCAGCGCCTCGACGATCGCCTTGGCGTCCGGCTGCTCGGTCCAGTCCGGCGTCGTCACGGCGAGGACGCCTGATTCCAGCGGCGCATCCATATCCACGGCGTTCAAGGCGTCGCCGCCGAGGAAGACCAGCGGCAGGCCCGCTTTCTTGGCGTCGCGCGCGATCACCGCCATGTCCGCGCGATCGGCGGCGGCGAAAACATGGGTGACGCTGGCTTTGGCAAGCCGCCGCATCAGCTGCGTCTGCACTTCCTGGGCGGGGCGGAACGTATCGGTGAATGTCGGCTTCAGCCCTTGCGTCTCCAGCGCATTACGCACCCATTCGGCGGTGTCGCGGCTGGTGATCGTGCCGTCGTCGAGAAGGGCGAAGGGCTTGTCGGCCCAGTAGCGGCGAATGGTTTCAGTGATGCGCTCGCGTTCGGCCTGCGGACCCGGCGCGAGACGGAAGAGCGGCCAGCCATGCCTGAGCGCGTCTTCCATGGGGATGGGCGCGCGGATGCCGATGGTGATCACCGGGATCTTCGCTTCGGATAGGGGCGCGAGCGATCCGTCGAGCGAGTCCGTGCAGAGAAAGCCCACCGCCGCCTGGACGCCGGCCGCCTTGATCATGTCGGCGAGTTTCGGGCCGGAGCCGTCCTCGCAACTCTCGCTCAGCATCACCAGTTCGGCTCTGTCGCCGGCTGCGGCGTTCGCTCCGCGCCGCGCCTGATCGCCCAGCAGTCCCAGCGCGTCGCCCTCTGGCGCCACGACGGCGATCTTGATCGGCGCGGACAGCGCTGAAGACGCGAAGGCCGCGACGAGGGCGGCGAGGAGGAACGGCTTGATCGACATAGGTTTTCGTCCCCTGGGGATGAATGCGCATCAAAAGCCGTATTGGCGCAATTTCGCAAGCGCCTATCGCGTCGCTTCGAACTTTTTCAATCCTTCACCTGTATATAGCCTGTCACCAAACAAATGAAGGCGGGAAGACATTGGTCGAATCCAAACTCTATCGCGACGCCATGGCGCGTTATGCCGGACATGTGCAGATCGTCACCACGGCGTTCAACGGCGAGAGACGCGGCGTGGCGGTCACGGCGGCCTGCTCTGTGTCGGATGCGCCGCCGACGGTGCTCGTCTGCCTCAACCACAACAATGAGAAGAACAAGATCTTTTTCGACAGCGGCGTCTTCGCGCTGAATTCGCTCGCCGCCCATCACCAGCCGCTAAGCCATGCGTTTTCCGGTCTGGAAAAGCTGACCATGGACGAGCGCTTCGCAAAGGCCGAGTGGGACGTGCTGGCCACCGGCGCGCCGGCGCTCAAGGATGCTGTGGCGACCTATGATTGCCGCATCGCGCAGATGATTCCTTACACGACCCATACGATTTTGATCGGCGAAGTCGCATCCCTGCGACTGGGCGGGCAGGATGCCGCGCTCGTCTATATGGACCGTGCCTATCATTCGCTGTAGTCTGGCGCGGACGGATGCCCGCGCGACCGCGGGTCGAGAGGAGTTCGCCTGATGGTCCAGACCGCGCTGCCCGCTTCGATCGACGAAACGCTGCGGCTTCTGGAAGGTCAGGATTATCTGGCAGGGCGGTCGCTCGCCACCGTGCTCTATCTCGCGCTGAAGCTCAGGCGTCCCTTGTTTCTCGAAGGCGACGCCGGCGTCGGCAAGACCGAAATCGCCAAGGTGCTGGCCAAGGGGCTTGGTCGCGAACTCATCCGGCTGCAATGCTATGAGGGGCTCGACGTCTCCTCCGCCGTCTATGAATGGAATTACCCGGCCCAGATGCTGGATATCAGGCTGGCCGAAGCGGAGGGCGTCACCGATCGCGGACGGCTCGAAAAAGATCTGTTTTCGGAAAAGCACCTGATCCGCCGCCCGGTGCTGCAGGCTCTATCCAATGCCTCTGGCGCGGCGCCCGTCTTCTTGATCGACGAACTCGACCGCACCGACGAGGCTTTCGAAGCCTTCCTGCTAGAAATCCTCTCCGATTATCAGGTGACGATCCCGGAATTCGGCACAATCAAAGCCGCCGAGCCGCCGCTCGTCATCATCACCACCAACCGCACCCGCGAAGTGCATGACGCGCTCAAGCGCCGCTGCCTTTATCACTGGGTGGATTACCCCAGCGCGTCACTGGAACTCGCCATCGTCAGGCGCAAGGTCCCCGGTTGCAACGAGCGGCTGGCCTCCGAAATCGTCGGCTATGTGCAGCGGCTGCGGACGCTGGACCTGTTCAAGAATCCTGGCATCGCCGAGACGATCGACTGGGCCACCGCGCTGACCGAACTCGATCGCGTCGCCCTCGATCCGGAAACGATTTCCGACACGGTCGGCGCGCTGCTCAAATATCAGGAAGACATCGCCCGCATTCAGGGCAGCGAGGGGCGCCAGGCGCTCGACGCCGTCAAGGCCGAACTGTTGGCGGCGGGCTAGGCGAGGCCATGATCGAGGGTCGTTCGAGCGTTCAGGACGGTTTCGTCGTTCCCCCGGTCGCGCCGGGCGCAGGCCGCTTCGCCGACAATATCGTGCATTTCTCGCGGGCGCTGCGTCGGGCCGGCCTGAAGATCGGGCCGGGCGCGGTGATCGACGCCATTGAGGCGGCGGAGGCGATCGGCGTCGGCTCCCGCGACGAATTCCACACGGCGCTATCGGCCACGCTGGTGAAGCGGCATGAGGACATGGCCGTCTTCGACGAAGTCTTCGAGATTTTCTGGCGGCCGCGCGATTTCGAGGGCAAGCTGATCCAGATGCTGTCGCGCATGACGCCGGATCTGGGCGAGAAGCAAAAGCCTCGGCCGGCGCAGGCGCGCGCCACAGATGCGCTCTATGCCGAGCGGCCGGAGCAGACGCGGGAGCGGCAGGAGATCGAGATCGATTCCCGCTTCTCCGTCTCCGAGCGGGAAACCTTCCGGCAGATGGATTTCGCCCAGATGAGCGCCGTCGAGCTGCGCGAGGCGCGGATTGCGCTGGCCAAACTGACGCTGCCGATGGACGAGGTTCTGACCCGGCGCTACGAGCCCTCCAAGCGTCCCGCCCGCTTCGACGCCCGCGCCACGCTGCGGGCGGCCATGCGCACCGGCGGCGACCTGATGCTGCCGAAATGGCGCAAACGCCGGCGGGTGCAGCCGCCCCTGGTGGTGCTCGCCGATATCTCCGGCTCGATGAGTCAGTATTCGCGCATCTTCCTGCATTTCATGCATGTGCTGACCGAGCGCCGCAAGCGGGTGCATACGTTCGTGTTTGGCACGCGGCTGACCAACGTCACGCGCGCCATGCGTCACCGCGATCCCGACGAGGCGGTGGCGCTCTGCCTCGGCTCGGTCAAGGACTGGTCGGGCGGCACCCGTATCGGCGAGACGCTCAAGGAATTCAACCGTCGCTGGGCGCGCCGGGTTCTGGGGCAGGGCGCGACCGTTCTGCTGATCACCGACGGGCTGGAGCGCGACGACGCCGCACTCTTGGCCCAGGAGACCGACCGGCTGCATCGCTCCTGCCGGCGGCTGATCTGGCTCAATCCGCTCCTGCGCTTCGAAGGTTTCGAGGCGCGGGCGCGCGGCGTGATCGCCATGGCCGCCCATGTCGACGAACTCCGCGCCGTGCACAATCTGGACGCCATCGGCGATCTCGCCAAAGCGCTGTCTGGCGCTCACGCGCGTGACGCCGATCCGCGCCGGTTTCTTCCCGAAAGACGAAAGGACTGAAAGCCATGCCGCTTGATCCGCTCGATATCGCCGAGGCCTGGACCGGAGAGGGCCGCAGCGTGGCGCTCGCCACCGTCATCGAAACCTGGGGCTCGGCGCCGCGACCGGTGGGATCGCATCTGGTCATCGACGCCGACGGCAATTTTGAGGGCTCGGTGTCCGGTGGCTGCGTCGAGGGCGCCGTCATCTCCGAGGCTCTTGAGGTGATTGAATCAGGCGCGCCGAAGATGCTGGAATTCGGCGTCGCCGACGAGACCGCCTGGCGCGTGGGGCTGTCCTGCGGCGGCCGCATCGCGGTCTATGTGGAAAGGATCGCCTGATGAAGCGCGCGGATCTCGTCCGGTTGAACGCGCTGAGGGCGGAGCGGCGCGCGTCCATCTATGTCGCCGATCTCGATCAGGGTGGCGGGCGGTTGATTGCGGAGGGAGAGGTTGTCGACGACAGTCTCGCCGCAGCCGTCAGGACGGCCTTTCTCAGCGGCAAGTCGGCGCAGGTCGAGATCGACGGAAAGCGTTTGTTCCTCAATGTCCAGGTTCCGCCGCCGCGCATCGTCGCCATCGGCGCCGTTCACATCACTCAGGCTTTGGCGCCGATGGCGGCCATTGCAGGCTTTGATTTGAGCGTCATCGATCCGCGCACCGCGTTTGCGACGCCGGAAAGGTTCGAGGGCGTCAATCTTGTCGCCGATTGGCCAGAGGATGTGTTGGATGCGCGGTCGCTTGACGCCTATACGGCGCTGATCGCGGTGACGCATGATCCGAAGATCGACGACTATCCCATCGCGGCGGGCTTGAAGGCCGGCTGCTTCTATGTCGGCGCGCTCGGCAGCCGCAAGACGCATGCAAAGCGGGTGGAGCGGTTGTTGGCGCTTGGCCTGACCGAGGATCAGATCGCCCGCATCAATGCGCCCATCGGGCTCGATATCGGCGCAATCAGCCCGGCAGAAATCGCGGTGTCGGTTCTGGGCGCGGTCATCCAGGCCTTCCGACGTCGCGACATCCGCTGATCAGCACAAACAAAAAGCGCGTCAGCCGGTGGGCGACGCGCTCTCATTCCGGAACCGGAAGACCAAGACTACTTGATCTTGGTTTCCTTGAACTCGACGTGCTTGCGCACGACCGGGTCATACTTGGTCTTGACCATCTTCTCGGTGAAGGTGCGGCTGTTCTTGGTGGTCACGTAGAACGTGCCGGTGTCAGCCGTCGAGAGAAGCTTGATCTTGATGGTGGTTGCTTTCGCCATGGTCGTACTGCCCTTAAAAAGTTGACGCCGTGAAAACCGGTGAGGCCACGGCGAAATCTGGCGCGAAACTACGCATAAAGCCTGGAAAGTCAAGTCCGGCGCGGATGAAAAATCAGGCGGTAGAGAGCGAAGACCACGAAGACCACGAAGAAGGCCGTCAAAGTCCAGGCGAAACCATCGGTTCCGCCGAGATCCATGCCCGCGCCGATCGCCGCCGGACCGGCCACCGTGCCGACCGCATAGAAGAAAATGAAGGCCGCGTTGGCCGCCGCCAGATCCGACCCCGAGAATCGCTGGCCGATGAGACTCAGCCCGACGGTGTAGAGACCGGCGACCACCCCGCCCCAGATCAGCAGCAATATGGCGAGTTTGACCCAGGAGGACGAGGCATGCGGCAGCAGGAAGGCGCCGATGAGACCGATCACGCCCATGGTCAGAAGCAAGAGGCGGCGGTCGCGAATGCGGTCCGCCATCAGTCCGATCGGGATCTGCAGCGCCACATTGCCGATCGCCATCACCGTCAGCAGCGTGCTCGCCTGGGATTCGGTGAAGCCCAAACGCGTCGCATAGACCGGAAGCAAAGCCAGCCCGCCCGCTTCGACCGCGCCGAAGACGAACACTCCCATGATGGCGGTCGGCACGGCGAATGTATAGCGCAGGAAATGCTGGCGCGGCTTCTCGTCGAGATAGGGGCTTTCCTTGCGCGCGATGAAGATCGGGATCGCGGCCAGCGTGATCACCAGCGCGCCGATCACGAAGGGCAGCACGCCCTGCGTTCCGACCAGCGAGAAGATCGCCGTGCCGCCGGCGAAGCCCATGGACAAGACCGTGGCGTAGACGCCGAGCACGAAACCGCGTTTCGACGGCGGCGCCGCATGGTTGATCCAGAATTCCGACAGAATGAACAGCGTGGTCGTTGCGCCGTGGAAGACGATGCGCAGCGGAAACCAGGCCCAGAAATTCTCGATATAGTAGAAGCCGAGCGAACTGATCGCGGCGACGAAAACCGCCCAGATCATGGTGGTCGCCACGCCGTAATCATGGGCGAGCTTGGTGGTGATCGGGGCCGCGATCATCGCGGCGATGCCGGCGGTGGCGGTGTTCAGGCCGTTCAGCGACGAGGGAATTCCACGCTGTTCGAGCAGCAACGACAAGAGAGGAAGCCCGAGACCGATGGCGATGCCCACGGCGGAGATGGACGCAATCGCAGCGATCAGCGAAGGCCAATGGATCGCCTCGCTCTCGCCTCCCAAGGGTTCACTCATGCAAACTTCACTTTCAAGGGCTCGATTCCTGCTCGCTGCGCACACGCATGTCTCGCCGGCGGCTCCAGACAGTTAGACGGCTCAGGGCCGGATTTCAAAGCCTGGACGCGCATTTTCCGGTAATTTTTAAAGATGTCAGGATTCGGGCTTCGGTTCTTCTCCACCGAATCCGTGCATACGCGCGCCCCATTGCAGTCCGATGACAGCGCCCTTGATGGGCTGGATGGTCGTCAACGCCAACAGCAGGGTCACCGGCGTCCAGATGGCCAGATGCGTCCAGTTGGACGCCGGCCAGACGAGATCGGTCATCATGAAGCCGCCGACCACGATATGGCCGACGACGACGATGGAGAGATAGGCCGGCAGATCGTCGGCGCGCTGATGCGTCATGTCTTCGCCGCAGACCGAGCAGACGTCGACCGGTTTCAGATAGGCCTTGAACAGGCGACCTTGGCCGCAATGCGGGCAGCGGCAGAACAGGCCTCGCTTGACGGCGCCCCAGATGTCGCGCGGCGGGCGTTCGCTCGCCGGTGCATTGGTCCAGACTGCGCTGTCTTCGATCTCGGCCATGGGTCTCTCCTTGGGCTTTGGGTCACCGTCTCCCGCGAGGCGGTCTTGTGCCCGGCGTCTTGCGCGCCGGTTCGCGTCCGCGCTTACCCGATTTGTGGAAGGAGCGCGTGGCCGTCGGCATTTTGCGGCCTTCGCTCAGAATATCGAAACGCAGCGCTCCGGCAAGCGGAACCGCTTCGGCGAGCCTCACCCTCACGGGATCGCCCAGCCGGAAGCCGAGGCCGGATTTGTCCCCGGTCAGGGCCTGATGCGCCTCGTCGTAGATATAGTAGTCGCGGCCGATCGTAGATACGGGCACGAAGCCGTCGGCGCCATAGGCGGGCAGTGAGACAAATAGTCCCGACTTGGTGACGCCGGAAATGCGGCCGTCGAATTCCTCGCCGATGCGGCCGGCGAGATGATGGGCGATCAGCCGCTCGATCGTCTCGCGTTCGGCCGCCATGGCGCGGCGTTCGAAGGTGGAGATCTCGGCGGCGATATCCTCGAGCTGCTCTTCCTCCTCGGGCCGCAGCCCGCCCGCGCCGAGCCCGAGCGAGGCGACCAGCGCCCGGTGCACGATCAGGTCGGCATAGCGGCGGATCGGCGAGGTGAAATGGGCGTAGCGCAACAGGTTCAGGCCGAAATGACCCATATTGGCGGGGCTGTAGACGGCCTGGCTCTGCGAACGCAACACCATTTCGTTGACCATGGCCTGATAGGGCTTGCCGTCGGCCTTCTGGAGGATCGTATTGAAATTGTTGGAGCGCAACGCGCCGTGCGCCAGCGTGATGTCGAGGGTGACCAGGAACTGCCGGAGCGTTTCCTGCTTGGCCAAGGAAGGCTGATCATGGACGCGATAGATCAGCGGCTGTTTCTTGGTCTCCAAGGTCTCGGCGGCGCAGACATTGGCCTGGATCATCATCTCTTCGATGAGCTTGTGCGCGTCCAGCCGTTCCGGCACATAGACGCGATCGACCGTGCCGTCGGGCTTCAGGAGGATCTTGCGCTCGGGCATGTCGAGTTCGAGCGGCTGGCGACGGTCGCGGCCGTTCTTCAGGATCGCATAGGCGTCCCAGAGCGGCTTGAGGATCGGTTCCAGGAGCGGTCCGGTCTTGTCGTCCGGCGCGCCGTCGATCGCCGCCTGCGCCTGCTGATAGGAGAGCTTGGCGGCGCTGCGCATCATGATGCGATGGAAGGTGTGGCCCGCCTTGCGGCCTTCCTTGGAGAAGACCATGCGCACGGCCAGCGCCGGGCGGTCGACATTTTCCTTGAGGGAGCAGAGATCGTTGGAAATCCGCTCCGGCAGCATGGGAACGACGCGATCTGGGAAATAGACGGAGTTTCCGCGCTTCAGCGCCTCGCGATCGAGACCCGAAAAGGAGCGGACATAATAGGAGACGTCGGCGATGGCGACGACGACGATCACGCCGCCGGGATTGTCGGGCGAGGGATCGGGCTCGGCCCAGACGGCGTCGTCATGGTCTTTGGCGTCGGCGGGGTCGATGGTGATCAGCGGAAGCTGCCGCCAGTCGTCGCGGTCCTTCATGTCGGCGGGGCCGGCTTCGTCGGCCTCGCGCAGCACGACGTCCGGGAAAATGTGGGGAATGCCATGGGCGTGGATGGCGATCATCGAAATCGCCTTTTCCGAAGCGACCGAGCCGATCACCGAAACCACCTTGGCGCGCTGCAGGCCGAAGCGGCCGATCTTCAGCGTTTCGACCTCGACCAGATCGCCGTCCCTGGCGTCGCCGACGAAGGAGGGATCGACCTCGATCTCCATGCCGCGCTTTTCGATCGGCATGATGCGGCCGCCCGCGCCCTGGGAGCGAAACACGCCCAGCGCCGCGTTCTTGCGCTTGTCGATGATCTTGACGACGCGGGCCGTATAGGCCGGGCCGCCGCGATCCTTGTTGACGAAGATCTTGGCGACGACGCGGTCGCCGAGACCGGCCACCGGCGCTTTCGACTTCGACCGTTCGGAGGAGCGGCGGATCAGCACGGCGGGCGCCACGCCGTTCTCGTCGTCCCATTCTGCGGGCCGGGCGATCAGCTCGCCCGAGGAATCGCGCAGCGTGATGTCGAGCACGGTGACGGGCGGCAGCGAGCCGGGACGCATCAGCGTCTTGCGGTTCTTCTCCACCATACCGTCGTCCTCGAGCGAGCGCAGAAGCTCTTTCAGCTCAATGCGCTGCTCGCCCTTCAGGCCGAACGCCTTGGCGATATCACGCTTGGTGGCGAGATCGGGATTGTCCTGAATGAATTCGAGGAGAACCTCGCGCGTCGGCGCCACGCCCTGAATGATTGCGGAACGGCTGGTGGTTTTCTGATCCGGTTTGCCCGTCCGGGATCTCGGCGCCTTGGACACTGAGCTCAGCTCTCCTTCGATTTCGTCTTCGCAGCAGCCTTGGTCTTGGCCGCGCTGGTCTTGGCCGTCGCGGTCTTGGCGGCGGTCTTCGTCGTCTTGGCCTTCGCCGCTGCCTTCTTGGGCGTAGCGCCCTCGGCGTCCGCAGCGGCGGCCTTCTTCGCCGGCGCCTTCTTGGCGGCCGGCTTCTTGCCAACGCCCGCCTTGGCCGCGCGTTCCGCGATCAGGACCAGAGCCTGTTCGATCGTGACGCTTTGCGGATCCGTGCCCTTGGGAATGGTCGCGTTGACCTTTTCCCAATTGACGTAGGGACCGTATTTGCCGTCGCGGACGGTGATCTTGCCGCCGTCGGGATGGTCGCCGAGTTCCTTCAACGCCGCCGGCGTCGAGCGGCCGCGGCCCGGACCCTTGGCGGCCTTGTCGGCGATCACCGAGACGGCGCGGTTCAGCCCGATCGAGAAGACGTCCTCGACGCTTTCCAGATTGGCGTAGCCGCCGTCATGCAGCAGGAACGGTCCATAGCGGCCGATGCCGGCGGAGATCATCTTGCCGGTTTCGGGGTGTTGGCCGACATCGCGCGGCAGGTTGAGAAGCGCGAGCGCCTTTTCATGGTCCATGCTGTCGGGCGTCCAGCCCTTGGGCAGGCTGGCGCGCTTGGCCTCCTTGCCGTCGCCGCGCTGGACGTAAGGTCCGAAACGGCCCGAACGCAGCGAGATGTCCTCGCCGGTCATCGGATCGGCGCCGAAGGAAACGGGTTCGCTCGACACCGAGCCTTCGGCATCCGCCGCATCGGCCGACAATTGCCGGGTGAAATTGCAGTCCGGATAGTTGGAGCAGCCGATGAAGGCGCCGTAGCGGCCGAGCTTCAGCGACAATTTGCCGGTGCCGCAGACCTGACAGACGCGCGGATCGCCGCCATCGGCGCGAGCCGGGAACAGCAGCGGCGCGAGCGCCTCGTTCATGGCGTCGATGACGTCGGAGACGCGAAGCTCCTTGGTCTGTTCGATCTGGGCGAAGAACTCGTTCCAGAAATCGCGCAGCACGTCCTTCCAGTTCAGGTCGCCGGCGGAGATGCTGTCGAGCTTCTCTTCGAGCGAGGCGGTGAAATCATACTCCACATAACGGGTGAAGAAGTTTTCGAGGAAGGTTGTGACGATGCGGCCTTTGGCGTCCGGTACGAGCTTGCGCTTGTCGATCGCGACATAGCCGCGATCGCGCAGCGTCGCGAGGGTGGACGCATAGGTTGAGGGCCGGCCGATGCCGAGTTCTTCCATGCGCTTGATCAGCGTCGCTTCCGAATAGCGCGGCGGCGGCTCGGTGAAGTGCTGGCTGGCGTCGATCTTTTCCTTGGCGAGGCTCTCCTTGGCGCGGATATCCGGCAAGCGGCCGTCTTCCTCCTCGCCGGAATTGTCCTCGATCTCCTCGCGCTGATCGGTATAGGCGGCGATGAAGCCGTCGAACTTGATCACCGAACCGACGGCGCGAAGGCCGGCGACGCGTCCGGCGTTTTCCGCGATGATTTCGGCCGTGGTGCGCTCGATGTCGGCGCTCGCCATCTGGCTGGCGATGCCGCGCTTCCAGATCAGGTCATAGAGACGGAACTGGTCGGCGTCGAGGAACTTGCGCACGCTGTCCGGCGTGCGGGTGAAGTCGGTCGGGCGGATGGCTTCGTGCGCTTCTTGGGCGTTCTTGGCCTTGGTGGAATAGAGCCGCGCTTTGTCGGGCACGTAACGCGCGCCGAATTGCTGGCCGATCGCGCTGCGGGCCGCGTCGATCGCTTCCGGCGCCATCTGCACGCCGTCGGTACGCATATAGGTGATGAGACCGGCGACTTCGCCGCCGATATCCATGCCTTCATAGAGCTTCTGCGCCACCTGCATGGTGCGCGAGGCGGAGAAGCCGAGGCGGGAGGAGGCCGCCTGCTGCAGCGTCGAGGTGGTGAAGGGCGGCGAAGGATTGCGCTTGACGGGCTTGGCCTCGATGCTTTCGACGCGATAGGACGCGCCTTCCAGCATCGACTTCAGATCTTTCGCCTGGACGCCGTCGCCGATGGAGCGGGCCTGCAGCTTCTTGCCGTCGGCAGAGACCAGACGCGCCTCGAACGTATCGTTGCGCGGTGTCCGCAACAGCGCGACGATGTTCCAGTATTCCTCGGCCACGAAGCGTTCGATCTCGGCTTCGCGGTCGCAGACGAGCCGCAGCGCCACCGACTGCACGCGGCCTGCGGATTTCGCGCCGGGAAGCTTGCGCCACAGCACCGGCGACAGGTTGAAGCCGACGAGGTAATCGAGCGCGCGGCGGGCGAGATAGGCGTTGACGAGCGGCGCGTCGATATCGCGCGGCTCGGCCATCGCGTCGAGCACGGCCTTCTTGGTGATGGCGTTGAACACCACGCGCTTGACCGGCTTGTCGCCGATGACCTTCTTCTTCTTGAGAATGTCGAGAACGTGCCAGGAAATGGCTTCGCCTTCGCGATCCGGGTCGGTCGCGAGAAACAGTCCGTCGGACTTCTTCACCGCATCGGCGATTTCATTCAGCCGTTTCTGCGAGGCGGCGTCGACTTCCCAGCTCATCTCGAAGTCTTCGTCCGGGCGCACCGAGCCGTCCTTGGCAGGCAGGTCGCGCACATGGCCGAAAGAGGCGAGAACCTTGTAGTTCGAACCGAGATATTTGTTGATCGTCTTTGCCTTCGCAGGCGATTCCACCACCACTACATTCATTATCGACATTCCGCCTGACGGCTTCAGATTGTGGTTTTGTTGACCCTTTCGCCGCTTGCGAGAGGGAAATCTTGCTGGCTTGGCGTCCAGACTTCGCCGCGCTTATAGCCTTGCTACGCCCGCCAATGCAATCCATGGGCCAGACAAACCTTTCTGAACCGAGAAGGTCGCCGATACAACGCGGTACAACCATAAAATGTTATGCAATTTGTTGCAATCTGAAATCAGTCGTCTATACTAACCTTAAGTCAGTACTGGCTCGTGAATCTATCACAGGTAGAGATTGGTTGTGCGATGGATAGACGATTGGAAGCAGGCTCCACGGCCGTGGCGACCTCCTGGGAGCGCATCTCCTATATCAAACAGATGCTGGCGGAATTATCGCAGGTGGCGCGCGCCGAACGCGCCGATCTTCTCGTCTATCTGATCGAAATGGCCTTCACCGAGGCCGGCGAAATCCTCGATGCGCGGCCGCGTCAGGTCATATCGAGCGACACCAGGCCGCCGGGGTGGCGGTAGAGCCTGCCGGCCAGATCAAGCTCCAAGAGCACGAGATAGACGGTTTGCGCCGACGCGCCAGTGTGGCGAATGACATCGTCTATCTCCACCGGGCTCGGCCCGAGCGCATCGATGATGCGCTGGCGGTCGCTGTCGGATGGCGGCGACAGATGCGCGCCGTCGCCCTCTCGCGGCGGTTCCTGCGCTTCGGGCGGCGAAAACAGGTCGCGCTCGGTGATCGGAGCCATCGCCCGTATCACATCCTCCGGTTCGGTGACGATCTGCGCGCCGTCCTTGATCAGGCCATTGGCGCCCTTGCAGCGCGGGTCGAGAGGCGATCCGGGGGCGGCGAAGACCAGCCGACCGAATTCGGCGGCGTAACGGGCTGTAATCAACGAGCCCGACCGTTCCGCCGCCTCCACCACCACCAGCCCGAGGCCGATGCCGGCAATCAGGCGGTTGCGCCGTGGAAAATCGCGGGCGCGCGGCTCCCAGCCGAACGGCATTTCGCTGACGGCCGCGCCGCCTCGCGCGACGATATCGCGCAGCAGATCGAGATTTTCGGGCGGATAGGGGCGGTCGAGCCCGCCGGCGAGAATGGCGATCGTGCCGCTGTCGAGACTGGCGCGATGGGCGGCGGCGTCGATGCCGCGGGCGAGGCCGGAGACGGTGGCGTAACTCGCGCGACCCAAATTTTTGGCGATCAGGCTCGCGAATTTGGCGCCCGCCACAGAGCAGTTGCGGGAGCCGACGACCCCGACGGCGACATTGCGCAGGATTTTGGGATCGCCTTCGACCGCGATCAGCGGCGGGGCCGCCTCGATCTGGCGAAGCGCCTGCGGATAATCCGGCTCGCCAATGCCGATGAAACGGGCGCCGCGTCGGGCCGCTTCGTTCAGTTCGGCTTCCGCTTCTTCGCGGCTCGCCACCCGGATCGGTCGGGTCGAGCCGCCGCGCGCCGACAGTTCCGGCAGCATGTCGAGTGCGGTCTCGGCGGAGCCGAAATGATTGATGAGATCGCGAAACGTGGCGGGCCCGACATTGTCGGAGCGGATCAGCCTGAGCCAGGCGACCCTTTGTCGGTCGGAGAGCGCTATTCCCTTGGCGCTCCCCTGGGACATGGAGCCTTAACCCTTCTTGCCGATCTTGCTTTCCGTGCCCGACAGCAGCCGGGAAATATTGGCGTGATGCTTGGCGTAGGCGATGACCGTCATGACGGCCGCGACAGCGGCGATCTTCGGATCTCCGGTCAGATATTGCACCACCGGCACAACCAGCATTGCAACCAGAGCGGATAGAGAAGAGTAGCGTGTGATGGCCGCCGTTGCAATCCAGACCAGCAGAAAAAGCAGACCCATCCGCCAGTTGAGGCCGAACATCACGCCGATATAGGTCGCCACGCCCTTGCCGCCCTTAAAGCCCAGCCAGACCGGGAAGATATGGCCGATAAAGGCCGCAAAACCGGCGATCACGCCCGCTTCGACACCGAGGAAGGCGTAGGCGAGGGCCGCCGGAACCGTGCCCTTGACCGCATCCAGCAGCAGCGTAGCGGCCGCCAGCTTCTTGTTGCCGGTGCGCAGCACATTGGTCGCGCCGATATTGCCCGAACCGATCGAACGGACATCGCCGAGGCCGGCGAGCCGGGTCAGGATAAGGCCGAACGGCACCGAGCCCGAGAGATAGCCGAGAATGAGGGCGATGAGCGCGGGCATGGCCGCGATGTTCCAGGTGGTGAGCGAATCCATGCGATCCCCCTCTAGTAGATGGTCTATGCGCCGGTATCTAGCGCGAAATCCCGCTGGCGCATAGGCGCGGAGCGCCGACTGCGCCGCGATCAGCTGGCAAAAACTATGATATCGAGCAAGCCCGCCGGCCCGCCGTGGTCGTTAGGCGCCGAACACCTGCCTGCCGCCCACATAGGTCGCCACCGCCCGGCCCGAGAAGCGCGCGTTTTCGAACGGCGTGTTCTTGGAGCGGGAGATCAGGTCTTCTTTGATGCAGAGCCAGGGCTCGTCGAGATCGATCAGCGTCACATCGGCCAGAGCGCCCGGCTTCAGCGTGCCGCCCGGCAGGCCGAAGATCTGGGCGGGACGAGTGGACAGCGCGTCGATCAGGCGTTTGAGCGACACTGAACCGTCGTGATGCAATCTCAGCGCCGCCGACAGCAGCGTTTCCAAGCCGATGGCGCCATCGGCGGCCTCGGCGAAGGGCAGGCGCTTGGTGTCGACGTCCTGCGGATCATGCGAGGAGACGATGATGTCGATATCGCCGCGCGCCAGGGCTTCGACCATGCCGACGCGATCGTCCTCGCTGCGCAGCGGCGGATATAGCTTGAAGAAGCTTCTATATTCCCCGATGTCGTTTTCGTTGAGCGCCAGATTATTGATCGACACGGCGCAGGTGGCGCGGGCGCCGCGTTCTCGGGCGATATTCACCGCCTCTATCGAACCGGGGACCGAGAGCTGCGCGGCGTGATAGCGGCCGCGGGTGAGGGCGGCGACGCGGAGATCGCGTTCGAGCGGGATGATCTCGGCCTCGCGCGGAATGCCTGAAAGGCCCAGCCAGCTTGCCAGCAGGCCTTCGTTCATCACGCCTTCGGAGCCGAGATATTTGTCGCGGGCTTCGAGCGCGATCACCGCGTCGAAATCCCGGGCATAAGTGAGCGCCCGGCGCAGCACCTGGGTGTTGTGCAGCGACTGGCGGCCATTGGTGAAGGCCACCGCGCCCGCCTCTTTCAGCAGACCGATTTCGGTCATCTCGTCGCCGGTCAGGCCCTTGGTCAGGGCGGCGGCCGGATAGACGCGCACGGGCGAGGCGTCGCGCGCCATCTTGCGCACAAATTCGACCAGCGCGATGTCGTCGATGACAGGATCGGTGTCCGGCATCATGATGAAGGAGGTGACGCCGCCGGCGGCAGCGGCGCGGCCGGCCGAGGCGATGGTTTCGCGGTGTTCGCCGCCGGGCTCGCCGGTGAAGACGCGCGCGTCGATGAGGCCCGGCGTCGCGACGAGGCCCTGGCAATTGCGGATTGTCGCGCCTTCGGGCGCGCCCTGATTCAACGCGTCCTTGCCGCTGGCTGCGATCACGCCGTCCCGGATGATGATGGCGCCGACTTCGTCCATGTCGCGGGAGGGGTCGATGATGCGAACCCGATCGAGAACCGTGACGCTCATGCGCGTTCTCCCAAATTCTGACTGATCAGCAGCGCTTCCATCACCGCCATGCGCACGGCGACGCCCATTTCCACCTGTTCGCCGATCACGCTTTGCGGACCGTCGGCGATCTCCGAGGCGATCTCGACGCCGCGATTCATCGGGCCCGGATGCATGACCAGCGCATCCTCCTTGGCGGCCTTCAGCTTTTCGGCGTCGAGGCCGTAATGGTGGAAATATTCGCGCACCGAGGGCACGAAGGAGCCGGCCATGCGCTCGCGCTGGAGTCTCAGCATCATCACCACATCGGCGTCTTTCAGCCCTTCCTTCATGTCGTGGAAGACTTCGCAGCCCATATCGGCGATGCC
Organism: Rhizobium sp. TRM95796; assembly: GCF_025779995.1. Lineage (NCBI taxonomy): Bacteria > Pseudomonadati > Pseudomonadota > Alphaproteobacteria > Hyphomicrobiales > Rhizobiaceae > Rhizobium > Rhizobium sp. TRM95796. Next base: position 266,890 of record NZ_JAOXHE010000001.1, on the reverse strand, counting down.
GGAGGGTAGAAGCGTCGAGGGCGCAACGACGCGCACGCGCGCGCCCATGGCGTTGAGCAGCAGGATATTGGAGCGCGCCACGCGCGAATGCAGCACGTCGCCGCAGATGGCGACGATGATGCGCGACAGCTTGCCCTTGGCGCGGCGGATGGTCAGCGCGTCGAGCAGCGCCTGGGTCGGATGTTCATGCTGGCCGTCGCCGGCGTTGACGACGGAGCAGGAGACTTTCTGCGCCAGAAGAGCGGCGGCGCCGGCGGCGGAATGGCGGATCACCAGCACGTCGGGGCGCATGGCGTTCAGCGTCATCGCGGTGTCGATCAGCGTTTCGCCCTTCTTCACCGAGGAATTGCCGACCGACATATTCATGACGTCGGCGCCGAGCCGCTTGCCCGCGAGCTCGAAACTGCTCTGGGTGCGGGTGGAGGCTTCGAAGAACAGATTGATCTGGGTGAGGCCTCTGAGCGTCGAGGTCTTCTTTTCCCGCTGCCGGGAAATCTTGACGGCCTCGTCGGCCTTGTCGAGGAGAAATCCGATATCGAGCTCGTTCAATCCCTTGATGCCGAGCAGATGGCGGTGCGGAAAAAAGACCATGCGGCGCGTCCTTCCTGAATTTTCACGGTCTATAGGGGGCGACCGCATCAGGAGCAAGGCGGGAAGGGCGGAAAAAGCGGCCCGTCCCCAGCCGGAGCGAGGTTATTTCAGCACGAGCAGGCCGGAGACGATGATGATGGCGGCGCCGGCGATGGTGTAGGCGTCGATGCCCGTGTTGAACAGGAGATAGCTGATCAGCGTGCCCCAGACGATCTGGCTATATTGGGTGGGGGCGACCAGCGAGGGTTCGCCCAGCCGGAAGGCGCGCACCAGGAACATGCTGCCGCCGACGATCGCCGCGCCGCCGGCGAAGAAGGTGGCGGCGGCTGCAAAGGTCAACGGCTTCCATTCGCCGGAATAAGCGAGATAGGCGGCGGCGCCGATCGCCAGCAGCAGCGCCGGCGCGATGGCCAGCGCCGTATCCGACTCGTCGGGATGGGCTTTCTTCACCATCAGCAGGGTGACGGAGAACAGGCAGGCCGAGCCGATGGCCGCGAGATGGCCGGCGGTGAACTCGCCAGCGCCGGGGCGCAGCGCCACGATTACGCCGATGAAGCCGAGCACCACGCCGGCCCAGGCGATCCGCGTCAGCCGCTCCTTGAAGACGAGATAGGACATCACCGCCACGAGAATCGGCGACATGAAGGCGATCACATAGGCTTCCGGCATCGGAATGGTGGCGAAGGCGTAGTAGATCAGCGCCGTTTCGATGGCGAGCAGCAAGGCGCGCAGATAGGTGAAGCCGGGCTGGCGTGGAACGACGCTCTTTACCCGCCCGCTTGCGGCGGCGATGGCGAGCAGGATCACGGCCGCTGAAATCTCCAGCATCAGCGTCACCTGCGCCAGCGCATAGGCGCCGCTCTGCAGTTTCACCGTTGCGTCGGCGAGGGTGAAGGTGCCGTAGGAGGCGAGCCCGATCAGGGCGGCTTTCAGCTTGACGGCGGAGACGGTCGGCATTGCGGGCTTGGCGGCGAGGTCGGACATGGATTCTCAGGGGGCTCGAAAGGCGGGTGTCGCGAAGGACGCGATCGGGCCCCGCGCTTTACCGCGCCGACGCCTCCTGATTCCCCTCCGCATGTACCTCACGGTACGGTCGTTTCAGCCCGGCCACAACGAGAAAAGCAGGCCCGAAGGCCTGCTTGACGATTCTCGGAAACGACCGTGTCCGCAAGGCTACAGCACGAAGCTGCCGGCCATGAAGGCGAGGACCACGAAAACCAGGAAGATGATCAGCGCCAGCACGAACAGCACCTTGGCGATGCCGGCGGTCGCCGCCGAAACGCCGGAGAAGCCGAGAAAGCCCGACACGATCGAAATCAGAAGAAAAATCAGCGCCCATTTGAGCATGTGTTGCCTCCATCATGTTTCGCAAACCGAACGTGAGAGCGGCGGATTTGTTCCGTTGCGAACGCAGATGCGGGCAGGATCCGGCTGAGATGCGAGATGGGGGCGGGCGAAAAATGGCGATCCCTGCAGGGCTCGAACCTGCGACAACCTGCTTAGAAGGCAGGTGCTCTATCCAGCTGAGCTAAGGGACCGCTTCGGGGCTGATGGAAAGCTACTCTGTTTGAGATGCAGGTGGTGGGGATCAATTCTAAAATTTTGACAGGATAGTTGCATGCAATTATAAATTGATTTAGAAGAAGTAATGTGGCTGTTTGAAATTAATCGAGCTTTTCAATGTCTCATAATAGTCCCCCCGAAAATTCGCCCAATGAAAATCCAATCGTTATAAAGTTCACAAGAAGCGAATTTAAAGAATTTGTACTTGAAACTTCACAAACTCCGAGCGAAGAACGGAGAGTGTTTTCGTTGGGTTTTGATATAACAAGGGAAGATATAAAACAATTGTATGACAAGCTCTTCTATGTCATATCAACAAATAACAATCTTTTTTCATCTGAGTTTTCTGCTACTATATACATGAAGAAGAATAAAATAAGAAAAGTTAATTCAGTAAATGATTTTTTTAATATTGAAAATTATCCATCTGAATTACTTAAGGGTATTAGCATTACGTTATCGTATTTCATCTTCTTTTTGCGAGATGATGGCCTCAATATACCTGAAAAGCAGATTGTAAATATTCGGTTTTCTGGAGGATCTATAGGCTCAATTGAGGTTTCCGTTAGGTCAACCGAGTTTAGCTGGCCTGAATCAATTTTTAGCCAAGTGGAACTGGAGATTGAAGCTTTACGTGAAAATATTTTCAGGAAGAATCCTGTTTCACGCAATGTATTTCTGAGGGGCCACGAATTATTTAGTGAATACATAAATATTGCTCCAAATCTGATATTTTTATTTTTCCTGTTTTCCGCCTCGCTGGTTTTTGGTGTCTTTGGTTCAACAGTTGGTGCATCCTCCAATAACAACAATATACAGATTTATTCTCAAGAAGAGAAGAGATTCAAAGATGTAGGTCTGGACTATATCACTAATTCTAGTGATATTGGTGTGGCTGTAAATCGAGTTAGGGATGCAGAATTTATTAAAAAAGTGATCCCCGATCAGGGTGGGGTAGGTAAATTATTTAGAGATTTAAAGCGATTTATAGTTGATATACCATTGTATTTAATTTTTGTTTTCTCTGTTTTTTGCGTGTTCGTATACTTAAATATTAGGGAAATGAAAAAATTAGCTCTAAATAAAGTGGGGCGCATCTGGCTGTCTTCGAAGCCAATACCTGACCGAGAAAGCTTGCCTCCGGCCGGTGGAGTAGTCGAGTCATTTGGAATTTCTCTCTTCGCATCGGTTGTTTTTGCATTGCTCGTTGCGTTGTTGGGGTCTCTCGCGAATTAGCGGCCAGTTTGAAGCGTTTGTTTTCACTCCGAGAGATCTCAGGGCATCGCGGTATGTGCAGATTGCTTACATACAGTCGTGCTAAAATTGATTGCTAAACATGTAGTGCTGCCAACTTACGTCGTATGCTCGGGCATGACATTTAATGTGAACATGAATTGTCTTGCACAGAGCAAAAGGACGAGTTGAATCCCGTGGTAGCAAACATGGAATGGCGATCCCTGCAGGGCTCGAACCTGCGACAACCTGCTTAGAAGGCAGGTGCTCTATCCAGCTGAGCTAAGGGACCGCTTCGGGCCCCGTAGACCGGGGCCGTGACACGAGCGCGGACGATCAGTGCGTCCAGGGCTGGGTGCGCGTATAGCGGAAATTGTCGGTGTAGGAAACGGCCTTGCGGGTGGCTTCCTTGGGCTGGATCACGCGATAGGCGATGCCATGGCGCTTGGCGTAGGCTTCGGCGAGTTCCTGGGTCTCGAAGGTCAGCTTGACCTGCTGCTTCATGTCGGCCGAGCCGGTATAGCCGAACAGGGGGTCGATGACCTTGGGCTTTTCCATCTCATGCTCCAGCACCCAGAGATGGGTCTTGGCCTTGCCGGACTGCATGGCGGTCTTGGCGGGACGGTAGATCTTGGCCGTCATAATCTCGGACACCTCATCAAGCATCAAAAGCGGTCGTCGGTCGGCTGATCGCCGCGACATCGGCACTGTGCCACAAAATCCTGAAAAGGAAAACAACGCGCCGAGCATTTCAGACTGGTCGGAGTGGAGAGATTCGAACTCCCGACCCTCTGGTCCCAAACCAGATGCGCTACCAGGCTGCGCTACACTCCGTCCGTCTGAATGCGCTCCGATTACACGCTTGGCCGGGTCGCCGCAACAGCAAAATGGCGGAATGTGTCGAGGATGTACAGAGGATGCGCCGCGCCCCTGCGTCAGGGCTGCAACGCCTTGGCGATTGTGGGGCTTTCGGCTCTGTCGCCCACGGCGATGCCGAGCTTGGCCGCCAGTCCGGCGTTGATCTCCACGACGAATCTCACCGGCGCATGCGAATCGATGATGTCCTCTGAAAGCGGCGTCGTCTCGGCGCGGATGTGCCTGATGACGCCGGACTCGTCGAGGAACAGCATGTCGAGCGGGATATAGGTGTTGCGCATCCACATATAGACGGGGCGCGTCTCGCCGAAATCGAACAGCATGCCGCGGTCCTCCGCCATGCTCTTGCGGTCCATCAGGCCGACGCGGCGGTCGTCCTCGGTGGCGGCGACTTCCACAGTGAAGGTCGCGGAGCCGCCGGTGGCTTTCGTGATGGTCAGCGTCTCGCGATTCGGCAGTTCGGCCGCGAGCGTGAGAGCCGGGGATAAAAAAAGCGCCAGGACGGCGCTTTTCAGGATGGTTCTGCGAAGGATCACGTCAATGCGCCCGGTTGATCGGGGTTGCGACGTCGGGATGAATCTCGGCGGCCATCAGGCCCTTGTCGCCGTCGCCGAAGCGCACCAGCACGGTCTGTCCCGGACGAAGCTCGGTGATGCCGTAGCGGCGCAGCGTTTCCATATGGACGAAAATATCTTCGGTGCCTTCGCCGCGGGTCAGGAAGCCGAAACCCTTGGTGCGGTTGAACCACTTGACGATGACGCGCTCGAGCCCGCTCGACGGCGTCACCTGCACATGGGTGCGCACCGGAGGCAGCTGCGAGGGATGCACGGCGGTGGAGGTGTCCATCGACAGGATCCGGAAGGCCTGGTAGCCGCGGTCGCGTCGCTGGATCAGCGCCACCACACGGGTGCCTTCGAGGATCGTCTGATACCCGTCCCGCCTGAGGCAGGTCACATGCAGGAGGACGTCGCCAGAATTGTTGTCCGGAACGATGAAGCCGAATCCCTTGGCGACGTCGAACCACTTGATCACCCCCGTGATCTCGATGAGATCGACGGGATCCGAGGCCATCTCCTCGAATAAGGAGATATTCTTGGAAGAAATCCTATCCGCCATCCTGCCTTGCCCCTCTACGCGCCACATGCTCGGTTAACTGATTCTTCATTTCAAAGATTAACATCCCGAAATGATACATATGCAAGTCCTGGGTGTTGCATTCCCGGACCTTTTCCTGCCAGAAATGCCTTGCCTCAAGCTGGCTTTCTGGCCAGAACTGGCGCCGGTTGTTCGCTTATGAGGAATTCCAATGCGTTATCTCCACACCATGGTTCGCGTCAAAGATCTCGACGCCTCGCTCGATTTCTATTGCGGCAAATTCGGCCTGAAGGAGGTCCGCCGCATGGACAATGAAGCCGGCCGCTACACGCTGGTCTTCCTGGCGGCGTCCGAGGATGTCGAGGCCGGCAAGGCCGCCTCCGCGCCGCTGCTCGAGCTCACTTATAACTGGGATACGGAAGACTATACCGGCGGCCGCAATTTCGGGCACCTCGCCTATGAAGTGGACGACATCTACGCGCTCTGTGCCTCGCTGCAGGAAAAGGGCGTGGTGATCAACCGTCCGCCGCGCGACGGCCGCATGGCCTTCGTCCGCTCGCCCGACGGCATCTCGATCGAGATTCTGCAGAAGGGCGGGGCGCTCGCGCCGTCCGAACCCTGGCTCTCCATGCCCAATACCGGCGCCTGGTAACTTTTTCTTCACCAAGCCCGCCTATCCACACAGGGCCTGCTCGCGGAGCAAATGCGCCGGAACGCTGTTCTGGCGCAAGTTTCGCGAGGCATAACGAGATCGGCGCGGCGCCCTTTGACCGGGTTCGCTGCGCGATCACGCGGATGTGACGGCAGTTTACAATGCGCGAGGAGTGCTTTAACTCTGGCGCGACAACGAGGACAGGCCTGGCGGGGATGGATAGTTGCGATTGAACCGGATCATGTCGTTCGTACCGAGGCCATCCATCCGGCTCGCCCTTCTGCTCGCATCCGTCGCCTGCATCAGTTCCTGCATGGCTTCGCCCGGCGCGGAACTCGCCTCGATCCAGACCAATGAAGCGCCCCGCGCCTCGGCCGGCCGTCAGGTCGTCGCGACGACCCCGGACGACGCCTCGAAGATCGCCAGCCAGGCCTATGCCGATATCCAGTCGATGAGCGCCCGCGACGCCTCCGTGGTGCCCGACGCCTGGAGCGCCGAGGAAAGCAACGGTGAGCCCGCGGCGCCCATGGTGGCTGCGGCGCAGAACAGTATCTTCGCCACCGGCGCCGCAAGGCCGCAGACCGGGCAGCCGGCCGGCGTCAACGCCGCCCAGAACAGCATCTATGCCGGCGCGGCCGCGCAATCGCGCGACATGGGCGCGATCCCGCTTCCGAACGCCGATCTCGCCAGCGAGGCGCAGGATCTCGCGCTCGCCGGCTTGCCGATTCCGGAAGAACTCGCCAGCGCCGATCCGGCGGCCGCGCAAAGCCAGCAGGCTCAGGCGATGCCCTCCTATCAGACGGCGCTCGCCGACACCGAGGCCGAGCCGGCGGCCAAGCCCGCGCCGCGCAGCCGGCGGGTGAAATCTCTCGCCGACTTCTTCCGCTCGTCGATCGACGACGACAAGGAGCGCAAGACGGCGTCCTTCAACCGTTCGCGCTTTGGCGAATCGCCGCGCCAGATCAGCACGGCGTCCATTCCGAATATGCGCACCGCAAGCGCGGCGGAGACGGATCTGCCCGGCGTCAACGCCATGATGCCGACCGGCCGCGCGCCCGATATGGGCGACGAGGACGACCGGCCCGCGGGCCTGATGAAGCTCGCCTCGCTTTCGGGCATGGCGCGTCTCGGTCCGAACGGATTGTGGACGCAGACCGACGAAGTGCAGGTGTCCTGTCTTCGCCCGCAGCTGGTCAGCATGCTGAAAATGGTCGAGAAGCGCTACAACAAGCCGGTGGTCGTGACCTCGGGTTTCCGCGATCCCCGGCACAACCGCGTCGCCGGCGGCGCGCGGCATTCGCTGCACACGCTTTGCGCGGCCGCCGACATTCAGGTGGAAGGCGTCTCCAAATGGGAGCTCGCCGATTTCCTGCGCTCGATCCCCGGCCGCGGCGGCATCGGCACCTACTGCCATACCCAGTCGGTGCATGTGGATATCGGCAGCCAGCGGGACTGGAACTGGCGCTGTCGGCGCAGCTCCCGCCGGAGCTGATGATCGCTCTGGAATTCGACCGCGATCGCGCATGCGCCAATTCGGCCCATGGATTTCGGGATGGCGAAGCCCTATGTCCTTGAGGAGGCGGCGCGAGCCGTGCGAGACCGCAGGATAAGGAACAGCGTGATGAGCCAATTCGACATCGCCGTCATCGGCGGCGGCCTGGCGGGATCGATCGCCGCGATCGCTTTTGCCGGGCAGGGCTTCACCGTGGCGATGATCGCGCCGCAAGGCGGCGGCGACCGGAGAACCACGGCGCTGATGGACGATTCCATCCGCTTCATCGACCGGCTCGGCCTGTGGGACGGTATCCGGCCGCATGCGGCGGCGCTCGCCACCATGCGTATCATCGACGGCACCAACAGGCTGCTTCGCGCCCCCGTCGCCTCCTTCCGCGCGAGCGAAATCGGGCTCGACGCCTTCGGCTACAATATTCCCAATGCGCCCTTCCTCGATGTCCTCGCCGAACGCATTGCGGCGATGCCTGCTATCACCCGCATGGGCTCGGTGGTCGAGGCTTTCGATTTCCAGGGCGACGTCGTGCGACTCACGCTGGCCGATGGCGAGACGATCGAGGCGCAGCTCGCCGTCGGCGCCGACGGCAAGCAGTCGCCGACGCGGCATGCCGCCGGCATCGGCGTCAAGACCACCTCCTATCCGCAGACGGCGCTGGTGGTGAACTTTTCCCATGATCTGCCGCATCAGAACATCTCCACCGAATTCCACACCGAGACCGGGCCCTTCACCGCCGTGCCGCTCGGCGATCTCAGGTCCAGCCTGGTCTGGGTCGTCAGGCCCGAACAGGCGAATGATTTGCTCGACATGACGGAAGAAGCGCTCAATCGGCGGATCGAGGAGAAGATGCAGTCGCTGCTCGGCAAGATCCGCATCGAGGGCAGGCTTCAGGCCTGGCCGCTGTCGGCCATGACCGCCGAACGGTTCGGCAGTCGCGCGGTCGTGCTGGTGGGCGAGGCGGGGCACGCTTTTCCGCCGATCGGCGCTCAGGGGCTGAATCTCTCGCTGCGCGACATCCGCGACGCCGTCGATCTCGCGGTCAAGGCGCGCGACGCCGGCCGGCCGCTTTCGATCGGCGAGGCCTATGACCGGGCGCGGCGCTTCGACGTCGTCAGCCGCACGGCGGGCGTCGATCTGCTCAACCGCTCGCTTTTGTCGAACTTCCTGCCGGTGCAGATGCTGCGGGCGGCCGGCATCCATCTTCTCGCCAGCCTGCCGCCGCTGCGGCTGTTCATGATGAACGAGGGCGTGTCGCCGGGCCGCGCCTTCAAGCGCCTGCCGGAATTGCTACGGGAAAAGGTCGGGCGGCAGCGCGCCTGACTTGAACAGATAGAGCGCGGCCGATACGCTCAGCACCGAGATCACCGTGGTGATCAGCACCGCCGCCGAGGCGCGCTCCTGCCAGATCCCGTATTGTTGGGCGATGACGAAGACATTGGTCGCGGTCGGCAATGCGGCGAGCAGCACCGCCGTCTCCACCCAGATCGCCGGGTAATCGCCAGTCGCGCTCATCGCCAGATACATCAGCGCCGGCAGCAGGGCGAGCTTCAGGGGCGCCAGCGCATAGATCTCCTGCGGCACGCGTTTCAACGGCCTGAGCGCCAGCGTCACGCCCATGGCGAACAGCGCGCATGGCGCGGCGGCGAGCGCGAGATTGTCGATCATCGTCTGCAGCATTGTCGGCGCGGAAAAGCCGGTCGCGGCGGCGGCGAAGCCGGCGGCGGTGGCGATGATGAACGGGTGCGTGACGATCTTGCGGCCGACATCTTTGGCCAGCACGAGGGCCGGGCGCTTCTCCTGCCCGTCGAAGGCCATCAGCGCCGGCGCGGCGATGAAATGCGCCATATTCTCGAAGGCGAAGATCAGCGCCAGCGGCAACGCCGCCTGTTCGCCGAAGGCGGCCAGCGCCAGGCCGGGGCCGAGATAGCCGATATTGCCATAGGCGGCGGCGAGCGCCTGCACGGTCGATTCCCCCACCGGGCTCTTGCGCAATCCGCGCGCAAACAAAAAGGCGATCAGGAACACGGTATAGGTGGCGGCGAGGCTGGTGAGGATGAAATCGAAGCGGGTGAGATCGGCGATCGGCGTCCGGCCGATGATCTTGAAGAACAGCGCCGGGAGCGCGATGTAGACGATGAAGAAATTCAGCCAGCCCAGCGCCGCCGCATCGAGTTTTCTCACCCGTCCCGAGATGTAACCGAGCAGGATGAGGCCGAAAAACGGAATGACGAGGGCGGAAATTTCGGCCATGCGGAACGCCCTGTCTCAGCCGATCCGCGACAGGATCGGGAAGGTCTGCTGGAACCAGATCGCCACGTCGCCGATATAGCCGAAAATGAAGGCGAGGCCGGTGAGCACGAGAAGCGCGCCGAGCGCTTTCTCCACCAGGCCGAGATGGCGGCGGAAGCGGGTGAGGAAGGCGAGGAACGCGCCGGAAAAACCCGCCGCCAGCCAGAAGGGCAGAGCGAGCCCCAGCGAATAGACCGACAGCAGGGCCGCCCCTTGGCCGACCGTGTCGCTCGCCGCCGCAACGCCGAGAATGGCGCCGAGAATCGGGCCGATGCAGGGCGTCCAGCCGAAGGCGAAAGCCAGGCCCATGACATAGGCGCCGGTCCAGGTGGCCGGCCGCCCGCCCGACTGGAAGCGCGCCTCGCGCGAGAAGAAGGGGATGCGCACCAGTCCGAGGAAATTCAACCCCATCAGGATGATCAACAGCCCGCCGACCTGGGCGAGAATGTCGATATGCTGGCGCAGCGCCATGCCGATGGTGCTGGCGCTCGCGCCGAGCGCGATGAAGACGGTGGAAAAGCCCAGCGTGAAGAAGACGGAGGCGATCATCACCGAGCGCCGCGGCCGACGGTCTCCGGCGGCGTCGGTCTGGTTGGCGAATTCCTCGATCGACACGCCGGCCATATAGCAGAGATAGGGCGGAACCAGCGGCAGCACGCAAGGCGACAGGAAGGACAGGGCGCCGGCGATCAGCGCGCTCAGATAGGAAATATCGGCGCCAGCCAAGGCGGCCTCCTTGCCCAGAAGATATCGGCCGACTAAATCGGTCGCGTTTATTCGCGCTGTTTAGCCGAGCCTTTCTGCGCGCGCCAGTCACCATTTGTTGACGACGGTACGCTTCTCAAAAAATCTTCGCCAAACGGGTTGACCGGCCCGGCGGCTTTACTTATGACACGCCCACTTCCAGGGGACGGCGCTTCGCCGGTTTCGCGATTGGGAGAGCGTAGCTCAGCCGGTAGAGCAACTGACTTTTAATCAGTAGGTCATGGGTTCGAATCCCATCGCTCTCACCACCTTCGCGACCACCTTGCGGGGGCGATTAGCTCAGTTGGTAGAGCGCTTCGTTTACACCGAAGATGTCGGGAGTTCGAGTCTCTCATCGCCCACCATTTCATCTTAAAGAGCAGCAATACTTCCCCACCGGTGAGACTTAAGTTGGCGTCTTGCGGAAGCTGTCCGCGGGCAACTGGCGCGGCGCGGCAATCGCTAGGGTCGGTGAGCGAAAGCCCGCGCTGATCGGCGGGCTTTCGCTTTTGGCGGTCGTCCGCTCAGCGAGAGCGGCAGCGTCCGGTTCTCGTGGTCTCCTGGTCGCCGTCGTCATAGGCGATGCCGATTTTCGCGCCGGCGAGCGAGGCGATGGTGCCGCGATACCATTTGCCCTGGCCCTGGTAGTTGCATTCGACCTTTTTGCCTATCGACCAGTTGTAGGGCTTGGTCTCGCTGACCGGAAGCGTCTCGCGGTCGCCGTCGTCGTATTGAATCGTGACCTTGGAGCCTTTCACCGAGGCGATCACGCCGGGATACCAATAACCGCCGCCCTTGTAGTTTCCAAGGATCCAATCGCCCTTGGTCTGCGCCATGGCGGCGGACGAAAACAATGCAATCATCGTTGCGGCTAAGACTGTTGCTGGAATGACTTTCACGATTTTACCCTCCCGGGACTGCGTCCCATTCGTCCGTCCTATCGACGGGTCCGACTCCAGAAAAGCTGGATGAGATCTACTTATCGGTCTCGAATGAACCGAAGATGAATGGACACCCTCAGTTGGCGCGACGCACTATAAATATGTCTCACGACGAAGGGTAAAAATCATCTCTTCCATATAGTTTTATTTACAAACGAGATGTGTTTCGGATATTTTCCGAGAAACGAAGTTTTTACGTGAATATATAAATATTCGATGGATATCGAGGCGAATAGACCCAATAATGGTGTCTTGACACTTCTGTAGTTCTGAGTTCTTCGCGTCACTACGACCAAGGCCGAGCCCCTTGATGGGCGGGACAGCCCGGGGTGACGGGGTGATCCAATGCAGGATCGACCATTGCGCCAGTCGAGATCGGGCGTCGACGACCGCTACTACAGGCGACCGGATTTGCGCGCTCCATGCTGCTCATGCACGCAGCGCCCATGGTCCGCCAGCGTTTCAATCACCCTGCATTCGGAGACGTGGCCGTGGCGGCAGCCTTCGACCATCGCTTCGAGTTCGGCCTTCAGCGCGAGCAGGCTGCGGATGCGCTGGTTGACGTCGGCGAGGCGGGCCTGGGCGATGGCGTCGGCGGCGCTGCAGGGCTGGTCGGGGCGGTCTTGCAGGTCCAGCAGGGTGCGGATGGCGTCGACCTCGAAACCGAGTTCGCGCGCGTGCCGGATGAAGGCGAGGCGTTGCAGATCGGCGTCTGCGAAGACGCGGCGATTGGAGCCGTCGCGACCGGGCGCGGGCAGGAGCCCGATCTCCTCGTAATAGCGGATGGTGGGGATTTTCACGCCGCTCTCGCGGGCGGCGTCCTTGATGGACATGGCGCGCATGGTTGTTTCCTCTAGTCTCTAGAGCATGGCGATCGGAAAGCGCAGTTTCAAGCCCCGTGATCGGGCCGCTCGGATTTAGGGCCGGTGGCAAAAAATCTCTTGCTCCTCCAGCGGCTAGAGGATGTAACCCTCGGGAATCGAAGAGAGGAGCCGACATCATGGCCAAGGAATCGGGCAAAATGCGCTATCGGGTCGATGGCATGGACTGTGCGAGTTGCGCGTCCAAGATCGACACGGCCGTCCGCAAGCTGCCGGGCGTGCGCGACGTCTCCGTCTCGGCGACGGCGGGGGCGTTGACGGTCGAGGTCGCGGGCGACGGCGCGCGCGCATCGGTGGAAAACGCTGTCCGCAAGCTCGGCTATGGCCTGAGCCCGCGCGACGGCGCCGGCCATCCACAAAGCGGTCACGGCGAGCAGGGTCACGGCCATGCCCATGGTCATGCTTGCTCCGGTCACGCCGGCCACGATCTTCATGGCTGCGATCACGCGGGGCATGACCATCATGGGCATGACCACGGGTCGAGCCAGCGCGACAGGGCCGGCGGGGAGCTCGGATTGCATGGGCATGACCACGGCCCCTCCGACGGCCCGTGGTGGAAGTCCGGCAAGGCGCGGCTGACGCTGGCCAGCGGCGTCGCGCTGATCGCCGCCTTCGTGATCGGCCATCTGCTACCGCCCATAGACGCTTATGTTTTCGCTCTGGCCATGCTGGTCGGGCTCGTTCCGATCGCCCGTCGCGCCTTTGCCGCGGCGCGGGCCGGCATTCCCTTCACCATAGAAACGCTGATGACCATCGCCGCTGTCGGGGCCGTGCTGATCGACGCCAGCGAAGAAGCGGCGGCGGTGGTGTTTCTTTTCCTGGTGGGTGAATTGCTGGAAGGAGTCGCCGCCGGCCGGGCCCGCGCCGGCATCCAGTCTCTGACGGCGCTGATCCCGAAAACGGCGCTGCTCTACGAGGACGGCAAAATGCGTGAGGCCCCGGCCGACAGGCTGGCGATCGGCGCGATCATCCTGGTGCGCCCAGGCGATCGCATTCCGGCCGATGGCGCGGTCGTCGGAGGCGAGGGCTCGGTCGATGAGGCTCCGGTGACGGGCGAGAGCGTGCCGGTGCGCAAGGCGGTGGGCGACGCCGTGTTCGCCGGCACGATCAATGGCGAGGCGGTGCTCAGGATCCGCGTCACGGCGGCCGCCGCCGACAATACGATCGCGCGGGTGGTGCGGCTGGTCGAGGAGGCTCAGGAGTCAAAAAGCCCGACCGAGCGGTTCATCGACCGTTTTTCCCGCTATTACACGCCCGGCGTTCTCGCCGTCGGCGCGCTGGTGGCGGTGGCGCCGCCGCTCGTGTCGGGCGCATCCTGGTCGGAATGGATCTACAAGGGACTGGCCGTGCTGCTGATCGGCTGCCCCTGCGCGCTGGTCATCTCGACGCCGGCGGCGATCGCCGCCTCGCTGTCGGCCGGGGCGCGGCGCGGCTTGCTGATTAAGGGCGGCGCGGTGCTCGAGGGCTTGGGCAAACTGACTGCCATTGCATTCGACAAGACTGGCACGCTGACCGAAGGCAGGCCCGTGGTGACCGATGTCGTCGCGCTCGGCCGCAGCCAAAACGAGGTTCTCGGCTTTGCGGCGGCGCTGGAGACGGTCTCCAGCCATCCGCTGGCGCTGGCGATCCTGACCGCCGCGAAACAAGCGGGCGTCGCGACGCCCTTGGCCTCGGACGCCAGGGCAATCGGCGGCAAGGGCGTGAGCGCCGTCGTTTCGGGTGAGATCGTCTTCCTCGGCTCGCCCCAGGCGGCGCGTGAACTCGCCGTGCTATCTCCCGAGCTCGAAAGCCGCGTCCGGGCGCTGAATGATGAGGGGAAAACAGTTTCGGTGCTCGTGGCCGGCTCGGACGCCATCGGCGCGCTGGCGATGCGCGACGAGCCGCGTCCCGATGCGCGCGTGGGCCTCACGGCGCTCGGCGACCTCGGCGTCAGGACGGTGATGCTGACCGGCGACAACAGCCGCACCGCGCAGGCCATCGGCGCGCAGCTCGGCATGGATGACGTCAGGGCCGAATTGCTGCCGGAAGACAAGCAGGCGATCGTCAACAGGCTGAAGGCCGAGGGGCTGGTCGTCGGCAAGGTCGGCGACGGCATCAACGACGCGCCGGCGCTGGCCGCCGCCGATATCGGCATCGCCATGGGCGGAGGAACCGACGTCGCGCTCGAAACGGCCGATGCGGCGGTGCTGCACGGTCGTGTCGGCGATATCGCCGAGATGATCCTTCTGTCCAAGCGCACCATGCGCAACATTGCACAGAACATCGCCATAGCGCTCGGCTTGAAGGCGTTCTTCCTCGTCACGACGGTGGTCGGCGTCACAGGGCTGTGGCCGGCGATCCTCGCCGACACCGGGGCGACGGTGCTGGTCACCATCAACGCCCTGCGGCTCCTGGCCCCGGGATCCGGGACAGAGGCAAGACGTAACGGCTCCACTTGAAATCAGGCGCGCCGATCCCGATTTCAAAAGACGATTCCCACGCTCGAGGAGAGACCATGAAATCGCCTTTCATCCGCTGGACCACTTACATCTTGCTCGGTCTGACCGCCTTTTCGATCGTGGCCGCGGATTTCCTGATGGTGGCCCAGTAAAGGCGGCTCAGCCCGCCTTGCCGCCGTCCAATACGCGGAGCGCTAAGCCGCGGGCCCGTATGACTGTTTCGGGGGCGGGGCGTATTTCCGGCTCCGGCGGCTGCGGCTGGTCGGCTGTGACGAAACGCATCCGCTCGACGGCGAGCTCCATGCCCAGCCGCAACGGCCGGTCGGGATCGGTGCGGGAGAAGACGCCGATCAACCGGTCGCATTCCGCCTCGCTCGAGCGCAGCGGCATGAGCGACAGCTCGACCGCTTCGCCGCTATGGGCGTCGCGGGCCTCGACGATCAGCGGCAGCCTGTTGGCCAGCACGGATTGGGCGGCGAGCGTCATGCGCCGGCGGTCGTCGAGCGTCCAGACCATGCCGAATTCCTCGCCGCGCGCTTCCTGTCCCAAAGCGGCGCACAAACGCGTGCCGGCAAGGCGAAAGCGAAACCATCTGTTGTCGACCGCTTCCAGCATGAAAATATCCGGAAGCAGGCGTGGTATTTCGGAAGGATTGACGTCGCGCCGGAGCGGAGCGTCCTCCTTGCCGCGGATGCGGTTAAAATAATCTAGAAGAAGTCTGGTGGCGTTGTGCCGCATTGGGGCATTCCATGGTTCATTTCGGCGAAATCGGCGCGTTTTTCGCCCCGACAGAGATATGGCAGCGATTTCCGTGCCAATACCAACGCCGCCCGGAATTGCCCTCCGTTAACGTTAATCCCCGGTTTAGGTTGCAAAAACGCAAGCCGCGTGGGATTTCTAGGGCAACAGGAAGGCTTGACCTTCGGCACACCACTCGATCAGACCTCCAATCATGATCGCGCCGCCCGCGTTCTACGCCGGGCGGTTTTTTTGTCCGAAAACAGGATCTTGCCGACAGGAGAGCGCTTTGTCAGACACGACGACACCGCAGCCGACGCCGCCGCGACGCGAGCCGGCCATCCGCATGCCGACCGTGGTCTGGGGCGTCATCGCCGTGATGGCCGCCACTCACGCTTTGCGGGTCTATGTCCTCGGCGAGGCGGCGGACGACTGGCTTCTTTACCATTTCGCCTTCATCCCCGCCCGTTACACCTTTCCCATTTCGGAACAGGATTTCGGCTGGTTGACCGGCCCGGTCGCCTCGTCGCTCCTGCATGCCGACTGGCTGCATTTCGCAGTCAACAGTTTCTGGCTGGCCGCTTTCGCCAGCCCGCTGGCGGAGCGCTGGGGAACGGTGCGGTTCATCGGTTTCTGGATCGCTTCCGCCGCTGTCAGCGCCTTCGTTTATGGCGCGTCGATCGGCTTCGCCGACGCCTATCTGATCGGCGCGTCTGGCGTCGCCTCCGCCGTCACCGGCGCCGCCTGCCGTTTCGCGCTGCCGATCCGGCGGGGACGCCACAGCGGTTTTGCACGCATGGCGCCGCGGCTGGGCGTCATCGAGGCGCTTCGACAGAAGTCCGTTGCGGTGTTCATCGCGGCCTGGGCGCTGTCGAACGGTCTGGTGGTGTTCGGAATCGGCTTGCCGGAAGGCGATGCCTACAACATCGCCTGGCAGGCGCATGTCGGCGGCCTCCTGTTCGGTTTTTTGGGTTTCGGCCTGTTCGATTTTGGGAGGCCGCGGAGCGCCCAGGTCTGAACCCTTGCATTCCGTCTGTAAGGCGCGCACACTCTCGTCGTTAGCGGATGGCGTGAATGCTGCCTCCGTGCGGCCCGCGCCATCCCCTGCATCTGCCATGCAAGGAGGAGAACAGCATGCGCGTGAAGGCCATACTCGATCAGAAGGGACGCGCCGTCCTGACCACCAGCCCGCAGGCCACGGTTCGCGAAGCCGCCCGGTTGTTGAGCGAACACCATGTCGGCGCCGTCATCATCGTCGATCAGCATGAACACATCGTCGGCATCGTCGCCGAGCGCGACATCGTCGCGGCGATCGCCAGCCACGGGGCGGAGGCGCTCGACAAGCCGGTGCTCCTGATCATGTGGAAGAATGTCCATCGCTGTTCGGAGGACACCTCCGTCGGCGAGTTGATGGCGATGATGAGCGCCCGGCGCGCCCGCCATATTCCAGTCGAACATCAGGGACGGCTGGCCGGCATCATTTCGATCGGCGATGTCGTGAAGGCGCATATCCGCCAGATCGAGCGCGAGGCCGAAGAGATGAAAGCCTATATCGCCAGCTGATTTCTTCGAGCGGGGGCGCGCCGCGCATCGGCGGCGCAGCCCCTGCGTCATCCGTAAATCTTGATGGCTTCCTGCATGCGCTGGATTTCCGCGATGCGGGCGCGGCCTTCATTGTAGCCGCGTTCGATGAGTTCGGACGCGCGGTGGAATTCGGAGAGGCCGATATCGGAGAGTCGCGGTTGCAGCGCGAGATCCGGCGGGTCGCCGGCGAGGCGCGCGCGCGAAATACGATCCTGGATGATGTTGAAGGCTTCGACCATGACGCCGGTCAGGCCGAGATTGGCGCGACGGTCACGGTCGCCGTCGCGCTCGAACTGTGTTTCCAGCGACTGGCGGCTAGCGGAGTGCTTGACCACGGCGGACCGTCCGTAAAGGTCGTAGTGGAGATTGACGGCCACCACCAGCGGCTGCTCATAGGCGCGGCAGACCGTGACCGGCACGGGATTGACCAGCGCGCCATCGACGAGCACCCGATTGTTGCATCTGATCGGCTCGAAAATGCCGGGCAGGGCGTAGGAGGCGCGGATGGCGGTGATCAGCGAGCCCGAATCGATCCAGACCTCGTGGCCGGTGCGGATCTCGGTGGCGACCGCGACGAAGGGGCGGCCGAGATCCTCGATCGCCATGCCTTCCAGATGCTCCTGCATGCGCTTGGTCAGCCGCATGCCGGCAAACAGTCCGCCGCCGCCGATGGTGAGATCGAGCAACGCCGCCATTCGCCGCATGGTCAGCGATCGGGCGAAATTTTCCAGTTCGTCCAGCTTGCCGGCCAAATAGCAGCCGCCGACCAGCGCGCCGATCGAGGTGCCGGCGATCATGCCCACTTCTACGCCGGCCTCGTCGAGCGCCCGGAGGACACCGATATGTGCCCAACCCCGGGCGGCGCCGCCGCCGAGCGCCAGCGCGATTTTGGGCTTCTTGATGATGGGGGCAGGAGACGACCCGCCTCCGGCGGGTTCGAGCGTCGTGGCCGCATCGGCCGAGCGGAAGAAACTCCAGTTCATCATGCGGCGCCCCTCCGGCGCAGTAGCTTTGTTTTATGCAGATAGTGTTGCGCGGCCCGGTTAATAATTGGCGAAGCGCAAACAGATCTGCCCAACAAGCGGGCAAACGCATGGCGATCGGACAGGTTTCAGCGTTGATAGACGCTATCCGGCTCGAAATGCCTGTGATCGTCGACGGTGTCGAGCACCGGCGCGCCGCCCTTCAGGGTCACGGCGCGATAGAAACAGGAGCGGCGGCCCGTGTGGCAGGTGGCGTCATGGCCGCCGACCTTGACCTTAACCTGCAGCGCGTCCTGATCGCAATCGGTCAGGATCTCCACCACATGCTGGAGATTTCCCGACGTCTCGCCTTTTTTCCAGAGTTTGCCGCGCGATCGGCTGAAATAATGCACGACGCCGGTTTCCAGCGTCAGCGCCAGCGCTTCGGCATTCATGTGCCCGACCATCAGGAGGGCATTGTTGCGATGATCGGTGACGATCGCAGTGATCAGACCATTCTGGTCGAATTTCGGCGTAAAGGACACGCCTTCTTCGAGCGAGGCCTTGTCGGCCGGCGGCGGATCGAAAGCGATCGTCATGCTGTCCTGCTTATTTGAAGCCGCGAACCATCGACATGAACCGCGCCTGTTCGCGCGGATCGGTCTTGAATTCGCCGGTGAAGGTGGTCGTCATGGTCGACGCGCCGAGCTTGTTCACCCCGCGCATGGCCATGCACATATGATCTGCTTCGAGCAGGACCGCGACGCCGCGCGGGCGCAGCGTGTCGTTGATGGCATGCGCGACCTGCGCCGTCATCGACTCCTGCGTCTGCAGCCGCTTGGCGTAGATGTCCACGACGCGCGCGATCTTGGAAAGCCCCAGCACGCGCCCTTCCGGCAGGTAGGCGACATGCGCCTTGCCGATGATCGGCACCATGTGATGTTCGCAATGCGAAAAGAAGGGTATGTCGCGCACCATGACCATGTCGTCATAGCCCGCCACTTCCTCGAAGGTGCGGCCGAGCACCTCGTCGGCGTCGGCATTGTAGCCGGCGAACAGTTCGCCATAGGCCTTGACCACGCGCGACGGCGTGTCGAGCAGGCCTTCGCGCTCGGGGTCTTCGCCGATGAAGCGCAGCAGCGTGCGAACGGCGTCCTCGGCTTCCTGCTTGGTGGGTTTACGCGAAAATTCCTCGTCGCGCGAAAATTTCTTCACGATCGCGTCCATGTATGGCCTCTTGATCCCTTTTGGAACCTCGGTAATCGGAACGGACTACTCGCCTCTGGCCATATTCCTGACTCTGCAGGCATGGGCACCGTTGGCGGGCTCCGGGGCATCGGACTCCATTGCCACGCAATGAATTCCTCCGCACGGTTTCCCAGACAACAGGTAACAGATTTCCTTGAAATTCTGTCACCCCATCGCGACATAACATATAGTAAGCGAACCAATGCCGCAAAGGGGACTGTTGTCTTTTTCGGTATTACGGTGGAAAATCATCCCCGGTTCAGGTCAGCAAACGAAAATGTTGCGATAGAGCGATGGACGACATCTACAACGCGAAAATTCTCGAATTCGCCGGCAATATCCCCGCAACCGGGGAACTGGCCGACGCCGACGCCGTCGCCCAAGCGCATTCCAAGCTCTGCGGCTCCAAGGTCAAGGTGTTCGTCAAGATGGACGGCGACCATTTGAGCGCTTTCTCTCATGTCGTCAAAGCCTGCGCGCTCGGCCAGGCCTCGTCCTCGATCATGGCCCGGCATGTGGTGGGCGCGAGCACTGAGGAAATCCGCGCCGCGCGCCGCGATATGCTGGCGATGCTGAAGGACGGCGGCGAGGGGCCGGAAGGCCGCTTCGAAGACATGCGCTATCTGAAGCCGGTGAAGGATTACAAGGCCCGTCACGCCTCGACCATGCTCACCTTCGACGCGGTGGTGGATTGTCTCGATCAGATCGAAGCGAAGAAGGCTGCGCCCGCCGCTTGAGATCTCCTTTCATCCAATGCTTGAAAAGCCCGGCTTATCTCCGTAAGGTTGGGCTCTATTCCCGTTTTCAACAGGGATTCACCATGTGCGGGGCTCATGCCCATGGCAATGCGGGCGAATCCGCGTAAATGGCCCTTATGAGCACCCCCGATCTCGACCTGACGCCCGAAGAACTCAACCAGCCGCAGCCCTGGAGCGGCGTCAACGCCTATCGCTCCGACCCGCTTCTGGTGGATATCTCCTCGCAGCTGCCGCGGATGGTGCGCGACGAATTCGATCTGATCGGCCGCTATGTCACCTCGCATGAGGCGCAGGAACTGGCGCGGATGGCCAATGAGGGTGTTCCGCAGCTCAGGACTCACGGCCCGCGCGGCGAACGGCTCGACGTCGTCGACTTCCATCCCGCATGGCATGCGCTGATGCGCCGGTCGGTGTCGAACGGGCTCACCTCGTCGATCTGGGAAAACAAGCCGGATGAACAGGGCGCCGCCCACCGGGCCCGCGCCGTGCGCTTCTTCCTGACCGCCCAGCTCGAATGCGGCCATCTCTGCCCGCTGACCATGACCTCGGCCTCTGTCGCCGCGATCAAGGCCAACGACACCGCGCTGCGCAACTGGTTCGGCAAGATCGCCTCGCGCCGCTACGATTCCGCCAACAAGCCCGCGCATGAGAAAGCCGGCCTCACCATCGGCATGGGCATGACGGAAAAGCAGGGCGGTACGGATGTGCGCGCCAACCGCAGCGTCGCCGAACCCGTGGGCGACAATGTCTACCGGCTCTCCGGCCACAAATGGTTCATGTCGGCGCCGATGAGCGACGCCTTCGTGATGCTGGCGCAGACGCGCGAGGGCATGGGCTGTTTCCTCGTTCCGCGCCTGCTTGAGGACGGCGCACGCAACGGGCTGCGTTTCCAGCGGTTGAAGGACAAGGTCGGCAACCGCTCCAATGCCTCGAGCGAGGTTGAATTCTCCAACACCTACGGCTTTCTGCTCGGCGCGCCCGACCAGGGCATCCGCACCATTCTCGATATGGTTACGCTGACCCGGCTCGATTGTGCCGTGGCATCGGCCGGCTTGATGCGGGCTTCGCTCGCCGAAGTCGTCCATCACATCCGCGGCCGCTCGGTGTTTGGCAAGACTCTCATCGACCAGCCGATCATGACGCGGGTCGTCGCCGACATGGCGCTCGATGTCGCCGCCGCCACGGCGCTGGTCTTCCGCCTCGCCCAGGCCTTCGACCGAGCCGCCGAAAGCCCCGAGGAACAGGCCTATCAGCGGATCATGACGCCCGTCATCAAATATTGGGTCTGCAAGATCGCGCCGGGGCTGGTCTACGAAGCCATGGAATGCCTGGGCGGCAGCGGCTATGTCGAGGAGCGCCCGATCGCCCGGCATTATCGCGAGGCGCCGGTCAATGCGATCTGGGAAGGTTCCGGCAATGTCATGGCGCTCGACGTCATCCGCGTCGCCTCCAAGCAGCGTGACCAGTTCGAATTGCTGTTCGCAGGTCTGGCGCGCGATCTCGGCTCCGCCGGCGCGAAGACCGTTGACGTTCTCAGGGCGGCGCTGGCGCTGACCGAGCGCGACGAGGGCTCCGCCCGATTCCTGGTCGAACAACTGGCGCTCGCTGCCGGATCGGCCGAACTCGTGCGTCTCGGCGCCGGCCGCATCGCCGACGCTTTCCTCGAAAGTCGTCTGACCGGCGGCTGGCGCTCGACCTATGGCATGCTGGAATCGCGCTTCGACGCCCGGTTCATCGTGGACCTGCTGTATCCGGCGTCCGGGCATTGACGTCGGCCGGCTCGCCGGCCGCGTTGCGCATCATGCCATAGAGACGTCTCGGCGCTGCCAGTGCTGATGCAGCCTTGCCGTGGACGACAATGGCGATCCGATGGGCGTCGTCATTTCATTGATCCGCATCTGGCCGCTTTGCTGGCGTCAGCAAAAAGAAAGGCCGCGATGGATGTCCCTCGCGGCCCAGTTTTTCCAATTGCGCAATCGCTCAGGGAAACAGCCCGCGCGTCTGCTTGGCCTGGGCCACCTTGTCGACGCCGATCGCCATGGCCGCGACGCGGTGGGAGATCTTGTCCTTCTCGACGCGATCGATCACCCGCTGGAAGGCGTCGTCGAGCAAGCCGCGCAGGCGGTCCAGCACTTCGTGTCGCTTCCAGAACAGCTGCTGCAGATCCTGCACCCATTCGAAATAGCTGACGATGACGCCGCCGGAATTGCAGAGAATGTCGGGGATGACGAAAATCTCGTCGCGGCGCTGGTCGAGCACGGCGTCTGCCTCCGGTGTCGTCGGCCCGTTGGCGGCTTCGGCGAGGATGCGGCAATTGAGCTTTCCGGCAACTTCGGCGTCGATCACCCGTTCGATGGCCGCCGGTACGAGGATGTCGCAGGGCTGGACGAGCAGTTGATCGGGATCGAAGGCGGCTTCGGTGGAGAAGCCCTTGAGCGAGCCATGTTCGGCCGTGTGCGCGATCAGCGCGTCGACGTCGAGACCGTTTCGGTCGAGATAACATGCGGTGTGGTCGGAGACGCCGATGATCTTCACGCCCTGGCGCGCCAGTTCGATCGCGGCGTAGGAGCCGACATTACCGAAGCCCTGGATGATGGCGGTGGAGTCCGACGGCGTCATCTTCAGCCGCTCCATGGAACGGCCGATCAGATGGGCGACGCCGAGGCCGGTGGCTTCGCGCCGACCTTCGGTGCCGCCGGAGGAGACGGGCTTGCCGGTGACGATCTCGTTGACCGTCTTGCCCTGATACATCGAATAGGTGTCCATGAACCAGGCCATGACCTGCTCATTCGTGCCCATGTCCGGGGCCATGACGTCGATATGCGGGCCGACGAAGGGGATCATTTCCTGCATGTAGCGGCGCGACAGGCTTTCGAGCTCGTGCTTGGAGAGCGAATAGGCGTCGACCGTGACACCGCCCTTGGCGCCGCCATAGGGCAGGCCGGCAAGCGCGCATTTCCAGCTCATCCAGATCGCCAGCGCCGAGACTTCGCCGATATCGACGCTGGGCGCGAAACGCGTGCCGCCCTTGGTGGGCCCCAGCGTCAGGTGATGCTGGACGCGATAGCCCTGGAACACGGCGACTTCGCCATTGTCCATATGGATCGGGCAGGAAATGGTGATGGCGCGCTTGGGATAGAGCAGTCGGTCGCGGCGGCCCTCGGGAATTTCGAGATAGTCGGCGACGCTGCGAAACTGGTTGCGGGCCATTTCGAACACCGGGCCGGTATAGATGCTGGACATGTCACTCCCCCTGCCGCCTCTAAATCGGCTAAACCATGGTCGGCGGCTACCATGGGTAGAATATGAGCTCCTATTCCGCATATGCGGATTTTTCAGAAATCGGCCTGAATCGTGACGAATTTGAGCCAAATGTCCAGAAAAATCCGAAAAATGCGGATATATGTGATCTAGGATCGCGCGTTTGACTATAAAATCTTATAAATCGCACCCAAAATCACGATTCCTCTAGAAAATCAGATAGCAACTATCGGTAAGATGGTCACCGCAAATTTGCCGGTTTAAACCGTAAAGCATGCGGAGTGTTGCGGCTTTGCAATCAGTATGACGAATTCGCCGGGCGCGGGAGTTTGCCATGGCGAAGCAGCGGCGCGAGTGATAGCCGATGGATGTCCCGGCCGTTTCTCGCTTTGCCGGGACGCCGGAGGAGGCCGTCATCCCCGATGGCCGGCTTTAGGGACAACCATCATGCATCAAACCCTGTCCGTCGGCCAACGCGCCGGCGCGCCGCCCCTGTTCGCCTTACGCGTGGCGCTGCTGTTCTGCGCGCCGCTGATGGTCAACGGCATCGGTCTTCCCTATTTCCCGGTCTTTCTCGATTATCTCGGCATGAGCGACGCCGAGATCGGCGTCATCCTGGCGATGCCGTATCTGCTGCGCATGATCGGCACGCCCTTGGGGTCTTGGGCCGCGGACCGCGCGCTCGATCGCGTCCATGTGCTCATCTGGTCGTCGGTCGTGTCGCTGGTCACGGCGCTGGCGCTCTGCTTCAGCCAGTCGTTCTGGGCGGTGCTGATCATCTATGGTCTGCAAGGCATTGTCTATGCGCCCTATGTGCCGGTCGCCGAGGCTATTCTGGTCACCGGCGTGCGGCGCTGGGGCTTTGATTACGGCTTCATCCGGCTATGGGGCTCTGCGGCTTTCATTCTCACCAATCTGATCGGCGGCTGGCTGTTCGCCATCGCCGGCGGCGGCATGGTGGCGCCGGCGATGGCCGCCTTCTTCGTGCTCACCATCGTGACGGCCCTGACGGCGCCGCGGCTCGGCCGCACAGGTTTTCGCGCGAGCGCGGCGGGCGATGTGGCGCAGACGGTCGGGCCGTCCCCCTTCATGAAGCCTTATTTCATTCTCGTGGTCGCCGGCGCGGCGCTGTCGCAAGGCAGCCACGCCATGCTCTTTACCTTCGCCTCGATCTATTGGGCGAAGCAGGGCTATTCGGGCGGCGCGATCAGCCTGTTCTGGGCTGCGGGCGTGGTGGCGGAAATCCTGATGTTCTGGCTGTCCGCCCGTTTTCTGTCGCGCATTTCG
The DNA here is from genome assembly GCF_025779995.1 of Rhizobium sp. TRM95796. Classification (NCBI taxonomy): domain Bacteria; kingdom Pseudomonadati; phylum Pseudomonadota; class Alphaproteobacteria; order Hyphomicrobiales; family Rhizobiaceae; genus Rhizobium; species Rhizobium sp. TRM95796. Next base: position 242,239 of record NZ_JAOXHE010000001.1, on the reverse strand, counting down.
CTCTGGGGGCTCATCCTGTTCGGCTGCGGCGTCGCGGTGCTGCGCTGGATCATTTTTCCGATGCATCTCGGCTTCTGGGGACATCTCGGCCTGCAATGCGCCCATGCCTTCACCTTCGCCACCGCCCATATCGGCATCCAGCGCTTCCTGATCGCCAATGTCGATGAAAGTCGCGAAGCTTCGGCGCAGGGCTATTACACCACCATGATCGCGCTGTTCATGGCGCTAGGCACCTGGGTGTCCGGCTTTCTCTACAACGCCTGGGGCGTGCACGGCTTCTACGCCATGTCCATCGCCGCGGGTCTCGGCTTTGCGATGGTGCTCGCCGCCCGGGTCATTCAGCCCCAGAGCGCGGGCGCGGGCGGCGTCACGGTCGAGCCCTCATAGACGAGACCCGGCTCGCAATCGCGCGCCAGCAGCAAGGGACCGTCGAGATCGACGAAATCGACGCCCTGGGCCAGCAGCGTCGCCGGCGCCATGGCCAGCGACGAGCCCACCATGCAGCCGACCATGATCTTGAAACCCAGCCGTGCGGCCTCGCGCTTCATCGCCAGCGCCTCGGTCAGTCCGCCGGTCTTGTCGAGCTTGATGTTGACGGCGTCGTAGCGGTCGCGGAGAGCCGCGAGATCCTCGGTCGCATGCACGCTCTCGTCGGCGCAGACGGGCACGCGGCGATCGATGGTCGCGAGCAAGCCGTCGCGGCCGGCGGGCAGGGGCTGTTCGATCAGGCTCACTTTGCATTCGGCCGATACCGCCAGAAGCCCGGCCAGCGTCTTTTCCGTCCATCCTTCGTTCGCGTCCAGGATCAGCGCGCTGTCGGGCGCGCCGGCGCGGACGGCGCGGATGCGCGCCTCGTCGCCCTCGGCCCCGAGCTTGATCTTCAGCAGCTTGCGATGCGCATACCGAGCCGCCTGCCGTCCCATGGCGTCGGCGTCGCCGAGCGACAATGTATAGGCCGTGACGAGGGCCGAAGGCGCCGCGACGCCGATCCTGTCGGTGACGCGCCCCCATCCGAGCTTGGCTTCCAGATCCCAAAGCGCGCAATCCACCGCGTTGCGCGCCGCGCCCGGCTTCATGCGCGTCAGCAGAGCCTCACGGTCGATCCCAGCGGCCACCGCCTCGCCGATTGCGGCGATTTCGGCGGCGACGCTGTCCATCGTCTCACCATAGCGACGGTAGGGCACGCATTCGCCGCGTCCGACCGCCTCGTCGTCGCGGATCTTGCAGACGATGACCTCGGCTTCGGTCTTGGCGCCGCGGGAAATGCGGAATTCGCCGGCGATGGGGTAGCGTTGGAATGTGATTTCCAGGGCACGCGTCATGATAGAATCCTAAATCGCGTCATGCTGATCCAAACAGCGCCTTGCTCCTGTGAGTAAACTATTGTCAATAGTGCCCTTACGTGACTCGCCGTCCGGCGACGAAAATTCAGTGCGAGGCGGCTATGACGGCCGTCCTATCGAAGGATGACCCTATGCAGGATCAGGACACGGCCCAGGCGGCCGTCCTGAACGCCGAACAAAGCGGCGGCGCGCTCACGCTGCGTCTCGAAGGCGCGTGGGTGAACGGCACGATCGCCGTCGTCGAAGGCGACCTTCGCAGCGCCGCCGAGAAGGACGCCGACCGCGTGTCGTTCGATCTCTCCGGCGTGACACAGATGGATACCGGCGGCGCGTGGATCGTCAAGCGCGCCATCTCCGCATTCGCATCCAGAAATATCTCATCCGAGCTCACAGGCGCCGGAGAGGACGTCGAGGAACTCATCGCCGCTCTTCCCGAACAATTGCCGGAACCGAGTTTCGACGCATATCCGAGAAAACCGCTTTTCAACCGGGTGTTCGAGCCGATCGGCAAGCTGACCGTCAGTTTCGTCGCCGATTTTCTGCGGGCCATGTCGATCATCGGCGCTGCGGTGCGCGGCGCGCAGCTCAAGCTCGGGCGCGGCAGCGGCCTGTCGCCCGCCGCCGTCTTCAACCAGCTCGAACAGATGGGCGTCAACGCGACCCCGATCATTGCGCTGATGTCGTTCCTGATCGGCGCGATCATCGCCCAGCAGGGCGCATTCCAGCTTCGCTATTTCGGGGCCGAGGTTTTCGTCGTCGATCTCGTCGGCATTCTGCAACTGCGTGAAATCGGCGTGCTGTTGACGGCGATCATGATCGCCGGCCGGTCGGGCAGCGCGATCACGGCGGAAATCGGCTCGATGAAGATGCGCGAGGAAATCGACGCGCTGCAGGTCATGGGGCTCAATCCCATTGGCGTGCTGGTGTTTCCGCGTCTCCTGGCGCTGACCATCGCTCTGCCGCTTCTGACGGTGATCTCCAATTTCGCGGCGCTGTTCGGCGCTGCGCTGGTGGCCAATGTCTATTCCGGGGTCACCTACGAGGTCTTCCTCGCTCGCCTGCAAGGGGCGATCGACCTGTCCACGATTATCTCGGGCATGCTGAAAGCGCCGTTCATGGCGGTGATCATCGGCGTGGTGGCGTCGATCGAAGGGCTCAAGGTCGGCGGCAGCGCGGAATCGCTCGGCAAGCATGTGACGGCCTCGGTGGTGAAGTCCATCTTCGTGGTGATCCTGGTCGACGGGCTCTTCGCCATGTTCTACGCAGCAATCGATTTCTGAGGTGGACATGGACACCAACACGCGCCGCAACAACGTCACCGCGACACAGGACCGCGAGGTCATCCTGTCGGCGCGCGGCGTTTCCGTGGGCTTTGGCGAACATCTCGTGCTCGATCAGCTGGATCTCGACGTCTATCGCGGCGAGATCCTCGGCTTCGTCGGCGCGTCCGGCACCGGAAAATCGGTGCTGATGCGCACCATCCTTCGATTGATCCCGCGGCGCGCCGGCGAGATCCGTCTGCTCGGCGCCGACTACAGCCAGATGCCGGACAAGGAGCGCTTTCAGCTCGACATGCGCCTGGGCGTGCTGTTCCAGCATGGAGCGCTGTTCTCCTCCCTGACCGTCAAGGAGAACATCCAGTTTCCGATGCGGGAATATCTCGATCTTCCCAAGCAACTGATGGACGAGCTCGCGCGTTTGAAGATCGAATTGGTGGGGCTGGCTCCGGAAGCTTTGGACAAATATCCATCCGAATTGTCTGGCGGCATGATCAAGCGCGCCGCGCTCGCACGGGCGCTCGCGCTCGATCCTGCGCTGGTGTTTCTCGACGAGCCGACCTCGGGCCTCGATCCGATCGGGGCTGCGGAATTCGACCAGTTGATCGCCAAACTGCGCGATACGCTGGGGCTGACGGTGTACATGGTGACCCATGACCTCGACAGCCTGTTTTCCGTCTGCGATCGGATTGCCGTGCTCGGCAACAAGCGTGTAATGGTGGAGGGGACGATCCAGGACATGCTCGGTTGCGACGATCCCTGGGTCCAGTCTTATTTCCGCGGCAAACGCGCGCGTACAATTCCGGGACTGGTCACTTAACTGCAATCCTAGGGATTTTTTGAATCCTTTTTACGAATGAAACGGCTTGAGGCATGGAAACGAAAGCAAATTACGCAATCGTCGGCTTGTTCACCCTGGTGGTGCTGCTGCTTGCCTTCGGCTTCGTCTACTGGATGTCCGCCTATGGACGCGAAGGCAAGATGGAGCGGCTGGTGGTGCGCATTCCCGGTTCGGCCAACGGGCTGAGCGTCGGCTCGGCGGTGCGCTTCAACGGGATCCCGGTGGGCACGGTGCGCGCGCTTGATTTCGACCGCAAGGACCCGCGCTTTTCGCTGGCCGTGACGGAAGTGCGCTCCGATGCGCCGATCTACCCGTCGACGCGGGCCGTTCTCGAGATCCAGGGCCTGACCGGGGCCGCCTATATCGAGCTTTCCGGCGGCGACACCAAACAGGAACTGCTGATCGAGAAGGCGCTGAAGGACGGCGAAGTGGCGACCCTGCTCGCCGAACAATCCGGCGTGACCAATATCGTCGCCACCGCATCCGAAATCATGAACCGCACCGAGACGACGCTGATCCAGCTGCAGGGCTTCGTGAACGACAATCGCAAGCCGCTGACCAGCACGATCTCCAATGTCGAGGTGTTCTCGCAGGCGCTGAAGAACAATTCCAAGGGCATCGACGAATTCCTGCAATCGGTGACCTCGCTGTCGGGAACGATCAAAGGTCTCTCGGGCCGGCTCGATTCCACGCTGGCTTCTGTCGAAAGCCTCCTGAAGGCCGTGGACGCCAAGAAGATCGACGCTATCCTCGCCAATGCCGAGAAGGTCAGCAAAGATCTCGCCGATGCCTCGGGCGGAGTCGGACAGGCCGTCGCGACGTTCAACAAGACCGCCGAAGCCTATCGGGTCGTCGGCGAAAAGGCGTCGAAGACGCTCGACAAGGTCGACCAGCTGATGGCCGCTGTGGAGCCCGCCGACGTCAAGAGTTCGGTGGCCGATATCCGAGCGGCCGTCGCCGACGCCCGACAGGCGATTCAGACCTTCCGCGGCGTCGCCTCCGATATCGAGAACCGTCGTCCCGATATCGACAAGACGATCAAGAACATTTCCGAAATGTCGGAGAAGCTCAACAAGGCCTCGACCCGCGTCGACGGCCTGCTCGCCAAGGCCGACAGCTTCCTCGGCACGGGGGATTCGTCGTCGCTCTTCGCCGACGCGCGGGAGACGTTGAAGTCCTTCAAGCAGGTGGCCGACAATCTGAATTCTCGGATCGGTCCGATCGCCGACAATCTGGCGCGCTTCTCGGGCTCCGGCCTCAAGAATATCGATGCGCTCATTTCCGATACCCGCCGCACGGTGCAGACCCTGGATTCGGCGATCACCAAACTGGATGAGGACCCGCAGCGGCTGCTGTTCGGCGGCGACGAGGTCAAGACCTACAACGGTCGGGCGCGGCATTGATGTGGAAACGGACCAATATGACAAGGGAGCGTAGCGTGATCCGACTGGCGCGGGCATCTTTCATGGGCGTATGCCTGCTGGCTCTGGGCGGTTGCCTGGGCGGAACTCCCGACGACACCTTCTCATTGACGGCTGTGTCCGGCGTCGAAGGACCAAGGCTGACCCAGCGCCAGATCCTTGTTCCCGAACCGACCGCGGTCAAGGCGCTCGACTCCGAGCAGGTGGTCATCCGCGTCAGCCAGTCGGAGATCCAGTATCTCGCCAAGTCGCGCTGGAGCGACCGTCTGCCGAAACTCGTGCAGGCGCGTCTCGTGCAGGCTTTCGAGAACACCGGCCGGCTCGGCGGCGTCGGCATTCCGGGGCAGGGACTCGCCATCGACTATCAGGTGATCACTGAAATCCGCGCCTTCGAGATCCTGGCCTATGGCGGCAGCCGCGCCCAGGTGGAAATGTCCGCCAAGCTGCTCAACGACCGCAACGGCGAGGTGCGCGCCAGCCGCGTCTTCACCGCCAGCGCGCCTCTCGGCGGCTCCGGCAACGAAGCCTTCATCAAGGCCCTGGACGCCGCCTTCGCCCGTGTCACCACCGATATGGTGGGCTGGACGCTCAAGGCGATGTGACGGGGCGACGAAGCCCCGGTGAACGATCGGCTTCGGTCGCATGAGGAGATGCGCTTGAAGAGCATCCAATTTCGCGTGGCGCTTGCTCAGGTGACGACCGGCGCCGATGCAGACGTCGTCTGCGCCGCAGCGGCCGCGCAGCAGGCCGAGCTCATCGTTTTTCCGGAAATGTTCTCGAACGGCTACAGCCGGTTCGAACCCGACAGCCAAGCCTCCCGCAAGGCTTGGCTCGACGGGGCGGAACCGCTGGATGGCGCTTATATCGCAGGTTTTCGAGACGTCGCCCGCAGGCGTCGACTGTCGATCGTCGCGACTTTTCTGGAACAGGGCGAAACCGCCCCGTTCAACGCCGCCGTGCTGATCGATGCTGACGGCGAGATTGTCCTGCATCAGCGCAAACGGCGCATCTGCTTCTTCGCTGTACCCGAAACGGCCTGCGCGCCGGGCGATCGATCTTCAGTGGCGAGACTGAAGACGACGGTCGGCGAGATCACTGTCGGCGTGATGATCTGCATGGATCGCGAATATCCCGAAGTCGGAGCCGATCTGATCCGCCAGGGCGCCGACATCATCCTCGTACCCAACAGCAGCCCTCTGATCGACGATCCGACCGTCGGCGACGTCAGAGTGGCCGGCGTGCGCGCCATGGCTTTCCAATCCGCCGCCGGCATCGCGGTGGCCAATTATCCTGCGCCGAAAGACGATGGCCATTCCTTCGCCGTCGATGGGCTCGGGCGGATCATCGCGATGGGCGGAGCCGAAACCGGTCTGGTGATCGCGGACTTCGACATCGAGGCTCTCAAGGCCGTCCAGCGACAGGAATGGTTTCGCCGGACCCGGTGAAACCTCGACGACGATGCAGGGAGGCGAGCATCGGTCACATTTATCGCCCGAATCTCGCCCATTCTCCGCCCGCCGCGGCGGCAGGATAGGAGCGAGGTTTGCAGACAGCGAGGGACGACCGCCCCGGAGCGGAAGGGCGGAGAATGGGCGAGATTCGTCGCCATGATAGGGCGTCGTCGCTTCACGTTGAGCTTGACCTTGTCCGTCTGCGGCCATGCGACTGTTGCCGGCTTGTTGCTCTTTGGCGTCCATCAGCCTCCAGCGCCTGCGCCCGCCCGGGAAATTTCGGTCTCGCTGGTCGAGATCACGCTCGGCGTCCCGAACCGAGGGCAAGAGCGAATGAAAGCTCCGCCGCCGGTGAAGGTATCCGAGCCGGACGATCGCTCCACTCGGCCCATTCCGAACATCGCGCCCTCCAAGGAGAGGTTGCGCCCCTCCAACTCTCTGCATGCGGCGCAGCATCTATACGCCACGGACGTCTTGTCCCGCCCCGACAACATCAGGGCTCGCAAGGCTTTGCGCACTCTTGAGCCCGACGACAAACGGATTCAGCTGTGCAATATCGAAGCGATGGAGCAATTGCGCCGGACCGATAAAATTCCGCCGAACTGGTTGCGCCCTATGCCTTTCAGGATCTTGCGCTTCACGCAGCGGAAATCGTCGCCGACGGTGCGGCGGTCAAAGCCGGGAAACGCTGGCTCAGGCTGCGCTACCGATGCGTGGTCGCGCCGACGGCACAAGCCCCGTCCGAATTCGCTTTTGCGCTCGGCGACGCCATTCCCGAATCGGAATGGAGCGAGCACTTCCTCTCCGCAGGCTCCTGAATAGACGAATGATATCCGAATCGAAGAGGCCGCCCGGTGTCCCGAACGACCCCTTGTTCAAGTCGCTGCATACATTCTTACGAGAAGCGGCCCGCCGCATGCGCCAGCATGGTGTAGACCTTGCCGGTGTCGGAGGTGAGGTAGCTCTGCGTCAGGGTCTTGTCGCGATCGTTGCGGGCGACATCGTTCAGCAGTTTCTCGAAATCGCCGATGTAGCGGTCGACGGCCGAGCGGAATTCCGGCTCGCGATCATATTTGCGTTTGATCTCGTCGAAGGTCTGCTGGCCCTTCAGCGTGTAGAGCCGACGGGTGAACACGTCACGCTCGCCGCGGTGATAGCGACGCCAGAGATCGACCGAGGCTTCATGATCGATGGCGCGGGCGATATCGACCGACAACGAGTTCAGTGATTCCACCACCTGCCGCGGATTGCGGTTTTCGACGCGCGAAGCGGCCGGGGGCGCCGTGCGGGTGTCGGCTTCCGCTTCGTCGCGGGAGGCGTTGCGCAGCAGATCGCTGATCCAGCCCTGGCCTTCTTCCCGACGCGCCGTCGGCTGGGCGGGAGCGGGGCGCTCCTCGCGCGGAGCCGAGGGACGATTAAGCGGATCGACGCCGAGGCTGCCGCGCAGACCGAGTGGCTCGCGGGACGGCGCGGACACGCGGCTCTCCTGGCGCGGGGCCGAGGCGAGCGGGATCGACGGGCGCTCCGCCGCCGGTTGCGCTTCGGCGCGACGCGGCTCTATCGCCGGCTGGAGCCGGCTCGCTTGCGGGGCCGCCGGCTGACGCGCTTCGGTCGGGCGCTGTTGCGGCTGCGGCTGCGGCGGCGTCGCCATGCGCTGCGGCTCCGAACGCGCCGTTTCGATCGCCGCGGGCGGCTGGGCCGGGGCCGTTGCGCGGGGAGGAGCCTGATAGGCAGGCTGCGTGTCGACGCGGGCCGGCTGGTAGGCGACCGGCTGCGCTTCCACGCGCTGCGCCTGATAGACGGGCTGCGGCTCGACGCGCGGCGCGGGCTCCTGGCGGACCGGACGCGGCGTCTCGAAATGCGATGCGGAGACGCCGATGATGCCGGTCAGCTCCTGCAGGGCGCGGACCTGTTCGGCCACGGCCTTGCGCATCTGGGCGGCGTTCTCCTTGGCTTCTTCCGGGAGGTCGAACGCGCCGCGCTTGAGTTCGGCGCGGGTGTCGGTCAGTTCGCGGCGGATCTCGCCGGCGGTGCGGCGGATCTCGTCGGTGGCGCCGGCGAAGCGGTTGATCGAATCCTCGATCGCAGCCTGAAGCGCCTGGCGCATGTCTTCGGCGGTCGCCGTCGAGCGGGCGCCGGTTTCGCCGAGCATGCGGTCGACATCGGCGAGCGAGCCGGATACGGCGCCCCGCAATTTACCGGCCACCTGATCGGCCTGTTCGCTGGCTTTTCCGAGCGCGGTCTCGACCGAACGGGCCGCTTCCTGCGCCGCGGCGCCGACGGTGCCGCGCAGCGCGTTGGCCATCTGGTCGGCGCGCTGTTCGGCTTCGCCGAGCACACGGCCGATATCGGCGAACGAGGTCTGGATGCCGGTGCGCACAGTGTTTGTCACCTGGCCGGCGCGGTTTTCGGCGCGGTCGAAGGCGGCTTCCACCAGACCGGACACCGAGCGCATGGTGTTCTCGATGTCTTCGGAGCGACGGACGAGGCCGACGGCCAGCGCCTGCAGCGCTTCCTCGCGTTCGGCGAGCGTCGACACCAAGTTGGACTGCGCCGCGCCCAGCAGGTTCGAGGCCTGGCCGAGCACCTTGGAGTGATCGTCGAAGCGTCCCACCAGCGCGCCGATCTGACCGAGCGTGTCGTTGGAAACCGAGGAGAGGCGTTCGGCATTGCCTTCCAGCAGGCGCGCCGCCGCATTGACCGAATCCGAGGCGCGTGTCGCGCTGTCGGTGAAGCGGTCGGCGGTGCCGGTCAAGGTCTCGTCGATCGCGCCGAGATTGGCGGCGGCTTCGGCCACCAGTTGCTTGAGGCCGGCATTGCTCTGGCCGAGCGCGTCGATGAGGCCGAGGGCGGTGGAGCGCAGCGACTGCTCGCTGTCGCCGAGCGCGCGAGCGGCTTCCTGCGTACGGCTGGAAATGGCGTCCACCAGCGCAGCGTTCTCGCCGCGCAGCAGGGCCGCGCCTTGTTCGGCGGCGCTGCGGATGTCTTCCGCAGCCGTTTGACCCAGGCTCTGCAGGCTCTCGGCCGCCGGCCGCGCCTTTTCCTCGATCAGGCGGTTGAGTTCGGCCGAGCGGGCGGCCAGCATGGAGTTCAGCTCGCGTGTGCGGTCGTCGAGGGTCGTGCGGATCGCCTCGTTGCGGGCGGCCAGCGCCTTCTCCGCCGAGGTGAGGCTCTGGCTGATCGCGGCGCCGTCGTTCATCACCTTCTGCTGCGCCGCGCCCACCTGTTCGGCGAACTGGCTGGCGTTGCGGGCGAAATTGCTGGTCAGCGAGTCGGTCTGCGTGGCGAGCTTGCCCGTGAAGGTTTCGGCTTCGCCGGCGATGCGGCCGGTGAAAGCCTCGGCGTCGTGGACGAGCTTGCTCGCGAAGCTCTCGGTCTCGGTCGCCAGCTTGCCGGTGAAGGCGTCGGCGCCGGAGGCGAGCTTGCCGGCATAGGCGTCGGCTTCCGACACCATCCGGTCCGAGAACCGATCCGCCTCGCTGGAGAGACGCGCGCTGATGAGTTGCGCGTCACCGGTGAGCCGGGTGGCGAACTGATCGGCGTTGCTCTGCACGGTGCTGGCGAAGCTCTCGGCTTCTTCGGTGAGGCGGCTCGAGAAGCCGGCGCTGCGCGCGGCCATCTCGTCGGCATATTCGAAAGTCTTGCCGGAAATCTGGTCGATCGCCCGCCGCGCTTCGTCGTCCATCGATTGCGCGGCGTCGATGACGGCGGAGCGGAGGGTGGAGGCGAGGCCGGACGCCTTGCCGTCTATGGTGCGCGACACGTTTTCAAGACCGATCGTCAGCGCGCGGTCCATCGTCTCCAGCCGTTCGTCGAGATGCGCCGTATGGCTTTCGAGCGTTTCCGAGATCCGGCTCGCGCCGGTTTCGGCGACACGGTCGAAGGACTGGATCTGCGTTTCGATCAACGAGCCCAGTTTCACACCGGCTTCGTCGATGGTCTGGGCGAAGCGGCCGGCGTCGTCGCGGATGCCGGTCTCCAGGCGGTCGAAGCTGGTGAGGATGCGACCGCCGGTCTCGTCGAAGCGGCTCGACACCGTCTCCAGCGCGCCGTCGATTCGCTGGCTGAAGGTTTCGGCGACATTGGCGATTTCCGCCGCTCTTTCGCCGAAGCGATCACTGAGCGCCTGCGTGGAGCGGTTCATCGACTGGTCGAGATCCTCGGAGGCCGTCGCGATCGCCTGCTTCAGCGCGTTTTCGCGTTCTTCGAGCTTCATGTCCAGCATCATGATGTTGGACAGCATCGAGGCCGCGCCGCTTTCGAGCCGTTCGTCGATCGACACGGTCGAGGCTTCGATGGTTTCCTGCAGCGCCTGTCGATGGGCGGAAATCTGCGCCGACAGGCGCTCCGCCATTTCGTTGAGCGTCAGCGTGCTGTCGTTCAGCGTATCGCGGATGGCGCCATGGCTGAGTTCGACGCCGGCGTTCAGATTGGACAGGGCCGAGAGGAACTGATCGTCGAGCGACTGCGCCACGCCTTCCACGGCGCGGATCATCGAGTCCTGCCGTTCGGCGAGACCGCTTTCCAGACGTTCGGTCGCGCCGGTCAGCGCCTGACGCAGAGAGGCTTCGCCCTGGCTCAGCGTGGCGTCGAGACGCTCGATATGGCCCAGCACGGCGTTGGAGCCGCGCTGGAAGCGCTTGTCCAGCGCTTCGCCGGACTGTTCGAGAGCCTGGATCAGAATCTCCTGGCGCAGCGACAATTCGCCGTCGAGGCGGCTCGTCGAGACTTCGATCGCCTCGCGCATAGACTGTTCGCGCGCCTCCAGCGTCATGTCGAGCGACATGATGTTGGACAGCAGGTCCGTCGCGCCGCTGTCCATCTTTTCGCCGATGGTGCGCGCGGTGGCGTCGAGCGATTGCAGCAGGCTCTCCTGGCGCTGGGCGAGATCATTGTCCAGTCGACCCGTCGACTCCGCGATCGTCTGGCGAAGGGCAGCTTCGCGCTCGCCGAGCCTCGCGTCGAACTGATCCACGGAAGAGGAGATGGCCGCCGCGCCCGTGTCTAGCCGCTCGCCGATCGCGCGCGTCGTCGCGTCCAGCGTCTGCGCCAGGCCTTCCTGACGGCGGGCGAGATCGCCGTCCAGTCGGGCGGCGGAGGATTCGATCGCGTCCCGCAGCGAAGCTTCGCGGGCTTCGAGCGTCATGTCCACCGACATGATGTTGGATAGAAGATCGGCCGCGCCGGTGTCGAGCCGTTCGCCGATCGCCCGCGATGTCGCATCGAGAGACTGGACGAAGGTTTCCTGGCGGCGGGCGAGATCGCTGTCGACGCGCTCCACCGAGGCGGAAATCGTCTGCGTCAACGCGATTTCGCGCGCGCCCAGTTTGGCGTCGAATTGGTCGATCGACGTCGCAATGGCCGAGACGCCGGCGTCGAGCCGGTCGTTGATCGTCCGCGACGTCGCATCCAGCGACTGGACGAGGCTCTGCTGATGCAGGCCGAGTTCGCTTTCGAAGCGATTGCTCGCCGCGGCCACGGCGTCGCGTAGAGCCGCCTCGCGCTCTTCGAGCTTCATGTCCAGCATCATGATGTTGGACAGCATGTTGGCCGCGCCGGTTTCCAGCCGTTCGTCGATCGAATGGGCGGAGGCGTCGACCGTGTCGCGCAGAGCGTCGCGGTGCGACGCGATCTGGGCGATCAGCCGTTCGGCGGTTTCTTCGAGCGTCAGGCCGCTTTGGCCGAGCGTCTGGCGCAAAGCGTCATGGCTGCGCTCGACATCGGCGTTGAGCCCGCCCACGGTGGCGATCAGGCGCTCGTCGAGCGACTGGGCGAGATTTTCAATCGCGGTGGCGAGGCTCGCTTCGCGTTGCGCCAGCGTGTCTTCGATCTTGCGGGCATTGGCGTTGAGCGCCATGGCGCTCGCCTGCATGCGGCTGTCGAGCGAATCCGCGGTCGCGTCCAGCACCTGGCGCAGGCTGCGCTCGCGCTCGGCGATCTTGTCGGAAAAGCTGCCGGCGCTGGATTCGAAATCGGTCGCGCTGCGGGACAGCGCATCCTTCAGCTGGCCGGTGGTCTGCTCCACCGACGAGGTCAGCGAATCGGTGGCGCCGTCCACCGCCGAGGTCAGTTTCTGGGTGGATTGCTCCACGACCTCGCGCAGGCGGCTCTCGCCGTCCTCGAACGACATTTCCAGCATGCTCGCGCCCATGGCGATGCTGGCGCCGATTCCGGTGGCTTGTTCGTTGATGGTGTCGTCGAGCTGCTTGCGGCCTTCTTCCAGCGCGACGGTGATCGCGTTGGAGCGGTCTTCCAGCGTCTGGCGGATCAGGTCGTGGGTGGTGGCGAGCTGGATGCCGAGATCGGCGCCGCCGTTTTCAAGCGCTTCGGAGATGTCGCGCACGCCCTGTTCGATCGCGCCCTGCACGAAGCGGGCGCTTTCCTGGGACGAGGTCGCGATGCGGTTCGCGCCGTCGCCGAGCGTCTGCTCGATTTCGCCCGTCCGCTCGCGCAGCGTCTCGTCGATCCGCTTCTGATGCTCGCCGTAGACGGCGGCGATGGTGATGGCGTTTTCGCCGAGCGTCTTGGCGAGCCGCGAGCGGGCGTCTTCGGATGCGCCGGTGATCAGTTCGGAGCCGCGCGTCATTGCGGTGTCCAGACGCTGCTGGTTGTCGGCGAGCGTCCGTTCGATCGCCTGCCCCTTTTCGTCGAGCATGCGGGCCAGATGCTCCGGCGTCGAGCCGATGGCGTTTTCGATGCGGGCTCCGCCTTCGGCCAGCGACTTCTCCAGCCGTTCGCCGCCGGTGGCGACCGCGGTTTCGATGCGCGCGGCGCTGTCGGCCAGCGACCGTTCGAGGCTGGAGCCGCGTCCGTCGATCAGATCGGAGAGGCGGCGTTCGCCGTCGCCGATGGTTTCGGATATGGTTTTCTCGGTCTTGTCGAAGGCGGAGATCAGCGCGCCCGAGCGTTCGGACAACAGCGCGCCGAGACGCTGCTCGCCGCCCGACAGCGTCTGGTCGAGCTTGCGATTGGTTTCGTCGAACGCCGCCGCAATTCCCGACGAACGGTCGTCGAGCAGGCTCGACATGCGATCATGGCCGGTGGAGATGGCGGTTTCGATCGCCTGGGTGCGCTCGGCGATCTTCTGCGCCAGAGCGTCGGCGCGCGCGCCGAAGCCGCTGTCGAGTTCCTGATTGGCGCGGCCGATGACTTGGGTGATGTCGCCGACCTTGGCGTCGAGGGCGGTCTCGATGACCTCCTGGCCTGCGCCGAGCGCCGTCTCGATGGCCACGGCCTGCCCCATGAAGGATTGGGCGATCCGTTCGAGCGAGGATTCCAGCGTGCTGGACAGCGCGTCCTGGCCCTGGCCGAGCGCCTTGTTGATGCGGGTGAGGCTTTCGTTGAGCTTGGCGTCGAGCGAGCCGCTGCGTTTGTCGAAGGCGTCGGCGAATTCGCCGAGCCGGCCGTCGAAGGCCGACGACACCTGGTCGACCGAGGACTTGAGACGCTCGTCGAGGAAGGCGGTGCGGACGTCGAGATCCATGATCGCATCGTCGGCCGTCGTCTTGAGCGCCTGGCGGAAGCTCTGATTCTTCTGGTCCAGCGTCGCGTTCAGCGATTTCAGCATCGATTCCAGCGAATTGCTGATGACGCCGCCGCTGTTGGTCAGCGTCTCGTTGATCTGCCGGGTGCGGGCGATCAGCGTCTCGTTGAGCTGCCGGGTGCGGTCGGCGAGCGCCGCGTTCAATTTCTCCGTCGTGGCGTCCACCATCGAGGCGCGTGTCTCGAATTCGGACAACAGCTTGTTGCCGCGCTCGTTGATCGTCACGCCCAGCGTTTCGATGCGGGTGTCGAACTCCTCGGTCAGCGCCAGGCCGGAAGTTTCGAGCGCGCCAACCAGTTCTTCGGTCTTCTTGGACAGGACCGAGCCGATCGTATTGGCGACATTGCCGCTCTTCTGCATGATGATCGCGGCTTGGGTGTCGATCATCTGGGCGACGGCTTCGCCCGACGTGGCGATGTTCTTGGCGATGGTCAGGCTGGCGCTGGCGAGTTCGTCGCGGAGCAGGTCCTGTGCGCCGGTGATCGAGGACCGCACGCGCTCGGCATGGCCGATGATCGCCTCGCGCTCGCTGCCGAGTTCCTGCACCAGGCTGCGGACGCGCAGTTCGTTGTCGCTGTAGCTGCGTTCGAGCGCGTTCACTTCGGAATGCACCAGCGTTTCGAGTTCGGAAGCGCGCGCGATCGTGCGCTCGATGCCCTCGTTCATGGCCGAGACTTCGCGACGCACGGCCTGGCCGACGGTCATGATGCGCTCGGCGGCGATGTTTTCCGGCTCGGCCAGTCTGAGGGCGACTTCGGCCATCGAGCGGGCGGCGTTCTTGAGTTCCTGCGCCCGCGCGATCATCGAGGCAAAGGCGAAGAAGATCATGATCGGGAAGAGGATGCCGATCAATGTCGCCAAGGCGCCCGGAATGGCGCCGAGGTCGCGCAGAGACGAGATCTGCCAGATTTCCGGCGCGTAGAGAAAATGCGCGGCGATCAGCCCCAGAATGACCCAGAGCGCGGAAATGGCCGCGGCGATCCGCATGGGCGATTTCGAGCGCGGCGTGTCGAAGCCGCGGGTGAGGGCGGCCGAAGCCGTGGGAAGGGGGTCGTTGGCGGGGCGGTGCGAGGGCGCTCTCGGCGCGGGCTCCGGGCCGAGCGAACGCGCATTGTCCGCCTTGCGCTGCTGCGCAGTCTTCCCGGTCTGGTTTGCAACGTCGGACACACGGCTCTCCCGCTTTTGCGGCTGCGTTCCGGAATGGTCGTCCTGAAAGTCGATCGCCAGGGCCTCTTCCAACGCCCTGTAGGCGTTTTCCGACACGGCGTCGTTTTCGCTCTTAATCGTCATTCCGAACTGCCTCGTTTTACTACCTCGCCGCGGCCGCTCCGAGCGGAAGCGAAACGTCGAGGCCCTGTATCCGATCCGGAGATTGTCGCATGCCGCGCCTCATGCGGCGATGGATGCGCTTCCCGGGACCGTCACTTTCGCGGCCGCTGGTTAAGGACGGCCTTTTTACCCACGTTACGTAGTGGCACAGAAGCCGTTTTGATACAATCACTTGTGGGGAAGCTCCGCGCAAGGTTGAGGGGATATTAACGACAATTTTGCCGCGCCCGCTCAAAAAACCAAGCGTTTAGGCGCGTTTAGATATCGTTAACCATCTTTGCAGAATGCCTTCCCTGAAAACGCCCCAATTAAGCGTTCTTGCGTCCATCGCTGCGACACTGCCGATCATAAGAAAACTCGCATGTGTCACAAACAAACAAGAACAGGGAAATGAACATGGCAGCCGCATCCGTCGCCTTCGAAGCACCCGACAACTACGCCTCCGTCGCGCCTTCGCGGGCTCGCCCCATCGATCTCGTCCATCTGGCGCGCCAGACGTCGGGCGACAAGAACCTCGAGCTCGAAGTCCTCAACATCTTCGCCCGCCAGGCGCGTAACTGCATGGCGGAACTGTCGTCGTCGGCAAACGACAATCGCTCGGCCATCGCGCACCGCCTGAAAGGCGCCGCGCTAGCCATCGGCGCCTTCAGCGTCTCCACCGTCGCCGAAAAGGTCGAACATGACGCCGACGACGCCGCCGCGCTCGCCATGCTCGGCGCAGCCGTCATCGAAGCCGAAAATTTCATTCTCAAGCTGTCGCGTTGATCGCCCCGGGCTTTCTCAGCCGTTGTTGACGCATTTCTGAATATGTTGGAAAAGGCTCGCCAGTCTTTTCCAACTCGTCAGGACAATCATGCCGAAACTCACCTTCGTCGCCTTCGACGGCGCCCGCTTCGATGTGGACGTCGCCACTGGATCCACGGTCATGGAAGCCGCGATCCGCAATTCCGTTCCCGGCATTCTCGCCGAGTGCGGCGGGGCCTGCGCCTGCGCCACCTGTCATGTCTATGTCGACGACGCCTTTTCCGACAAGGCCGGTCGTCCCGATCCCATGGAGGAGGACATGCTGGACTTCGCTTACGACACCCGCCCCACCTCGCGCCTGTCCTGTCAGATCAAGATGACCGACGCCCTCGATGGCCTGGTCGTCCATATTCCGGAAAAGCAGAGCTGACGGCGTTCCGGAGTCCGGCAAAAAAATGCCTCGCTCGACGGTGAAGGCGAGCGAGGCAAGTAAGACGCATCGTCAAACAGGCGAGGGAGGAGACACCTGTTGCCACTCCAATGCGTCGGGGAAACCACACATGACACCGTAAGGAAGGCTGCTCTACGCTGCGACCGCTTCGACCTGTTCAGTGATTGAGAACCTATTTAAGTTAGTCCGCAAGTTCAATTGGGACAAATGGCGGGCCAATTAACAGGAAGTGCGCAAGCTACGCGCAAGCCTGCTGCTCCATTTGGGCTGATTTTGCGGATTCGAGGGGCGCTTCAAACGGCCGGGATCGTTATTCGGCGCGGCCGGTCGCCCGATAGCGCAGCAGGCGCGTCATCCGAGCGCTGAAATTTGCGGCTTCGATTCGGTCGAATCGCTTCTGATCCGCGTCATGCGCTTCGAGCGCCTCTGCGGTGACCCGCGAGACCTGGGCCTTGAGCGTTTCGCAATCGCGTTCCGGCCGAAGCGCGCGCAGCGCCTTTTCGAGCGCGCGGGCATGGTTGCGGGCGATTTCCGCATGCCGCTCCTCATGCCGTTTGATGTCGGCCGACAGCGTGTCCCACAGCAGCCCCATGCGGGCGTCGGCCTTCGAGCGGTTTCTCCATCGCGGCAGCGTCATCTTCGTGGTCAGCAGAATGCGCGCCTCGCCGATGCTGCAACGACCTTTTTCCGCCACGTAAGACGCCTTTCCGGAAAACGTGACGCGCGTCGCGCCGGGATGCCGACGTCCAGTGCCGAGCAGCGGGCCGCGTTCGGCCATTTCCCGGTCGAGGTCGGCGGCCGTCTTTCCGCCGATGCTGAAATAAGTGACGGTCTTGCGCGCGATCATTTCGGATTGTGCGGATGGAGCGATCGCGAGAACGGCGGCGACAAGCGCGAGGCGGGCCATTCTCTTCATCGGTTCACTCCTCGCATCCCCGGCGCGTCTATGCCGTCCGTCGGCATTTTCGGTGATTGTCTGTCGGCGCGCAATATGCAATCAGCAACCCAGCACATTCCGAGCGGAGATCCCGGATGACCTCGCCCTTCGCGCCCTTCGACTGGAAACTCGCGCATGGACGCAGCCTGACGCTGGGTCCGGACGCCGTGATCATGGCGGTGATCAACGTCACGCCCGATTCCTTCTCCGACGGCGGCCGAAATCTCGCGCTCGACAGCGCCGTGGAGAATGCTCTGCAGGCGGTGCGGGACGGCGCGGCGATCATCGATATCGGCGGCGAATCCACCCGGCCCGGCGCAGCCCCCGTATCGGCCGAGGAGGAGCAGGCGCGCATCCTTCCGGTGATCGAGCAACTGGCGCGCCGATCCGACGCGCTGCTGTCCGTCGACACCTACAGGGCGGAGACCGCGCGGTCGGCGATCCGCGCTGGCGCGCATATCATCAACGACATCGAGGGGTTGCAGAAAGATCCTCAGATGGCCCCGGTGGCGGTGGAGGCCGGCGCCGGCGTGATCGCCATGCATACCGGAAGAGGTCGCGAAAAACTGGCCGATCCCATCGAGGACCAGCGGCATTTCTTCTCGGCGACGCTCGCCGTCGCGAAGGCGGCCGGACTTGCTCGGGAACGGATCGTGCTCGATCCCGGTTTCGGCTTCAACAAGGAAACGCCCTCCGAGAATCTGGCGCTGATGGCCCGGTTTGACGAGTTGATCGCACTCGGCTATCCGCTTCTGGCGGGAACGTCGCGCAAACGGTTTCTCGGCGCGCTGACGGGCCGCGAACCCGCCGAGCGCGACGTGGCCACCGCGGCGACGAGCGCCCTTCTCAGAATCTCGGGCGCTGCCATTTTCCGCGTCCATAATGTCGCAATCAACCGCGACGCCCTGCGCGTCGCCGATGCTATTCTCAAGGCCCGCGAAACGGATGGGCGAGGAACACCTGCATGACTGGCACTTACACGATCACACTCGCCAACTGCGCCTTCTTCGCGCGCCACGGCGTCATGGACGAAGAGGAAGTGCTGGGGCAGCGCTTTTTCGTCGACGCCGAACTCGAAGTCATGCCGGCCGGCCCGCTCGAGCACGACGCGCTGGAGACGACCGTCGATTACGGCGTCGCCTTCAAGTTGATCGAGAAAATCGTGACGGGCCGTCGCTATTATCTGATCGAGGCGCTGGCCACTGAAATCGCCCGGGCGCTCGCCCAGCAGTTCCCGCAGATCGTGCGGGCCAAGATCACCTTGCGCAAGCCAAATGCGCCGATTTCCGGCGTTCTCGATTATGTCCAGGTGTCCGTCGAGCATCATGCCCAACGCTGAGGCCGTCGCCTATCTCGGGCTCGGCGGCAATCTCGGCGATCCCGTCGTCAATATGGCCGAGGCTTTGAGACGCGTCGACGAACGCCCTGACTGTAGGGTGGTCTCAGTTTCGCGCCTCTACCGGACGCCGCCCTGGGGCAAGACCGATCAGGACTGGTTCTTCAACAGCGCGGCGGAAATCGCCACCACGTTGGATCCTTTGTCGCTTCTGCGTCTCTGTCTGGAGATCGAGCGGTCGATGAAGCGCATCCGGGTGGAGCGCTGGGGCCCGCGCACGATCGATCTCGATGTGCTCGCCTATGGCGACCTGCAGATGTCGACCGAGGACTTGACCTTGCCGCATCCACGGATGACCGAACGCGCCTTCGTGCTCCAGCCGCTCGCGGACGTCGCCCCGGTCCTGATGATCGCCGATCGTTCGGTCACCGCATGGCTCGCCGAAGTCGACGCCGCGGGCATCGAACTGGCCGACGCCGATCGAAACTGGTGGCGGCGCGCATAAAACAAAAAGGCCGGCGCATCCGCCGGCCGATATTCAGATCATCGAGTTCAAGCTTTCACTCGACCGAGCCGACCGCTATCTCATCCGTCTGGCGGTTCAACGACATGCCGATCACCGGGATCATTGTTTCGTCGACTTTGACCGAAATCGTCACGGTCATGGAATTCTTGCCCTGCAGGCGGGCGATCATCGCTCCGTTCAGACGGGCGCGGGTGATGCCGACGACCATCTTCTGGCCTGTCACGTTGCCCGAGACGATGTCGAGGCCCTTGCCGGCCGCGCCGTCGAGGAACTTGCCCTTATAGCTGCGTCCGTCGGCCATGATGGTGGCCTTCATCGGCTGCTTGAAGAAGCCGACGCGGCAATGTCCGTCGAGCGTCATGCCCGTGGACTTGCCCTCGGTGACGCCGGTGAGCGTGCATTTGAACTTGGTGCCCTTGTACTTGCCGGCGACGATTTCGCCCGGGCCGCTCCACTCGCCGGCGACGCCCTCGAAGAACACCTTGTCGCGGCTGCCGGCTTCCGCCGGCGCAACCATCGCCGGCCCGAAGGCGACGAGGCTCGCAAAGCCAAGGACGAATGGGGTAACGCGCGAAAACATTGAGCTTCCTTCCGGGTCAGCCGCTACTGGAACTAAGACGCCAGTTTTGGCCGATATTGGTTAACGGAGAGTTTCGATATAGTCGTATTTAGCCGTCTCTCTCCGCGAATGGGAAGCGTTTCGGGCCGCGAGCGAGTCTCCCGCCGCCATAGGCCGAGGGGGCTGTTGCGCGGTTGCAACGGCAAGCCGTCCGAGATCGTTTATCCACCGGAATATCCGGTCAGATCCCCTACGAAATCACTGACGCCGGGCCGCCGCTGGGCGCGGAATGGAAGCGGACGCAGCAGATCCATGGCCGCGATGCCGATTCGCGCCGTCATCAGGCCGTTAATGACGCCTTCGCCGAGGCGCGCTGAAATCTTGGAAGCGACACCGTGGCCGAGCACCTGCTGGGCGATGCCGTCGCCGACCGCGATCGAACCGGTGACGGCGAGATGGGCGATCACGTCGCCGAACAGCCGCAGCATGCCGAGACGACCCGGCCGGGTGCCATAGGTCTCGGCCACCGTCCGCACCAGCCGCGCCGATTCGAACAGCACATAGCCGAGATCGACGATGGCGCGCGGGCTGACGGCGGTCACGATCGACACCCGTTTGCTGGCGTCGAGGATCAGCCTTCGCGCGCGGCGGTCGGCGGGAGAGAGCAGTTCGAGCTCGGCGAGCCGGATCAGGCCCTCGGGATCGATGACGTCCTGTTCTGTCGCCGCCAGCGCCTTGCGGCCCGATTCGGTTTCCGGGATAGACGCCGACAGCGCCACGAGCCGCGCCACGACGGCGCGGGCATGGGCGGGTTTGCGGTCGGCGAGGGCGATTTCCGCCTCTCGCTTCAGGTCCTGCACCGACGACAGCCGGCGCAGCGCCCAGATCTCGCGGCCGACCATGCCGAGCGCGGCGAGCACGGCCACGACGGTCAGCGTCAGCGCCGTGTAGCCGAGCCAGTCGGCGCGGGCGTAGAGATCGCGGATCAATCCGTCGAGCCACAGCGCGAAGGCGGCTGAAAACAGCAGGCCCAGCGCGCCCGTGAGGATGGAAAGCAGCGGCAGACCTCTGCGGCGCGGCGCGGCCACCGGCGGTTCCGCCATCTGTTCGGCCAGAAACGGGTCGTCCTGCGCCGCGGTCAGCGTCACGTCGGCGTCGAAGGCGGCCGGCGCCCGCGGCGATCTCGGCGCGGCCGGCTGCGGTTCGTTCAGGGAAAACGCCTGGGGAGGGCGGCTTTGCTTATCGTCGGTCATGTCAGCCGGTCTCCGATGAGGAACTGGAGGGCGCGGTCGAGGCGGATATGCGGCAGCGACAGTTTCACGCCGCCGCCGGTGGCTTCGATCTCGGGCGGCCTGAACCTGACGATGTTGATCTGCGGCGGCGCGGTCGCCGCGACCTGGTCGTCGCGGTCGAAATAGACGTCGGGGTTCGACGGCAGGTCGCCCGGAAACACCGCCGTCTTCTTTTCGCCGTCGAAGGTCTCGCCGCCGATCTTCTCGCCCAATATCGGGGTGCCGACGATCACCGGCAGCGTGTCGCCGTCGCGGGACACGGTCGCCTCGCGGGTGGCGCGCACCGAGGCGAGAGCGATCACGTCGATGCCCGCCCCGGTCCGGCCGATGCGCTTGACGGCGCGATCGACCATGCGGCGGGTAATCGCTTCCAGCCGATCATGACTTTCGTGATGCAGGTGATCGGCTTTGGTGGCGGCGATCAGGACCTTGTCGATCTTCCGCGTCAGAAGCGAGCCGAGAAAAGAATTGGCGCCGGGACGGAAAGAAGCCAGCACGTCGCCGAGCGCCGATTCGAGATCCTCGATCGCATCCGGCCCGCCATTGATCGCCTGCAACGCGTCGACGAGCACGATCTGTCGGTCGAGACGCGTGAAATGGTCGCGGAAGAACGGCTTCACGACATGCGCCTTATAGGCCTCGAAGCGCCGCTCCATCATCGCCTGGAGACTGCCTTTCGGCGCCTTGCCGGGCAAGAGCTTGACGAGCGGCGCAAAGGTGAGCGCCGGCGAGCCGTCGAGATCGCCGGGCATCAGAAAGCGGCCGGGAGCCAGCGAGGAGAAGGCCTGTTCATCGTCCTTGCAGGCGCGCAGGTAAGCGGTGAAATCCTGGGCCAGATCCCGAGCCGTCATCTCGTCGGCCGCCGCATCCGGCGGGATCTGTTCGGCGCGCGCCAGCCACTCCCGGGCGAAGGCGGCGCGGCGCGGCTGGCGGGCGAGCCGCGCGGCCTGTTCGCAGAAGCCTGCGAAATCCTGCGTCAGCAGCGGCAGGTCCATCAGCCATTCGCCGGGGTAATCGACGATGTCGATCGACAGCTTTCCGGGCGACAGCCAACGCCCCCAGCCCGACGCGCTCTGATAATGCAAGGTGATGCGCAGCTCGGAAATCGCCCGCGTCGACCCCGGCCAGATCCGTTTTCCGACGAGCGCCTTGACATGATCCTCATATTGAAAGCGCGGCACGGCGTCGTCGGGCTGCTCCTCAAGCGCCACCGATTTGATGCGCCGGGACCTTTGCGCTTCGAACAACGGCAGACGGCCCTCGTTGAGGAGATTGTGGATCAGCGCCGTGATGAACACGGTCTTGCCGGCGCGGGAAAGGCCGGTCACGCCCAGGCGTATGGACGGATTCAGCAGCCCGGCGGCTTTGTCGCCGAGATTTTCAAACGCGATCCGAGCTTCATCGGTGAACGACGTGGGGGAAGGAGACAAGGCGACATCCGCATGCGTTTCTGTGACTTCAATATAGGTCGCCTGGATCGGAGATCAAAGCGGCGCGATCATGTCTACGACCGCCGCAGCTTTCTGTTTCAGGCGCGCGGGACGCTCAAAATCGAGAACCAGCAATCCGGCCGTCGGGTAGCCGAAGGCCAGTTCCGCCGGCTGCTCTTTCGCAAATTGCCCGGCAAGCGCCTCGATCATCGGGTTATGGCCGACGATCATCAGCGCCGGCTCGCTTACATGGCGTTCGATCAGCCGGCGGTAGGCGTCGGGACCCTGATCGTAGAGCGCTTCGTCGAAATCCACTTTCGCGGCCCCGAACACGTCGACGACGGCCAGCGCCGTCTCCCGGCAGCGACGCGCCGGCGAGGCGATGATCCGGTCGGGCTGGTAGCCGGCGGCATAAGCGCGGATGGCGACGTCGCGGATGTCGGCCTGCCCCTTGCGATCGAGCGCGCGGTCGAAATCGCGACCGCCCGGCTCAGGCCAGGCGGCGTTTGCGTGGCGCAACAGGAAAAGACGGAAAAACGGACTTATGGGCGACGTCATCTCGTTCTATCCGGCTCGCTACGGCATGATCGTCGTTTAAACCAGCCGTGCCGGGAAAGGTCAATCCTGTGCCGGATCGGGACGCGATGTCACGGGCCGGTGAATTGCGTCGCATCTGACGCAACGTAACGCAGTCCGCCTCCGGCCGCCCATTGGCAAGAAAGGTAATTCTTGCACGAAAAATAACCACTTAGCACAAGAATATGACAGATTTAAAATTTGTTAAAGCCGCGCTTTCCGCTTGAAACCAAAAGGCGGCGGAGCTATAGAGCCGCCTTGTACGGGTTGTTCTTCAGGAGAAGCGCGTTGAGTGAGAGTATCGATCTTACGAACTATGTTCCCTCGGAAAACGAAGAATTCATGAACCCGAGACAGCGAGCATATTTCCGGACTAAACTGATCGCCTGGAAAAACGAGATCCTGCGCGAGGCGCGCGAGACGCTCGGCCATCTCGCCGAAGAAAGCGCCAACCATCCCGATCTCGCCGATCGCGCGTCTTCGGAAACCGACCGCGCCATCGAACTTCGGGCGCGCGACAGGCAGCGCAAGCTGATTTCCAAAATCGACGCCGCCGTGCAGCGTATCGACGACGGCACCTACGGCTACTGTGAGGAAACCGGCGAACCGATCAGCCTCAAACGTCTCGACGCAAGGCCGATCGCCACGCTGTCGATCGAAGCGCAGGAACGCCACGAGCGCCGCGAAAAAGTCTACCGTGACGAATGATGTTCAAGGCCGCCTCCGAGCGGCTTTTTTTTATTGTTCCGCTGCGCTTCGGCTTCGTTGGCGAAGGGCGCCTTCCGCCACATGGCCGGTTGCTTTCCTTTTTGGCGTGACCGGGCGTCAGAAAGTTGTTTTGAAAGAATATTTCAGGCTTGAGCGATATCCAGCGCAAATTTTGCGCGCGCTTCTCTCGGCAGACGTTATAGTCGCCGTCGCACAATCATCACGGCGTTTCCGGGATATGTCTTTTCGGAACGCGCCGACCAAGGGAGGACCTCATGAGCAAAGACAATCCGGGCTTTTCCACGCTCGCCGTACACGCCGGCGCGCAGCCTGATCCGACCACCAAGGCGCGCATCACGCCGATCTACCAGACGACGAGCTTCGTGTTCGACAATGCTGATCACGCCGCCGCTCTCTTCGGCCTGCAGCAGTTCGGCAATATCTACACCCGCATCATGAACCCCACCCAGGCCGTGCTCGAAGAGCGCGTCGCGGCGCTCGAAGGCGGCACCGCCGCTCTGGCCACGTCATCCGGTCACGCCGCACAGTTGCTGATCTTCCACACCATCATGAACCCGGGCGACAATTTCATCGCCGCCAAGCGCCTCTATGGCGGTTCGATCAACCAGTTCGGCAACGCCTTCAAGAGCTTCGACTGGCAGGTGCGCTGGTCCGACATGTCCGATCCCTCCGCCATGGAAGCGCTGATCGACGAAAAGACCAAGGCGGTGTTCATCGAAAGCCTGGCCAATCCCGGCGGCGCCTTCGTGGATATCGCGACCATCGCCGAGATCGCCCACAAGCACGGCCTGCCGCTGATCGTCGACAACACCATGGCCTCGCCCTATCTCGTGCGCCCGATCGAGCACGGCGCCGACATCGTCGTCCACTCGCTGACCAAGTTCATGGGCGGCCATGGCAATTCCATGGGCGGCATCATCGTCGACGGCGGCACGTTCGACTGGTCGGCCTCCGGCAAATATCCGATGCTGTCGGAGCCGCGTCCGGAATATGCCGGCGTGATCCTGCACCAGACCTTCGGCAACATCGCTTTCGCGATCGCCGCCCGCGTGCTGGGCCTGCGCGATTTCGGCCCGACGATCGCGCCGATGAACGCCTTCCTGCTGATCACCGGCATCGAGACCTTGCCGCTGCGCATGCAGCGCCATTGCGAGAACGCGCTCGCCGTCGCCAAGTGGCTCAAGTCGCATCCGAAGGTAGGTTGGGTCAGCTATGCCGGTCTCGAGGATGATCCGAACAACGCGCTGCAGAAGAAGTATTCGCCCAAGGGCGCCGGCGCCGTCTTCACCTTCGGCCTCAAGGGCGGCTACGACTCGGGCAAGACCCTGGTCGAAAGCCTGAAGCTGTTCTCGCATCTCGCCAATATCGGCGACACGCGCTCGCTGGTCATCCATCCGGCCTCGACCACGCATCGCCAGTTGACCGCCGAGCAACAGATCGCCGCCGGAGCCGGCCCGGATGTGGTGCGCCTGTCGGTCGGCATCGAAGACGCCTCCGACATCATCGCCGATCTCGAACAGGCTCTGGAAAAAGCATGACCAACCACGCCCTCGGCTTCGATCTCTCCTCCGTCACTCCGGAAACCGGCGCGCCTGCGCCGGACAGACTGATCGCGGGAGAACCGGTTTTCACAACCTGGAACATCGAAGAGGCCGAGGGCGGCCTCTATGCCGGCGTGTGGCGATCCACACCCGGCAAGTGGTATATCGTCTATGACGAGTGGGAATATTTCCACATCCTCGAAGGCTATTCGATCGTCACGGAGGAGGGGGGTGAGCCGATCCACCTCCGCGCCGGCGACAGGCTGATCCTGAGGCCCGGTTTCATCGGGACATGGGAAGTAGTCGAGACGACCACGAAGGATTATGTGATCAGGGTGTAGGCCAGAACACGGGTGAATTTTTATCCGCCAACAAATAGCCTCGCGGCGTCCTGTTTTCGGACGCCAGAAGGCTCAGAGGGTCACCACTCCAGATCCAGCCGCTCCAGTCCATGGAAGTGATACACGTCCTTCACCACCGGCTCCCGGGCGATCCGCATCTTCGGCAGCCGCTCGAACAGGATCGGCAGCGCGATGTTCATTTCCAGCCGCGCCAGCGGCGCGCCGATGCAGAAATGGATGCCGGCGCCGAAGGAGAGGCTGAGGCCTTCATTGCGATCCGGCTTGAAGGCAAGGGGATCGGAGAACTTTTTCGGATCGAGATTGGCGGCGGCGAGGATGAGGCCGATCTCGTCGCCCTTGCGCAGTTGCACGCCGTCGACCTCGACATCCTCGAGCGCCCAACGCTTGAAGATGTGGACAGGGGCGGAAATGCGGAAGCTTTCTTCGACGGTCAATTCGGTGCTCTTCGCGTCAGAAAACAGCGTCTTCGGGTCGTGCTCGGAGCCGAGGATGATGTTTACCGCATTGCCGATCTGATGCACCGTTGCTTCATGGCCGGCATTGAGCAAAACGATTGCGGTGGAGACCAGTTCGTCCTCGGTCAGGAACTGGCCATCGCGGGCCGGAGACAGCATCAGCGTGAGAAGGTCATCCTGCGGATTGGCGCGCTTTTCCTTGGCGAGCGTCTTCACATAATCGGCGAATTCCCGCGCCGCCTTATTGGCCAGCGTTTCATCTTCCGCGGTGCGGCCGAACATGTACATCCGCACGTAGTCGTGGCTCCAGTCGAGCAATTGCCGCCGCATGCCCATCGGCACGCCCATCATGGCCGCGATGATGGTGACGGGGATGACCTCGGCGAAGGAGGACAAAAGCTCCGTGCCGCGGTCGGGCGCAAAGCCGTCGATCAGTTCGTGACAGAGCGAGGTGATCTCGGGCCGGAGCTTCTCGATCTGGCGCGACACGAAAGCGCGGTTCACCAGAGTGCGCAGCCGCGTATGCTCGGGCGCTTCGAGCGACAGAAGCGATTTCGACTCGGCGCGATCGAAATCGGCGAGATCGGCGCGCGGCTCCGCCCAGCCCAACTCTTCGCGGCTCATCACATGGGTGATCTGCCGGCCGAAGCGGCGGTCGCGCAGGAAGGCGTTCACCGTGTCATAGCCGGTGAAATACCACTGCTTTTCTTCCTCCCACCAGAAGGTGGGCGAGGCGGCGTGCATGGCCGCGTAAGCGATGTTCGGATCGCGGTAGAAGTCCGGATTGCGGGCGTCGAGCGACACGCGGCGATTGCCGGCGTCGAATTTGAAATAGGCGGGGAAATGGGACATGCGGGATACTCGTGTGAACTCCGCGGGACTTTATGGCGGGGCCTGTGAAAATTGCAATGGCGCCGCTCCTGTCTCATATTCAGGCCCGTTGAGCGGGAGAACGGCCATGCGTCATGTTAGCCTGCAGGAAGCGGAAGAAAACTTCAGCGACTTGATGTCGGCCGCCGAGAGCGGCGAGACGATTATCGTTGAAAAGGCGGGTAAGCCCGTGGTGCGTTTCGAGCCAGCGGAAAAAGCTCCTCGCCGACCGCGCCGTTTAGGCTTTCTCGATGGCCAGATGAGCGTTCCCTACGATTTCGACGCCATGTGTCGGGACGAGAGCATTGCGCTTTTCGAGGGGCGCGATGAACTGCCTCGTTGACACCAACATCTTGATTTGGATGTCGATGCAGTCGGCTCGATTGTCCAGGGAGACGACGGAAATTCTGGAGAACTCCGGCAACACTCCGGCAACAATATCTGGTTCAGCGCGATCTCGGTCCTTGAGGTGGCGATCAAGCAATCGCTGAGGAAGGCGGACTTCAATGTCGACCCATAAAGGCTGAGGTCGATGCTGATCGCCGAAGGCTACGAGGAACTCCCCGTCACCGGCGCCCATGCGGTTCGCGTTCTGGATCCGCCGCTCATCCACCGCGACCCGTTTGATCGGCTGCCGATCGCCCGAGCGCCGGCCGAAGATCCGCTGCTGATGACGTCGGACCATGTGATAGCCGAATATCCCGTCCGCCATCTCCGCGTCTGATTTTGACGCGGCATTTCATAGATTGTTCACCGTGACGGCCAATTCCGGTGCAGGCATGCCCCGCCGTAATCTGACCTTAAGTGCGAATCGTACAGGGATAGCGCAATTTCCGCGCATGGCTTGAAGTCCGGGGGACGGACACTCTATGTATGGGAAAAGAGAAAAGGTTGATTCCCGAGAAAATAACCGATCTCCGGGGAGTTTATGTGAAGGATGGACATGAGAGATCCGATTGAAACCACCATGGCGATTATTCCCCAGGTGATCGAGCAGACCAATCGCGGCGAACGTGGTTGGGACATCTTCTCGCGGCTGCTTCGGGAGCGGATCATCTTTTTGATCGGCCCGGTGGACGACACGATGGCGGCGCTCGCCTGCGCGCAGCTTCTGTTCCTGGAGTCGGAAAACCCGAAGAAGGAAATCTCGCTCTACATCAATTCGCCGGGCGGCTATGTCACGGCCGGCATGGCGATCTACGACACGATGCAGTTCATTCGTCCGCCGGTCTCGACGCTCTGCGTCGGCCAGGCCGCGTCCATGGGCTCGCTGCTGCTGACCGCAGGCACAAAGGGCCTGCGTTTCGCCACGCCGAACGCCCGCATCATGGTCCACCAGCCCTCCGGCGGCTTCCAGGGCCAGGCGGTCGACATCGAACGTCACGCCCGCGACATCCTCAAGATGAAGCGCCGCCTGAACGAGATCTACGAGAAGCACACCGGCCGCTCTTACGAGGAAGTCGAACGCGCTCTCGACCGCGACAATTTCATGACCGCCGAGGAAGCCAAGACCTGGGGTCTGGTCGACGACGTGATCACCACCCGCGCCGAACGCGAGGGTGGCGAGGAGGCCTGAGGCTCATGGCCGCGCGAAATGCTTCGACTGGAAGAGCGGCGCGTCCGCTCTTCGCTTGACAAGCCCTGTTCTTGACAAGATTGTGTCCGATAGCAGTTTGCGTGGAAGCCTTGGGCGTTTAGGAATAGCATTAAGCCTATGTTGAAGAATTGTGACATAGGCTTCCCATTGAGCAATGGGGACATGTTGCTGTTTTCTGGCGAATGTGCTGCGTTACGCCGAACCATCTGTCCCCCAGGCCTCGTGTAACAGCGGAATGCCGCTTCATGCCGGGGTGTCATGATCGACCCCGCGTTCCTTTCTGGTCGCGGCGTGCTGGAAGGAAGTGAAAATGAGCAAAGTCAGCGGAAGCAACAGTGGCGACTCGAAGAACACGCTTTATTGTTCTTTCTGCGGCAAGAGCCAGCATGAGGTGCGCAAGCTGATCGCGGGGCCAACCGTGTTCATCTGCGACGAATGCGTCGAACTCTGCATGGACATCATCCGCGAGGAAAACAAATCCTCCATGGTCAAGTCGCGGGAAGGCGTGCCGACCCCGCAGGACATCATGAAGGTTCTCGACGAGTATGTCATCGGCCAGAAGACGGCCAAGCGCATTCTCGCCGTCGCCGTGCACAATCACTACAAGCGGTTGGCGCACGCCTCCAAGAGCCAGGACATCGAACTGGCGAAGTCCAACATCCTGTTGGTCGGCCCCACCGGATGCGGCAAGACCTATCTCGCCCAGACGCTGGCCCGCATCATCGACGTGCCGTTCACCATGGCGGACGCCACGACGCTCACCGAAGCGGGTTATGTCGGTGAGGACGTCGAGAACATCATCCTGAAACTGCTGCAGGCTGCCGATTACAACGTCGAACGCGCCCAGCGCGGCATCGTCTATATCGACGAAGTCGACAAGATCAGCCGCAAGTCGGACAATCCCTCGATCACCCGCGACGTGTCGGGCGAGGGCGTCCAGCAGGCTCTGCTGAAGATCATGGAAGGCACCGTGGCCTCGGTTCCGCCGCAGGGCGGCCGCAAGCATCCGCAGCAGGAATTCCTGCAGGTGGACACGACCAACATCCTGTTCATCTGCGGCGGCGCTTTCGCCGGCCTCGAAAAGGTCATCTCGGCGCGCTCGGAGAAGACCTCGATCGGCTTCGCCGCCAAGGTCGCGGCTCCGGACGATCGTCGCGTCGGTCACGTGCTGCGCGATCTCGAGCCGGAAGATCTGGTCAAATTCGGCCTCATCCCGGAATTCATCGGTCGTCTGCCCGTCGTGGCGACGCTGGAAGACCTCGACGAGGACGCGTTGATCCAGATTCTCAGCGAACCGAAGAACGCGCTGGTGAAGCAGTATCAGCGCCTGTTCGAGATGGAAGACGTGGAACTGACCTTCCACGAAGCGGCGCTTCGCGAAATCGCCCGCAAGGCGATCATCCGCAAGACCGGCGCCCGCGGCCTTCGCTCGATCATGGAAAAGATCCTGCTCGACACGATGTTCGAACTGCCGGCCATGGACGGCGTCCAGGAAGTGGTGATTTCGGAAGAAGTGGCCAAGGGCAGCGCCCGTCCGCTCTACATCTATGCCGATCGCCGCGACGAAAAGGCTCCGGCCTCCGCTTGAGGTCATGACCGTCGATATCCGACCTGAAGCCCGGCTCCGGCCGGGCTTTTTGCGTCCGAGACGCGGTTTGGCGAGCCGATGGCGAAAAACGCGTTGCCTTGGCGGCCGTATGGGCGCAAAACACTTGTGAGATTCCGGCGATGCTAATACGCGGCGACCGCGTAAGCTTCGGACCATCCGGATCGTATTGAATGTTCACGGGGATATGACGGATTTTTGACGGCAGGCAATTGGGGGCGCTCGTTCCAGCCTTGAATTGCATGCTTAGGATCTCCACCTCTACCCCGAACAGGCCGATGGCGCGGACCACTCTCCGGCAGTCATAGGGGTCTGGACTGAAAGGGAAACAAATGACCAAAAAAACATTCCCGACGGAAGAAAGCCAGCAGAACTATCCCGTCCTGCCGTTGCGCGACATCGTGGTGTTTCCACATATGATCGTGCCGCTGTTCGTCGGCCGCGAGAAGTCGATCCGCGCGCTGGAGGAGGTTATCGGCACCGATCGCCAGATCCTTCTGGTCACGCAGAAGAACGCCACCGATGACGATCCGTCGCCCTCGGCGATCTTCGAGGTCGGAACCGCAGCCAACGTGCTTCAGCTTCTGAAGCTGCCCGACGGCACCGTCAAGGTGCTGGTCGAAGGTCGCGGCCGCGCGAAGATCGACAGCTACACAGATCGCGAGGATTACTACGAGGCCGCCGCCAGCGTTCTGGTCGAGCCGAAGGAAGACGCCGTCGAGATCGAGGCTCTGTCTCGCTCCGTCGTGTCCGAGTTCGAGAACTATGTGAAGCTCAACAAGAAGATCTCGCCCGAAGTGGTCAACGCCGCCGGCCAGATCGACGACTATTCCAAGCTCGCCGACACCGTGGCCTCGCATCTGTCGATCAAGCTGACCGACAAGCAGGGCATGCTGGAAACCGTCAGCGTCAAGGAACGGCTGGAGAAGGCGCTGGGCTTCATGGAAGGCGAGATTTCCGTCCTCCAGGTCGAGAAGCGCATCCGCTCGCGCGTCAAGCGCCAGATGGAAAAGACCCAGCGCGAATATTACCTCAACGAACAGATGAAGGCGATCCAGAAGGAACTGGGCGACGAGGACGGCCGCGACGAGATGGCCGAAATCGAAAGCCGGATCGCCAAGACCAAGCTGTCGAAGGAAGCGCGCGAAAAGGCCGACGCCGAATTCCGCAAGCTCAAGCAGATGAGCCCGATGTCGGCGGAAGCCGCCGTCGTGCGCAACTATCTCGATTGGCTGCTCGGCCTGCCCTGGGGCAAGTTCTCGCGCGTCAAGACCGACTTGCTGAACGCCGAGAAGATCCTCGACACCGATCACTTCGGCCTCGACAAGGTCAAGGAGCGCATCGTCGAATATCTCGCCGTGCAGGCGCGGTCGACCAAGATCCGCGGCCCGATTTTGTGCCTCGTCGGCCCTCCGGGCGTCGGCAAGACCTCGCTGGCGCGTTCGATCGCCAAGGCCACCGGACGCGAATATGTCCGCATGGCGCTGGGCGGCGTGCGTGACGAGGCCGAGATCCGCGGTCACCGTCGGACCTATATCGGCTCCATGCCCGGCAAGGTCGTGCAGTCGATGAAAAAGGCGAAGAAGGCCAATCCGCTCTTCCTGCTCGATGAAATCGACAAGATGGGCATGGACTTCCGCGGCGATCCGTCTTCGGCTCTGCTCGAGGTGCTGGATCCGGAACAGAACTCCACCTTCATGGACCACTACCTGGAAGTGGAATATGACCTGTCCAACGTGATGTTCATCACCACGGCGAACACGCTGAACATCCCTGCGCCCTTGATGGATCGCATGGAGATCATTCGCATCGCCGGCTATACCGAGGACGAAAAGCTGGAAATCGCCAAGCGGCACCTGATTTCCAAGGCCATGCGCGATCATGCGCTGCAACCGAAGGAATTCTCGATGACCGACGAAGCGCTGCTCGAGGTCATCAGGTCCTATACCCGTGAAGCGGGCGTTCGAAATTTCGAGCGCGAGATCAGCAAGCTGGCCCGCAAGGCCGTGACCGAAATCCTGCGCACCCGCGTGCTCAAGGTCGAAGTCACCAAGGATAATCTGTCCGATTATCTCGGCGTGCCGCGCTTCCGTCACGACGAGGCCGACAAAGAAGACCAGGTCGGCGTGGTCAACGGTCTCGCCTGGACCGAGGTCGGCGGCGAATTGCTGATGATCGAAGGGCTGATGATGCCGGGCAAGGGCCGCATGACGGTCACCGGCAATCTGAAGGACGTGATGAAGGAATCGATTTCCGCGGCGGCGTCGTATGTCCGTTCGCGCGCCATCGATTTCGGCATCAAGCCGCCCTTGTTCGAAAAGCGCGACATCCACGTGCACGTTCCGGATGGAGCGACGCCCAAGGACGGTCCGTCGGCCGGCATCGGCATGGTCACCGCCATCGTTTCGGTGATGACCGGCATTCCGGTTCGTCACGACGTGGCGATGACCGGCGAGATCACCCTGCGCGGGCGCGTTTCGCCGATCGGCGGGCTCAAGGAAAAGTTGCTGGCGGCGCTGCGCGGCGGCATCAAGAAGGTGCTCATTCCGGCCGACAACGCCAAGGACCTGGCGGACATCCCGGACAACGTGAAGAACAATATGGAGATCATTCCGGTCTCCAGAATGGGCGAGGTGCTGGAGCATGCTCTGGTGCGTCAGCCGGTT
This sequence comes from Rhizobium sp. TRM95796, assembly GCF_025779995.1. Lineage (NCBI taxonomy): Bacteria > Pseudomonadati > Pseudomonadota > Alphaproteobacteria > Hyphomicrobiales > Rhizobiaceae > Rhizobium > Rhizobium sp. TRM95796. The sequence goes on along the minus strand of NZ_JAOXHE010000001.1, from coordinate 209,357 downwards.
CCGATCGAATGGGACGAATCTTTCGAGAACGCGCCGGCCAAGGCCGATGCCGACGGCGACGCGACGGTGTCGATCGCTCACTGAGGCCGCGACGCCTCAGAATGATCCGAAAACACGATGGCCGGTCGAAAGACCGGCCATTTCGTTATGGAAAAAGCGTTGAACAGGCTGGATTCGCCGGGTTTTTCGTATAACAGAGTTGCCGCCGGGCAGCCGATGACTATTCTGCCCATCGCGTTACGAATCGTTTCATACCAACCAAGAAAGGGGTGGAAACATGAACAAGAGTGAACTCGTGGCGGCTGTCGCCGAACGCTCTGGCCTCAGCAAGGCCGATGCAGCGACCGCTGTGGATGCGGTGTTCGACACCGTGCAGGACGAGCTCAAGAAGGGCGGCGAGATTCGCCTCGTGGGTTTCGGCAACTTCTCCGTTAGCCGCCGCGAAGCCTCCGTCGGCCGCAATGTTTCGACCGGCGAGAAAGTGGACATCCCGGCGCGCAACGTGCCGAAGTTCACGGCAGGCAAGGGCCTGAAGGACGCGGTCAACAGCTGATCGCTTCCGCCTAGATTTGGCGCAAGGCCCGGCCCTTCACATGGCCGGGTTTTGTTTTTTGCGGGCCGGCCTGGGCGGCGCGATCAGGCCCCGCCAGGCCATGAAGGCGATCAGCGCCAGGAGCGCCACGCCGCCATGGGCGAGATAGGCGAGGCTGTAGCCGCCCTGTTTGGTCAGGAAACCGGCGGCGATATTGCTCAGCGAGGCGCCGACGCCCTGCACCGTCATCACGGCTGCAAGTCCGGTGTTGAAACGGCCCGTGCCCGCCAGGATCCGCTCCGCCGCGATCGGCGTCGCGATGCCGATCAGGCCAGCCCCGACGCCGTCGAGGATCTGGATCGGATAGACCATGACGAAACCTTCGGTGAGACCGGCGAGCGCCCCGCGGAGCGGCAGGGCCGCCAACGCGACGATGAACAGCGCCGGCAGGCCGAAGCGTTTGAGGGCAAACGGCGCCAGCGCCGCCATCACGATCATCGACAGTTGCGACACGCCGGTGGTGATGGCCGTGGTCTGGAAGGGCGAGCCGAGTTCGATCGAAAATTGCTGGGCGATCAGCCGGCTGATCGGCGCGTTGCCGAAATGGAAGATCAGCAGCACCACCGCCAGCCGCCAGAGGCCCGGCGCCGACAGGGCCTGGCGGAAGCCCTGATCGCCGCCGTCGTCTCCGCCGCGCGCCGCCTCATGGTCGATCTCCTCGCCGCGAATGGCGCCGGCCGCAGCGCTCGCCGCCAGCGCCGTGAAGATCATCAGGCCGATCACGCCCGACAGGCCGAACATCATGCTGGCCACGAAGACTGCCGCCAGCGAGGCGACATTGCCGGCGTGGTTCCAGATTTCGTTACGCGCAACCTGATGGGAAAAAGCCCTTTCGCCCACCAATCCCAAAGTCAGCCCCATCACGGCCGGGCCGATCACCGCGCCGACCACGGCGGTCAGCGCCTGGCCGCCGAATACGGAGATCGGGTTGGGCGCGATAAGCGTCCACAGCGCAGCCGCCGTCACCAGCACGATCGGACAGACGATCAGCAGTCTCTTTCGCGTGCTCTTGTCGACCAGCGCCCCGAAAAACGGCGTGGCGGCCATGCCCAGCAACCCGCCCATGGTGGCGATAATCCCGAGCGTGAAGGGGGACCATCCGCGCGTGGCCAGAAAACCATCGAGAAAGGGCCCCAACCCGTCGCGGGCGTCGGCGAGAAAGAAGTTGAGGAAAGCGAGAGCGATCAAGGACCGGGTGGAGGGGGAGGAGGCCATGAAAAATCCGAATCTGGAGCCGCGCCCACCTCAACGCGCCGATCCGAAAGCGGTTCCCCCGTCGCAGCGCCGTCGATCGTTGGTCCCGTGCAGCCTTGATCTCTCGCCGTGGCGGCGCTACATCTGCCGCGCCGGGCGATCGGCGACGTTCTCAGGGCGGGGTGAAATTCCCCACCGGCGGTAAAGGAGAAATCCAAGCCCGCGAGCGGCCTCTTGCGAACGCAGGAGGCGTCAGCAGATCTGGCGCAATTCCAGAGCCGACGGTCACAGTCCGGATGAAAGAGAGCGGGTTTGACAATGGCTGCCGGGAACGCGCTCTGCGCATCTGCGGTGAAATTGCGCATCCTCGTGCGCCCTGATTTGTGTTGGCCCCGATGGGATAGGAACATGAATCAGTCTGGTTTGAATGCAATATCTTCGCCCGCCTTCCGCGGCGCGGCGTTCATGGTGCTGGCGGGCCTCGGCTTCACGCTGGTCAATGTGGTGACGCAGCATGTCACGATGAATCTCGGCCTTCCCCCCACCGCCGACGCTTTCTGGCAATACGGCTTCGCGCTGTTGTTTTCACTGCCTGTCGTGGTCAAAGCCGGTTTTCGCGCGCTGGCGACCCGGCGGCCGCTGACGCATCTGGCGCGCGTGGCGCTGTCGGTGCTCGGCGTGCAGGCCTGGGTGATGGGTCTGGCCAATGGCGTGCCGATCTGGCAGGCCATTGCGCTGGTGATGACCTCGCCCTTCTTCGTCACATCAGGCGCGGCGTTGTTTCTGGGTGAAAAAGTGACGGTGGAGCGCTGGGGCGCGATCACGCTCGGCTTCGCTGGCGCGATGGTCATCCTCAGCCCGTGGTCCGACGCCTTTTCGCTCTATTCGCTGCTGCCGGTGCTGGCGGCGGCTTTCTGGGGCGGCGCCTCGCTCCTGACCAAGAGCCTGCTGCCCGAGGAGAGTTCCGCGACCGTCACCGTCTGGCTGCTGCTGCTGCTGACGCCGATCAATGCCGCTTTCTCTGTCGCGGCTGGGTTCCAGTGGCCCACAGGCGAAGTGTTGGGCTGGGTCGCGCTCTCCGGCCTGGTGATGGCGCTCGCGCAATACTGGCTTGCCAAGGCCTATGAAAGCGCCGACGCGGCCTATGTGCAGCCCTTCGACGATCTCAAGCTGCCATTGAATGTCGCAGCAGGCTGGATCGTCTTCGGCTACGCGCCAGAGGGCTATCTCTGGCTGGGCGCCGCGATGATTCTCATCGCCTCCATGGCGAATATCGCCGTCGAGCAGAAGCGCCTGCGCACGGCCTGACGTCGACATTCACCATGGCGCCGCCCTTACCTTGATTGCGACACAACCGCATTCTATATCGCCTTGGCGGCTCCTTCACGGGGCCGCCTTTCCTTGGCGATATAGGGTGCTTTCTTGGCCAACAACGCGGCTTCCTCCTCCGATATTCACGTTCTCGAACAGCTCGCCGGCATCTTTCGCCGCCGCTGGAAGGGATTGGCTGTCTTCACCATTCTCGGCCTCGCCGCCGGCGGTCTCTATGCCGCCAGCCAGCCGCCGCGCTACAGCGCCGCCGCCACCGTCATGGTCCGCTCCGGCTTCGCCGTCGATCCGCTTCGGGAAGGCGCTGTCACCACGACGCCGGAAGAAGAAGGCCAGTTCCTCAGCCAGATGGAACTCGCGAAGTCGACCACCGTGTTGCGCGCCGCTGCCGCTAAGATGTCGCATCTCGATGAATTGCTGGGATATACCGGCGTCCAGCCTTCTCTTCTTGATCAGCTCTTAGGTCAAACGCCACTGGCGCGCTATCATGTCCAACTGGGAGAAGCCGCAGCGGGCGATGAAATTGTTCTCAGCGCACTCCGGAATGGTGTAAGCGTCACTCGGCAGGGGCGCACTTACGTCGCCTCAATAGGATTCACCCATGGAAATCCTGATGTTGCGAAGGAAGCGGCGTCCGCTGTGGCTGTGGCCTTCACCGAAGTATTGAAGCAGATTTCAGACGCCGCCAACGCCCGTATCCGCTCCACCATCGAAGCCGAACTCGCCACAGCCGCGGGTCCGGCGCGCGACGCGCTGGCCGCCAAGCTGCAGGACGTGACCATCTCTCGCGCGCTGCCCGGCGTCGACGCCGTCATCATTTCAGACGCCAGACAGCCCGGCGCGCCGATCGCGCCGCGCAAGGGCTTCCTGCTGGCGGTCGGGGCTATTCTCGGCGCGGCGCTGGGCTGCCTTTTCGCCGCTTGGCGGGAAATGCGCGACCGGGGCTTCCGTGACGGCGACGCGCTCGCCCGCAGCCTCGGCGTCCGTTTCCTCGGCTATATGCCCGTGGTGCCCAAGGAGCGCCGTCGCGCAGGCTCCACCACCGTCTCCGAATTCAGCCTGCCCGCCGGCGCCCGCCGATCGGTCGACCAGCCCTATAACCGCTTTGCCGAGACGCTGCGTTCCGCTGGCGTGGCGGCCCTTCCTGCGCCTGGGGACAAAGCCCGGGTCATCGGCGTCACCTCGGTTCTCCCCGGCGAGGGCAAGACCGTGGTCGCCGCCAATCTCGCCGCACAGCTCGCCAATCAGGGCCGCCGCGTGCTGCTGGTCGATGGCCATCTCCGCGATCCCGACCTCACCAACTGGCTGGCCGGCCGTCCCGCCGGCGGCATTGTCGACGCCGTCATGGTCGACGCCCCGCTCGATCAGGCCGCGCTTTTCGACCGCAAGAGCAATCTGACGCTTCTGCCGGTGGGCGAGGGCCGCAAGGCCGATCCCGCCGCTCTGTGGACAGGGGAGAAGTTCCGTGAATTCCTGGCCAAGCAGGCCGGCGAGCACGATATCGTCATCCTCGACTTCCCGGCCATCGCCGCCGTCTCCGACGCGTCCGCCATCGCTCCCGTGGTCGACGGCTTCCTGCTGGTCGCCGAATGGGGCGGCGCGCCGGCCGATCTGATTGCGTCAGTGCTGGCGGGCGAACCCGCCATCAAGGCCAAACTCCTGGGCGTCGTGGTGTCGAAGACCCGGCTCGGCAAATTGTCGCGCTATGTGTCGGGAGCGTCTCGCGGCGCCTATCAGCATCGGATTGGGTGAGTCTCGCGTGCTATTATAGGGCGTGTTCCGCCCCTTATCCGGCTCCCGCCACCTTCTCTCCGAAGAACGAGGAGAAGGCGGTCGTGGCGATTTCGGCGCTCCATTGCCCTTCTCCCCGCAAGCGCGGAGAGAAGGTGGCGGCAGCCGGTTGGGGCTATGCACGCCGGCCAGATCACCAAGTGACGCCAAGGCCTAAAACTTCTTCCGCTCCCGGATCTTCTTCGCCGGGTTCCCCGCGTAGATCCCCCAGGGTTCGAGATTCTTCGCCGCCACGGCGCGCGCGCCGAGAATAGCCCCTTCGCCCACCGTGACTCCCGGTCCCACGAAGGCCTCCGCCGCCACCCAGGCCTTGGGCTCGATGGTCACAGGCTTGGGCTGGATCTGGAAATGCGGATCATCGGGATCATGCGTGCCGCCGCAGAGATGGGCGCGCTGGGAGATGATGGCGTAGGAGCCGATCCGCATCGGTCCCATATTGTAGAGAATCACGCCCGGCCCGACCAGCGCATGGTCATCCATAGTGAGGTTCGGCGGATACCAGATCGTCGTCTTGGGATAGACCCGCGCCTTGGGCGAGAGTTTCGCGCCGAAAGCGTTGAGCAGGAATCGCCGCCAGCCATAGAGCGGCACCGGCGTCCAGCTGCCGGCGACAGCCCAGGTCAGGTTCCAGGCGGCGCGGAACAGCCGGTGTTTCAGCGAAAAGCTCGGTCCGCCCTCGCGCGGATTGGCCGATTTGGCGTCGAGAACGCTCATTGTTTCACCTTCTTCCAATCGATGGCTGCCTGATAGAGATCGAGCAACCCGTTGCGCACGCTTTCCTCGGAGAATTCCTCCGCCGCCAGCGCCCTCGAACGCTCTGACGCCTCGTTCCACTCCGCATCCGACAGCATATGCGCAGCCTTGAGAGCCGGATAGATCGTCTCCGGCGTAAAGCCTGTGCGGAAGGCTGCGCCGCGCTCGAAGCCGATCGCGAGGTTGCATTCAGGCGTCAGGATCGCGGGCACGCCCGCCGCCCAGGCCTCGAGCACCGCCATCGGCAGGCCCTCGCTCTTGGAAGGCAGAAGGAAATAACGGGCCGACGCCATGGAGCGGGCCTTGTCAGGCCCATATTGCGGGCCGGCGAACAGCACATTGCCGAATTTACGGTTGAGCTCATCTGCGCGCCGCTCGAAACCCTCGATGCCGTCGTTCCAGCCGCAGAACACCAGCAGCGACGACCGGGCAAAATCGGCATCGTCGATCGACAGCTTTTCCCAGGCCTGCATCAGCTCCATGCAGCCCTTCTTCTCATGGATGCGGCCGAGGAACAGATAGACCTTGCGGCCCTCATAGTCCGGCTTCATCCAGGAGGGTGGTTGCCCGTCGCTCGCGAAGGCCTGCGCGAAATTGCGGATGATGCGGCTCGGCTGGCCCGTCACGAATTCCGCGACATCGCCGCCTTCCTTGTCGGTCAGCAGATGAAAGCCGGCGGCCTTGCGCAGGAAGCGATTCTGATAGAGTTTCGACACCGCGCCCTTGAGCTCAGGCGAACGCGCCCGGATCCACGGCTCCAGCATGCCATGCGGGCTCACCACATAGGGACGCCCTGTCAGCATCGACCAGGCATAAGCGGCGGCGGCTTGAAACTGCCAGACCCCATGCACATGCACGAGATCCGGATCGGCTTTGAGCAGCGAGACAAGCGCGCCGGGCGCAAAACTGTAGCTCTTCGGCCCGAGGAAGCGATGCAGATGCAGTTCCGCCGCCCGCCATTGTTCCGGATCGACCTTCTCGGTCGAGTCGTCCACGGCATGCACGCTGATGTTCTCAAAACCCGCCGGCGCCAACGCCGACAGATGCAGCCGCACCGCTTCCGACACGCCGCCGCCGAGCGGAGAGACCGTGGGCAGCGTCAGCGCCAGCCGCCTGATCATGAGCGGCTCCCGATCTTGGTGAGTATGTCCTGCAGCCGGGTGAAATTGGTCTGGTAGACCTTCACGGCGTTCTGGATCTCGGCCTCGGATGCGGCGAGATCGGCGTAATCCTTCGACACCCGCTCGATCAGATAGGCGTAGTCGATCTTGTCGATCGGCGTATGCCGGTGGCTGAGCTTGAGGTCGTTCATGATATATTCGGTCTTCGGCAGATAGGCGATGGCGAAGGTCGGCCGGCCCGCCATCATCGCGAAGATGCAGGAATGAAAGCGCGTGCCGAGAAACACGCTTGAGCGACGGATCAGCGCGCGCAGAATGTCCGGCTCGCGGCTGACCGCGTCGATCACCACCGGATGCTTGGCCTTCTTCTGCACGTCATAGGCCGTCTTCAGGTCTTCGGAGACCTGATTGAAGATCACCGGCGTCACGCCGTGCGTCTCGCTCATACGGTCGGCGGCTCGCGCCACGGCGTCGGTGTAGCGCTCGTAGTCGGCGCGCGGCTCCTTCGATTTCGGGAAGGACCAGTTGACCACCGTCATGCCGAAGATCGGCTTGGCCGGATCGACGCCGATCTGGCGATAGATGCCGTCCACCAGCTCACTGTCGTCCTCGACGCGGTCGTTCCAGAAGGCGCTGTCGCCGGTGCGGAAGATCTGCTTTTCCGGCAGCTTCAGTTCATGGGCGAGGAAGTCGTAGGAATAGCTTTCGCGGGCGCAGAGGAACGGCACCCTGCCGAGCACATGGCGGGCGACGGCGCGTGACAGCGGCCGCTCGATCGGCCCCACGCTTTGCGGCGCGAGAATGACCGTCTTCCTGTAGAGCGTGCCGAGATGCACATGCAGAAGCGCGATGAAATAGGCGAAATTGGTGTCGTGGATATAGCCGCCCGGCGCTGAAATCACCACATCGGCGTCGCGGATGGCGGCGAGCGTCTCGCGCTGCGCCGGCGGCAGCAGTTTTTCGAGACCGAGAAAGGGCAGATAGGGCGACAGCCAGGCCGCCAGCAGATAGACGAGCGACTTCAGCCGGTTGACGAGACCGCCGCCGCCGGTATTGCCGATGCGTTCGGACCAAGCCACTTTCGGGTGCACGGCGGCCGCGTCGGCGATGCCTTCGAAGACCGCGCCGGCGATCTTCGCATCCGGATAACGCGCGCGGATTTCGTGGATGCATTCGTCGAGCAGGACGGAGTCGCCGCGGTTCGAACGCCCGAACGCGTTGACGATCATGAACTTCATCGGTGGTGGTTCTCCGAAATGAGGGCAGGGCGGCGTCAAACGATCATAATGCGGTGAGATTAAGTCGGTTCCCGCTGTTTTTCCTGCCAGACCGGGTCGTCGCTGTCAAAAGTCTCGGCGTTTTTCCGATTCCGTCTGCGCATTAGCGTCAACAAACCGAAAAAGGCCGGCCAGAGCGGATTGGCGATCAGGAAGTTCGACGCCGGAAAAGCGAAGACGATGGTGTAGATCAGGTAAAAATAGAAGAACAGCACGATATCGTCGAGCCGGCCGCGAAACAGGTCCGCGAAGAACATGCCGAACACCGTCAGGATCAGGCCGCCCACCAGCGCCAGCCCCGCAAAGCCGAATTTATGGAAGATGGCGAAGTGCAAGAAGTGGATGTTGTGCACTTCCGTCGCGCCGAGCAGCGCATGCTGTCCCGGCGTCTTGTCGGCGGCGCCGGTCATGTCCACGGTGCGGCCCAGCCCCATGCCGAACAGCCATTCGGCATCCGTGGCGTCGCGATAATCCTCCATCACCATCTGGCCCTCATAGACCCGCTGATAGGAGGAGACGTGGTTGTAGACGTTGTCTCCCTTCATCAGCATGATGGCTTCCTTGATGTTGCGCGGCAGCGTTTCCACCGTCTCGTCGTCGAGCGACAGCGCGTAACCGATCGAACCGAGCGCCGCGAAGATCAGGAAGAACAACACGACGAGATGCCGGCGCGACAGCAGATGGAGGACGCCGATCGCGCCCACCGCCAGGATCGAGGCGCGGTTGATCTCCACCTGCACGAAACCGTCGTTCGAACCGAGATGGATCAGCAGATAGATGATCGCGCCGAAGGCCTTGTCGAGCAATCGCGGCCGCACCAGCATGCCGTAGAGGGCGATCACCTCGAACAGCATATACTGGTAGTGATTGTCCTTGTTGAACACCGAGAGAAAGGCGAAAACCAGCGCAATCGCCAGGAAGGGCGGCGAATAGAGCAGCTTCACCACCGTGTCGGGCTGGCTCTCCATGCGCGGATTGCGGAAGAACTGAAACACCAGCACGGCGGTGACGACATAGAGGCTCCAGGCGACGATATATTGTTGCGCATTGCCGTTCAGCAGGCCGGTCACGGCGGCGATGAAGCCCGCGAGCAGGAATAGAATCGCAAAGGGATGCGGCAGGAAAAAGCGGATCGTCACCTTGTTGAGCGCAAGCCCCGCGGCCACGAAGCCGAGAGCGTAGAGATAAGACGCGGCGTTGAGATAGGGCGCCTTGGCGAAACCGATGATCCCAGCCCCATGTTCGAGCATCAGCGACACCGCGCCATAGAGCAGGATGAAGCCGGACAGGAACAGCGTGAACGGCTCCATCCGCGCAAGCCGCGCCGTCAGGCCCGCGCGCTCAGCTGTTTCGGGGATCGAAGCCGCCGCCATCAGGTCCTGTCACCCCTCTTCAGCCAGTAGAATGTCAGCGATATCACCAGCATATGCGACAGAAGATCGGACAGGATGAACACCTGCGGTCCGAGGCTGCGCGCCAGAGCATAACCGAAGATCGTGGCGGCGACCACCGCCGTCAGCCGCGCCACGCCCGCGCCATGGATGCGCCCGCGCGCGAACAATCCTTGCACCAGCCCCTGTCCGACGGATTCGCTGAGGATCGTCACCGAAAATAGCGCCAGGAAAGTCCAGGCTTCCACACTGAAACCCGAGGCGAAAGCCTTGACGACGAAGCTGGTCGCCACGACCCCCAAAAACAGCACGCTGGCGATCGCGAAGGAGCCTTTCTGCATCATCATCAGCGGCCCGACGCCGAGCGACGGATTACGCTCCAGCGCCTGCACCATGCGCGGAAATTCGATGCGCCGGGCAAAGGCCGCGACCTGGCTCGCCGCGCCGATGATCTGCTTTGAGTAGACCAGCATGGCCGTAGGGGTCGCGCCGAGAAACAACGAAGAGATCGCCAGCTGGGCGCGGAAATAGAGCTGGCCGGGCAAAAGCCCCATCAGCATCGAGCTTTCCTCTATGAAAGCCTTGCGGATGCCGACTGCGCTGGGACGCGCCCATGCGGGCCGCCAGCCGAAGGCCGAAAGCGCGGTGAACTGCGCGAGCACGGTGACACTATAGCCGAGGCTCAGCGCGCCGCCGGTCACATAGCCGGCGGTCTCGGAATCGAGATCGAGAGAAAGCACAAGCGAGATGGCGGAGGCGACATAGGCGATTGCGCCGGTGAGGCCGCTGACGCCGCTCTTCTGCAAGCCGTCCAGAAAACCCGCGCCGTTGAAGGCCCAGACGGCGAAGGCTGGCAGGATCGACATCACATAGGCGCGGGAAAAAGCGGGCAGGGGCAGGAACGCGACGGTCAGGAGCGACCCGACGATCAGCAGCGCCGCCATGGTGACGCGGAAGGTCGTGGTCTCCCAGTAAAGCCGCCACAGGTCGCGTTTCTCGCCGCCGGAATGCAGCAGCCTTGCAATCTGCGCCGCTAGAATCGTCAGTGATCCCGCTTCGACAGCGATAATGCCGAGCATGGCGAAGGAGAAATGCGTGCCGAACAGCGCCAGAAGCTCGGTGCGGCCGGTGGCGACCAGATAAGACTGTGCGAGGAAAATGGAGCCCTGGCCGGCGCCGAAGCCGCCGATCAGCAGACCCAAATTGACAAGGCGCCGAAAGGCGCCTTGCTCGGTCGATCCGGATTGCGGCATCGGGCTCAGCCCGTGACGGCGTTGATGAACAGAATGCAGCCGTCCTGCTTGGACAGTTTGCGCGACAGGTCGGCGCGGCGATCCTTGTAATCTTCGCGGTCGCCCTTGGACGCGTTCTGGATGGCGCGGGTCAGCGCGTCGACATCGCCGGGCGGGGTAATCAGCGCGCTGTCGCCGAGGAAGTTGGCGAGTTCGGTGCCCATATCGGCGGTCACCACCACCGGCGCGCCGGAGGCCAGCATACCGCCGAGCTTGGAGGGCAGCACGAGGTCGGCTGCGCCGCGTTCCTGCGGCAGCGCATGCAGGCTGGCGAGATTCATGAACTCGTTGAAGCGCTCATAGGGCTGGAAGGGCAGGAACTGCACATTGGTCGATCCTGCGTATTTGGCCATCAGCGATTTTTTGGCCGGGCCTTCGCCGGCCACGACGAACTTGATCTTGCGATGGCTGTCTTCCAGCCTCCGCGCGGCGTCGAGCAGCGTGTCCAGACCCTGCTTGGCGCCGATATTGCCCGAATAGAGCACGATGAAATCATCGTCGGCGTAGCCGAGTTCCTGGCGATAGGCCGAGGTCCGGCCGAGCGGATAGATATGTTCGAGATCGACCCAGTTGCGGACGATCACCACCTGTTCGGGATTGCCGGTCTTCTCGGCGAGCTTGCCCGCCATACGCTCGGAAATCGTGATGATGCGGTCGAACATCTTCAGCGTGGTCTTCTCGAACAGGAAGGCGGCTTTCTGCAGCCACTTGTTCGCCTTCAGGTGACCGACGGCGAAAGCCGCGTCGACTTCCAGATCCTGCGAATGCAGCACGGTGCGCGCGCCGACCGCCTTGGCCGCCAGGATGGCGAGCGGGGCGGCGAACAAGGTCGGCTCGATGCAGATGACGATATCGGGACGATGGCGCAGGATACGCCAGAGCGCCACGGGCGCCGAGGTCAGCGCGAATGAGAGCGGAGCGATCAGGCGCCAGACGCCGCCCATGTTTTCCTTCAGGAAGAGCGGAACGCGGAAGACCTTCACGCCCTTGCGGCTTTCCACCGAGTAGGCGTTCTTGTAGCCGTCGCGCACGGCCCAGCCGGGATAATGCGGCGGCGTGGTCACGACGGTGACATCGGCATTCTGACCGCTCAGATATTCCGCGATTTCGCCGGTGTATTTGCCGACGCCCGCGATCTCGGGAGAGAAATTCATCCCGTAGATCAGGACTTTCTTTCCTTCGATATCGGTCATCTCCGCCTTGGCGGCGCGAGAGAAGGAGGTCGGCGAGACATTCATCGTCATGTTGTGGAACCCGTTAGACGCAAGCAGCGAGGGACGAATCTGGTGTTTTCGATCGATAATCAAGGTTTCGGGCAAGAGTCTGTCGAATTTGCGGTTTTAACGCGCCGCCGTCGGCGCTGGTTCCATAAGCCTTGTGCGGCGCCCCTAACTGAGGGCCTCGACAGTGCATGGCCGGCAAATTGTCTGGTCGGCTCCCTTGCATTCGCGTTCGTATCGTCCTTGCGCCTCCGATCTCCTGGACGCGGCTATCCGCCAGCCGACGTGTATCACCGGCCGGCGCCGTGTCGGATCACGACAGGGCGCGACCGCCGGTGCGGCGGCGATGGATATGCGCGGGCTTGACGAGAGGCGCATGGGGCGGCTTTTCCAAGCCGACCACATTCAACTCCAAGCGGTTGAAATACGGTCGATTTATGACGTGGGAAAGCCGTGGCTCACAATTACGTGAAATCTGTTTTTTCCGCAACGCGGCGCCGAAAAAAATCTGTTCGAAAATGCATGCCTTTCGCTGTTTTTTAACGGTTGGAAAACGGATTGATCCAGGTCATTGAAAAGTCCTTTTCCGTGCCCATATCTCCTCGCGCCGGCGGCGACCGAACGCCGCCCGGTTCGCAATCCAGATCAGGGAGGCAAGCGAATGAAAATCGATGATCGTTCCGCTTCTTCTTGCGGCCGCTCCATGACGGCCGGCTGTACCGGATACAGTCGCTAGCGCGGGTTTCCCGCCTCCAGTGATTTCACTCCCCAGCAGAACGACAGAGCGACCTGCGCAACAGGCGCAATGGAAAGGAATGCCATGGAAAAACAAGTCATCGAACATGCCGGTCAACCGGTCGGCGTTGCGCTTCACCACGACGGCAAGGTCAAGTTCATGGCCGTCAAATATCACGTGATGGATCTCGACGACGTCGTCTTCAATTCCGTCACGGAACTGCGCGGCGCTCTGGCGCGGCTCAAATCTCCCCAGCCTCGCGCCGCGGCCTGACGGTCGATAATCCTCTCGCGGGCCGCCTCACGGGCGGCCCTTCGTCGTCGTCGATTCGACGGCTTTCGTCGGCGCAAAGTCGTCGCGACTGCGTATAATCGTGGTAAATCCGCAACAATCCCGCGCAAAAGATAGTATGTGCTACGACCGGCTCGATGAGCGGTGATCGCTATCGATTTTGACTAAATTTCTAAGCATGAATAGTAAATCCGGTGGGTTTCCCGCATCGCGGCGAACGCGCCCGGCCCGCGCAGCGACGAAAGTCGACCGAATCAGCGGCTTGGGCTTGCGAGCCGGCATCGGGAGCCGTGTGGACAAATCTTAAATTTTTGTTGAATTCCTGTCATCCGCGCTGAATAAAAGAGTATGGTTCCGGAACTCGGCGCGGAGGAAGCCGCGCTGCTCGTTTTGCGTGATGTGCCGGTCGCGGCTTTTGCATTCTGCTGGTTCGCCAGCATCCAGTTAGGTTCGCGCTTTTTCGCATGTGCGGGAGAAGCGCATTTCACAATGCCTCGGGGAATGATTCCTGGGGATCAGGAGTTCGTCTGATCCATGTCGAAAAATCTTGTCGCGCTGGCCGCTTTCGCAGCCCTGATGTCGTCCTGCAGCACCAATTTCATCGCCGGGCCCGACATTGCCCTGACGCCGCATTTCAAGGAACGAGTGACGACCAAGGGTGAGACCATCCAGCCGACCACGACCTGGTGGGCAAATTTCGGCGATTCCAATCTCAATCGCCTGGTCGACGAAGCGCTCGCGCAAAACCTCAACGTCGAGACGGCCCGTGAGCGTGTTCGGCAAGCCCGGATCGTGGCGCGCGTCAATGTCGGCGCCTATCTGCCGGCCGGCGGCCTGAACGCGTCGATCACGCGCAGCCACACCAATCCGGAAGGCCAGCCCAGCACGACGTTCACCAACAATTCCGCCACGGTCGGTCCGACCTGGACCCTCAATCCGTTCGGCTGGGCGAAAACGTCCGAGCGCGAAAAGGCCAATATCGAAGTGGCCAAGGAAAACCTCAACGACGCCCGCCTGACGGTGATCGCCAATATCGCGACCGCTTATATGAATGCGCAGGGCACCGGTCGTCAGATCGAGATCGCCAAGAAGTCGCTGGCGGTGCAGAACAATACGACGCAGATCACCAAGGCTAAGCTCGAAGCCGGATCGGCGAGCGCGCTCGACGAAGCCCAGGCCTCCGCTCAGGCCGCGCTGACGGCCGCCGATATTCCGCAGCTGGAGCAGGCGCGTCTGCAATATATCAACCAGATCGCCATCCTGCTCGGCAAGGAGCCGGCGGCGCTCGACAATCTCTTCACCAAATACAACGCCATCAAGCGTCCCAAGGTGAAGTTCAACGAAGGCATCCCGGCCGACCTCCTGCGCAATCGCCCCGATGTGCGCTTGGCGGAGCAGGATCTCAATTATGCGCTCGCCGATATCGGCGTGGCCGAAGCCGACCGCCTGCCGACGATCACCCTGTCCGGCTCCGTCGGCCCGGGTCGTTCGAACGGCGTCTCCTACAACGGCTGGAGCTTCGGCCCGTCGCTGAACATCCCGATCTTCAATCAGGGCACGCTCAAGGCCGCGGTCGATCTCAACAAGTCCACGGCCAAGGTCCAGTATCTCGCCTATAAGAGCGCGGTGCTGACGGCGGTCAAGGATGTCGAGGATGCGTTGGTGGCGCTGCGCAAGGAACGCGAGCACTATTCACGCCTTTCGGTCGCGGTGAGCGAATATCGCCGCGCGCTGGAACTCGCCCAGCAGCTCTACGACGCCGGCAACACGGAATTCTCCGACGTGCTTCTGGCGCAGGATTCGCTCTACACGGCCGAGCTGCAACTCGCCCAGAGCTCGCAGCAGCTGGCGCTGAACTATATCGCGCTGTGCCAGGCGCTCGGCGGCGGCTGGGCCGGCGACGAACAGGTGATGGCGTCAAACTAAACCGGCGCGTTGAACGGCGTCACCACATCCAGTTTCGACAGAATCGGCCCCCGATCGGGGCCGATTTTTTTGTGCCAGTCGAGAAAGGCGCGAAACACCGACGCCGCGTCCCGACGCAGGTCGTGCCATAGAACGAAATTCACCCGCTCCTGCGCAAGCAGATCGCGATTGTCCTCGTCGAGATCATGCGCCACGAAACAGGCGACCTTCCTCCCTAGGGCGTCGAATTCCGCCAGGATCGACCTGTTGCCGCCGCCGATCGAATAGACGGCGTTGACATCGGCATGGCGGCGAAGCGCGGCGCGCACGATCTCGCCCGTCGCCCGATCCCTGCCGTATCCTTCGCTCGCCTCGACGATTGCGAGATGCGGCCAGCGCGCGCCGAGCAACCTGCGAAAGCCCGCGATCCGCTCCTCTTCACCGCGGAAGCGGCTGGACGACAGGGTGACCAGGACCGCGCCCCGCGCCAGCGTCGAGCCGATCAGATAGGCGGCGGTTTCCCCGGCCGCGCCATTGTCGGCGCCGGCATAGGCGATCCGCACGGATCCCGGCAGGTCGGTGGCGATGGTGACCACCGGAATGCCTGCCTGCGCGAGATCCGCGACGGCCTGGTTGACCACAGGCGTATCGGCCGCCTTCAGCACCACGCCATGGCTGCCGCGGCTGCGCACCCGGGCCAGCAATTTCACCAGCGCCGCGTCCTCGATGCGCTCGGAAAAGTGAAAACGCGCCCGCAGCACCGCCGGCGGAGAAATCGCCGCCTCCTGTTCGAAGGCCTGCCGCACCGCCGTCGAGAACCGGTCGGGCGTTTCCATGATGACGTCGAAGACATAGGTCCGTCCGGCCAGCGCTTGCGCCTGTTCCTGCTGCCTCAACTCCTCGATCGCCGCCTGCACCCGGTTGAGGGTTTGCCGCCGCACGCCGCCGCGGCCGTTGATCGCCCGATCGACGGTGGCGGCGGAGAGACCGGCCTGAAAGGCGATGTCCTTGATCAGAAAGTCATGCGCCATGCGCGCCCCGATTTGATGGATTTTTGATGGATCTCGCCCCTGTGCCTATCACGACGCGCGCCTATACTGAACTCACATTCGTCAAGCTCGGGGAGGAGCGCATGAAGACCGATAATCCCAAGGCCGTCAGGGCAAACCGCGTCTGGTATCGCGAGACCGATTGCGATCTCGACGATTTCGCCGCGCTGGTCAGCCGGACCACCGACCTCACTGACTATCCGCATGCGAGCGCGGTCGAGAAGAATGTGCTGATCTACGACGCCCGGGACATCGTCGAGGCCTGCGCCACGGAGGAGGGGCGTCGCGACGTTCTGGCCGAGATCTGCGACGTTTTCGCTCACGGCCCCGGCGTCGCTGTGTTCAAGCGCGCCTACACGGATCTCGGCGCGATTGATCGCGCCACGCAGATCTTCGCCGACATCATCGAGGAGCAGCATCGCAGCAAGACCGGCGGCGGCGATCACTTCGCCAAGCCCGGCGCAAACGATCGCATCTGGAATTCGCTGGAAAAGCACTGCCTCGCCGACGCGGAGAATTTCGCTCATTATTACGGCAACGCCATCGTCGCGCTCGCCTCGGAAGCCTGGCTCGGCCCTCATTATCAGATGACGGCGCAGGTCAACCGGGTCAATCCGGGCGGGGCGGCGCAGAAATTTCACCGCGACTACCATCTCGGCTTCCAGTCGGCCGCCGAGATCGAGCGCTATCCCGCCCATGTCCACCACCTGTCGCCGGTGCTGACGCTGCAGGGCGCGGTCGCCCATTGCGACATGCCGCTCGAAAGCGGCCCGACCTGGTTCCTGCCCTATAGCCAGCTTTACCCACTCGGCTATCTGGTTTCGGCGCGGCAGGAGTTTCAGGACTACTTCACCGCCCATCACGTCCAATTGCCGCTGGAGAAGGGCGACGTGGTGTTCTTCAATCCGGCGCTCATCCATGCGGCGGGAACCAACCGGTCGGAGAATATTCTGCGCACCGCCAATCTCCTGCAGGTCTCCTCGGCTTTCGGACGCGCGATGGAATCGGTCGGCCGGGAAAAGATGTCGGCGGCGCTCTATCCGGCGCTGAAGGCCATGCTCGCTTCCGGCCGGATCAGCGACGCTGCGGCCGACAACGCCATCGCCTCCTGCGCCGAAGGCTATTCCTTCCCGACCAATCTCGATCGCGATCCTCCGCTCGGCGGCCTGGCGCCCAAGACGCAGGCGCAGTTGTTCCGCGAAGCGCTCGCGTCCGACATGACGCCGGACGACTTCGCAAAAGCGCTGGCCGATCAGTCTGAGAAAAAGCTCACCTGACCAACCCTTTCGTCTGCGCCGCTGACCGATCGGCGCGGGCGACGAGCCGGGGCGCGTTCCGGCTCGCACAAGCGGAGACCAAAATCCCCGCACGGGCATTTCCAGCAAATACGCCAAGCTTTGCATGGGGAAATGCTCCGGACGTCCGTCTCCTGTCGCGGTTTCTCCCCCGCGTCCGGACGTCGTCAAAGACCCTCCCCGGCGCCGGGGAGGGTTCTTCGTTTTGGATCGGGTCACCGCGAAGTGACCAAGGAGGACGCATGACTGACAACGCCGCCCGTCTCACGGGCAAGATCGCCGTCGTCACCGGCGGAACGCAGGGACTGGGCGCCACCGTGGCGAGGCTGTTCGCCGAACGCGGCGCGGAAGGACTGGTGATCTGCGGCCGCAACCAGGCCAAGGGTGAGGCCAAGGCGCGCGAGATCGAAGCCGCCACCGGCGTCCGCACCATCTATCAGCCCGCCGACCTTGAAAAAGTGGAGGACGCGCGCGCTGTGATCGCCCGCGCCGACGCGGAGTTCGGCCGGATCGACTGCCTGGTCAACGCCGCCGCCATCACCGATCGCGGCACGATCCTCGACACAAGTCCCGAACTGTTCGACCGCATGTTCGCCATCAATGTGCGGGCGCCGTTCTTTCTGATGCAGGAGACGATCGGATTGATGCGCCGGGAAAACACCGAGGGCGCGATCGTCAATATCGGCTCGATGTCGGCCATGGCCGGACAGCCCTTTCTGGCCGCCTATTGCGCCTCCAAGGGCGCGCTGGAGACGCTGACCAAGAACACGGCCTATGCCGTTCTGCGCAACCGCATTCGCGTCAATGGCTTGAACATCGGCTGGATGGCGTCGGAAGGCGAGGATCGCATCCAGCGCGAATTCCATGGCGCCCCCGCCAACTGGCTGGAAAAGGCCGCCGCCGGCCAGCCCTTCGGCCGCCTGGTCGATCCGCAGGAAGTGGCGCGCGCCTGCGTCTATCTCTGCTCGCCGGAATCCGGCTTGATGACGGGGTCGGTGATCTGCCTCGACCAGTCGATCTGGGGCGCCTATGACGGTTCGCCTCATCCCGCCGCACCGCTCTGACCCGGGCAGGGCGCGTCAGATCTGCATCTGTCGCGCCTCTTCCACCACCCATTCGCGAAACGCGGCGATGCGGGCGTCGCCGGCGTTCTGCTGCGGATAGACGAGGAAATAGGCGTATTCCGAGGGCGCGCGGATGCTGAGGTCGAACGGCCGGATCAGCTTGCCTTCCGACAGGTCGCTGGCCACCATGGCGAAATCCGCCAAAGCCACGGCTTCGCCGGCAAGCGCCGCCTCGACCGCGTCGGTCGAAGTGCCGAAGACGATGGTGCGGCTGTCGTCGAAATCCGCCACGCCGGCGGCGGCCATCCACATTCGCCAGTTCGGCCAGGTCACGCCGGGGCGCGACCATTCGATATGCGCCAGCGTGTGCAGTTGCAGGTCGCGCGGCTCCTTCAACGGCTTGCCGGAATCGAGCAGCCGCGGGCTGCAGACGGGCACGATGATGTTGTCGAACAGACGATGCGACCCCAGCCCGGCATATTTGCCGGAGCCGTAACGGATCGCGACATCGACGTCGTCGAGATCGAAGTCGCGCACTTCGTAGGAGACGTCGAAGCGCAGTTCGATTTCCGGATGCCGCTTGCGAAATTGATCGACGCGGCGCATCAGCCATTTGGTGGCGAATTGCGGATCGACGGTGACGCGCAGATAGTCGGCTCCGCGCGCTTTCTTGCGCGCCCGCGACACGGCTTTCTCCAGAACGTCGATCGCTTCCTTTGCGGCGTCGAACATGATCGCGCCGGCTTCGGTCAGACGAATGGAGCGGCTCGTTCTGACAAACAACTGCGCGCCGACCTGATCCTCGATTTCCTTGATCTGGTAGCTCACCGCCGCCGGCGTCAGGCCGAGTTCGTCGGCCGCGCGGGTGAAGTTGAGGTGATGTCCTGCGGCCACCAGCGTTCGCAATGCTCGGGCGCCGGGTGCGGCTCGCATGTTGGACCTTCAAAAAAAGCTTGAAATTAGATTGAGAATTACTCGTTTCCCCAATTCCCGTCAATGCGTCATAACAGGACCATCAAATCAGCTTAAAGAAAAACTTGATGGAGCAGGCTATGTCGACCTCTTTCGCCACGCATCACGCCGGCCATGTTTCCCTCGATTGGAGCAATGCGCTCAATCGCATCGCAGCCCTGTTCGGCGCAGACGAGACCACCGCAGCGGCGCCAGAACTTCCGGCCGAATTGCGCCGGCTGTCGCCGCATCTGCTCGCCGATATCGGCGTGGACCCGCGCTTCGTCACGGACGACGATTTCTCCCGGCGCGGCACCTCGCCCGGCCTCTGAGCGTTCCCGTCATCGGTCGCGGACCGCGCGCGCCGTCTCCGCGATCCGGAGAAACTCGCGCGCCGCGGTCGGCAGGGAAGATCCCCTCCGCCAGACGAGCCCGACCTGAACGACGGGCAAAGCGCCGGAAACATCCCGGCTTTCGATCCTGTCGCCTTCCAGTGACCACGGTCGATAGACGAGGTCGGGGAGCAGCGCGACCCCGGCGCCGGTGGCGACCAGGCTGCGCACCGCTTCCACCGATCGCGTCCGGAAGGCGACATGCGGCTTGGCGCCCAACGCCGTCAACAACTTGCCGGTATTCTCCTCGATTTCATCGACCGTCAACATGATCAGCGGTTCGCGCGCGATGTCCTTCACCGAAATGATGTCGGCGCCGCCGAGCTTGTGGCCCATCGGCAGCCAGAGCCGATAGGGTGAGGTTTCGATGATCTCCGCCTGCAACGCCATGCGGTCGCGCAGGTTGGAAATCGTCATCACCGCGATATCCAACTCGCCGCCGACCAGCAGATGTTCGAGATAAGAGCCGTTGTCCTCCATGGCGGTCACGTCGACGCCCGGATAGGCGCGCCTGTAGCGGCGGAGAAGATCCGACAGAACGTAACCTGCGACCAGCGAGGTGACGCCGAGATTGAGCGCGCCGGAGACATCCTGCTTCTGTTCAGAAAAAGCCCGGCGGGCGTCCGACACCTGCGAAAGAATGTTGGTGGCATGGCGCAGGAACTGATGGCCGTTATGGGTGATCGTCAGCCCGCGCGAATGCCGCTCGAACAGCGTCACGCCGAGATCGCTTTCGAGTTCCTTGATCGCTTCGGTGATCGAGGATTGCGAGATCGACAACATCTGCGCCGCCCCGGATACTGTGCCCTGTTCGGCCACGGCGATGAAATATTGCAATTGTCTGAGCGTAAAGGCCATGGGACGAGTTTAAAGCACATCGCCCCTGACGGCGCAGCAAGTTTCGGGGATGTCAGTTTGGGCTGTTGGCGAACGCGCACAAAAAAGCCTCGACGTGCTGGAAGGGCGCTCGCTGGATACTCTCCAGTTAACGGAATTGGCGGAACATCGCCAAAGGCTGTTTCCACTAAGAGTTTCTCAATTGTTATCGGATGTTTTAGGGGCGGGTGGCTCCGGCCCGTTTCGCGCTTGAAACCCCAAAGGCAAGGCCTATACCTCTTTTAGGGCGCAGCGTGCTGATTACACGTAATCCGGCATACGCATTAAGATACGCAGTCTTCGCCTTGTGGAGAATATACGTGTCATATTGTTGGTCGGTAAAAATTCCAAAGGATCGAAAACGTGTGGGTGAAATTGTATTACGTTTTCTGGGTGAATCATGCTGAATTATTCCGTTAGAGTAGCGATTGTATCGCTGTTGATACATGCGTTTTATTTGAATAACGCTTATACTAAGTTTGTGATATTTTTTATCATGACAGTGTTGATGGGCTTTTCTGCTGCCATGTTCGCCAAATCCATGGGTTTGGAAAACGGTTGGATGCAATATTCTCTTCCTTACCACATTTGGAAGCGTCTCTGGAATTTGGGGCGACAAAATGTCGATGACAAGTAATTCACCTCGGCATTTCCGGTAGCCAGCCAAGCAAGCCCCAGTTGGAAAATAGGATCGGAAGCGCCGTTGCCCCCACTTGCCAATCAAAAGTCGTATGTCGGTATTCATGTTTCCGAGGACACCCGGCCAATAAAGCTGGTCACCAGAGATGAAGACGGCTGGTGCTTCCTGTGTGGAGACCTTCATCCTCAGGACGGGGCATCTTATCGTGTGGTCGGCGCCGGTCACCTCTTTGAACGCGACCAAACCTTGCTGCAACTCGAAAGTCTTGATCTCAACTATGAGGCGGAAAGAAGCGAAGTCGGATCGCCATGGATTATCACGCTATCTAAAATGAATTAGACCCGCTTCTAGCCCTGGATCGGAGAGGCGACAAGAACTCTCTCAGCGTGACCGGGAATTTGGTTTACTGCAGCTCCAGAATCTTCTGCAGCACGCGCTGGGCTTCGTCCTGATCCGGCTCCCAGAAATGGATGCTGGCGCTGTCTTCCGAGCCCAGCGAAATATGGAACGCCTCGCGGTCCATGCCGAGTTCGACCATGCGCGCCTCGATCCGGCTCGCGTCGGCGGCGACGCCGTTGAATTTCAGGGTGGCGCTATACTGAGCTGCGTGGCTGGACATCCGTTTTCCTCCCGTATTCCTTGCAGAATGCTATCGTATATAGAGAGAATTTTCGCAATGTGAAGGTTTCGTTAACCTTAATAAGGCGGCCAACTATAAGTAATACTATTTATATTTCACTTTTGGCAGGTTCGAGGCAAGTCTTGGCGGCCTGGGCGATTGCAGCGGTGAGTTGCACGAGCTGGTCCGCCGCCATACGGTTGATCTGCCAGAACAGGGGAATGTCGAGATGCGCGCCGGGCACGAGTTCGACGAGCCGTCCGGCTTTGAGATGGTCGCGCACCAGCAGATCCGGATTCATGCCCCAGCCCAGCCCCAACAGGCAGGCGTCGACGAAAGCCTGGGTCGACGGCAGCCAATGACCCGACAGCCCCGCCTTGCAGCCGAGCGCGACTTTCGCCCATTGTTCCTGCAACAGGTCTTTCTGATTGAAGGTCAGCGACGGCGCGTCCGCCAGCGCCTCCGCGGTGACGCCCGACGGAAAATGCCGGGCGAGGAAGGCGGGGCTGGCGGTGGCCCTGTAGCGCAGGGCGCCGAGCGACAAAGCCCGGCAGCCGGACACCGGCTTGGCGAGGCTCGTGACCGCGGCCAGCACCTGGCCGCGCTTCAGCCATTCCGCCGTGTGGTCCTGATCGTCGACGGTGACGGCGAGCAGATGCCCGGCGCGTTCGGAAAACCGCGCCGCCGCCGGCAGGAACCACGAGCCGAGACTGTCGGCATTGACCGCCACCGCCACCGTGGCCCGGCCGCTCGACCGGTCGCCGTCCTCCAGTCCCGGCAGTTCGCGAAACAGGTCCTGCTCGAGCAGGCTGACATGCTGCATGTGCCGGCACAGCCAGGCGCCTTTTTCGGTGGCGACGCAGGGCGCGCCGCGGACGATCAAGGCCGCCCCGATCCGGTCTTCCAAGTGTTTTACGCGTTGCGACACGGCCGAGGGCGTGACATTCAGCTGTCGCGCGGCCTTCTCGAAGCTGCCGGTCTCGGCCACTGCGGCCACGGCGCGCAGCGAGGCGTAGTCGATCATCGTGATTAGCCATGCTTAATCCAAGTAAGATTGTTTAACTAGCCTAAATCAACTGGCCGCGCTAGCACAGCTCCGACCGCAAAGGAGCGCAGATGACATTGCCTATTTTCTTCACCGGTTTCGGCGCCGGTCTCGGCCTGATCATGGCCATCGGCGCGCAAAACGCCTTCGTGCTGCGGCAGGGACTTCTGAAACAGCATGTGCTGGCCGTCTGCCTCGCCTGCGCGCTGTCGGACGCGGCGCTGATTGCGCTGGGCGTCTCGGGCTTCCGGCTGGTGTCCACGGTGATGCCCTGGCTCGACCCCGCCATGCGCATCGGCGGCGCGCTGTTTCTCCTCTGGTATGGCGCGCGCAGCTTTCTCTCCGCCTGGCGCGGTGGGGCCGCGCTGCTGGCCGAGCAGGGAATGACGCGTCCGCTCTGGCCGACGCTTCTGACCTGTCTGGCGCTGACCTGGCTAAATCCGCATGTCTATCTCGACACTGTGGTGCTGCTGGGCGCGATCTCCACCCGCTATGACGGCGCCGAACATGTCTTCGGCCTCGGCGCCGTCACGGCGTCGTTCGCTTTCTTCTTTTCGCTCGGCTACGGCGCGCGCCTGCTCAGGCCGCTGTTTGCCCGCCCCAATGCCTGGCGGATCCTCGACGCCCTGATCGGCGTGGTGATGTGGACGATTGCGTTGACCCTCGTCGCCGGTCGGTGATGCCGGCGCGACAGCGCCCGGCGCGACAGCGCCCGGAAAGCCAGTGTTTCAGCGCGGCAGCGCCGGAACGTCGATATGATCGGGCGCCAGCCCCCGCCGCGCCCGCTCCGCCATCATGTCGTACGCCGTTTCAAGATGTCGCGTCATCCTGACGGGATCGAACAGCGGCGAAATGACCCTGGACGCCTCCAGCTTCGCCCGATAACCGGCGCGCCTGTGGCCGTCGCCGATCAGCTCCAGCGCCAGCCGCACATAATCGCGCTCCGTCTCCGCCGCCAAGTCCTCGCAGCCGGAGAGCTTCAGCAGCGCCCAGCTGACCCGGGAATGATAGGATTGCCCGCGCATGGTCACGAGCGGCGTTCCGGCGCGGAGGATATCGGCGCTGGTGGAATGACCGTTGTAAGGCAGGGTGTCGAGCGCGAGATCGGCGAGCGCGATCTGGCCGAGATAGATCGGATGCGGCGCAGGCCCATCGATGAACACAATGCGGTCCGGCGTCACGCCCTGCCGCCTGGCTTCCGCCAGCAGCGAGCGCTGCGCCTCCGGGTTTCGACACAGGATCCACAGCACCGCCTCCGGCGCTGCGCGCAGGATCTCCATCCAGAGATCGAACAGTTTCGGCGTCATCTTGCGCGGCGCGTTGAAGGCGCCGAGAATGATCTTGTCGTCCGGCAGGCCGACATCGGCGCGGTTGACGGCATGGATATCGGCTGGGTCGAAGGCGCGGTTCGGCATCTGCGTCTCCGGCAAGCGGCAGAGCTTTTCGCGATACTGCGGCTTTGCGTCGTCCGGCGTCACGAGCCGGTCGGTGACGGCGCAATCGAAATCGCCGCCGGGCACGCTGGCGGGATAGCCGAGATAGACGGCCTTGACCGGCGCGCCGCAAAGGCGGGCGATGTTGAGCCGGGCATTGCGAGTGAAACCCTTGAGATCGACGAGAATGTCGATCCCCTCGGCATCGATCCTGTCGGCCGCCGCCTGGTCGTCGAGACCCGAGAGATCGATATAATCGGGCTCGAGCGCTCCGAGCCGTTTGTCGGCGATTTTTCTCGAGCCATAACCGAACAACCGGATCTCGAATCGCGCGCGGTCATGGGCCAGAAACACCGGCTCCATCACGTCGAAGACGATGAAATTTCCGAATTCGTCGCTGAGATAGCCGATGCGGATCTTGCCTTGCTGCTGCATGGTTCGGCGTGGACGCGGAGCGGGCCCTGTCTTCGCCATCTGCCGCAGCCGCAATTCATCCGCCGACGGCGCGCTCTGCTTCGCCGGGTCGTCGAGCCAGTACAGCCGGTCGAGCGCCGCCTGATGGGTGAACACGGCTTCGGCGAAGGGCGTGCGCGGCGGCGTCATCATCGCGTCGAAACCGCGCATCGTGTCGAAATCCATCATCGCGCGGGCCGATGAGACGAGATCCACGGTCAGCATCACATCGTCTGGATGATGGGCGAGCGCCGCCTTCAGGCAGTCGCGCGCCGCCGCCATCCGCCCGATCGCCTTGAAGCAATTGGCTTTGAAGAAGGCCTGCGCCGGCGTCTCGTCGCCGAGCCGATTAAGAAGGGCAGGCAGCGCATCGACGTTCCCGCGGGCCTGCAGGGCGCGGATGAGCGCCGTCACCAGCTTTGGCTCCGGCGCGGGCAAAGCCGCGATCAGCGGCGCGACCCGGTCGAGATCGTCACTCGCGCCGGCTTGCAGAAACAGCTGACAGGCCAGTGTGGTGAAGGCGTTCGCTTTGTCGGGGACCAGCGCGCCGAGCCGTTCATAGAGCCGGCCCGCCTCGATCGTCCGGCCGGTTTTGGCGAGACTCGCCGCGAGCGCGCCGATCAGCGCCGGCTCGCCCGCCGCCTCCGGCAGCGGCGACAACAAGTCGACGACGCGCGGATGATCGCCGCTCTGCTGCAACTGGCGGATATCGGTGAGCAGGGAAATGAGGTCGGGGCGCATGCGGGGCTCGATTCGGTTGCGCCGATGCTACATCAGGCCGCAGGCGGTCGAGCGAACAAAAAAATGACCGGACGGGCAGGGGAGGCCGTCCGGTCAAGAAAAGCGCGGGTGATGCGGGGAGGGGAACGCACCCGCGCTGGGGGGAGGAGGTCAGTTGGTTGTTTAGAAAGCGGCGCGGCGAAGGGCGGCGCGGCGGGCGGCGTCGTTCTCGCGGATGGAGGTGACGATGGACGACACGGCGGTCGCGACGAACATTACGGTGATCAGGCCTGCCATTGCTGTAAGGGTCATGTACATCATCTCGTTCATCCTTTCGTCAGACCGTTTGTCCGCCCGGCCACTCTTATGGCCGATTTCGCGGGTCTTGCCTGTTTCCTGGGGAACACCGGCTGAGTTCCGGACTTTCCCTCTCATCGGCGTTGATTAGAACCGATCAGCCTTGAAGCGCCGCTGAATGCTTCGTTCAGATAACGTTCAGCCTATGAAAAAGTTTCGGGTCTTTCGAAAATTTAGTTGACAGGGGCGAGCGGCTGGCGCAGCCGCCTGCCCGGCCTTGTGTGAAAGGCCTATGAATATCCTGCAGGAATCGGCTAGTTTGCCTCCGAACAGGAGATGCCGATGCCCCGCTACAAAACCCGCGACGGATGGATCGAGGTCGACAATTGGGGCTACCAGCTCCAGGGCCGCAACGCGCCGCTGTCGGTGGAGGCGCTCGCCCGCCAGCCGCATGACATGCTGGTGATCGACGCCACCCGCGACGGAACCGACGCGACCCGCTTTTCCCGCAGGGATGTCGCCGCCATGCAAGACGGCCCGGACGGCCGCCGTCTCGTCGCCTCCTACATCTCCATCGGCGAGGCCAGCGATTTCCGAGACTACTGGGACGAGGACTGGACGACCACCGGCAAGGCGACCGGCAGGCTCACCGCCGACGCCCCCGACTGGCTAGGCCCCGTCAATCCCGATTGGCCGGAAAGCCGAAAGGTCCGGTACTGGGACGAGGATTGGCAGGACATCCTCTTCAACGACAAGCGAAGCGGCGATCTCGACAAAATCGTTAAGGCCGGCTTCGACGCCGCCTATCTCGACATCGTCGACGCCTATTATTTCTGGGGTTCGGAGGTGAAGAAATCCGACCGCCAGCCGGGCGACCCGAAAAACGACACCCAGGCCGCCGACCGCATGGTCGAGTTCATCAAGGACATGACCGACCACGCCCGCGAAAAGAACGCCGATTTCTTCGTCATCCCGCAGAACGGCGCCTGGATCATCGACGCGCTGAAGGACGGAGGTCGGGCCTATCGCAACGAGATCGCCGACTACTATGCCTCCATCGGCGGCATCGGCATCGAAGACCTCTATTTCCGCGGCGACAAGGACGAAAACAACCGTTTTCGCCCCGACGAAGACACGATCCGCATCCTCAAGCGCGACTTCCTCGCCCACGACATCCCCGTCTATGTCACCGACTACATCACCGGCGACAAGCGGGTCGCGACGTTCGAAGCGGCGGCGGCAGAAGACGGGTTCATCCCCTATGCGGCGCCGGACCGGGATCTGGACCGGATGGGGGATGGGTGGGAGATGTGAACTCCTGCACACAACCTGCGCTGCCGGGCGACGCCGATGCGAAGCGCAGGGTCGATGCGCGACGTGCGGGCCCTGACTGATCGACCAAGTCGCCGCCGACGACTGCATGGAGACGTTTTGGAAAGCGGCGGAGGGCCGATCACTCCCCGCGCCGCGCCGGAACAGGATGGATGTCGGCATCTGACCCTGAGCGGACTTGGCGGGAAATCGGCGCGGGCATCATTTCAATAGCCCGGCTTTACGCAAGGCGTCGTTAATGACCTTGCCGACACCCTGCTCCGTCCAACGGTCGCCACGAGTCTGGCCGCCTTTGCTCTTCGCGAAGTCGAGCGCCCTGGCCAAGAGCGATTCTATCCGGTCGCGCCCGGCGTCGACGTTTCGGGTGGTGGTGGACTGTTCATACATCGATACGTCGTTCGCATCGGCCAGCCCCCAGGACATGGCGATTCGAGCGGTAGACGATATGCCGGCGCTCAGCATGTAAGGTCCCGCCTTACCCAGTGCAGTGTGGGCCGGCGATGCCAGGGGAACGCCATGCGCCATGCCTTTGACAAGATAGAGCTCGACCAGCGTCCGCCCATGCGGGTCCGACCAAGCCTGGCGCAGATGGCCATTGATCGTCTCTGCGCTCGGCAAGCCCGGCAGGTCGTGAGCGCCGCGCCATTGATCGGCGATCTGTTCGGCATTGACAGATTTTACGGTCTGGTCATGCGTGCCGTGCCAGATGGAGACGGACGGCAATCGCCGAGGTCTCGTCGATGTGGTCGCCAGCGCCTTCCGCAACGTCTTGCTGCTCGGCGGATTTCTCCCATGCATACGCTCGAAAGCCTGGGCAACGCCGGAGGACACCCCGTAAGGCAGCCCGCCAATGATGGCGCCGCCCGCGAAGAGATCGGGATAGGCTGCAAGCATCACATTGGCCATAGCCCCGCCTGCCGATAGGCCCGTGACGTAAATGCGGTCCGAGTCCAGTCCATGGGATTGCATGACATGGTCGACCATCTCTTTGATGGAGGCGGCTTCGCCAACATCTCTGCGGATGTCGCCCGGCTCGAACCAATTGAAGCAGAGATTCGCATTGTTCGATCTCTGCTGTTCTGGAAACAGCACCGCGAAGCCCTTCTCCTCGGCAAGCTGCGACCATCCGGAACCGAGGTCGTAGCCTGCCGCAGTCTGGGTGCAGCCATGCAGGACAACGACGAGTGCTGCTTTGGGAGCCAGGATCGAGGGCAGAAAGAGCCAACCCCTCAAAGCGCCCGGGTTTGTGCCGAATCTTTTCAGTTCGACGAGTTCTCTTACTCTGTTTGCGGGGGACATTTTCATTCTCCAAAGCCCGGCCATGGGGCGAGGATTAGACATGGGGACGAATGCTGCGCTGCACAATGAGGCGTCGGAATTTATCGCGCGGCGCCTTAGGGCCCTGCTGAGACGGCGGCCCCCGTGGTTGCTCTTGGGCGGAAATCCAGGACTCTCAGCGGAACTGGAACTCGCTTCCGCCGTTAACTCCGCCACGGGACACTCAGGTTTCGCATCAGGGAGACGACGATGGGCGGCGCCGCAGACAAGGTCGTCGGCAAGGCGAATGAATTGGCCGGTCAATCTCGCCAGGGCGTCGGTCAGGCCGTCGAACACGATGAGATTTCCTGCTGCGGGTTGCTGCGCTGATGGGCCGAGCCGCCAAGCAACGAAAAGGCGCATGTCCTTGTCAGCGAGATACTCGACCAGCAAAAAGCGACGCATGCGAAACTGACGACGCTGACGATCACTGCCCTCAATTTGAAAACGTCCAAGTGCTATTTTGAATTCTGGCCTCGTCGCATTCAGCGGCGGAGCGTTCACCGCTCACAGGCTTCCAACGCGGAGTGCGCGAACATGACCACAGACCCACAGGCGCCGGCGCCTCCAGCTCCCGACGCCTCGCCGGGATCGACAAGACTTCAGAAATATGTAGGATCCATTCTGTTTCTGATGATCATCTATAGCCTCTATGTCGGCCGAGAGTTTCTCACGCCGATTGTGTTGGCGTTCCTCCTCGCCCTTACGCTAAGCCCGATCGTCCGCTTCCTTTCCAAGCGCTCGGTGCCCGCGGCGATTTCCGCGACGCTGCTCATCATTCTGACGGCGCTGTTTATTTCGGCCCTGGTTTATGTGACCAGCGGCCCGATATCGGCGCTGGTCGCCGATGCTCCCGCCATCGGCCAGAAACTGCAGGACAAGGCTCATAGCCTTCAGATGACGGTCGAAAAGGCGATCAAGGCAACCGCGCAGATCGACTCCGCCACAGAGGCGGTCGCGGACTCCAATGTCCAAAAAGTCGTCGTGGCTCAACCCGGCATCCTGTCGCGGGCCGCCGGCAACGCGGTATCGATTGGAACCACGCTTGCCATCACCTTCGTTCTGTCCCTGTTTCTTCTCGCATCAGGGACCCTGTTTTACGAGAAGATCATCCAGTCGGCGCCGAAGCTGAGCGATAAGAAAAAGGCGCTGCGGGTGGTCTACAATGTCGAGCGGGAAATCTCGCGCTATCTGTTCACGATCACGATCATCAACGGTCTTCTTGGCGTCACGATCGGCATCGGGCTTTGGTTCATCGGAATTCCAAACGCGCTCGTTTGGGGTGTCGCCGCAGCCATCCTCAACTTCCTCCCCTATATAGGCGCATTGCTGACGGTGATTGTTGTCGCCGTCATCTCGCTGGCCACGTTCGACGGAATTCTGATCGGTCTTCTTGCGCCCGCCTTCGTGCTGACCTGCAACATCGTCGAAGGACAGTTCGTCACCCCGCTGATGCTCGGCAGACGGCTGGAGCTGAACACCGTCGCGGTGTTCATCTCGATCTCATTCTGGTCCTGGATCTGGGGTTTCATCGGCGCTCTTCTCGCAGTCCCCATTCTTGTTGTGATCAAGGTCATTTGCGACCATTTCGAACCACTGCAAGCGTTCGGAAACTTCCTCTCCGCCCAGCAGACGATCAACAAGTCGGAGGAATGACGCGTTCGCCGTTTTCCCATCGCTTTACATCCATCGACATGACGGGGCCGTCAGCATTACGGAAAGAGAAAGCGAAACAGACACTTATGAACGCGCAAGAGCGACGGTTGCCGCCATCAAGGCGGATGATGCGCTTTGGACGAGTTCATAATAGTGTGTTTTCGACGCGCCTTCACGCCAAATTTTCAGAAGAATCTTCCCTTGCCTCATCCCCCACCATCCCACGCCTCTTATCCTCGTCTCGTCCCATCATCGGCTACACCGCGAGGCGTCGCGGCGAGGTGGGGCCGGCGCTGGGGCAAGGGGGACGACGTGAACCTTCTTTCTCCGGGGCTTCGAGAAACGACGATCCCAGAAAGGCCGAGGGTGAGACTGTGTATGCGTTCCCTCGGTATTCTCGCCCGCAAGGGCGTCTAGATTACGGCGCGCCTCAGAGGCGCACATCCCGCATGGCTTCTGCGCATGCGGATCAGATCGTCAAGTTCGAGGCACAAACCGCCGAATCCGGGGCGCGACGAGCGTCATACTAAACTAACTTAACGAGGCGTTCTTCGCGCCCCGGCCGAGCCCGCATGGGCGAAGCGAGAGAATGAGGCTTAACTCCGGGCGATGAGACGCGGCGGAGGGTTTTGGCGCGCCCGGTCCCGATCAACGGCCGGGAGGCCCGCCGCCCACCCTTCCAAAACCGCCCAAATCGCTCTATACCGCGCGCGTCAACTGCCGGATCTTCCGGCCTCACCACCCGCATTCGTTGGCGGGACTGGATAAAGGAAAAGCATATGTCCGTTTCCCTGACTTTCCCCGATGGCTCCGTCCGCTCTTATGACGCCTCCGCAACCGGACGCGACGTCGCCGAGAGCATTTCGAAATCGCTGGCCAAGAAGGCCGTCGCCATCAAGATCGACGGCGCGCTGCGCGATCTCTCCGACCCCGTCGTCGACGGCCGGATCGAGATCGTCACCCGCACCGATCCCGCCGCCCTCGAGCTGATCCGCCATGACGCGGCCCATGTGATGGCCGAAGCCGTGCAGGAACTCTGGCCGGGCACTCAGGTCACCATCGGCCCGGTGATCGAAAACGGCTTCTATTACGATTTCTATCGCGACGCGCCCTTCACCCCCGACGACCTGCCGGTCATCGAGAAGAAGATGAAGGAAATCATCGGCCGCAACAAAGCCTTCACCAAGGAAGTCTGGTCGCGCGACCGCGCCAAGCAGGTCTTTGCCGATAAGGGCGAGACGTTCAAGGTCGAGCTGGTCGACGCCATCCCCGAGGGACAGGATCTCAAGATCTACCACCAGGGCGACTGGTTCGATCTCTGCCGTGGGCCTCATATGGCTTCCACCGGTCAGATCGGCACGGCCTTCAAGCTGATGAAGGTGGCCGGCGCCTATTGGCGCGGCGACAGCAACAATCCCATGCTGACCCGCATCTATGGCACCGCCTGGGCCGAACAGGCCGAGCTCGACGCCTATCTGCACAAGCTCGCCGAGGCCGAAAAGCGCGACCATCGCAAGCTCGGCCGCGAAATGGATCTCTACCATTTCCAGGAAGAAGGCCCGGGCGTGGTGTTCTGGCATGGCAAGGGCTGGCGCATGTTCCAGACCCTGACCGCCTATATGCGCCGCCGTCTCGCCGGAACCTATCAGGAGGTCAACGCGCCGCAGGTGCTCGACAAATCGCTCTGGGAAACATCCGGCCATTGGGGCTGGTATCAGGAGAACATGTTCGCGGTGAAATCCGCCCATGCCTTCACCCATCCCGACGACGAGGAAGCCGACCAGAAGGTTTTCGCGCTCAAGCCGATGAACTGCCCCGGCCATATCCAGATCTTCAAGCATGGCCTGAAGTCCTATCGCGACATGCCGGTGCGCCTGGCCGAATTCGGCCTCGTGCATCGCTATGAAGCCTCGGGCGCGCTGCACGGGCTGATGCGCGTGCGCGGCTTCACCCAGGACGACGCCCATGTCTTCTGCACCGACGAGCAGATGGCGGCGGAATGCCTGCGCATCAACGATCTCATCCTCTCGGTCTATCAGGATTTCGGCTTCGACGAGATCGTGGTCAAGCTCTCCACCCGCCCGGACAAGCGCGTCGGCGAGGATGCGCTATGGGATCGCGCCGAAAGCGTGATGATGGACGTGCTGAAGACCATCGAGGAACAGTCCGGCGGCCGCATCAAGACCGGCATCCTGCCGGGCGAGGGCGCCTTCTATGGTCCGAAATTCGAATACACGCTGAAGGACGCCATCGGCCGCGAATGGCAGTGCGGCACGACCCAGGTCGACTTCAACCTGCCCGAACGCTTCGGCGCCTTCTATATCGACAGCAATTCGGAAAAGACCCAGCCGGTGATGATCCATCGCGCCATCTGCGGCTCGATGGAGCGCTTCCTCGGCATTCTCATCGAAAACTATGCCGGTCATATGCCGCTGTGGTTTGCCCCGCAGCAGGTGGTGGTCGCCACCATCACCTCGGAAGCCGACGACTACGCCATGAAGGTGGTGGAGCGTTTGCGTCACGCCGGCCTGTCGGTCGAGGCGGATCTGCGCAACGAGAAGATCAACTACAAGGTCCGTGAGCACTCGGTGACCAAGGTTCCGGTGATTCTGGTCTGCGGCAAGCGCGAAGCGGAGGAGCAGACGGTCAATATGCGTCGGCTCGGCTCGCAGAATCAGACGCCGATGGCGCTGGAGGAAGCCATCGCCGCGCTCGTCGACGAGGCGACGCCGCCGGATCTCAAGCGTCGCAAGGCGCTTTAAACGCGCAAGCGAGACAAAAGTTCCGACAGGCGTGGACAAAATCCACGCCTGTCGTCATTATGTCACCATAGGTTCTTATGGGTGTAAGAACTGTCGACGATAATACTGGAAACGCCCCGTGAAATTCAGAGAACTGTCTTACGCCAATGAGAGCGACCCGCTTCTCAAGCGCATGGTGATCCGCACCGTCGAGAACCTTTCCGGCCGCGACAGATATGTCGAAATGTACAAGATCTGGCGCTCCGAAGTGGTGGGCAAGTCCGATCGGGTGTTTTCCAGGATGCTCGAACTGATCAAGATCGACCTTTCGGTCAAGGGCAACTGGCCGCCGAAGGATCTGCCCGAAGGCCCGGTCGTGATGATCGCCAATCATCCTTACGGCATCGCCGACGGCATCGCCGTGCTGGCGCTGGCCGAGCAGCTCGGCCGTCCCTTCAAGGTGCTGATCAACGACCAGTTGTTGAAGATCCCGGAAATGAAGCCCTATGCGCTGCCGGTGTCTTTCGAAGAGACCAAGGAAGCGCTGGCCATCAACATGGCCACCCGCAACGAGGCCCTCCGGCTGTTGAAGGACGGCGTCACCATCGTGATCTTCCCGGCCGGCGGCGTCGCCACCGCGCCCAAGGGGTTCGGCCAGGCCGAGGATCTGCCGTGGAAGATGTTCCCGGCCAAGCTCATCCAGTCGGCCAAGGCCAGCGTGCTGCCGATCTATTTCGAGGGACAGAACGGCTGGCTGTTCCATCTCGTCAGCCGCTTTTCGCTGACGTTGCGCCTGTCGCTGCTGATCCGCGAATTCTGCCAGTTGTCGGGCGAGACGATCTATTCGAATATCGGCCAGATCGTGCCCTGGGACGAGCTGTCGCGCATTCCCGACCGCAAGGCGATCCTGCAATATATTTACGAGTCGGTGTTTTCGCTGGACGCGCGCGCGGTGAAAACTGCGTAAGACTGGACCGACGGATCAGCCGCCGTCCAGCAGCACTTCGACATCCTGGTTCTTGCCCGGCGCGACGGTGAAGTCGCGCTGGTAGATCTTGTCCTTGTGGCGCGCCACGGCGGTGTATTTGCCTTCGGCCAGGATCACCACCGGAAAGGCGCCGACGCTCTCGCTGACCGAGTCGCCCGAGCCCGACAGGATCGACCAGGCCGTGTCGGCGATCGCCTCGCCGCCCTCCTGCGACACCAGCTTGAGCGCGATCTTGGCCGCCTTGTGCTGCAGCGTCGCCTTGGTCAATTGCCCGGCTCGGATCTGGATATCGGCGCGGATCGTGGCGTTGATGTCGCCGTAATTGGAGACGATGTGATAGGTGCCGGCGTTCAGCCGCACGATCTCGCCGGGCTTGACGTCGCTCATGATCAAGCCGCGCTCGCCATCCTCGCGAACCTCGGACGCATAGATGTTGAATTTCAATTCGCTGACCGGAATGCGGTTGTCGGAGCCCGACACCGCGTTCAACACCACGCCGCCGGCGTCGAGCACCAGCGTCTGCGCGGCGACATCGCCTTTGGCGGGCACGACCAGCTTCTTGGTGGCGCCGGCGCGGCCGAAGGCGACATGCACGAAATATTCGCCCGGCTCGAGTTCGAGATCGGCCGAGCCGCCCTCGGCGCTGGCCAGCAGCGGCAGCTTGCCGTCGGGACCGGCGATGGGGCGGAAGACCCGCCAGGACAGGCCGTATTTCATCGGCTTGCCTCCGTCGGTCAGTCGGGCCTCAAAATGCACGGGCTTGCCGGTGGACAACAGCGCGTCACCGCTCGGGGACAGTGGCGAAAACGCGTTGACTGCGGGTGTTTCGGCCGGCGGCGTCATCTCTGCGCCGGGCTTGGCTTCATCCGGCCGACGGCTCGGTTCGATGACGGTGAAAGGGTCGGTGTCCTGCGCTGCGGCCGGCGCGGCGAAGCCGGCGACCATGAGGGCGAGGGCCGCTGGCGCGAATGAGGCGATGATGGCGGTCTTCATTTCCGAGCTTGACTCTCCGTTCGCGGCGGATCACTTCTCCCGCAAGCTGGACAGGATTTCAAGTCCGACATCTCCGTCGGAATAGAGGCAATATGAAGACCGATATCACGCTGATCGATTATCTCCGCACCCGCCGTTCCATTCCCGCTTTCCAGATGCGCGAGCCGGGTCCCTCCAAGGAAGAGGTCGACGCCATGTTGACGCTGGCGAGCCGGGTTCCCGACCATGGCAAGCTCGCCCCCTGGCGCTTCATCGTCTATTCCGGCCCGGTGCGCGAGCGGATCTCGCTCGAACTCTCCGCCATCCGCAAGGGCGACCAGCCGGATCTCTCCGAAGAGATGGTCAAGGTCGAGGAGACACGCTTCACCCGCGCTCCCGTGGTGATCGCCGTCGTCTCCCGCGCCGCGCCGCATGCGAAAATCCCGGAATGGGAACAGGTGATGTCGGCCGGCGCCGTCTGCCTCAACCTGCTGATGGCGGCCAATGCGCATGGCTATGTCTCGAACTGGCTGTCGGAGTGGATGGCCTTCGACGAGCGCGCCTTCCCGATCCTCGGCGTTCAGCCGGGCGAGAAGGTGGCGGGCTTCATCCATATCGGCTCGACCGATTTTCCCGTCGTCGACCGGCCGCGGCCGGAGCTGTCCGACATCGTCAACTGGGCGGAATAGACGGATGTTCTACAAGGCCGATACGCGCGACCACGGCCTGCCGCATGATCCGTTCAAGGCGATCGTCGCGCCGCGGCCGATCGGCTGGATCGGCACGCGCGGCGCCGATGGCGGCCGCAATCTCGGCCCTTACTCCTTCTTCAACATCGTCAGCGACAGCCCGAAGATCGTGATGTTCTCGTCGTCGGGCTACAAGCACTCGGCCCGCAACGCCGCCGAGACCGGCGTCTTCACCGTAAACTATGTCAGCGCCGACCTGATGGCGGCGATGAACGCGTCCTCCGCCGCCGTACCCTACGGGGTCGACGAATTCGACCTCGCCGGCCTGACTGCCGCCGAGGGCGAAATGGTCGATGCGCCCTATGTGGCGGAAGCGAAAGCCGTGCTCGAATGCCGCGTCACCCAGATCATCCGCCCCGTCGGTCTCGACGGCCGGGAGGCGGATGCGCATATGGTGCTCGGCCAGGTAGTCGGCATCCGCATCGACGACTCCGTCATCCAGAATGGCCGTTTCGACGTGGCCCTGGCGCGTCCGGTGACGCGGCTCGGCTATATGGATTACGCCGAAGCCGGCCCGCTGTTCGAGCTTGCCCGACCCAAGGTCGGTTGACGCTTACCCGACATGCCCCGCAAAGCCGAGCGAACGGGCTTCGTCGGCATTGCCGCTCGCGCCTGTGCGCCATTCGAACGCCGGCATTCCGGCCGCCGCCGCCGCGAACAACAATTGCAATCGCGCCTGGTCGAGAAGCGGCGAAGGGTCGGCGCAGCCGAGGCTGGTTCGCAGGCCGGCGCGGTCCCAGGTGAAGCCGACGAGGCGCGGCGAGGCGATCGGAGGTTTCTGCAACGCGAGCACGGCGCGCGCGGTGTCGGCCATGCTGGCGACCACGGGCGTGGCGCCGTCGGCGATCCCCATCCGCGCTTCTGCGACCCGCAAAGCCGTATCCGCTCTTTCAAGGCCCGCCAAGCCGGTGCAGCATCGGATGAGAAGCCCGTCGCTGCGCGCGCCAAGGGCCGATTGAAGGTCGGAGGCGAGACGGTCCGACTCGCCGTTGACGACCGCCAATGTCAATGGCGGCCGATCCGACTGAAACCAGCGAAGCGTCGCCAGAGCCGTCGCGGAAATGGAGTCTTCGTTCATTTCGCCGCTCGTCTCATAGAGTTAACCGACCCTCTCCAAACATGGTGAACCAATCTTAAACTTTTGCCGGATAGGCTCAATTCAGTACAGGGCGCGAGTCTGGGAGTCGGGCGTGATCATAGAGACTTTTATCCGTTGGGCGGAAAAGGCGAAAGCGTCCGAACGCGCCAAGGCGGCCAATGCGCTCGGCCGAGCCTATCTTCACTCCGTCATGGATGCGCATGAGCGTCAGGCGGCTCTCCTGGCCATGACCTGGCTGCTCGACGATTCCTCGCCGAAAGTTCGTCTGGCGCTCGCCCAGGCGCTGGGCGGGGCGGAGCAGGCGCCGCGAGCCCTCGTGCTCTCCCTCTGCCTGGACCAGCCGGAAATCGCCGCGGAAGTCATCGGCCGGTCGCCGATCCTGTCCGATGTCGACCTCGTCGACCTCGCCGCCCGCGGCGATGGCGTCACCCGCGCTTTGATCGCCTCGCGCTATGTCTTGACGCAACCGGTCTGCGCGGCGATCGCCGAGATCGGCGACGAGGCGGAGATCGAGATCATGCTCGCCAATCCCGGCGCAATCGTCACGCGCCACAGCCTGCGGCGCATCGCCGAACGGCATGCCGGCAACGCCATCCTGCGCGAGATGCTGCTGGAGCGCGAGGAACTGCCGCTCGACGCCCGCCATCGACTGGCGCTCAGCCTGTCGGAGGCGCTCGGCGACAGCGATCTGGTGCGCAATATTCTCGGCGCGCGCCGCTCCGAGCGGTTGTTGCGCGAAGCCTGCGAAGAGGCGACCGTCGCGCTGGCCGGCGCAGCCGACGTCGCCGACATGGACAGCCTGATCGACCATCTGGCGGAACAGGAATTCCTGACGCCCGCCTTCCTCATGCAGGCGCTCTGCCTCGGCAAGATCGATTTCTTCGCTGCCGCGATCTCGCATCTCTCCAGCCTACAGGAAAAACGCGTCCGCTCGATTCTCGCCGATGGGCGCTGGCACGCGATCCGCGCTCTCTACGAGGCGGCGGGCATCGCTCGGGAAATGTCGGAAGTGTTCGTCGAGGCGACGCTGGAATGGCGCCGTCAGGCGATCGATCCTCATGCCCAGGGTTTCGGCGCGATCGCCCTGAGGCTGGTGGATCGGTTCCGCAGCCGCAAGGCGATCGGAGAATTATCGAGCCAGCTCATCGACATGGTCGAACGGCTGCAATTCGTCGAACAGCGTCAGTCGGCTCGCGCTTACGCGTCATTCCTCGCGGTCGAGGCGGCTTGAGCATCCAAGGCACAGTGTGGGAATTGCCGATGCTTTCGGCGTTACGGTGAGATCTTTCGCGCGACCCAGGAATAGGTGTCGCCGACGAAATGCACCGGCGCTTCCACCGATTTCTGCAGCGCCGCACGGCTCGGCACGGCACGGCCGAACAGCGCCTTGGCCCGCGTCATCAGCCCCTCGTGATCGTCCTTGTGGGCGGGCGGCGGCGCCGGCGGCTGCGAGACCGTGCTTTCCGAGATGTCGGAGGACGGCTCGATGTCGTCGCCCGTATCCGCCGTCTGGCAGATGGCCGCGACCATGGGCTTCTTGACGTTCTGATACCGTTTGAGGACGCTTTCCGACGCCGCGTCGCAGGCGGCGATGCTTTGCCATTCCTGCGACACCGACGCGACCGGCGTGCAGTGGACGCCGGAATCGTCGCAGCCCAGAATGCTCATCACGATGAATGCGGCCTTCATGACAGTTCCTTTCCGCCCCCGTCATCCGGCTCGCATTCAATCATGGTGTTTTCATGAAATGAATTTCAGCGCTTCCCGGATCATCTCGGCATTGTGGGCGAGCTTGCCGCCGTCTTCCATCTTGCCGCCATGCGGCTTCAAGGCCACGCCGTCCTTGATCGGGATGATATGGAAATGCAGGTGGAACACGGTCTGGCCTGCGGCTTCCTCGTTGTATTGGACGATCTTGACGCCGTCGGCGTGAAACGCCTTCTTGGCGGCGCGGGCGATCTTCTGCACCGTCGGCATCAGCCACATGAAGGTGGTCGGGTCGGCGTCGAGCAGATTGCGCGACGGCGTTTTCGGGATGACCAGCGCATGGCCTTCGGCCTGGGGCATGATGTCCATGAAAGCCAGCGTGTGCTCGTCCTCATAGATGGCGTGGCACGGAATCTGACCCTTGAGGATCTTCGAGAAAATGTTTTCGGGATCGTAGGGAATGGTTCCGGGCATGCGCGTTCTCCTCAGTCTGTAGGGAGAAATTTGCGCCCGAAACGATTTGTTTTCAAGCCGCTGAAGGCGGCAATTCACTCTTCTTCGGCGCCGCTTTTTCGGAACGGGCTGTGTTCCGTCAAATAAGAGCCGATCGCCTCGACCTCGGCGCGTTCCTGGCGAAGATAGTCGTCGACCGCCCGCCTCAGGCCGGGATGGGCGATATAATGCGCCGAATGGGTGGTGACCGGCAGATAACCGCGCGCCAGTTTATGCTCGCCTTGCGCGCCGGCTTCCACCCGCTCCAAGCCTCGATCGAGCGCGAAATCGATGGCCTGATGATAGCAGACCTCGAAATGCAGGAAGGGATGATCCTCGATACAGCCCCAATGGCGGCCAAACAGCGCGTCGGACCCGATGAAGTTGATTGCGCCCGCCACATAGCGGCCTTCGCGTTTGGCCATCACCAGCAGGATGTCGTCGGCCATTCGCTCGCCGATCAGCGAATAGAAGCTGCGAGTGAGGTAAGGGCGGCCCCATTTGCGGCTGCCGGTGTCCATGTAGAAGTCGTAGAACTGGTCCCAAATGTCTTCGGTCAGATCCTTGCCGGTGAGCCAGTCGATGGAAATGCCGTTTTCCAGCGCCGCGCGCCGTTCTTTCTTCAGCGCCTTGCGCTTGCGGGAGGCGAGCGTTTCGAGAAACTGGTCGTGGTTCGCGTAGCCGGCATTTTGGAAATGGAACTGCTGATCGGTGCGGTGCAGGAAGCCTTGCGCCTCCAGAAGCCGCCACTCCTCGTCCGGCAGGAAGGTCGCATGCGCGGAGGACAAGCCGAGTTCGTCCGTCTCTTCCTGGATGGCGGCGGCGAGGCGTCGCATCAAGGCGGGCCGATCTTCGCCGTCGGCCGTCAACAGCCGCGGGCCCGTGGCGGGTGTGAAGGGTGCGGCGATCTGGAGTTTGGGATAATAACGGCCGCCGGCGCGTTCGAAGGCCTGCGCCCAGCCATGGTCGAAGACATATTCGCCCTGGCTATGGCTCTTGAGATAGCCGGCGACGGCGCCGACCAGCCGGCCCTCGTCCTCCAGCAGCAGATGCCGGCCCATCCAGCCGGTTTTCGCCACCGCCGATCCCGACTCTTCGACTGCCGATAGAAAAGCGTAGGAGGCGAAGGGATTGTAGTCGGGCCCGCCGCGGCGGGCGCCGGTGAGCTGGCCCCAGGCTTCCGGGTCGATGTCCCCAAAACTCTGAACCAGCCGGGTCTTCATGCCGCCTGCGTTTCCGGCGAAAAGCCTTCGAAAGTGATCTGGTCGACATGGGCGTCCGAATGCGCCTTGAGTTCAGGCGTCCGCACCGTCCAGGAGATCACCGGCACGCCGCGCTGTTTCTGTTCGCTGACGAAAGCGTTCGGCAGATGCATGACATTGTAGGAAATGAAGTCGAGGCCGTAGGCCATCGCCTTCCTATGGATCTCGAACTCGCTCTCCTTCACGCCCTCGGCGGTGAGGCCGACCGGGTAGGGGCTTTCGAGCGCCTTCAGCTCTTCGAGCAGCCACACGTCGAAGCTCATCAGCGCGACCTCGCCCTGATAGCCTTCGAGCGTTTCCAGCACCGCGGAAGCGAAGCCTTCGTCGTCGCCTTCGCGGCCCTTGAGCTCCAGCACCAGCGGCGCACGGCCCTTGACCAAGCGCAAAAGCGCCTTGAGCGACGGCACCTTGTCCCCGGTGCCGCCGATCGAGATCAGGCCGAGCTCGCCAGAGGTCTTTTCGCGCACATCGCCCTTGATGTTGCAGAGCCGTTCCATGTCGTCGTCGTGAAAGACGACGGGCTCGGCGTCGGAGGCGTATTGCAGGTCGCATTCGATGGCGTAGCCGCCCGCGATCGCCGCCTCGAATGCCGACAGCGTGTTTTCCCACACCGCCTTGTTGCCGTCATGCAGTCCACGATGGGCGATGGGGCGGCGAATGATGAACGAGGCGTCGGCCATTATCTCACTTCCAGGATGGCGTCGATTTCCACCGCCGCATTGAGCGGCAGCGCCGCCACGCCATAGGCGGCGCGGGCATGCTTGCCGGCGTCGCCCAGGACGTCGGCGAGGAAATTCGACGCGCCGTTGGCGACGAGATGATGCTCATAAAAATCGGGCGCGGAAGAGACCATGCAGGTTATACGCACGACGCGGGTGATCCGGCTCAGATCGCCGCCGAGCGCGGCCTTGGCCTGGGCCAGAATGTTGACGGCGCAGTTCTTCGCCGCCTCCTGGGCCTCGGAGACCATGACGCCGGCGCCGAGCTGGCCGGTATGGGAGAGCTTGCCGTCCACGAGCGGCAGCTGACCCGAGATGAACAGCTGGTCGCCGCTCTGGACGAAGGGCACGTAATTGGCCGCCGGGGCCGCCGCCTGCGGCAGGGTCACGCCGAGTTCTTCGAGTTTCGCGTCGATCGCGTTCGCCATGGTCGTCCTCGCCTTTCAAATGATTTTTGTTTGCCGATCCGGTCGGATCGTCTATTTCCTGTGAAGCTGACGGCTCTTACTTAATCGCAATCGGATGCGGCGCAACAGGAGATTTGCATGATTTCGCGGCGTGTATTTTCAGCGGCGATCCTCTCGGTTCTGTCGGCCTCCAGCCTGACGCCGGCGCTGGCGCAGACGCCGGCCGGCCTCGTGCCGCATCGCGCCGTCTATAATCTCGAACTCGCGGAGGCGTCGGAAAGATCCGGCATTTCCAACATGTTCGGCCGCATGGTGTATGAATTCACCGGTTCGGCCTGCGAAGGCTGGCGGGTGAATTTCCGCTTCGTGACCCAGCTCGAATCGGGCGGCGAGAAGAAGACCACCGACCAGCAGAGCTCGACCTTCGAGGATCCGAAATCCGGTCGATTCGAGTTCGAATCGCGCACCTACAACGAGGACCGGCTCGAGAAGGAAGTGAACGGCTTCGCCGAGCGCAAACCTGAGGGCATCGCGGTGGACATTACCTCGCCGGAAGAGAAACAGGTCGATCTCGCCAAAGCCCGCTTCCCCACCCAGCATACGCTGGACGTTCTGAACATCGCGGCAAAGGGCCAGCACTTCTACGAAGCGCGGATCTTCGACGGGTCCGATGACGGCGACAAGACGCTGGTGACCTCCACGGTTGTCGGCGCGCCTGTGGCCACCGACACGGACGCCAAAGACCTCAAGGCGATCGGGGCGCTCAAGGACGAGAAGGCATGGCCGGTCACCATCGCCTATTTCGAGGACGGCAAGATGACGGATGCGCTGCCGAACTACCGCATGTCCTTCAAGCTTTTCCCCAACGGCGTTTCCCGAGACCTGACCATGGACTATGGCGACTTCGTGCTGAAGGGCAGCCTGGTGAAGCTGGACATGCTGCCGGGCGAGGGCTGCAAGAGCAAATAGACGGTGTTTCGAGCGCTGAACGTCGAAATCTCGGCGTCGTCGCTTGCATTCGCGGGCGTTTCGGTTTAAGGCGCGCCCATTCCACACGTGAAGTCGGGCCTGTCCGGGAGAAATCCGGTCCGGTCCACCCGGTGGCGGGGCAACCTGCTTCAAGCTTCACGGAGGTTCAACCGGAAAAGGAGTCAGAGGCATGGCATTGCCCGATTATTCCATGCGCCAGCTGCTGGAAGCAGGCGTTCATTTTGGTCACCAGACCCATCGCTGGAACCCGAAGATGAAGAAGTACATCTTCGGCGATCGCGGCGGCATCCACATCATCGATCTCGCACAGTCCGTGCCGATGCTGCATCAGGCGCTGAAGGTCATCAGCGACACCGCCGCCAACGGCGGCCGCGTGCTGTTCGTCGGCACCAAGCGCCAGGCGTCCGACATGATCGCCGACGCCGCCAAGCGTTCGGCCCAGTATTACGTCAACTCCCGCTGGCTCGGCGGCATGATGACCAACTGGAAGACGATTTCCAACTCGATCCAGCGCCTGCGCAAGGTCGACGAAATCCTCGCCTCCAACGGCTCGGGCTATTCCAAGAAGGAACGCCTGAACCTGGAGCGCGAACGCGAAAAGCTCGAAAAGGCCCTCGGCGGCATCCGCAATATGGGCGGCACGCCGGACCTGATGGTCGTGATCGACACCAACAAGGAAAAGATCGCCATCGATGAAGCCAAGCGCCTGGGCATCCCGGTCGTCGCCATCATCGACTCCAATTGCGATCCGGACCTGATCGACTATCCGATCCCCGGCAACGACGACGCCTCGCGCGCCATCGCTCTGTATTGCGACCTGTTCGCCCGCGCGGCTCTCGACGGCCTGTCCCGTCAGCACGCTGCTTCCGGTCAGGACCTCGGCGCCGTCGCCGAGCCGATCGCAGAGCCGGCTCTGGCCGACGCCTAATATCGACATGGGCAGGCTCAGGCCTGCCCAGAGACTTCAGGGCAAAGGTCCCGGCGGTCCCCGCCCGAGGCCTTTGCCTTTCTGATATCCAGGACTGCGTTCGACGACCATGACCGAGCTCGACAGGGCCTGTCACATGCGTGTCACGCGTCTGGCTAAACTCCGTCCGCAAAGCGCGGCCCGCTGAATTCAT
Organism: Rhizobium sp. TRM95796; assembly: GCF_025779995.1. Classification (NCBI taxonomy): domain Bacteria; kingdom Pseudomonadati; phylum Pseudomonadota; class Alphaproteobacteria; order Hyphomicrobiales; family Rhizobiaceae; genus Rhizobium; species Rhizobium sp. TRM95796. Next base: position 166,079 of record NZ_JAOXHE010000001.1, on the reverse strand, counting down.
CTGGAAGCACGGCGCGGCTCGCCGACATGAAAGAGGTTTGAAATGACTGCTATTACGGCTGAAATGGTCAAGACCCTGCGCGAAAAGAGCGGCGCGGGCATGATGGATTGCAAAAAGGCCCTCGCCGAAACCGGCGGCGACATGGAAGCCGCCATCGACTGGCTGCGCGCCAAGGGCATCGCCAAGGCCGACAAGAAGTCCGGCCGCACCGCTGCGGAAGGCCTGATCGGCATCGCCTCCAACGGCGCGAAGGCCGTGGCCGTCGAGCTGAACTCCGAAACCGATTTCGTCGCCCGCAACGAAGCGTTTCAGGAACTGGTCCGCGGCGTCGCAGCCGTGGCGCTGACCACGGACGGCACTGTCGAAGCCGTCTCCAAGGCGACCTATCCCGCCACCGGCAAGTCGGTCGAAGATTCGATCAAGGACGCGATCGCCACCATCGGCGAAAACATGACGCTTCGTCGTTCGGCTCTCCTGCAGGTCGAAGACGGCGTGGTCGCCACCTATATCCACAACGCGGCCGGTGACGGCATCGGCAAGCTCGGCGTTCTCGTGGCGCTGAAGTCTGTCGGCGACAAGGAAGTTCTGAACTCGATCGGTCGTCAGGTCGCGATGCATATCGCCGCCACCAACCCGCTCGCCATCCGCGCCGAAGAAGTGGACGCCGCCGTCGCCGAGCGCGAACGCAACGTGTTCATCGAGCAGGCCCGCGAATCCGGCAAGCCGGACGCCATCATCGAAAAGATGGTCGACGGCCGCATGCGCAAGTTCTTCGAAGAAGTCGCGCTGCTGTCGCAGGCTTTCGTGATCAACCCGGACATCACCGTCGGCCAGGCCGTCAAGGACGCTGAAAAGCTCGCCGGCGCCGAAATCGAAGTGACCGGCATGGTCCGCCTCCTGCTCGGCGAAGGCGTCGAGAAGGAAGAGACCGACTTCGCGGCCGAAGTCGCCGCCGTCGCCAAGAAGTAAGAATTAGCGAACCTTTATTCAAAAGGTCGAAACGAAACCGAAGGGCATTGCGTGACAACGCGATGCCCTTCGTGTATCGGGCAAGGCCACAGGATGATTCCGATCGGAGTCGTCGACGCGGGGCCGCGCCTAGGTCCCGCCCGCGGCGGTCCCCGCTTTCGAAGAGCGATGCCGGCCCGTCGCGTGAAAAACCAGATGTTCGGGAGACGATATGACGTCCACTCCAATCTACAAACGGGTGCTTTTGAAAGCCTCAGGCGAAGCGCTGATGGGAAGCCAGGGCTTCGGCATCGACGTGGCGGTCGCGGACCGCATCGCCAATGACATTTTCGAGGCCCGCAAGCTCGGCGTCGAGGTCGGCGTCGTGGTGGGCGGCGGCAACATCTTCCGCGGCGTCGCCGTGGCCTCCAAGGGCGGCGATCGCGTCACCGGCGATCACATGGGCATGCTGGCCACCGTCATCAACGCGCTGGCGCTCGCCACCTCGCTGCGCAAGCTCGACATCGACACGGTCGTGCTCTCGGCCATCGCCATGCCGGAGATCTGCGAGAGCTTCTCGCAGCGCGCCACGCTCTATCACCTGTCGCTCGGCCGCGTGGTGATCTTCGCCGGCGGCACCGGCAATCCCTTCTTCACCACCGATTCGGCCGCGGCGTTGCGCGCCGCCGAGATGGGCGCCGAGGCAATCTTCAAGGGCACGCAGGTCGACGGCATCTATTCCGCCGATCCCAAGAAGGATCCGCACGCCACGCGTTTCGACGAGTTGACCCATTCCGAAGTGCTCGAAAAAGGCCTGGCGGTCATGGATGTCGCCGCCGTCGCGCTGGCGCGGGAGAACCACATTCCGATCATCGTCTTCTCGATCCACGAAGATGGTGAATTCTCGCGCATCCTGACCGGCGGCGGACGCCGCACGATCGTCAAGGACGCCTAAAATCAACTGGATGGCTGCTCGCCGGGGGCGGCGGGCCGAATTTGTGAAAACGGGAGCTGGTTATGAGCTTGAAATTCGATCTCAAGGAGTTGAAGCGCCGCATGGAAGGCGCCGTGGCGGCGTTCAAGAGCGATATCGCCTCGCTGCGCACCGGTCGCGCCTCGGCCAATATTCTCGATCCCGTGCAGGTGGAAGCCTATGGTTCGCGCATGCCGCTGAACCAGGTCGCCAACATCACCGTGCCGGAGCCGCGCATGCTGGCGGTGTCGATCTGGGACAAATCGATGGTCAAGGCCGTGGAAGTCGCGATCCGCGAATCGAATCTCGGCCTCAACCCGATCATCGAAGGCCAGAACATGCGCATCCCGCTTCCGGAGCTCAACGAAGAGCGCCGCAAGTCGCTCGTCAAGGTCGCGCATGATTACGCCGAAAAGGCCAAGGTTGCGGCCCGCCACGTTCGTCGCGACGGCATGGACGCCCTTAAAAAGGCCGAAAAGGACGGCGACATGGGACAGGATGACAGCCGGTCCAATTCCGATAAGGTCCAGAAGATGACCGACGACACCATTTCGGAAATCGACCGCTTGCTTCAGGACAAGGAAAAGGAAATCATGCAGGTCTAGACTGACGGGCATGATGGGCGGCATCGAACGGCGAGCTTATTTTAATGAATAAACTGGAAACGGTGAAGATACCCAGGCATGTCGCCATCATCATGGATGGCAATGGCCGCTGGGCTCAGAGCCGCGGACTTCCGCGCGCCATGGGCCATCGCAAGGGCGTCGAAGCCGTGCGCGAAGCCGTCCGGGTCGCCGGCGACACCGGGGTGCGTTACCTGACCCTGTTCGCCTTCTCCTCGGAGAACTGGACGCGGCCGGAAACCGAGGTCAACGAATTGATGGGGCTCCTGAAGGCCTTCATTCGTCGCGATCTCGCCGAGCTGCATGGGCAGAACGTGCGAATTCGGGTGATCGGCGCGCGGGACAATCTGCGCGGCGACATCCTGCCGCTGTTGATCGAGGCCGAGGAAACCACCAGGGCTAATACCGGCCTGACGCTGGTGATCGCCTTCAACTACGGCGCGCGCGACGAGATCGCCCGCGCGGCCCGAAAGCTCGCCGAACAGGTGGCGGCGGGAGCGTTGCGCCCGGAGCAGATCGACGCGGTGGCGCTGGATGGCCAACTCGACACGCAGGGCATACCGGATCCGGATCTCGTCATCCGCACGTCCGGCGAGGAGAGGCTTTCCAATTTCCTGCTCTGGCAGGCGGCCTATGCCGAATTGCTGTTCGTGCCGGAATACTGGCCGGATTTCACCCGCGAGGTGTTTTACCGGGCGCTGGCCGTCTATGCCGGCCGTGAGCGTCGCTATGGCGGCCTCGGCGCCGCTGCGGTGACGGGATGACCCGGGAACTGAGACTGCGCATTCTCTCCGCGATCGTGCTCGCGCCGATCGTGCTCGTGGCGACCTGGCAGGGCGGTCTACCTTTCCGCTTGCTGTCGGCGCTGACCGGGGTGCTGATCTTCTACGAATGGTCGACGATGACGGGTCTGGCGAAAAGCCGATTCGGCTATGTCTTCGGCTGGGCGGCCACAGTGCTGATCGCTTTCGAAACGGCGTTCCGGTCGATCGAAACGGCGCTGGTGCTGCTCTTGGGCTTCAGCCTGACCGCCTTGGCGCTCGCGGCGTTGCGTCGCTCCAGCTGGTGGCTTCCCGGCGGCGTGCTCTATGCAGGTCTCTCGGCCGTGTCCCTGGCTGCGCTGCGCGGCGCCGATCGAGACGGCCTGATCACCATGCTGTTCCTGATCGCCATCGTCTGGGCGACGGACATCTTCGCCTATTTCATCGGCCGGGCCATCGGCGGTCCGAAGCTCGCTCCCGCCATTTCGCCCGGCAAGACCTGGTCCGGCGCCATCGGCGGCGCCGTCTGCGCGGTGATCGCGGGTTACGGCGTGATTCTCGGGGTCGGGGAGGATGTGAGCTTCTGGCTGATTCCCGTCATTCTCCTGCTGTCGGCGGCGTCGCAGAGCGGCGACCTGTTCGAATCCTGGGTCAAGCGACGGTCCGGCGTCAAGGATTCGAGCCGACTGATTCCGGGTCACGGCGGGGTGATGGATCGGGCCGACGGCCTGGTCGCGGCCTGCTTCCTCGCCTTTGTCGGCGGGCTGGCGCTGTCGGCGGCGAATGGCGGCTGGATCGCCGACGCCGGCAAGCTTGTGACCGGCCCCTGAACGTCTTAAGTATGCGCAACCCGCTGTAAGGAGGCGCAAGCCCAATGATCGTGATCGCCGATTTCTTCTCGACGCTGTTCGGATATGTTATCCCCTTTCTCGTCGTGATCTCGCTGATCGTCTTCGTGCATGAGATGGGTCACTATCTCGTCGGGCGCTGGAGCGGCATCCGCATCCTCGCCTTTTCCTTCGGCTTCGGCCCCGAACTCGTCGGCTTCACCGACAGGCATGGCACACGCTGGAAGATTTCGGCGATTCCCCTGGGGGGATATGTGCGTTTCTATGGCGATGCGGATGCGGCGAGCTCACCCGATTTCGACGGTGTCGGCGCTCTGCCCGAATCGGAACGCGACAAGACGTTCCTCGGCGCCGCCCTTTGGAAGCGCGCGGCCACCGTGGCGGCCGGTCCGATCGCCAACTTCATCCTGGCGATCGTCATTCTGGCCGGGATTTTCATGGCCTTCGGCAAATATGTCGCAGATCCCGTGGTCAGCGAAGTGAAACCCGGAAGCGCCGCCGCCGAAGGCGGCGTCGTCACCGGCGACATTCTGCTGAAAATGGATGGCGAGACGGTGGAAACCTTCGACGACGTCCGTCGCTATGTCAGCGTGCGTCCCGGTTTGCCGATTTCTCTGACGATCCGGCGCGACGGCCAGGAAATACCCCTGACGGTCACGCCGAAATTGACCGAGATCACCGATGGTTTCGGCAACAAGATGGAAATCGGCGTCATCGGCGTCCTGACGACCCGAGACGCCGGGAACATGCGCACCGTCACCTATTCGCCGCTCGGCGCGGTGAAGGAAGGCGTGCGGGAGACCTGGGGAATCGTCACCGGCACGTTCGACTACCTGTCCAACCTCGTGACGGGACGGATGTCGGCGGACCAACTGGGCGGGCCGATCCGTGTGGCGCAAACCTCGGGTCAGGTCGCGACGCTCGGGGTGGTGGCCTTGCTGCATCTCGCAGCGGTTCTGTCCGTTTCGATTGGATTGCTGAATTTGATGCCGGTTCCGGTACTTGATGGCGGCCACTTATTGTTCTATGCGATTGAGGCCTTGCGCGGAAAGCCCTTGGGGGAGGCTGCGCAGGGCGTGGCCTTCCGTATCGGAATGGCGCTGGTTTTGTCCTTGATGGTCTTCGCCACCTGGAACGACATCACGTCTCTGATCGGTTGAGTGGGGAATTCGGCAGGAATTTGTTTACCATAACTTCGACTGTCCGTGGCGAAACAGCCACGCATCGAAATGAAGTAAACAGAATTTAACTGTCTCCCTTGCTTGTAAGGGAAAAGCGGTTAAAACGGCAGACGAGGACTAAGGTCGTCGTTGCTGCTGCTGTGAAGCGGAAAAAGGTAAGACGTTACAATGAATGGTAGTTCGAGATTTCGGAACGCGGTTTCTGTCCTGGCTATAACAGCCAGTGTTTTGACTTCTACCGGAACTATGGTGTTCGTCGCGCCTACTTCCGCCGAAGCCGCAGTTATTCGCAACGTTGTCGTACGCGGCGCTGACCGCACCGGGCCCGATGCGGTTCGCGCGGCGCTGACGATCGCTCCCGGCAAGAATTTCACCAATGCCGACATCGATGCGTCGATCAAGAAGCTCTATGCGACCGGTTTCTTCTCCGACGTTCGCATCAGCGTTTCCGGCGGCTCGCTGGTGGTGACGGTCAATGAAAACCAGCTGCTGAACCAGGTCGTGTTCAACGGCAATCGCAAGATCAAGGACGACAAGCTGTCCGGCATGGTGCGCTCCCGCGCCCTCGGCCCGTATAGCCAGGCCTCGATCGAAGCCGACATTCAGGCCATCAAGAAGGCTTATGCCGATATCGGCCGTTCGGACGTCGAAGTGACCACGCAGACCGCGCCGGTGGGCCAGGGTCGCGTGAACCTCGCCTTCGTGATCAACGAAGGCGACCGCACCAAGATCGCCGACATCAACTTCACCGGCAACACGCATTACGGCGCCGGCCGCCTGCGCTCGGTCATCCTGACCAAGGAATCGGGCATCCTGTCCTTCCTGACCCGCAAGGACATCTACAACGAGGACAAGCTGCGCGCCGACGAAGAGGCGCTGCGGCAGTTCTATTACAATCATGGTTTCGCCGACTTCCGCGTCATTTCCTCGAATGCGGTGCTCGATCCGGCGACCAACAAATACACCATCACCTTCGACGTTGATGAAGGCGAGCGCTACAACTTCGGTCCCATCAATGTCGAAAGCACAGTCGACGGCGTGAACGCCGAAGACCTTCGCGGACTGACCGAAAGCGCCGAAGGCAAGACCTATCGCGCCAAGGACGTGCAGGACTCGATCAGCAAGATCTCCGAGCGCGTCGCGGCGGCCGGTTATCCCTTCGCCCGCGTGACCCCGCGCGGCAATCGCGATACGGTCAGCAAGACGATCTCGGTCGATTACCTCGTCGACCAGGGCGAGCGCGCCTATGTCGAGCGCATCGAAATCCGCGGCAACACCAACACCCGCGATTACGTCGTTCGTCGCGAATTCGACCTGTCGGAAGGCGACGCCTTCAATCAGCAGGAAATCGCCGAAGCCAAGCGCCGTCTCGAGCGCCTGGGCTATTTCCAGTCGGTGAACATCACGACTCAGCAGGGCTCTGCCCCCGACCGCGTCGTCATCATCGTCGACGTCGTGGATCAGTCCACCGGCTCCTTCGGCATCGGCGGCGGTTACGCGACCGGTTACGACGGCGGTTTCATCGTGGAAGCTTCTGTGGAAGAAAAGAACTTCCTCGGCCGCGGCCAGTATATCCGCGTGGCTGCCGGCGGCGGCGCCTCGACGCGCAATTACTCGCTGTCGTTCACCGAGCCTTACTTCCTCGGTTATCGCCTTGCGGCCGGCTTCGACCTGTTCAAGACCGAAAACGACTATTACGACAATTACAGCTACGGCGAACAGGGCTTCTCCCTGCGCGTGGCCGCGCCGATCACCAACGACATCAGCAGCCAGTTCAAGTACACCTATCGTGAGATGCGGTACGAGGCTGACGACGAGGATATCGACGATCTGTCGAGGCCGTATCAGCGGATCGTGAACGGCAGCCCCTGGGTGACGTCCTCGGTCGCCAATACGATCACCTTCAACACGCTCGACTCGACCGTCCTGCCGCGTGAAGGCGTGTTCGCGTCGCTCACCAACGAAGTGGCCGGTCTGGGCGGCGACTCCTATTTCCACAAGATCAGCGCCAAGGCGCGTAACTACTATACGCTGTCCGACGAGATGGATCTGATCGGGTCGGTGGCCGGCACGGCGGGTCATGTGACCTCGCTCAACGGCGGCAACCTGCACGTCTTCGACCAGTTCATGCTGGGTTCGGGCGACATCCGCGGCTTTGCGAGCCAGGGACTTGGTCCGCGCGCCTACAAGAACGACGATCCGCTCGGCGGCACCACGTATTTCACCGCTTCGGCGGAAGTTACGTTCCCGCTGCCCGGCGTTCCGCAGGACTCCGGTTTCCGCGGCGGCTTCTTCATGGATGCCGGTTCGCTCTGGGGCAACGACGTGAAGGTGAAGAACAGCGACGCCCAGGGCAGCGCCTTCGCTCTGCGCGCGTCGGCTGGCGCCAGCTTGATCTGGGCGTCGCCTTTCGGCCCGTTGCGCGTCGATTATGCGATCCCCTTCATGAAGGAAGATTTCGACGAGCAGCAGCGCCTGAAGTTCGGCATCTCCAGTTCGTTCTAATGTCTTGACGGTCGGCCGCGCCCGGTGTTCGCGCCGGGCGGGGCCGCATGGTGTATGATGACCCATTCGGAATTTTTTCCGCCACATGGGGGCGTGCGGCTGGATGATCTGGCCGCTGCCCTCAATTTGCGCTTGGCCGACAGCGAGTCGGGCGCGTTGACCGTGACCGGCGTGGCGCCGGTACATCGCGCCAGGCAGGGCGACCTCTGCTATATCCTTTCCCGCAAGAACAAGGCCGAACTGGAAACCTGCCAGGCGACGGCCATCATCTGCGACGAGGCGCTGGCATCGATCATTCCGGCGCATATCGCGGTGCTGACCACGGCGCATGCGCAGACTGCCTTCGCCAAGGCGGGTAATCTCCTGCATCCGGCGGCGAGCCGGCCATTGCCGACAACGGCGGGCGAGGGGGTGCATCCGGCGTCCTTCGTCGATCCCACCGCCGTTCTCGAAGACGGCGTCACCGTCGAGCCGATGGCGGTCGTCGGCGCGGGCGCCCATATCGGGTCGGGCACCCGGATCGGGGCCGGCGCGGTCGTCGGGCCGGAGGTCAAGATCGGTCGCGACTGCACGATCGCATCCGGCGCGACGGTGCTGTGCGCCTATCTCGGCAATCGGGTGATTATCCACAACGGCGCGCGGATCGGTCAGGACGGTTTCGGCTATGCGCCGGGTCCGGCCGGCATGATCAAGATCGTGCAGATCGGCCGGGTGATCATCCAGGACGATGTAGAAATCGGCGCCAACACCTGCATCGATCGCGGCGCGATGGACGACACGGTGATCGGCGAAGGCTCCAAAATCGACAACCTCGTGATGATCGGCCACAATGTTCGCATCGGGCGTCATGTGGCGATCGTGTCGCAGGTCGGCATCGCCGGCAGCGCCCGCATCGGCGACGGCGTGCAGATCGGCGGCCAGACGGGCGTCAACGGCCATATCGAAATCGGCGCCGGGGCCAAGATCGCCGCCATGAGCGGCGTGGCGGCGGATGTGCCGCCGGGGCAAATCTACGGCGGCGTGCCCGCGCGGCCCTACAAGGACTTCATGCGCGACATGGGCGAGATCCTGCTGCGCTCCAGATCAGGCAAAAAGGGGGATTCCGGCAAATGAGCGAGGAGACGAAAGTTCTCACATCGATCGATGTTTTGGAGATCATGAAACTCCTGCCGCATCGTTATCCGTTTCTGCTCGTCGACAAGATCATCGACATCGACGGCGACGACTCGGCGATCGGCGTCAAGAACGTCACTTTCAATGAGCCGCAGTTCCAGGGGCATTTCCCGGAACAGCCGATCATGCCCGGCGTGCTGCTCATCGAGGCGATGGCGCAGACGGCGGGCGCTATCTGCGCGCTGAAGACCGGCGGCAAGGCCAACCTGGTCTACTTCATGACCATCGACAACGCCCGCTTCCGCAAGCCGGTGGTGCCCGGCGACCGCGTCGAGTTCCACGTCGTCAAGCAGAAGCAGCGCGGCAACATCTGGAAGTATCACTGCGACGCCAAGGTCGACGGCGTGCTCGTCGCCGAGGCCGATGTCGGCGCCATGATGGTGGCCAAGGATAAAGCATGACAAGCATCTCCCCGTCCGCCCGCATTCATTCGATGGCGATCGTCGAGGACGGCGCCGTCATCGGCGACGATTGCGAGATCGGTCCGTTCTGCCGGGTCGGTTCGCAGGTCGTGCTGGGCCAGGGGGTTCGACTGCTTTCCAACGCCGTGGTCACCGGCAAGACCACGATCGGCAAGGGATGCGTCATCCATCCCATGGCGGTGATCGGCGGCGTGTCGCAGAGCCTGCACGAAGCCGGTGAGGACTCGGTTCTCATCGTCGGCGACAACTGCACCATGCGCGAAGGCGTGACAATGAACGCCGGCACGGTGGGCGGCGGCGGCGTGACCTCCGTGGGCGACAATTGCCTGTTTCTCGCCAACAGCCATGTGGCGCATGACTGCCGCCTGGGCGACAACATCATCCTGTCGAACAATGTCATGCTGGCGGGCCATGTCCGCGTGGAGGATCGCGTGATCCTGTCGGGTGGCTGCGCCGTGCACCAGTTCACCCGGATCGGCCGTCAGGCCTTCGTGGGCGGGTTGACGGGCGTCGCCTACGACGTGATTCCTTTCGGCATGATCAACGGCAATCCGGGCGTGTTGAGCGGGCTGAACATCGTCGGCATGAGCCGGGCCGGCATCGCGCGCGAGACGATCCATCGCGTCCGCCGTGCCTACAAGGATATTTTCGAGAGCGAGGAAGCAGTGCGCGTTGCCGCCGCCCGCATTCGCGACGATTATCTCGATTGCCCCGAAGTGATCGAAATCCTCGATTTCATCGCCGCCGATTCGGATCGCGCTTTGTCGTCGCCGAACCGCATCAAGGGTTGACGGCTCAGATGGTCGGGGCGGGCGACAAGGGCCGGCTGGCGATCATCGCAGGCAGCGGCAAGCTTCCCCAATATGTGGCCGATGCGGCGTCCGTCGCCGGCGAAAAGCCGTTCATTTTTGCGCTGCAAGGCGAAGCGGACGGCGATTGGTCGGCCTATGACCATGTCGCGATCGGACTCGGCGACATAGCCCGCTTCAAGCGCATGGCCGAGGAACTGGGCGTCGACAGGATCATCATGTCGGGCGGCGTCTCCCGTCGACCGCCGATCCGCGAGGTGAGGCTCGGCTGGGCTGGACTCGCCAAGATTCCCGGCGTGATCCGCAAGCTCACCGGCGGCGGCGACAATACGGTGCTGACCGCCGTCATCGAGTTTCTGGAGGCGCCCGGGCGTCGCGTCATCGGCGCCCATGAGGTCGCGCCGGATCTTCTCGCCCAGACTGGTTCGCTCGGCGCGATTGCCCCGGATGACGCCGCGCGCAAGGATATCGCCGCGGCCGTGCGCGCGGCCCGGTTGATCGGCGCGCTTGATATCGGTCAGGGCGCGATCGCCGTCGGCGGCCGCGTCGTGGCGCTGGAGGGGCCCGAGGGCACCGACGCGATGGTCGCGCGGGTGCGGGATCTCAAGGCGGCGGGCCGCGTCTCCGCGAAGCGCAAGGGTGTGCTGGTGAAACTCTGCAAGCCCGGCCAGGACATGCGCGTCGACCTGCCGTCGGCGGGTCTCCGCACGGTGACGGCGGCGGCGGAAGCAGGACTGGCGGGCATCGCGCTCGAGGCCGGCCGCTCGCTGCTGCTCGACGCGCCCGAGGCGCGGGCGCTCGCCGACCAGTTGGGCGTCTTCGTGTTCGGGCTCGAGCCAGAAATCGGGGAGGGCGGCGCATGAGACCGCTTCGCATCGGCATCGTCGCCGGCGAATCTTCCGGCGACCTGCTGGGCGCGGACCTGGTCGCGGCGGTGAAGACGCAGAGCGGTCGGCCGGTCGAACTGGTGGGCGTGGGCGGTCCGGCGCTCACCCGCGAAGGTCTTGCTTCCCTCTTCGAATTCTCGGAAATTTCGATCATGGGCTTCGTCGCCGTGATCAAGAAACTGCCGCGCCTGCTGTCGCTGATCCGCAGGACGGCCGACGCCATCATCGCCGCCAAGCCCGATGTGCTGGTGATCGTCGACAGCCCGGATTTCACCCATCGCGTCGCCAAGCGCGTGCGCAAGGCGCTGCCCGATCTTCCGGTCGTCGATTATGTCTGCCCCAGCGTCTGGGCTTGGAAGGAATACCGCGCCGCGGCTATGCGCGCCTATGTCGACCATGTGCTGGCGGTGCTGCCGTTCGAACCCGAGGTGATGCGCCGCCTCGGCGGACCCGAGACCACCTATATCGGCCACCGGCTTCGCTATCTGCCGCAGGTGCTTTCGGCCAGGGCGGCCAACGAGGCCCGCTGGAACGCTGCAGAGCCGGCGCGGAAGACCGTGCTGTTGCTGCCGGGTTCCCGCAGCCATGAGGTGAAGCGCCTTCTGCCGATCTTTGGCGAGACGGCGCGCCAGATGCGCGCCGCCAATCCTGATGCTTGCTTCGTCATCGCCACCGTGCCGCACAAGGAAGAGATGGTCCGCTCAATCATTGCCGATTGGGAGGAGAAGCCCGAGATCTTCGTCGGCGAAGAGAGCAAATGGGCGGCCTTTTCCAGCGCCGATGTCGCGCTGGCCGCCTCAGGCACCGTGCTGCTCGAACTGGCGCTGTGCGGCATACCGACCATTTCCACCTACAAGACCGATGTGCTGATCCGGCTGGTGCTCAACCGCATCAAGGTCTGGAGCGCGGCGCTGCCGAACCTTATCGCTGATCGCCCGGTCATTCCCGAATATTTCGACGAGTTCATTCGGCCCTCGATGCTGGCGCGGTCGCTGGCGCAATTGATGCGCCCCTCCCTGGACAGGACAGCGATGCTCGCCGGGTTCCGTGATGTGTTCGACCGCATGACTGCGCCGCGGCTTCCGGCCGAGGTCGCCGCCGAGATTGTGCTTGCGAAAATCAGCGAGAAGTTGAAAAATTAACCCTTTCCAATCAGGCACATGGCGCAAATCGGATATTGCGACGCGGCAGAATTCTTGACTTTTTTGTGCGCTGCACCTAAGTATTAGCAGCAACGGAAATGGGAAGGAGACCATTCATGTTCAAATTCGACGACGCCAATATGTTCGGCAAGGACGCCATGGACAAGATGCTGAAAAGCTATTCGACCACGGCCAAGGGCTTCCAGGCGATCGCCTCGGAGACCAGCGAATACTCCAAGAAGTCCTTCGAATCCGCCGTCGCCCATATGCAGGCGCTGATGGGCGTGAAGAGCTTCGAAGCCGCCATCGAACTGCAGACCAATTTCACCAAATCGGCGCTCGAAGGCTATGTGTCGGAAATGACCAAGCTCAGCGAGATGTACGCCGATCTGGCCAAGGACGCCTACAAGCCGGTTGAGAACGTGGTTCCCGCCGCAGCCGAAATCGTCAAGACGAAGGCCGAGAAGATGACCAGCGCCGCCGCTTCGGCCGCCGCCTGATCATTCCGACTTCAACGTTTCGCCGGCCGCTCCTTTCAGGGGCGGCCTTTTTCGTTTGCGCTCGGTCAAAAGCGTGGACCATCAGGCGCACGACGTCATTTCCGGTAAAGCCTGGTTAATTATTATTGCGGCCTGATGAAAGGGCCTTAAAATGGCGCTTCGGGACACCACATAGTGCGTTGCATTCCGACTTGGGATGCAGTCGCAGTTACGGCAGGTTTTACGGCACACATGAATATCCACGCATACCGCATGCAGGGCGAAGGCGAACGGGACGGGTTCTCTGGCAACAAGGGCACCTCCGTGATCACGCGCGTTCAGCCCAAGGTCAAAAAACCCAGCCTTTACCGCGTCTTGCTTTTGAATGACGACTACACGCCGATGGACTTCGTCATCCATGTCCTCGAGCGTTTTTTTCAGAAAGACAAGGAAGCCGCCACGCGCATCATGCTCCAGGTGCACAATCACGGAGTAGGAGAGTGCGGCGTCTATACCTATGAAGTCGCGGAAACGAAGGTGATGCAGGTCATGGATTTCGCCCGCGAGCATCAGCATCCCCTGCAATGCGTCATGGAAAAGAAATGAGGTTCTGATCGTGCCCACATTCTCATCAAGCCTTGAAAAGGCCCTTCACCGGGCGCTAACCCTCGCCAATGAACGCCGCCACGAATATGCGACCCTCGAACATTTGCTGCTTTCCCTGATCGACGACGGCGACGCCGCCGCGGTGATGCGGGCATGCAGCGTCGATCTCGACAAACTGCGCAAGACCGTTACCGACTATGTCGACAACGATCTCGCCAACCTCGCCACCGGCTATGACGAGGATTCCAAACCGACTTCCGGCTTCCAGCGCGTCATCCAGCGCGCGGTGATCCATGTTCAGTCCTCTGGACGCGAAGAAGTGACCGGCGCCAATGTGCTGGTGGCGATCTTCGCCGAGCGCGAGAGCCATGCCGCCTATTTCCTGCAGGAGCAGGACATGACCCGCTACGATGCGGTCAACTACATCTCGCACGGCATCGCCAAGCGTCCGGGCGGCGGCGAAGTGCGTTCGCCCAAGGGCGTGGAGGAAGAAACCCAGGACGCCAAGGCGGCCAAGGAAGGCGACGACGCGCAGAAGAAGCCGCAGGACGCGCTGAAAGCCTATTGCGTCAACCTCAATGAAAAAGCCAGGAACGGCCGTATCGATCCCCTGATCGGGCGTCATTCCGAGGTCAACCGCACGATCCAGATCCTGTGCCGTCGGTCGAAGAACAACCCGCTCTATGTCGGCGATCCCGGCGTCGGCAAGACGGCGATCGCCGAGGGTCTCGCCAAGCGCATTGTCGAAAAGCAGGTGCCCGAGGCGCTGCTCGACGCGACGATCTTCTCGCTCGACATGGGCACGCTGCTCGCCGGCACCCGCTATCGCGGCGATTTCGAAGAGCGTCTGAAGCAGGTCGTCAAGGAACTCGAGGATTTCCCGGGCGCGGTGCTGTTCATCGACGAGATCCATACGGTGATCGGCGCGGGCGCAACTTCGGGCGGCGCCATGGACGCGTCGAACCTCTTGAAGCCGGCTCTGTCTTCCGGCGCGATCCGCTGCATCGGCTCGACGACCTATAAGGAATATCGCCAGTTCTTCGAAAAGGACCGGGCGCTGGTGCGTCGCTTCCAGAAGATCGACGTAAACGAGCCGAACATCGACGACGCCATCGAGATCATCAAGGGCCTGAAGCCCTATTTCGAGGAGTTCCACCACCTGCGTTATTCCAACGACGCCATCAAGGCGGCGGTGGAGCTGTCGGCGCGCTACATCACCGACCGCAAGCTGCCGGACAAGGCGATCGACGTGATCGATGAAACCGGCGCCTCGCAAATGTTGCTGCCGGTCAACAAACGCCGCAAGCTGATCACCGAGAAGGAGATCGAGGCGACGATCGCGACCATGGCCCGGATACCGCCGAAGACCGTGTCGCGCGACGACGAGGAGCTGCTCTCCAATCTCGAGCAGGAACTACGCGCCGTGGTCTATGGCCAGGAAATCGCCATCGAAGCGCTGACCTCGGCGATCAAACTGGCGCGGGCCGGCCTGCGCGAGCCCAACAAGCCGATCGGCTCCTATCTGTTCTCCGGTCCGACCGGCGTGGGCAAGACGGAAGCCGCAAAGCAGCTGGCCTCGTCGCTCGGCGTCGAGTTGATCCGCTTCGACATGTCGGAATATATGGAGCGTCATACGGTCTCCAGGCTGATCGGCGCGCCTCCGGGCTATGTCGGTTTCGACCAGGGCGGTCTCCTGTCCGACCAGGTCGACCAGCATCCCTATTGCGTGCTGCTGCTCGACGAAATCGAGAAGGCGCATCCGGATATCTACAACATTCTGTTGCAGGTGATGGACAACGGCACGCTGACCGACAATAACGGCAAGAAGATCGACTTCCGCAACGTGATCCTCATCATGACCACGAATGCGGGCGCCGCCGACATGGCCCGTTCGGCCATCGGTTTCGGCTCCTCGCGCCGTGAAGGCGACGATATCGAGGCGATCAACAAGCTGTTCACGCCGGAATTCCGCAACCGCCTCGACGCGATCATCCCGTTTGCGCCGCTGCCGATGACCGTGGTGCACAAGGTCGTGCAGAAATTCGTCCTGCAGCTGGAAACCCAGCTGGCCGAACGCAACGTGACCTTCGAACTGACCCAGGAAGCCACCGACTGGCTGGCCGAAAAGGGTTACGACGAAAAGATGGGCGCGCGTCCGCTCGGCCGCGTGATCCAGGAAAACATCAAGAAGCCGCTCGCCGAAGAGATCCTGTTCGGCAAGCTCAAGAAGGGCGGCGTGGTGCGCGTCAGCATCGGGCAGAAGGAAAACGGCAAGACCGGCATCGTGCTGGAATCCCTGCCGGATGCGCCGGTGAAGCCGAAGGAAGAGGCCGAAGTCGCCTCCACCCCCTCGCGCAAGTCGCCGCGCTCCAAGCCGACGGAGGCGGTGGCGGTCGAGACCTCCACCGTCACCGACGAGGAGCCGCCGCGCAAGCGCCGGACCAAGAAGGAAGACTGAGGTTTTCCGGCAAAGATGAGCAAAGGGCGGGGCGAGACCCGCCCTTTGTAGTTTCGGGCTTTCGGCCATCCGTCACCACCCCCAAGGCCGATTTTGTCTGGCGCATCCGTTTTTCAGCATGTATCAAAAACCTCGGGCGGATGACGCCGGCGACTGCCAAGGGAGAGGCCTGGGGTATGAGGATTTTCAGCTACCTGTTCAATTACAAGGCCGCGCCCTATGCTGAAATCCGGGCTTTCTGCGTGCATTTGCTGACGGCGTCGGGGTCCTTCCTCGCCTTTCTCGGCGTGGTCGCAGCGTCGGAAAAACGATTCGTCGACATGTTCTGGTGGCTCGGGCTGGCGCTTCTCGTCGACGGCATCGACGGCCCCATCGCGCGCAAGGTGCGGGTCAAGGAAGTCCTGCCCAACTGGTCGGGCGACACGCTCGACAACATCATCGACTATGTGACCTATGTGCTGCTGCCGGCCTTTGCGCTTTACCAGAGCCATATGATCGGCGAGCCCTGGTCCTTCGTGGCCGCGGGGCTGATCGTGGTGTCCTCGGCGATCTACTACGCCGATACGGGCATGAAGACCGACGAATATTTCTTCTCGGGCTTCCCGGTGGTCTGGAACATGGTGATCTTCACCCTGTTCGTCATCGACGCCAGCGAGGCCGTGGCCTTTTCGGTGGTGATCATCTCGGTCATCCTGACCTTCTTCCCGATCCATTTTCTGCATCCGGTGCGCGTCAAACGGCTGCGCCCGCTCAATCTGGCTGTCTTTTTGATCTGGTCGCTGCTCGGCGGCATCTCGTTGCTCATGCATTTCCGCGCGCCGGACTGGGTGGAGTGGGGTGTGATCGCGACGGGGCTTTATCTCTATGTGATCGGCTTCATCCTGCAGCTTTTCCCCAAACTCGGGCGATGAACCCAAGCGAGGCGTCGTGACCAAAAGCAAGGCCATCCTCATCCGCGCCCATGGCGGCCGCGATGTTCTGGAACATGTCGAGATCGACGTGGCGGCGCCCGCCGCCGGCGAGGCGCAGATCCGCCATCACGCCATCGGCGTCAATTTCATCGACACCTATATCCGCACCGGGCTCTACCCGGCGCCGGGCGGCTTTCCCTATGTGATGGGCAAAGAGGGCGCCGGCGAGGTGATCGCAGTGGGCGAGGGCGTGTCGGGCGTTGCGATCGGCGACCGCGTCGCCTATCCGGCCGTCGACGGCGCCTATTGCGAGATCCGCAACATCGCCGCCTCAAAGCTGGTCAAGGTTCCCGACGATATCGCGCTCGACACCGCCGCCGGCATGATGATGAAAGGCATGACGGCGGAATATCTGCTCAACCGCACCTACAAGGTCGGCCCGGACACCGTGCTGTTGTTTCATGCCGCAGCCGGCGGCGTCGGCCTGATCGCGGGCCAATGGGCGAAGGCGCTGGGCGCCACGGTGATCGGCACCGCGGGCGGTCCCGATAAGGTGAAGCTGGCTCTGGCGCATGGCTATGACCATGTCATCGACTACCGCATGGACGATTTCGTCGCGGCGGTGAAGGATCTGACCGGCGGAAAAGGCGTCGACGTGGTCTATGATTCCGTCGGCAAGGATACGTTTCCTGGCTCTCTGGATTGCCTGAAGCCGCGCGGGCTGTGGGCGTCCTTCGGACAGTCCTCTGGCCCGATCGAGCCGATCAGCCTCGGCATCCTGGCGCAGAAGGGTTCGCTCTTTGCAACGCGGCCGACATTGTTCAACTATATTGCAACGCCGAAAGAACTGGATGACTGCGCCGGGGCGCTTTTTTCTGTTGTTCGCAGCCGCAAAGTGGTTATCAATATCAACCAAACCTATCCTTTGGCGGAAGCCGCACGCGTGCACGCCGATCTGGAAGATAGAAAAACGAGCGGAACGACACTGCTGCTTCCCTGAGGCCAAAACGGCCCGGGCGGGCGGCGAAGACTGGGGTGGTTCGTGGTCAACACGCAATCGGGGGGCTCGCGTCCTCTGCTGGAAGTGCGCGGGATAACCAAGCTGTTCGGCTCGTTCGCCGCTTGCAGCGCGATAGACCTTACGATCGAGCCGGGTGAAATTCACGCGCTTCTCGGCGAAAACGGCGCCGGCAAATCAACTCTGGTCAAGATGCTGTTCGGCGTGTTGCAGCCGAGCGCGGGCGACGTTCTTTGGGAAGGCCGGCAGATTTCGATCGGCAGTCCCGGTGAAGCGCGCAAGACCGGCATCGGCATGGTGTTCCAGCATTTTTCGCTGTTCGAGGCGCTGACGGTGGCCGAAAACATCGCGCTGTCGCTGGACGGCAAGGCGCCGCTCTCCAAGATCGCCGAAGAAGCGCGCCGGCTGTCTGAAGCCTATGGCCTGCCGCTCGACCCCAATGCGCATGTCGCCGATCTCTCGGTCGGCGAGCGCCAGCGCATCGAAATCGTCCGGGCGCTGTTGCAAAATCCCAAGCTGATCATTCTCGACGAGCCGACCTCGGTCTTGACGCCGCAGGAGGCCGACCGGCTGTTCGAGACGCTGGACAAGCTCAAGGCCGAGGGACGCTCGGTGCTGTATATCAGCCATCGGCTCGAAGAGGTGCAGCGCATCTGCGACCGCGCCACGGTGCTGCGTCACGGCAAGGTGACCGGCGCCTGCGACCCCCGCCAGGAAACCCCGGCCTCGCTCGCCCGGATGATGGTGGGCTCGGATGTCGCGAGCGTGTCGCGGCCGCACCATGCGGACGCCGGCGCGGTGGTGCTGGAGACGCGCGCGCTCAATGCGGCGGCCCGCACGCCCTTCGCCGTCGCCTTGAAATCCGTATCGCTGAGTGTCCGCGCCGGAGAAGTGCTGGCGATTGCGGGCGTGGCTGGCAATGGGCAGGGCGAACTGTTCGATATTCTCTCCGGCGAGTATCTTGCCGAGAGCCATGACGCAGTCCAGCTAAAGGGCAAGCCCTGCGGCCGCGCCGGCATTTCCGCGCGGCGGCTGATGGGCGGGGCTTTCGTGCCCGAGGAACGCCACGGTCACGGGGCGGTGACAGGCATGAGCCTGTCGGACAACCTCGTTCTGTCGCGCAACGCCTCGGATCGCGCCTCGCTGCTGACAGGCGGTCTCCTGAAGGTTATCAAAGGCGGGGCAGTGAGATCGCTGTCGCGCAAGATCTGTCACGACATGGATGTGAGAAAAAGCGGCGAGGACCCCGCCGCCGGCTCGCTGTCGGGCGGCAATCTGCAGAAATTCATCGTCGGCCGCGAACTCGACCGCAAGCCGACGCTGCTGGTGGTCAACCAGCCAACCTGGGGTGTGGACGCGGGCGCGGCAAGCCGCATCCGCCAGGCGCTGGTGGATCTCGCCCGCTCGGGCTCGGCGGTCGTAGCCATCAGCCAGGATCTCGACGAGATCTTCGAGATCGCCACCCATATCGCGGTGATTTCGGATGGAGCGCTGTCGCCCGCTTATCCGGCCGCCGACCTCAATCGTGAAAAGATCGGCCTCCTGATGGGCGGCATGCATGACAAGGCGAAGGAAGCAGCGCATGCGCATTGAGCTCGAAAAGCGCGCCGGCGCATCGCGTTTTTATTCGATCGCCTCGCCGATCATCGCGCTGGTTATGACACTGATCTGCGGCGCGATCCTGTTCGCCGCGCTCGGAAAAGATCCGCTTGAGGCGCTCTATCTGTTCTTCATCGATCCGCTCCGCGAGGAATGGTCGCTGCATGAACTGGCCATCAAAGCGGGGCCGCTGATCATGATCGGCGCGGGCCTGTCGATCTGCTATCGCGCCGGCAACTGGAATATCGGGGCCGAGGGACAGTTCATTTTCGGCGGCATCGTCGGCTCCATCCTGCCGGTGGTCTTCTATGGCTGGAACTCGCCCCTGGTGCTGCCGCTGATGCTGCTGATGGGGATGATCGGCGGCGCGGCCTATGCCGCCATTCCCGCTTTTCTCAAGACGCGCTTCAACACCAACGAGATCCTGACCAGCTTGATGCTGGTCTATATCGCCCAGCTCTTCCTCGACTGGCTGGTGCGCGGCCCCTGGCGCAATCCGGAAGGGCAGAATTTTCCGGAAACACGCCTGTTCGACGCCGCCGCCGTGCTCGGGCCGATCTGGCCGGATTCAGGCCGCGCCCATTGGGGCTTCGCCTTCGCCATCATCGCCGCCGCGCTGCTGTGGTTCATGATGGAGTTCACGCTGCGCGGCTATCAGGTCAAGGTGCTGGGGCAATCGGCGCGGGCAGGGCGCTTCGCCGGCTTCTCCTCCTCGGGCATGGTGTGGTTTTCCATGTTGCTGTCGGGCGCGCTGGCGGGGCTTGCGGGCATTTCGGAAGTCTCCGGCGCGATCGGTCAGCTGCGTCCGTCGATCTCGCCGGGCTATGGCTTCACCGCCATCATCGTTGCTTTTTTGGGCCGGCTCAATCCGATCGGCGCGATCATCTCCGGTCTCATCCTGGCGCTGACCTATCTCGGCGGCGAGGCGGCGCAATTGTCGCTCGGCGTGTCCGACAAGGTCACGCGTCTGTTTCAAGGGCTGCTGTTGTTCTTTGTGCTCTCCTGCGACACGTTGATCCTCTACAAGATTCGGCTGGTGGGGACGCGGGCCGCCCAACTGGTCAAGGGAGGCTGACATGGGCGTGTGGGAATCGATCCTGATCACCATCATCACGGCTTCGACGCCGCTGGTCATCGCCTCCCTGGGTGAATTGGTGACGGAACGCGCGGGCGTGCTCAACCTCGGCGTCGAAGGCATGATGGTCATGGGCGCAGTCTGCGCCTTCGCCGCCAGCCAGATGACCGGCTCCCCCTATCTCGGCATCGTGGTCGGCATCCTTGCCGGCGCCGCCATCTCGCTCTTGTTCGCGTTTCTGACGCTGACGCTGGTCGCTAATCAGGTGGCCACGGGCCTGGCGCTCACCATTCTCGGCCTCGGCCTGTCCGGCATGATCGGCGAGCCCTATGTCGGCATGCAGGGCGTCAAGCTGCAGCCCATCGCCATCCCGCTGCTCTCCGACATCCCTTTCATCGGGCCGGTCCTGTTCCGGCAGGACCTGATCTTCTACATGTCGATCGCGCTCATCGTCGGCGCCAACTGGATGCTGTTCAAGAGCCGCGCCGGCCTCGTGCTGCGGTCGATCGGCGACAACCACGCCTCGGCGCATGCGCTCGGCATCAAGGTCATCCCGATCCGCTATCTGACGGTGGTGTTCGGCGGCGCCTGCGCCGGTCTCGCCGGCGCCTATCTGTCGCTGGTCTATACGCCGCAATGGGTGGAGAATATGACCGCCGGACGCGGCTGGATCGCGCTGGCGCTGGTGGTGTTCGCCTCCTGGCGGCCCTATCGCCTGCTGGTGGGCGGCTATCTGTTCGGCGCCGTGTCGATCGGGCAGTTGCACGCCCAGGCCTTCGGCATCGAGGTGCCCTCGCAATTCCTGTCGGCGCTGCCATACGCCGCCACCGTCATCGTGCTGATCGTCATTTCGCAGAACCGGCGGATGACGCTGATCAACACGCCCGCATCCCTCGGGAAACCCTTCGTTCCCGACAGATGATCCTAGAGAGTAACAACCAACAGGGAAAACCCATGAAGAAATTCCTTCTCTCCCTCGCCGCCACCGCCGCCGTGCTCGGCTTCTCGATCCAAGCCCAGGCCGCAGACAAGCTGAAGGTCTGCTTCCTCTATGTCGGATCCAAGACCGACGGCGGCTGGACCCAGGCCCATGACATCGGCCGCCAGCTTCTCGAAAAGGAAATGGGCGACAAGATCGAGACCCAGTATCTCGAAAACGTGCCGGAAGGCCCCGACGCCGAGCGCGCCATCGAGCGCTTCGCCCGTTCCGGCTGCGGCCTCGTCTTCACCACCTCCTTCGGCTTCATGGATGCGACCGTGAAAGTCGCCGCCAAGTTCCCCAAGGTGAAGTTCGAGCACGCCACGGGCTACAAGACCGCGCCGAACCTGACGGCCTACAATTCGCGCTTCTATGAGGGCCGCTACATCCTCGGCCAGATCGCCGCGAAGACCTCGAAGAAGGGCGAAGCCGCCTATATCGCCTCCTTCCCGATCCCGGAAGTGGTGCAGGGCATCAACGCCTTCGTCATCGGCGCCCGCTCGATCAACCCGGCCTTCAAGCTGAAAGTGATCTGGGTCAACACCTGGTTCGACGCCGGCAAGGAAGCCGACGCCGCCAAGGCCGCCATCGACCAGGGCGTCGACATCATCACCCAGCACACCGATTCCACCGCCCCGATGCAGGTGGCCGAAGAGCGCGGCATCAAGGCGTTCGGCCAGGCCTCCGACATGATCAAGGCCGGCCCGAATGCGCAACTGACCGCGATCGTCGACAATTGGGGCGCCTACTACGTCAAGCGCGTCAACGCGGCCCTCGACGGCAGCTGGAAGTCGGAAATGAGCTGGGACGGACTGAAGGACGGCATCCTCTACATGGCGCCCTACACCAACATGCCCGACGACGTGAAGAAGATGGCCGAGGACACCGAGGCCAAGATCAAGTCGGGCGAACTCAAGCCCTTCACCGGCCCGCTGAAGAAGCAGGACGGCGCCGAATGGCTGAAGGCTGGCGAAAGCGCCGGCGACGATGTGCTCGGCGGCCTGAACTTCTACGTCGAAGGCGTCGAAGGCGACCTGCCGAAGTAATTGTCTTTCGCACTCATCGGAAAGCCCCGCCGTCGACTGCGACGGCGGGGCTTTTCTGTGGCGCCATGGGGACGTGGAAGGCGAGGCTCGGCCTCGCCTTTGTTCGCACCGGCGCTTCTTGCCGAAGAGAAAACGCAAGTCCGTGGCGGATGGGCTCGAGATTGCCGGAAACAACGGGTGACCGGCCGAACCGGACCGATCGCTCAGGCGAGAGGGGCTGCAGGTTTTGCAACGCCGCCGGCGAGACGACGTCCAAGCGAAATGCCGGGCAGTTCGATCAGTCGATAGGCGAGATAGGCGAGCCCATAGGTGATCGCCAGCGTCAGCGCGAGCGCTGCAGCGAAACGAGGCTCGGGCGACAGGCCCGGCTGGGTGCGCGCCAGCCAGGCGCAGACCGGAAGCATCACCAGAAGATGGATCAGATAGACGCCATAGGAGACGTCGCCGAAGAAGCGGCTCACCGCGTTGGACAGCAGCCAATCCACTCCGCCGAGCGCCCTCTGCGCGACATTCGGCAGGCTCTCGCGATAGAGGAAGGCGAAAAAGGCAAGCACGAGGCCGATCTTGATCGCGCGGTGCAGGCTGTCGCGTCCGCCGCCGAGAGGCACGAAGACGACGGCGCAGGCGGACATCAGGTAAAGCCATTTCGCCTGACCCTCGGCTCTCAGCGACATCGCGATCAGCATCCCGGCCGCGAAGAGGTGGAATTTCATCGGCAGCATGGAGAACGCGCCTTTGACGAAGCCGTTGGCCTGCAGCCAACTCCCAAACGCCCACATCACCGCGACCAGACCGGCGATCGCAACGAGGCGGCCTCCCTTCAGCACGAGCAGCATCATCAAAGGCAGAAAGGCGTAGTACTGCATCTCCAACCCGATCGACCAGTCGGGCAGGGGCGTCTGGAAATTATGAGTCCAGGTGGCGCCGAAGATGAAACTCACATGCAGGAGGATATTGGTGAGCGACTGATCGAGATAGCGATCGGCGTAGCGCACCTGCTCCTCGACGCCGCCCGGGAAAATGGCGGCCGCATCCAGCCGGTCCTGCCAGAGTTGCGGGCCGAACCAGAGCGCCAGCGCCAGGCAGACATAATAGAGCGGCGCGATGCGGAAGAAGCGGCGGATCCAGAAGATCGTCCAGGTCGAAACCCTATCCCACGGCTCGCGGCTTTCGCGCAGCTGGTAATGGTAGGTCATCAGGAAGCCGGAGATGATGATGAAGATTTCCACCGCCAGATCCGGCTGAGCGAAGAGGCCGACCTTGTAGCCTGTCAGAAACATCGCATGGCCGATGACCACCCAGAGCGAGGCGTAACCGCGCAAGCCGTCGAGAAATCCCAGTTGTTGCCGGGGATCGGCCATGCGCGGCTCCCTGATATCAGGCCTTGTTGGCGAGGAACCACCGATAGACGCTGGCCACGCCCTCTTCGAGCCCGATCTTCGGCGCCCAACCCGTGGCGCGGAGCTTGTCGGCGCTCATCAGCTTGCGCGGCGTTCCATCCGGCTTGGTCAGATCATGGACAATCTCGCCCTCGAAGCCGACGACGTCGCAGACCAGTCTGGTCAGATCGAGGATGGTGATGTCCTCGCCCGAGCCGATATTGACGTGACCGGCCTCCGAATGCGTCTTCATCAGATGCACGCAGGCGTCGGCGCAGTCGTCGACATGCAGGAATTCGCGGCGCGGCGTGCCGGTGCCCCAGACGGTGATCGAGGGCGCGCCCGAGAGCTTCGCCTCATGCGCCTTGCGGATCAGCGCCGGCATCACATGGCTGGAATTGAGATCGAAATTGTCGCCGGGACCATAGAGATTGGTCGGCATGCCCGAGATGAAATCGGAGCCATGCTGCTTGCGATAGGCGTCGCAGAGCTTGATGCCGGCGATCTTGGCGATCGCGTACCATTCATTGGTCGGCTCCAGCGCGCCGGTCAGCAGCGCATCCTCGGTGATCGGCTGGGGCGCGAATTTCGGATAGATGCAGGACGATCCCAGGAACATCAGCTTTTCGACGCCCACTTTGTGGGCGCCATGGATGATGTTGGCCTCGATCATCAGGTTGTCATAGAGAAAATCGGCCGGGTAGGTGTCGTTGGCGAAAATGCCGCCGACCTTGGCCGCGGCGAGAAACACCGCGTCCGGCTTGGTCTTCTCGATCCAGGCGGTGGTGGCCGCCTGGTCGCGCAGATCGGCGTCCGCGCGAGAGGCGGTGACAACCTCCGCGCCTTCCGACGCCAACCTTCTTACGATGGCGGAACCCACCATGCCGCGATGGCCGGCCACCCAGACCTTTTTCCCGCTGAGCGAATACATCGGCCTCACGCTTCCTTCATCACGGTGGCGGTCTGCATGACCTTGAGGTCTTCATTGACCATTTCGCGGCAGAGTTCGCGCACCGGCGTCTCATGTCTCCAGCCGAGCTTGGTCTGCGCCTTGGTCGGATCGCCGATCAGGAGCTCGACTTCGGTCGGGCGGAAATAGCGCGGATCGATCTCGACCACGACCTTGCCGGTCAGCGTGTCGTAACCCTTCTCGTCGACGCCTTCGCCCTTCCATTCCAGATGAATGCCGACATCCTCGAAGGCCCAGGTGATGAACTGGCGGACTTCGGTGGTCTCGCCGGTGGCGAGCACGTAATCGTCTGCCTCTTCCTGCTGCAGCATCATCCACATGCCGCGGACATATTCGCGGGCATGGCCCCAGTCGCGCTTGGCGTCGATATTGCCGACATAGAGCTTTTCCTGCTTGCCGAGCCGGATGGCGGCGGCGGCGCGGGTGATCTTGCGGGTGACGAAGGTTTCGCCGCGCAGCGGGCTCTCATGGTTGAACAGGATGCCGTTGGAGGCGTGCATGCCATAGGCTTCGCGGTAGTTGACCACGATCCAGTAGGAGTAGAGTTTCGCGGCTGCGTAAGGCGAGCGCGGATAGAAAGGCGTCGTTTCGCGCTGCGGCACTTCCTGCACGAGACCGTAGAGTTCGGAGGTCGAAGCCTGGTAGAAGCGTGTCTTCTTCTCCATGCCGAGAATACGAATGGCTTCCAGCAGGCGCAACGTGCCGATGCCGTCCGCATTGGCGGTGTATTCCGGCGTCTCGAAGGACACGCGCACATGGCTCTGGGCGGCGAGATTGTAAATCTCGTCCGGCTGGGCTTCCTGGACGATGCGGATCAGGTTGGTCGAGTCCGTCATATCGCCGTAATGCAGGATGAAGCGCTGGTCGGCCTCATGCGGATCCTGATAGATGTTCTCGATGCGGCTCGTATTGAAGGAGGAGGAGCGGCGCTTGATGCCGTGGACAATGTAGCCCTTGCTCAGCAGGAGTTCCGCGAGATAGGCTCCGTCCTGGCCGGTGATGCCGGTTACCAGCGCTACCTTCTTCTTGTTGTCGCTCAATGCAGTCTCCCAGAAACAGTGTGATGGCGCAGATGCGCCGCCAGAGCCGCTAAGCAGGGATTCTGGCGGTAAAATGTCAAGCACGACGACTGCTGAAATTCGTCGACAAGAACATTCGTCAGGCGGCCCCATTTAACAAAAAAGAGGCCGTACGACGCTTTGCATATTCAAATGCGCGAGAAACTGCAACGGTTCCGAAAGAAGTCGAGCCGCTATGGATAACAACCGAAAAAACGACGCCGGCCGTCTCCGGCTCTCTCAGTGATAGCGACGAATGAGGCCGACCAGTTTACCCTGCACCTTCACTCTGTCGGGGCCAAAAATGCGTGTTTCATAGGCTGGATTGGCCGCCTCGAGGGCAATGGACGCTCCCTTGCGGCGAAAGCGCTTGAGCGTAGCTTCCTCGTCGTCGACCAGAGCGACGACGATATCGCCGGGACTTGCGGTCGAGCCATTGCGGATGATGACCGTGTCGCCGTCGAGAATGCCGGCCTCGATCATCGAGTCGCCTCGAACCTCGAGCGCATAATGTTCGCCAGCGCCCAGCATCGACATCGGCACCGCGATGTCGTGCGTGATGTTCTGTATCGCGGAGATCGGCACGCCCGCTGCAATCCGACCCATCACGGGCACGGTTACGCTTGAGCCCGTCTCGTCATTGGCCGCCGCTTTCGGCGCTGTCTGCGGCTGCTGCTTTCCGAGAGAGCCCTCGATCACGCTCGGGGAGAAACCTCGCGCCGCCGGCGGCCTGAGGCTCGGCGAATAGGCCTCCGGAAGTTTGATGACTTCCAGCGCTCGCGCCCGGTTTGGAAGTCTCCGGATGAAACCTCGTTCCTCGAGCGCGGTGATCAATCGATGAATGCCGGATTTCGAGGCGAGATCCAGCGCATCCTTCATTTCGTCGAAGGACGGGGGCACACCCGATTCCTTCATGCGCTCATGAATGAACAGCAGTAATTCCTGTTGTTTTCTGGT
This sequence comes from Rhizobium sp. TRM95796, assembly GCF_025779995.1. NCBI lineage: Bacteria > Pseudomonadati > Pseudomonadota > Alphaproteobacteria > Hyphomicrobiales > Rhizobiaceae > Rhizobium > Rhizobium sp. TRM95796. The sequence continues at coordinate 139,272 of NZ_JAOXHE010000001.1, read as the reverse complement.
CAGCATCGGCGCGCCCCCGGGAATCGCACAAGAAACAAATCTGGAACAGACGGTATCTGTTCTTTTTATGTTCTGCAAGCGTTTTCCCGGATGCTGGGTGCGGGGTTCCCCGGGTTAAGCCGGGCCCGAGCGAATACCGCCCGGGACGACCTCCGACGCATGGCGCGCCGAAGGCCGATGGGATTTCTACTGGGCGGTGGTGTCGGTCTGGCAGTTGGTGCCGGAAGTCGCGGCGTCGTCGCGGCAGTTTTGCGATGTGCTGGTGGGGTCGTTGTTGTCGCCGGCGCCGCTTTTTCCAGCTTGGCCGCTCTGAGCGCCGGAATTTGCCCCGCCATTGTTGTTGTCCTGCGCCAGGCTGACGCCTGAAAGGCTGGCGAGCGCGAGCGCGGAAGCGAGCGAGAGGTTGACGAGTCTTTTCATCGGGTGTCTCCTTGGGAATGTCCGCTCTTCGGCGGCATATTCGTAACCGCGTCGACGCCGATTCGTTTCCGGTGCGACATAAGAAAACGTCTCGCGGCTTGTCTTCCGTCGCCGACCCGTGCGAGAGGCGCGGCAACAGAAAGGCATCGCCCATGCGCCCGCTCGATCACCTCGTGCTGCCCGTCGCCGATTTGATCACGGCGAGGCAGCGTCTTTCCGCGCTCGGCTTCACGGTCGCTCCAGACGGACTGCATCCGTTCGGCACCGGCAATTGCTGCGTCTATTTCGCCGATCAGACGTTTTTGGAGCCGCTCGCGATCATCGACCGAGATGGCTATGAAAACGCCGCCGCAGCCGGCAACCGCTTCGTTCTCGGCGATCGCACCTTTCGGGACGCGCGCGGCGCCGAGGGCTTTTCGGCGGTCGTCTATGGAACAGCGGACGCCGCTTCGGACCACGTCGCCTTCGCGGAGAACGGGTGTTCGGCCGGAAAGATGCTGGATTTTTCGCGGTCGATGGTGTTGCCGGATGGAAGCAGCGGGGTGGCAGGTTTTCGCTTGGCCTTCGCCGGGGCCGATCCCGCCGGCGGCGTCTTCGCCTTCACCTGCCAGCGCATCAACGTTCCCCCGAACGGTCGGACGACGCTGACCGACCATGACAACGGCGTACTCGGCATCCGCGAGGCGGTCTTCGTGCATCGGCATCCGCACGACGTCTCGTCATTTCTCCGGGTGGTGACATGTGGCGACGCGACCGTCTCGGCGAGCGGCGATGGCCTGTCTTTCGCGAGCGCGCGACTGACCGTCTTGACGCCGGCGGCATTTGTGGACACCTATGGCCTCGAATTGCATGAGGATGCCGGCTTGACGGGTGGTCTCATCATGTTCTCGGTGGCATCGATGGTCGAACTCGACACGATATTGACGCGTGCGGGCATCGGCTATTTCAGGCGCGGACCCCTGCGGCTCGTACCGCCCTTGGCGGGGCAGGGCGTCGCGTTCGCATTTTCGGAGGTATGACTCATGACCGCTAACAACAGCACCGTGACGGTGGGCGAAGGCTCCCGCAAGGTCTCGTTTTCCAATTCCGGCCGACTGTCGATCATCGCTGGTCCCTGCCAAATGGAAAGCCGCGACCACGCCTTCATGATCGCCGGCAAACTCGTCGAACTCGCCGATGCGCTCGGCATCGGCCTGGTGTACAAATCCTCCTTCGACAAGGCCAATCGCACCTCGCTGACCGGCAAGCGCGGCATCGGGCTGGAAAAGGCCATGGAAGTCTTCGCAGATCTCAAGGCCGAATACGGCTTTCCGGTGCTGACCGACATCCATACGGAAGAGCAGTGCGCGCTCGTGTCGCCCACGGTCGACATCCTGCAGATCCCGGCTTTCCTCTGCCGCCAGACGGACCTGCTCGTGGCCGCCGCCAAGACCGGCCGGGCGATCAACGTCAAGAAGGGGCAGTTTCTCGCGCCTTGGGACATGAAGAACGTGCTGGCCAAGATCAACGGCAGCGGCAATCCCAATGCGCTGCTCTGCGAACGCGGCGCTTCTTTCGGCTACAACACGCTGGTCTCCGACATGCGCTCGCTGCCGATCATGGCCGCCATGGGCGCGCCGGTAATCTTCGACGCGACCCATTCGGTGCAGCAGCCGGGCGGTCAGGGCGGATCGAGCGGCGGCGACCGCACCATGGTGCCGGTTCTCGCGCGCGCGGCCGTGGCGGTCGGCGTGGCAGGCGTGTTCATCGAGACCCATGAAGATCCCGACAACGCCCCGTCCGATGGTCCGAACATGGTCAAGTTGCCGGACATGCCGGCGCTGCTCGAAAAGCTGCTGGCTTTGGACGCGATCGCCAAGGGCTGACCTCGTTTTTCGCGGTTGTCGCCACTGGCCGAACCCGTCCGGCCAGTGTTTTTTGCGGCGGTCAGAATTCCTCCCAATTGCCGCCGCCTTGCGCCGCCGCCTGTCTCGGCCCGGTGAAGGCGCTGGCGATCCGGCCGGCCAGGGCGCGGGCCGGGGAGGGGCGCGACACTGTCTCTCGTTTCCCGCCGCGCGGCGTCTGGCCGATGGCGGCGATCGCAACCGGCGCGGTCAGCGGCGCCTGTTTCGCGCCGAGACGGAAGACGCTCAGCACGCTGTTCAGCGTGTCGGCTTCCGTGCTCAATGACCGACAGGCTGCGGAGGTCTGCTCCACCATCGCGGCGTTTTGCTGGGTCGTCTGGTCGAGCATCTGCACGGATCCATCGATCTGTCGTATCGCGTCCGACTGTTCGGCTGAGGATGCGCCAATGCCGTTGATGATGTCCGCCACGCGGGTGACGCGGGAGGCGATTTCATTGAGAGCCTCGCCCGTCTTGTTGACGAGCGACACACCATTGTTGACCTGGGATGTCGAGGTCGAAATCAGCGCCTTGATTTCCTTGGCGGCATTGGCGGAGCGCGACGCCAGTTCCCGCACTTCCTGGGCGACCACGGCGAAGCCCTTGCCGGCTTCGCCCGCGCGCGCCGCCTCGACGCCGGCGTTCAGCGCCAGGAGATTGGTCTGGAAGGCGATCTCGTCGATCACGTTGATGATTTGCCCGATCTGGCTCGACGAGCCGGCAATGCCTTCCATCGCTGCGATCGCCTGTTTGACGATCGCGGCGGATCGTTCGGTGGACTGCGTCGCCTCGGTCATCATCTTGCCGGCTTCTCGAGAGCGCGCTGCCGACGATTGCACGGTGGTGGATACCTCACCGAGCGCGGCGGCGGACTCTTCCACCGTCGCCGCCTGCTGTTCGGTTCGCTGCGCCAATTGATCTGTGGCGGAAGAAATCTCGAAAGCGCTGTTTCGCACCACTTGCGTGATCGCGGTCACCTTGGCCATGGATTCCGACAGGGCGGACTGGCTGCCGTTGAAAGCCTGACGCAGATTTTCATAGGCGACGTCGAAGGGCTGTTCGATCCGATAGGCTAGATTCCCCCCGGCGAGTTGCGACAGTCCCTCGGTGAGCTGATCGATGACGAAGCGACGTTTTTCATCATCGAGGGATTTCTCGGCCGCGAGTACGCGTTCTTTCTCAAGTTCAGCGGCCTTGGCCGCTTCGTCACGCTTGCGCTGGTCGATGCGCTCCATGGCGTTGTTGCGGAAGATCGCAACAGACTGCGCCATCGCGCCAATCTCGTCGCTGCGGCCCGCGAAGGGAACCTCCTTGCTGTAGTCGCCTTTGGCCAGCACTCCCATATAGCTTTTCATGTCGTCGAGAGGCTTGACGGCGCGGGCCCTGAGCACCCAAAGGCCGGCGAGGAAGAGCAGGATCGAGCCGCCGGCGGCAGACAAGGCCAGCGCCGTGAGTTTGGCTGAACTGGCGTCGGCGTTGGATTCCGCCTGCGCAAGATAGGCGTTGGATGCATCGACAAGCTTCGCTACCGCGTCTCGATGGGTGTAGAATGCCTCCATCAGCGCGTCCAGCGCGGCCATGCGGGCATCTGGATCCGCGGAATTGAATGCGTCCTTGATCTTTTGATCGATGATCCTCCAGAATGCGTCGCCTGTGGCGATGACATCGGTTTCAAGCTCGGTCTTCAAGGATTCCGGCAGTTCTGACGCGCGCCAGAAATCTCGCCGCGCAATGTAATCTTTGTGCAGCGCGCCGATTTTTTCGAGATTTTCCGGACCACGTTCCGGATGATACATGCCCTCGGTGGCCAGCATATATGTTTCGACGACGAACAAGGGCGGCGGCAGGATGTCGGCGATCAAATCCTTGCCATAGACGATCTGTTCATATTCCGGCCCGCGCACCTTGAGATGGTCGAGCGCATATTGCTGGATGCCTGTCGAAAAGATCAATCCGGCCGTGACCAGCGCCCCAAACAGCACCAAAAGCCTGGAAATCGTCATGCGCATGAAGTCCCCCGATACGACTGTGTCAGCTTTGCCGCTACGCACAAAAAATGAACTCAGCGGCAAAATAATAGCGGCTTCACTTTCGGAAGGGTTAATAAAGCTTCCGCTTTTCATTATTATTTTTCATAGTGCTGATATGGGGGTGATCTAGGGTTTAATGAGCGGGTCTTCATGTGTGCTGGGGTCGAAAAAATCCCTTGAAGGGCTTTTGCCATCATCGGCGTTCGCGGGATCCGGCAGTCGCTGGCGCGAATTAAATCGGTTCAGATATTGCCTGCCATTGTTTTTTCGCAGAAACGGGATATTGCAGGCAACCGGAAACACTCTCTCAACCTCACAAACGCAAGGAAGAGCATATGACCGCTATCGTTGACATTCTGGCCCGGGAAATTCTCGACAGCCGCGGCAACCCCACCGTGGAAGTCGATGTGCTGCTCGAAGACGGCAGCCTTGGTCGCGCCGCGGTTCCGTCGGGCGCCTCCACCGGCGCGCATGAAGCGGTCGAACTGCGCGACGGCGGCAAGCGCTATCTCGGCAAGGGTGTCGAGAAGGCCGTCGAGGCCGTCAATACCGAGATCTTCGACGCCATCAGCGGCATGGACGCGGAAGACCAGGTCGAGATCGACATGGCGATGATCGAGCTCGACGGCACGCCCAACAAGGCCCGCCTCGGCGCCAACGCCATTCTCGGCGTCTCGCTCGCCGTCGCCAAGGCCGCGGCTCTCGCCTCTGGCCTGCCGCTCTATCGTTATGTCGGCGGCGTCAACGCCCGCGCGCTGCCCGTGCCGATGATGAACATCATCAATGGCGGCGCCCATGCCGACAATCCGATCGACTTCCAGGAATTCATGATCATGCCCGTCGGCGCCGAATCGCTGAAGGACGCCGTGCGCATGGGCTCTGAAGTGTTCCATACGCTCAAGAAGGAACTGTCGTCGCAGGGCCACAACACCAATGTCGGCGATGAAGGCGGCTTCGCGCCGAACCTCGCCTCTGCTCCCGCCGCACTCGACTTCGTGATGAAGTCGATTGAAAAGGCCGGCTACCGTCCCGGCGAAGACATGTTCCTGGCGCTCGACTGCGCCTCGACCGAATTCTTCAAGGACGGCAAATACGACATGCATGGCGAAGGAAAGGTGCGTGAGCCGGCCGAAATGGCCGCCTATCTCGCCGAACTCGTCAACACCTATCCGATCATCTCGGTCGAAGACGGCATGGCCGAAGACGATTGGGAAGGCTGGAAGATGCTGACCGATCTCGTCGGCTCCAAGTGCCAGCTGGTCGGCGACGACCTGTTCGTGACCAACTCGACCCGCCTGCGCACGGGCATCGAGAAGAAGGTGGCCAACTCGATCCTCGTCAAGGTCAACCAGATCGGCTCGCTCACCGAGACGCTCGACGCCGTCGAGACCGCCCACAAGGCCGGCTACACCGCCGTGATGTCGCATCGCTCCGGCGAAACGGAAGATTCGACGATCGCCGATCTCGCCGTCGCCACCAATTGCGGACAGATCAAGACCGGCTCTCTGGCCCGCTCCGACCGCACCGCCAAGTACAACCAGCTGATCCGCATCGAGCAGGAACTGGGTTCGGCCGCGATCTTCGCCGGCCGCTCGATCCTGAAGCGCTGATCGGACCGTCGCCTCTGACGAAAAAGGCTGGCGCGGAGATCTCCGCGCCGGCCCTTCTCATTTTCGGGCTTGCGGCGAATTATGCTAAACGCTCGGTTAAAGAATTTGCGGCACATTGCGCTTTGTCGTTTTGCGTCAAAGGCATGTCATGTGGACCAAACATCATAAGCGGCGGCATTGGGGTCGTCTGATCACACCGCTGCTCACAATCGCTTTCTGCAGTTACTTCGGCTATCATTCGGTGCACGGCGAACTCGGCTTGAACGCCACCAAGGAGTTCGAGCGCCGGCGGATCGAGCGGGAAGCCCAGCTCGCCGAGTTGGTGAAGGCGCGAAAGGATCTCGAACGTCAGGTGTCGCTGATGAGCGACGGCTCGCTCGAGAAGGACATGCTCGACGAAAAAGCGCGCTATTCGCTCAATGTCAGTCGCGCCGACGAAATCGTCATATTCAAATAGTATAATTCCCGTTTTGGGAGAGATTGTGCATCGCAATAACCTTGTTGCGATGCACGGTTGAATTAACCGAAATTTGGTTAATAATAGCTTTTCCTATACATTTCATAGGCTTGCACCGAATGTCCGCCATGCATTTATGGCATTGCTAGGGCGGTCAATATTTCTTATGCTCGCTCCAAAATCGGACGCCCATAGGGAGGCATTCTGGATGGCAGCGCGTAAGGTCGCGTCTACCCCTGCTCGCAAACTCGCAAGCGGCAAATCTCAAAAATCAGAAGGAAAAGCGATGATCGCAGAATTCGATCGTGATCAGGAGCTCAAGGCTTACCGCGAGATGCTTCTCATCCGCCGCTTCGAGGAAAAGGCCGGCCAGCTCTACGGCATGGGCTTCATCGGCGGCTTCTGTCACCTCTATATCGGCCAGGAAGCCGTCGTGGTCGGCATGCAGATGTCGCTGATCGAAGGCGACCAGATGATCACCGGCTATCGCGACCACGGTCACATGCTGGCCATGGGCCTGAGCGCGCGCGGCGTCATGGCCGAGCTGACCGGCCGTCGCGGCGGCCTGTCCAAGGGCAAGGGCGGCTCGATGCACATGTTCTCGAAAGAGAAGCATTTCTACGGCGGCCACGGCATCGTCGGCGGCCAGGTGTCGCTCGGCACCGGCCTGGCCTTCGCCAACGCCTATCGCGGCAACGGCAATATTTCCTGCGCCTTCTTCGGCGACGGCGCCGCCAATCAGGGCCAGGTCTACGAGAGCTTCAACATGGCCGCGCTCTGGAAGCTGCCGGTGGTCTATGTGGTGGAAAACAACCGCTACGCCATGGGCACCTCCGTCAATCGCGCCTCGGCCCAGACCGATTTCTCCCAGCGCGGCGCCTCCTTCGGCATTCCCGGCATGCAGGTCGACGGCATGGATGTGCGCGCCGTCAAGGCCGCGACGGACGAAGCGGCCGAGCACGCTCGTTCCGGCAAGGGTCCGATGATCCTGGAAATGCTGACCTATCGCTATCGCGGTCACTCGATGTCCGACCCGGCGAAGTATCGCTCCAAGGACGAGGTGCAGAAGATGCGCTCCGAGCACGATCCGATCGAACAGGTGCGCCTGCGCCTTCTCGAAAAGAACTGGGCTACGGAAGACGATCTCAAGGCCATCGACAAGGATGTGCGCGACATCGTCGCCGACTCGGCAGATTTCGCCCAGGCGGACAAGGAGCCGGATGCGTCCGAGCTCTACACCGACATCCTGCTCGACGCGTAAGGCGACTCCGGCCGGCCTTTGCCGGCCGCTTCGCTCCGCCAGCATCAATTTCGCGGCCGGCCGAGGTCGCCGCACACGATACACCAGGTGAGGAAACACCATGCCGATTGAGATTCTCATGCCCGCGCTGTCGCCGACCATGGAGGAAGGCACGCTCTCGAAATGGGTGAAGAACGAAGGCGATACCGTGAAGTCCGGCGACGTGATCGCTGAGATCGAAACGGACAAGGCCACGATGGAAGTGGAAGCCGTCGATGAAGGCGTGATCGGCAAGCTGCTGATCGCCGCCGGCACCGAAAACGTCAAGGTCAACACGCCGATCGCGGTGCTGCTGCAGAATGGCGAAAGCGCCGACGCGATCGGCTCCGCATCCAAGAAGTCCGATGCCGACACGCCGGCTGCGACCGCCGACGACGCTGGCGGCAAGGCGCGCGAATCCGCCGCCGAGCCGACCGCTGCGGCCGACACGAAGGTCCCGGCGGCTCCGAAGACGGACGTCGCTTCGGATCCGGATATTCCGGCCGGCACGGAAATGGTACAGACCACGGTGCGCGAAGCGCTGCGCGACGCCATGGCCGAGGAAATGCGCGCCAATCCCGACGTCTTCGTCATGGGCGAGGAAGTCGCGGAATATCAGGGCGCCTATAAGGTGACCCAGGGCCTGCTGCAGGAATTTGGGGCCAAGCGCGTTGTCGACACCCCGATCACCGAACACGGCTTTGCCGGCATGGCGGTGGGCGCGGCGATGACCGGCCTGCGTCCGATCGTCGAATTCATGACCTTCAACTTCGCTATGCAGGCGATCGACCAGATCATCAATTCCGCCGCCAAGACGCTTTATATGTCGGGCGGCCAGATGGGCGCTCCGATGGTGTTCCGCGGCCCGAACGGCGCCGCCGCCCGCGTCGGCGCTCAGCACTCGCAGTGCTACGCCGCCTGGTACAGCCATATTCCAGGCCTCAAGGTCGTCATGCCCTATACGGCCGCCGACGCCAAGGGCCTGCTCAAGGCTGCTATCCGCGATCCCAATCCGGTGATTTTCCTCGAAAACGAGATCCTTTACGGCCAGAGCTTCGACGTGCCGAAGATGGACGATTTCGTGCTGCCGATTGGCAAGGCCCGCATCCACAAGGCCGGCAAGGACGTGACCATGGTGTCCTTCGGCATCGGCATGACCTACGCCATCAAGGCCGTCGCCGAACTCGAAAAGATCGGCGTCGACGTCGAACTGATCGACCTACGCACCATCCGTCCGATGGACCTGCCGACCGTGATCGAATCGGTCAAGAAGACCGGCCGCCTCGTCGTCGTCGAAGAAGGCTTCCCGCAGAATTCGGTCGGCGACTTCATCGCCAACCGCGTCAACCGCGAAGCTTTCGACTATCTCGACGCTCCTGTCATCACGATTGCCGGCAAGGACGTTCCGATGCCCTACGCCGCCAATCTCGAAAAGCTGGCTCTGCCGAATGTCGGCGAAGTCGTCGATGCGGTCAAAGCCGTCTGCTACAAGTAAGAGGGAGGCAAGGTCATGCCGATCAATATCACCATGCCCGCGCTCTCTCCGACGATGGAAGAGGGCAATCTGGCCAAATGGCTGGTTAAGGAAGGCGATACGGTCAAGTCCGGCGATGTGATCGCCGAGATCGAAACCGACAAAGCGACCATGGAAGTGGAAGCCGTCGATGAAGGCGTCGTCGCCAAGATCGTCGTTCCCGCCGGAACCGAGGCCGTCAAGGTCAACGCCGTGATCGCCATCCTCGCCGCCGAAGGCGAGGATGTCGGCGCTGCGGCCGCCGGCGGCGGCGCTGCCGCCCCGAAAGCCGAGGCTGCGCCTGCGTCAAAGGCTGAAGCCGCTCCGGCACCTGCCGCCCAGGCTCCCGCCGCCGCGGCGCCCGCGCCGGCTGCGGCTCCTTCCGCTGCGCCCGTGGCCCATGGCGATCGCGTGTTCTCCTCGCCGCTCGCCCGTCGTCTCGCCAAGGAAGCCGGTCTCGACATCAAGCTGATTTCCGGCTCCGGTCCCCGCGGCCGCGTCGTGAAGTCCGACGTCGAAAAGGCCGTCTCCACCGGCGGCGCCAAGCCCGCGGCAGCCGCTGCTCCGGCGGCATCGCCGCAGGCCGCAGCAGCCGCGCCGCTCGCCAAGGGCATGAGCGAGGACGCCGTGTTGAAGCTGTTCGAGCCCGGCTCCTACGAACTCGTGCCGCATGACGGCATGCGCAAGACGATCGCCAAGCGCCTGCAGGAAAGCAAGCAGACCATTCCGCACTTCTACGTGTCGGTGGATTGCGAACTCGACGCCCTGCTTGCGCTGCGCGCCCAGCTCAACGATGCCGCGCCCCGCAAGGACAGCGCGCCAGCCTACAAGCTGTCGGTCAACGACATGGTGATCAAGGCGCTCGCGCTGGCGCTTCGCGACGTGCCGGACGCCAATGTCTCGTGGACCGACCAGAACATGGTCAAGCACAAGCATGCCGATGTCGGCGTCGCCGTGTCGATCCCCGGCGGCCTGATCACCCCGATCATCCGCTCCGCCGAGCTCAAGAGCCTGTCGGCCATCTCCAACGAGATGAAGGATCTCGGCGCCCGCGCCAAGAGCCGCAAGCTGAAGCCCGAGGAATATCAGGGCGGCACCACGGCTGTCTCCAACATGGGCATGATGGGCGTCAAGAACTTCGCCGCCGTCGTCAACCCGCCCCACGCCACGATCCTGGCGGTCGGCGCGGGCGAGGAGCGTGTCGTGGTCAAGAACAAGCAGATGGTGATCGCCCAGGTGATGACGGTGACGCTCTCGACCGACCATCGCTGCGTCGACGGCGCGCTCGGCGCCGAACTCCTGGGCGCCTTCAAGCGCTACATCGAAAACCCGATGGGGATGCTGGTCTGATCCCACCCGCGGCGTCATCCTCGGGCTTGTCCCGAGGATCTGCCGTCGGGGGATTTAGGCGCCGACGCTCCGGTGAAGATATGGTTGGATCCTCGGGACAAGCCCGAGGATGACGAGCGCGAATATTTTCGGCGGCTTACGCCAGAGTGGTGAATTGTGGAATTGCAGACGCCATCTATAATGATGGTTGAACCAGCCTCTAAGGAGACGCGCAATGGCCAAGGAACCCGATGACATGGTGATGCCGATGCTTCGCGAGATGCGGGCGGAAATGCGTGAAGAGTTTGCATCCGTTCGTGCTCGCCTCGACAAGCTGGAAGCCGGCCAGAAGAGCATACGTCACGCGCTCACTGCCGACACGATGATGTCGAAATACATGATTGGCGACTTCGAGGAGCGGATCAGCGATCTCGAGCGCAAGGTCGAAGACCTGATAAAAGCGAAATAAAACAGCGCTTCGGGCGGCAGCACGAAGCGCTCGAAGCGGATGGTTTGAGCGGCATGAAAACAGTTCTGGCCTATGGCGACAGCCTCACCTGGGGTGTGGATGCGGAAAACCGCACCCGCCACGCCTATGAGAATCGCTGGCCGTCCGTTCTGCAAAAGGCGCTGGGGCATGGCGTGCGGGTGATCGCCGAAGGGCTGAACGGCCGCACAACCGTCTATAGCGATTATACGGCCGATTGCGACCGCAATGGCGCGCGCATTCTGCCGACGATCCTGCACACGCATGCGCCGCTCGATCTCGTCATCATCATGCTCGGCACCAATGACCTGAAGCCTGTCTACGCCAACAACGCCGTCGTGGTGGGCCATGGGATCAAGAGGTTGGTGAGCCTGGTTCGCAATCACGAATGGCCGGCGGAAATGGAGACGCCGGATATCCTGATCGTGTCGCCGCCGCCGCTCTGCGAAACCGACGATCCGCTGCTCGGGCCGATGTTTTCGGGTCGGATCGAGGAGAGCCATATGCTGGCCTCCGTCTATGCCGATCTCGCCGACGAACTCGAATGCGGGTTTTTCGACGCCGGTTCGGTGGCCAAGACCACGCCGGTCGATGGCGTGCATATGGACGCCGAGAATACCCGGGCGGTGGGCAAGGGGCTGGAGCCCGTCGTCCGCATGATGCTGGGGCTTTGAAGCGCTTGATCGTGATCAAGGAGGACTGACGCGGAAGGTCTAGTCTGGTTCCGAACTCAAAAGAGGAGAGGGACCATGTCGAACACACCGCACGAACTGGCTGCAGAGTTTCCGGAATATGTCGCGCAGATGCGGCATCTCAAGGAAACGGATGGACATTTCGCCCGGCTTTATGATCGCTATCATGAGGTCAACGGCAAGATCCACCGCGCCGAAACCGATATCGAGCCGGCAGACGATCTGACCATCGTCGATCTCCGCAAACAGCGGATGCAGCTCAAAGACGAACTTTACGGGATGCTGGTTCACTACGAGCCGGAGGCCGAGCCGCTGACCGAATAGCAAGCGCGGCGTCCACATCCCCACGGCTTCCGGACAGCAAGCCGGAAGCCGCACACGCAAGGAGTGGAAGCGCCCATGTCGAATGCTTATGACGTCCTCATCATCGGTTCCGGCCCCGGCGGCTATGTGACCGCGATCCGCTCGGCCCAGTTGGGCCTCAAGACGGCGATCGTGGAGCGCGAGCATCTGGGCGGCATCTGCCTCAACTGGGGCTGCATCCCCACCAAGGCGCTGCTGCGGTCCGCCGAAATCATGGACCACGCCAATCACGCCAAGAGCTTCGGCCTGACCTTGAACGGCACGATGACGGCGGACGTCAAGGATGTCGTCGCCCGCTCGCGCGGCGTATCGGCCCGCCTCAATGGCGGCGTGGCCTTCCTGATGAAGAAGAACAAGGTCGACGTGATCTGGGGCGAAGCCAAGCTCACCAAGGCCAATGAGATCGTCGTGGGCAAGATGACCAAGCCGGTCGTCGAGCCGCAGAATCCGGTGCCGAAGGGCGTGCTGGGCGAGGGGACCTACACCGCCAAGCACATTATCGTCGCCACCGGCGCTCGCCCGCGCGCGCTTCCCGGCATCGAGCCGGATGGCAAGCTGATCTGGACCTATTTCGAAGCGATGAAACCTGATTTCATGCCGAAGTCTCTGGTGGTGATGGGCTCGGGCGCGATCGGCATCGAATTCGCGTCCTTCTATCGCTCCATGGGCGTCGATGTAACCGTGGTCGAGCTGATGCCGAACATCATGCCGGTGGAAGACGTGGAAATCTCCACCTTCGCCCGCAAGCAGCTCGAAAAGCGCGGCCTCAAGATCATCACCGAAGCCAAGGTCTCCAAGGTCGACAAGGGCGCCAATTCCATCACCGCCCATGTCGAGACCAAGGACGGCAAGGTGCAGCAGATCACCGCTGACCGCCTGATCTCCGCCGTCGGCGTGCAGGGCAATATCGAAAATCTCGGCCTTGAAGCGCTCGGTGTGAAGACCGATCGCGGCTGCATCGTCATCGACGGTTATGGCAAGACCAATGTGCCGGGCCTCTACGCGATCGGCGACGTCGCGGGCCCGCCGATGCTCGCCCACAAGGCAGAGCATGAAGGCGTGATCTGCGTCGAGAAGATCGCAGGTCTTCCGAATGTCCACCCGATGGACAAGGCCAAGATCCCGGGCTGCACCTATTGCAATCCGCAGGTCGCTTCTGTCGGCCTCACCGAAGCCAAGGCGAAAGCCGAAGGCCGCGACATCCGCGTCGGCCGCTACAATTTCAACGCCAATGGCAAGGCCATCGCGCTCGGCGAAGACCAGGGCATGATCAAGACGATCTTCGACAAGAAGACCGGCGAACTGATCGGCGCCCATATGGTCGGCGCGGAAGTGACTGAACTCATCCAGGGCTTCGTCGTCGCCATGAACCTCGAAACCACCGAAGAAGAGCTGATGCACACCATCTTCCCACATCCGACCCTGTCGGAAATGATGAAGGAAAGCGTGCTCGACGCCTATGGGCGCGTGTTGAACGCCTGAAAGAGTCGAATGATGGAACTCTTGCGCCAATCAACCGTTTTCTCCGCGTCGAACAGTCGAAACGGGGACGTAAAACATGGATTTGAATGGCGTAGGATTTCTGGCCGCAATCATCGTCGGCGGTCTTGCCGGTTGGCTCGCGGAAATGTTCATGAAGTCCAATATGGGCCTCATCATGAACATCATTCTGGGCATCGTCGGCGCGGCGCTTCTGAACTTCGTGCTGGCGCTGCTCGGCATCTACACCGGCTCGGGCTGGCTGGTCTATCTGATCGTGGGCTTCGTGGGAGCCTGCATTCTCATTGCGATCGGACGCGCGCTCAGGCGCGGTTGATTTCGACGTTCCACGGACTTAAATGTGCCGAGGCCGCTGCTTGACGCAGCGGCCTTGTTTTGTTTTCTGAAGCCATCCGGCCAGCGCCGGTAGCGAAACGGGGGCCCGAATGGTCACGATCCTCGACACGGTGAACACGGAAAAGCGCGTCCGGCATCCGGAAAAGGCGCATCGCCCCGACACCGAGGTCATGCGCAAGCCGGAATGGATCCGCGTCAAGGCGCCGGTGTCGAAGGGCTATCAGGAAACCCGTGAACTGGTGCGTGAGCACAAGTTGGTGACGGTCTGTGAAGAGGCCGGCTGCCCGAATATTGGTGAATGCTGGGACAAGAAGCACGCCACCTTCATGATCATGGGTGAGATCTGCACCCGCGCCTGCGCCTTCTGCAATGTTTCCACCGGTCGTCCCCTGCCGCTCGATCTCGAAGAGCCGGCGAATGTCGCGAAAGCTGTGAAGAAGATGGGGCTCAGCCACGTCGTCATCACCTCGGTCGATCGCGATGATTTGGCCGACGGCGGCGCCGAACATTTCGAAAAAGTAATCTGGGCGATCCGCGAAGCCTCGCCCGAAACCACGATCGAAATCCTCACGCCCGACTTTCTCAAGAAGCCCGGGGCGCTGGAGCGCGTCGTGGCGGCCAAGCCCGATGTCTTCAACCACAATCTTGAGACCGTGCCGGGCAACTATCTCACCGTCCGTCCCGGCGCCCGCTATTTCCATTCGATCCGCCTGCTGCAGCGGGTCAAGGAACTCGATGCGACCATGTTCACCAAATCCGGAATCATGGTGGGCCTCGGCGAAGAACGCAATGAAGTCCTGCAGCTGATGGACGACCTGCGCACCGCCGACGTGGACTTCCTGACCATCGGCCAGTATCTGCAGCCCACCCGCAAGCATCACCAGGTGATGTCTTTCGTGACGCCGGAGGAATTCAAGTCCTATGAGACGGTCGCTTACGCCAAGGGCTTCCTGATGGTGTCGTCGAGCCCGCTCACCCGCTCCTCCCACCATGCCGGCGACGATTTCGCCCGGCTGAAGGCGGCCCGCGAGAGGCTGGTGCTGGCCAAGGCTGGGTAAAGCTGTTTCCGGAGCCTTGGGAATATGATACAAGGCTTCAGAGACATGCGAACTGACGAGCTCTTTCGAGGCCGACCGACAAAATCTATTCCGTCGGACGTCGTGGCCAGGGCGCGGCGGAAGCTGATGAGCATAAACGCCGCGCATGTGGTCGAGGACCTTCTTGCGCCTCCGGGAAACCGGTTGAAAAGCTGAGCGGAAGTAGGTCAGGCCAGGATTCCATCCGCGTGAATGACCAGTAGCGGAGCTGATTTAGGTGGAGCGATGGCGACGCCTACGATGTCGAGTTCTGTGATCATCATTGAGGCGGTCATGAAATTCATTCCAGATGAGGCGATCCATCCGGGCGAAATTCTCGAACACGAATTCATGGCCGACTTCGATCTGACGCCGGATCTCGTGGCTGCAGCGCTCGGCGTCTCCTCGAGCGCTCTGCAGCCGGTGTTGAGCGGCGCCGCGCCGTTGACCGCAGAACTTTCGCTTCGACTGGCGAGGTACTTCGGGAACACCCCCGAGTTTTGGCTGAACCTGCAGCGAACATTTGATCTCGCGGTGGCCACGCGGACGGTGCGTGATCTGGATTCCATACGCCCGGTTTCCGCCGCCTGACAGGCAGAAACTCCCGCATCGCAGCATGCCGTAACGAGAGCTTCGGGACATCACGTAACGTAAGCTCTGGCTGATCGTGACGAGCCGAATCCGTTGAGTCTCCCGCGTCGCCATCGCCTTTTTGAAATTACCCAATTTTCGCCCGATTTCATCGAGATGGTGAGGCGTATGCGGGAGGAAATTAAACCGCTTTTAACTTCTTGCAGCCCCTGAAACGGGGGCAATAAACTTGACCCTGCGCAAAATTTTCGCAGGGGGTGATTATTGTTAATCTACGCTTGCTTCTCCCCCCTAGCTGCGCTAACCACGTCGCGTTGCAACAATTTTCGGCTATGCCGGAGCGGTGATGCGCACTCGCGCGCCTCCCATCGCGCGGCGCGGCGGGGTTGGATTGAAATGACTGCACTTCTTGGCTCTTACCTGCCAATCGCCATCTTCATCGGAATAGCTTTGGTCATCGGTTTGGCGCTCCTCGTGACGCCGTTCCTGGTCGCCTATCGCGCACCCGATTCGGAAAAGCTTTCCGCTTATGAATGCGGCTTCAACGCGTTCGACGATGCGCGCATGAAATTCGACATCAGGTTCTATCTCGTGTCGATCCTCTTCATCATTTTCGACCTGGAAGTGGCCTTTCTCTTCCCGTGGGCCGTATCATTCGGCGCGATCGGCTGGTTCGGCTTCTGGTCCATGATGGTGTTCCTGGGCGTGCTGACCATCGGCTTTGTCTATGAATGGAAGAAGGGAGCGCTCGAATGGGAGTGACATCCGCTAATTCGACCCTCGTCGCCCAGCAGCCCAAGGGGCTCGTCGATCCGTCGACGGGTCGCCCGGTCGGCGCAGACGACCAGTTTTTTGGCGAGATCAACAACGAACTCGCCGACAAGGGCTTTCTCGTCACCTCGACCCAGGATCTGATCACATGGGCTCGCACGGGCTCGTTGATGTGGATGCAGTTCGGCCTCGCCTGCTGCGCCGTCGAGGGGCTTATGCAGGCGTCTGGCCCGCGTTACGACATGGAGCGTTTCGGTGTTGCTCCGCGCGCCTCGCCGCGCCAGTCGGACGTGATGATCGTGGCCGGCACGCTGACCAACAAGATGGCGCCGGCGCTTCGCAAGGTCTATGACCAGATGCCCGAGCCGCGTTACGTGATCTCGATGGGCTCCTGCGCCAATGGCGGCGGCTACTATCACTATTCCTACTCGGTGGTGCGTGGTTGCGACCGCGTCGTGCCGGTGGACGTCTATGTGCCGGGCTGTCCCCCCACTGCGGAAGCGCTGCTTTACGGCGTGTTGCTTTTGCAGAAAAAGATTCGCCGCACGGGCACGATCGAGCGCTGAGGACTGATTGATGACGACTGCTCTCGAAGATCTCTCGATCTATTTGCGCGAAACGCATGGCGAAGCCATTCTCGACGTCAGCGCCGCTTTCGGCGAATTGACGATCGAAGTCGCTCAGGAAGCCTATGTGCCGGTGCTGAAGTTCCTGCGCGATGATCCGCGTTGTCGCTTCCTGAATTTCATCGACACCTGCGGCGTCGACTACCCGGAGCGCGAGAAGCGTTTCGATGTCGTGACGCATCTCTTGTCCGTCCACAAGAACCTCCGTATCCGCGTCAAGGTTCAGGTGGGCGAGGATGACGTTCTCGAATCCGCCACGGGCTTGTTCCTGGGCGCCGACTGGTTCGAGCGCGAAGCCTACGACATGTACGGCATCCTGTTCTCGGGTCATCCGGACCTGCGTCGCATCCTCACCGACTATGGTTTCGAGGGTTTCCCGCTCCGCAAGGATTTTCCGATGACCGGCTTCGTCGAAGTTCGCTATGACGACATGGTCAAGCGGGTTGTCTATGAGCCGGTCCAGCTTCGCCAGGAAATGCGCAGCTTCGATTTCCTTTCGCCTTGGGAAGGCACGGATTACGTGCTGCCGGGCGACGAGAAGAAAAGTCAGTAAGGCAGGGGCAGGGCGGCCAGTGGGCCGCCGGCCTTTTTGCGATGATGCGATCTGGGGTGCATCCAAATGGCAGAACATAACGTCCGCAATTTCACCATCAACTTCGGACCGGAGCATCCGTCGGCGCACGGCGTGCTGCGTCTGGTGCTGGAGCTGGATGGCGAGATCGTCGAGCGCGTCGACCCGCATATCGGACTGCTGCATCGCGGCACCGAGAAGCTGATCGAATCCAAGACCTATCTCCAGGCTTTGCCCTATTTCGACCGTCTCGACTATGTCGCGCCGATGAATCAGGAGCATGCCTATTCGCTGGCCGTCGAAAAGCTGCTCGGCCTGGAAATCCCGATGCGCGGTCAGCTGATCCGCGTGCTCTATTCCGAAATCGGCCGCATCCTGTCGCATATCATGAACGTGACGACGCAGGCCATGGACGTGGGCGCGATGACGCCGCCGGTCTGGGGTTTCGAAGAGCGCGAAAAGCTGATGGTGTTCTATGAGCGCGCGTCCGGCGCCCGCATGCACGCCGCTTATGTTCGTCCGGGCGGCGTCCATCAGGACATTCCGGAAAAGCTGGTGGAAGACATCGGCAACTGGTGCGATCCCTTCATCAGGACGCTCGACGATATCGAAGGTCTGTTGACCGACAACCGCATCTTCAAGCAGCGCAACGTCGACATCGGTGTGATCTCGCTGGAAGACGCATTGTCCTGGGGCTTCACCGGCGTGCTGGTGCGCGGTTCGGGCGCGGCCTGGGACTTGCGCCGTGCGCAGCCTTACGAGTGCTATTCCGATCTCGAATTCGATGTCGCCGTCGGCAAGAACGGCGATTGCTATGATCGTTACCTGATCCGCATGTTCGAAATGCGTCAGTCGGCCCGGATCATGAAGCAGTGCGTCGAACTCCTGAACGGCAAGCACAAGATCGGTCCGGTATCGGCGATCGACGGCAAAGTCGTGCCGCCCAAGCGCGGCGAGATGAAGCGGTCGATGGAAGCGTTGATCCATCACTTCAAGCTCTACACCGAAGGCTATCACGTGCCCGCCGGCGAGGTGTATGCCGCCGTCGAAGCGCCCAAGGGCGAGTTCGGCGTCTATCTCGTCTCCGACGGCACCAACAAGCCGTATCGCTGCAAGATCCGCGCTCCGGGTTTTGCGCATCTGCAGGCGATGGACTTCCTCTGCAAGGGCCATCAGCTTGCCGACGTCACCGCCGTTCTCGGCTCTCTCGATATCGTGTTCGGGGAGGTCGACCGCTGATGATCCGGCTTCTGTCCTCGCTTTTGCTTGCGTCCGCCGCGGCCCCCGTGCTCGCGGCGGAAGCCGGCATCGTCGCCGACAGCGACGGGGCGAAGACGCAAATCGGTCAGCTGATCGCCGACGGATACGAGATCAAGGCGGCTGTGCCCAACGGCAAGCGCTTCGTCGTGTTCCTGCAGAAAGACTCAACAGCCTATGCCTGCGAGATGTCCTCCCTGACACAATCGCAGTGCGGCCAGATAAATTGATAGGGCGTCCATAACATGTCCGTACGTCGCTTAGCCGAAGACAGCGTTCAGCCAGCCAGCTTCGCCTTCAACCCGGAAAACTCCGTCTGGGCGGAAGCCACCATCAAGAAATATCCCGTGGGTCGCGAACAGTCGGCGGTCATTCCGCTGCTCATGCGCGCCCAGGAGCAGGACGGCTGGGTGACCAAGGCTGCGATCGAAATGATCGCCGACATGCTCGGCATGGCCTATATCCGCGTGCTCGAAGTCGCGACCTTCTACACGCAGTTCCAGCTTCAGCCGGTCGGCACGCGCGCCCATATCCAGGTCTGCGGCACCACGCCCTGCATGCTGCGCGGCGCGGAAGACCTGATTTCGGTCTGCAAGTCCAAGATCCATCACGATCCGCATCATCTCAATGAAGACGGAACGCTGTCCTGGGAAGAAGTGGAATGTCTCGGGGCCTGCGTGAACGCGCCGATGATCGCGATCTTCAAGGATACCTATGAAGACCTGACCGCGACGCAGCTCGAGCACATCATCGACCGTTTCAAGGCCGGCAAAGGCTCCGACATCAAGCCCGGCCCGCAGGTCGAGCGCATCTATTCGGCTCCCGCCGGCGGCCTGACCTCGCTGACGGAAGAAATTCCGCCGGCTCCGAAGTCGGAAGCGCTGACGGGCGCGCCCGCCGCCTCGTCCGAGCCGGCTCAGCCCGCCCATACGCCGCCGTCGAACGCCGCCAAGCCGGACACCAGCGCGCCGGAAACCGATCCCAAGCTGAAGACGCCTGCCGACGGCAAGTCGGCCGAGCCGGATGCGTCGGTCAAGCCGGCGGAGACGGACGCCGGCGTAAAGGCCGCCAAGCCTTCGCTCGACGATCCCAATCGTCCGGCCGGCGTGGATAAGCCCGAGAAGCCGGATGACCTCCAGCTGATCTCCGGCATCGGTCCGAAAATCGAGGCGACGCTGAACGGCATCGGCATCTACACCTATGCACAGGTTGCGGCTTGGGGCCCGGCCGAACGCGATTGGGTTGACGGTTTCCTCAATTTCAAGGGCCGCATCGAGCGCGACGATTGGGCGCGCCAGGCCAAAGCGCTGGCCGATGGCGGCGAAGAAGAATATATCAGGGTCTTCGGAAAGAAGCCGCGGTAAGGAATGAGCCATGCTGAGTGACAAGGATCGTATTTTTACCAATATCTACGGCCTCAAGGACAAGTCCCTAAAAGGCGCCATGGCGCGCGGCCACTGGGACGGCACCAAGCAGTTGCTTGAGATGGGCCGTGACTGGATCATCAACGAAGTGAAGGCGTCCGGGCTTCGCGGTCGTGGCGGCGCGGGCTTCCCGACCGGCCTGAAATGGTCCTTCATGCCGAAGGAAAGCGACGGTCGTCCGCATTACCTCGTGGTCAACGCCGACGAATCCGAGCCCGGCACCTGCAAGGACCGCGAAATCATGCGCCACGATCCGCATACGCTGATCGAGGGCTGCGTGGTGGCGTCCTTCGCCATGGGCGCGCATGCCGCCTACATCTATGTTCGCGGCGAATTCATCCGCGAACGCGAGGCGCTGCAGGCCGCGATAGACGAATGCTATGACGCCGGTCTGCTCGGCAAGAACAACAAACTCGGCTACGACATCGACATCTATGTCCATCACGGCGCCGGCGCTTACATCTGCGGCGAAGAAACCGCGCTGCTCGAAAGCCTCGAAGGCAAGAAGGGCCAGCCGCGCCTGAAGCCGCCGTTCCCGGCCAATATGGGCCTCTATGGCTGTCCGACCACGGTGAATAACGTCGAATCGATCGCCGTGACCCCGACCATCCTGCGTCGCGGCGCGGGCTGGTATTCGAGCTTCGGCCGTCCCAACAACGCCGGCACCAAGCTGTTTTCGGTCTCCGGCCACGTCAACAAGCCGTGCACCGTCGAAGACGCCATGTCGATTACCTTCGAAGAGCTGATCGAAAAGCATTGCGGCGGCATTCGCGGCGGCTGGGACAATCTTCTCGCCGTCATTCCCGGCGGCTCGTCGGTGCCTTGCGTGCCCGGCGCGCAGATGCGTTCGGCGATCATGGATTACGACGGCCTGCGCGAGCTGGGCTCCGGCCTCGGCACCGCCGCCGTCATCGTCATGGACAAGTCCACGGATATCGTCAAAGCCATCTGGCGCCTGTCGGCTTTCTACAAGCATGAGAGCTGCGGCCAGTGCACGCCCTGCCGCGAAGGCACGGGCTGGATGATGCGCGTGATGGAGCGCATGGTGAAGGGTCAGGCGCAAAAGCGCGAAATCGACATGTTGTTCCAGGTGACCAAGCAGGTGGAAGGCCATACGATCTGCGCGCTCGGCGACGCAGCCGCCTGGCCGATCCAGGGTCTGATCAAACATTTCCGTCCGGTGATGGAAGAGCGGATCGACCAGTACACCCGCAACGCCATGGCGCATGGAGCGGTGCTCGAAGCGGCGGAGTGAGCGAGATGGACAGTGGCGGGACGGAGAAGCAAGGCAAGACCGACAACGGGTCGAGCAGTCGCTCTCCGGAACTCGCCGAGCTGTCCGCCCGCATGCTGGCCGAACAGGCCTCGATGCTTCAAGTGATGACCGCCTTCGGCATGCAGATGGCGGGCGCTTTCATGGGCGCCGTCGCCAATGCGCTGGAGCGGAAGACCGAAGAAGGTCCTGCCGCCGGACCGACGCCGCAAGAGGCGTCGATGGTGGAGACACGGGAACCGCAACAGGAGCCTGTTGCGGCAAAGCCGCAGAAAAAGGCCAGGGCGTCGGTCGCGAAAAAGGTTCGCAAGCCGGCGCAGGCGGGCCCGGACGATTTGAAGAAGATTTCGGGCGTCGGCCCGAGATTGGAAAAAGTGCTCAACGGCATGGGCGTCACGACCTACGCGCAGATCGCGACATGGTCCGACGACGAAATGCTGAAAATGGATGAGACGCTTGGCCTCGATAACCGGATTGTCCGGGATCAATGGGTCAAACAAGCGAAAGCGCTGTTGGAAGGCTGAAATGGCGAAGCTGAAAGTTGACGGAAAAGAGATCGAGGTCCCGGATCATTTCACGCTGTTGCAGGCGTGTGAAGAGGCTGGCGCCGAGGTTCCCCGGTTCTGTTTTCACGAGAGACTGTCGGTCGCCGGCAATTGCCGCATGTGTCTGGTCGAGGTGAAGGGCGGTCCGCCGAAGCCGGCGGCCTCCTGCGCCATGGGCGTGCGCGACATCCGCGGCGGACCGAACGGCGAACTGCCGGAAGTGTACACCAACACGCCGATGGTCAAGAAGGCGCGCGAAGGGGTGATGGAGTTCCTGCTCATCAACCATCCGCTCGATTGCCCGATCTGCGACCAGGGCGGCGAATGCGACCTGCAGGACCAGGCTATGGCCTTCGGCGTCGACTCCTCGCGCTACACCGAAAACAAGCGCGCGGTCGAAGACAAATATATCGGCCCGCTCGTCAAGACCGTGATGAACCGCTGCATTCACTGCACGCGCTGCGTCCGCTTCACCACCGAAGTGGCCGGCATCACCGAGCTCGGCCTGATCGGTCGCGGCGAAGACGCCGAGATCACCACCTATCTCGAACAGGCGATGACGTCGGAGCTTCAGGGCAACGTCGTCGACCTCTGCCCGGTCGGCGCGCTGACCTCCAAGCCCTTCGCCTTCACGGCGCGTCCCTGGGAACTCGGCAAGACCGAATCGATCGACGTTATGGACGCGCTCGGCTCGGCGATCCGCGTCGACACGCGTGGTCGCGAAGTGATGCGCATCATGCCGCGCGTCAACGAAGACATCAACGAAGAGTGGATTTCCGACAAGAGCCGCTTCATCTGGGACGGCCTGCGCACCCAGCGCCTCGATCGTCCCTACGTCCGCAAGGATGGCCGCCTCGTTCCGGCCTCTTGGGCTGAAGCCTTCACGACCATCAAGGCCGCCGTCGCGAAGACCTCGGGCGACAAGATCGGCGCGATTGCCGGCGATCTGGCCACCGTCGAGGAAATGTTCGCGCTGAAGTCGCTGATGGCCTCGCTCGGCTCCGAAAACATCGATTGCCGTCAGGACGGCGCACAGCTCGATCCGTCGCTGGGCCGTTCGACCTATCTCTTCAATCCGACCATCGCCGGCATCGAAGACGCCGACGCGCTGCTGATCATCGGCTCGAACCCGCGCTTCGAAGCGGCCGTGCTCAACGCCCGCATCCGCAAGCGCTGGCGCCGCGGCGGCTTCCCGATCGGCGTGATCGGCGAAGGCGGCGAACTGCGCTACGATTATGACTATCTCGGCGCCGGCACTGACACCCTAAACGATCTCGTCGCCGGCAACGGCGCGTTCCTCGACAAGCTCAAGAACGCTCAACGTCCGCTGATCATCCTCGGTCAGGGCGCAATCACCGGCGCTGAAGGCCGCGCGGTTCTCGCCGCCGCTGCTGCGCTCGCCGAAAGCGTGGGCGCGATCAAGGACGGCTGGAACGGTTTCGCCGTGCTGCACACTGCGGCGTCGCGTGTCGGCGGCCTCGACCTCGGCTTCGTGCCGGGTGAGAAGGGCGTGGATGCGCAGACCCAGATCGCAACCATGGACGTGTTGTTCCTGCTCGGCGCCGATGAACTCGACTTTTCGAAGAAGAGCACGAATCTGCTCGTCTATATCGGCTCGCATGGCGACGCCGGCGCATCGCAGGCCGACGTGATCCTGCCGGGCGCTGCCTACACCGAAAAGGCCGGCATCTTCGTCAACACCGAAGGCCGCGTCCAGTTCGCCAACCGCGCCAACTTCGCCCCCGGCGAGGCGCGCGAGGACTGGGCTGTGCTGCGCGCTCTGTCGGATGTTCTCGGCAAGAAGCTTCCCTTTGATTCGATGCAGCAATTGCGCGCCAAACTGTTCGCGGCGCATCCGCATTTCGCAGAAGAGGATACGATCGTGACAGGCTCGGGCGACGAGGTTGCTGCGCTTGCGAAAAAACCGAAGGCAATGGCGAAATCTGCGTTTGCTTCTCCGGTCAAAGACTTCTATTTGACGAACCCGATAGCGCGTGCGTCGGCCGTCATGGCCGAATGCTCGGCCTTGGCTCGCAACAACTTCAAGGCGGCCGCCGAGTAAGGCGCGAAGGGGCTAAAGGATCATGGACACTTTTCTTTCGACCTATTTGTGGCCAGCGTTGATCATCGTAGGGCAATCGCTGCTCCTGCTGGTCTGCCTGCTCGTCTTCATCGCCTATGTTCTGCTCTATGACCGTAAGATCTGGGCGGCCGTTCAGCTGCGCCGTGGTCCTAACGTGGTGGGTCCCTGGGGACTTTTCCAGTCCTTCGCCGACCTTTTGAAATTCATGTTCAAGGAGCCGGTCATTCCGGCCGGCGCCAACAAGGGCGTCTTCCTGCTCGCCCCGCTGGTCGCCGTGACGCTCGCGCTCGCCACATGGGCGGTGATACCGGTCAACAACAACTGGGTGATCGCCAATATCAATGTCGGCATCCTGTTCGTGTTCGCGATTTCCTCGCTCGAAGTCTATGGCATCATCATGGGCGGCTGGGCGTCGAACTCGAAATATCCGTTCCTCGGCGCGTTGCGCTCGGCGGCGCAGATGGTGTCCTACGAAGTCTCCATGGGCTTCATCATCGTCACCGTTCTGCTCTGCGTCGGCTCGCTGAACCTGACCGACATCGTGGTCGCGCAGCAGGACGGCCTCGGCACTCGCCTCGGCCTGCCCAGCTCCTTCCTGGACTGGCATTGGCTGGCGCTGTTTCCGATGTTCATCATCTTCTTCATTTCGGCGCTCGCTGAAACCAACCGCCCGCCCTTCGATCTTCCCGAAGCGGAATCGGAGCTGGTCGCCGGCTTCATGGTGGAATACGGCTCCACGCCCTACATGATGTTCATGCTCGGCGAATATGCCGCCATCGTGCTGATGTGCGCGCTGACCACCATCCTGTTCCTCGGCGGCTGGCTGCCTCCTGTCGACTTCTGGCTGATCAACTGGGTGCCCGGCATCGTCTGGTTCCTGCTCAAGGTCATCTTGTGTTTCACGATGTTCGGCATGGTGAAGGCGATCGTTCCGCGCTACCGCTACGACCAGCTGATGCGCCTGGGCTGGAAAGTGTTCCTGCCGCTGTCGCTCGCCATGGTCGTCGTCACCGCCTTCGTCCTCAAGCTGACGGGTTGGGCATGATGTCGGCGGCAAAGTTTACTGGAAAAGGAGAATAGACGATGGCTGCTCTTTCCCAAGCTGTCAGCTCGCTGTTCCTGAAGGAATTCGTGAAGGCGCTCGGCCTCGCCTCGAGCTATTTCATCAAGCCGAAGGCGACGGTGAACTATCCGTTCGAAAAGGGTCCGGTCAGCCCGCGCTTTCGCGGCGAACACGCGCTGCGTCGTTATCCCAACGGTGAAGAGCGCTGCATCGCCTGCAAGCTGTGCGAGGCGATCTGTCCTGCCCAGGCCATCACCATCGAAGCCGGCCCGCGCCGTAACGACGGCACCCGCCGCACGGTGCGCTACGACATCGACATGGTGAAGTGCATTTACTGCGGCTTCTGCCAGGAGGCATGCCCGGTCGACGCGATCGTCGAGGGCCCGAATTTCGAATTCGCGACCGAAACGCGCGAAGAGCTTTATTACGACAAGGAAAAACTGCTCAACAACGGCGACCGGTGGGAGCGCGAAATCGCGGCGAACATCGCGATGGACGCGCCGTATCGCTGAGCGGGAACGACAAAACCCCCGGTCTCCGGGGGTTCATTCAATTGGGCCCGGAGAAACCGGGCGATATTCGGGGCAGGGGCTGGCTTTCGTCACGCTCCGGGGAAGAAAAAGGCGCCAAAATGGGTCTGCAGGCTCTGTTTTTCTATCTGTTCGCCTTCGTCGCTGTGGCGTCGGCATTCATGGTCATCTGGGCTAAAAACCCGGTTCATTCGGTTCTGTTTCTGATTTTGACATTCGTCAACGCGGCGGGTCTGTTCCTGCTGACCGGCGCCGAATATCTGGCCATGCTTCTGCTGGTCGTCTATGTCGGCGCGGTCGCGGTTCTGTTCCTCTTCGTGGTGATGATGCTCGACATCGATTTCACCAAGCTGAGGGCCAGCGCGCTGGAATATGCGCCGGTGGGCGTGTTGATCGGCCTGATCCTCGCGGCCGAACTGATCATCGTGATCGGCGGCAGCGTGTTTTCTCCGGAAGTCGCCAAGAATGTGTCGATGCCGATTCCGGCGGTGACGGAACGCCAGAACACCGCGGCGATCGGCGACGTGCTCTACACCCATTACGTCTTCTACTTCCAGCTCGCCGGCCTCGTGCTGCTGGTCGCGATGATCGGCGCCATCGTGCTGACCTTGAAGCATCGCACGGACATCAAGCGCCAGGACATTTCGCGTCAGGTGGCGCGCAAGCCGGAAACCGCAATCTCCGTGGTCAGCCCGAAGCCGGGCCAGGGCATCTGAGGGTAGGGGAAGGAAAGAAACATGGAAATCACCATCGGTCATTACCTCACCGTCAGCGCCATCCTGTTCATGCTCGGCGTGTTCGGCATCTTCCTGAACCGCAAGAACGTCATCATCATCCTGATGTCGGTCGAACTTATCCTGCTCGCGGTCAACATCAACATGGTGGCGTTTTCCACCTTCCTGAACGACATCACCGGTCAGGTTTTCGCATTGTTCATTCTGACCGTCGCGGCCGCGGAAGCCGCCATCGGTCTCGCAATTCTCGTCGTCTTCTATCGTAACCGGGGCACGATCGCGGTCGAAGACGTCAACATGATGAAGGGCTGAGAAGGCTATGATCATCTACAAACTCATTGTCTTCCTTCCGCTGTTGGGATCGCTGATCGCGGGGCTGGGGGGACCTGTGATCGGCGCCAAGGCGTCGGAATATGTGACCACCGGCCTCATGATGATCGTGGCGGCCCTGTCATGGATCGTCTTCTTCGACGTCGCGCTCGGCGAGACGCAGACCATCGTTCCGGTGCTGCGCTGGATCCAGTCCGGCGGCGTCGATGTCGAATGGGCGTTCCGGATCGACACGCTGACCGCCGTGATGTTCGTGGTCGTGAACTCGGTGTCCTGCCTCGTCCATCTCTACTCGATCGGCTACATGCATCACGATCCGCATCGGCCGCGCTTCTTCGCCTATCTGTCTCTGTTCACCTTCGCCATGCTGATGCTGGTGACGTCCGATAACCTGCTGCAGATGTTCTTCGGCTGGGAAGGCGTGGGTCTCGCATCCTATCTGCTGATCGGTTTCTGGTATAAGAAGCCCTCGGCCAGCGCCGCGGCGATGAAGGCGTTCATCGTCAACCGCGTCGGCGACTTCGGCTTCGCGCTCGGCATCTTCGGGATCTTCGTGCTGTTCGGCTCGATCAACTTCGACTCGATCTTCGCCGCCGCCGCCACCTATTTGCCGGCCGCCGCCGAACATGCCGCTGAAGGCGCCGCCGCCGCGACCGGCGAACACACCGCCGTCGCCGGCGACACGGTGCTCAACTTCCTGGGCATGCATCTCGACAAAGCCAGCGCGCTGACCGCCATCTGCCTGCTGCTCTTCATGGGCGCAATGGGCAAGTCCGCCCAGTTCCTGCTGCACACCTGGCTGCCGGACGCCATGGAAGGCCCGACGCCGGTGTCGGCGCTCATCCATGCCGCGACCATGGTCACCGCCGGCGTCTTCCTCGTCGCCCGCATGTCGCCGCTGTTCGAACTGTCGCACACCGCGCTGATGATCGTCACGCTGGTCGGCTCGATCACCGCCTTCTTCGCGGCCTCGGTCGGCCTGGTGCAGAACGACATCAAGCGCGTCATCGCATACTCGACCTGTTCGCAGCTCGGCTACATGTTTGTCGCGCTCGGCGTCGGCGCCTATGGCGCGGCCGTGTTCCACCTGTTCACGCACGCCTTCTTCAAGGCGCTGCTGTTCCTCTGCGCCGGTTCGGTCATCCATGCCGTCTCCGACGAGCAGGACATGCGCTACATGGGCGGGCTGCGCTCGCATATTCCGCGCACCTTCTGGATGATGATGATCGGCACGCTGGCCATCACCGGCGTCGGCATTCCCGGCACCCCGATCGGCTTCGCAGGCTTCTTCTCGAAGGACTCGATCATCGAGGCTACGTTTGCCGCGCACAGCCCGCTGTCCGGCTGGGCCTTCACGCTGCTGGTCATCGCCGCCTGCTTCACGAGCTTCTATTCGTGGCGCCTGATCTTCATGACTTTCTTCGGCAAGCCGCGCGCCTCGCACGACGTCATGCATCATGTGCATGAATCGCCGAACGTGATGCTGATCCCGCTCTATCTCCTCGCCATCGGCGCGGTGCTGGCCGGCGTGATCTTCCACGACCACTTCTTCGGCGAAGCCTATGCCGAATTCTGGAAGGGCGCGCTGTTCACGGCTCCCGGCAACGAAGTGCTCGAACACTTCCACCATGTGCCGCTGCTGGTGAAGTGGAGCTCGTTCATCGCCATGGCGCTCGGCTTCATCGTGGCCTGGATCATGTATATCCGCGCCCCCTGGATGCCGTCGTACCTCGCCCAGCAGCATGACGGTCTCTACAAGTTCCTGCTGAACAAGTGGTACTTCGACGAGCTATACGATCTGCTCTTCGTGCGTTCGTCGAAGTGGCTCGGCCGCTTCCTGTGGAAGCAGGGCGACGGAACCGTCATCGACGGCTTCGGGCCCAACGGCATCGCCGCCCGCGTGGTGGATGTCACCGGCCGCGTCGTTCGCCTGCAGACCGGTTTCCTTTATCAATACGCCTTCGTGATGCTGATCGGCATTGCCGCTCTGATAACCTGGATGATGCTCGGGAGTTCGTTCTAATGTCCGGTTGGCCCATTCTCTCCCTGGTCACCTTCCTGCCTCTGGTCGGCGTGGTCCTGTTGCTGCTGATGAGGGGCGACAGCGAGCCGGGGCGGCGCAACGTGCTGCTCATCTCGCTCGCCACCTCGGTCGTGACGTTCGTCGTCTCGCTGTTCATCTGGACGGGCTTCGACAATTCCAACCCCGGCTACCAGTTCGTCGAGAAGATGAACTGGTTGAACACCGGCATTTCCTACCATGTCGGCGTCGACGGCATTTCCATGCTGTTCGTGATCCTGTCGACCTTCCTGGTGCCCTTCTGCATCCTCGCCAGCTGGTATTCGGTGGAGAAGCGCATCAAGGAATACATGATCGCCTTCCTGCTGCTCGAAACGCTGATGATCGGCGTGTTCGTGGCGCTCGACATCGTGCTCTTCTACGTCTTCTTCGAAGGCGTGCTGATCCCGATGTTCATCATCATCGGCGTCTGGGGCGGCAAGGATCGCGTCTACGCCTCCTACAAGTTCTTCCTCTACACGCTGCTCGGTTCGGTGCTGATGCTGCTCGCCATCATGGCGATGTATTGGGACGCCGGCACGACGGACATCACGGTTCTGGCCGGCCACAAGTTCCCGGCCAATATGCAGACCTGGTTGTGGCTGGCCTTCTTTGCCTCGTTCGCGGTGAAGATGCCGATGTGGCCGGTTCACACCTGGCTGCCCGACGCGCACGTTCAGGCGCCGACGGCGGGTTCGGTCATTCTGGCCGGCGTCATGCTGAAGCTCGGCGGTTACGGCTTCCTCCGTTTCTCGCTGCCGATGTTCCCGCTGGCGTCCGACTATTTTGCGCCCTTCGTTTTCGCGCTGTCGGTCATCGCCATCATCTACACCTCGCTGGTGGCGATGATGCAGGAAGACATCAAGAAGCTGATCGCCTATTCGTCGGTCGCCCATATGGGTTACGTGACCATGGGCATCTTCGCGGCCAACACCCAGGGCGTGCAGGGCGCGATCTTCCAGATGCTCAGCCATGGCATCGTCTCCGGCGCGCTGTTCCTCTGCGTCGGCGTGGTCTATGACCGCATGCACACCCGCGACATCGACGCCTATGGCGGCCTGGTCAACAACATGCCGAAATATGCGGTGGCCTTCATGGTGTTCACCATGGCCAATGTCGGTCTGCCCGGCACCTCCGGCTTCGTCGGCGAATTCCTGACCCTGCTCGGCGCCTTCCGCGCCAACACCTGGGTCGCGCTCTTCGCCACCACCGGCGTCATCCTGTCGGCAGCCTATGCCCTCTGGCTCTATCGTCGGGTCGTCTGGGGCGCGCTCGAGAAGGAAAGCCTCAAGAAGCTTCTCGACCTGTCGCCGCGCGAACAGCTGATCCTCTATCCGATGATCGTGCTGACCATCTTCTTCGGCGTCTATCCCGCGCCGGTGTTCGACGCCACGGCCGCCTCGGTCGAGCTTCTCGTCAACAATTACTCTGCGGCTCTGGAGGCAGCGCACAGCGTTGCCGCCGCGGCCAACTGATCACAGGACCTTGCCCCAATGACGGCTGAAACCCTTCTCGCAAGTCTGACCATCACGACGCCGGAGTTGATCCTGGCGATCGGCGCGCTGGTTCTCCTGATGATCGGCGTTTTCGCGGGCGAAAAGTCCGCGAAGACTGTGACTTACCTCAGCGTGCTGCTGCTGCTCGGCGCGGCCGCGACCGTGGTGCTGCATCCGGCTGAAGGCGGAGCCTTTGGCGGCGTCTTCGTCGCCGACGGCTTCACCCGCTTCATGAAGACGCTGGCGCTCGGCGCTTCCGCCGTGGCCCTGTTCATGTCGGCCGGCCAGGCCAAGCTCGAGAATATCGACAAGTTCGAATTCCCGATCCTGGTGGTGCTGGCGACGCTCGGCATGACCATCATGATCTCGGCCAACGACCTGATCACCGTCTATATGGCGCTCGAACTGCAGTCGCTGGCGCTTTATGTGGTCGCCGCTCTCAACCGCGATTCCGCCCGCTCGACCGAAGCCGGCCTGAAGTATTTCGTGCTTGGCGCCCTGTCGTCGGGCATGATGCTCTACGGCATGTCGCTGGTCTACGGCTTCACCGGCCATACCGGTTTCGCCGACATCACCCAGGCGCTCACCGCCGAGACCCGGTCGATCGGCCTGGTGTTCGGCTTGGTCTTCGTGCTGGCCGGCGTCGCCTTCAAGATCTCGGCCGTTCCGTTCCATATGTGGACGCCCGACGTCTATGAAGGCGCGCCGACACCGGTCACCGCATTCTTCGCCGGCGCGCCGAAGGTGGCGGCCATGGCGGTGTTCATCCGCGTCGTGATGGACGCCTTCCAGCCGTTGATCGCCGATTGGCAGCAGATCATCGTCTTCATCTCCATCGCCTCGATGCTGCTCGGCTCCTTCGCCGCGATCGGCCAGAGCAACATCAAGCGCCTGATGGCCTATTCGTCGATCGGTCACATGGGTTACGCGCTGGTGGGCCTCGCGGCCGGCTCTCAGGAAGGCGTCACCGGCATCGTGCTCTATATGGCGATCTACGTCGTCATGACGCTCGGCGCCTTCGCGATCATCATGGCGATGCGGTCAAAGGACGGCAAGGCGCTGGAAAACATCTCCGATCTCTCGGGCCTTTCGAGCACCAGCCCTTTCATGGCGTTCGTCCTGACGGCGCTGATGTTCTCGCTGGCGGGCATTCCGCCGCTGGCCGGCTTCTTCGCCAAATATTTCGTGTTCCTGGCGGCGATCAAAGCGGGCCTCTACTGGCTGTCGGTGATCGGCGTTCTGGCTTCGGTGGTGGGCGCCTATTATTATCTCCGCATCGTCAAGGTGATGTGGTTCGATGCGCCGGCGGCTGAAATGGCCCGCGCGCCCGGCGCCCTCAAGCTGGTCTATGGCCTGTCGGGCCTGCTGGTGATCGGCTACATCGTCGTCGGCGGCCCGATCGGCGCCGCGGCGGAAGCGGCAGCGGCCGCGCTGTTTTGATGGTCGCCAGCAACAAGTCCGCCATCGCCCGGTTTCGTCATGAAGCGCTGGGCGATGTCGGATCCACCAATACCTTATGTCTGGAGCGGGCGCGGGCAGGAGATCCGGGCCCGCTTTGGCTTACGGCGCGCCGTCAGCTGAGCGGTCGCGGCCGTCGGGGACGCACCTGGATTTCCGAGCCCGGAAATCTCTATGCCTCTTTGCTGCTCACCGATCCTGCCGCGCCGGAAGCGCTCGGCTCGCTGCCGATCGCGGTGGCGTTGGCCCTTCATCGCGCCGTCGCTTCGGTCGGTCCGTGGCTCGGCGACAGGCTGCGGATCAAATGGCCGAACGATCTGCTGATCGATGGCGCAAAAATTTCCGGAATTCTCATCGAGGCCGAGCAGCTGGCGGATGGCCGCCGCGCCGTGGTGATCGGCTGTGGCGTCAATGTTACCCATAAACCCGAAAATCCCCTCTATCCGGCCATGACGCTGGCCGAGGCCGGTGTGTCGACCTCCGCCGACGATCTCTTCGCGCATCTGTTCGAGGAGATGGCGCTCGTGCTTTCCGAATGGGACGCGGGACGGGGCGTGGCGAGCGTGGTGGAAGCCTGGAAAGAGCGGCTGGCGGGTCTGGGGGCGGCTATTACGGTGAACCTTCCTGACCGGTCGATTTCCGGCGTTTTTTCCGCTATAGATCTCGACGGATATTTGCATCTCAAGACGGCGGATGGCGCCGTTCTTCGTATCGCCTCGGGCGATGTTTTCTTTTCATGATGAAAGACTGTGAGTGACGATGGCCGACAAGGATGAACTTGTGTTCCTGCCGCTGGGCGGCGTGGGCGAAATCGGGATGAACCTGGCGCTTTACGGCTATGGACCGCGGCACAAACGCCAATGGATCATGGTCGATTGCGGCGTGTCTTTCGCCGGTCCCGATCTGCCGGGCGCCGAACTGATCCTGCCCGATATCCGCTTCATCGAGGAAGAGAAGCAGAATCTGAAAGCAATCTTCATCACGCATGCGCATGAGGACCACTACGGCGCCGTTCGCGATCTCTGGCCGCGCCTCAAGGCGCCGCTCTATGTGTCGCCCTTCACGGAAGGCCTGCTCGAAGCCAAGGGCGACTACGACAAAGCCGATCCCATCCCCGTGCAGATGCTTTTGCCGGGCCGGCAGATCAACGTCGGTCCGTTTACGGTCGAGCCGGTCAACGTGGCGCACTCCATTCCGGAAGCCATGTCGCTGATCATCCGCACGCCGCTCGGCAATGTCGTGCATACCGGCGACTGGAAGATCGACCCCGAGCCGTCGCTCGGCAAGCCCACCGACGATGCGCGTTTCCGCGAAATCGGCGAGGAGGGGGTCCTGGCGCTGATCTGCGATTCGACCAACGCCCAGCGCGAAGGCGTGTCTCCCTCCGAACTCGACGTGTCGCGCGGCCTGGAAGAGATCATCACCAAGGCGGAAGGCCGGGTGGCGATCACCACCTTCTCGTCGAATGTCGGGCGGATCAAGTCGATCGCCATGGCTGCCGAGAAGGCCGGCCGCGAGGTCTTGCTGCTGGGTTCCTCCATGCGGCGGGTAACGGACGTCGCCAAGCAACTGCACATGCTCGACGACATCAAGCCTTTCGTGGCCGAAGACGAATTCGGCTATCTGCCGCGCCAGAACGCCGTGGTGATCCTCACCGGCAGCCAGGGCGAGGCGAGGGCGGCTCTGGCCAAGATCGCCCGCGACGAGATGCGCAATATCGGCTTCACCAAGGGAGACACATTCGTCTTCTCCTCGCGCGCCATTCCCGGAAACGAGAAAGCCATTCTCGACATCAAGAATGCGCTGATCGATCAAGGCATGATCGTGCTCACCGACGCCGACGGTCTCGTGCACGTCTCGGGCCATCCCCGCCGCAGCGAGCTCAAGCAGATGTATGACTGGGTGAAGCCGCAGATCCTGGTGCCGGTGCATGGCGAGGCGGCGCATCTGCGCGCCCATGCCGATCTCGGTCGCCAATGCGGCATCCCGGAAGTCGCCGAAGTCCGCAATGGCGGTATCTTGAGGCTTGCTCCGGGACCGGCGGAAATCATCGACGAAGCGCCGTTCGGCCGCATCTTCAAGGACGGCAATCTGATCGGCGATTTCGACGAGATGGGCATCGGCGATCGCCGCAAGCTCTCTTACGTCGGCCATGTCGCGGTCAATGTGCTGCTCGACGGACGCTACGACTTCATCGACGATCCCGATGTCTCCGCTTTCGGTTTGCCGGCTTTCGACGAGGCGGGCGACGAGATGGAAGACATTCTCTATGACGCCGTGCTCGGCGCCGTGGAGAGCATTCCGCGCGTCAAGCGCAAGGATCTCGACATGGTCAAGGAGGCGGTCCGTCGCTCGGTCCGGGCTGCGGCAAATCAGGTCTGGGGCAAAAAACCCATTGTGACCGTCTTCGTCACGCGGATACAATAAGGCCAAAGGGGCGTCATTCGCCCCATTCAATCGATCTGTGATCTCGGTCCGTCGCCTTCTCGGCGGCGGCCGCGTGCTGGGAGACGGCCATGAACATCGTTTCAATTATCGCTGAATACTTCATCTGCTGGTGGATCACGCTGTTCATCGTGTTGCCGATCGGACTGAGGACCCAAGCCGATGAAAAGACCGTGATCAACGGCACGATCTCGAGCGCGCCGGCCAAGTTCCGTCCGTTCCGGGTATTCGTCGGCACGACGGCGCTGGCCGCGATCATCTATGCCTGCTGGTTCATCGCCACGCGGGTCTTTGGACTGAACGCCCTGTCGATCCCTCGCATCGTTCCCGACTTCCATTGACCAGCATGACGCAACGTTGGTTGACGTTGCGTGACGGGATTCTGCCCGGCCTTGGCTCGTAAATGATGCTTCGCCAGGACGCCTCACGCTTTCCGGTCGGATCCGCTGATTTTACGGCTGCTGCGCCATTCTGACACATCCCGAATATAAGCGTCGGGTTTCCTATCTGGGACTTTTGCGCCGCGCGGCCCATTGGCGTCCAAGCTGCGCGATCGACGGCGCGAAGAAGGCCATTTCGCCGCAAAATTAGTCATATTTATTTGAAAGCGATCTTCCGCCGTCGTCGAAACACCGAAAGCATGTCCGAAAACGAGAAGCAGCCGCAGCGCAGGCAAAAAAAAACAAGGCTTAACGCCTTGTTTTTAGGTAGTTTCGCGTGATCTTCAACCCAATTAAGGGGGCAGCGGGTTAACGCGCCTCAGATCCCATCCTCCCAAGACTTAACCGCGAAGTTTGGCAAGGATTTGATCCCCTTGCCTCTTTTATGACCGGAAACTAGCCCAAAGATTAATCGTTGTCATCACCTTTTTTGCAAAAATGCGACAAGCGTCGAAAAAAAATACGTTGACAGGAAAATAACGGCTTCCGTAGCGTGAGGGTCATAATCTTGTCGTAATGAGTCGAATTTTTGGCCGCCGCGCATCCTGGCGCGCGCTGCATCGACGCACCGGGCGCCAGGAGGCGGCCCTGTAGAGGCCGTGCGCTTTCCCCCTTTCGCAGACATGGCTTTCAGAGGGGAATTCTCCGGCTCCGGGTTTCTTTCTTGCTGCGAACTGGTTAAAGAAACAGCGGAAAATTGCTGTCTTTGCCGCGATTCCGATCAGGGTCGCCGAAATTCCGGATCACACCATGCGCCTTAGCCGTTACTTCCTGCCCATCCTCAAGGAAAATCCCAAGGAAGCGGAAATCGTTTCCCACCGCCTGATGCTGCGGGCCGGCATGATCCGCCAGCAGAGCCAGGGCATCTACAGCTGGCTGCCGCTGGGCAAGCGGGTGCTGGACAAGGTCAACAGGATCATCCGCGAAGAGCAGAACCGCGCCGGCGCCATCGAGCTATTGATGCCGACCCTTCAGTCGGCCGAGCTCTGGCAGGAGAGCGGGCGCTACGACGCCTATGGCAAGGAGATGCTGCGCATCAAGGACCGCCAGGACCGCCAGATGCTCTATGGTCCGACGAACGAGGAAATGATCACCGAGATCTTCCGCTCCTATGTGAAGTCCTACAAGGACCTGCCGCTCAATCTCTATCACATCCAGCTGAAATTCCGTGACGAAGTGCGTCCGCGCTTCGGCACCATGCGCTCGCGCGAATTCCTGATGAAGGACGCCTATTCCTTCGATCTGGACCGCGACGGCGCCATTCATTCCTACAACAAGATGTTCGCCGCCTATCTTCGGACCTTTGATCGCCTCGGCCTGCGCGCAATCCCCATGCGCGCCGACACCGGCCCGATCGGCGGCAATCACAGCCATGAATTCATCATCCTGGCCGACACCGGCGAATCCGAAGTCTATTGCCACAAGGATTTCGTCGATTTCGACATTCCGGCCGAGGACACCGATTTCGACAGCGTCGACGGTCTCAAGGCGATTTTCGACAAGTGGACCTCGCGCTACGCGGCGACCTCGGAAATGCATGACGAAGCCGCCTTCGACGCCATTCCGGAAGGCGAGCGCCTGTCGGCCCGCGGCATCGAAGTGGGCCATATCTTCTATTTCGGAACCAAGTATTCCGACAGCATGAACGCCGCCGTCCAGGGGCCGGACGGCAAGCAGCACAATGTCCATATGGGCTCCTACGGCATCGGCCCGACGCGCCTTGTTCCGGCCATCATCGAAGCCTCCCATGACGAAGCGGGAATCATCTGGCCGAAGTCGGTGGCGCCCTTCGACGTGGCGGTGATCAACATGAAGGCGGGCGATGCGGCCTGCGACACCGCTTCCGAAGGCATCTACGCTGCTCTGACTAAGGCCGGCTTCGATGTGATCTACGACGACACCGACGATCGGGCCGGCGCGAAATTCGCGACCGCCGACCTCATCGGCGTGCCGACGCAGATCATCGCCGGCCCGCGCGGCGTCGCCGCCGGCGAGGTCGAGATCAAGGATCGCAAGACCGGCGCGCGGGAAACCATGACCATCGAGGCAGCGATCAACAAGCTGACTTCGGGCAACTGAACGGGGACGACATGACCGACAGAACGGGCGCTCAGGATGGCGCGAGCTCGCGAGCGTCTTCGCGGCCTTTCTCAGCCTATGAGCGCCTGGTGGCGTGGCGCTATCTGCGCCCGCGCCGCAAGGAGGCGTTC
This sequence comes from Rhizobium sp. TRM95796, assembly GCF_025779995.1. Taxonomy (NCBI): domain Bacteria; kingdom Pseudomonadati; phylum Pseudomonadota; class Alphaproteobacteria; order Hyphomicrobiales; family Rhizobiaceae; genus Rhizobium; species Rhizobium sp. TRM95796. The sequence continues at coordinate 102,392 of NZ_JAOXHE010000001.1, read as the reverse complement.
ATCTCGGTGATCGCCGGCTTTTCCTTCGTCGGCATCATGCTCGGCGTGGCGGCGCTCATCATCGTCATGGCGGTGATGAACGGCTTCCGCACCGAGCTAATCACCCGCATCCTCGGCATCAACGGCCATATGGTGATCGAGGCGGCCGACGGGCCTCTCGACAATTACGCCGAGATCACCGCCAATGTGTCCAAGCTCCCCGGCGTCAAATTCGCCATTCCGTTCATCGACGGTCAGACGCTCGCGTCGGGCAAGGGCGGAGCGGGCACCGGCACCATCGTGCGCGGCGTGCGCGCCGACGATCTGACCAAATTGAAGATGGTTTCGGACAACATCAAGGCCGGAGACCTCGTCGGTTTCGCGGCGGGGCAGGGCGTTGCGATCGGCAGTCGGCTAGCGACGCAGCTGGGATTGCAGGTGGGCGACCAGATCACGCTGATTTCGCCCGAAGGCGATGTGACGCCGCTCGGCGTCAGCCCGCGCGTCAAAAGCTACCGGGTCGACGCGGTTTTCGAGATCGGCATGTCGGAATATGACGGTTCCATCGTCTTCATGCCGTTCGACGAAGCGCAGCTCTATTTCAACGCCGACGGCATCGCCAAATCCATCGAGGTCTTCGTCGATCACCCGGACAAGATCGACGATCTGATTCCGAAGGTCGAGGACGCCGCCGGCCGGCAGATTTTCCTGACCGACTGGCGCGACCGCAACCGCACCTTCTTTTCGGCGCTGAATGTCGAACGCAACGTGATGTTCATGATCTTGACGCTGATCGTGCTGGTGGCGGCGCTCAACATCATCTCCGGCCTGATCATGCTGGTGAAGGACAAGGGCAGCGACATCGCCATCCTGCGCACCATGGGCGCGACATCGGGCGCGGTGATGCGGATCTTCTTCATGACCGGCGCTGCGATCGGCGTGACCGGCACATTCGCCGGCTTCGTGCTCGGCAGTCTCGTCTGTTTCAACATCGAGCGGATCAAGGAGTTCTTCTCCTGGATCGCCGGCACCGACGTCTTCAATCCCGAGCTTTATTTCCTCAGCCAGTTGCCGGCGGAAATGAATGTCAGTGAGACGATCTCGGTCATGATCATGGCGCTGACCCTGTCGTTCCTCGCCACCATCTTCCCGGCCTGGAGGGCGTCGAAGATCGATCCCGTTCAGGCGTTGCGCTACGAATAAGGCCAGATATGACCGAAATACTCAAGCTCGCCGCCGTTTCGCGCCATTACGGGGAAGAAGAGACGCGGCTCGACATTCTGAAAGACGCCGATTTCGTGATGCGTCCCGGCGAAATGATCGGTCTGGTCGCCCCGTCGGGCACCGGAAAGTCGACGCTGCTGCATCTCGCAGGCCTGCTGGAGCGCCCCGACGGCGGCGAGGTCATCGTCAACGGCCGGTCCTGCGGCAATCTTTCCGACGCGGAGCGCACCGATATCAGGCGCTCCGACATCGGCTTCGTCTATCAGTTTCATCATCTGTTGCCGGAGTTTTCCGCGCTCGAAAATGTGATGATGCCGCAGATGATCGGCGGCCTCGCGCCTAAAGAGGCGGCCGAAAGGGCAGGGCAATTGCTCGACTATATGCGCATCGGCCATCGCGCGACCCACCGTCCGGCTGAACTCTCCGGCGGCGAACAGCAGCGCGTCGCCATCGCGCGCGCTGTGGCCAATGCGCCGCTGGTGCTGCTTGCCGACGAGCCGACGGGCAATCTCGACCCTCACACCGCATCCTATGTCTTCGACGCGCTGGAGGCCCTCGTCCGGCAATCAGGCCTGTCGGCGCTGATCGCCACGCATAACCACGAACTGGCGTCGCGCATGGATCGTCGCGTCACCATCGACGGCGGCAGGATCGTCGAGCTCTGATCATTTCAAGGTGAAACGCTGCTCGACATCGGTCTTGTTGCCGGAGGCGAGGTCGGTGAAGGTGTATTTCAGCACATAGGCGCCGGCCGGCGCCTGGGATACGTCCAGCGTCAGCGGGGTGAAGATCTCGAACAGCGGCTCGACCGAGGTGATCGAGAAGTTGCCGAACGATTTCTGCTCGGCGAGCAGTTCGCCTTCCGGGCTCCGCAATTCGAAATCGACCGTAAATCGAGCCTGCACCCTGCCGTCATCGGAGTTCTTCCATGCCAGCCCGATCGGCTCGACATAGGAGATCAGGGTGGCCCCGACGGAAAACTCATTCGTCTTGACGCGCTTGTAGGCCCCGAACATCAGCGGTTTCTCGTTGACGAAAAACGCCTTGCGGATATCGAACGGGATCTTCGCCTGGGCCGCAGCCATGGCGGAGCGCATCTTCTCGAAGGCGGGGCGGCCGCCCTCGGGTTTGGCGAGTTCATCCTCGGCCTGTTTGGCGAGGTCCGCCATCTGACCAGCCGCGACGATCGAAGGCGCTGCGAGCGCGAGGAGCGATGCCAGGAGAACAGGTATCCGCATACGGCGTCCTTTCGGATGAAGGTGCTTCAGCGCTCAGTTTATAAGCGATTCGCTTGTTTCGTCTGCCGCGAAGGCAGGGCGAGCGTCTTTTCTACCCAGGCGGCGATGACGTCCGTCACCACGCCGTTGGTGGCGGGCGAGAGAGCGTCGCCGGCGAGCACGTGCAAATAGGGATCCCCGACTGCCTGGATCTCGATCAGCGCGCTCGGCCCGCCCCACCGCGCCTGAGCGTCGCGCACGAGATGCGGACGGATGACGCGATCGTCCGGCGAGACCAGAAAGAGCGCCGGCGTGGCGATCTCGCTGAGATCGACGGCTCGGGCCTGTTTGACGCTTTCGGCCATCGGCAGCAGAGCGGCCGTCGGATAATCCGAGGTCCAACTTGCGGCATGACCCGGCGTTGCCGGCTCGAAGCCCCGCCGCGCACCGAGAACCATATACGCCAGTCGTCGCGCCCAGGGTCCCTCGAGAAGAAATGCGCCGGCCGCCTGTACGCCGTAATTGGGCGAGACGAATACGACTGCGGCGATCCTCTCCCGAATATCGGGGCGTGCGAGCAGGATGGTCACCAGCGACGCGCCGGTCGAGGTCGCCATGATCACCACCTTGCGGCCCAGACGCTCGCCGATCGCCAGGGCCTCCGCCGTATCATTGAGCCAGTCCTGCAGGCTCGGTTCGGCCATGGCGTCGCGATCGGCGCGGCCGTGTCCGGCGAGGCGCGTCAGGAACAGGTTTGCGCCGAGACGCTTCGAAAGATCGTCCGGCACGGGCCGCATCTCGCCGGCCGACGCCGAAAAACCGTGAATATAGACGAGCGAGACGGGCGTTTCATGCCCCTCGAAGCTGTTCAGCCAGACGATCTGTTTGGCGAGACCGGCCCGGATGTCGGCATAACGCGATTCTCGCGCCGCGAGCCAATCGTCGAGATCGGCGCCGATTTCGTCGGCGTTGAACGTGACGGTCAGATCGGCGGGCTCGCGAGGCCCGAGTGCATAGACGATGCCGGCAGCCGCTGCGAGCGCGACGATCACCCATAACAGGATCATGATATGCCCTCCGCGGCTTGTGTTGCGGCTCCGCATTTCGGCTTCCCCCTCGCCGGACGCTGTGCTACATCGCCACCATGACCGGATTTCTCGATAAAATCAAAAGCCTGTTTTCTTCCTCCGCCGCCGGCGAACCGGCCAGCCAGAAGGAAACCGCCCAGACCATTCATGATTGCCGCGTTGTCGCGACGCCGCGCAAGGAAGGCGCGCAATATCGCCTGGCCGGCCGGATCGAAAAAGTGGTGAATGGCGAGACGTTGACACGCAACTTCGTGCGCGCCGACCTGTTCAGCAGTGAAAGCGACGTGCTCGAGATCACCTTCCGCAAGGCGACGCAGATCATCGAACAGAACGGCCCGACGCTCTGGTCGGACGGAGCCAAGGACCGCCAAGTCTGATATTTATCTGATCGACGGCGAGGGCGCAGTCACGAGGCCGCGCCCTTTTCCATGTCACGTTTTCATCGACGCCAACTGGCGGAAGGCGTTTTCAAACACCTCGACACTTTGCGCGCCGGTCACCACATACTGGTCATCGATCACGAAGCAGGGCACGCCGGAGACTCCCATGCGTTGGGCGGCGGCGATCTCGTCCTTCACCGTGTCGACATCGATATCGGAGGCCAGCTTCTCCGCTGTCGCGCCTCGGTCCATGCCCGACTTCTCGGCGATATCCAGCAGCACGGCGTGATCCCCGACATTCTCGCCCTCGACGAAGTTGGCGGTGAACAGCGCCTTCGACACTGCGTTCTGCACCGTCTCCCCGGAGGCTGCCGCCCAATGGATAAGCCTGTGCGCGTCCAGCGTGTTCGGAAATATCCTGGCCTTTTCAAACGCGAACGGCAGGCCGATCTCATTGCCCAACTGTGTCAGCATCTGATGGCCCCGTTTGACAGCTTCGGGGCCGCCGATCTTGCGGGCGAGGTAATCGAAAGTATCCAGGCCCTCGGCCGGCGCGTTTGGCTCGAGTTGATAAGGTTTCCAGGCGATCGTCGCAGTCAGCACATCCTTGACGCGGTCGAGCGCCAGCGCCAGCCGCGCCTGTCCGAGATAGCACCAAGGGCAGACGACATCCGAGATGATGTCGATTTTCACGGTCGTTTTGGTCATTTCCGAGCTCTTTCGTCCCACCAGGTGGAAAACTGGACGCCGTAGAGAGACAGCGTCGCGGGGTGATCGATGTGTTTCCAACGCGCCACCCGCTGTTCCGGCGAATGGAAGAGTGGGATGGCGTAATATTGTGACAGCAGCAGCCGGTCGAAAGCGCGGACGGCGGCCTTGAATCCTTCGTCGGTGCGGGCGGCGAGGATGACGCCGATCATCCGATCGATATCCGGGTCACCCGCGCCGGCGGCATTGTCCGATCCCTGAATGTCGCGAGAGGCCGAGGCCCAACGGGTTTCCTGTTCCAGCCCCGGCGACAGCGTGGCGGCATAGGTGCGGAAGATCATGTCGAAATCGAAGCGCTGCGTGCGCTCCTGATACTGCGCATCCTCCACCGTGCGGATGGTGACCGCGATGCCGAGAGCGCTGAGCGTGCGCTGATAGGCGATGGCGATGCGCTCCTGATCGAGGCTCTGCGACAGAATCTCGAAGGCGAACGGCTTGCCGTCGCGACCTACCATCCTGCCGCCATCGATATGATAGCCGGCTTCCCTCAGAAGCGCGAAGGCCTGTTTGAGGATCTTTCGATCGCGTCCCGATCCGTCGGATACGGGCAGGCGGAAGGATCCGTCCAGCAGCGAGGGCTCCACCTTGGCGCTAGCAGGTCCGAGCAGGTCGAGTTCGCGCGGGCTGGCGGGTACACCAAGGCTGGACAGGTCGGAATTTTGCCAGAAGCTCTCCGTTCGGCGATAGGCTTTCTCAAACAGACTGCGATTGAGCCATTCGAAATCGAAGGCGAGGGTAAGCGCCTTTCTCACCCGGAGATCGGCGAAAACGGGCCTGCGCGTGTTGAAGGTCATCGCCAGCGTATTGGCGGGCAGGCGCGGCTGGAAGACTTCCTTGATCACGTCTCCGCGCTGAACGGCGGGAAAATTATAGGCCAGGTCCCAGTTCTTCGGCGAGCCCTCGCTATAGACGTCGATCAGGCCCTTCTTGAAGGCTTCGAAGAGAGTGTTTTCCTGCAGATAATATTCGATGGAGATCTCGTCGAAATTGTCGAAGCCGATCTTGGCGGGAATATCCTTGCCCCAATAGTTCGGGTCGCGCTTGTAGACGATGCGTTCGCCCGGCCGGATATCCTTGACCAGATAGGGGCCCGAGCCCAGTTGCGGCGTCAGCGTGGTCTGGTCGAAGCCCTCCACCTTTGTGGCGTGCCTGGGCAGCACCGGCGACAACGCCAGCAAGAGAGGAAATTCGCGATCCGCCTCGGGCTTGAAGCTGAAACGCACGGAGCGGTCGCCGATCTTCTCCATCTTCTCGACGAGTTTCAGGCGGGTCGAGAAAGGCGGGCGTCCCTTGTCCCGCAGCAGTTCGAAAGTGAAAATCACGTCCTCGGGCGTAACGGGCCGGCCGTCCGACCAATGCGCCTTCGGATTGAGATTGAACTGAATGAAGGTCCTGTCCTCGTCCATCTCCACCGTTTCGGCCAGCAAGCCATACATGGTGAAGGGCTCGTCGCGAGACCGCGCCATCAGCGATTCGACCACCAGATTGCCGAGCTCCGGATCCCACATGCCCCGCGCGGTGGTGCGCTTGCCCTTGAGGATGAAGGAATTGAGATTGTTGAACGTGCCGACGACGCCGAAGGTGAGCTTGCCGCCCTTGGGGGCGTCCGGATTGGCGTAGGGAAAATGGGCGTAATCTGCCGGCAGCGCCGGTGCGCCATGCATGGCGACGCCATGCAGGGGCTGCGCCGCGGCCGCGAGCGGCATGAGCGAGAGGAGAGCGATGAGAAGCGTCTTGAACACGACTTGTTCCTTTGCGTCGACGGGCGGCGCCGGATGAATCACGCCAGACAGTACAAATTGTGACGCGCGACTTCAACGAATGAGCCGCAACGTGAAAATATTCACCTGCCGCATAGCAAGAAATACTGGATATCTGCGATTGGCCGATGTAACAGGAGCCCATGCGGGGCGGGTCATGCATTCGCCTCATTTGGTCGGCAGGAGGGGCGCGGCTCAAGCGGCCCGCGTTGCCGCCGAGGAGATCTTCCAAGAGACGGGAAAGCAAAATGACATCCAAGTTCAAATCCGTTGTCGGCGCGCTGATCGCAGGCGCTACTTTCGCAACGACGCTGATCGCGACCCCGATGACGGCGTCGGCGCAGCAGGCGACGCCGCAAGGCTGGTTCAAGGTGTGCGACAAGCAGGGCGACTCGGATGTTTGTTCGGTCCGCAACATCATCGCGGCCAATACCGGACAGCTGATCACCGCGGTGGCGTTGGTGACCGTGTCGGGCAAAGTGAACCGCAAGTTCATGCAGGTCTCGGTTCCGCCCGCGCGTCTCATCCCCCCCGGCGTGTTGATGCAGATCGACGGCGGCAAAGGCCAGAAGCTCGATTACGGCATCTGCATGCCCGATCTCTGCATTGCCGAAATGCCGCTGACCGACGCCGTTATCGCCAGCCTCAAGAAGGGCAATGAAGTGGTGTTCACCTCGGTGAACTTCCAGCGCGCGCCCAACCCGATCAAGATGACGCTGTCGGGTTTCACCGGCGTGTTCGACGGCCCTGCCATGGAACAGTCCAAGCTGCAGGAAACCCAGCGTAAGCTGCAGGAAGAAATGCAGAAGAAGGCCGAGGAAGCCCGCAAGAAGCTGGAAGACGCCCAGAAGGCCGCGACCCAGCAGTAAGCCTTCAAGCGCTCGACAAAACAAAAACCCGGGATGCGGCGCGCATCCCGGGTTTTTTCGTATTTCGGGCCGTGATTTTCGGCGCGCCGACCCAGACGCGCCGATTTGCAGCCTGTCAGGCGGGAATCTTCAGGCCCTTCTGGCTGGCGGGGCGCGCCATGCAGCGCTCGTACCAGGCCATCATCGCCGGGAAGCTGTCCATTTCCAGGACGTCCTTGCCGCCATAATAGAAGTCGGCGCACCAGATCCAGGGGAAGGTGGTGATGTCCGCGATCGTGTAATCGTCGCCCATGATGAACTGACGATCCTGCAGCCGCGCATCGAGCACGCTCATCAGCCGCTTGGCCTCGTCGCGATAGCGCTCCATGGGATAGGAATTGTTGGCGACCTTGTCGGCGGCGAATTTGTAGAAATGGCCGAACTGGCCGAACATCGGCCCGACCCCGCCCATCTGGAACATCACCCAGCACAGCGTCTCATACCGCGCCGCCGGGTCCTTGGGCAGCAACTTGCCGGTCTTTTCCGCCAGATACATCAGGATCGCGCCGGATTCAAACAGGCCGATCGGTTGGCCGTCCGGACCATCGGGATCGATCAGCGCCGGGATGCGTCCATTCGGATTGAGCGACACGAATTCCGGGCTCTTCTGGGCGTTGCTGGAGAAGTCGACCTTGTGCGGCTCGTAAGCCAGGCCGAGTTCTTCGAGGGCGATCGATACTTTGACGCCGTTCGGCGTGGGCAGCGAATAAAGCTGGATCACGGAGGGATCGGCCGGGGGCCATTTTGCGGTGATCGGGAAGGAAGACAAGGAAGCCATGGAAAGGTCCTGACAGGTTGGCGCGCCGGAGGCGCAGGCGTTGTGAGAGCGGCGCGACTGCGCAAACGCACGCCCCGATGTAGGAGGTCATGCCGAAAGCGCAACGGCTGCGCGGTCAATAAGGTCGGAAATTTTCGGTCATTGCGCCCGAGGCGTCCGGATCGCCGTCCGGAGGCCGGCGGCGCCCTTCCCACAAATCCGCGTGGAAAGGACGCTGCCGGGTCGCCATGAGGGTTTGGCTGGCAAACAAAAGGGACAATGCCTGCGCCAACCCGCCCATGAATAATGCCGACCAAACGGCGCGAATTACAATACCCGCGCGCTTGTCAAGTGAAAACATAGTAAATTTGTGGATCGTCAATGTCCTAACACGCCGAGCCGCTCGGCGATCAGGCGCCGCTGCGCGCATGTCTGGCCGTCCGGTTGGGCGTCGGGCGCTGTGATGCGCGCCAGCTTGAGGCGGAACCGACGGCGCGCCTCGGCCGTAAGGTCCCACATCTGCTCGTCGATCGCCCGCCGCACCGCCAGCATGTCCAGATCATAGCCGCATCGATAGGCGCCGCCGATGCCGAGCGCGAGATCATGAACGTAGCGAAGTTCTTCCTGTCCCTTGTCGGCGACGGCGTGGGAAACCAGGAACAAAGCGGCCACACCGGCGCTCGCGCCTGTCAAAAACAGGGACATCATGGGCAAAGCCTGGGTTTGCGATGCGGACCGCGACTGGCGAAAAATGGGACGCGACCGGTGTCCGCCGCCCGGTCGCGTCCGACAGCCCCACAGACGCCGCGGGAGGAGAACGGCGCATGCCCCTGTCTGATCTCAACCTAGCTGATTTGCGCCGACGATTTTTGAGTTGTATCAAAAATCGGCGCTATGTTTTCGCGGGAGGGGCCGCCATGAGACCGGATGAGAACCGTTGCAGATGACCGAGGAAAGCCCTGACCGCCGGATTGGATCGCCGGCTTTGCGGCCAGACCGCCGTGATCGTGTCCCGCCTGACCGAATACGCCTCGAGCACCGGCACGAGTTCGCCACGGGCGACATGCGGCGCCGCGGCGAAAGATGCGCAGACGCCGATGCCGCCTCCCGCAACCAGCGCCGCGATCAGCGCTTCACTGGCGTCGACGACGATAGCGGACGGCGGCGCCATGTCGATTTCTCGCTCGCCGATCCGGAACGGCCAGCGGAACAACTGGCCGCTGCTCTGAAACCGGAGGGACACGGTGTCGTGGGCGTGGACGTCGTCCGGGTGGCCGGGGACGCCGCGTTCGGCCAGATAGGCGGGCGAGGCGAAGCAGCCGAGCACATGGGGCGTCAACCGGCGTGACAAAAGCCGGGAATCGGGGAGATCCCCGAGCCGGACCGCGATGTCGATTCCATCCTCGACGAGATCGACGAACCGGTCGCTCAGTCTGAGATCGACCTGCACTCGTGGAAAGCGCCGCCGAAAGGATGGCAGGGACGGCGCGAGAACGTGGATGCCGATCGGCAAGGACGCAGCGACCTTCAGGACGCCCGAGGGCTCCGCGCGCGCCTGGATCACCGATTGCTCGATCTCGTCGACGGCGCGCAACAAAACCAACGCCCGCTCGTGCAGATCGCGGCCCTCCGGCGTCAGCGTCAGGGCGCGGGTGGTCCGCGTCAGCAGGGTGACGCCCAGCGTGGTCTCGAGCCGCTGAACGCTCTTGCTGACGGCGGAAGCGGACACCGACAGCGAGCGGGCCGCGGCGGTGAAGCTGCCCAACGAGGCGACGCGCGCAAAGGCGACCAGACCCGTAAGGCGATCGAGCGATATTTGTTCCATCATGGAAAGAGTAAAGCGAATTCGGCGTGCATTATCAAGCGCGGGGTGATCAGCCATATGGAAGCATCAGCAAGATCCGATGGAGATAAAGATGACGATCACGACGATGAAAGCCGTCAGGCTGCACGCTTTCGGCGGACCCGATGCGCTGCGCTACGAAGACGCGCCGCTGCCCGCACTCGCCGCCGGCGAGATCCTCGTGCGGGTCCATGCGGTCGGCCTGAACCCGCCGGACTGGTATCTGCGCGACGGCTACGGCGCGCTGCCGCCGGAATGGCGCCCCAATCCGACATTTCCGCTCATTCCCGGTTCGGATGTCTCGGGCGAGGTGGCCGCAGTCGCCGAGGACGTCACCGCTTTCGCGGTCGGCGATCTCGTTCATGCGATGGTTCGCTTTCCGGCCAGCGCCTTTTCGGGCGGCGCCGCCTATGCCCAGTTCGTGAGCGCGCCGGCGTCGGATTTCGCCCCTAAGCCCGCCAACATCGATCATGTTCACGCCGCGGCCGCTCCCATGTCGTTGCTGACGGCCTGGCAGTTTCTCATCGATCTCGGCCATCGCGAAGCCAACCCGTTCCAGGATTTCCCGCACAGCCCCCCGGAACTCGACGGCAAGACGGTGCTGATCAACGGCGCGGGAGGAGGCGTGGGACATCTCGCCGTGCAACTGGCGAAATGGAGGGGGGCGCGCATCGTCGCCGTTGCCTCGGGACGACATGAACGTCTCATGCAGGATCTGCGCGTCGACGAATTCATCGACTACACCACATCGTCGCTTGATCGTCTGGCGGGCGACGTCGATATCGTCCTCGACACGGTGGGCGGCGCAGGCGCCGGCCGCTTCATTCCGATCCTCAAACGCGGCGGCATGCTGATGCCCGTCTATCCGCTCGGCTTCGACGGGGCCGATGACGCGGAGAGGGCCGGAATCACCGTATCCACGACGCAAGTGCGCTCGCATGGCGGTCAATTGGCTGAGGCCGGCCGCCTGCTGCAGGACGGAACGGTCCGCGTCGTGATCGACAGCCTGTTCCCGCTCGCCGACGCGTCGCGGGCTCATGAGCGCGCCGAAAAAGGCGGCATCCAGGGCAAGATCGTTCTGACCGTCGATTGATCCCCTCTACATTCGCAGCGCGGTGCAGCCGCCCTTACGGAAGGACAGCAATATGTTGATGGTGACCGGAACCGTCCGGCTAATGGACGGAGATGCAACGGCCTTCGCCGCCGATCTCGACAGCTTGGCATCGGCGGCCCGCCGGCGGCCGGGCAATCTATTCTTCTCCGTGGAAGTTCACGACGGAGACGTCGCGGGCTTCCGCGTCGTCGAACTCTGGCGCGACCAGCCGTCGCTGTCGGGCCATCTAGCGGCGCGCGACACAGCCGATTTCATAAAACGTTGGGGCAAAAAGATGATCGCCGACATCCGAAAATACGATGTCGTCAACCAAAGGATGTTGATCGATCGTCAAGACTGATCGGGATTGCGTTCCAGACAGGAGTGTTCTGGCGGATGGGGTGGGATTCGAACCCACGGTACGGTTTCCCGTACGCCGGTTTTCAAGACCGGTTCCTTAAACCGCTCGGACACCCATCCAACTGATTGAATTGGTTTGGTTTTCCTCGTGTTAGGAAAGTCCAGAAATTCGGCTTTGCTACCGATTTGCTACCAATTCACTCGCGCGTGGACTGTTTAGCAGCTTTAATGGCGGCGTCAACCTGTTCAGCGGCGTTCGCCTGCATCCCTGGCATGACATGCGAATAGAGATCGAGGGTGATCCCGATGGTAGAATGACCGAGCCTTTCACTTGCGATTTTCGGATGAACGCCGGCGGCCAAGAGCTGTGTCGCATGCGAGTGGCGGAGATCATGAAAACGGATCGGGGGCAGGGAGGTTTTTGCCAACAACCGGGTCCATTCATGAGTGAGTGATACGGGTTTAAGTGGCTTTCCATCGATCTGGGCGATAATAAACGAGTCGTCGTTGGGCCGAACTCCAAGCTTTAACTGCTCTTCCGCCTGGGCGAGCCTGTGCCTCTTCAAGTCGTCTAGGACTGTGGATGACAGGGCGACAGTGCGCGCTTTACCGGATTTCGTCTCTTTGTATCTGACTTCCGTTCCAACCTGTTCAGCGCTTTGTCGAACGGAAAGAACGCCGTTCGAGAGATCAACGTCGCGCCATCTTAGCGCAAGTATTTCTCCACGACGAAGGCCACATAGAGCCGCTAGGAGCGCAGCCATATAGATGCGGCTATTGCGTAGCTCATCGAGCAAAATCGCCGTTTGAGTGGCGTTGTAAGCGTCCATCTTGGAGCGCTCTACCTTCGGCGGTCTGGTCAGCGCTACAGGGTTCTTTTTCAGCAGATCCCATTTCACGGCCTGATCCATGGCAGTCAGCATCACCCGGCGGCAATGGTGAACTGTACGGGGCGAAAGTCCGCCCTTTCCGTTCCGTCTACCACTCTCAAGCAGTTGCCCCCATGCGGCATCGATCTTCGCCGCTGACAGCTTGTTTAGGGTGATGGAGCCAAGCACGGGCGCGACGTTCTTCAGGAGAAGTTCTTCGTAACGTTGGTGCGTTTTTGGTGACACGTTCGCCTTCTCATGCGCCAGCCATCGAACGAAATATTCCCGCACCGTCGTCTTTGCTGGCTCAACATAATGACCGCCGTCTAACTCGGTTATCAGTCGAGCGCATTCCGTCTCCGCTTGACGCTTTGTTCCCTTGAAGGTGTGCCACTTGCGGCGGCGCTTGCCTGTCTCTGGATCTGGCACGTCCAGCACAATAGCCCATGTCCCGGGTGAGCGTTCTCGTATGTGGCCCTTCATTGCTCCCTCCTTTTCAGGCTCTTTGTCCATTCAAGAAGTTTCTGAAATGGATTTTTGCTGGGACTAGACTGCTGCCGAGCTTCAACTGCTGCATCAACGAAGAACTCAAGGATTTGAAGATCGCGCTTCGCCACAGCGTCATGAATTTTATAAGCAGCTTCGATGGCTTCTTTCGCCAAATTCAAAGCTTCCTCTTTGGTCATTTCACGTAGATCGGTGTCGTCCGCTTTTCCGGTGGATGAATACTTTGCGACCGTCTCCTCAAGAGAACCCTGAATATCATATATCCGGTTAGTGTATTCCTCGTTGTATTCAACGAACTCCCTGAGTCCATTGTGCAAGTTCAACCCTATGGCCGCCAGCCTACGAACTGCTTCAGACTTAGAGCGGATGCGATTTTCCCACGCCCACTCATCAATTGCTTTCATCTCGGAGGGCGAAATAAACATGTTGAACCGTTCGGATTTCGGCTCATCGTTCTCAGGCCGTCCCGTCATATCATTCTCCGTGCATAAATGTGACAACCTACGTAGCTTGCGTAGATTTTTGTTGCAAGCGTTTTCCTCTGTGCTATCTTATCCTCTGTAAGCTACGTAGGTTCATAGGAGATAAAGATGACGCTAGAAGATGCTCTCTCAAGGCCAACAATTCCGGTCACGGATGCTGGCTTGCTGTTTTTCGGACTTGCCCGGAATGCGGCTTACGAAGCGGCTAAGCGCGGTGACATAGAAACTATCAGGATCGGCGGTCGTATTGTCGTACCAGTCGCTCCGCTTGCCGCCAAACTCGGTCTTAAGGCGAAGTTCGGAGGTGCGGCTTGAGCGCACTTATCGACAAGCGGCTTTTCCTCGAAAACTCTCCATACGAGAGCGATGCGGGGGAGTTGATCGGGAAAGACCCGCGTCAAATTCTACTGGCCGAAATTCGGCTGCTGGAACACCCGGAAAGCCCATTGAAGGCGATCCGGTCCAAGTGCCTGGATTGCAGCGGAGCCAATGCCGCTGAAATCCGGAAATGCACTGCTTTCAAATGTGCGCTTTGGCCGATGCGTATGGGCGGCAACCCATTCCATGCGTCGAGCGCATCAGCAAAACGGGAAGCGGCGAATTGCGCCACCTCCAACGAAAACGGCCCGGCAGAGGCGGCAACCTCTCCGGACCATGGCTCAAACAATTCCAAGCAAGGAAACTGAAATGAACATCGACACGAATAGCACCAACCAACACTTTATTCCAGTGTTCTCGCGCCGTGGATTTATCTACGGCCTTGCGGGTTGCGCTGCGGCAACGGCTTCTAACGCCGACGCTACGCAACTGCCGAGCCCCGCAACTGAGCACAATGGAAACCTTGAACTGATAGCAGCACTTCAGCATCTGCTTCGTGCTCAACAGCAGTACGAGAAAGAGCAAAGCGACCTTCAATGGCTGGCAGATGAATGGCGTCATCGCTGGCCGCTTGCCCCTGAATGCATCCTCGGCAGTGCCAACGTGGATCGCCACGGTTACGACGAGGATGCCGAGCGCGATTTGATGGGCCGGTATATTTACCGCGAAACCGCTGAGCTAACGACCCGCATCAAATCAAAAAGTTGGTGTCAAGAACACCCAAGGGTTTGCTTTGCTGTCGAAACATCGGAAAAACTTAGAGCGACAGTGCATGAAACAGAGAACAGAAAGCCAAAAGGACGGACAGATAAGGCCCGCGCCGAGTATGAAGCGATAACCGCCCGGTATTTGAAGGATTACCGCGCGGCAATTCCCGTAGCTCTCGAATATGAGCGCGTGACAGCAGATATCCGGCGGCGGTCCGGCGTAGACGAAGCGCTTGCGCGTGTGAGTGCATCGAAAGCCGCTGTCGATGAAGCGATGACGGCTGTCTTCGTTTCCCCGGTTAGAAATCTTGCCGGTCTCAAAGCGAAGGCGAAGCTCGTAAAGGAAGCTTTGCCGCAGAGCATGTTCCGTCCGGGTTACATTGACGACATGGGCGCGTTGGGCGGTCTCTTCAGCATCGCCATGGACGCAATTCATTTGAACGGGGGTGATGCATGACTTCGCTTTCAATTCCCGTAGGCGGCACGACCGGCCTTTCCCATGAGCATAGCGCTGCGGTCGAAGAGGCGGCGCGCTGGCTTTCCGATCTCCCCGCCAAAGACTTTCCGCCGTTGGTGCTTGATCTCATGCGCCGGTTTGGCGTGACGCCTCAGGAAGCCTGCGAGGCTATTTCGATGGCCCGGAAGATGTGGACGTTGCGGAGGGCTTTCGGTTGAACGAAGAGCTTTCCGAGCAGGAGACGCGGTCGTTTACGTCGTGGAAGTTGGACATCCTCGACGCCATGTCCTGCGATCCAAATGTTGATCCCATCGATTTTAGGGTCGCATTTCGCGTAATGCAGCACGTCAATGCCAGGACGAGGGATGCCCATCCCTCTCTTGAGCGTATCGCGGCTCAATTGGGTGTGCACCGCGATACCGTTATGCGGAGCATCAAGCGTTTGTGTAGCCTAGAAGGCGGGCGTCATTGGATAAGCCGCTCCCGCAGATCGCGGATTGAGGCATATTTCTACACGTTCACGACCGACCGTCTGACTGCTGTTCTAGACGGAAAAATAGACCGCGAAGAACGCGCGCGAGATCTCTCTGTTGAGAAGAAGCGCCGGCGTTTCGAAGTTGCAACGTCGCAACGTCGCGAAGTTGCAAGTGTGCATACTCCCGAAGTTGCAAACGTGCATGTTCACGACGTTGCAGGGGAGCAACCCAAACACCTTACTAAGAACTACCTGAATAGAACACCTGATTATCTTAGCTATGAGAAGGAGGGTAATCCTTATGCGCGGGCAAGAGATGGATATTGATCTTCCCCTTTTTGCATGGAAGCCGGTGTGCAGCGTTGTCGCATTTCCGCTTAAAAAACGAATAGGGAAGGTGCGGCGGGTCGCTGGCGTCTTTAACGAAAAAAGCGAAAAGCAACGCCTGTGGTATTGGCGAACGCAGGTAGCGCAACTCTCGGATCAACTGCAGCGCATCGGCTACGGGGAAGAGCGGATAGAAGAGGAAATTGAAGCGTTCAGGGTTGCAGTCAGCCGAGAACTTTCCATGATGAATTATCAGCGGCTTTCGAGAGGCAACAATCCGAAGGGGGTGGCATGAGCGCGGAAAACCTCAAGACAGACACGCGTCAAGCTAACTGGCGTCGTAGCAATCCCGACAAGTACGAGGGACACATTGCCGTCCAACGCGCCTTGGTCGCCGGCAAGCTGATTAAGCAGCCTTGCGAGGTTTGTGGATCACGCAAGGTCGATGCTCATCATGATAATTACGACCAGCCGCTAAACGTTCGGTGGCTGTGCCGGCAGCATCACGTGCGCCTTCACTTTGGTGGTGAAGACATGTTTTCGCTGTGTCTCAAAAGGCTTCAGACGGACGCTTCCGCTTTGTAAGATCGGTGTAAAAACAGCATTGGCGGGCGTCAAAATAATGGCGTCTGCCACTTCGTTGCATACATCTCTGAAGCGCCTAGATGATTTTCTTGACACCAGAAAGAGCAGCTAATCTTATGTTTGCGTCCCGCAGTGAGAAACCGACTATGCGAACGCTGATCTGCTTCATGTTCTTTTTGATGACTGCATCAAGCGCTGACGCAGCGAGTATCTGGAAAGGCACGGGGCAGGGCGGGATCGCGTTTATTGCTGTCGAGGGCGAGTTATTTGAAGGTGATGAGAAGACCTTCAATAATCTGGCTATCACGATGGAAAAAGGCGTTGTGCTCCTCAACGGTCCAGGCGGACGCGCTGATGTGGGGATGTCCATCGGACGCACCATCTCAATAAAGGGGTTTGCAACAGGCGTGGTGGGCCAGACGCTTTGTGCGTCTTCTTGCGGCTTGGCATGGCTTGCCGGCCGGCCAAGAATGCTATCAGCAGAGGCGAGGGTCGGGTTTCATGCCATCTACACGGTAGAGAATGGAGCCAACAACGTCAGCTCTGACGGAAACGCCTTGGTCGGATCGTACCTCCGGGATCTCGGTTTCTCTGACAACGTTATCCGATACGCCACCTTCACCAGCCCCAATGCAATCAAGTGGCTCTCCAAAGATGAAGCGGCGAGCATCGGTTTAGAGGTATCCTACCTTCCCTCAGCTGCTGTGTCAGACGCGCCCGCAAAGGCAGAACCTCCCAACACTGCCGAAGTGTCTGTCCCCGACGCATCCGAACCCGCAATCGCGCTTCCAATTCCCGCCGAGGCACCTCGGACGATGCTGGTGGCTCCCGCTGTAACAGTTGAGCCGCCCCCTCGTTCACAGTCTGACGAGTGGAAGTTTGCCGACAATTTAGATTTGCCGGGTTTCGACCTTCCCCGTATGCCTATCAAGGCAAAGACCGCCTTGGCATGCTACAAGGCTTGTAACGAAGCGACGAGCTGTACGGCATACACCTTCAACGCCGACGCGAAGGCGTGCTTCCTAAAGCGAGGCGCTAGCCAGGCGCTGCAATTCACACGAGCTTTCTCGGGCTACAAGGCTTCCAACATCATTTACCGCGTTGGGCGCGAGTACGGGGCTGATGTCCGGTTCAGGACGAACTTGGGGACGGAGATAATGGCGATGCCGTACTCAACCTATATCAATAAGACGTTGGCTTGGTGCCAAGATGAGTGCGTTGACGATTTTCAATGCCGAGCATTCTCGTATTTTCGGAACGGAATTTGCGTGAAGTTCACCGCCTCGAAACCAGTGCGGATGAACAGCGAAGTCTATTCAGGCATAAAAATGGATTGACGGATTGGTCTAAACTAGAGGCCGTTTGAGTGGGCGTCATTTTGGAACGGCACACAACGGCCCCGGGTTAAAATACGAAAGCTTCGCAATATTATTGCGTTCCATCGTTTTTATATTGCTCGAAAACTGAGACTACATGTCTGACTAGCCGGGATGGTTGGATGATGGAAAAACTCTTGCGGTCCGGTTGGAAAACAGAAGGCTATCGAGCCGACGCGGATCAGGGGAGATCATTGCGATCAAACAGCGTCTGTGCGCCAGAGCGGATTGGGTTGAGCCCAGCGTTAGCCAGGTCTTTATAGTGCCGCAACATCTTTGGGCGAAGCGAGCGATTTGAATTTTCGGAAGCCGTCATGGGGAGCCGTTGCCAATGATGAGCTTGGGTATTTATCGTTCTTGCAACCTAGGCGATCTGCCTAATGTAGAAGCATTCTGTGTTTTCTTGCGAGGTCGTGCCAAATTGCACAGTTGCCACGCAATTTAGAGGAAAACGGCGACGCTCTCAAAGTTCTGCTTGCAACTTTTAAAGATCGACGAAACGTTTCACGCAGCGAACGATCTAACTCAGGAAGTTGATTGTCGACCACATCCCGCACGATCTCCATAGCCAACGGATATTTGCAAGTATAGCTGCCGCCAATTGCCATTCCCCATTCTTGTACCGTCAAGCGATCTAAGGCGGCAGCTGGAACGAAAGTCACGGACTGACAATACAGTGTTGATAAAACAAGAACCGATGAGCACTTTAGATTTGGCATTGAACACCTAGACTAAAGAAAACGGCGCGACCAGGTCCGCCATCTGGCCGCGCCGTGACTGGTCCCAAGATCATCGCCGGGAGGAGAAGCGATGCCCGTCCTGTCTAAGGTAGTTATACCGCAATCAAGAGCTACCAAATTGCGGTATATCAAGCTTCAGTAAAATAACGAACATGACCGAGCTTTTACGGGAAGAGGAGGAACCGATGAGAATAACGTTAGCTGTCGCCTTGAGTACATTGTTTGGCGAATTCGCTTTTGCCGATACGGTGTCTGATATGGTGGAGGCTCGCGAAAATGGTCAGATAGTCGGTACGTCAGAAATTTGCGGCTATACACTCAATGCTGACAAAGTCGCCGCATATGTCTCCGAGCGATTAGCTGGGATGGACCCATTAGCCCGGTCATCATTCCAGACCGGTTCGGGCGCCCATAAAATGCGTTTGATGGAAATGGGGGAGCTGGAACGCAAGGTATCATGCGCGACCCAAGCAAAAGTCGCTGCGAAATACGGCTTTATGCCATGATCCGCCCAATGGTGATCCTCGCCTCGCTTATCTTCTCCTATGCTGAAGCTGAGGCGCAAGTGACTACATGTCAGGGAGATTTGTGCACCGTGGAGGCAAACGGCGAAACACGCACTCTCTCTCCTCAGGAGGTCGGAAAGATTAAACGACAAAACTCCCGCACAGCGCTTGCGAACGTTGAATGCCACCATGCATCCGCACCCGACAAATGCGAAGAACTCATGCGAGACATCTTCGCATTGTTTCCATACTGACATCTTGTCACTTGAAGGGCTAGCGAACAAACCCGTTCTATCGGAAGCAGCTTCTTTCCATTATCATAGCACAAGCTAACGAAATCAATGACTTGACGCACACAACCAACGTTGACATTTGACACGGGCGTGTCAATATCCAGCAACCAACTGGAGACCCGCCATGCGCAGCTATGTCGTCTACACCCGCGTATCTACCGAAGATCAGGGAAAATCGGGTCTTGGGCTTGAAGCGCAGCAGCGGGACATCTCAATCTACCTCGATAAGTTCTCGGAAATGCCGTACCGGATAATCGGCACTTTCCAAGACATAGAAAGCGGCGGCAATAACGACAGGCCTGAATTGGCGAAGGCCCTTGCCTTGGTGCGCAAAACCGGCGCTGAATTGCTGATAGCCAAGCTAGACCGTTTAAGCCGCAAAGTTTCGTTCATCGCTGGTCTGATGGATGATCCAAAGGTCAAGCTTCGTGTTGCCTCGATGCCATTTGCTGATAAGTTTCAACTGCATATCTATGCGGCGCTTGCCGAGCAGGAGCGTACTTTTATCTCGGAGCGCACAAAAGCGGCTCTCAAGATGGCGAAGGAACGCGGGAAGGTTCTCGGCGGCATGCGGGATGCAACGATGAAGCGGAACGTAGCCATTCAGGAGAAGGCCAACCGGGAAGCCGCCAAGCTTATGGAGATCATCTCACCGCTTCAGCAAGCCGGAAAAACCCTTTCAGAGATCTCTAGAACCCTGAACAATCAAGGTATCCCGACTTCACGCGGTGGCCTCTGGACTGCGAAACAGGTCTCGCGCGTGATCGAACGCTCCGCATAGCGCTGCAAACCTAATATGCCTTGGATGCCCTGAGATAGAGGGCGTATGCGCCATATTGTTTCGGAACCGAAATGATGATATTCTTGTTTCGTTCTCACTCTTGGGCGAAATAGGAAATGAAGCGGATAGGTCCATACTCAAGGCCACATACCCTAGCGAAACTTGACGGACGCAGCCGAGAAGCACGGCTGTTACAAAACACGCGGGATGATCTCATTCGTCATGTCGGAGGAGTGCCATCCGTCGCCCAACTTGCCATGATTGACCGGGCGGCATGGCTAAGCCTTCATTTGTCGATGATGGACGCCAAGATCCTTGAGGGAGGCGATGCGGTCCTTACTGATAGGGACGGCAGGCAGTATCTGGCATGGGCGAACACGCTCAACCGTCTGCTTCGTGACATCGGTTTGAATGGAAAGCCTCAGGTGGCTTCGAAGACGCTTAAGGACATCATTGCGGAGCATGCCGCGTGAACATCCTTCAGGCCTGTGCAAATCCCGAACTGTTCGCCCCCTGGTTTCGAAAACCCGAAACCTATCAGTCGTGGTTTGCCTTCCTGGCTGCCCTGTTCGGTCTGGAAATGACGGAAGAGCAGGCCGAGATTTACCGCAAGCATACGGGGCGGCAAGAGCTTCCTACCGAACCTTTCAACGAAGCATGGCTCGTTGTCGGCCGGCGCGGGGGTAAATCGCTGTTCATGGCGATTGCGGCTGTCTTCCTCGCTGCGTTCTTCGATTACTCGAAATACCTCGTACCGGGCGAACGGGCGACGGTCATGGTCATTGCGGCTGATCGGCGACAGGCGCGCACCATCATCCGCTACATCAAGGGAATGCTGTCCATCATCCCGGTGTTGAAGGAACTGGTAGAGCGGGAGACAGCGGACGAATTCGAGCTTAGCAATTCGGTTTCCATCGAAGTGGGAACGGCGTCTTTCAGATCAACGCGCGGCTATACCTACGCCGCTGTTTTGTGTGACGAAATAGCGTTCTGGAGAACAGACGACGCCGCCGAACCTGATTATGCGGTTCTCGACGCTATCCGGCCCGGCATGGCGACAATCCCTAATTCTATGCTGTTATGCGCCTCTTCTCCCTATGCCCGCAAGGGCGCGCTCTGGGACGCCTTCAAGCGTTACTTCGGGAAGAGCGACGGGCCTTTGGTGTGGAAGGCTTCCACTCGGGAAATGAACCCGACTATCCGGGAAAGCACCATTGCACGGGCGTATGAACGAGATCCGGCGGTTGCCAGTGCCGAATATGGCGCTGAATTCCGGCGCGACATTGAAGCGTATGTCTCTATTGAAGCTTTGGAAGCTTGCACGGCGTTCGGTTATACGGATCGCCCCTTTAGCTCTCGGACAAAGTATCGCGCCTTTGTCGACCCATCCGGCGGGGTGAATGACAGCTTCACGCTCGCGGTTGGTCATTCCGAGACGGACAAGATCGTTCTTGACGTTGTCCGCGAGAAAAAGCCGCCTCTTAGCCCGGAGGGGGTAATTGACGAATTCTGCGGCATTCTAAAGGCTTACGGCATCCGTGAGGTTACAGGAGACCGCTACGGCGGCGAGTTCCCGCGTGAACAGTTCCGCAAGCACGGCATTGCCTACAAGGTCGCCGAGCATGTCCGCTCCGATCTCTATCGGAACCTCCTGCCGATCATCAACAGCGGGCGGATTGAACTTCTCGATTTGCCGGTTCTTCGCTCTCAATTGGTCAACCTTGAACGTCGTGTGCATCGCGGCGGTCGGGAAACCATCGACCATGCTCCCAACGCTCATGACGACATCGCTAACGCCGTCGCTGGCCTCGCAAGCACCGTTGCTTTCGGCAAGCGGTCGCCTGTCGCCGCGTCCGGCATTCAACGCCGAAATTGAAAGGTAACACCATGACCACTCCCAACACCCTAGCTGAACTGAAAAATGCCCGACAGGCCGCAGGCGAACGCTACGCCGCCGCTGTGGTTGAGATCGAAGCAGCATTTATCGAATTGTCGGCATATGACCGCGTTCTTCAAAACGGCAACGTCAACCGCTTGTCTGGCGCGCCGTATGAGCATCGCAGCTTCAGGGGCGGGCTAGACCTGCTTCCGGCAGATATGCGCCACCCGGATTTCGGTTCCTACACGACGGAATTCAATCGCCGGATCAATTCGATGGCGATCCCGATCATTGATGCTCTTTCCTGAGGCGCGCCGATGACCATCTACGTCAACTTCTTCCGCATAAGCGCAAAGGGCTCTGTACACGTCCAGATGCCCGATGATTGCGTTGCCGCCGAGACTTTCGCCTCTTCCGGGACAAGCACCTACCAGGGCCAACAACGAAGCGAAGTCGTGTCCGTCTTTTCCGACAGCGCCAGTTTCCGCTTTGCCAAGGGCAAGACGCCGAACGCGGCGCTCAACGTGAACAGCGACGTTTCTACCGCCGGAGCCTATTTGCCGGCCAATGTCTTTGCGACCTTCAATCTAAACCCTGGCGAGAAAATCGCCGTTCAAGCTATCTAAGGAGCGCCTAATGGCTGATCTTCTCACCACTCTTCGCCAGCGTTTCCCGAAACCCGATCATCGCATTTCGGATCTTGCGGGCATGTTCGAAACCGTCAACACTTTCATTCCGGTCATCACGGCATGGAAGAAGGAAGCCGCTAGCAACAAGAACCTTTCGGAGGCGGGCGCTTCGGCTGCATATCGCAGGAAGATCGGCGAAAACGTCATGCGGGAAGTCCGCAACATGAATTCGCTGATCCGTGAGAGCAGGGAGAAGATTTCGTCTTCCCGCGTTCAGGTGACGCAACCGACATTCGACCAGAAAGACATGCTGGCGGCTGCCCATCGCCGGGAGATCCGCGAATTCCTGCGCAATGCGGACACGTCTCAGCGCCTATCGCTTGTCATGGGCAAAGACGCTGATCCGCTGTTCATCAACGCTGCGCTTGAGCTTCCCACTGTCGTTTCTGGTTTGCTCGAGCAACAGGCCGATATGGTGCGCAAGGTCTATGCCGAGCGCTATCATCCCGACGTTCTGGAGCATATCGAGTTGCGAGAAGAGGCCCTTGAGGTCATGACCGCCTTCGCCAGCATCTTCAAAGAGGAGGTCCGAAAGCAGGCCGGGATTAGGAACGAACCCGATTTCGATGCTTGGTATGAAACCGGCGCGGAACCGGAGGCGGCTTGATGGCAGTCCGTTACGCCTGGGCCGATGTCGTCCCTTCGGATCACGCTGTTCCTCGCGGGGAATGGGCGGGCGTTCGTTCGTCCCTTCGCAAAGAGCGGGCGATTGTTCAGGCCGGGCGTAAGGGTAATCGCCCTCGCGAGTTACAAGGCGTTCGGGACCCGTCACATTCCCGAACGTCCTGCGCTTCGAAATGCAGTCCGGGATAATCGTGCTTCCTACGGGGCTGCAATGGCATCCTCTGCCGCTCGTATCCTTCGTATTGCTGCGGAGGGTGGAGACGCAGGAGCCGAGAAGCGGAAAGTCCTGGGCCGACTCGGCGCAAAGGTCCAAGGCGATATGCAAGCGGAGATCACCGCCTTGCAGTCACCTCCGAACGCGCCAAGCACCATCCGGCAGAAGGGAAGTTCGAACCCATTGATAGACTCAGGCCGACTCAGGGCTTCAGTGGCGTGGCAGATTGTCGAGGGCGGGGGAATGGCAACGTTCAAAGCCGGGCTGCTTGGGTCCGCCTCATCGTTCGCTAAGTAGAAAACGGCTGAGAATTCCCGAATGCGCCGCTATGAACTGGAATATGATAAACGATGCCCAGATGAAATTTCTCACGCACAGCTATATAAGGAAGTCCTTATACGTCTAGTCAGTGTCAAAAAGTAGTTGCCGTGATAGTCCGGCCAAACCTACAGTGCTACAAACCGATCCGCTCTCGCGGATAACCGGCGCGGTTCGATCGCAATGATCTACCCTGATCCGCGCCGGTTTTTGGTTTATCAGCCTGTTTTAGTCCGTGCGAACGAACCATCAGCTGACCGACCAGCTTGCGTTCATCAGAAAAGCAGCTAAATTTAGGACATTATCCCCAAGCTTTGGATTATTGTCCTATGCCCAAAAAGACAGATGATCCCGTCCTCTACATCGGTCACGCCCTTGCCATGGCTCCCGCCTCCCAATTTCGCGCCATGACGGGAAAGAACGTGGCCGAGAAGGAACAGGCGAGGGAGGCGCTTGCGGAGGCAATTGCCGATACCCTGGGAAGACAATTCGAACTCACGTTCAAGGGTATGCAAATGGACTATTCGGTATCGTCTACAGGTGTAAGCCGGGCAGGGAAGGCGCTAAGCGATGGTCAGTGAGATCCATATCGAGGGCGTCGGGATCATGCGCCATTTGAATGATTGGCAGTTGGCGCGCCTGAACCGGGTCCGGCGGAACAAGTTCGCAGAAACGGCTGCCGCTTATGGGCTTGGAATGAGCGTCTACCAGTTCAAGAGCCTGTCGCCGGAAGATCGGGCGAAATGTGTTGCGGCTTTCAACAGGCTTTTGGCGCCGCCGCCGTATTTATTAAAAAATGTTGCGCGCATTCCAACCGGTTAACGCGTGCTTCTAGACCATCCTCTCCCAGCAATGTTTCGAAGCGAGACAGTCGCGGCAACATAAGATGCGAAAAACCCGTTCTGTAATTGTCAACTAGGGGATTTTGCTTGCGCAAAAGCACCTTGTCTCCTTGCCGGAGTACCTGCCCTTGACACGCATCGGCAATTAATAGTTTCTTAAATAAAACACTCAAAGCCGGGCGAGGAAGATATGGCAAAAGTGAATTTCGATGCGGGTATGTGGGGTGAGAACGGACCTAGAAGCCTGGATTACGATTTCTCGGATCTATATTACTCAACGTCTGGCTCAAATGAATTTCGTCCCGGCTTTGGGTTTGGTGGAACCCTTTATGCCGAGGCATCGGCATGGGTTGGGCTCAACTACGAAATGGGCTTTGGCTTGTTAGGGCAGGCCAAACTGGATTTAGGAGATATAAACGGCTCAGTTGACATCGCTGTCAATGCAGCGACTTCTAATAAGAATGATGCCTACAAAAGCGGTGCGGTTGTTGATCTGAAAAATTACTCTGCCCCATCATCGACATTAACCGTTGATACTTTTGATCTTGTAAATAGCTTTGTCAAAGTAGACTTGGCTGCAAAGCTGAAGGCGGATCTATTTGGCGGATACAGCGCCAAAGCTGGAATTAGCGGTGTCCGTGAAATTAGTGGAGGTGACAGTTTCACAACAAGTATTCTGAATATAGATGAGCGTGTTAATCTAATCGATATTAGCGGACAAGCTCTAAAAGACGGCTTTAATGTTGATTTTCTGTATGGCGCCATAGGTGGCAAGATGCCCACGATGTCGTATTCTTCTCAACAATATATTCCGGGTGTTGGGGAATTCGGGCAAATTCAAGTGTCAGGCGTATCAAATGCTTTTCTCACTGCAAGCCTTGACCTTGATGCGGCACTTCTCTCTGCGTTCGCACTTCCGCCCCAACTCCTGTCTGGACAGATTGGCTTGGATGCCAACATAGGGTTCGGATATGCGAAAGCGCTAATAAAGTATGGCCTGATCGATGCGCGTCTGACCGTCAACGCGGCGCTCAAGCAAGACTTTCTGCTTACACCGGATGTCGACGTCACTCTCAAAAGCAGCCTTGGTGAAACGCTTACCGGCAATCTAGGGGATCAATTCAAATTTCAATCTCCTGAGGGTGAAGGTTCGTTCACAGTTGAGGCTAGGTATGACGTTGGTGGCACAATTTCCAACAATACATATCTAAATCTTACCTCCTCTTTAGATTATAAAATTCTTTTTGGACAAATAGAGGCAGCAATTGGTGTAAAGATATTAGGCCAGGATATAAGTGGATCATGGAATTCAGATCCGTTCCAACTTGCCGGTGGTTCAGTCCCGCTCGGCGGCGGTGCAAATATACTCATATTTTCGGACACATCAGAATATGAATTTGGGTCATTCAAGGAGAAATACACCGTATACTACGAGAATTTCGTCACCGCCGCCTCTGTTGGCAACCTTCAGATGACTACGCACCAACAGTCATTTACGGGTGATGCGAAAAATAATGTCGTCACCGGAAACGCGCTCGCCAATGAAATACTTGCCGGTTACGGAAAAGACACAGTTCGTGGAGGCCAAGGGGCAGACTACCTCTTTGGAGATGGAGGCAACGACAAACTGTTTGGTGATGCTGGCGACGACAGCGTTATCGGGTATTCAGGTGATGATTTGATCTACGGTGGTGGTGGCAAGGACCTGCTAAGGGGTGGGTCAGGCGCTGATATCGTATATGGCGGGGATGGGGATGATGTCCTCAGGGGGTTTGAAGACAACGATAAATTGGATGGAGGCAAAGGGAACGACGCGATTTACGGGGATCAGGGCGTCGATAAAATGACCGGCGGTCTCGGCCAGGACACCTTCGTGTTTCTTGAAGATTATGCGCGTATTCCGAAGAAGCAATGGGATACCATCACTGATTTCAACGGGGAAAAAGGCGACGTTATCGATCTGTCGGCTATTGATGCCAAGACCGGCAAAGATGGGTATCAGCAGTTCACATACATTGGCGAGCGCTCTTTCTCTGGCTTCGCTGGCCAACTCCGTTATGAGGAAAGCAACGGGGGCACTTACATCCTCGCTGATACGAATGGCGACAGGCGCGCGGATTTCGGTATTTTCCTCAAAGGAAGCCCGTCTATCTCAGAAGGCTGGTTCGAACTTTGACCCTGTAAGGGGGAGGGCGGCAGCACTTTAGTATGCCGCCCTCAACGATAAAAGCGTGGGAACATAAAGCAAACGCCTCGCTACCATTTTGCTACCCAACTCGGTAGCAGAGAAAAAAATGAAGGAGGACAGGAAGAGATTTTTCTCAATAGTTTCCGAGAACTCTCGGTATTAGCCGGCATGAGAACAAAGAGGGAGGGACGTTCAAAACCGAATTTCAAGACCGGTTCCTTAAACCGCTCGGACACCCATCCGCTTCGGCTGCCCTTTTAGCAGCTTCGCGCGCGGCGTCAACATCGGTGGGGGGATGCATTCGTCCGCATTGGGCAGCGTTAACTTCGCGTTTACCATAACGAGCAATTTCCCGCCCTGCATCCCAATTCCGTTCGCAATTCCGCCTGGATGTTGGCATGTTTTTACCAACCGTAGTTAACAGAAGCGCATTGGATCGCCGGAGACGGCGGGATGCGTTCTGAAACGAAATGAATCTGGCGGCGCGGGGCGCAGATAGCATATGGCGGTAAAGACTGAGCGGCGCGGCGCGCCTTGGGCTGGAGCGGGAAAATGGACGGCGCTGGCGGTTCTCTGCCTGTGCGTTGCGTCCTGCGGAACCACCAAGACGGTCGGCAAGAAGCGGTCGCACGGCAAGGAATATTTCGCGGAAAGCGAATATGGCGTCAAAGCCAGCCCCCGCGTCTACAAGGGCAAGCATCCGCCCAAGGGCGGCGGTCGCGAAATGGTCGGCAAGCCCTACAAGGTCAAGGGCAAGTGGTATCAGCCCAAGGAAGACAAGTCCTACAACAAGGTGGGACTGGCGTCGTGGTACGGCTCGGCCTTTCATGGTCGGCTGACCGCCAATGGCGAGATCTACGACCAGTATTCGCTCTCCGCCGCGCATCCGACATTTCCGCTGCCCAGCTATGCGCGCGTCACCAATCTCCAGACTGGTTCGTCCCTGATCGTCCGGGTCAATGATCGCGGCCCTTATCATCCGGGCAGAATCATCGACATTTCCGACAAGGCCGCCGACATGCTGGACATGCGTCACCACGGCACCGCCAAGGTGCAGGTGCAATATGTCGGCAGGGCTCGGCTGGATGGTCGCGACCAGGCTTTCCTGATGGCTTCCTATATCCCGAAGGGCGAACGTATCCGCCGCAATCCCGGCGGCCAGATCGCCACGGGCGTGATGGTGGCCTCCAACGACGCGACGTTTACGCCGAGCCAGGTCGTGCGGGCGGCGCCCGTCGTTCCGAAACCGGCCGTGACGCGGGTCGCTTCGGTGGCCTATGTCGAACCCGCCGCGACGCCGGCCTGGGCCGGCGACCTCTCCGAATTCGAGACGATGGTGCAACTGCCTGATTTCGGCCCCGTTCCGGTCGAGAGACCGCAATATACCGGGCAGAGCCTGGGCACCTTGTCGGCCTATGCGGAAATGCGCGTCGAGACGGCGCAGGCCGCGCCCTTCGACGCCGTGCTGGTCGGCAGGGGCGGGCTGAACGCCGAGGCGATCCGCAAATCGGTCGAGCGCCGCAACTGAACGCCCCCGTTGCAATCGCCCCGGTCGTTTCCAATCCCGGCGTCGGCCCCTTGGCGCCACAGCCAATTCGCGTAGGGTGAGGCGCGCAACACAGATCCGGATCGTCATGCCAGTCTTGCTATTTCTGTTCGCTGCGATCGTTTTTTCGATCACCGGTTTCGGCGTCGTCCAGGCGGCGCCGCTGGAGACGAAGGCGAAGGAAATCCTGCTGATCGAGGAGAGCACCGGCACCGTGCTGTTCGAGCGACAGGCGGATGCGGTCATTCCGCCCGCCTCGCTCGCCAAACTGCTCACCGCCGAATATGTTTTCCGGGAGTTGAAGGAAGGGCGCATCAAGCCGGAGGATCGCTACAAAGTCTCCGAATACGCCTGGAGAACCGGCGGCGCCCTGTCGCGAACCTCCACGATGTTTGCGGCGCTGAATTCGGAGATCAGCGTCGTGGATCTGCTGCGCGGCGTGATCGTCCATGCCGCCAACGACGCCTGCATCATTCTGGGCGAGGGGCTTGCGGGCTCCGACGCCGCCTTCGCCGAAAAACTGACGGCGCGGGCCAAGGAACTCGGCCTGACCGCCACGACGCTCGCCAATTCAAACGGTCTGCCCAATCCCGGCAATAAGACGTCGATCCGCGATCTCGCGAAACTCGCCCTGCATATCCGCTCCGCCTATCCCGATCGGAAAGGTCTCTATGGCGAGGAGGATTTCGAGTGGAACAAGATCCGGCAGAGAAACCGGGTGATCAAGATGGGAATCGGATTGGACGGCATGGCGCTCGGATTCGCCGAAGGCGCAGGCTACGGCGTGGTGGCGACGACGGCGCGCAACGGGACGCGGCTTTATCTGGCGATGAGCGGGCTGACCTCGGAGAAGGAGCGCCTTGAGGAGACGCGCCGCATTCTCGACTGGGGCTTCACCAATTTCGCGCGGCGGACGGTGTTTCGCGAGGATGAAACGGTGGCCGAAGCGCCCGTTTACGGCGGCGACAAGGCTCGAGTGCCGCTCAAGGCCGACAGGAACGTGGATATCTTCGTTCCGGTCGACGCCGAAGACAAGGTCCGGGCGCGCATCCTCTACACCTGGCCGCTGACGGCGCCGGTGTCCGAGGGGCAGAAGATCGGGGCGATGGAACTCAGATTGGGAGAGCGGAAGATCCTCGAAAGGCCTGTCTACGCTTCGGCGCCGGTCGGCGCCGGATCCTTGTCGTCGCGAGCCTGGGATGGTTTGAAGGAAATGATGTTCTTCTGGCTTTGACGGATGCCGCCGGCTTGGTTATGAGCATGCAAGGCAAGAATGGAGCCCGCGCGTGGCCGCAAGACAAGGTTTGTTCGTGACGTTCGAAGGCGGGGAGGGCGCCGGCAAGAGCACCCAGATCCGGCTTCTCGCCGATCGTCTCAGACGCATGGGACTGGATGTGCTGGTGACGCGCGAACCCGGCGGCTCCCCCGGCGCCGAAGCCGTCCGGCATGTGCTGCTCTCGGGCGCAGCGGAATCCCATGGCGCGCGTCTGGAGGCGATACTGTTCGCCGCGGCCCGCAACGATCATGTGGAGGAAGTGATCCGGCCTGCGCTGACCAGCGGCGCGGTGGTGCTCTGCGACCGCTTCATCGATTCGTCTCGCGTTTATCAAGGCGTCACGGGCAATCTCGAAGCCGAGTTCATGGACAATCTCGAACGAGTGGCGATCAACGGCGTGATGCCGGATTGCACTCTGATTCTCGATCTGCCCGCCTCGGAGGGCCTGCGCAGGGCAAAGGCGCGGGCCGGCGGTGAAAACGCCGCCGCTGCCCCCGATCGTTTCGAGAAGGAAGAAGTGTCCACCCACGAGAAGCGCCGCGAGGCCTTTCTCGACATCGCGGACCGCGAACCTCTACGGTGTCGCGTCGTCGACGCCGCCTGGCCGCCGGAAGCCGTGCACAACCGGATCTTCGAGATCGTCGAGAGCCTGTTGCCGATCCACTCGCACCGGGTGCGGGAGACCGGCGAAGCGTGAGCGCGGCTCCCTCCACTCTGCTCGACGGGGCGATCGCCCCGCAGGAAAACACCCGCCTGTTCGGCCATGCCGAGGCGCAGATATTCCTGGCCGAATCCTATGCGAGCGGCAAAGGACATCACGCGCTGCTGCTCGAAGGGCCGGAAGGGGTGGGCAAGGCGACGCTCGCCTTTCGTTTCGCCAACCATATCCTCGCTCATCCCGATCCTCTCGCCGCGCCGACGCAGATGTCCGATCCCGATCCGGGGCATCCGATGTTCCGCCAGATCGCCCAGGGCGCGTCGCATAATCTCCTGCATCTCACGCGGCCGGTCGACGCCAAGACGGGCAAGGCCAAGACCGCGATCACCGTCGATGAGGTGCGCCGCGCGGGGAAGTTCTTTTCACAGACCTCGGGCACCGGCAATTGGCGCATCGTGATCGTCGATCCCGCCGACGACCTTAACCGCAGCGCCGCCAACGCCATCCTGAAGATGCTCGAGGAGCCGCCGAAGCGGTCGATGTTCCTGGTGCTCTCGCATGCGCCGGGCAAGCTCCTGCCCACCATCCGTTCGCGATGCCTCGCGGTGAGCCTGAAGCCTCTCGGCGACGACGATCTTGTTTCGGCCTTGGCTCATCTCGGGTTATCGGCGCCGGAGCACGTGAGGGATCGGCTGCTGGCGCTGGCGGGCGGTTCGGTCTCGCAGGCCATCAAGCTGTTGAATTACGGCGGTCTCGACGTGCTGGACGCGATGAGGGCTGCACTGGGGCAAGAAGGCCCGGCGCGCCGCCGCGCCATCCACAAGATCGCCGATGTGGTGGCCCAGAAGGACGGCGACATCCTCTACGAATTCTTCATCGACCAATTGGGCATGGAAGTGTCAGGCCGGGCCCGCGCCGCGGCCCTTCAGGGCGACGTCGCGAGAGCGTTCGATCTCTCGCAATTGAAGGCGACGATGGACGAACAGATCGGCGCGTCGGACGCCTACAATCTCGATCGCAAGCAGACGGTGATCACGCTGATGGGCGAAATCGCCGGACGACTGTAAAGCGCGCAGCGCTCAGGAAATCACCAGCTTGAGGCCCACCAGCGCCAGCGTGGCGGCCAGGAACGGACGGATCAGTCGATCGGGCATGCGCGGCGCGATATGGCTGCCGATGATGATGCCGGGGATCGAGCCGAGCAGCAGCGAGATCAGCATCATCCAGTCGATTTCGCCGATCATCCAGTAGCCGATGCCGCCGACCAGCGTGAGCGGCACGGCGTGGACGATATCCGAGCCGACGATGTCGCGGATCTGCAGGCGGGGATATAGCATCAGCAGCACGGTGACGCCCAGAGCGCCGGCGCCGACCGACGTCAACGTCACCAAAGTGCCGAGAACGACGCCGAGGACGAATGTCAGCGCCGTCACCATCGACGGCGAGACCGGCGGCTTATGCTGCCGCCATTCCGTGACCCGGGCCACGATCTGATTGCGAAACAACAGCAGGAAGGCCGTGAGAAACAGCATCCAGCCGAGCGAATATGTGATCAAGGAGACGGCGCCGATGCTTTTGCGATCGATGCCGGACAGAAGATAGAGCGTCACAAGGGCGGCGGGCACGCTGCCCATGCCGAGAACGCGGACGATCGCCCAGTTGATGGTCTTGTTGGCGCCGTGCACGACCGTGCCGGCGCTTTTGGTGATCGCGGCGTAGAGAAGATCGGTGCCGACAGCCGTGGCGGGATGGACGTTGAACAGCACGACGAGCAGCGGCGTCATCAATGATCCGCCGCCGACACCGGTAATCCCCACGAGAATGCCGACAAACAGGCCGGAAATCGAATACAGCGGATCAATATTATGCAGGAAGTCCAACTCAATCCCTTTCGCGCGCGGTGATCGCAATGCATCGCGCCTTTCGCCTTGCCGTTTCACAACAGGGCGCCCCACACTTATCCGACTAGTCGCCGATCCCGGTCGAGTCAAGCAAATGGCGCGCGCTATCCCCGCATCGCTAAGCTTCGCGTTGTTTTGGACCGGGAAATCGATTCATGTTTGCAGCCGTGCGAAATAAGGCTTAGAAGCGCTGCAACAACCGTAAACGACAAGCAAGGCATGACCGCGAATGATCGACAATTCGCCCTTTTACATCACCACCGCGATCTCCTATCCGAATGGAAAGCCGCATATCGGCCACGCTTACGAGCTGATCGCCACGGACGCCTTGGCCCGCTTCCAGCGGCTCGACGGGCGCGAGGTGTTCTTCCTGACCGGCACCGACGAGCATGGCCAGAAGATGCAGCAGACCGCGCGCGCCCAGGATCTGACGCCGCGCGAACTGGCTGATCGCAACTCCGCCGAATTCCGCCGCATGGGCGGGCTGCTCAACGCTTCCAACGACGATTTCATTCGCACCACGGAAGAACGGCATTACAAATCCGTGCAGGCGATCTGGACCAAGATGGTCGAGGCCGGCGACATCTACAAGGACAGCTATTCCGGCTGGTATTCGGTCCGCGACGAGGCCTATTATCAGGAAGGCGAAACCGAGCTGCGCGCCGATGGCGTGCGTTACGGGCCGCAGGGCACGCCGGTGGAATGGGTGGAGGAGGAAAGCTATTTCTTCCGCCTCTCGGCCTACCAGGACAAGCTGCTCGCGCTCTACGAGGCGCAGCCAGATTTCATCGGCCCTGACGAGCGCCGCAACGAAGTGCTGTCCTTCGTGAAATCAGGTCTCAAGGACCTGTCGGTGTCGCGCACTACCTTCGATTGGGGCATTCCGGTGCCGGGCGATCCCAAGCATGTCATGTATGTCTGGGTCGACGCGCTGACCAACTACATCACCGCCGCAGGCTATCCGGACACGGACAATGCGCGCTGGAAGTTCTGGCCTGCAACCCACATCATCGGCAAGGACATCATCCGCTTCCACGCCGTCTACTGGCCGGCCTTCCTGATGTCTGCAGGCGTGGCGTTGCCGAAGCGCGTCTATGCCCACGGCTTCCTGCTCAACAAGGGCGAGAAGATGTCGAAATCGGTCGGCAATGTCGTCGATCCCTTCGATCTCGTCGAGCATTTCGGCTGCGACCAGGTGCGCCACTTCTTCCTCCGCGAAGTCTCCTTCGGCCAGGACGGCTCCTATAGCGAGGAGGCGATCGCCAACCGCATCAATGCCGATCTCGCCGACAATATCGGCAATCTCGCCCAGCGCTCGCTGTCGATGGTGTCGAAGAATCTCGAAGGCGTCATTCCCGAGCCCGGCCCGCTGACGGCCGACGACGAGGCGCTGATCGCGCTCGCCGACAAGGCCATCGAGATCTGCCGCACGGAGATGGCGACGCAGCAGATCCACAAGTCGATGTCGGCGGTCTTCGCCGTGTCTTCGGAAGCCAACAGCTATTTCGCAGCGCAGGCGCCCTGGGCCTTGGCGAAATCCGGCGATGTCGCCCGCATGTCGACCGTGCTCTATGTGACGCTCGAAGTGGTGCGCCAGATCGCCGTGATGTTGCAGCCCTATGTGCCGGCCTCGGCCGAAAAGCTGCTGGATCTCTTCGGCGAGTCGGTCACGAGCCGCGACTTCGCCTCGCTCGGCGCAAACGGCCGCGTCAAGAGCGGCGTGACGATAGCGCCGCCCACCGGCGTGTTCCCGAAATATTTCCCGCCGAAAGCGTGAGGCGGGAATGCTGATCGACACGCATTGCCATCTGGACTTTCCGGATTTCGACGCCGAGCGCGACGAGCTCGTTTCGCGCGCCCGGGCGGCCGGCGTCGCCCAGATGATCACCATCTCGACGCTGGTGCATCGCTTCGAGCGCATCAAGGCGATCGCCGAGACCTATCCGCAGGTGTTCTGCTCGGTCGGCACGCATCCCAACCACGCGCATGAAGAACCCGACATCCAGACCGACGACCTGGTCGCGCTGTCGGAGCATCCGAAATGCGTGGCGATCGGCGAGGCGGGCCTCGACTATTTCTACGACTATGCGACGCCGGAACAGCAGGCTACGGGTCTGCGCCGGCACATCGCCGCCGCCCGCATCACCGGCCTGCCGCTCGTCATCCATTCCCGCGCCGCCGATGACGACATGGCGGCGATCCTGAAGGACGAAACGGAAAAAGGCGGGGCGTTTCCGTTCCTTCTCCATTGCTTCTCGTCAGGAGCCGAACTGGCGCGGGTCGGCGTGGAACTGGGCGGCTATGTGTCCTTCTCGGGCATCCTGACCTTCCCGAAGTCGCAGGACATCCGCGACATTGCGGCGTCCGTGCCGCGCGACCGGCTGCTTGTGGAAACGGACGCGCCCTATCTCGCGCCGAAAACCTGGCGCGGAAAACGCAACGAGCCGTCCTATGTGGTCAACACGGCCGAGGTGCTCGCCCAGACGATCGGCGTGAGCGTCGAGGCGGTCGCAGAACTCACCACCGACAACGCCTTCCGCTGCTTTTCCAAGATGACGCGTGTCGCCTGACGGAGAACCTCGCTGATGAAGCGACGCTTTACGATTCTCGGATGCTCTTCCTCGCCCGGCGTGCCGCGCATCACTGGCGACTGGGGCGCCTGCGACCCCAACAACCCCAGGAATCGTCGCACCCGCGCCGCCATGCTGGTCGAGCAATGGTCGGATGACGGCAAACTGACCTCGGTGGTGATAGACACCGGTCCTGATTTCCGCGGCCAGATGGTGGCGGTCGGCGCGGAGGATCTGCACGCCGTGGTGCTGACTCATGCCCATGCCGACCATCTGCACGGCATCGACGACGTCAGATCCTTCGTCTACAAGAACGAGCATCGCATGCCGGTCTGGGCCGATCCGGTAACGATGGAGCGGGTGATCGAGGGCTTTCGATACATATTCGAGACGCCAGCCGGCAGTTCCTACCCGCCGATCGCGCGCAGCCATGAGATCGACATCGCCAAGACTTTCGAGGTTCCCGGGCCCGGCGGGGCGATTCCATTTCTGCCGCTGATCCAGCAGCATGGCGACGCCCATTCCCTCGGCTTTCGCATCGGCAATGTCGCCTATTGCACAGATGTCAGCGATTTTCCCGAGGAGTCTCTGGAAAAACTGGTCGGCCTGGACGTGCTGGTGATCGACTGCCTGCAATATCGCCGCCACCCAAGCCATCTGTCGCTCGAACAGGCGCTTGCCTGGATCGAGCGGATCGCTCCGAAGAGGGCTATCCTCACCCATATGCATATCCCGCTCGATTACGACACGGTGATGCGGGAGACGCCCGATCATGTCGAGCCGGCGTTTGACGGGATGCGGATCGAGGTGGAGTTTTAAGCCTTCAGGGCCCAGCCGCCGACTCATCCATCGTCATGCTCGCCCTTGTGGCGAGCATCGGCAGCGGCATCGTCGAATGCAACGCGTCTGTCGGCAGGCCCTCGGGACAAGCCCGAGGGTGACGATCCGAGATGTAAGCGGACCACGCCGCATACAACTGCAGCGTAAACCTCAGAACAGTTGCTTCAGGCTCTCCCTGATATCCGCCAGCGTCGCGCCGCCCGTCTCACGGTCGAAGCTCTTGCCCGTAATCATCTCGAAGGCGTCGATATAGACCTTCGACGCCTGCTCGACCAGTTCGGCCGGA
This sequence comes from Rhizobium sp. TRM95796, assembly GCF_025779995.1. Taxonomy (NCBI): domain Bacteria; kingdom Pseudomonadati; phylum Pseudomonadota; class Alphaproteobacteria; order Hyphomicrobiales; family Rhizobiaceae; genus Rhizobium; species Rhizobium sp. TRM95796. The sequence continues at coordinate 66,701 of NZ_JAOXHE010000001.1, read as the reverse complement.
ATGGCGGGGATCGCGTCTTTATACGGGTCGCAGCGTTCGGCCACCCAGGCGCGGATGAAGTCCTTGTCGAAACTCGCCGGACGCTTTCCGCTTTCGAGAGCCGCCTGATAGGTCTCGGCGATCCAATAGCGCGAGGAATCCGGGGTATGGATCTCGTCGGCGAGGATGATCGTGCCCTCGGCGTCGACGCCGAATTCGTATTTGGTGTCGGCGAGGATGAGACCCTGCGCCGCGGCGCGCTCCTGGCCGCGGGCAAATAGCTTGAGGGCATAGGACGACACCGTGTTCCACTGCTCTTCGGTCAAGAGATTCTGAGACAGGATCTCCGCGCCGGACAGCGGCTCGTCGTGGCCGCCGTCGAAGGCCTTGGTGGTCGGCGTGATGATCGCTTCGGGAAGCTTTTCATTGTCGCGCATGCCGTCGGGGAGTGTGACGCCATACATCATGCGCTCGCCGGCCTTGTATTTGGTGAGAATCGAGGTCGAGGTCGTGCCGGCGAGATAACCGCGCACCACGATTTCCACCGGCAGGATGTCCAGCCGCTTGCCGATCACCACATTCGGATGCGGATAGGAGATCACGTGATTTGGGCAGATGTCGGCGGTCAGTTCGAACCAGTGTCGCGCCGTCTGGGTCAGCACCCGGCCCTTGTAGGGAATGGCGGTCAGGATACGGTCAAAGGCCGACAGACGGTCGGTGGCGATGATGACCCGGGCGCCATCGGCCAGGTCGTAATTGTCGCGCACCTTGCCTTTGTAATAATTCGGCAATTCGGGAATGTACGCATCGTCCAGCACGGGAAGCCCGGTCATCGCGCGGTCAGCCTTTCCAAACAGAGTTCGTCTGCGCAGGAGGCCCCACGCCCATGGGCCGATTAATCAGCGCCACGGGCAAAGGTCAAGCCGAAACGAGGCTTTGTCCGCGTTGCAGGTTCAATGGGTTTGCAGCGCCTTCGGCCGGTATTGCGTACGGCTTTCGGGGTCGAAATTGGCCAGAACCGCCGGATGCCGGAAGGGGTCGCCGCTTTCATCGAGCACGAGGTTCTGCTCGGAGACATAGGCGACATAGGCCGATTCCGCATTCTCGGCATACAAATGATAAAACGGCTGATCTTTTGACGGTCTGACTTCGGGCGGAGTCGAATTCCACCATTCTTCGGTGTTCGCAAATTCCGGATCGACGTCGAAGACCACGCCGCGGAACGGAAACACCCGATGCCGGACCACCTGGCCGATCTGGTATTTCGCCACTCTTTCACGCATATCCGCACCTCGATTGATGATCCCATGATTTGGTGCCGACGAGGCGGCTTTTCAAGTCGCGCCGACCGCGCCATAACAGTCTGCAAATCGGCCGCGGCATATGAAGCGGCTCTCATCGCATAAGGAGTTTTCATGGCCAATCAATGGGGTAGGGACGCCGGTCCCACCGGGCCAAATCCGGGTCGTTCGGCAGGCGCGCTGGTCGCCGCAGTTCTGGCGCTCGTGATCGGCGCCGGCGGCGGCTATGGAGCCGCCCGCTATGTCCAGGGCGACACGAGCGCGGCGGTCGAAGCGCGCGACCAGACGATCTCCGATCTGCAGACCGATCTGGACTCCGTGAGAGCCGAGGCGGACAAGGCCGCCTCGCGCGAAAAATCGCTGGAGGCCGAACTCGGCGATCTCGATGCGGAAATCAAATCCCTGCAGAGCGAGAACGATCGATTGCGCGCGGGTTCGGAGGACGACGCCGCACTGGCGAAGGAAAACAAGGATCTTCGCGCCCGGCTCAAGGCCGCCGACAAGGCGGCCAAGGATTTCGCGGCCGCGCAAAAGGCGCTCGATCAGGCGGAGGCCGACCTTGCGATCGCTCAGAAAACCGTCGCTGCTCGAGACGCCGCGATCAAGGATCTGCGCGCGGCGCTCGCCGATGGCGGAGATGCGCAGGCGGAACTCGATCGCATCACGCGCGAGCGCGACGTCCTGGCGGCGGAACTGAGGGAAGCCCGGGCCAATCTGGGCGACGCGGGGCAATTGCAGCGTGATTTCAGAGCGTTGAAAATCGAGGCAGCGGAGCTTCGCGATCGCGTCGAGCGCGAGGCGGCGGATCGCGCGCGGGCCGAGGAGAGGGCAAAGGATTTCGAAACCGACATCGTCAGGTTGACGAGACAGGTCGCGGCGCTGGAGAAACAACTGGCGGATGCCGAACCGGGACGACCGCGTCATGAAGAGCCCGACACCCAGCCCGACCCGCAACCGGAAAATCCCGCAAATCCGCGAAATCCCGAGGACGTGCAGAGCGCGCTCGAGGATATGCCGGGCTACGACAATCTGTCGCCCGCCAAGCAGAAGACGCTTCTCGAACTATTGAGCGATGGACAATGCGTCACGGATGCGTTGAAATCGGTTTACGGGCGCGTGCCGGCTGCGGCGTTGCGCAACTTGCTGCGCGATCTGCGCGGAGCATGCTGACGAGGAGGGAACGGATGGGTATCGCGACGTGGTTTTCCGCCGGGTTGATGTCGGCTTGCCTGTTGTTCGGCGCGAGCGCCGGCGCGGCGGAACTCGAAAAGAACATCATGACCGGTGGACCGAAAGGCACCTATATCAAGATCGGTCGCGATATCGCCGCTCTCGGCAAGGCATGCGGACAAACGCTGAACGTGGTGGAAAGCGCCGGGTCGCTGGAGAACTTTTCCAGCGTCCGCAAGCGCAAGAATACCCAGTTCGGCATCGTGCAGAGCGACGTGCTCGATTATCTCAAGACATTCGAGGCCAATGATCCCGAGATCCAGCAGGCGGTCAAAGGCGTGCGCATCATGTTCCCCCTCTATAACGAGGAAGTGCATGTGCTCGCCCGCACCGAAATCAAGACGATCGAGGATCTCGCCGACAAGAAAGTCGCGGTCGGCGTGCGCGACAGCGGCACCTTTCTGACAGCCACCCTGATCCTCGACATTCTCGATATCGACGCAACGCAGGTGGAGATCAACCAGGACCAGGCGCTGAAGGATCTCGAAGCGGGCAAGATCGACGCCTTCTTCTATGTCGCCGGCGCGCCGGCGGCACTGTTCGACAGCGACAAGATCGACGGCGCTAAATTTCACCTCCTGCCGATCACGCAAGCGCCGCTGCTCGCGACCTATATCCCGGCCACGATCGACGCCAAGTCCTATCCGTTCCAGAAGGAAGCGGTGGACGTCGTCTCGGTCAAGGCGGTGCTTATGACCTTCGATTACGACAAGACCCGCAACGCCTATCATCGCGACAGCTGCAAGGCGGTGGCGGATTTCTCCAACCTGATCGTCAACAATCTCGCGCAACTCAAGGAAAGCGGTCATCCGAAATGGAAGAGCGTCGACCTGACCGCGATCCCGCCCGGCTGGAAGGTCGGCGTCTGCGTCAAGGAGGGGCTCGCGGCGGATTACAAGCCTTCCTGCGCCAAGGCGGAGCCGGCGAACGCCGAGAGCGGCGAAAACGACGATTACCTCAAGCTGTTGAAAGAACGACTGAAACAGTGACTGGTGATGTTTCATCGAGCGCCAGGCGTCTCGAAGCGCCGCTCATCCGGACGGATCGTCTGCTTCTGCGTCCCTACCGTATCGAGGACTTCGAACACCTCCTGACCATCTATGGCGGCGATCGAGCGCGGTTCATCGGCGGTCGCCTCAAGCCACGGCAGGTATGGGACGGCTTCATGAATGTGATCGGCCACTGGCCTGTGCACGGCTTCGGCGGCTGGGCGTTGGAACTCGCCGAGACGGGAGACCTGATCGGCGAGGTCGCCGTGCATCATCCGGTCGATTATCCAGAGACAGAGCTCGGCTGGCTGCTGTTCGACGGGTTCGAGGGTAGGGGCTACGCCACGGAAGCTGCGATCGCTGCCCGTGATTTCGCCTTCCGGGAGGCGGGCGTGGCGACGCTCGTCTCCTATATCGATCCGGACAATCATCCCTCGCGGCGGCTGGCGGAGCGTATGGGTGCGGTTCTCGACCCAACAGCGCCGACGCCAAATGGCGATCCCTGCCTGGTCTACCGGCATCCGAAGCCCTGAGTTTTTGAACTTCTGAAACGCAAATGGCGGGGAAAAACCCCGCCATTCTCATATGTTGTGGCTGAAAACCGATCAGCAGGAATAATACATGTCGAATTCGACCGGATGCGGGGTCATTTCGAAGCGCATGACTTCCTGCATCTTCAGCTCGATATAGCTGTCGATCTGGTCGTCGTCGAACACGCCGCCGACGGTGAGGAACTTGCGGTCCTTGTCGAGGCTTTCCAGCGCTTCGCGGAGCGAGCCGCAGACGGTCGGGATCTTCTTCAGTTCCTTCGGCGGCAGGTCGTAGAGATCCTTGTCCATGGCCTTGCCGGGATGGATCTTGTTCTTGATGCCGTCGAGGCCGGCCATCAGCATGGCTGCGAAGCCGAGATAGGGGTTCTGGGCCGGATCGGGGAAGCGGACTTCCACGCGCTTGGCCTTCGGCGAAGAGCCGAACGGAATGCGGCAGGAAGCCGAACGGTTGCGGGCCGAATAGGCCAAGAGAACCGGCGCTTCATAACCCGGCACCAGACGCTTGTAGGAATTGGTGGTCGGGTTGGTGAAGGCGTTGATCGCCTTGGCGTGCTTGATCACGCCGCCGATGTAATAGAGGCAGCTTTCCGAAAGCCCGGCATATTCGTCGCCGGCGAATGTCGGCTTGCCGTCCTTCCAAATCGACTGATGGACATGCATGCCCGAGCCGTTGTCGCCGAACACCGGCTTCGGCATGAAGGTGGCTGTCTTGCCATAGGCGTTGGCGACCTGATGCACGACATATTTATAGATCTGCATCTTGTCGGCGTTGCGCACCAGCGTGTCGAACTTGACGCCGAGCTCGTGCTGGGCGGCGGCGACTTCATGGTGCTGCTTTTCGACCACGACGCCCATTTCCGACAGCACGGTCAGCATTTCGGAGCGCATATCCTGTAGGCTGTCGATCGGCGGAACCGGGAAATAGCCGCCCTTGACGCGCGGACGGTGGCCGAGATTGCCGGAGTCGTAATCGGTGTCGTCGTTGGACGGCAGTTCCGACGAATCGAGCTTGAAGCCGGTGTTGTAGGGATCGGCCTTGTACTTGACGTCGTCGAACACGAAGAATTCCGGTTCCGGGCCGACGAACACGGTGTCGCCGATGCCGGAGGCCTTGAGATAGGCTTCTGCCTTCTTGGCCGTGCCGCGCGGATCGCGGTTATAGGCTTCGCCCGAGATCGGGTCGAGAATGTCGCAAAGGATGACCATGGTGGACTGGGCGAAGAACGGGTCCATATGCACGGTGGCCGGATCCGGCATCAGCACCATGTCGGACTCGTTGATGGCCTTCCAGCCGGCGATCGAGGAGCCGTCGAACATGACGCCATCGGCGAACATGTCTTCGTCCACGGCCGAAATGTCCATGGTCACATGCTGCAGTTTGCCCTTGGGATCGGTGAAGCGGAGGTCGACGAATTTCACGTCGTTGTCCTTGATCTGCTTCATGATGTCTTTTGCAGTCGTCATCGAAGTTTTTCCTTTGCTATGACGATGTTTCCTCCCTGCCGTTGCCCGGCAGGCTTGGTCTTATTGGGCGTCAGATCGCGTCGACGCCTGTTTCGCCGGTGCGGATGCGCACGACTTCCTCGACATTCGAGACGAAGATCTTGCCATCGCCGATGCGGCCCGTCTGGGCGGCATTGCGGATCGCGTCGATCACACGTTCGACATTTTCATCCGCCAGCACGACTTCCACCTTCACTTTCGGAAGGAAATCGACGACGTATTCTGCGCCTCTATAGAGTTCGGTATGGCCTTTCTGACGGCCGAAACCCTTGGCTTCGGTCACCGTGATGCCTTGCAGTCCAACTTCCTGAAGGGCTTCCTTCACTTCATCAAGCTTGAACGGCTTGATGATCGCTTCGATCTTTTTCATGAGAAAATGTCTCTCCGCTTCTCCCGTTAAAAGCGAGTTGCTCCCGCTCGCCTCGATAAATGCACATCGCGTGCCAGATCTACACAACAAGCGCGAATTTTGCTTGAAATTCTGCAAGTCCCTCGCGATCATGCGCAAAATCAGCCAAAAAAAAAGAGAAAAAAACGCACAACTCCCATTTTCCTCCCAGAATGGGACGCAATGTCTCATAAGAGGTAAATCGGATATTGCTATGGGGTGGGGGGGTCGGTGAATAACTATGCAAATGATTATAATTTCATCTTATTTTGCCGGTGAACAAAGTGTAGCGGTGAGAATCGCGACGTCGCTCGCCCTGCGATATTTCTAGGATGCTCAAACGATGAGCAATCACCATAGTATGCTAATTGAACCACAGGCTGTATCGGCTGTTGACGCCGACTGCATCGCGTCGGGCATAACGGGCTACGCCTTGATGGCGCGAGCGGGCAGGGCGGCCTCCGCCGCCGCGCTCCGTCGCTATCCGGGCGCGCGCCGCTTCGTGCTGCTGTGCGGGCCCGGCAACAATGGCGGCGACGGCTATGTGGCTGCCGCCGCGCTGGCCGAGGCCGGCGCGGAGATCGCCGTCTTTGCGCTCGCCCCGCCGACCACCGATGACGCCAGGCGCGCGCGCGCCGACGCCTGCTGCGCACCGCAGCCTTTGGCGGAATATCAGCCAGCGCCTGATGATGTCGTGATCGACGCCCTTTTCGGCGCCGGTCTGTCGCGTGACCTTTCGATCGACGTGATGACGCTTGCGGCCAAGGTGAAGGCGGCGGGCGCGCCGGTCATTGCGGTGGACATGCCCTCGGGCGTCTGCGGACATTCCGGCCGAATGCGCGGCGGCGCCTTCGAAGCGGATGTGACCGTAACATTCGTCGCCGCCAAGCCAGGACAGTTGTTGATGCCCGGCAGGGCGCTGTGCGGCGAGATCGAGATCGCCGATATCGGCGTGCCCCGCCGCTTGCTCGACAAGCATGCGGGTCCTGTCCGCATCAATGCGCCCGATCTCTGGTGCGACCGCCTCGCGAACAAATCTGCGGCCGGGCATAAATACAGCCATGGCTCGCTGGCTGTCTTTTCCGGCGGCGCAATGCAGACCGGCGCGGCGCGGCTCGCCGCCGCCTCCGGATTGCGTGGCGGGGCAGGGCTTGTCACCATCATCACGCCCGAGGACGCCGCGCCTGTTCACGCCGCCCACCTGACCGCCATTATGCTCAAGACGGCCGATAGCCTGGCGGAACTGGAAACGATTCTGGACGATGCCCGGCTCAACGCTTTCGTGCTCGGTCCCGCATTCGGCGTCGGCGAAAAGGCGAGGGAATTCGCGCTGGCGCTGAAGGATCGTCGCCTCGTTCTGGACGCTGACGCGATCACCAGTTTTCGCGACGATCCCGATCGGCTGTTCAAGGCTTTTGCCGGAGAGCCGCGACTGATCCTGACGCCGCATGATGGCGAATTCGCCCGGATTTTCCCGGATCTTGCTGCCGATGATACGCTGTCCAAGGTCGACCGGGCGCTGGCGGCGGCCGCCCGCGCCAACGCCGCCGTGATCCTGAAAGGCGCGGACACCGTGATCGCCGCCCCGGATGGTCGCGCCGCGATCAACGCCAATGCTCCGCCCTGGCTGGCCACCGCCGGTTCAGGCGATGTGCTGGCCGGTCTTTGCGGGGCGCTTCTGGCCCGGGGGGTACCGGTCTACGAGGCGGCTTGCGGCGCCGTCTGGCATCATGGCGAGGCGGGGCAACGCGCGGGCAGGGGACTGACGGCGGAAACACTCATCAATTTTATTGATGTCTGATCTGACAAACTTGGTTTTGTCGTCCCGCCCGATCAGGAGTATGGCGGATCAAAAGGAGTCCGCCATGAAGCCCATCCATATCCTTCTCCTGGTTATCGTCGCCGCCGTCTGGGGCTTCAATTTCGTGGTGATCCGGCTGGGGATCGACAATTTCCCGCCGATCTTCTTTTCGGCCCTGCGCTTCCTGTTTGCAGCCATTCCGCTCGCGCTGATCCTGCCCAAGCCCGATGTCTCCTGGCGGATCATCATCGGCATCGGGCTGGTGCTGGGCGTGGTCAAATTCTCGCTGCTGTTCCTCGGCATGAGCGTCGGCATGCCCGCCGGGCTTGCCTCGTTGGTGCTGCAGAGCCAGGCTTTCTTCACGGTCATTCTCGCCGTGCTGGTCTATGGCGACCGGCCGCGGCCAACCCAGATCGCCGGCATGGTCGTCGCTTTCTCGGGCGTTGCGCTGATCGCGTCCACCGTCAATGGCGATCTCACCGCATCGGGACTGGCGCTGTCCATCGGCGCGGCTCTGGCGTGGGCCTGTTCGAACCTGTTGATGAAGAAGGCCGGCGCGGTGGATATGCTCAGGCTGATGGTCTGGGTGAGCCTCGTTGCGCCTCTCCCGCTTCTCGCGATCTCGCTCGCTTTCGAAGGCTGGGAGCGCGATCTCCAGGCATTGACGCATGTGACCTGGTCGGGGGCGGGGGCGGTGATCTATATCGCCTATCTCGCCACGATCTTCGGCTTCGCCGTCTGGGGCGCGATGATCCGCCGCTATGGCGTCGCCACGGTCGCGCCCTTCTCGCTGCTGGTGCCAGTGTTCGGCATGAGTTCGGCGGCGATCGTGCTCGGCGAGGCTTTCGGGCCGATCCGCATTATCGCCGCGTTGCTGATCGTCGCGGGACTGGCTCTGAATGTCTTCAACCCCGCCTGGCTGCGGCCGCGCCCGACGACGGCCTGACGCTCAGAGCAGACGGCTGGTGCGCAACTGGCCGGCCTGGGCCAGAACGGGATAAGCGATCGACACCAAGAGCGAATTGATCTCCTTGAGATCGCGCATCGTGTCGATATGGATCGACGAGGAATCGATGCTGGCGCGGTTTTCGCCCAGGCGCTTGATGTGGTTTTCCTCGCTGACCCGCACCATGTCGCGCACCACTTCCTTCTCCTTGACCAGCTGCCGCGCATGTTCGAGATCGCGGTTGACCAGCAGGTTGAAGGCGAGCCGCGCATTGCGCAGGACGCGCTGATGCATGGCGGTGAGTTCATGCAGGCCTTCCTCGGAAAAGCTCGCGCCGCGCGCATCCTTCTTTCGCGCCTTGGCCAGCATGTTCTGCGAAATGATGTCGCCGACCTGTTCGAGATTGATGGTGGCTTCGAGGAGATCCTGCTGCCGCCGCGCCGCGTCTTCGGCGAGTTCGTTGCCGGAAATCTTGGCGAGATAGAGCTTGATGTTGCGGTTGAAGCGGTCGACGCTGTCGTCCAGCCGCTCGATCTGCGTCATCTGCTGGTCGTCCGGCCGGAGAAAAGCGTCGAAGACGCGGGTCAGCATCACCTCGATGCGGTCGCACATGCCGACCACTTCACGCGTGGCGTTGTCGAGCGCGCGTGGCGGATTGGTGATATCGGAGGGGTCGAGCGCCGACAGTAGGGCCGCGTCGCTGTTGTCTTCGTCCTTGGCGTCCGAGGGCAGGGCGTTTTCCAGCATCTGCGCCAAGGAGCCTGCGAAAGGCAGGCCGATCAGCAGCACCACAGCATTGGCAATGACATGCATCCAGACCACGGCGTCCGCAGGCGTGTCGAAATAGATCTCGGGCCGAAGCTGAAAGCTTAGTTGCAGAATAAGCCCCGCGACCATGCCGAGCCCACGAATGGCGACATTGCCCAAGGGCGCGATACGGGCCGCCTTGACCTCGCCGCGCGTCAGAACCGCGCCGATGACGGCGCCGCCGAAATTGACGCCGAGCACGAAGGGAATGATCAACTCATTCGGCACCAGCCCATGGCTGGACAGCGAGGCGAATAGCAGGATCGAGGCGACGCTGGAATGAAACAGCCAGGCCATCAGCGCCGCGAGCGCAAAGGCGGTGATCCAGTCCTGCTGCAGATAGCCCATGATGATCGGCAGGACATGGCTTTCCTTGAGCGGCGCGGACGCCTCGCCGATCAGCCGGAGCGACAGAAGCAGAAGACCGAGGCCGAACAGGATGCGGCCCATCTCCCGCCAGCGCCGCGACGTGGTGCGATAGGCGATGGTGCCGGCGATCATCAGGAGCGGCACGAGCAGCGACAGGTCGCGCCGGAGGATGCGGGTGACGAAGGCGGAGCCGAGATCCGCGCCGAGCAGCGCCGAAATGCCGACGGTCGAGCTAACGAAGCCGGACGCCGAGAAACCCGACACGATTAGCGCCACCGCCGTCGAGCTCTGCAGCGCGATCGCCAGAAAGAAGCCGGCCGCCGCTGCATTGACGCGGTTGCCGAGCGCATAGCGCAACTTTTCCCTCAGCATGTCGCCATAAGCGCGCTCGACGCCTGTGCGCACCATGCGCGTGGCCCAGAGCAACAAAGCGACGGCGCCTGCCAGATTGATGAAGATCACCGAACCGCTCAAGGGCGAGGCCTCCGGAAAACAGAAAGGATCGATACGTGAATTTGAAAAATATCACGTCGACCTGTATCGGGCCTTTCTATCGTCCGTTCAATCCCAATCGCGGCGTCACTGTCTCGCAAGCGGCGTTTATGACAGTTTTATGACGGTGCGTATGCTTGAACCAAGGGGGGGGGACGCGGGCGAGGCGTCCGCTACTCCGCCGCCTGCCGCTTCTGCGGACGCCGCCCCAGCAGTTCCTTGAGAAACTGGCCGGTATAGGAGCGCTCGACCTTGACGATGTCCTCGGGGACGCCCTGGGCGATCACCTCGCCGCCGCCATCGCCGCCTTCGGGCCCGAAATCGAGGATCCAGTCGGCGGTCTTGATGACTTCGAGATTGTGCTCGATCACCACCACGGAATTGCCTTGGTTGACCAGTTCGTGCAGCATTTCCAGGAGCTTGACCACATCGTGGAAATGCAGGCCGGTGGTCGGCTCGTCGAGAATGTAGAGGGTGCGGCCGGTGGAGCGCTTGGAGAGTTCCTTGGCGAGCTTGACGCGCTGCGCCTCGCCGCCCGACAGCGTATTGGCCTGCTGGCCGACCTTGATATAGCCGAGGCCGACATCGCGGAGCGAGATCAGCTTGTCGCGCACGGCGGGCACCGCCGCGAAGAAATCGCAGCCTTCCTCGACCGTCATGTCCAGCACGTCGGAGATCGACTTGCCCTTGAAGGTGACGTCGAGCGTCTCGCGATTATAGCGCTTGCCGTGGCAGACGTCGCAGGTGACATAGACGTCGGGCAGGAAATGCATCTCGATCTTGATGACGCCGTCGCCCTGGCAGGCTTCGCAGCGGCCGCCCTTGACGTTGAAGGAGAAGCGCCCCGGCTGATAGCCGCGCGCCTTGGCTTCCGGCAGACCGGCGAACCAGTCACGGATCGGCGTAAAGGCGCCGGTATAGGTGGCGGGGTTCGAACGCGGCGTGCGGCCGATCGGCGATTGGTCGATATCGATGACCTTGTCGATATGCTCGAAACCGTCGATGCGCTCATGCTCGGCCGGATTTTCGCGCGCGCCCATCACCCGGCGCGCCGCCGCCTTGTAGAGCGTCTCGATCAGGAAGGTCGACTTGCCGCCGCCCGACACGCCCGTCACGGCAGTGAACACGCCCAGCGGAATGGCCGCCGTGACATTCTTGAGATTGTTGCCCTTGGCGCCGACGACCTTGATCTCCTTACCCTTCTTGGGCTTGCGCCGCTCGCGCGGAACATCGACCGAGAGTTCGCCGGAGAGATATTTGCCGGTCAGCGAATTGGGGTTGGCCATGACCTCCGCTGGCGTGCCTTCCGCCACCACGCGACCGCCATGCACGCCGGCGGCGGGGCCGATATCGACGACATGGTCGGCGGTCAGGATTGCGTCCTCGTCATGCTCGACCACGATCACGGTATTGCCGATGTCGCGCAGATGCTTGAGCGTATCGAGAAGGCGGGCATTGTCGCGCTGGTGCAGGCCGATCGAGGGTTCGTCGAGCACATAGAGCACGCCTGTCAGGCCCGAGCCGATTTGCGAGGCCAGCCGGATGCGCTGGCTTTCCCCGCCCGACAGCGTGCCGGAATTGCGCGCCAGCGTCAGATAATCCAGGCCGACATCGTTGAGGAATTTCAGGCGGTCGCGGATTTCCTTGAGGATGCGGGTGGCGATTTCGTTCTGCTTGACATTGAGCTTGTCCGGCAGGCCGACGAACCAGTCGTTCGCCGCCCGGATCGACATATTCGACACCAGGCCGATATGCTTGCCGTCGAGCTTCACCGCCAGCGCTTCCGGCTTCAGGCGGAAGCCTTTGCAGGCCGGGCAGGGGGCCTGGCTCATATAACGCTCGATCTCTTCGCGCGACCAGGCGGAGTCCGTTTCTTTCCAGCGGCGTTCGAGATTGGGGATGATGCCTTCGAAGGTTTTCGTGGTCTGATAGCTGCGCGCGCCGTCGGCATAGTTGAACGTCACCTCGCGATCGCCGGTGCCATTGAGAATGGCGGTCTGCGCCTCGGTGGACAATTCGCTCCAACGCGCCGAGAGCTTGAAGCCATAGGCCTTGCCGAGGCCCTCGAGCGTCTGGTTGTAGTAAGGAGAGGTCGACTTGGCCCAGGGCGCCACCGCGCCGTCGCGCAGCGTCCGCTCCGTCTCGGGCACGATCAGGTCCGGATCGATCTTCTGCTGGGTGCCGAGACCGTCGCAGGAGGGGCAGGCGCCGAAGGGGTTGTTGAAGGAAAACAGCCGCGGCTCGACTTCGGGAATGGTGAAGCCGGAGACCGGGCAGGCGAATTTCTCCGAGAACATCACCCGTTCATGCGTTTCGTTGAGCGACTTGTTGGCCGAGCCGCCCTCGGCGGTGTCTTCCTTCGGCAAAGGCTTGTCGGCGAATTCGGCGATCGCCAGCCCGTCGGCGAGCCTGAGGCAGGTTTCGAGACTGTCGGCGAGACGCGAGGCGATATCCGGGCGCACGACGATGCGGTCGACCACCACGTCGATGTCGTGCTTGTACTTCTTGTCGAGCGTCGGCGCCTCGGCGATTTCATAGAACTGGCCGTCGATCTTGACGCGTTGGAAGCCCTTCTTCATGAGCTCCGCCAGTTCCTTCTTGTATTCGCCCTTGCGGCCGCGAACCAGCGGCGCAAGGATATAGAGCCGGGAGCCCTCGGGATAATCGAGAATGCGATCGACCATCTGGCTGACCGTCTGGCTCTCGATCGGCAGGCCGGTGGCCGGCGAATAGGGCACGCCGACGCGGGCGAAGAGCAGGCGCATATAGTCGTAGATTTCGGTGACGGTGCCGACGGTCGAGCGCGGGTTGCGCGAGGTGGTCTTCTGCTCGATCGAAATGGCCGGCGACAGGCCCTCGATGAGATCGACATCGGGCTTCTGCATCATTTCCAGGAACTGGCGCGCATAGGCCGACAGGCTCTCGACATAACGACGCTGCCCCTCGGCATAGATCGTGTCGAAGGCGAGGGAGGATTTGCCCGATCCCGACAGGCCGGTCATCACGATCAGCGAATTGCGCGGCAGGTCGAGATCGACCCCCTTGAGGTTGTGTTCACGCGCGCCGCGGATGGAAATGGTCTTGAGTTCGCTCATGATGCCTGTGTCTCGCCTGTTCTTTCGCCCTTATACGCCCATGCCGCGCGCGGAGGTCGCCGCCATCAGGCAAAACCCCGATTTTCCACAAAGTCGATTCTGTTGACTGCCGCACGAAAAACGACTAGAACAAAATGCGAACAATTGGAAGCCCCGGATTTTCTGTGGATTGGACGCGTGGAGGGGCGCGCCGGTTCCCTTGAAGGGTTATTCTTCGCCCCTCAGTTGATGGACGGCGGTTTGCCGATTTTGTGGATAGGATTTAGCGATGGCGGGCAGTGTAAACAAGGTCATTCTGGTTGGCAATGTCGGCGCGGACCCCGAAATCCGCCGCACTCAGGACGGGCGTCCGATCGCCAATCTTCGCATCGCCACATCGGAAAGCTGGCGCGACCGCAATTCCGGCGAGCGCAAGGAAAAGACCGAATGGCACAATGTCGTGGTCTTCAACGAGGGCCTCTGCAAGGTGGTCGAGCAATATGTAAAGAAGGGCGCCAAGCTCTATATCGAGGGCGCGCTGCAGACCCGCAAATGGCAGGACCAGACCGGCAATGATCGCTACACGACCGAAGTCGTGCTGCAGGGCTTCAATTCGACTTTGACCATGCTGGATGGCCGCGGCGAAGGCGGCGGACGCGGCGCGTCCCAGGGCGGCGGCTACGACGATATGGATTCCGGCTTCGGCGGCGGTTCCGGCTATGGCGGCAACGATCGGGCCGGCCGCTCCCCGCAGCCCAGCCGCGCGCCGCAGAGCGCGCCGTCCTTCTCGCGCGACATGGACGACGACATCCCGTTCTGAAGCGGACAACGGCGCGCTTCTCCCGTAGTCCGGCGGTGGCATGGTTCTTGCGTTTTTGATCGCGCAATAAATCATGGAGTTTACGGATGAAACTATCTTTCGCTCTGGCGCTCGGCGCGGCGACGCTTCCCATGGTCGCGTCGGCGGCCGACCTGATCGACGCCACGCCGCGCATCGCCGTGATGTCGGCTTTCGAGCCGGAATGGCAGGTCCTTCTCAAGGATCTCGAGGGCGCCCAGGAGCATAAACTCATGGGACGCCGTTTCGTGACCGGAAAGCTCGGCGGCAAGGACGTCGTGCTTTTCCTGAGCGGCGTCAGCATGGTCAACGCCGCGATGACCACGCAACAGGCAATCGATCATTTTTCGATCAAGGCGATCGTATTTTCCGGCATCGCCGGCGGCGTCGATCCCAGCCTGTCGATCGGCGACGTCGTGGTCAGCGATCAGTGGGGCCAATATCTCGAAGCGATCTTCGCCCGCGAAACCGACGGCAAATTCGCCATACCGCCCTTTCTCGACACGCAGTTCCCGAACTACGGCATGATCTATCCCAACGAGACGGAAGTCCTGCGCGAGGGCATGGACAAGCCGGAGGATCGTTTCTGGTTTCCGGTCGACGGCAAGCTTCTCGAAACGGCCAAAGCCGTGGCGTCGAGCGTGACGCTGGAAAAATGCGCGGGCGAGGGCAAGTGCCTGGCCCATGAGCCGAAGATCGTCGTCGGCGGCAATGGCGTGTCCGGTCAGGCCTTCGTCGACAACAAGGCGTTCCGCGAATTCACCTACGCCACCTTCAAGGCCAGGGTGCTGGATATGGAAAGCGCCGCCACCGCCCATGTCGCCTATGTCAACAAGGTGCCGTTCATCGCGTTCCGCAGCCTGTCCGATCTCGCCGGCGGCGGGGAAGGGGCCAATGAGATGGGCGTTTTCTTCGCCCTCGCCTCCGCCAATTCCGCCAAGGTGGTCGAAGCCTTCGTCGCAAAGCTTCCCTGACCGTCAGGGGCCGGCATAGACCGTCAGCGTCGCTCTCAGGCCGTCGATGACGAATTGCACGGCGAGCGCCGAAAGCAGCACGCCCAGGAGCCGGGTGAGGATCGCCCGGCCCGTCTGGCCGAGATAGCGGTCCAACCTGTCTGCGATGATCAGCGCCGCGAAGATCACCAGAAATACAGCCGCGATCACCAGGATCAGCTGCGCGCGTTCCAGCGGCGGCCGGAAATTGCCGGCGAGCAGGATCGTCGCGGAAATGGCGCCGGGGCCCGAGATTAGCGGAATCGCCAGGGGAAAGACGCTGAGATTGTGGATATGATCGCGGGTGATCGCGGTTTCCGTGGTCTTTTCCTTCCGCTCCTGGCGTTTCTCAAAGATCATTTCGAAGGCGATGAAGAATAGCAGCAATCCGCCGGCGATGCGGAAGGCGGGAAGCGAGATGCCGAGCACCGAGAGAATGCCGGCGCCGAAGACGGCGAAGACCGTGAGGATACCGAAGGCGATCAGCGTGCCGCGCAGCGCGGTGTGGCGCCGCTGCGCCTGAGTCATGCCGGCCGTCAGCCCGAGGAAAATCGGCGCGAGCCCCGGCGGATCCGTGGTCACCAGAAGCGTCGTGAACGCGTTGATCATCGCTTCCAGACTGGCCATGATTTTCCCCTCTTTTCCGCCATCTGTAGCGACCCTCGCCCAACCGTGCAAGCAAAGGCTAAAAAGCCGAAAATATCAGCGCTTCCGGGGAAAGAACTGTTCATAAAGCCGCCATGAAATTGGCCTTCAACCGGCTGTTCCGCTATAACGGCGGCATTGATTCCGTTTGAGAGATTGAGACCAGATTGACCGAGATTGTCCCCCCCGGCGGCCAAGGCCCCAGCGGCATCGAGCCCATCTCCATCGTCGAGGAAATGCAGCGATCCTATCTCGATTACGCCATGAGCGTGATCGTGTCGCGCGCGCTGCCTGATGTGCGCGACGGGCTGAAGCCGGTGCATCGCCGCATTCTGTTCGGCATGAACGAATTGGGCATCGACTGGAACAAGAAATACGTCAAATGCGCCCGCGTGACCGGCGACGTGATGGGTAAATTCCACCCGCACGGCAACGCCGCGATCTACGACGCGCTGGCGCGCATGGCGCAGGATTGGTCGCTGCGACTGCCGCTGATCGACGGACAGGGCAATTTCGGCTCCGTCGACGGCGATCCGCCGGCGGCCGAACGCTACACCGAATGCCGCCTGGAAAAGGCCGCGCATTCGCTGCTCGACGACATCGACAAGGAAACGGTCGATTTCCGCGACAATTACGACGGCACGCTCAGCGAGCCGGTGGTCATCCCGGCGAAATTCCCCAATCTGCTGGTCAATGGCGCGGGCGGCATCGCCGTCGGCATGGCCACCAATATTCCGCCGCACAATCTCGTCGAAGTCATCAACGCCTGCATCGCGCTGATCGACAATCCCGGCATGGAATTGCTGCAGATCATGGAAATCGTGCCCGGTCCGGATTTCCCGACCGGCGCCATGATCCTCGGCCGCGCCGGCGTCCGCCAGGCCTATGAGACGGGCAGGGGCTCCGTCATCATGCGCGGACGCGCCCGCATCGAGCCGATGCGCAACGACCGCGAGCAGATCATCATCACCGAGATTCCCTATCAGGTGAACAAGGCGACGATGATCGAGAAAATGGCCGAACTGGTGCGCGACAAGCGTATCGAAGGCATTTCCGATCTGCGCGACGAGTCCGACCGCGAGGGCTATCGCGTCGTCATCGAATTGAAGAAGGACGCCAATGCCGAGGTGATCCTCAACCAGCTCTATCGCTACACGCCGCTGCAGACCTCCTTCGGCTGCAACATGGTGGCGCTGAACGGCGGCAAGCCGGAGCAGTTGACGCTGATCGACATGCTCAAGGCCTTCATCGCCTTCCGCGAGGAAGTGGTGAGCCGGCGCACGAAGTTCCTGCTGCGCAAGGTGCGCGACCGCGCCCATGTCTTGGTCGGTCTGGCGATTGCGGTCGCTAATATCGACGAGGTCATCAATCTCATTCGCCGCGCGCCCGATCCGCAGACCGCGCGCGAACAATTGATGACCCGTCGCTGGCCGGCCCAGGACGTCGACTCGCTCATCCGCCTGATCGACGACCCGCGCCACCGGATCAACGACGACGGCACCTACAACCTTTCCGAAGAGCAGGCCCGGGCGATCCTCGATCTGCGCCTTCAGCGCCTGACTGCGCTCGGCCGTGACGAAATCGGCGACGAACTCAACAAGATCGGCGCCGAGATCAAGGACTACCTCGACATACTCAGTTCGCGCCTGCGCATCATGACCATCGTCAAGGACGAACTCGCCGCCGTGCGCGACGAATTCGGCACGCCGCGCCGCACCGAGATCGTCGAAGGCGGCCCTGATATGGACGACGAGGATCTCATCGCCCGCGAGGACATGGTGGTCACCGTGTCGCATGCCGGCTACGTCAAGCGCGTGCCGCTCGCCACCTATCGCGCTCAACGTCGCGGCGGCAAAGGCCGCTCAGGCATGTCCACCCGCGACGAGGATTTCGTCAACCGTCTGTTCGTGGCCAATACGCATACGCCGGTGCTGTTCTTCTCGTCGCGCGGCATCGTCTACAAGGAAAAGGTCTGGCGCCTGCCGATCGGTTCGCCGACGTCGCGCGGCAAGGCGTTGATCAACATGCTGCCGCTCGAACGCGGCGAACGCATCACCACGATCATGCCGCTGCCGGAGGACGAGGACAACTGGGCCAATCTCGACGTGATGTTCTCGACGACCCGCGGCACCGTGCGGCGCAACAAGCTTTCGGACTTCATCCAGGTCAACCGCAACGGCAAGATCGCGATGAAGCTGGAGGAAGACGGCGACGAAATCCTCTCGGTCGAAACCTGCACCGAGCGCGACGACGTGCTGCTGACCACGGCGCTGGGCCAGGCGATCCGCTTCCCGGTCGACGACGTCCGGGTCTTCGCCGGCCGCAACTCGATCGGCGTGCGCGGCATTTCGCTGGCGGATGGAGACCGGTTGATCTCCATGACCATTCTCGGCCATGTCGACGCCGACGCGTCGGAACGCGCGGCCTATCTCAAGCGCTCCGCCGCCGAACGCCGCGCCATGGGCGTGGATGAAGAGGATGTGGCGCTGGTGGGCGAGGAGGTCGGCGAAGTCGGCGATCTCAATGAAGACCGCTATCAGGAACTCAGGGCGCGCGAACAGTTCGTGCTGACCGTGTCGGAGAAAGGCTACGGCAAGCGCTCGTCATCCTACGACTTCCGCATTTCGGGCCGCGGCGGCAAGGGCATCCGCGCCACCGACACCTCCAAGACCAACGAGATCGGCCAGCTCGTCGCCGCATTCCCGATCGAGGACGCCGACCAGATCATGCTGGTCTCCGACGGCGGCCAGCTGATCCGCGTGCCGGTCGCCGGCATCCGCATCGCCAGCCGCGCCACCAAGGGCGTGACCATCTTCTCGACGGCCGCGGACGAAAAGGTCGTGTCGGTCGAGCGCATCAGCGAGCCGGAGGACGACGAGACGGCGAGCGAAGGCGCCGAGACGTCGACGCCGGCGGCCGAACCGGACGCCGAACCGAGCGCCGAATAAGCGCCGGGCACGACGCGACGAAATCGATGGCGGCCGGTCGACCGGCCGCCATTTTCGTCTCGACGCGGCGCTATATGGCCAGGCTCTGCCTCACGAGCGTCGCGTTCAGCCGGTGTCATCCAGCATGTTCGCCATCGCCCTGGCCGTCTGCGCATCGGCCGGGAAAAAACTCTCGATGACGATATCGGCGAGGGTGACATCCACGGCGGTGCCGAACACCGTCGTCGTGCTCAGGAATTCCAAACGGCCGATGCAGCTGTCGACGACGAGGGGTATGGCGATGGCCTGGTCTCCGCCATGGGGGGTGCGATCGCCGAGCGCATGCTTCGGCGTGGGATAGGATCGCAACTCGTCGAGCAGCGCGGCCAGCGCCGGATCGGCCGAGAGCTCGATGTCATGGGCGAGCCGCGCGAGGATATGGCTGCGCCATTGCTTGAAATTGACGATGCGCGGTGCGAGGCCGGCCGGATGCAGGCTGAGGCGCAGCACATTGATCTCGCCGGCAAGAAGGTCTTCGGAGACGCCTCGGGTCAGAACGTCCACCGCTCTGTTCGCCGAGATCAGCGTCCAGCGCCGATCGACCGCAAGGGCAGGGTGAGGCTCATGAGCCGTCAACAATCGATCAATGACGCCTCTGGCCGCCTGCAATTCGGGCGCCGCCAGCGCCCTTTCGCCGTAAGCAGGCGCAAAACCAGCGGCCAGCAGCATCGCGTTCTGCGCGCGTAGCGGCAGGTTGAGGCATTCCGAAAGCCGCAGGATCATGTCGCGGCTGGGCATGGATCGGCCTGCCTCGAGAAAACTCAGGTGACGCTGCGAAATCTCGACCTGCAGCGCGAGCTCCATCTGGCTGTAGCGCCGCCTCCGACGCCATTCACGCAACATCTGTCCAGTTTCGGTTTTCGGTCTCGTCATCGGTCCAGATTGGCTCCTGCCGGCAGATAAGCCTATTACTTCCGAGGTAATCGACGCCAGAACAAATTCCGCAAGAATGGCGGTCAGCGTTCGACCATTTCGGTCGTCGTCGGCAAGAGGAACATTCTCATGGACATTTTCAGACCACGTTTGACACTCGCCAATCTGCTCGTGATCGATGCGTTCACCTGCGCCGTCATGGGCGTTGCGCTCTGCTTGTTTCACGCGCCGGTCGGCGGTTGGACAGGCATTCCCGGGCCGCTGCTGTTTTGGGCCGGGGCGGCGCTGCTGCCGGTGGCGGCCTTCATGACGACGACCGCGCTGATATGGCCGGCGCCGTCGCGGGCGACGACGATCGCCATTGCGGGCAACGCTCTCTGGATCGTCGCAAGTCTGGCGCTGCCCATGTCAGGCGCCATTTCGCCCAATCCCATCGGCTGGGCGTTTCTCACCACCCAGGCCGTGTTTGTCGCAATGCTGACGATGGCCGAACACGCCGCGACAAGACCTGCGATCGCCGCCAACTGAAAGGATGTTACCGATGACCGCATATGCAGTCGCACATCTTCGCGCAATCACCGTCGACCAAGGCGTGGTCGACTATCTCGAGGGTATCGACGCCACGCTGGCGCCGTATGACGGTCGCTTCATCATCCATGGCGGTCCGAAAGAAGAGTTGGAAGGCCATTTCACCGACGACTTGATCGTCATCGCCTTTCCCGATCTCGACGCCGCGCGCGGCTGGTATCGATCGCCAGACTATCAGGCGCTTGCGCCGCTGCGCATTCAGGCGGCCGAAGGCGACGTCTTCCTGATCGACGGCGTCGATGCCGATCACAGGGCGACCGATATTCTCAAGGGCCTCGGAGTCGTTTGAACAAGGGTCGGCGACCGTGGCGGCAGCGGGACCGCAGCCGCCACGGCTCGATCGATACATTCTGTTCCATAATCTATCTTATCAGGATTAAGTCTGTAGCCGCAAAGTTAGAATATCCTGTTCCTGCAAAGTTGGAATGTCACACTCCCCGCATCTGAACAACGTCTGGGAGGCCACAATGGTCGATCGCGATGTCTTGCGTTTGAACGTCGCAACACCCTTTGCTCTTGCTGGTGAACGAGATCATTCTTCGATTTCCGTAATTTCTCCGTCACGCGGAACACGATGACGGCTCTGCGGATTATTCCGCACAGAACAATGGGGAGCGACATGCGGATGGACACCAAATTCGGTTGGAAGCTTCAGAGGCTGGCCAAGAAGCTGTGGTTTCGCGCCGCGCTCTATGCCTTGGCGGGATTGCTCACCGCGCTGTTCTCCGTGTTCTTCTCACCGGCCTTGCCGCCTTTCGTCAGCGCCAAGATCGGCGCGGATGCGGTCGACAATATTCTCACCATCCTCGCTTCCAGCATGCTCACCGTGACGACATTTTCCCTGTCGATCATGGTCACGGCTTTCGGCGCCGCCACCAACAACGGCACGCCGCGCGCCGCGGCTCTCGTGGCCGAAGACCCGACGACGCAGAATGTCTTGGCGACGTTTCTCGGATCGTTCCTGTTCAGTCTGGTCGGCATCATCGCCCTCAGCGCCGGCGCTTACGGCGAAGAAGGCCGGGCCGTGCTGTTCGTGGTCACGCTGGGGGTCATCGCCATCATCGTCGCCGCCATCTTGCGCTGGGTGGATCATCTTTCGGTGCTCGGCCGGGTCGGCGACACGATCGATCGCGTCGAACGCTCCGCCGGCCATGCATTGGAAGAGCGCCGCAGATATCCGTCGCTCGACGCCCTGCCCGCCTCGGCGCATGACCTGTTTGCGCCAGTCGACGCGATCATGATCCATGCGCCCGATATCGGCTATCTCCAGCATGTCGATGTGGCCGCGCTCGACGGCATCGGCGAAAAATTCGGAACCCGTGTGCACGTTCTCGCTATTCCCGGCGTTTATTGCGATCCCAGCCGCGCAGTGGCGTGGATTGCGAAAGCGGGCAACCACGGCGCCGACGAAGCGGAGATGACGGCCGCCATCGCGTCCGCTTTCACGATCGGCGCGATGCGTTCGTTCGAGCAGGATCCGCGATTCGGATTGTCGGTTTTGAGCGAGATCGCCTCTCGGGCTTTGTCTCCCGCAGTCAACGATCCCGGCACGGCCATCGACGTCATCGGCAGGCTCACCCGATTGTTTTGGCTTTTCAGGACTCTATCCGAGGAAGAGCGCCCCGGAAAACCTCGCTTTCAACATGTGACTGCGCCGACACTGTCTCTCGTCGACCTGTTCGAAGACGCTTTCGATCCCATCGCGCGCGATGGCGCCGGGCATTTCGAAATCCAGATCAGGCTGCAGAAGACCTTCAAGAGCCTGTCCGGCATCGATGCCGAGATGGCCGCCGAGGCGAAAGTCCAGTCGCGTCGCGCTCTGGCCTGGGCCGAGAGATCCATCGCCGTGGACGATCATCTGGCAAGGCTGCGGGACGCGGCCAGGCAAATCGAGGCGCTGGGCGCCGGTGCGGAGCGCTGAGCGACGCCGGCTGCCGTGGATGCGACCGCTGCATGCCGACATCGCTCGGCTTCATCCGAAACGAACGCGGACGGTGTTCGTCGAGACCGTCACGCCAGAGGCGCGCCGATGATGTCGATCTTGGCGCGGCGGCAGGCTTGCGTCAGCGCCTGGATCATGTCCGGCGTCGGCGCTTGTTGCGGCGGAAGGTCCTCGCGGTCGGCCGGTCGGCCCATCTCGATCAGCATGGATTCGAAATCGCCGCCTTTGGTGATGGTCAGGCAACGCGCGCCGAGTATGCTGTCGACCCGGAAGCGGTGTGGAACGCCCTTGGGCGCCGTCAGCGTGTCGCCGGCTCTGGCGATGACGATCTTGCCGCCGACTTCGAAGCGCATCACGCCTTCGAGCACATGGAAATATTCGTCTTCGCTCTGATGAATGTGCAGCGGCGGCGCTTCGCCATGGGGCATCCGGTGTTCGACGATGGACACGCCGTCCTGCGAACCGGACGTCCTGGCGCGAAGCGCGACCAGCGTGTTGCCGAACCAGAACATGTCGTTGTCGATCTCTTGCCGAGCGGCGATCTGCGGGGTCATGAAAAGTCCTCTCTCCTGGTAATCCAGCTTCCCTGTGAAGCCGGAGGCTTCCCGCCGGTGGACAATGGCGCCGGCGTCGAAGCGTGAGAAGAGATGTAGCCCGGGGTCCGGTGCGGCGCTGTCACGCGGGAAACAGGGCGCGCTAGGCGCCGTTTCAGGCGTGATGACGCCCGATGCGCGCCTGTTGCCGCTTTGTCGCACTCGACGGACGATACGGATAAATCGATCTCATGGGGTTGGCGGTTGCACCGACGTGGCCTATCGTGGCCTCCTCAATGATCAGCGGGAGGTTCGAAATGATGCATTTTACCCGTTCCGCGATGACGCCGGTCGTATCGGCCTGACGCGTCCCCGGCGCTTTTTCGGCGCCTCGAGGGCTTTGACGCCAACCAAATCCTTCTTGTGACCCCAATTCGCGCTTTGGCGCGAAACAGCGTTTTCTCTCGTATTTTCAGGAGCCGACTCCGGTCGGATCATCTCATGGCATTCGGACATACGGCCCGCACCGGCGGCGCCTTTCGCAGTGTTTTCAGTTTTTGTTTCGTTCATTGGCGCCGTCAGCCAGGTCGCGTCGGCTTCATGCTCACGACGGTGTTGCTGTCGACGCTCGCCGATGTCTTCACGCCGCTGTTTTCGGGGCGTCTCGTCGATGCGGTGGTCTCGGGCCGCGCCGATGATCCCGACGCATGGAACAGCGCCCTCGCCGCTTTCGGCTGGTTGATGGCGCTGTCGATCGGCGCGCTGCTGCTGCGACATGCGACGTTCATGGCGATCATCGGTTTTACGTTGCGCTCGATGAGCGATATCGGCCGCCAGTCGTTCCACCGCATCCAGCGTTTTTCCAGCGATTGGCACGCCGACAGCTTCGCCGGCTCCACCGTTCGCAAGGTCACGCGCGGCATGTGGGCGCTCGATCTGTTGAACGACACGGTGTTCGTGGCGCTGTTTCCCTCGGCCGTCATGCTGGTCGGCACGACGCTGATGATGACCTGGCACTGGCCGCTGATGGGCGGTCTGGTCGGGCTGGGATCGGTGATCTTCGTCACCTTCACGTCGCTGATGGCGCTGCGCTATGTCGCGCCGATGGCGAGTCTCGCCAATCGCTGGGACACTAAGCTCGGCGGCTCGCTGGCCGATGCCGTCACCTGCAACGCGGTGGTGAAAGCCTATGGCGCGGAAGCGCGCGAAGACCGCCGCCTCGCCGGCGTGATCGACAAATGGCGCGACCGAACCGGCCGCACCTGGACGCGCGGCACGCTGAACGGCACGCTGCAGGCCGCCCTGCTCGCAGCTCTCCGCGCCGGCGTTCTCGGCCTCGCTCTGTGGCTCTGGGCCAGCGGCCAGGCCAATGCAGGCGACATCACCTTCGTCCTGACCTCCTTCTTCATCCTGCAGGGCTATCTGCGCGAAGTCGGCATGCATATCCGCAATCTGCAGCGCTCGGTGAACGACATGGAGGAACTGGTCGCCATTCACGCCCAGCCGCTCGGCGTCGTCGATATCGCCGGCGCCAAACCTCTGGCCGTCAGCGCCGGCCGGATCGACTTCGACTGCGTGAATTTTCACTATGGCAGGCATTCCGCGCCGCTCTATCGTGATTTCTCGGTGACGATCCGTCCGGGCGAACGCGTCGGCCTGGTCGGCCATTCGGGATCGGGCAAGACAACTTTCGTCAAGCTGATCCAGCGGTTGCACGACGTGACGGGCGGTGAGATCCGCATCGACGGTCAGGACATTTCTCAGGTCGCGCAGGCGTCGCTGCGCCAGCAGATCGCCATCGTCCAGCAGGAGCCGATCCTGTTCCACCGGTCGCTGGCGGAGAACATCGCTTATGCACGGCCGGACGCGACACAGGCCGAAATCGAGGCTGCGGCGCGGCTCGCCAGCGCCCATGACTTCATCTCGGCGCTGTCGCATGGCTATGGCACGCTGGTCGGCGAACGCGGCGTGAAGCTGTCGGGCGGCGAGCGCCAGCGGGTCGCCATCGCCCGCGCCTTCCTCGCCGATGCGCCGATCCTGATCCTGGATGAAGCGACCTCCAGCCTCGACTCCGAATCCGAAATGCTGATCCAGCAGGCGATGGAGCGGCTGATGCAGGGGCGCACGACGCTCGTGATCGCCCACCGACTGTCGACGGTGCGGGCGCTCGATCGGCTCTTGGTGTTCGATCACGGCCGGATCGTCGAGGAAGGGGATCACGCCAGCCTGGTGCGGGTGAAGAACGGCATCTATCGCGGCCTGTTCGAACGGCAGGCGCTGGAACTGACCAAGGGGCTGGTTCTGGAGGCGTAAGAGCTTGCCCCTCGTCCCGCTCAGATGATCAGGTTCGCCACCAGCTCATTGTCGGTGATGTCCTCGAAGCCGAGGCCGGCGCTGTCGAAACGCTCCATCAGCCCGACGAAATTGTCCTTGTGGCTGGTCTCGATGCCGATCAGGATCGAGCCGAAATTGCGGGCGGATTTCTTGAGATATTCGAACCGGGCGATGTCGTCGTCGGGGCCGAACAGATTGAGCAGATCCTTGAGCGCGCCCGGGCGCTGCGGCAGGCGCAGGATGAAGTATTTCTTCACGCCGGAATAGCGCATCGCCCGTTCCTTGACGTCGGGCAGGCGCTCGAAATCGAAATTGCCGCCGGAGACGACGCAGACCACCGTCTTGCCGGCAAGCGCATCGGCGCCGATCTGCTCGAGCGCAGCGATCGACAGCGCGCCGGCCGGCTCCAGCACCACGCCTTCGACATTCAGCATTTCGATCATCGTGGCGCAGATGGCGTTTTCCGGCATCAGCATCACCTGGCGCGGATCGAAGCGTTCGAGCGCGGCGAAATTGAGGTCGCCGATGCGGGCCACGGCGGCGCCGTCGACGAAATTGTCGACCTTGGGCAGCGTCAGGATGGCGTGCGCCTCGAGGCTCCGCTTGAGGCTCGGCGCGCCCGAGGGTTCGGCGAACAGAAAGGCTTCGCGCGGCAGGCGATCGCCGAGAAATCCGGTCACGCCCGCCGACAGCCCTCCTCCGCCCACGGGCATGATCACAAGGTCAGGCAGCCTGCCGTCCGGCATCTGCTCGATGATTTCGGCGCCGACGGTCGCCTGTCCCTCGATGATGTCCTCATGGTCGAAAGGCGGCACCATATAGCCGTTGGTCTGTTCGGCATGGGCGCGGGCGGCGGCGTAACATTGGTCGAAGAAGTCGCCGATCAGGCGGATCGTGATGAATTCGCCGCCGAACATGCGGGTCTTGTCGATCTTCTGCTGCGGCGTGGTCACCGGCATGAACACGACGCCCGGCACCCCGAAATGCCGGCAGACAAAGGCGAAGCCCTGAGCGTGATTGCCCGCCGAAGC
Source organism: Rhizobium sp. TRM95796 (assembly GCF_025779995.1). Lineage (NCBI taxonomy): Bacteria > Pseudomonadati > Pseudomonadota > Alphaproteobacteria > Hyphomicrobiales > Rhizobiaceae > Rhizobium > Rhizobium sp. TRM95796. The sequence continues at coordinate 40,508 of NZ_JAOXHE010000001.1, read as the reverse complement.
GCAGACGAAGGTGGTGTCGCCCTCGCCGCGTGCGATCACCTTGCGGAAGAAATTGAACGCGCCGCGGATCTTGTAGGAACGGACCGGCGACAGATCCTCGCGCTTGAGCCAGATCTCGGCGCCGAAACGGCGCGACAGATGATCGTTGAGCTGCAAGGGCGTGGCGGGAAAGAGTTCGCGCATCGCCTCGGTGGCGTTCAATACATGCTCTGGGGTCACTGGCCTGGTCCGGTTGTCTCGCGTTCGGTGTCTATGTCACGCGAATGACGCCCTGAAAAGCCGAAAACGGCGCATCCGTCCGGATACGCCGTTTTCTTGATTATCACAGTCAACTTAAATCGGATCGAGATCGCCCCTCGCCCAGTTCTCCTGCGTCTCGGCCATGAAATCCGCAAAGCGGCCTTCCTCGATCGATTTGCGGATGCCGCTCATCAGGTCCTGATAATAGCTGAGATTGTTCCAGGTCAGCAGCATGCCGCCGAGCGCCTCATTGGAGCGGACCAGGTGGTGTAGATAGGCGCGGGAATAATCGCGCGCCGCCGGGCAAGACGATTCCTCATCCAGCGGACGCATGTCCTCGGCATGGCGGGCGTTGCGGATGTTGACCTTGCCGCGACGGGTGAAGGCCAAGCCGTGGCGGCCAGACCGGGTCGGCATCACGCAATCGAACATGTCGATGCCGCGCGCCACCGATTTCAGCATATCGTCTGGTGTGCCGACGCCCATGAGGTAACGCGGCTTCTCAGTGGGCAGATGCGGATTGACCGTCTCGATCATCTCCAGCATCACATGCTGCGGCTCGCCCACGGCGAGCCCGCCGATGGCGTAACCCTTGAGATCCAGCGCCTTCAGCGCTTCGGCGCTCTTGACGCGCAGCGCCGGCTGGTCCCCGCCCTGCACGATGCCGAACATCGCCTTGCCCGGCTGGTTGCCGAAGGCGACCTTGCAGCGCTCCGCCCAGCGCACCGACATTTCCATGGCGCGCTCGATTTCCTTGGGCTCGGCCGGCAGCGCCAGGCATTCGTCGAGCTGCATCTGGATATCGGAGTCCAGCAGCCCCTGGATCTCGATGGAGCGTTCGGGCGACATGTGGTGCAGCGAGCCGTCGAGATGGCTCTTGAAGGTCACGCCCTTCTCGTCGAGCTTGCGCAGGCCAGACAGCGACATCACCTGGAAGCCGCCGGAGTCGGTGAGGATCGGCTGCGGCCAGCGGATCAGCTCATGCAGGCCGCCGAGACGCGCGACGCGCTCCGGGCCGGGCCTGAGCATCAGGTGATAGGTGTTGCCCAGGATGACATCGGCGCCGGTGTCGCGCACCTGGTCGAGATACATGGCCTTGACCGTGCCGACGGTGCCGACCGGCATGAAGGCCGGCGTACGGATCGTGCCGCGCGGCATGGTGATTTCGCCGCGCCGCGCCTTGCCGTCGGTCTTGAGAAGCGTGAATTTAAACTCTTCGTGCATCAGTTTTTCCGTGTCAGCAGGCTGGCGTCGCCATAGGAGTAGAAGCGGTAGCCGGTGTCGATGGCGTGCTCATAGGCTTTTCTCATCGTCTCCAAGCCTGAAAAGGCGGAGACGAGCATGAACAGCGTCGAGCGCGGCAGGTGGAAATTGGTCATCAACCGGTCGACGATCTTGAAGCGGTAGCCGGGCGTGATGAAGATGTCGGTCGCGCCAGACCAGGCGGCGATCGAGCCGTCGTCCTTGGCTGCGCTTTCAAGGAGACGCAGCGAGGTGGTGCCGACCGCCACGATCCGGCCGCCTTTGGCGCGCGCGGCGTTCAGCCGGTCGGCGGTCGCCTGATCGATATGACCGATCTCGTGATGCATCTTGTGCTCGGTCGTGTCGTCCGCTTTGACCGGCAGAAATGTCCCTGCCCCGACATGCAGCGTCACGAAGGCGCGGCCGACGCCCTTTTCATCAAGAGCGGCAAACAGTTCCGGCGTGAAGTGAAGCCCCGCGGTCGGAGCCGCCACCGCGCCCTCTTCCCTTGCGTAAATCGTCTGGTAGTCTTTGCGGTCCTGCGCGTCCTCGGGACGTTTGGAGGCGATATAGGGCGGCAATGGAATATGGCCGACCGCAGCGATCGCTTCGTCCAATGCCGGGCCCGAGAGATCGAAGGTCAGGGTCACCTCCCCCGCATCGCCTTTGTCAGAGACGACGGCGCCGAGGCTGCCGGCCAGGCAAGCATTATCGCCGTCATGGCCGAATTCGATGCGGTCGCCCTGCTTGATGCGCTTGCCCGGCCGGGCGAACGCTTTCCAGGAAGACGGGCTCACGCGCATGTGCAGGGTGGCGGAGACCGAGCCGATATTTTCTCCGCGGACCCGCCGTCCCTCGAGCTGCGCCGGAATGACCTTGGTGTCGTTGAACACCATCACGTCGTCGGGGCCGAGCTGGTCGACGAGATCCTTCACGATCAGGTCCTGAAATCCCTCTCTGGCGGGATCGACGATCAGCAGGCGCGCGGCGTCGCGCGGCTCGGCCGGTCTGAGGGCGATCCGCTCTTCGGGGAGTTCGAAATCAAACAGGTCTACGCGCATAGTCCATCCAAACGAAAACCGCCCCCGCGCATAATCGCGGAGGCGGCCTGTGTCCATCAAAAACGAGAATCAGGCGGCGATGTCGGCCGCGACCTTCATCGAGACGATCTCGTCGGGATCGACCACGGGCTCGCCGCGCTTGATCTGGTCGACGAAGTCCATGCCCTCGATGACCTGGCCCCAGACGGAATACTGCTTGTTGAGCCAGGGGGCGTCTGTGAAGCAGATGAAGAACTGCGAATTGGCCGAGTTCGGATTCTGCGAACGCGCCATCGAGCAGGTGCCGCGAATGTGGCTGATCGCCGAGAATTCAGCCTTCAGGTCGGGCTTTTCGGAGCCGCCCATGCCGGCGCGGGCCGGATTGAAGGAGGCGCCGCCCTTCTTGCCGAATTTCACGTCGCCGGTCTGGGCCATGAAATCGGTGATGACGCGGTGGAAGACAACGCCGTCATAGGCGCCTTCGCGAGCCAGTTCCTTGATGCGCGCGACGTGGCCGGGAGCGACCTCCGGCAGAAGCTGGATGACCACTTTACCTTTGGTGGTTTCCATCACGATGGTGTTTTCCGGATCCTTGATCTCGGCCATGGGTTTTCTCCTTGTTGAATTCTTACTTACCGACAGTGACCTTGATCATCCGGTCGGGATCGGTGACCGAGCCGTTGTTGGCGTCGTCGCCGCGCTTGATCTTGTCGACATTCTCCATGCCGCTGACGACCTTGCCGACCACGGTGTACTGGCCGTTGAGAAAGTCGCCCGGCGCAAACATGATGAAGAACTGCGAATTGGCGGAATTGGGGTCCTGCGAACGGGCCATGCCGACGGTGCCGCGTTCGAAGGGAACGCTGGAAAATTCGGCCTGGATGTCCGGAAGGTCCGAACCGCCCATGCCGGCGCGCTGCGGTTCGAAGTTCTTCGTCATATTGCCGAACTGCACATCGCCTGTCTGGGCCATGAAGCCTTCGATGACGCGGTGGAAGGCGACATTGTCGTATTCGCCCTTGGCGGCGAGCGCCTTGATCTGCTCGACATGCTTCGGCGCCACCTCGGGCATCAACTGGATGACCACGGGGCCGTCCTTGAGCTGGATCGTCAATTCGTTCGGGTTGGCGCTTGCCGCGCCGGCGAGGCCGAGAGCGAGCACGAGGCCGGCGGCGAGAGTTTTGAAGAGGTTCATGGGGTCTCCCTATAGATGCTTGTGTTCAGAACGCTCAGGACGCGCGCCGAGCCCGCAGCGCCGCAAGGACGGGCCTCGGCACGAAAGCGCTGACGTCGCCGCCCATCGCCGCGATCTGCCGGACCAATGTGGCCGTAATCGGTCTGGTCGTCGCGCCCGCCGGTAGAAAGACGGTCTGAATATCCGGCGCCATCTGCCGGTTCATGCCCGCCATCTGCATTTCGTAATCGAGATCGGTGCCGTCGCGCAAACCCCGGATCAGCATTTTGGTTCCATGAGCGCGCGCCGCGTCGACGACGAGATTGTCGAAAGCGACCACCTCGATATCGGCGAGGCGGCCCGGCAAGGTCTCGGTGAGAGATTGTCGGATGAGTTCGGCGCGTTCGTCGAAGGAAAACATCGGCGCCTTGCCTGGATGAACGCCGATCGCGATCACGACCTTCGGCGCGATCGCAAGCGCCTGGATCAGAACGTCCAGATGTCCATTGGTCAGGGGATCGAAAGAGCCGGGATAGAAGGCCGTGGTCATGTCGCCATCCAGGAGAATATGGGCCGCCTTTTGTCATGGAACTCCGGGGGGCGCAACCGGTTTCCGGCCAATTCACGAAACTGAACGCTGGATGAACGGCCTATTCAGGGCGATTTCAGGGGGCGCATGGTTATATCGCCTCAAGTTCGGAGCGACGCAAACACAACAACAAGCGTCCTCCCTGGAAACAGAAGCCGCGCCGACACCGCCCGATCGCGGAAACCGGCGGACGAAGACACGAAAGGACGACGACGATGATGTATCTGACCCTGACGATGATGGCCGGCGTGGTCGCCGTGATGTTTCTGGCGACAGCCATCTCTTCCGTCGTCAACGCCGTGCGCGAAGAGCATGCCACCCGCGCCGCCCTTTCTCGTCGCGCGACGATCTGATCCCGATACTTCGACCTCCTGTTCCGGAAGCCGGTCTCCCCTGCGCCGCGCTTCGACCATCTGGAAAGCCGGACGGCCCCTGCCCGTCCGGCTTTCGGCGTTCATGGTCTTGCCTCATGATGACAGCGCGATGCAGCCGCCGGGACGTTCGGGCAGAATCAACAGCGCGCCTCGCCGGTAGAGCTGTCGCGCCGCCCGCGCGTCGACGCCTTCCAGCCGCGCCTGTCCGCCACTCCAGTCCAGCATCTCAACGCCTTCGGGCAGTTCGTTCGGTTGAAGTCCGCCCGTCAGCACCCGCACCGTCTGCGGCGAGGCGACCGCAACCAGCGTCAGCGGCTGGATCGCCAGAGCGGCGAGGCCGATCGCCGCGACGCCTGCGGCATAACCGACGGCGGACGCGAGACGGGCCTCAGTAATCGAAGACATGCTCCACTCCTCTCGCGGCCGTTGCCGGGTAGGCGGAATAGAGCCGGCCGAGTTCGCTGGTCTTGAGGCTGGCCAGAACCCTGTCGCCTTCGAAACCGTCGCGGCCGACACGGGCGATTTCCGTTCCCGGCCCGGCATAGGTTTCACCGGGCGGCAGCAGCACGCTGGCCATGACGTCGTCATTGCCGGCGATCTCGATGAAGCGCCCGCTTTTGGCTGTCACGGCGGCGATGATCTTGGTGAAGGCGTCGTATCGGTCCGTCTCGATGATCACGCCGGCCGTCGTGTCGGCGATGATGCGGACGCCCTCGACCGAGGCCAATTCGTTGGTCGGCATGTCGCCAACCAGTGACCGGATGGTGAGCTTGGCTTCGCCGGTCGCAGCGACGCCCGCGGCGATGGCTTGGGCATAGACGATCTTGGCGCTCCATTCGCCGCCCAGCGCCAGCCGGCGCTCCCAGCCGCGCAGCACGTCCGTCATGGGGGCCGCGTCGAGCATGTCGCGCCACTGGCCGAAATCGAACTTGTACCAAGGCGTCTGGCGAAGGAACGCCGCATAAGTGACGGCCATGTCGCGGGCGACGAGATCCTGCGGCGTCTTCTCCGCGCCTCTGACGGCGGCGAACAACCGTCCCACCGTCTCCTCATAGGCGGCCTTCATCAGCATTTCCAGCGTGAAGCTGACGCCGATCGTGTGGACCATCAACCTTGTCGCTCCGTCCGCGCCGCCATGGGCGTCGGCGTAACGCATCATCTGGCAGGTCGAGGACCAGAATCCGGCGATGGAACCGAGATAGCCGAAAGCGTATTCGTCCGTCGTCTTGAGCGTTTCCGCAATGCCGTCATAGGCGTAGACGATGTGCCATTCGGGATAGGTGAGATAGGTGTTGGCCTCGGCCCGCCAGAAGGCGGGATCGCTCATTTTCGGATCGGTCCGCGCCGCGCCGATCTTGCCCCTGCAGAAGGTTTCGATATAACCGACCGGCGCGAGCAAAAGGATGACCGAGATGGCCAGCGCGGCGAAAAGGTAAGCCAGTCCTTTCAGCGCTTTGCGGATCATCGCGCGTCTCGCGAAAACATGACGCTGGCCGCGATCGCGCCGCCGCCAAGCGTCAGGTGAGGCAGATTTGCGAGGATCTTGAAGGTCAGCGGAAGATCCTGGACGCCGTAATGGACGATGCCGAGATCGAGATAACCGGAACCGGTGGCGAGGCCGAGCGCGCCATCGGCGAAGTAGAGAATGCCGAAGCTGCGCAGGAAGAACTTCGAAGCGCGGGTGCCGGCAAACGCCGATCCGCCGGCCCAAAGCGCCGAAGCGAGATGCAGCGCGTCGTCATAGATGTCGAGCGCAAAGATGCCGAACACCTTTCCATCCGGGGTCGGCACGAATGGCATATAGTTCAAGAGAGCCACCGCCAGAAGAATGAGGAAATAGAGCGTCGATGTCAGTCTCAAGCGGTTCATGGCGTCCTCACAGCTTGCTGAAATAGCGGTCCCACATCAGATTGCGAAAGATCAGCCGGGGATCGAGGCTGCGCTTGAAGGCGACGAAGTCGGCGGCCCGCGGATAGCTTCGCGTCAGCTGATCGAGCGACGCATGCGGCCGGTACGGCAGGTAATAGGAGCCGCCGATCTCCAGCACGCGCTCGATCAGCTGATGCGTCATGCGCCGCATGTCTTCCTCGCCGCGTCGGCTCATTTCCTGCGAGAACAGCATGACGGAGGCGATGCGCGGCTCCGGCGCGTAGGCGAGCACGCTCTCCGTATCGGCCGCGACGTAACGCACCGTGACATTCAGAAGCTGCTGGTAGGAGGCCGGAATGACCGCCCGGCAGGCCTCGACGAAATCGGCGAAGCGATCCGGCGGAACGAAATATTCGTGCAGAATGTCGGTCCGGCTGGGATCGCCGTCGTCGAGCGTGATGACCGGCTCGTTTATGAGATTGTTGCGCGTCGTCACGCCCGTGAAGGACGGTCCGAGCGTTTCCTCGGTCCACCATCTGAACTGCTTCGACCTTTCCGATTCCGTCTGCATGCGGAAGATCTTCGCCGAGATCACGCTGACGATGCCGGATCCTTCTGCGGTCGGCAGATCGCTTTGATCTTCGGTCGGCCGGAAGGTGATCAGCAGACCGTCGTTGAAAAAATTGTCGATCGATACGTCGAGGCGTCCATAGGCCATCTCGACCGAACGGTCGGCGGCCAACGTTTCCGCGAAACGCTGGCCGAGTTGGCGGCCCGCGACGGGTTCGAAGCGCGGCTCGAGCCGCATATTGGGGACCATGTCGAGCTCGAGTTCGAGAATGACGCCGAACAGGCCGTAGCCGCCCATCGCGTGGCGGAAGACATCGGCGTTCTCCGAGCGCGAGCAGGTGCGGATGACGCCGTCGGGAAACATCATCTTGAGCGACCGCACCGAGGCGCCGCAGCCGGGATGGGCAACCGGCCAGCCATGGGCATTGACCGAGAAGGTGCTGGCCACGCCGAAATCATTGTTGGATTGCATGATCTTCGGGGAAAAGCCGATTTTGTCGAGTTCCCGGATCACCGTTTGCCAGCGGGTCCCTGCCCCGACGCGATAGGTGCGGGCGCTGACATTCGGCTCGATCCAGGTCTGGACCAGAGACAGGGCGATCCCTTTGTCCGGGATGCTCTGCCCGCCCATGGAATGCCGCGCCGTGCTGGCGATCATCGGATAGGTCTTGTCGCCCGCGCCTCGCACCAAGTCACGCAACTGGTGGACGAAGGCGCCGTCGATGCGGGCGTTGAATTGCAACAGCTTGGTGATCTCGGTCGGCTCCAGCTGGCTGGCGTCGTTGAGAAGATTGCCTTTGGCGGAGAGGAAACTGTCGAAAGCCGGGAAAGTAGGCCCCCGCGGAGCCGAACCGCTCGCCGCGCGCCACAGCCCCATGCCGGCGAGCCCGGCGCCCGCACCCAGCAAAAACCCTCTCTTCGTCGTTTTCGCCATCTTTCGCCCACTCCATCCGATTCGTTCCGCGGATGATGATCACGGAACGGTTGACGATGGGCAAATATTCATGAAAGGGCGGCCAATATTCGCGTCCGAAACGCTTGGGCCGTGCAAGAATGTCACCCCCTTCGCCAGTAGCTCCATGGTAGATACCAGCGCATGGCGGGCGTCAATTCTTGCGGAACCGGATCGACGCCCCAAGTGCCGCCCGGGCCGCATCGCGCGACGCGGAAAAGGGTGAGGAACCCGCCGGCCCAGAGCCCGTGCCGGGCGACGGCCTCGTAGCCGAATTCCGAACAGGTCGGCATGTGGCGGCAGGAATTGCCGATCAGGCTCGACAGCGTCAATTGATAGAACCGGATGACGCCCATGCCGAAAAGCCTGCCCGGCGTCTTGCGAAACGGTCCATGCCAGTTGCGGCCACGGCGCGGACGCTCCTCGTCGGCGTCATCGAGATTGTCACAGTGCCGGCACATGCTGAGCCCCTTTCCGCCGCCATGTGGGGACGATACTGGCGCGGAGCAAGTCAGATCAGGCCGAGATTGCGGCTCATCGCCGCCTGAAAATGCGCGTCCAGCGCCTGTTCGGCCTTGTCCGCATCGCGCGCCCGGCAGGCTTCGATGATCTCGACATGCTCCTTCAGCGTCCGAAGCGCCACCGGCGCGGTCAGTTTGCGGTCGAGCCGCAGCAGCCGGAGATAATTGTGCATGCGGCGGTAGCTGCTATCGATCAGCGGATTGCGGAACACGCCGATGACGGCGTTGTGCAGCATCTGCTCGAGAGCTTCCATTTCAATGAGTTCGGCGGCGCCGAGGCCTTCGGTCCCGATCGCCATCATCAGCCGCAGATGACGCTCCAGCATGGCGGTCACCAGCGCCTCGTCGCCCTGCTCGGCGAAAACCCGGATCGCCGCCTTTTCGATGATCGAACGGAATTGGTAGGTCGAGCGCGTCAGCTCCAGACCGGGACGGACGAACTGGATGCCCGAGCGGGGATGGATGGTGAGGATGCCCTCCGCCTCCAGCACCCTCAACGCATCGCGCAGCGGCGCGACGGGCACGTCGACCAGATCGGACAATTCGCCTTGGGAAACGAAGGCGCCGGCCTGCACCTTTCGATCGAACAGCGCTTCGAGAATGCGCTCATAAGCGATGTCGCTCATGCGCTGGGCGCTGCCGTTTTCTTCCACCGGGTCTAGGTTTTTTGTTTTTCGGGCCACTTGCACGCCATCCTGTTTTGCCATATCAGATACGGCAACTGATAGATCAGTTCAACGATTTAATCGATCAGAGATTAGTTCATGACGCTTGTGGCCTTTCGCATCACCCGTTTTCAATTCGCCCGCGACCGCGTGATCGGCGACAGTCAGGTGCGGGCGGACGATGCTAATGTAGCAGCCCTCGAACTGATCTCCAAAAGCGGCGCGGTCGGTCTCGGCTTTATCCAGACCCTTTTTACGCCGCTTCCGGGAGAAGACGAGATTTCCCGCGTCTTCGCGGGCGAAATCTGGCCGGTCATCGAAGGCCAGCCGGCGATCGCGCTGGCGCATCGGCAGAGCCGCCCGCGCGGCGGGAATCAGCGCGCCTTCTCTCTTCCGTTTCATGAAGCGCTGCAGGTGGCGCTCTGGGATCTCGCCGCCAAGGAAGCGGGCCTGCCGCTGCACAGGTTGCTCGGCGGCCGCCGCGACCGGGTGAAAGCTTACGCGAGTGGCCTCGACTATCACCTCTCCGACGACCAGTTTCAGTCGCTCTTCGCTTACGCCGCCTCGATCGGCTACCGCGCCTTCAAGATCAAGGTCGGTCATCCCGATTTCGAACGCGACCTGCATCGCCTGAAGATGCTGAAGGCCGTCGTTCCGGCAGGGTCGGACATCATGATCGACGCCAACGAGGCCTGGAGCGCCAAGGAATCGCTGATGAAGATCGAGCTGATTCAGAAGGAAGGCCACGATCTGCTCTGGGTCGAAGATCCTATCCTGCGCAGCGATTTCGACGGCCTCAGGCTGTTGCGCCGCTCGGCTTCGCGCACCCAGATCAACACCGGCGAATATCTCGACCTCACCGGCAAGCGGCTACTTCTGGAAGCCGAGGCCGCCGACATGATCAATGTCCACGGCCAGGTCGGCGACGTGATGAAGATCGGTTGGCTGGCGGCCGAAAAGGCTGTGCCCGTCAGTCTCGGCAACACCTTTCTCGAGGTCGGCGTGCACATGGCCTGCGCCCTGCCCGAGGTCGAATGGCTCGAATATTCGTTCCAGAATTTCGATCATCTGGTCGACGAACCGGTGCGGATCGAGAATGGCTGGGCTTACGCGCCGGAGAGACCGGGCCATGGTCTCGTGCTTTCGGAGACGGCGCGGCGCGACTGGGCGCGGCCGTCGCTTTTGGCGCGGCAGGATCTCGGGCCAGCGCCGACCAACCCCAGACTGCCGATTTGAATGCAATGACGTCATGCCGGCGCGGGAGGCGCGGCATCATCCTTGGGAGGAACTCGACATGCTGAAGACAATCAAGGCGCTTATGATGGGCGCGTCGCTGGCGGTGATCGCCGGCCAGGCGCTCTCCGCCGAACTGACGGTGTGGGACTGGAAGTCCGGCGACCCCGCCACCGCGAGCTATTACCAGAAGGCCAAGGAGCTTTTCGAGGCCAAGCATCCGGATGTGACGGTCAACTACGTCATGCAGCCCAACGATCAGTATTACACGCTGCTCGGCACGGCGCTGTCGTCGAATTCAGGCCCGGACCTCTTCCTGATGAATGGCGGCGCGCAGGCCAAAGCCCGCTTCCCCGCTCTCGTCAAGCTCGACGACAAGGTGGCCGACATCAAGGCCGATCTGGTCGGTTGGGAAGAGTTCTCCGACGCGAGCGGCGTCTACGCCATCCCGCTCTCCATCCAGGGTTTCGTGGTCTATTACAACAAAAAGCTCTATCAGGACGCGGGTCTCGACCCCGCCAAGCCGCCGAAGACCTGGGCCGAACTTTCCAAAATGTGCGAAGCCATCAAGACCAAGGGCGAAGTTCCCTGCTTCGCCATGGGCAACAAGGAAGGCTTCGGCATCGAATTCTGGTTCTCGGCGCTCGCCGCCACGCAGTGGACGGCTCAGGAGCAGGCCGATTTCGCGGCAGGCAAGCTCAAATGGTCGAGCGAGCCGGTGAAATCCATCCTGCAGGCCTGGGTCGACGCCAACAAGGCCGGCTGGTTCCCGCAGGGCGCCAATTCCACCTCCAAGTTCATGGACGAATATGAAGGCTTCATGCGCGGCGAAGCGGCCAACACCATCGGCCTGATCTCCGACGTCGCCCATTGGAAGCAGTTCGACGAGTTCCTGGGCCCCGAAAACGACGGCGTCTACATCATGCCCTCGCCCAAGGTCGCCTCGGACAAGACCGAGGGGCAGCCGAAATTCCCGCTGTCCGGCGGCATCGGCTATGGCGTCAACAAGGCTTCGCCCAATGCCGATCTCGCTCTGGAGTTCGCCAAGGTCCTCGCGTCCGCTGAGCCGGCGCAGATCTTCTTCAACGACGCCGGCGCGATTTCGTCGAACTCCAAGATCGACACCAAGGGCGTAAAAAGCCCGGCCGGTCTCGAAATCCTCGGCTGGATGGCCTCGTCGGGCGCTCCGACCGCCCACACCAATTCCTCCGCCAAGGAGCTCGAGGAAATCCATCGCGTCAGCCAGCTTCTCTTGAATGGCGAGACGACGGTGGATGAAGCAGCGGCCCGGATGGACGCCGTGCAGGCCGACGCGCACAAATAAGCAGGACATTCGCGCCGGGGGCGACCCCGGCGCCCGCATTGCAAGGGATGACACGCGTGGGCAGCGCCACAGAACGACGCATCGCTTATCTGTTCATCGCGCCGGCGATCCTGCTGGTCGCGTTGTTCAGGATTTTTCCGCTCATCTGGGGCTTTGTCCTGTCGTTCTTCGACACGGACGGCATGTCGACCTTCACCTTTGTCGGCGTCGACAATTATGTCGCCATCGCCTCCGACAGCGCCTTTCGCGACAGCGTCGAAAACACCCTTATCCTGATCGCCACGCTCCCTGTCTGGGTGGCGCTGCCGATGGTGCTCGCCATCCTCATCCATCAGGGCGTGCCGGGCGGCCGGTTCTTCCGCGCCGTCTATTTCCTGCCCGCCGTGCTGTCCTCCGTCATCGTCGGCTCGATCTTCAACATGGTGCTGCGCTACGACGGCAGCCTTAACGCCATGCTGAAAGCGGTCGGCCTCATCCCGGTCGATTGGCTCGGCTCGGGCTGGACGGCGCTGTTCTGCCTGTTCGCCGTGCAGCTCTGGTCGACCTTCGGCATGAGCCTGCTGATCTTCATGGCCGGCCTCTCCACCGTGCCCAAGGAACTCGTCGAAGCCGCCCGGCTCGACGGCGCAAAGCCCTTGCAGGTCTGGATCCACGTCATCATTCCGGCGCTGAAGCCGATCATCGAATTCGTCGGCGTCGTCACCACCATCGGCGCGCTGACCTCGATGTTCGGCCTCATCTATGTGCTGACCGCCGGGGGGCCGGGCACCTCGACCGCGCTGCCGGAATTCCTGATCTGGCTGGAACAGGGCAAGATGAACCGTCCGGGCTATGCGGCGGCGATCTCCATGCTGCTGTTCTCGCTGATGGCGGGCCTCGCCTATATCCAGATCAAGATCATGTCCAAGAACGCCAATCTCTGAGGATCGCCATGGCCATTTCCGGAAAACGCGAAAAGACGCTGCTCCGGCTCGCGTCGATCCCGATGTGGGCCCTGGCGCTGACCTGCCTCTACCCGATCTATTTCGCCGTCAACAATGCGCTGAAAACCGACAAGGGCTATATCCTTAACCGCTTCTCGCTGGTCGACGACCCGACCGTGGTCAACTTCATCAATGCCTGGAACCGGTCGAAGCTGTCCGAATACTTCCTCAATTCCGTCGTCACCACATTCGGCGCGGTGGCGCTGCTGCTGCTCGTCTCATCGCTCGCCGGCTTCGCCTTCGCCATGCTGCGCTTTCCCTATCGGAAACTGCTGTTCATGGTGGTGCTGGCCTCGCTGATGATCCCGGTGCAGGTGGTGCTGGTGCCGTTCTACCGCACCATCGTCGCGCTCGATCTGGTCAACACGCGCATCGGCCTGATCATCTCCTACACGGCTTTCTTCCTGCCGTTCTGCGTCTATCTGATGACCGCCTTCTATTCCGGCCTGCCGCGGGAACTGGTCGAGGCGGCGCGGATGGATGGCGCGAAACTCCTGCAGATCTGGTGGCATGTCATGCTGCCGCTCGGCCGTCCGGCGCTGATCACGCTCGGCATTCTCAATACGCTCTATTGCTGGAACGACGTGCTGATCTCGCTGCTCGTGCTGCAAAAGGAGCGGACGCTGATGGTCGGCATCGCCGCGTTGAAGGGCGAATACACCACCAATGTGCCGCTGCTGATGGCCGGCATCGTCATCGCCGCCGCTCCCATCGTTCTCATCTACCTCGTTTTCCAGCGGCGCATCGTCAATGGCATCGCCACCGGCGCCGTGAAGGGTTGAACCATGCATCAGATCGAACTCGCCAACGTCACCAAGTCCTATGGCGCGGCCCATGTCATCCACGGCGTGTCCATGCAGATCGAGCGGGGCGAATTCACCGTCTTCGTCGGCCCGTCCGGCTGCGGCAAATCCACTCTGCTGCGCATGATAGCCGGGCTCGAGGAGATCACCGGCGGCGACCTGTTCATCGGCGGCGTCAGGATGAACGATACCGAGCCGTCCGAGCGCGGCGTCGCCATGGTCTTCCAGTCCTATGCGCTCTATCCGCATATGACGGTGGCGGAAAATATGAGCTTCGGCCTGCGCATGGCCAAGGCGCCGAAGGCGGAGATCGAGGAAAAGGTGGCGCGCGCCGCCAGCATCCTGCAACTGACGCCGTTGCTCGACCGCAAGCCCGCGGCGCTTTCCGGCGGCCAGCGCCAGCGCGTCGCCATCGGCCGGGCGATCGTGCGCAATCCCGATGTCTTCCTGTTCGACGAGCCTCTCTCCAATCTCGATGCGGAACTGCGCGTGCAGACCCGGGTGGAGATCGCCAAGCTGCATCAGACGCTCAAGAACACCATCATCTATGTGACGCACGACCAGACCGAAGCGATGACGCTGGCCGACAAGATCGTCGTGCTGCGCGCCGGCCGCGTCGAGCAGATCGGTTCGCCGGTGGCGCTTTACGAAGATCCCGACAACGCCTTCGTCGCCGGCTTCATCGGCTCGCCGCGGATGAATTTTCTGCAGGCGACGGTGTCGGCCGACGGCCAACGCCTCGAATTCGCCGCCATCTCCATGCCCTGCCCCGCTCTGTCGACGCCGCTTGCTCCGTCGTCGAAACTGCTGATCGGCCTCAGGCCGGAACATCTCGACGAGGGCGACGGCATTGCGTTTCCGGCGCGGGCGGATGTGGTCGAGCATCTCGGCGCCACCGCCTATGTCCACGCCGCGCTGCCGGACGGCGCGATCGTCGTGGCGGAAAAGCGCAAGACGGCGGCCCGCGTCGGCGACGCGATCGACATGCGCTTCGAACCCGCCAACGCCCGCTATTTCACCCTCGACGGCGCCCGGATCCGCTGACATGGCCAAGATGGGCATGGCCATCCGGCTGAAGCCGGAGATGGTGCAGACCTACAAGCAGCTTCACGCCCAACCCTGGCCGGAGATGGACGCCGCGCTGAAAGCGGCCCATATTCGCGACTACTCCATCTTTCTCAAGGAACCGGAGAACATTCTGTTCGGCGTCTGGGTTTACGTCGGAGACGACTTCGAAGGCGACATGAAACGGCTGGGCGATCTGGATGTCACCAGGCGATGGCTCGCCCTTACCGACGCCTGCCAAACGCCGTTCGACACGGCGGCGCCGGGCGAATGGTGGTCGTTTCTGCCCTGCGTCTATCATCTCGATTGAAAGGATACGCCATGAAGACCCGCCGCGTCGGAAAGACCTCGCTCCAGATCTCGGAAATCGGTTTCGGTTGCGCGCCGCTCGCGGGCCTTTACAGGCCCTGCTCGGATGAGCAGGCGCGCGAGGTGCTGCAGACCGCCTGGGACGCCGGCATCCGCTATTTCGATACCGCGCCGCATTACGGCGCGGGCCTGTCGGAAGAGCGCCTGGGCAAATTCCTCTCCGACAAGACGCGATCGGACGTCGTGATTTCCACCAAGGTCGGTCGCCTGTTCACCCCGGTCCCGCGAGAGGAAGCGCCGGATTACGGCTTCGTCGACGCCAATCCAGCCGTCATGCGCTACGACTACAGCCGCGACGGCATCCTTCGCAGCCTGGAGGAAAGCGGCAAGCGCATGGGCGTCGATCGCTTCGACGTCGTCTTCGTCCACGACATCGGCCCCTATACCCATCAGGAGCCGGAGAACTCCAGATATCTCGACGACTTCCGCCGCAGCGGCGGCGCGGCGCTGGAAGAGTTGAAGGCGCAGGGCGTGATCGACGCCTGGGGCGTCGGCGTCAACGAGACGGCGATTTGTATCGATCTGATGGGTGATTTCGACATCGACGTCATCCTGCTCGCAGGACGCTACACGCTGCTCGACCGATCTGCGGAGCGCGATCTCTTGCCGCTTTGCCGTAAACGCGGCACGTCGCTCGTCATCGGCGGCGTGTTCAATTCCGGCATTCTGGCCACAGGCCCCTCGCCCGACGCGACCTTCGACTATGCGCCGGCCTCCGACGACATCAAAACCCGGGTCGGCGGCATGAAAGCGCTGGCCGAGCGGCAGGGATTTGATCTGGCCACATTGGCGCTTCGATTCCCGCTGGCGGAATCATGCGTGGCGAGCGTGCTCATCGGCACCGCCAAATCGGCGAGTCTGATGCGGAATCTGCAAAGCCTGGATCGCGTGGTCGGTCCGGAAGCCTATGCAGACTATGACACTTTCAGCCTGCGACCCTTCTGAGGGGGATATGCTGATAAAAAATGTCATATTTAGTGACATCCAAGCCGTCGTAGATGTTGACTGAAATATTCATGTTTACTAGAACCACCGCCGGAGCCGCCGAGGGGTTGCTCCCGCGGCCTTTGCAGAGCGCGATCACGCGCTGAGATCCGCGCTTCACCCACACAAAAAGAGATTGAGCGGCCCGGCCATGCCGGCGCGCCGCCCCGATTCCCGCGCGCCGTCCGCGGACGGGGCGCTTTGTGGACGTGCAAGGAGAGAGAAATGGCAGACATGATCACCATCGATGCGAGCGCAATGTCCTCGATCGACTACAAGCAATTTATCTATGACTACTTCGCGACCACGGCGGTGGGCTCCACGGCCGGCGCATCCACCTATTACGGCGGCACGTATCAATCGCCTTACGGCTATTTCAACGGTTCTCAGGTGGGCTTCCGCTATGCGGGGACCGACAACGACGCCCAGGTGGTGATCGAAGGCGCCGATATCGCTTACGACGGACTGCTCGGCCCAAGCTATGGCCACGGCATTTCCGGCTCCGTCTCGTCGATCTCTCTCGGCTCCTATGATGAAGGCACCACCTATACGCAGGACGACACGGCGGGAGTCCGCGGCGAACTCACCGGCGTTTTGCAGGGACTGGTGATCTCCGGGCTCGACTATTCCGCCGCAATCGGCGCCGGCACCGGTGAAGACAATCTCGTCTATCAGATCTACAACGCCTTGCGGAAGGCGAACTCGGTGCTCGACTTCGACGGCGACGGCGACAGCGGCTACGAATACATCGACTATCTCTACGACCTTCTCGACAACCAGGCCCAGCACTTCGTCGGCTCGGCCGGCGCCGACACCTATACCGGCACCGACTTCGCCGACCAGATCGACGGCAACAACGGCAACGATATCCTCAACGGCGGGGCCGGAGCGGACGTAATCGCCGGCGGTCTTGGCGCCGACACGATGGATGGCGGCAAGGGCGCCGACACGCTCGACGGTGGCGCGGGTGACGACACGCTCGCCGGCGGCACCGAGAACGACACTGTGAACGGAGGCAACGGCAAGGACATTCTGTCCGGAGACGCGGGACGTGACGTTCTGGCTGGCGGCAATGGCGCCGATATTCTTACCGGCGGCGCGGGCATCGACACGCTCTCCGGCAATGCCGGAGCCGACACCTTCGTCTTCGCGCTCGGCGACAGCTCCGCCAACCGTGCCAAAGCCGACACGATTACCGACTTCAACGGCAAGCAGGGCGACATCATCGACCTCAGCGGCATTGACGCCAATGACGCCAAGAACGGCGACCAGGCGTTCTCCTTCATCGGCGACGACGCCTTCTCCAAGCATGCAGGCGAGCTCCGCGCCTATATCACCAACGGCGAGCGCTACGTCGCGGGCGACAACAACGGCGACGGCAAGGCGGATTTCACGATCCACATCGACAGCAACGTCAACTTCCGGGCGGAATTGTTCGACCTTTAAGCGGATTTCCATCTGCACGGTTTGGACGGGGACGGCGATGCGCCGTCCCTGTTTTCGTTTCAAGCGGATACGGTCAACAGAATTCGGTTTTTCCGATAGCGACATTCTTGATAATAAATTTGCGAATACCGTAAAACTTTGGCTCAATGGAGACCGGGAACACAATCACAAACGGGAGAACGACCATGAAGACCTTCTTGAAGTCCACGACCGCTCTCATGCTCGGCCTGTCCGTCTCCGGACAGGCGATGGCCGCCGAAATGCTCAAGGAAATCGGACCTGGCGAAGGCGAGGTTTCGATCGTCGCCTGGGCCGGCTATGTCGAGCGCGGCGAAACCGACAAGAACTACGACTGGGTGACCGCTTTCGAAAAGGAGACCGGCTGCAAGGTTTCCGTCAAGACCGCCGCCACCTCCGACGAAATGGTCACCCTGATGAACCAGGGCGGCTTCGACCTCGTCACCGCCTCGGGCGACGCCTCGCTCCGCCTCGTCGCCGGCGGCAAGGTGCAGCCGATCAATGTCGATCTGATCAAGAGCTGGTCGACCGTCGACGATCGGCTCAAGGATGCGCCCTGGCACACGGTGGACGGCGCCCATTACGGCACGCCCTATCAGTGGGGCCCGAATGTGCTGATGTACAACACCAAGGTGTTCGGCGACAAGGCGCCGAAGAGCTGGTCGGTGGTGTTCGAGGAACAGAACCTGCCCGACGGCAAGACCAACAAGGGTCGCGTCCAGGCCTTCGACGGCCCGATCTACATTGCCGACGCCGCGCTCTACCTCAAGGCGCACAAGCCGGAACTCGGCATCAAAGACCCTTACGAGCTCAATGAAGAGCAATATGCCGCCGCGATCGCGCTCCTCAAGGGCCAGCGCTCGCTGATCGGCCGCTACTGGCACGACGCCATGGTGCAGATCGACGACTTCAAGAACGAAGGCGTCGTGGCGTCGGGTTCCTGGCCGTTCCAGGTCAACCTGCTGGCAGCGGACAAGCAGCCAGTCGCCTCCGTCTTCCCCGAGGAAGGCGCGACCGGCTGGGCCGACACCACCATGCTGCATGCCGAAGCCGCTCATCCCAACTGCGCCTATATGTGGATGGAGCATTCGCTGTCGCCCAAGGTGCAGGGCGATCTCGCCGCCTGGTTCGGCTCGGTGCCTTCAGTTCCGGCCGCCTGCAAGGGCAATGCGCTGCTGACCGACGAAGGTTGCGCCACCAACGGCTTCGACAACTTTGAGAAGATCAGCTTCTGGAAGACGCCGACCGCAAAATGCGCCTCGCAGGACGCCTGCGTCCCCTATAGCCGCTGGACCTCGGACTATATCGAAGTGATGGGCGGCCAGTAAGCCGCCCTCTCCCGCCGCCTTGGCGGCGGAACGCCCTATTCCTCCGCCCCTATCGGGGCGGAGCAAGCGCAGGGCATGGCCGGCAAGGCCGCATTCCTTTCTATGACGGAGACTTCACTATGGTAGCGGCTGTATCCTTCCGCGCCGTGTCGCGCCATTTCGGCAGCGTCAAGGCGGTCGACGGGGTCGATCTCGACATCGCCGAGGGCGAATTCTTCGCCATGCTCGGCCCCTCCGGCTCGGGCAAGACCACATGTCTCCGACTGGTGGCCGGCTTCGAACAGCCGACCGGCGGCGAGATTTCCATCTTCGGCGAAAGCGCCAACGGCGTGCCGCCCTGGAAGCGCCAGGTCAACACCGTGTTCCAGGACTATGCGCTCTTCCCGCATATGACGATCCTTGACAATGTCGCCTATGGCTTGATGGTCAAGGGCGTCGACAAGGCGACGCGGCTGCGCGAAGCCGAAAAGGCGCTGGAGCTCGTCAAGCTCGGCGGCTATGGCGCCCGCAAGACCGGCCAGCTCTCCGGCGGCCAGCGCCAGCGCGTGGCGCTCGCCCGTGCGCTCGTCAACAAGCCGAAGGTGCTGCTGCTCGACGAGCCGCTCGGCGCGCTGGATCTCAAGCTGCGTGAAGCCATGCAGGAAGAGTTGAAGGCGCTGCAGAAGAGCCTCGGCATCACCTTCATTTTCGTCACCCATGACCAG
Source organism: Rhizobium sp. TRM95796 (assembly GCF_025779995.1). Classification (NCBI taxonomy): domain Bacteria; kingdom Pseudomonadati; phylum Pseudomonadota; class Alphaproteobacteria; order Hyphomicrobiales; family Rhizobiaceae; genus Rhizobium; species Rhizobium sp. TRM95796. The sequence goes on along the minus strand of NZ_JAOXHE010000001.1, from coordinate 21,015 downwards.
GGCGAAGCGCTGTCCATGGCCGATCGCGTCGCCGTGTTCAACAATGGCGGCATCGTCCAGGCCGGCTCGCCAGAGGACATCTACCAGCGGCCGAAGGTGAAATTCGTCGCCGATTTCGTCGGCTCGTCCAATCTCCTGCCGCCGGCGACGACCGAAAAGCTGATCGGCCAGCGCCGCTGGTCGAGCCTGAGGCCCGAAATGATCGGCCTCGGCGACGGCGGCGCCGACCATGGCGTCCTCTCCGGCCGCCTCGCAAACCGCGCCTTTCTCGGCTCGGTGACCCGCATCGCGGTGGACACAGGCGATGTCAGGCTGCACGCCAATCTCGCCCCCGGCGCCGTCGTGCCTGGCGAAGGCGAAACGGTGACGCTGAATTTCCCGAAATCCGCCCTTCACCTTCTGGATGACGCGGCATGACCGGCGCGGCTGTCTCTCCATCCCAGGACGGCATGATCGGGAGGGCGGCGGCGACGCTGTGGCGGCGGCCAAAGCTACTGCTCGGGTTGATGCTCGCCCCGCCGCTGCTCTGGCTCGGCGTCATCTATATCGGCTCGCTGCTCACGCTGCTGCTGCAGAGCTTCTTCTCGCTCGACGATTTCACAGGCCAGGTGAAATACGAGCTGACGCTCTCGACCTATAAGGAACTGACCCGCGCCTCCAACATCGACATCATCTTCCGCACGGTGACGATGGCGGCGCTGGTGACCATCGCCTCGGCCATCATCGCCTTCCCGATCGCCTATTTCGCCGCCCGCTACGCCAAGGGCAAATGGAAGGCGCTGTTCTATCTCGGGGTGATGCTGCCCCTCTGGTCGTCTTATCTGGTCAAAATCTACGCCTGGAAGATGATCCTCGCCAAGGAAGGCATCATCAGTTGGGCGTTCGAGAAGATCGGTCTGAGCTTTCTGCTCGACGCCTATCTCGCTCTGCGCATCGTCGGCGGCACGTCGCTGTCGATCAGCTTTACCGGCACGTTTCTAGTCTTTGTGTATATCTGGCTGCCCTATATGATCCTGCCGATCCAGGCGGCGCTCGAGCGCGTGCCGGGCAATCTGATCGAAGCCTCCTATGATCTCGGCGCCGCGCCGGGCAAGACCTTCCGCCATGTGCTGTTGCCGCTGGCCCTGCCCGGCATCGTCGCAGGCTCCATCTTCACCTTTTCGCTGACGCTCGGCGACTACATCATTCCCGGCATCATCGGCTCGTCCAGGCTGTTCATCGGCCAGGCGGTCTACACCCAGCAGGGCACGGCCGGAAACATTCCGCTCGCCGCCGCCTTTTCCGTCGTGCCGATCGTAATCATGGGAATCTATCTCTGGGTCGCCAAGAAGAAGGGAGCCTTCGATGCGCTCTGATCGTCTCAACGCGGCCCCCACCGGCCTCAAGATCGCCGCCGGCGCCGGCCTGCTCTTCCTGCAGCTTCCGATCCTGCTGATCTTCGTCTACGCGTTCACGACCGAAGAGAAGAGCTTCAAATGGCCGCCGCCGGGCTTCACCCTGCAATGGCTCGGCAAGGCCTGGGACCGGCCCGACGTCTGGGCGGCGCTGACGCTGTCGGTGCAGGTGGCGGCGATCGCCACGGCCATCGCGCTGGTGCTCGGCACGCTCTGCGCCGCAGCCGTGTCGCGGGCGAATTTCTTCGGCAAGGAGGCGATCTCGCTGCTCGTCATCCTGCCGATCGCCCTGCCCGGCATCGTCACCGGCATCGCGCTTCGCTCCGCCTTCGGCATCATGGAGATCCCCTTCTCCTTCTGGACCATCGTGCTGGGCCACGCCACCTTCTGCGTCGTCGTGGTCTACAACAATGCGGTGGCCCGTTTCCGCCGCCTGTCGGGCTCGCTGATCGAGGCCTCCTACGACCTCGGCGCCAATTCCTTCCAGACCTTTCGCTATGTCATCCTGCCGAATATCGGCACGGCGCTGATGGCGGGCGGCATGCTTGCTTTCGCTTTGTCCTTCGACGAGGTGATCGTCACCACCTTCACCGCCGGCCAACAGGAGACGCTGCCAATCTGGATGCTCGAAGAACTCATTCGTCCGCGCGAGCGGCCGGTCACCAATGTCGTCGCCATGTTCGTGGTGCTGGTGACATTCCTGCCCATCCTGGGCGCCTATTACCTGACCCGCGACGGCGCCGAAACCGCCGGCGCCGGCAAATAACCCGGCAATCAAGAGGGAGAACATCATGGATACCGAATTGCTGATCGGCGGAAAGTTCGAAGCCGGCACGGAGACGGAGGAGCAGATCCTCAACCCGCGCACCGGCGAAACCATCGTCGCCATTCCCGAGGCCTCGACCGCCCAGATCGACGCCGCCGTCGACGCCGCCGACAAGGCCTTCACGACATGGTCCGAGACGACGCCAGCCCAGCGCGCGTCCTATCTCCTCAAGATCGCCGACGCCATCGAGGCCGACGCGCTCGGCTTCGCCACGCTGGAATCGCTGAATTGCGGCAAGCCGATCAATGCGGCGCTGAACGACGAAATCCCGGCCATCGCCGATTGCTTCCGCTTCTTCGCCGGCGCTGTCCGCAGCCAGCATGGCCCCGTGGCCGGCGAATATCTGCCCGGCTTCACCTCGATGATCCGCCGCGACCCGATCGGCGTCGTCGGCTCCATCGCGCCGTGGAACTATCCGCTGATGATGACCGCCTGGAAGCTCGCGCCCGCGCTCGCCGCCGGCAACACGGTGGTGTTCAAGCCCTCCGAGCAGACGCCGCTGACGGCGCTGAAGCTCGCCAAGGTATTGGCCGATATTCTCCCGGAAGGCGTGGTCAATGTCGTGCTCGGCCGTGGCGAAACCACCGGCAACCACCTCATAAACCACCCCAAGATCAAGATGGTGTCGATCACCGGCGATGTCGCCACCGGCAAGAAAGTGCTGGTCGCCGCCTCCAAGACGGTCAAGCGCACGCATCTGGAACTGGGCGGCAAGGCCCCGGTGATCATCTATGACGACGCCGATATCGACGCCGCCGTCGGCGCGATCAAGATCTTCGGCTACTACAATGCCGGCCAGGATTGCACCGCCGCCTGCCGCATCTATGCGCATGAGAAGATCTACGACAAATTCGTCGCCGATCTCGCCAGCGCCGTCTCCTCGATCAAGTACAATCTCGCCGACGACACCGAAAACGAGATCGGCCCGCTGATCTCCAAGCGCCAGCGCGACCGCGTCGCGAGCTTCGTCGAGCGCGCCGCCGAACTCGGCCATATGGAGATCGCCGCCGGCGGCAAGCTCGGCTCGGACCAAGGCTTCTTCTACCAGCCGACCGTGGTCGCCGGCGCGCGCCAGGATGACGAAATCGTCCGCCGCGAAGTGTTCGGTCCGGTCGTTTCCGTCACCCGCTTCGGCGGCGACGACGATGTGGTCGCCTGGGCCAACGACAGCGATTACGGCCTCGCCTCCTCCGTCTGGACCAAGGATGTCTCCAAGGCGCTGAAGGCGACCGCCAAGCTGCAGTATGGCTGCACCTGGGTGAACACCCATTTCATGCTGACCAACGAAATGCCGCATGGCGGCGTCAAGCAATCCGGCTACGGCAAGGATATGTCGATGTATGCGCTTGAGGATTACACCGCCGTCCGCCATGTTATGATCGCTCACTGATCACAACAGATCTCCCCGCATCCGCGCGGGGAGATCCCTTCCGCGGAGGCTCCCATGCCCGATCTTGCCGAGACCATGCGCGTGTTCGAGCCCTATCCGGGGCTTTTTGCATTTTATGACGGCCGCATCGCCGGCAAGCGGCTGCATTCTCAAGAAGAAAACTGGCTCGACGACGGCGCCTATGGCCTGGGTATCGCGGCCTATGCGCTGGTCGATGGGACCGAGGCCATCGTCTATGACAGCCACACGAGCCTCGACCACGCCCGCTTCATGCGGCGGTATCTGGAAGAGACGGGCGTAACCTCGATCCGCCTCGTGCTGAGCCACTGGCACACCGACCACGTCGCCGGCAACGAGGTGTTTTCCGATTGCGAGATCATCGCGCTCGGCCTGACGGCGCAGGCGATCGAAGAGCATCGCGAGGAACTGGAAAGCGGCTCGCCGCCGATCTCGCCTCTGGTGATGCCGACGACGCTTTTCGACAAACGGCTCGATCTCAGACTCGGCGATCGACGCATCGAATTGCATCACTTCGACATTCACAGCGCAGACGGCTGCGTGCTGTGGCTGCCGGATGAAGGCCTGCTCCTGGCTGGCGACACTTTGGAAGACACCGTGACCTATGTCTCCGAGCCCGAGCATATCGACACGCATATCGCGGAACTGTCGCGGATGTCCCTATGGCCGATCCGCCGCATCCTGCCCAATCACGGCGATCCCCGACGCATCGCCGAGGGCGGCTACAAAAAGGGCCTGATCGACGCCAACCGCGCCTATCTCGAACGGCTGATCGATCCGCTCGACCGCCGCATCGCAGCGTCCTCGCCGCTGATCGATTTCGTCGCCGAGGATTGCGCCCGCGGCGCCATCCTCTATTTTGAACCCTATGAGGCGGTCCACCGCCGCAATGTCGAGGCGGTGGAGAAGGTCCACGGCTGACGCTCAGAGCAATCCGCGCCGGGCGAGATTGGCCATCAGGGCGCGGACGCCGAAGGTCCAGGGCTGGCATTCCGTCGACAGCCGCACGGTGTTGGTCAGGCTGCCGAGTTCGGGATTGGCGATCGTCACCACGTCGCCGAGCTTGTGGGTAAAGCCCTGCCCCTTGTGGTCGCGATCCTCGACCGGCGCGAACAGCGTGCCCATGAACAGCATGAAGCCATCCGGATATTGATGATGCCGGCCGATGGTCTGGCTGACGAGATCGAGCGGATCGCGGCTGATCTCCTTCATCGAACTCTTGCCGTCGAGCACATAACCGTCCTCGCCTTCCACCCGCAGCGTCAGGTCGGCGTTGCGGACATGGTCGATCGTGTAGGTCGCATCAAACAGACGGATGAACGGGCCTATCGAGCAGGAGGCGTTGTTGTCCTTGGCCTTGCCGAGCAGCAGCGCCGAACGTCCTTCGACATCGCGCAGATTGACGTCGTTGCCGAGTGTGGCGCCCTGCACCACGCCCCTGGAATTGACTGCGAGCACGACTTCCGGCTCAGGATTGTTCCATTTGGAAATCGGATGCAGGCCAACCTCGGCGCCATAGCCGACGGATGCCATCGGCTGGGCCTTGCTGAACACTTCGGCGTCCGGGCCGATGCCGACTTCGAGATATTGCGACCAGACGCCTTCCTCGATCAGCGCCGCCTTGACCTTCATCGCCTCGTCCGAGCCGGCCTTCAGGTTGCGCAGGCTGTCGCCGATGATCGACGTGACGCGTTCGCGGATCTTTTCGGCCAGCACCGGATTGCCCGCCGCCTTCTCCTCGATCACGCGCTCGACCATCGAACGCGCGAAGGTCACGCCGCAGGCTTTCACCGCCTGGAGATCGCAGGGCGCGAGAAGCAGGCTGCGGCTGGCTGCATCCTCCAGCGACATCACCGGTGTTCCCGGATTGGCGGAAAGCCAGGCGACGGGATCGTCCATTTCCAGGAGGTCGCGCATAGTCGGCGCGTCTTTCGACGTCACGTCATGCAGCATGCCGTCGCGGAGAACCACGAGCGCCGGGCCATCGGCCGCTTCCAGCCAGATCCGCCCGACGAATGTTCCGCTCGCGAAATGTTTCGCAGTCAAATTCACAATCCTCACTCCCTGACTTCTCAGCGCCGCTTGAACACAGGCTGGCGCTTTTCCTTGAACGCGGCGCGGCCCTCGGCCGCGTCAGCCGTGGCGAAGCAGATGGTCTGCAAATCGCGCTCATATTCGATAGCCTTTTCGACCGGCATGGAAAAGGCCGCTTTCAGATTGAGCTTGGCCGTTTCCGCCGCGATCGGCGCCCGCGCGGCGATGGTTTTCGCCAGCGCCCTCGCCCGCGTCATCAATTCCGCCTGCGTGGTCACCTCGCTGACCAGCCCCCAGCCCAATGCGCGCTCGGCGCTGACCGGATCGCCGGTCATGATCATCAGCGCCGCATTGGACGAACCGACGGCATGGGCGAGATGAACGGCCATGCCGCCGCCGCCGATCCAGCCGAGCTTGATTTCCGGCGCCGCGAACTGGGCATTGTCCGAAGCCAGCCGGATATCGCAGGACATCGCCGTCTCCAGCCCGCCGCCGAAGGCGTAGCCGTTGACGGCGGCGATCGACGGCTTGAGCAGCGCCCGGATGGCGTCGCAATAATCGGGACGATTGCGGAACTGCCAGGGCGTCTCATACGTATCGAGTTCGCGGATGTCGGAGCCGGCGCAGAAGGCGCGTTCGCCGGCGCCGGTGACGATGACGCAGCGGATCGTGTCGCTGTCATTGCATTCGGTGACCGCCGCGACGATGGCGTCGGCCATCTCAGGCGTCACGGCGTTCAGCTTCTGCGGGCGGTTGAGGGTGATGACGGCGATATCGTCCTCGATCTCGAACCTGATATCTTCGGTCATGGCGCGTAATCCTTCTCGGGCGCATGTTTTGCAAACAGCGCATTCAGCGCGGCGATGGCGGTTCTTCCATTGGTTTTGTTGGCGAAACAGTCGCGCAACAGCGCCGAGGCTTCGGTCTGGAAGCGGATATAGCCGTTGAAACGCGGTCGGACATAGGCGCTTTCGAGGGTTGCCGCCGTGTTGCGATAGAACTGGCCCCAGCGCCCATTCACCGCCTCGTCGCTCCAGGCCGACCGGCGCGACGGCTGGCCCTCATGGTCGGGAATGAAGCGCGTCTGCGCCTCCTCTCCCATCAACCAGGTCAGATGTTCGACAAGCTCCGGCGTCACCTCGCAACGGCGGGACACGGCGATGCCGGTGCCGCCCAATGTCGATCCGGGCCGTACGCCGAGGCTCGCCACCGGCGCGTTATGAAAGCCGAGCGCGCGGCCGGCGTTCGGAGCGGCATAATTGACATAGCCATAGATCAGCGGACACAGCGCGACATCGTCATGCGCCGCCATATGGCCGAGAATGCCGATGGGATTGAGGCCGCGCACGGAGGCGGGGCTGCGACTTGCGAGCAGACCCATGAGATCATAGACGATCAACCCCGTCTCTTCCGTCACCAACTGGTGACCCTTGCGGCCGGCCTCTTCGCCATAGGCGGAGGCGATCGACAGGAAGCTGAGAATCGCATGCGGTCCCGCCAGCGACAGCGCCACCTTGCCGCCGGACCAGGAGAGATCCACCACATCTTTCCAAGTTCGGGGCGGCTCATCCACGAGGTCCGGCCTCACCGCCATCACCTGTGTTGCGGCGTCCAGCGGCAGCGCCCAGGTCTTCCCCTGGTAATGGTAACTCTCGAGGCACGGACCGATCGTCGCCGCGCCGATTTCCTCCAGCGCCACCGCGCCGAAAACCTCCTCCAGCGGACGCAGGCAGGTCTCCGCTACGGCCTCGCCGACATGGGGATGATCGAGCACAACGAGGTCGTAACGTGCGCAGAGATCGGCGATCGGATGGGATTCGAAGCCTTCGAGCGGCTGCTTGTCCCAGACGATGTCGACCAGTCCCTCGGCGCGCGCCTTATCCGCCGCGGCCGCCAAGGCATTGTAACCCCGGGGATGATCCCAGGTCAGGGCGTGATAGCGCTTCATCACTGCATCACCCATCCGCCATCGACATTCAGCGTCTGGCCGGTGATGAAGCCGGCGCCGTCCGAGGCCAGGAACATCAGCGCATTGGCGATGTCGGCGGGCGAGCCGCGCCGTTTCACCGCCTGGTGATCGAGCACATGGCGGGTATAGCCTTCCGGATCAGGGTGGATCTTTTCTGCGTCGGTCGGGAAGGCGCCCGGCGAAATGGCGTTGACCGTGACGCCATACGGGCCGAACTCCCGCGCCCAGGCGCGGGCAAGCCCCACCAGCGCGCCCTTGGACTGGACGTAGGGAGACAGCATCGCCCAGCCGCCGTAAAGAGTGATCGAGGCGATGTTGATGATCCGCCCCCATTGTCGCGCCTTCATGTGCGGCAGCGCCGATTGCACGCAGACGATCGCGGCGTCGACATTGACGCGCTGCACCAGCTGATGCTCCTCGATCGTGTAATCCTCGAAGGGCTTGGAGGGGTAGATCGCGGCGTTGTTGATCACCACGTCGAAGCCGCCATGCTTCTCCTGCAGAAAATCGAGTTCGCGCTTCAGCCCAGAGAGATCGGCGAGATCGAAATCGCGCACCAGCAGCCGTTCGGCGTGATGCGTCTTGGCCGCCTCTTCCAGCGCCGCCATCTTGGCGGCGTCACGGTCGATCACCACCACGCGCGCCCCGGCGTCGAGGAAATGCATCGTCGTCTCGAGCCCCAGACCGCCGGCCCCGCCGGTATAGAGAATGGTCTTGCCGTTCATGTCGATCATGCGCGGCCTCCGATCGGCAGATGGCGGCCCGAAGGCTCCGGATAGTCCTCATCGGGCTGCGCGGCGATGGCGCGGATCCGGCCTTCGCTGGCCGCGATTTCCTCGGCGCTGGTGAGAATGCTGAAGGTGGATTGATAGGCGCGCTCGTCGCCATGTTCGAGCCAGATCAGCTCGCCTTTCTCCCTCGCATAGCCCTTGCCGAGCACGTGATTGGTGGAAGGCTCGATCCCCAGGGCATATTGTCCGGCTTGCAGGTTCTGCCATTCATATTGACAGGGAAACTGGTCCTTGCGCGTCGTCACCTGAAAGCCGAGGCCGAGCGCGTCGTTGACCAGCGCCACCGGAACTTCGCCTGCGGCGTCGGCGCCGAGTTCATGCTGCCAGACCTGCTCGTGAAAGCCCAGTTGCGGCGCGGGCATCGTGCGGTACCCGGCGGATTGCTTGCGGAAATCGTCGCCCGCATGCGCCGCCCAGACCACCTCCCTGATCGGCGCGATGTAACGCGAGCCCTCGGCCAGAACCGGATGCCCGACATTGATGTGATAGCAATACATATGCGGCGTGCGATAGAAGCCGCGATTGACGACCCGGTCGGAAATTCGGATATCGTTGGTTCCGGCGGTGATCTCGATGCGGCGGATGAGTTCCAGGTGTTCGCCGAAGACGGCGCCCTGGATCACCGAACCCTCGCACCACAGCACCAACTCGTCACCGTCCCAGCGCTCGCCGTAACCGGTGAGCTTGCCCGGGATCGTGCCGATGCGGCCATGAATGGAGTGGCTGACCGTCTTGCGCGGGCCGTAGACATAGTGATCCGCCGGCTCGTCATGCATGAACAGGATATGGTCGAGGCCGCAGGTGACCATCAGGCCGGAGAAGGAGCGCAGCCAGGCGAGCCCGCCCTCGCCTTCATATTCATGCAGGCCAGGATGGCGAAAACCAGCCGGCGAATGCCAGCCCACCGCCATGCCGCGATAGTCGCAATCGGCGATGTCGAAGGCGCGGTCGATGAGCACGGTGAAGCGCAGCCCGGTGCCGCTGCGAAATTCCAGCATGCGGATGCCGCGTTCGACGCCGTCGCCCAGCGTCATCAGCCGCACGCCGGCGAATTGCCCAAACGATCCCGCATGCGCCGCGAGGTCACGGCGTGACCGCTGGCCGCCATAAAGTTCAACCATGTCTGCATTTCCTTCTTGTCTGTCGCCCTGGTCGGAGGCGACCGGCCGGATCGTCTCCGGCCGGTCCTGTCACTGATCAGAGACCCTGGGCCCTGAGCTTGCCGTCGAGGAATTTCTTGGCGCGCGGCACGTCCGACTCTTCGAGATGTTCGATGATCATCGGAATATTCGGATGCTTGCGCGAAAGAAGCTTCAGGTAAAGATCGTAGTTCAGCGATCCCATGCCGGGAGCCGGCAGTTCGATCTCGCCGACGCCGCGGAAGGTGTGGCTTTCCAGCGCGTCCTCGTCACCGATATCGGCATGCTTTTCCGACTTGTCGTCGCCGGAGCGCTTGACGTCCTTGGCGTGGCCGATCTTGATCTTGTCCTGCAGCGTGTCGAACACCTGGTGAAGGATCTCGTCCATGCGATCGATATTGTGAGTCTCGAAATAGTTGGTCGGGTCCATCAGCAGGCCGAGGCCGGGATGATCGACCTGGGCGAACATCTTCACCGTCTCGTCGACAGAGCCGACGACATTGTTCACATAGGTTTCGAGCAGGAAGACGGCGCCGTGATCGTAAGCGAACTGCGACAGATCGGCGATGACCTTGCGGCACTCCTCGAAGCCTTCCTCCGTCTTGTTCTTGGGGTGATGCACCCAGTCGGAGTCGGTGTTGAAGGTGCCGGTTTCGGAAATCACATAGGGCGTGCCGAGATATTGCGCATGCGCGATGATCTCCTTGAGATAGCCCACGCGCTTTTCGCGCTCAGCCTTGTCGGGATGGATGATGTTGGTGTAGCCCGAAATGCAGCAGATCGGCAGATTGTGATCGCGGAACGTCTCGCGGATCGTCACGCATTTGTCCTTGGTGATCTGCCCGGCCGACAGGTCGATGTCCTTGAAATGCATGTCGAGCTGGACGGTGTTGAAGCCGATGTCGCGGATCTTCTTGGCGGTTTCGTCGAGGCCGTAGGGGAAATAGCCGGTGAAAATACCTGTTTGCATCATGATGGTGTTCCTCCCTTTTCTGATGGTCAGTCGATGGCGATTTCGGCGAGCTTGACGGCCCGGCCTTCATCCATGGAGCGATAGCCGGCTTCGACCAGCGCCATGGTTTTCACATTGTCGGCGACGTTGAGCGCCGGCGTTTCTCCGGTTTTGACGGCGTATTGCAGCTGCTCCATCACCCCGATAAAGGCGTGCGGGAACCACATCGTGTCCCAGGTCGGGGTCACCCATTGGCCGCCGGTGGTGGTCTTCGAGGCGTAGGTCAGCGTCGAGGCCGAACCGTCGGGCCAGCCGATCGTGCCCTGCGCCACGCCATCCGTGCCCTCGACCCGCCATTTGATGTAGAAATCGCTGTCGAAGCCCGCTTCGCGCGGACCGGCCCAGACATCCTCCATCGACACCGCCAGCACATTGTCGGGAAACTTGATGGTGGAGACGGTGATGCCGTCCTTATGGGCGAATTGCGTGCGCGGGTCGGATCGCGTCGCGGTGTAGATTTCTTCCGGGTCGCCGAACAGGAAGCGCAGCACGTCGAGATGATGCACGCTCATATTGGCGAGCGTCAGTCGATCAAGGCCTTCGAGGAACGTCTGCCAATGCGGAATGGCGCGCATGTCGATCGTCGCGATCACCACCTTGCCCAACTCGCCCTTGTCGAGGATCTGCTTGAGCACCCGCATCGACTGGTCGTAGCGCATATTCTGGTTGACCGAGAGGATCTTGCCGGCGGCTTTCGCCTCGTCGCGCAGCTTGCGCGCCTCGTCGAGTGACAAGGCCAGCGGCTTCTGCGCCAGGATCGCCTTGATATGCGGCTCTTTCAGCGCCGCGCGGATCAGCGCCGGCTGCTGGTCGGGTGGATAGGCGATATCGAGGATCTCGACATCCGTATCCTTGATCAGCGCCTCCGGCGTGTCGTGCACCCTGGGAATACCCCAACGGCTGGCGACGCCTTCGGCGCGGGATTTGGTCCGCGAAGCGATGGCCGCCACTTGAAAGCCGGCTTCCTTGTAAGCGGCAAGATGGCATTCGGCCATGATCATGCCGGCGCCGATGGCGCCGATCCTGTAGTCTTTGACACGGACCTCCACGTCCGGTTCGAAACCCTTGGCGTCAGCCATGTTTTCCTCCCATCATGCGCCGGCGGGAGCGAGCGCGCGCCCGTCCGGACCAAAAAAGTGAATGCGGCGCGGGTCGCAGCTGAGCGCGACGGCGCTGTCGATTTCGATGCGCGGCTGCCCACGCAACAGCGCCCGCAAACGGCCCTCCCCGACGGCAAATGTCACCACCGTGTAGCCGCCGAGCGGCTCGACCTCGAAGACCCTGGCCGGGCGGCCGGGTTTCTCGTTGCTCCAGGGTTCGGGACGCAGGTCCTCAGGCCGAATGCCGACGCTCGACGCGGCAGGCGGCGCGAGCCCGGCGAGAGCGATGGCGCCGGAGGCTGCGGAACCGGCTTCGATCGGCAGGATGTTCATCGCCGGCGAGCCGAGCAGGCGCGCGACGTAATCGCTGGCCGGCCGGTCATAGATCTCCGAGGGCGCGCCCATCTGGCGGATCGCGCCGTTCTCCATGATCGCCATGCGGTCGGCGATCGACATCGCCTCTTCCTGATCATGGGTGACATAGAGGAGCGTGTGGCCGAGTTCGCGCTGGATACGTTTCAGCTCGACGCGGGTCTCTTCGCGCAGCCGCGCATCGAGCGCCGAGATCGGATCGTCCATCAGATAGGCGGCGGGATCGCGCACCAGCGCACGGGCGATGGCGACGCGCTGGCGTTCGCCGCCGGAGAGCTGCGCCGGCGGCTTGTGCAGGAGATGGCCGATATGGAGCTTCGCCGCCACCGCCGCCACGCGCGCCTTGATCTTGTCTTCCGGCACGCGCCTCTCGACGAGCGGAAAGCGCACATTCTCCTCCGCCGACATATGCGGAAACAGCGCCAGGTTCTGGAACACCATGGCGACGTTGCGCTCGGCCGGCGACAGCGCATTGGCGAGTTTGCCGCCGATCAGAATCTCTCCCGCATCCGGGGTCTCAAGACCGAGAATGAGTTTCAGGATGGTCGATTTGCCAGACAGCGGCGGCCCGAAGAAGCAGAAGAACTCGTTGTCGGCGATCTCGAAGGAGACATTGTCGACCGCGACCGTATTGCCGAACCGCTTGGTGACACTGCGAAATGCGATGCTGGCCATGATCACGCCTCCCTGATTGCGAGACCGGTCTCGCCGTCGAACAGGCGAACCGAACCGGGATTGATCGTGAGCCGCGCCGTCTGGCCGACTTCGAAACCGGCGTCGTTGCCGAGCACCAGCTTGATCACGGCGCCCTCGCCTCCCAGATGGACGATGGTGCGCGAGCCTATGCGCTCGACGAAGAACACCGGCAATCCCGATGACGACGCCTCGAGTTGCGCCTGTTCCGGTCGGAAGCCATAAGTGACGTTGCGGGTCCTGCCCGCTTTCGCCGCTCGCGCCAGAGACGGCTCCAGCGCCTCCGACAGGCCGAAGGCGCCGAGATCGACATGCAGCGCATCGGCGCGGTCGACGAGTTCGCCGCGGATGAGGTTCATGCCCGGCGATCCCAGAAAGCCGGCGACGAACGTGCTGCTCGGATTGTTGTAGACATCGACGGGCGATCCGCTCTGCAGCAAGACGCCATGATCCATCACCGCGATCCGGTCGGCCATGGTCATGGCCTCCAGCTGGTCGTGGGTGACATAGACCATGGTCTGCTTGAACTGGCGTTGGAGATGTTTGAGTTCTGTGCGCATCACCGCGCGGAACGCGGCGTCGACATTCGACAAGGGCTCGTCGAGCAGGAAAATCGCCGGCTCGACGATCGCCGAACGGCCGATCGCCAGCCGCTGCAGGATGTTGACCGATAGTTTCGCCGAAGGCTGCGTCAGCAACGGCCCCAATTGCAGGAACTCGGCCATCTGCTTGACCCGACGGTCGATCTCCGCCGTCGGCAGCTTGCGCATGCGCAAGCCGTAAGCGAGATTGTCGTAGACGCTCATATGGGTGAAGATCGCATAATTCTGGAACACGAAGCCCACGCCGCGCCGGCCCATCGGCACGCCGTTCATGTCGCGATCGTCGAACAGGATGGAACCGCTGGTCGGGTCTTCCATGCCGGCAATCATGTTCATCGTCGTCGACTTGCCGCAGCCGGAGGGACCGAGCAGCGCGACGAACTCGCCGTCCTCGATCTTCAGGTCCATGGTCTTCAGCGCCTGGAATGCGCCGAAACTCTTGGTCAATTGCTTGAGGTGAATGGATGTCATGCCGCGCTCCCCGCGTTGCGCGCCCGGTTCATGCGCGAGATGGCGAAATTGGCGGCGACCGACAGCACGATCAGGATGGCGAGCGCGATGGCCGCGACATAGCCCCAGATCAGATCGTTCTGGGTGACCTTGTAGATGTAGACGGAGATGGTTTCGGTCGCGACGCCGGGGCCGCCGCCGGTCATGATGTAGAGCGTGTCGAAGATCTTGAAGTTCTCGATCACCCGGATCGCCAGCGCGATGATGATGATCGTCTTCATCTTCGGCAGGATGATGGTGCGGAATTTCTGCGGCCAGGAGGCACCGAGCAATGTGGCCGCCTTCAGCTGGTCATCAGGCACGCCGGCGAGGCCCGCCAGCAGGATCAGGAACATCAGCGGCGTCCATTGCCAGATGTCGGCGATCATCACCGCGACCAGCGCCCATTGCGGGCTCGACAGCCAGGCGAGCGAAAAAGGCTGGCCGATGAGGCTTGAGATAATGTCGTTCACCGGCCCGCCCGACTGGAACAACATGAAGAACATGTAGCCGGCGACTGCGGGCACCACCATCATCGGCATCAGCATGATCGAATAGAACAGCCGCTTGCCCCTGAAATCATCCATGAACAGCAGCGCCAGCCCGAAGCCGAGCAGGAATTCCGCCGGCACGCAGACGGCCATCACCAGAAGCGTGCGGCCAACCGCATCCCAGAAGCGCGTGTCGATGGCGAGATCGGTGTAATTGGCGAAGGTGTTCCAGCTTTCCCAGGCCATCCACCAGGGCACGCCATCGAGCGGCGACCAATCGGTGAGGCTGATATAGAGCTGCATCAACAGCGGAAAGACGGAGATGAACAGGACGAGGATCTGCGCGGGCAGCGTCAGGCGGAAGCCCAGCCGGCCGCTTTCGACGTCCTTGCGGGTGGTGTCGGTGGTCTTCATGGCGATGAGGTCCGTCGAGGAAGCGAGCGCGTCGGTCATTGCTTCAGCGCCCCGAAGGTCAGGCCGCGCACCAGATGTTTCTGGATGGCGATGCCCATGATCACCGGCGGCACGGCGGCGATGAGGCCGAGGGCTGCTTTCGCGCCATAGAGCTGGCCGGTCATCGACGACGACAGCGACGCCATATAGACCGGGATCGTCACCCATTCCCGCGTGGTCAGGAGCAGGCCGATCAGATAATCCGACCAGTTGAGAATGAAGACGAACAGAGCGGAGCTTGCGAGCGGCGCGCGCATCATCGGCAGGGTGATGCGGGTGAAGACGCGGAAGCGCGAGCAGCCCTCGACGCGGGCGGCGTCTTCGATTTCGCGCGGCATGTCGTCGAAAAACGTCTTCATCAGCCAGAAGGCGAAGGGCAGCGTGACGATGCCGTAGATCAGCGCCAGGCCCCACCATGTGTCGACAAGACCGAGAAAAGCCCACATGATCATCACCGGGATCATCACCGCCATCGGCGGAAAAAGCCGGAGCTGGATCAGCGCCAGCGGCAGATTCTGGCCCGAGCCGAAGCGCGACAGACCATACGCGGCGGACGTGCCGGCGATCATCGCGATCAGCGTGCCGAACACCGCCGAGAGCAGCGAAGACAGGATGGGTTTCGTCGCCGTGCGGTCGAGCGCCACGATCAGGTCGCTTGAGGATGTGCCGAAGATGAAGCGGAAATTGTCGAGCGTCGGCTGTTTCGGCCACCAGGTGAGATCGGCGCCGGCGGCCGACCATTCGGCGATAGGCTTGAAGGCCATCGAGGCCATCCAGAGAATGGGCACGAGCGTGATCGCCACTGCAAGAAGAATGGCAGCGTAACGAAAAAGCTCGAAAATGGGGGAACGGGACATGGATCTATCACAAGAATTGCGGGCGCGGTGAAGGAGAGGCGTCGACCGCCTCTCCCCGGCTCGTCGGCCGCCTCAGACGGCGTCGGTGATGGTCGGCCAGGCCGCTTTGTTGGCCTTGATCGCCTCGATCAGCTTGTCCTCGCCAGTGCGGCGGGCAATGCGCTTCCATTGCTTTTCGGTATCGGCCATCGCCTGTTCCGGGCTCTTCGCCTTGGTCAGCGCCGCCATCAGGTTTTCGTCCAGCGCATTGTGGAAAGCGGTGGCGCCCGGATAATTGATGGTCGGCACGGTTCGGGCCACGCTCTCGCGCACGATGTCCATGTGGTAATCATGATAGGTCTCGCGAACGAGCGGATCGGAGAAGTTGGCGAGCTGGAACGGATCGAAATAGCCGCCCGGATTGGCTGTCATCCAGGAATAGATACGGCTGGAGCCGAGCCATTGCAGCAGCAGATAGCAGGCTTCCGGATTCTTGCTCTGCGAGGACACCGAGGCCGACAGATTGAGCCAGAGCACGGTGCGCTGGATCAGCTTGCCGTCCACCTCGCGGCCCGGCGGCAGCATAGAGCCGACCTTGCCGGTGACCTTCGAGCCGGTGTTGCCGGCATTGTCGAGGAATTTCGGCAGGTTGGAAAAGGCGCAGGTCATGGCGGCGCCGGCATTGGCGAAGTTGCCATACTGCTCAGGCCAACCCCAGGAGATCGCATCCGGCGAATGATGCGACAGCGAGTCGACATATTCGAGCGTGGCGGCGACGCCGGCGTCCGAATTGATCAGCGGCGCGCCGCTTTCGTCGAACAGATATTGGTTGGGATTGCCCATCGACACATATCGCTGATACCAGTTGGTGTAGCCCCAGCCCTGATTGCGCAGGTCGGTCGAGCCGAACAGACCCTTGTCCGGACGATGGAAGAAAGCGGCGATCTCGGAATGCTGCTTCCACGTCTTGGGCGGCGCGAGCTCATAGCCGTGCTTGTCGGAAAAGGCCTTCTTTTCCGCTTCGTCGCTGAACAGGTCGGTGCGGTAGTTCCAGGTCTGGAAGTCGCCGTCCAGTGACACGCCATAGGTCTGGCCGCGATACTGGTTGAGCAGCGACACGCCGGCCTGGCCGCCGACATAGCCGCGCTCGGGATCGTCCCATTCCGGCTTGTGGGCCGCGACATAGTCGTCGAGCGCGATGATGCCGCCGGTTTCGGCGAGATCGCCCAGACGGTTCCATTCCACCGCATAGATGTCGAAGGCTCCCCCCTTGGTGGAGATGTCCTGCATCGTCTTGGTGAATTCCTGGCCGTTGGGAACGCCGACGATTTCCAGCGTGATGCCGGTTTCCTTTTCCCACAATTCCTTGATCGACGGCGCGCCCTTGGGAAACGGCTGCGTCAACTGGCCGATCGAGCCGTCGGACAGGCCGAGCACGATCTTGGCCGGCGCATTGCCCGCGCCCTTCAGCGCCTTGGCTGCCTCGATCGCCCGCCCCTCGGGCGTGTCGGGACCATATTGATAGCGCTCGGCGCCGGCGAAGCCGGTCGGGCCGCCGATCATGCCGGGGGCCAACGCATCCGCCGCAAACGCGCGGCCGGGTCGAATGAATTGCGGGGCGATGCCGATGGCGGCGGTGACGCCTGCCAGTCGTGAGGACGCGCTCAAGAAGCCGCGTCGCGACACGCGAAACGAAGTGGACATATTTTCCTCCCTTTGCAACGGACCTCCCATCCGCTGCGTGATTGATATTGATTTTATCATGAGGCAATGTCAACATCAAAAAACATCATTGATCTCCGCTGGGAAATCATTCTCCATCACAACTGACGCAGAAGCGGATCTTGAACCGCTCAACGTGTTGAATAGGTGAAGAAAAATGATGGCGTGCTTTCGGTGGAGAATTTGCGCGTCCTGCAAAATCACTTGCGCGGCGCCGAGAACGGATTACATCATTTTACATCATCATCGCTGACGGGAATCATGGGCTTGCGATCGACACTCTTTGATATTGCGCGGGAATCAGGCGTCTCTACCGCCACCGTCGACCGCGTGCTCAACAATCGTTCCGGGGTCAGCGAGCGAACCCGCTCGATCGTGATGGAAACCGCCAAACGCCTGGGTTATTTCGGCGGCGGCGACGCCTCGTCCGAGCGCATCAGGCTCGATTTCGTGCTGCCCCAAGGCACCAATTCGTTCATCAAGACGCTCAAGGCGCAGATCGAGCGGCAATGCGCGGCGCAGGAAATCATCGACTGTCGTATCCATGAGGTAGAGGGTTTCAACCCGATCACGCTGGCCGACACGCTGATGGGCCTTCGCGGCGAAAGTCAGGGCGTCGGCCTCATCGCGCTCGACCACCCCGCCGTGCGCGAAGCCATGCGCATGCTGGCGGATGCGGGCGTGGCGGTGGTCACGCTGGTGTCCGATATCCTGCATGTGCCGCGCACCGGCTATGTCGGCATCGACAACCGCGCCGCCGGTCGTTTAGCCGGCTATCTATTGGGGCGTTTCCTGCCGCCGGGAGAGAATCGTAAAGTCGCGCTGTTTGCCGGCTCGCTCTCCTATCGCGGCCATGAAGAGCGCGAGATGGGCTTCCGGCATATCCTGACGGAAGAATTTCCGCACCTGCAGGTGGTCGAATTGCGGGAAGTCCGCGACGACCGGCAGCGCGCCTATGAGGAAGCTGCGGCGCTGCTGGCGCGCCATCCCGATCTGGTCGGAATCTACAATATCGGCGCCGGCAATGCCGGCATCGGCCAAGCGATCGCTGAGGCCGGCCGGTCGAAATCCATCATCTTCATCGGCCACGAACTGACCGAATCCTCGAAACTGCTGCTGCTTTCGGGCGCGATGGACGCGGTCATCGACCAGAATCCGCGCGTCGAGGCGCGCGAGTCGATCGCCATGCTCAGCCATGCGGTGCTCGGCAAGCGTTTCGACTATCATGCCCCGCGCCTGCAGGTGGTGTTCCGCGAAAACATCCCGGAGCTCTGAGGCTTCCCGGCGCGGCTCCATCTTGCCTCATCTGCGGAAAAGCATTACATACTCATTAACCATGGGGTGAAGTGATGCAGCATGAACGGGCCGAAAGCGCTGATGACGCGACCGAAGGCGACGCCGCCAACAACAACGACGCCGTGAACGCAAGACTGGTCGAAATTCTCAAGGCCAACACCGTGCGCGCGTCAGGTGCAGGCGATGCGGCGCTGTTGCCGAAGCGCGGTTTCGTGTCGCAGATCTTCGCCATGCTCGGCCTCGTCGGCCTGATGGCGGTCGCTTACGTCTATGGTCTCGTGGTCGGCAAGGACGCCTGATTCCCACACATTGTCGAATGTTGAAAAGGGCTCCTCGCGGAGCCCTTTCGGCTATTTCAGACCGTCACATATTTCCGCCAGTCATGCTCTTCCTTGAAACCGAGAACCTCACGGATCTTGCGGTTGGAAAGCAGGCTTTCGAATTCGCCGATTTCACGGGTGAACGGCACATTCGGATAGTAGCGCGCCGCCAGCTCGCGGCTCGGCGTATCGGCCGACACCGTGTCGTTGACAGCATTGAACACCTGATAGCCCATGCCGTCCTTGCCGATGCAGAGATGAACGATCTGCCCGAGGTCGCGCGCGTCGATATAAGACCAGGCGATCCGCTTGCGAATTTCAGGATTGGCGAAATAGCGCGGAAAGTCCGCATATTCATGCGGCTCGATCACATTGCCGATCCGAAGCGCATAAATGTCGGCGCCCGAGCGTTCGGCGAAGGCGCGCGCGGTCTTCTCGTTGACCACCTTCGACAGACCATAGGAGTCCATCGGGTTGACGTCGTAGTCTTCGTCGAGCGGAAACTGATGGAAGTCGCGATGTCCCTCGGCGAAGCAGACGCCATAGGTGGTTTCAGACGACGCCACGATGATCTTGCGCACGCCGAGTTTCACGGCCGCTTCGACGACATTGTAGGTGCCCATGGTGTTGACGCGGAAGGTCTCGTTGTCGGGCTTGATGAGAATGCGCGGGACGGCGGCGAAATGCACCACGGCGTCATAGGGCTGAACGCCCCGACCGTGATCGAGGTCCGGGAAATCGCGATGCATCGACAGCGCGTTGAACACCTGGCCGGAATCGGTGATGTCGACGATGAGGTTGGTCACCCCGGGGCTGTCGAGCGGCACGAGATCGAGATTGTGGACCTCATAGCCGGCATTGATCAGCCATGGCACGACATGACGGCCGGCTTTTCCGGCGCCGCCGGTGAACAGAACACGTTTTTTCAAAACAATCCTCCCCTGATCCGCCTCCAACAGGCGAACGTGATGTCAGGCAGGAGTGATACGCGCGAAAACCGAATTCGTTCAAGCCCGAAGGGCGAAAGCCGCAGCTTTCACCCTCGGCTTTTACGCTTCAGAGCAGGGTCACGTCGAGCGCGGCGGGATTGGCGAAGTCGTTCTGGGCGGCGATCAGGTGCAGTTCGCGCCGTCCCGCCTTCATCGTCTTGTCGAACAGCGCGAAGATGCTGGACGCCGTGCGCGACAGGCTGTCGGCGAGCGAGGCGCCGGAAAGCCGATGCGCGAGAAACAGCGCCGAGGTGCAGTCGCCCGCGCCGTTCGGGGCCGGATCGATCGCCAGTCGCGGCGTCGACACCAACGCCTGCTCGCCCGAGCGGTGCGAGGCCAGCATCTGGATCTGGTCGTCCCCGGTCTTGTCGTGAATCAGCGAGGTCAGCAGCACGATCTCGGGACCCATCTCATGCGCCGAACGGCAGGCGGCTCGCGCCTCTTCGAGCGTCGTGATCGTCCGCCCGGTCAAAAATTCGAGCTCGAACTGGTTGGGCGTGATGATCCCGGCGCGCGGCAGCGCCCGGTCGCGGAAAAATTCGGGAATGCCGGGACGCACGAAGAAGCCGCGGCCGACATCGCCCATGACGGGATCGCAGAGCCAGAGCGCATTTTCCGGCAAGCGATCGAGAAGCGACAGAATGATTTCGCCGATCGCGGGATCGCCGAGATAGCCGGTCAGCAGCGCGTCGGCGGTCGCCAGCGCGCCGCGCTTGTCGAGCCCCTCGACGATCGCCTCGATATGGGCGGGCGCAAACACGTCGCCGGTCCATTCGCCATAGCCGGTATGGTTGGAAAACTGCACCGTGTTGATGGCAGTCACTTCATGGCCGAGGCGTTGCAGCGGAAACACCGCGGCGCGATTTCCGACATAGCCATAGGCGACATGGGATTGGATGGACAGGATCTGCTTCATGGGGGCATCCGGGCAAAGGCGGGAGGGACGTCAAAACGAAAAACCCCGCTGTCTCCAGCGGGGTTTCACAATCAGTCTCGTCGAGAGATTACTCGATGATCGAGGCGACGATGCCGGCGCCGACGGTGCGGCCGCCTTCGCGGATGGCGAAGCGCAGCTTTTC